>NZ_JACGFN010000001.1:0-1200000 GCF_016950255.1 Pectobacterium brasiliense | reverse complement strand
CCAGGCTTTTCAACCGCGGAGAAAGTCACGGACGTTTCTGGCCGTGGTGTCGGCATGGACGTAGTGAAGCGAAATATTCAGGAAATGGGTGGTCATGTCGAAATCCACTTCCAGGCTGGAAAAGGCACGACGATCAGAATCCTGTTGCCATTAACGCTTGCGATCCTTGATGGCATGTCCGTTAAAGTTAACAACGAAGTCTTTATTCTACCGCTTAATGCCGTGATGGAATCCTTGCAGCCGCAGTCGGAAGACCTGTATCCGTTAGCTGGCGGAGAAAGGGTATTGCAGGTTCGTGGTGAATATTTACCTCTCGTTGAACTGTTCCATATCTTTGATGTGGATGGCGCTAAGACGGATGCTACTCAGGGTATTGTCGTTATTCTGCAAAGTGCGGGTCGACGTTATGCCTTGCTGGTCGATCAGCTGATTGGGCAGCATCAGGTTGTCGTCAAAAACCTGGAAAGTAATTATCGCAAGGTGCCAGGCGTTTCAGCCGCTACCATCCTTGGTGATGGCAGCGTTGCGCTGATTGTGGATGTTTCAGCGTTACAAGCGCTTAATCGTGAAAAGCGTGCGGTTGAAACTGCTGCTTAATAAAACAGATCGTTAATAAAGGGTGGAAAACATGACTGGACTTGCAAGCGTCACGAAATTAACTGGCGAAACAGTAGGACAGGAATTCCTGATTTTTACGCTGGGTGACGAAGAGTACGGCGTTGACATTTTAAAAGTACAAGAAATTCGCGGTTATGACCAGGTAACGCGTATTGCCAACACACCGTCCTTCATTAAAGGTGTCACCAACCTACGCGGTGTCATTGTACCGATCGTTGACTTGCGCATTAAATTCGCCAAGCAGGATGTTGAATACGATGACAACACGGTTGTTATTGTTCTCAACCTTGGTCAGCGCGTTGTCGGGATTGTTGTAGATGGCGTGTCTGATGTGTTGTCATTGACCGCAGACCAAATTCGTCCCGCGCCGGAGTTTGCTGTAACGCTGTCAACAGAATACCTGACTGGTTTAGGTTCTCTGGGCGAGAGAATGCTGATTCTGGTTGATATCGAGAAACTGTTGAGTAGCGAAGAAATGGCGCTGGTTGATAGCGTATTGAAAGTCTAATCTATCGGCCTTCAGGGGCTACGAAAGTGGCCCCGAAAACCTTCCTTAGTCATATCCTTGTCAGTTCAGAAATTCGTAAAGATATCCAGAATAATGCCGATATCATCGGTGGTTGGTCTACTCAAAAGGCGTTATATGTTTAACCGTATAAAAGTTGTTACAGGTCTGATGCTTGTACTGGTGTTGTTTGGAGCACTTCAGCTTATTTCTGGTGGTTTATTCTTCAGTGCATTAAAAAATGATAAGGATATCTTCAGTTCAACGCAGATTATTAACCAAAAGCGTTCCGAGCTTGATTCAGCATGGTCATATTTATTACAGACTCGCAATACACTTAACCGCGCGGGGACGCGTTTTGCACTCGATGCAAGCGGTACGGGTGCGGGTGCTGGCGGTAAAGAGCTTCTGGTCTCTGCTCAAAGGCAACTGTCTGTCGCAAATGATTTTTTCTCCCGCTATGAAAAAGTACCGCAGGATGCGCGTCAGGACGAAAGCGTTACTCGGGGCGTAAAAGAGAATTATGTGGCTCTGAACGGTGCATTAACTGAATTAATTCAGTTTTTGAATGCAGGGGAATTTAAGAAGTTCGTTGAGCAACCAACACAGAGTTTTCAAGACAACTTTGAAAAAGCGTATTACGCCTATAAAGCTGAAAGCGACAAACTTTATCAGGCTGGTATAGCTAAAAATGATGCAGCTTACGACTCGGCGCTCTGGATCCTTGGCTTCATTATAGTGTTGGTTTTTGCGTTAGCGCTGATTTCCTGGGTTGGTATTCAACAGCTATTAATAAGGCCGCTAAATAATATTGTTGAACATATTCGTCATATTGCGAAAGGCGATCTGACAAAAACGACTAACTTCCACAGCAGCAATGAAATGGGCATTCTGGCTGACAGTATTCGCCATATGCAAAGTGAGTTTGTTTCAACGGTTAGTGCGGTTCGACAAGGTGCCGATGCCATTTATACCGGTGCTACAGAAATTAGCGCTGGTAATAACGATCTTTCATCGCGTACCGAGCAACAGGCTGCTTCATTAGAAGAAACGGCAGCAAGCATGGAGCAGTTGACCGCAACAGTTAAACAGAATGCGGAAAATGCTCGTCAGGCCAGCCAGTTGGCGCTGAGTGCCTCAGAGACGGCGCAGAAGGGCGGCAAGGTCGTCGATAATGTTGTCAAAACCATGCACAATATTGCTGGAAGTTCGCAAAAAATTGCCGATATTACTAGTGTGATTGATGGTATTGCTTTCCAGACCAACATTCTTGCGCTGAATGCGGCGGTTGAAGCAGCCAGAGCAGGGGAACAAGGCCGTGGGTTTGCGGTTGTGGCAGGTGAAGTCCGTAATTTGGCACAGCGTAGTGCGCAGGCTGCGAAAGAAATTAAAAGTTTGATTGAAGATTCTGTCAGCCGAGTCGATGAAGGTTCTGTACTGGTTGAAAGTGCGGGCGAGACGATGGGTGAAATCGTCAGTGCTGTCACTCGTGTAACGGATATTATGGGTGAAATCGCCTCGGCTTCTGATGAGCAAAGCAAAGGTATTGATCAGGTCGGCCAGGCGGTAACTGAGATGGATCGGGTTACGCAGCAAAACGCCTCCTTGGTTGAAGAATCTGCCGCTGCGGCTGTTGCATTGGAAGAACAGGTGAAAGTGTTGAATCAGGCTGTTGCCGTATTCCGCCTCTCTGAAGATGCGGGTTCGTTTAGAAGGACGACACCGGCGACAGCAGGCCAAAAACCTGCATTGTTAGCTTCATCAGCGAATGGTGGTAAGAAAGCGAAAGAAGGTTTATCAAATGATAATTGGGAAACGTTCTGATCAGAATCGTCATATAGGCTATAAGTAACTCAAGCTGTAGGGACACTGAGCTAATCCCCAGCCGCTTACGTGTAGGTGGCTGGGTGATTGTTGACTCGCCATAATTTAGAAAAATGAACATGCGAGTAATTGATCGGTGCACACTTGAGATTGGTGAGTAATACAGCACACGGTGCTTTGAAGCAGGGTAATTCATGATATTGTTCAATCTGTAACTTATGTTATGGATATGATGGGGTGAGGCTGGTTTTGGTATTAAAGCCAAATAATAAAGCAGGTAGCACAGCTGTGATGAGAGGGACGACGCCACCCGACAGCATGTGGCTTTGGTAGAACGAACACGCTGACCTGTTCAGTTTGCAGAACTTGCGGGGTGTATTACCAATACAGTGTCAGTTTTAATCGTAATGCGATGAGTAATTGGCGAATGACAATAAAAACCTGCGTTAGCTGTAAAGGAAAGTTCAGATTGAAAAAAACCATAGCAAAAAACACTATTCGAGCGGTTTGATATGAAAAGTTCACCGTCACAAAATCGCCCTGAATCTGCCTCTATTCTGACGCAGATGGTTGATAGATTGCCGTTGTCGGACACCCATTTCCGGCGAATCAGTCAACTAATATATCAGCGTGCCGGCATTGTTCTGGCCGATCACAAACGTGAAATGGTTTATAACCGTTTGGTTAGACGTCTCCGTTTGCTTGGAATCAATGATTTCGGTCAGTACTTAGCATTATTAGAGTCAGATCCTAATAGTGCAGAATGGCAAGCCTTTGTTAATGCGTTAACCACTAACCTGACGGCGTTTTTCCGCGAAGCTCACCACTTTCCTATATTGGCTGAGCATGCCAGGAAACGTCCAAATGGCTACACCATCTGGAGTACGGCCGCCTCTACAGGGGAAGAACCTTATTCGCTGGCGATGACACTTGCAGAAGTCTTAGGTAATAAAGCGAGTGGATGTCAGGTATGGGCCAGCGATATTGATACTCAGGTATTAGAAAAGGCAACGGCTGGCATCTATCGTCAGGAAGAGTTGCGCTCTCTTTCTCCACAGCAATTACAGCGGTTTTTTTTACGCGGTACTGGGCCACATAGTGGTTTGGTTCGTGTTCGCCCTGAGCTTGCGTCAATGGTGCATTTCCAACAATTAAATCTGCTCGCACCTGATTGGTCCGTTCCTGCGCCATTTGATGCTATTTTTTGTCGTAATGTAATGATTTATTTCGATAAAGAAACTCAAGAGCGTATTCTCCGTCGATTCGTCCCGATGCTTAAACCGGGAGGATTGTTATTTGCCGGGCATTCAGAGAATTTCAGCCAGATCAGTCGCGAGTTCTATTTGCGTGGGCAAACTGTATATGGACTGGCTAAGGAAAGATAATGAGCAAGATAAGAGTATTATGTGTTGATGATTCTGCCCTAATGCGTCAGATCATGACTGAAATAATTAATAGCCATTCTGATATGGAAGTTGTCGCAACCGCGCCGGATCCATTAGTTGCTCGTGATTTGATTAAAAAATTCAATCCCCAGGTATTAACTCTTGATGTTGAAATGCCTCGTATGGATGGGTTGGATTTTCTTGAGAAGCTTATGCGTTTGCGTCCGATGCCTGTTGTCATGGTGTCGTCCCTGACGGGAAAAGGCTCAGAAATTACGCTGCGCGCGTTGGAGCTTGGTGCGATTGATTTTGTCACCAAGCCTCAGTTAGGTATCCGTGAGGGGATGCTGGCATATAGCGAACTGATTGCGGAAAAAATTCGTATGGCCGCGAAGGCGCGTCTGCCGCAACGTAGCACTGGGGCAGAGCCGACAAAAATTATTCAGCATACGCCACTGTTAAGTAGTGAGAAATTGATCGCGATTGGTGCGTCAACGGGGGGAACGGAAGCGATACGGCATGTATTACAGCCTCTACCACCGACAAGCCCTGCATTACTGATCACACAGCATATGCCACCTGGCTTTACGAAGTCTTTCGCCGAGCGTTTGAACAAGCTATGTCAGATTACGGTGAAAGAAGCAGAAGATGGGGAACGTGTGCTTCCTGGCCATGCATACATTGCACCAGGCGCACGCCATCTTGAACTGGCTCGTAGTGGGGCAAACTATCAAGTACGTTTAAATGATGGACCTCCCGTCAATCGGCATCGTCCATCAGTCGATGTGTTATTCCGTTCGGTTGCGCAATACGCCGGGCGAAATGCCGTAGGGGTAATCCTCACTGGGATGGGGAATGATGGGGCTGCCGGCATGTTGGAACTCCATCAGGCTGGTGCTTATACTTTGGCCCAAAATGAAGCAAGTTGTGTGGTTTTCGGGATGCCACGTGAAGCGATTGCGATGGGTGGCGTCGATGAAGTGGTGGATTTGCACCAGGTGAGCCAGCGTATGTTGGCACAAATCTCTGCCGGACAGGCATTACGTATATAAGCAGCTCTCGGTGAGCAATAAATATTTTAGGAGTAGGTATGGCCGATAAAGAACTCAGATTTCTGGTAGTGGATGATTTTTCGACGATGCGCCGAATTGTCCGTAACCTGCTGAAGGAACTGGGCTTTAATAACGTAGAAGAGGCAGAAGACGGCGCAGATGCACTGAACAAGCTTCGCGCTGGTGCTTTTGATTTCGTCATTTCTGACTGGAATATGCCCAATATGGATGGACTGGAGTTATTACAGACTATTCGTGCTGACGGCGCGCTTTCCAGCCTTCCCGTGCTGATGGTAACGGCAGAAGCGAAGAAAGAAAACATTATCGCTGCGGCACAAGCGGGTGCTAGCGGCTATGTAGTTAAACCATTTACTGCAGCTACCCTTGAAGAAAAACTGAGTAAGATTTTCGAAAAACTGGGTATGTAAGGGGATCTTATGACGCCACATATGCCGTCCGTGAACGACACAGCTTCAGCAACCGAGATCATTTCGCGTATCGGCCAATTGACTCGTATGCTGCGCGACAGTTTGAAAGAGCTGGGTCTGGATAATGCGATAGCAGAAGCAGCAGAGGCTATTCCTGATGCCCGCGATCGCCTTGACTATGTTGTCCAGATGACTGCGCAAGCTGCAGAGCGTGCTCTGAACTGCGTAGAAGCTGCACAACCACGTCAAAACCAACTAGAAGCGGATGCCAAATCCCTGAAAACCCGTTGGGATGAATGGTTTGAAAATCCAATTGAACTGGCAGATGCGCGTGAATTAGTGACGGATACGCGTAGCTATCTTGAGGATGTACCACAGCATACCTCGTTTACCAATGCTCAGTTGTTGGAAATTATGATGGCGCAGGATTTCCAGGACCTTACTGGTCAGGTAATCAAGCGTATGATGGATGTTGTCCAGGAGATTGAAAAACAACTGCTGATGGTGTTGCTGGAAAATATTCCAGAAAAACCAGATGCACCTAAGCGTGCAAATGATGGTCTGCTTAATGGACCTCAGTTGGATAAAGGTGCCGCAGGTATTGTTGCCAATCAGGATCAGGTTGATGATCTTCTGGATAGTCTTGGGTTCTAATGAATCTTTCTTCAAGAAAGGAAGTCACTCCCTTTCTTGAAAAGATGACGAACACCATGACTCGGTTATTTATGGCCTGTGTTTATGGCCATAAATAGCTAAATCGTTTTTCCCTTCCCCCTTAATTCTTACTATGCGTTAAAGAAGCGTTAGTTTTTCTCGTTGTTCCAGCCATAAAACTTTCTCGTATTTGTCATGCTAGGCAGCAAATTCCTATCCCGAAAGTCGTAACAGGAACGCCATAGTGGCTGAAGATAGCGATCTAGAAAAAACAGAAGCCCCCACCCCCCAAAAAGAGGAAAAGGCGCGTGAAGAAGGGCAGATCCCGCGATCGCGAGAGCTGACTTCTGTTCTGATGATGGTCGCAGGTCTGGCTATTTTGTGGATGGGAGGCGAAGCCATGGCTGGCCGATTGGCCAGAATTGTCTCACAGTCGTTAAATTTTGATTACGCAACGATTGGTGATGACACTCAAATGCTACGGCATGTTGGCTCATTACTGCGTCAGGCGGTATCGGCGTTGATACCTATTTTGCTAGGGGCTGTGTTGGTTGCGTTGTCTGCGCCTTTGCTGCTTGGTGGGATATTATTTAGTACCAAATCATTAAAGGTTGATTTCAAAAAATTAGATCCTATTTCTGGGCTGAAACGGTTGTTTTCCGCCCAATCACTGGCTGAGCTTTTCAAGGCAATATTGAAATCAGTCATGGTCGGAATCATTAGTACCTTCTTCTTGATTCATAACTGGCCGAAGATATTGCATCTGGTATCCGAAGCGCCGATTACGGCGATGGGGGATGCGCTGGAACTGGCCGTGATGTGTGGTTTCCTTATCATCATGGGGCTCATTCCCATGGTTGCTTTTGATGTGTTTTGGCAAGTTTGGAGCCACATCAAAAAGCTGCGAATGAGCAAGCAGGAAATTCGTGATGAGCATAAACAGAACGAAGGCGACCCTCATGTTAAAGGCCGCATTCGTCAGCAGCAGAGAGCAATAGCTCAGCGTAGAATGATGGCTGATGTGCCTAAGGCTGATGTGATAGTCACTAACCCGACGCATTATGCGGTAGCATTACGTTATGATGAGAAAAAAATGAATGCGCCGAGAGTGCTAGCTAAAGGGGCTGGTGAGATCGCGCTGCGTATTCGTGAGTTAGGGGCCGAACATCGCGTTCCTATTTTAGAAGCTCCTCCGTTGGCGCGAGCGTTATTTCGCCATTCAGAGGTCGGACAGCATATTCCGGCTGCGCTGTATGCCGCCGTTGCAGAAGTCTTAGCCTGGGTTTATCAACTGAAACGCTGGAAGCGGGAAGGTGGATTAATTCCTAGAAAACCGAAACATCTACCAGTGCCGGATGCACTGGATTTTGCTAAAGAGAATACTACTGATGGCTAATTTGGCCTCTTTGCTTCGTTTACCGAGTAATATGAAAGGTACCCAATGGCAAATATTAGCCGGACCAATACTGATCCTGCTGATACTTTCCATGATGGTATTGCCGCTGCCGCCATTCATTCTGGATCTGTTATTTACCTTTAACATTGCACTGTCCATCATGGTATTGCTGGTTGCAATGTTTACGCAGCGGACGCTGGAGTTTGCTGCGTTTCCTACGATTCTGCTGTTTTCTACTTTATTGCGTCTTTCGCTCAACGTTGCTTCTACCCGTATCATTTTACTGGAAGGGCATACAGGGACGGCCGCCGCGGGTAAAGTTGTTGAAGCATTTGGTCACTTTCTGGTAGGCGGAAATTTTGCCATTGGTATTGTGGTCTTTATCATTCTTGTCTTAATCAACTTCATGGTTATCACCAAAGGTGCTGGACGTATCGCTGAAGTCGGTGCCCGCTTTGTGTTGGATGGTATGCCAGGCAAACAGATGGCGATCGATGCCGATCTTAATGCTGGGATCATTGGTGAAGAAGAAGCGAAAAAGCGCCGTGCTGAAGTCACTCAGGAGTCAGACTTCTACGGCTCAATGGACGGTGCCAGTAAATTCGTGCGCGGTGACGCTGTTGCCGGACTGATTATCATGGTCATCAACATCGTTGGTGGGTTAATCGTCGGTGTTGTTCAGCACAACATGCCGGTAGGGCAGGCCGCAGAAAGCTATACGCTGCTTACTATCGGTGATGGTTTGGTTGCCCAGATTCCTGCTCTGATTATTTCTACCGCCGCGGGTGTCATTGTTACTCGCGTGAGTACCGATCAGGACGTTGGCCAGCAGATGGTCACCCAGCTATTCAATAACCCACGAGTGATGGTGCTGAGTGCGGCGGTTATTGGACTTATTGGTCTGGTTCCAGGAATGCCCAACTTTGTCTTTCTGCTATTTACAGCATCTTTGTTAGGGCTTGCCTGGTGGATGCGTGGAGAACAGCAAAAAGAACCCGTGATGCAACCTATACCAGCATCAATGGAGAAGCATCAGGTTATTGAAGCCAGCTGGTCTGACGTACAGCTTGAAGATCCGCTAGGTATGGAAGTTGGCTATCGATTAATCCCAATGGTTGACGCGCAGCAAGATGGCGAGCTGCTGGGCAGGATTCGTAGTATCAGAAAGAAGTTTGCCCAGGAAATGGGATACTTACCGCCAGTGGTTCATATCCGGGATAATTTGGAACTTCAGCCTGCCAGCTATCGTATATTGATGAAAGGTGTTGAGGTGGGTAGCGGTGAGGCTCATCCAGGTCGTTGGATGGCGATCAATCCGGGCAATGCGGTTGGCTCTTTGTCTGGGGATATCACGCAGGATCCGGCGTTTGGGCTGCCAGCGGTTTGGATTGATAATGCTCTCAAAGATCAAGCTCAGGCTCAAGGGTTCACGGTCGTAGAGGCAAGTACGGTAGTAGCAACGCACCTGAACCACTTAATTGCATTGCATGCCAGTGAACTGTTTGGACGGCAGGAAGCTCAGCAATTGATGGACCGCGTTGCGCAGGAAATGCCAAAACTGACAGAAGATTTCATTCCGGGCGTAGTGACGTTAACGACTTTGCATAAGGTCTTACAGAATTTGCTTAGCGAGAGGGTGTCGATTAGGGATATGCGTACCATCATGGAGACATTGGCTGAACATGCGCCGGTGCAACCAGATCCTTATGAACTCACTACGGTGGTTAGGGTCGCTTTGGGACGTGCGATTACCCAGCAGTGGTTCCCTGGAGATAGTGAACTTCAGGTTATCGGTTTGGAAGGCTCATTGGAACGCCTTCTGTTACAGGCGCTTCAAGGAGGTGGCGGTCTCGAACCGGGGCTTGCCGATCGCTTGCTTGCCCGGTTCCTGCACCGTAGTCTGCCAAACATGGCCGTACTTTCTAATTTAGAAATCAGCGATCATCGCCAGATTCGCATGACATCAGTGATAGGGGAAGCTCAGAAGTGAGGAAGATGATGCATTCTCTGGCTGCAGTCGTGCTGGCATTCCCGCTCTGTGCTATCGCGACGCCAGGTAGTTGGAACGGAAGTATGACGGGGATAAAACTTGATCATCGTGGTGAAATGATTACGACGTCAGCTTTTGTTCCTAACATAGCCGTTAATCCAGATGAAACGATTACGACAGTATATTGGCGGCAAGTGATTGATTCAGCGATACCAGTAGGTCTTGTTGTGAAATTGTGTTCACAATCGCCGCAGCGCTGTGTTGACTTAGACGGAAGTGGTGACGGGAAAACCCAAGCATTTGACGGGTTAGCAGCTAATAATGAGTTTCGTTTTGTATACTACATTGCAGGGAATGGTCGTATTAATAACACCTTCAGCGTGCGTACGATCGATATTGCGGTAAACTATAAGTAGTTTTCTAAGTCACTGTTTAGATAATCGAAAGTCTCTGCCTAAAACACAGAGACTTTTAGAATGCAATTTTCCTACCGCCAACTGTTACACCTTTAGACTGACCATCTGGACCATACAGTCCCTGACCATGGCGGGGCTTCAATATATTGATAGCTTCGTTCGTGTAGGCAATATGCCGGCTAAGCAGAAGACCATTGTGCTGATTCTGATCGTTCAAACGTCTGGTTAACTCTTGCACTTGCTGCCAGTGAGCCGACAGCTTTTCAATGCCGTCATAAGGCGCTTGCAACTTAAGAGTCGATTCAGTTTTATGGCGCTGTGTTTCCAAATGCTGCATCGTCGCCAGCAAAGACGTTTTATTCTCTGTTACCTGTTGTAGTGCGATGCTATTAATATGGCCAGCGCAAAGCAGTGTTTGCTCTTCGGACATAACAACATCGAGCTCACGTAGGTTGCTCAGCAGTTGATCCAAAATCGATTGCAGATTTTCCATAACTATTAATTACCTGCTAAAAAATCCTGAGTCTCTTTAAGCAACGCATCTGCGATTTTTCCGGCATCAATTTTAAGTGAGCCATCACGAATTGCCTGCTTTAAGGTTTCAACGCGGTTCATGTCGATGTCCTGCGTACCCGGTTGCATCAATTTTGCCTGTGCGTCGCTCAGTTTTACCTGTGTTGCGCTAACTTCAGACTGAGCTTCAGCTTGTTTCCGTTTAGCTTTAGCGACATCGCCAGATTCGCGTTGCTGAACTTGACTGACCGGCTTCAGTGACTGGGTGCGATCAATACTCATAATACATCCCTCTTATTTGAGGATAAATGGTTAATCATCAATGTGTTACGGAATATCCATCACATTGGTGTTCAATTTTAAAACGTCATCAGTAATGACTCTAGTAATTATCATCGGCAAACATGAGCAAATCTTTAATTAATTACTGTGAGATCAGAATAATCCCATCTTCGTTTGTGATTCCGCTGACTATTTGTCCATTTGCCGTTCTGACTCTGACCGCTTGTCCGGCTGCCGCGTTGTTCATGGCTTTTCCTTCGCCATTAATTGTGAAGCCTTCCCCTTGGGCGATAATTTGCACTGACTGACCGGCCTTTACGACCCAGGCGCGTCTGATCATAGACGCGGTAATAACCTGACCAGGTGTGAGATCGCGCAAAAGGACTGCGCCCTGTGCGCCTGGTAACGTCAGTATAGGGCGCAACGGTAATAAATCGAGCCTGCCTTTTGTCAAACGAATGTCTTTTTCCGTCAGCGTGGTTCCCCGATTTATAAGCCGTGCACTGGTGACATAATTCCCAGTTACCTGAACTTCGGTTTGAATGAAGCGACGCTGTTGCCCGCAACGTACGGACAGGCTCACATTACCCCACATTTTCGTATTTCCAGGCATCGTGATTTGCGGCGCTTCGCACTGTGGCCATTGCGATTCTGGCGATTTTACCACAACGTTTACGGTATTCGTGCTTCCCTGAAAGCGTGAGGCAAAAAATTGATTGATCTGTGCAGGAAGGTCGTTCGCACTGACAGGGGCACAAAGGGTGAAAAAACAGGACGCCGCCAGATAGAGGTAATAATGTATTGTTTTCATTCCTGTTCGGCTCTCCTGATCCTGATTATATCGGGCATTAAGTGTAACGGTGTCAGCGTGAGGTTAAGGCAATAAATAGCGCTGCATTTGGTGTCTATTCGTTCGATGGCATAGCCATCATGAGAATTATCCTACTCACTCCAAATTCTAACTTGCGGAGGGAGCATGCTTGATAAATTAGACGCCTCGTTGCGGTTTCAGCAGGAAGCGTTGAACTTGCGTGCCCAGCGGCAGGAAATTCTGGCCGCGAATATTGCCAATGCGGATACACCGGGCTATCAGGCCAGGGATATCGATTTTGCCAGCCAGCTCAGTAAAACGATGGAGCAAGGGCGGGTGAACGGTACGGGTATCGCGCTGAAAACCACATCTGTACGGCATATACCGGCACAGAACTTTCAGCCGCCGGAACTTGATTTGCTCTATCGCGTACCCGATCAGCCTGCGTTGGATGGCAATACGGTCGATATGGACCGCGAACGCACTAATTTTGCCGATAATAGCCTGAAATATCAATCCAGCCTGACCGTTCTGGGCGGACAGATTAAAGGCATGATGTCAGTCCTGCAGTCAGGTTCGTGATCGTAGCGCGATAGGAAGGTAAAGATTCATGTCGTTATTAAATATATTCGAAATTTCAGGCTCAGCGCTTTCTGCGCAATCTCAGCGTCTGAATGTGAGTGCCAGTAACCTGGCTAACGCAGACAGCGTGACGGGCCCTGATGGCGAGCCTTATCGCGCCAAACAGGTGGTATTCGAAGTGAATGCCGCTCCGGGGCAATCTACGGGTGGCGTACGCGTTTCCAATGTTATTGAAGATCCATCACCTGCTCGTCTGGTTTACGAACCGGGCAATCCGCTGGCTGATGGGCAGGGATACGTTCGCATGCCGAATGTTGACCCAGTGGCTGAGATGGTAAACACCATTTCTGCATCGCGCAGTTATCAGGCAAACGTCGAAGTGTTGAATACAACAAAATCGATGATGCTGAAGACGTTAACGATCGGGCAATAATCGGGAGACGAAATAGTGTCTGTAACAATTAATGATACGTCCTCGGCAACGAGAACACAGAGCACGTCGAGTACTTCATCGACAACGGCGGTAGAGAAGAACAGCAGCGCTGACCTACAGAATCAGTTTCTGACCCTTCTGGTTGCGCAGTTGAAGAATCAGGACCCGACGAACCCGATGAGCAACGATCAGTTGGTAAGCCAACTTGCTCAGCTTAATACGGTCAGCGGTATTGAAAAGTTGAATACCACATTGGGCTCTATCTCGGGTCAGATCAATAACAACCAATCTATGCAGGCAACAACGCTGATTGGTCACAGTGTCATGATCCCTGGAAAAGACATTCTCGTTGGTAAAGAAACCAGCACCCCGTTTGGCGTGGAACTGGAAAAAGCCGCAGAGGTTGTTACCGTCACCGTTAATGATGCGACAGGTAAAGCTGTTCGTACGATCGAACTGGGCACGCTTTCTGCCGGCGTTCACTCATTCAACTGGGATAGCAAACTTTCTGATGGCACGGTTGCGCCTGATGGGGCTTATACCTTCACTGTTGCTGCCAGTACTGGCGGTGCACAGCAAGTTGTTCAGCCATTGAGTTATGCGGTTGTAAATAGTGTCGTTCGCGGCGAGAACGGTGCATTACTGGATTTAGGGCTACGCGGCAGAGCCACCATGGACGATGTCCGGCAGATTCTGTAACGGTGTAAATTTCATGTTATTCCAGTGAAATTCACTATCTGGAATATGACTTAATCAATTTTCTGGAGAGCGACATGGGTTTTTCTCAGGCGGTCAGTGGTTTAAACGCGGCATCTAATAACCTGGATGTTATCGGTAATAACATCGCTAACTCAGCGACAGTAGGTTTTAAATCCGGGACCGTCACATTTGCGGATATGTTTGCGGGTTCTAAAGTGGGTATGGGTGTGAAGGTCGCATCGGTATTGCAGGATTTTGGTAACGGTACGGTAACTTCATCCTCACGAGACCTGGATATTGCGATTAGCGGCGGTGGTTTTTACCGTCTGCAAGACACCAATGGCTCGACTTATTACAGCCGTAATGGTCAGTTCATGCTGAATGGTCGTAATATCGTCAATGCGCAAGGTATGCAACTGACGGGTTATCCGGTTGCTGGTACACCACCAGTCGTTCAAACGGGTGCCGATCCGGTTCCGTTGACTGTTCCTGATGGGGACATGCTGGCGAGCCAAACAACAACGGCGTCAATTGTTGCTAACCTGAAATCTTCAGATGCTGTTCCAGCAACGGCCTGGGCTACCAATCCTGGCGCTGAAGGCACTTATAACAGCAAGACTGCGCTAACAACCTATGACAGTCAGGGTAACGTGCACAACTTTACGCTGTACTTTGTCAAAACGGCGAATAATACCTGGCAAACCTATGCCAAGGATGACTCTGTTAGTCCTGCTACTTATCAAAACGCAGGAACATTGAACTTTGCTGCTAATGGTGCGTTAACGGGGCATACGCCTTTCAACATCAACCTCACTGGGACCAATGGTGCGGCAAATGGAGTGTTTACGCTTAATTTGACTGGCAGCGTGCAGCAAAATACCGAATATAGCTATAAGAGCCCAACCCAGAACGGTTTTGCTCCAGGATCGCTGACTGGGTTTGCTATCAATGATGACGGCACGATCGAAGGTAGCTACAGCAACGGTCAGAAACAGCCGCTGGGTCAGATCCTGCTGGCTAGTTTTGCTAACCCAGAAGGTTTATCACCTGAAGGGGATAACGCCTGGTCTGAAACTGCGAGCTCTGGTCAGGCTGTTGTTGGTCTGGCAGGTACCGGAAGTCTGGGTAAACTGATCGGCAAATCTACCGAAAGCTCAAACGTTGACCTGAGTAAAGAGCTGGTCAACATGATTGTTGCGCAGCGTAACTACCAGTCGAATGCGCAAACCATCAAAACGCAGGATTCCATTCTGCAAACGCTGGTTAGCCTGCGTTAATTATCCTAACGGGGACATTGCATGGATCACGCGATTTATACAGCAATGGGTGGCGCGAGTCAGTCATTGGAAAAGCAGGCGATTACTGCGAACAACTTGGCGAACGCCTCAACGCCGGGTTTCCGGGCACAGCTTTCCGCACTGCGCGCTGTACCTGTAAATGGGTTGACACTGCCCACCCGAACGTTGGTTGTCGCTTCAACGCCTGGCGCTGATATGACTGAAGGCGTGATGAATTATACTGGCCGTGCAATGGATGTCGCTTTACCGAAAGAGAGTTGGCTGGCAGTGCAAGCGGCTGATGGCGGTGAAGCGTACACCCGTAATGGTAATATGGAGATCAACGCTGATGGGCAGTTGACTATCCAGGGGCGTGTTGTGATGGGTGATGGCGGGCCGATTGATGTGCCGCCGCAGGCCCAGATAAGTATTTCTCCTGATGGTACGATTTCTGCGCTTAATGCTGGGGATCCGCCGAATACGATTGCCCAGTTGGGGCGTTTGAAGCTTGTTAAGGCTACCGGACAAGAAGTTGAGCGGTCCGATGACGGATTATTCCGCTTGACGCAACAGGCTCAGCAACAACGTGGTAATGTTCTGCAAAACGATCCTACCGTGCGTATTATGCCGGGGGTGATCGAGGGCAGTAATGTGAACACGGTCGATACTATGGTCGATATGATTGCCAATGCTCGTCGCTTTGAAATGCAGATGAAAATCATTAGCAGCGTCGACGATAATGCACAACGCGCTAATCAGATATTAGCAATGGGTTAAGCGCCGAGTGCGCACAGGAGTGAATAAATGATCCGTTCTTTGTGGATTGCAAAAACCGGCTTGAATGCTCAGCAAACCAATATGGACGTTATTTCCAATAACTTGGCAAACGTCAGCACCAATGGTTTCAAGCGTCAGCGTGCGGTATTTGAAGACTTGATGTATCAAACAGTTCGTCAGCCTGGGGCTCAATCTTCAGAGCAAACCATGCTACCGTCCGGCTTGCAGCTAGGTACGGGTGTTCGTCCGGTCTCAACAGAGCGTATTCATACCCAAGGGACCTTTTCCGAAACGGGTAACTCTAAAGACGTTGCGATTAAAGGGCAGGGATTCTTTCAGGTTCAATTGCCTGATGGTACAACGGCTTACACGCGTGACGGTGCCTTCCAGCTTGATGGTAACGGCCAGTTAGTGACGTCCAGTGGTTATCAGGTCCAGCCTGCTATTACTGTTCCGGCGAATGCGACAGAACTGAATATCGGCCGTGACGGTATTGTCAGCGTTAAAGTGCAGGGGCAGGCAGCAACAAACCAGATTGGCCAATTGACGCTGACAACCTTTATTAACGATAGTGGCCTTGAAAGCATTGGCGAGAACCTGTATCTGGAAACGGCGAGTTCAGGTGCGCCAAATGAAACGAACCCAGGTTTGAATGGCGCAGGTCTGCTGTATCAGAAATATGTCGAAACCTCCAACGTCAATGTGGCAGAGGAATTGGTATCGATGATTCAGACTCAGCGTGCTTACGAAATCAACAGTAAAGCAATTTCTTCTTCTGACCAAATGTTGCAGAAATTGACCCAGCTGTAATGGGTAACCCGCTAATTTCAGGCGCGAGAGCGGGTGCTCTGGCTGCCTGGTAGTAGCAATGTAGAGAGTGTTTAACGGGGTAATGATGACCATAGGCACCCGATGAGTGGGCCAGTATGGTTTTGATTTACCCCGTGAATATGTGAAATAGATTAATTTAAGGCGATATCCGCAGTGATAATGAATGCAAAGTCGGTTATCAAACCACTCCGCCGACGCCGTCTGTTGGCATTGATCGCGATGCTAGCACTTAACGGTTGCGCCTATATTCCGCATGATAAAGTTGTCACTGGGCCTACGACTGCTCAGCCTGGATCGCCCGTGTTAGCGGGTCCTAATGGCTCTATTTTCCAAACTGTACAGCCGATGAATTATGGCTACCAGCCGATGTTTGAGGATCGTCGCCCACGTAATGTTGGTGACACATTGACGATCGTGTTGCAGGAAAATGTGAGCGCCAGTAAAAGCTCGTCAGCCAATGCCGCTCGTAATGGTTCGTCAACGTTCGGTGCAACGGTGGTACCGCGTTATCTGGACGGGCCGTTGGGTAATAATCGTGCATCGCTGAATGCGACAGGAACGAATGACTTCACTGGGCAAGGTGGTGCGAATGCAAACAACACCTTCAGCGGTACGATTACCGTTACGGTTGGTCAGGTATTAGCTAATGGCAATCTACAGGTCGTTGGCGAAAAACAAATTGCAATTAATCAGGGAACAGAGTTTATCCGTTTCTCTGGGGTAGTTAATCCGAGAACCATTAGCGGTAACAACTCGGTACCATCAACCCAGGTTGCGGATGCGCGTATTGAATATGTCGGTAATGGCTATATTAACGAAGCGCAAAACATGGGCTGGTTACAGCGGTTCTTCCTCAATGTTTCTCCGTTCTAAGCTTAAGAGGCCTGCCATGCGGATTGCATCATTTTTCACTGTACTGCTGACGTTACTGACGCTGAATATCGCCCCTGCGTCGGCAGAGAGAATTCGCGATCTGGTGAATATCCAGGGCGTACGCGGTAATGCGTTAATTGGTTATGGTTTAGTCGTTGGTCTCGATGGTTCTGGTGACCAGACCATGCAGACGCCGTTTACGACGCAAAGCTTAACTAACATGCTTTCCCAGTTGGGAATTACCGTTCCTGCTGGAACCAACATGCAGTTGAAGAATGTGGCGGCGGTGATGGTAACGGCGGAACTTCCGCCTTTTGGCAGAACAGGCCAAAATATTGATGTCGTGGTGTCATCACTCGGTAACGCGAAGAGCCTGCGCGGCGGAACGCTGTTAATGACCCCATTGAAAGGGGTCGATAACCAGGTCTATGCCCTTGCTCAGGGTAACGTTTTGGTTGGTGGTGCTGGCGCTTCTGCCGGTGGAAGCAGTGTTCAGGTTAACCAGCTTGCCGGCGGCAGAATCAGCAATGGTGCCGTCATCGAGAGAGAGTTGCCTAGCACGTTTGGTACGTCAAATACGATAATGCTGCAGTTGAAAAACGACGATTTTTCGATGGCGCAGAAGGTGAGTGACGCGATCAACCGTTCTGGATACGGCGGTACCGCAAGCCCGCTTGATTCTCGTACTATTCAGGTTCTTGCCCCACACGGCAACAGCTCTCAGGTTCGTTTTTTGGCCGATATCCAGAATATTGAAGTCAACGTCGGTATTCAGGATGCCAAGGTCATTATTAATTCTCGTACCGGCTCTGTCGTGATGAATCGCGATGTTACGCTGGATAGCTGTGCTATCGCCCAGGGTAACCTTTCTGTGACAATCAATCAGCAGGCCAACGTCAGCCAACCTAATACACCATTTGGTGGTGGTCAGACGGTTGTAACACCGCAGACAGAGATCTCGGTTCAGCAAGCAGGCGGTTCTTTACAACGAGTCAATTCCAGCGCCAACCTCAACAATGTCGTGCGTGCACTGAATTCTCTGGGCGCGACACCGATGGAACTGATGTCTATTCTGCAGGCGATGCAAAGCGCAGGTTGCTTGCGTGCCAAACTGGAAATTATCTGATGAGTGATATACAGACGCTGAATAATGCGGCCTATGATGCGCAGTCTCTAAATACGCTGAAACGTGAGGTTTCAGGTAATCCTCAAAGTAAAGAGGGCATTAGAGCAGTTGCGCAACAAATGGAAGGCGTGTTTGTACAATTGATGATGAAAAGCATGCGTTCTGCGATTCCGCAGGACGGGCTCTTCAACAGCGATCAGACGCGTCTGTATACCTCAATGTATGACCAGCAAATTGCTCAAGAGATCTCAACTAAGGGCAAGGGGCTTGGGCTCGCGGATGTTATGGTTGAGCAATTGACCCGACAATCCCCAGAGGCTACGGCGGCTAAAGCTGCTGTTCCCTCTGTTCCATTAACGTTCGATGGTGATGTGCTCAAAAGCATGCCAACGGCTGCAGTGGAACAGATGGTACGTAAAGCGCTGCCCAAATTGCCCACTACGGGTTCAGCGTTACCGCTATCCAATAGTAATTTTGTGTCTCAGATTTCCTTACCTGCTCAGATTGCCAGCCAGCATAGCGGTATACCTCATCACCTTATCATCGCTCAGGCAGCGCTTGAATCTGGCTGGGGCCAACGTGAAATCCCTACCGAGGACGGGCGTCCAAGTCATAATCTGTTCGGTATCAAAGCTGGCAGTAGCTGGAATGGGCCGACAACAGAGATAACGACGACAGAGTATGAGCAAGGCGTAGCCAAAAAAGTAAAAGCCAGCTTCAGGGTATACGATTCCTATATTGAGGCTATTGGCGACTATGTGAAGTTACTCACCAATAACCCACGCTACTCTGCGGTGATGAGCGCTGGAACGGCTGAGCAAGCGGCTCATGCCTTACAAAAGGCAGGTTATGCAACGGATCCACAATATGCCCAGAAGCTGGTTAGTATGATCCAGCAAATGAAGAGTTCTGGTGAAAAAGTGGCGAAAGCTTACACTCACGATTTGAGTCGGCTATTTTAATTTTTTATTCAAGATTTGCGCATCCTGACCGATAAAGTAATTAACTTATGTAGCGTATTTGCTGCTTTCAGCATTTGGTTAATCGCGCAGGGCGAAAAAAGCCTGTGTAAAAGGAACAACACCCTATGTCCAATTTAATTAACACCGCGATGAGTGGCTTAAAAGGTGCACAGGTTGCGCTGAGTACAGTGAGTAACAACATTAGTAATCAGGCTGTTACTGGCTATAGTCGGCAGAATGCGATACTTGAGCAGGCTATTAGCAGCAGCACATCTGCTGGATATATTGGTAACGGTGTCAATGTTGTTAGCATTAATCGCCAGTACAATGAATTCATCACTAATCAGCTGCGTGCTGCGCAAACGACAAGCAGCTCGGTTTCTGCTTACTACGAGCAAATTTCCAAGATTGATAACCTGTTGGCTAGCAGCACAACGAGCCTGTCATCAACGATTCAGGGGTTCTTTTCGAACCTGCAAAACCTTACCAGCAACGCGGGCGACTCGTCGACTCGCCAGACCGTACTGGGCAAAGCTGAAGGGTTGGTAAACCAATTTAAAGTCACAGATAAATATTTGCGTGACATGGACAGCGGGCTGAATACTCAGATTCAAAGTATTGTCGGTCAAGTTAATACGTATACCGATCAGATTGCGTCTTTAAATAATGAAATCACGAAGCTAATGGGCGCGAATAGCGGCACAATGCCTAATGATTTGCTTGATCAACGTGATGTTCTTGTCGATCAGCTGAACAAATTGGTCGGCGTTGAGGTTACCGTTCAGGATGGAATCGTCTATAACGTAGCATTGAAAAATGGTACCAACCTGGTTCAGGCTGGAACAAGCAATGAGCTGGTAGCCATCGGTTCAAGCAATGATCCAACGCGTCTGACTATTGGATATAAAGACCAGACAAACGATGTGGTCTCATTAAATGAGAGCACGTTAACTGGCGGTTCATTAGGCGGCTTGCTTTCTTTCCGTACTGAAACGCTAGATGAAGCTCGTGGCCAGTTAGGGCAGCTAGCGCTGGCATTTGCTGATGCGTTTAATACTCAGCATCAGCAAGGTTATGATCGTAATGGTGTTAAAGGCGGCGATTTCTTCTCCTTTGGTAAGGCTGTAGTTCTGAACGACAGCAAAAATGCGGGTAACGCGGTGTTAACTCCGTCTTACACCGATACTAAAGATGTGCAGGCAACTAATTATTCGATTAAATACGATGGCGCTAATTGGCAAGTAACACGCTTGTCTGATAATTCAAAATTCACGGCGGCGGTGGATACCTCTGATAACAGCCTGAACTTTGATGGCGTCAAAATGGCTATCACAGGCACACCTGCAACGAATGACAGCTTCCTGCTTAAGCCAGTTAATGATGTCATTATCGATATGGCAGTGGCTGTTTCCGATCCTAATAAAATTGCGGCGGCATCCGTTAAGCTTGATGAAAATGGTGCCCCAGTTTTGGATGGAAGTGGTAATCCCGTGTTTGGCGGCGTGAGTGATAATACCAACGCCAAGGCTCTACTTGCCCTACAAAATGAGAAAATTGTGGGTGGAAAGGCCAGCGTCTCCGGGGCATATGCCAGCCTGGTCGGTGCGATTGGTAACCAAACCAGCACCCTGAAGATAAATAATACATCTCAGCAAAACGTTGTTAAGCAACTGACAGCAGAACAACAGTCCGTATCCGGTGTGAACCTGGATGAAGAATACGGCGATCTGATGCGTTATCAGCAATACTACATGGCAAATGCTCAGGTCATCAAAACAGCACAATCCATATTTGATGCCCTTTTAGCGGCCCGTAGCTAGTTTGACCATTTAAGAAAGAGGAATTGATACCATGCGCTTAAGTACTAGCATGATGTACCAGCAGAATATGCAAGGCATTATTAATGGTCAGGCCACGTGGCAAAAAACGGGCGAGCAGCTGTCAAGCGGCAAGCGCGTTGTAAATCCATCAGATGATCCGATAGCAGCGGCCAGTGCGATTATGCTTGGCCAGGCACAGTCGGAGAATGGTCAGTACACGCTGGCTCGTACCTTTGCCAAGCAAAGTATGTCTCTGGAAGAATCTATTCTGAGTAAAAGTACTAACACCATTAGCAGCGCATTGACCGAAGTCATCAAAGGTGGCGGTGTGTTGAATGATGATGACCGGAAATCGGTCGCGACTGCCCTTCGCGGTATGAAAGCCGAATTGCTGAATATGGCTAACAGTACTGATGGTAATGGTAACTATATTTTTTCTGGCTATGACACGGATAAGGTCCCCTTTGTTGACGGTGGCGCAGGTATTGCATATCAGGGCGGATATCAGGCCATTTCACAGCGTGTCGATGCCGCTCGAGATATGACGGTTAGCCATGTTGGCTCTACGGTTTTCAATGGCGTGACGGGTGATGCCAAGAAAGAGCCGGATGGTAGTGTTCAGTCCGACTTATTTGAAACACTAGACATTGCAATTAAAGCTCTTGAAACGCCGCTGGATGGTGCGAATGATGCAACAAAAGCTAGTGTTGCAGCAGCGTTAGAAACTGCAAACCGTGGTTTAAACAATTCATTTAATAATATTTCAGCCGTTCGTGCAGAGTTGGGTATCCAGCTCAATGAGATTGATAATCTCGATGCAGTGGGTAAAGACCGTGATGTAGCGAATAAGACAGCGCTGTCGCAATTACAAGATACTGACTGGTATGAGGCGATTTCATCCTACATCATGCAGCAGTCTTCTCTGCAGGCCTCTTATACGGCTTTCCAGAATATGCAAGGAATGTCGTTATTCCAGATGAGATAGTAGTCATAGACGATATTTTTCTATACTACTTTACGGTTTGAATACGCTTAAACCGGGCGTATTTTTTAGGCGTGTCACTCCTTTCATTATATTGAATGGATGACATGCCATTTTTTATTCCCCCAACATCCTCAATTCCCTCTGACATTCTCTTTTATATAACACCTATTGTTTTAGTGCATTGACTGTTTTAGTGCATGGACTGTTTTAGTACATCGCAGCCTGATGCACTTTCCTGGCGCGATCTGGCAAAAATTACAGCTTCGTATAGCCACACGCCGAGCTACAGTAGCAACTGTAAGGATGTTAAATGGGGAATAAATATATGCGCCTGGTATCCGTATTGGCCTCACTTCGACCACTACGGATTTATATAGGGAACGGCTAAGAACTTGCTAGCTGAGTGAGAATATCAGCGAGTAAATCGAATACTTCGCTGAATAAATGCTCCGCGAAGGGGGGGACCAGTGGAAGTAATAAACCTAGCGTCATGATTCCCACCGTGAGGGTAATCGGAAAGCCAACGACAAATACCGAGAGTTGGGGGGCGACGCGGTTAAGCATACCTAATGCCAGGTTGATGGTCAGCAATAGGGTTATGATTGGCAGCGCCAGCATCAATCCATTAATAAAAATTAACCCGCCGGCACGCGCAAGAGCGAGAAATGCATGGCTGTTGATAGGGTTGGCGCTGATGGGCAGAGTATAGAAACTATCTGCTAATAGCGAAATCATCCAGAGGTGCCCATCAAAGGTTAAGAACAGTAGGATTGCGAGAATATTCAGGAAACGGGCGACTACCTGCATATTCGGACCGCCAGTGGGATCAAAGAAGGTCGCAAAAGCGAGCCCCATCTGTAAGCCAATGAGTTCGCCAGCATGGCGAATAGCGGCAAATGCTAACTGCATTGACAGACCGAGCGTAACGCCGATAAGTATTTGCTGTATTAAGAGCCATACACCTGCGACGGAAAAAATAGGCGTAGTGTTTAACGGTAAATAAGGCGCAACGAGTAGGGTAATCAGCGCGCCCAGACCGATCTTTACCCGATTACCAATCGCTCTTTCGTTAAAGACAGGTGCGGTACTGATCAGCGCAAGAATTCTGACAAAGGGCCAAAAAAACTGGCTAACCCAATTCACCATGTCCCAACTGTTAAACGTCAGCATGCTTACCCAATAATGTTAGGTAACTGGCCGAATAGCGTACGCATATAGTCCAGCATGAGGTTTAACATCCAAGGGCCAGCGATCACTAAGGTGAAGAAGACCGTTAGGATTTTAGGGATAAACGATAGCGTCATTTCGTTTATCTGAGTGGCTGCCTGCAGGAGACTAATAAGCAGCCCGCTGAGTAGTGCTGCCATCAACGGAGGCGCCGCCAACGCCAATGCTACCTTCATTGCCTCATAGCCAAGCGCCATCACCGATTCTGGTGTCATAGTCGCATTCCTCTATTCGTCTAACTATAAAAACTCTGGGCTAATGAACCGAGTAGCAGCTGCCAGCCATCGACTAATACGAAAAGCATGAGTTTAAAAGGCAATGAAATAGTTGCCGGAGGAACCATCATCATCCCTAGCGCCATCAATACGCTGGCAACAACGAGGTCAATGATGAGGAAAGGGATAAACACGGTGAAACCAATTTGGAAAGCAGTTTTTAGCTCACTTGTCACAAATGCGGGGAGAAGCACACGCATGGGCACTGCTTCAGGTCCCTGAATCTCTGGGATTTCTGCCAGTCGGGTAAATAACGCCAGATCGGTTTCCCGGGTTTGCCGCAGCATGAATTCACGCACGGGTTCCGCGCCACGTTCGATGGCGACTTCCATACTGATTTGATCCTGACTGAATGGAAGATAAGCTTCGTCATAAACGCGGTTTAATACGGGCGACATGACAAAAAATGTCAGGAAAAGTGTTAATCCGAGTAATACCTGGTTCGGTGGTGCGGTTGGGGTACCCAGCGCGTTACGTAACAAGCTCAGTACAATGATGATTCGGGTGAAGCTGGTCATCATTAATAATGCAGCAGGAATAAACGTTAATGACGTGAGTAAAACCAGCGTCTGTACGGATAACGTCCAGCTCTGTCCACCGTTAGGCAGAGGTTGCGTCACAATACCGGGAAGCTGTGCCCATACCGATGGCGCCATGAACAATAAACCGATGGCTAAACCGTAACGCAGTGTGCGAAGCAGGGCGGTGATACGAAAATAATTAGGCAAGGCACTCATTCCGATTTTTCCGGACGCTTTAAAACTTTCTTTAACAGTTGATTGAAATCTACCGGCTTGGTGTCACCAGTTGAGGAACTGTCGTTGGTTGGTTGTGCTGGAAGCGTATGCAGCGGCGTGATTTGCTGAGCTGTAACACCTAACACCAGCCAGGTATTATCAACTTCTACAATAACGACACGTTCACGCTGCCCGACAGGGCAACTGGATACGACTTTTAACAACTTGTTTTGCTTGGCTTGGGGAGCAAACCCGAGTTTGCGAGCTAGCCAGGCAATCAGCAGAATAAATAATAAAATACCAGCTAGCACGCTACCAACCTGTGTCAGTAACATGCTGCCGGTAAGTGGTGGCTCAGTGACAAGTGTTGACTGCTGACTTGCTACTGGGGCCGGAGATGATATCGAGGCTATTGCCATTAACGACTCAGGCGGCGCATACGTTCGGATGGCGTAATGATATCTGTAATACGGACACCGTACTTGTCAGATACAACAACAACCTCGCCCTGGGCGATCAGATAGCCATTGATCAGGATATCCAACGGTTCACCTGCTAAGCCATCAAGTGCAACAACGGAGCCCTGAGTCAACCGCAGTAACTCTTTGATCGTCATTTTGGTCCGGCCAAGCTCAACGGTGAGTTTGACAGGAATATCCAAAATCAGGTCGATATCCTGCAGAGCACCCAGCGGATCATGACCGTCTAGCGACTTAAAAATGCCTTCCGTTGTCGCGGCCGGTTTTTCTGCAGCCTGCTGCTCGTTAAATGCATCAGCCCACAGATCGTCCACTGATTCCTTGTCGTCGGACGGTTTCTTGGTGTCACTCATGGGGCTGTTCCTCGTTATCCAGAGAATTCAATATAGGGTTAATCAAATGTTCAACACGTAGGGCATATTGCCCGTTTAATGTGCCATATTGGCTGGTCAGCACGGGCACGCCGTCAACATGAGCAACGATTTTGTCAGGTTTGTCGATCGGTAAGACATCACCGGGCTGTAGCTTCAGAATCTTGGAAAGTCGCAGCGGAATATCCACAAAGCTTGCAACTAATTCCAATTCGGAATGCTGCACCTGCTTGGCTAAGGTGTCCCGCCAGCTCTGATCTTCCTGACGTGAGTTTTCCAATGGTGGATTCGCGAGCAGTTCACGCAGCGGCTCGATCATTGAAAAAGGAATACAGATGTTAAATTCACCAGTCAGCGAACCGATCTCAACATGGAACGGTGTCGTCACGACGATATCATTAGGTGACGTCGTAATGTTGGTAAACTTGACCTGCATTTCTGAACGCACATATTCGATGTCAAGTTTGTAAATCGCATTCCAGGCTTCACCATAAGCCTCCAGAGCAAGGCGTAACATACGCTTAACGACACGCTGCTCTGTGTGGGTAAATTCACGCCCTTCAACTTTTGTCGGGAAGCGCCCATCACCGCCGAATAGGTTATCTACGGCGATAAATACCAGGCTTGGTGAAAATACAAATAATGCGGTACCACGTAGTGGTTTTAAGTGAATCAGATTCAGGTTTGTCGGTACGGGAAGGTTCCTGGCAAACTCATGATAAGGCTGGATCTTGATCGCACCTACAGTGATATCAGGACTACGGCGTAACAGGTTAAACAACCCCATACGGAATTGACGCGCAAAGCGCTCATTAATGATTTCTAATGCCTGTAAACGCTCGCGGATAACACGTCGTTGAGTATTCGGATCATAGGGCTTAACGCCCCCATCCACTTGTGACGACGCATTCGCATCAGCGCCGCTATCGCCGCTGTCGCCATTTAATAATGCATCAATTTCTGCTTGTGAAAGAATGCTATCGCCCATAATGGTTACCGCAGTATAAAGGCCGTGAACAGAACATCAGTAACGACCTGGTTAGGTTGACCAGGAACTAATGGTGGGCTTAGCACTTGCTTAATTTGCTCTATCAGCTTCTGTTTACCTTGCTCATTGGCAAGTGCAATCGCGTCCTGACGAGAAAGCAGTAATAACAGTCTGCTGCGCACTTCTGGCAGATAATTAGTAAACCGTGTACGCGTAGCTTCATCTGGTAAACGCAGCGTGAATCCAACATACAACACCCGGTCAGGATCATTATCTGCATTAACGAGGTTAACGGTAAAAGTATCCAGTGGCATGAAAACAGGCTCTGGCGGTGGCGGTGCTTCCTGCTCAGCCGTTGCTGCATTTTTCTGATTTAATAGCCACCAGGCGGCGCCCGCAGCACCAGTTGCAGCGAGAGCAACGATAATCAGTAGTATTAGCCAAATAGACCGTTTACGTCCTGGTCGAACTTGCATATCAGACATAGCCAAAGATAGTTCCCGTTACTTATCGATATTTACTGCCGGATGGAACCAGCAATAAATAAATGCGTAATGTCGATGATTATCCTGCCTATTGCAATGTTCAATACAGAGAATAGGCAGGGAAAATCGTGCTAACTTATTCGTTTACTTCACTTTCAGGCAAAGATATCAACGCCGTTGACGGATGATGCCATTGATCTTAGCTGTTCTGGTACGTCTAATAATTCACTTGTGCTTTCTGATGAATGACCAAATTGTTGTTGGTAAGACAGGCCACGGTTATTGCCATCGTTGTTATTACCCGCCATTTGCTGCTGCCAGGCAGATGAATCACTGCCTACGCTGCTCTGACCAAGGTTAATTCCGCTCTCTGCCATCGCATTACGCAGGTGAGGCAGCGCAGCTTCCAGCGCTGAGCGAACCTGGCTGTTTGCTGAAGCCAGATGAATTTGAGCCTGGTTATCATCAATTTTTAGACTGATGTGCAGGGCACCCAATTCCTGTGGGTTCAAACGTAACTCTGCGGTCTGCTGACCATTACGGCTGAACATAATGATTTGCTGGCCCAATGCGTCTTGCCATTGCGGTGAACCAAATGGTGCGTTTAGTTGAGCACTCGCTGCCTGAGGGGCTGGCGTAGTCGTTCCCACCGATGCTGGCTGAATATGCATAGCCTGTGCAACAGGTGGCGTTGTTTGAGACGCGCTGTTGCCTAATGTAGAGACTGATTCAGACATATTGCGATCGCCCGCAAGGGAATTTGGCGTCGTTAGCGCAAACTTTGCAGCCTCATCAGCAGACTCGGTTGTTGTTGATGAGGTTTGCTTGGCTGCATGATGCAGATCGCGTGATATGCCTGCATCTTTATCTTGCGTCACTGACGCGTCGAGCAATTTTGCCAGTGTGCCTTTAGCACTGTCACCCGTATTGTTTAGTGCTGATGCGGAGGTCTCATTCTGGCGTTTAGCGTCAATGAATCCCGGAATCGTTAACCCTGCATTTACGGCATTCGCTGCAATATTATCAGCGGCAGGTTGTGTAGGAAGCGGCGTTGTCTGCAACATGGCAAGCAGTGCCTGCATGGCGATAGTGTCATCTGTCGTGCTGCCACTCTCTTTTTTATCCAGACTCTTCAACTTCGCCAGCCCTACAATTTCTGGATTTTGCTTACCCGCTGTCATCGTTGCTCCCGTGAGAGAGCTGAAGGAAGAAAGCAGGGCATTTAAATCGTCACGGCTAAGCGAAGCATTATCTTTCCCTAATGCGCTTAACAGGGCTTCTTCGTCTACTTTATCGAGCGTTTTTTTACCCGAAGTATCGGCTACTTGTGATATGCGTTTGCTCAACAGATCAACAAAATCTTTTGGCAGCTCACCCTGTGTCAGTAATGAAGCAGAAGAACTGCTTGTATCACTGGCAGTGGTAGCTATAGGTAACGCGGACAGATTCATGATTCTGCTTTCCTCTGTGAGGCCCGTTGGGCAAATTCATCCATTTGTTTTTGTTCTATTTTATTTTCTTTGGCAAGCTGTCTTGTCAGTTCGCGATCCTGCAATTTTTCAAATGCGTTCAAGCGTTGCTGTTTTTCTTGCCAAGTCTTCATTGCTAAATCTAAACGTGATGTCCACTGCGAGAGCTGTTGTCTGTGTTGCTCAATTGCACTGTCCAGCGTTCGGATGAACTGCTGATAATTTTGCCAGCTATTATTCGCCATACCAGAGGACATCGTCGAGTTCAATTTTTGACGATAGTCATCCTGATAGTTTAACAGCATATTGAGCTGCTGCTCAGCCTGTTGATGTGCCTGACGCACTTGCCCCAACTGGCCTGCAGCTTTCTCAACGTCCTTCTGCGCCAGTTCGCGTAGTGTAACCAGCGGTGACTGGGTTTTCATCTGCTCTCCTACTCGTTACGAGGGAAAATAGTGTGCAACGCCTGGCAGGATTCTTCATAGTTACTTTGTTCAAACATACCCTGCTGCAAAAAGGCTTCCAGATGCGGGTAAAGCCGAATTGCTTTGTCAAGCATAGGGTCGCTGCCTGCGGCGTAGGCACCAACACTGACTAAATCACGGTTACGTTGGTAGCTGGATAGTAACTGTTTAAACTGCCTTACAGAAGCATAATGCCCTTCATCGATCAGCGCTGTCATCGCACGACTAATCGATGCTTCAATATCTATTGCCGGATAATGGCCAGACTCAGCTAATTGACGTGACAGCACGATATGTCCGTCAAGGATGGCGCGTGCGGAGTCAGCGATAGGATCCTGCTGATCGTCACCTTCTGTTAGAACAGTATAGAAGGCGGTGACTGAACCACCTCCATGAATACCATTACCTGCGCGTTCTACTAGCGCGGGTAATTTAGCGAAGACAGAAGGGGGATACCCCTTGGTCGCCGGCGGTTCGCCAATGGCTAACGCAATTTCACGCTGTGCCATGGCATAGCGTGTGAGCGAATCCATGATGAGCAAAACGTGGTGCCCGCGATCGCGAAAATCTTCAGCAATACGCGTGGCATACGCGGCACCCTGCATCCTTAATAATGGAGAAACATCGGCTGGTGCAGCAATAACGACGGAGCGTGCCCGTCCTTCAGTACCCAGGATATTCTCGATAAAATCTTTTACTTCTCGGCCACGTTCACCGATAAGGCCGACAACGATAACGTCAGCTTGAGTATAGCGTGCCATCATGCCCAACAGCACACTTTTACCCACCCCTGAACCTGCAAACAGGCCCATTCGCTGCCCCCGACCTACGGTAAGCAAGGCATTGATGGCTCGAACACCCACGTCCAGAACACTTTCGATTGGCGTTCTCTGTAATGGGTTGAACGGCGGCGTAATCAGCGGTGCGCGATAGCCTGTATCTGGCGCGGGTAAACCATCAAGCGGTTTTGCGCTACCATCCAGTACACGACCCAGTAATTCAGGGCCTAAGGGCAATTGCTTTCCTTGACTGCTGCTGTCCTGGCCGACGCGGGCGTAGACACGAGCTCCAGGGGTAATACCTTCAACTTCTTCCAGTGGCATAAGAAAGAGTTTTTGCCCGTTGAAACCGACAACTTCGCTTTCGATTTCTTCAACCTGCGAGCCATTCTGTCGTTCAATGAGGCAGGTGGCGCCCAGTGGCATATGTAACCCTGTCGCTTCCAATACCAAACCTGTCGCCCGGGTTAAGCGGCCGTAACGACGCACCGAAGGCGTGTCATCAATACGCTTCTCAAATGAATCGAGAGAAGAAAGCCAGCGTCCGAGGCGTGAAGTCATTATAGCTCTCCCGGTGCGGCTAAACGGCAAAGCTCATGCCAGCGTGTCGCCAGACTGGCATCCAGATCGCCTTCTTCTGCGCTGACCTTACAGCCACCAGGGTGAAGTTGGCTATCGGCAAGTAATCTCCAGCCATGAAGACTGAGAGTTGGGCCCAAATATTGTTCAACACGTTCCAGATCTGAAGGGTGGACGCGCAACTGCGTTTTACCTGAAAACATAGGTTCTTGTTGAATCAATTGCTGTATCTGGCCGAGCAGTGCATTGCCATCGCATACCGGAGGCTGTCCCAGAATCTGCTTAGCGGCGGTCAAAGCCAGTTGCATCAGACGTGCAGGAATTACACTGTCGAGCGTATCCAGCGATTGTTGAAATTCAGTGACCATTTGCTGCATCTGTTCGATGATCGGCTGTTGCTGCTGTAAGGCGTTCTGCAAACCCTGCTGTTGTCCCTTGGCTAAGCCTTCCTGATAACCGGCGTCATAGCCTTGTTGATGACCTTGCGCAAAACCCGTTTCTCGTGCCTGTTGCATTGTGCTTTCACGCAGAGATGCGAGTTCGTCCTCTGCAGCAGAAAGGGCGTTTTCTTCAGAGAAACGCTCCATGTCCGGCAATTCAGGTTCATCATTGACCTGATAGGCTGGAACAGGCTTTGCAACAGCGGGGGCAGCCAGGTCGTTGAGTTTCCAGGGCTGCCAAGCCAGGTTTTTGGGGGCGTTAGACATAAGCATCCTCGCCGCCACCGATAATCATCTCGCCGCTGTCTGCCAGTCGACGGACGATAAGCAGAATAGCTTTCTGTTCGTTTTCGACCTGCGACATACGCACTGGACCACGAGTTGCAAGGTCGTCGCGAAGAATTTCCGCAGCACGCTGAGACATATTGCGCAGGAATTTCTCGCGTAATGGCTCTTCGGCACCTTTCAATGCCAACAGCAGAGACTCGGACTCGACTTCTTGTAGAAGGCGCTGGATGCTGCGGTCGTCCACGTCCACCAAGTTTTCGAACAAGAACATTTCGTCGATGATTTTTTGCGCCAGCTCGCCATCGAATTCGCGTACTGCATCGATAACCGCTTCTTCCTGCTGGGTTTTCATCAGGTTGATAATCTCAGCTGCAGTACGAACACCACCCATTTTGCTGCGTTTGAGATTCTGGCCATCCAACAAGCCATTCAGAACATCTGTCAATTCTGCCAGTGCGGAAGGTTGAACGCCGCCGAAGGTCGCGATACGTAGCATAACGTCATGACGAAGACGTTCGTCAAACAGGGCTAAGATATCGGCAGCCTGAGCACGCTTCAGGTGTACCAGGATAGTTGCGATAATCTGCGGATGTTCGTCGCGAATAAGGTCTGCGGCAATCTGCGGTTCCATGAAGTTGAGTGTTTCCATTCCACTCGTAGAGTCGCGGCTTTCCAGAATATCTTCCAACAGGCTAGACGCTCGCTCTTCACCAAGTGCTTTGACAAGCACTGAGCGAAGGTAGTCACCTGCATTCACACTGAGCGCGGCATATTGCTCTGAATCAGCCTCAAATTCTCTCAGGATTTCGAGCAACTGCTGTTGTGAGACCTGTCGCATGTTCGCCATTGCAGAACTAAGGTGCTGTACTTCTTTAGTCGAAAGATGAGTAAACACTTCTGCCGCACGGTCTTCACCAATGGTCATCAATAAGATGGCGCTTTTTTCTGTTCCTGTCAGGGTCATAGTTCAGTACTCATCCATTGACGAATTACCAGAGCGACAACGCGTGGATCGTTCTCTGCCATTTCACGTATGCGATTACTTTGCATTTCTGCATTGACGCGTTGCTGCGATTTCCGCTGCTGTTCAACTTCCGAGCTACTCAGGTTGACCATAACATCGCTGTCTGCACCTTGAGACAGGGCAGCCGCCGCCAGTGCCGCTTCTTGTTGTTGTGTTTTTCTTTGCAATTGCGGACGAACCAGCTTACGCCACAGAATCCAGGCAACGATCAGAACTAGCAGCCAACGGCCAGCTTCCATCAGGAGATCGAAGAATGCCTGTTTTTGCCAGAACGGGAGTTCGCCAGAACCGTCGGTGCTGTCCATAAATGGCGTATTAACGACATTTAATGTATCGCCGCGTTCAGCAGAGAAGCCCATTGCTTCGCGTGCTACCGTTTCAATCTGTTTGATCTGCTCTTCCGTCAGTGCAACCGGTTTGCCATCCTCACCAGGAGGCTGGTAGTTAACAATAACGGCCGCAGACAAGCGCTTCACACCACCCGTGCTGTGTTTGGTATGTAAAATCGTCTTGTCGACTTCATAGTTGGTTGTTGCATCATTGCGAACATTTGATGTTTGAATAACGGTATTCGCATTTGCCGCATTAGCTTGCGCACCTGCCGCATTGTTTTGGTTCTGCTGGCCAGCCTGATTGTTCGCATTGGCGTTGGCATTATTTGGCTGCGTTGCGATAGGCGCTGTAGGAGCTGGTGCGGGCTGATTGGTTAATGCACCAGGAACGCCACCGACGTTAGGGCCTCCTCTTTGCTCACTCTGGCTGGTTTGCTGAGAGCGAACTGCCGCTTTATCTGGCGGTTGGTTGGGTTGATATTGCTCATCAGTTTGTTCACGAGCAGAAAAATCGATTTGTGCGGTGACCTGGGCATGTACGTTACCCATGCCAACCATTGGCGCGATAATTGACTCTATGCGGCGTTGGTACATCGCCTCGACTTCGTTGCTGTATTTCAGTTGCGCTGCATTCAGGTCGCGGCCGCTGCCGCCAGCCTGGGTTAACAGGCGTCCGGTCTGATCGACGACCGTAACATTATCTGGTGGCAGGCCAGCAACACTGCTGGAAACCATATAAACGATGGAATTGATTTGCCCTTCATCTAATGCACGACCCGGCTGTAATGTCAGGGTGACGGACGAAGAGGGGGCTTTTTGTTCACGAACGAACAGTGAAGGCTTCGGTATAGCAAGGTGAACTCGCGCATTCTGAACGGGGCCGAGTGTTTCTATCGTTCTGGACAGCTCACCTTCCAGTGCACGCTGATAGTTAATTTGCTCACTGAATTGGCTGATGCCAAATTTTTCCTGGTCGAGCAATTCAAAGCCAACTGCGCCGCCTTTTGGCAGCCCCAATTGGGCAAGTCGGAGTCGGGTCTCATAGACATTTGCGGCAGGAATCATGATCGCCCCGCCATTTTCCGCAAAGCGATAGGGGATATTCAGCTTCGTTAATTCACCGACAATCGCACCACCGTCACGGTCATTTATATTGCTATAAAGCACTCGATAGTCTGGGCCTTTGGCCCATAGCGTCAACGCAACGACGATCGCAATGGTCGCAGCGGCTGCGATCAATAGCGGAATTTTCGGATTGGCGCGTAACCGGTTGAGTATTTCGCCAAAGCTATTTTTACCGGTAGCGGAGCCGGTTAATGAGGCGTTCATACTCTATCTCTGCTTGGTTGTTGAACGATATACTTAACGTTGTGACGTGACAAAACAGAACTCCCTGATTGCGCAATCAATAAAACATTTCGCCTACATTTATCGGCATGTCATTATTTTCCGTAAAAGAAAAATCGATGGGTCGATAAGGTGGCATTTTTCGCGCTAATTGTGCGATTTATCTGAAAAGCGGTGTGGTAGGGTAATGCTGTCATAGAAAATGCATAAGCAGTCTACTCTGTATGATGTAGTGAGGTGTTATGTCAGTTCAAGGTATAGATGGTGTTTTACAGCAAATGCAGGTCAAAGCTCTGCAGGCTGCTGATACGCCAATAGCCAGACCATCGGTAGAACCTGGTTTTGCCAGTGAGCTGAAGGCCGCGATCGATAAGATCAGCGACACGCAGCAGACGGCTCGTACGCAGGCTGAAAAATTTACCTTGGGTGTGCCAGGCGTAGCATTGAATGATGTGATGGTGGATTTGCAGAAATCATCCATTTCAATGCAGATGGGCATTCAGGTGCGTAATAAACTGGTATCTGCGTATCAGGAAGTGATGAATATGTCTGTTTGATGTTGTCTAATGACATCAATCTGCAACTAGCAAAGTCATTGTGCGTAATCTCACTGCTAATGCAATGGAATTACGCACAATCTTTATTTGTACCGACTTCCCACCTGTGTCTATTCCCTGTCTTCACGTTCTCTAATCTTTAAATGCTTAACGCGTACTGATTTCGTTATGCCAATAGTCTGAGCATGTAGAGTAAAAGCATCGTTTGTGGGTAAAAAAACGCGCCCGTATCAAGTGAAGATAGGGCGCGTATACATAACGAATATGAAATTATGAGCTTGGTTCACCTGGAGCGGGTTCACCTGGTAGCAGTCGCTGCCCTGCAAATTCGCTATAAGTCGTATTAATTGACTTTTGCTTCAGTGATTGCCCCATTAACGAACTTAACTCGTCCATCCGCTTCTGCAGAAGTTGTTTTACTTTCGCTTCATTATCCATCACTTCCTGCAAAATTTGTCGCAGATGCAAACGCATCACGCTGTCAATTTCGTCAGGAATTGGCGTGTTAACCAAGCCTTCAACAGACTGAACATAAACAATCTCTTGCTCAACCAACGTATCCCACTGGCCGCTGACGGCCAAATGAAGAATTTTTTGACTCAGAGACAAAAGCTGTTGGTAATCTTTTAGAAGCCGATGGGGGGAGGCCATTAGCGTACTTCCTGCTCTGGTTTGTAATTAGGGCCGATTTGCCGCCAGGCATCAGCGATATTTTCCAACAATGCTTCGACTTCCTCTATCGCTTTTGCATCGTTATGTAAATTGGCAATCAACAAACGTTGAGACATGTAGTCGTAAAGGGCAGACAGGTTTTCAACAAGTTCGCCCCCTCCTTCCATATCCAATCCGGTTTTTAGTCCGTTATTGATAATGTTGATTGCTTTAGATAACGCCATACCTTTACCCTGGATGTCGCCTTGCTCCATGAGGATGCGCGCGCGCACCATCGCACTGCGCGCGCCATCAAACAGCATGACGATAAGCTGGTGAGGGCTTGCGCTCATCACACTGCTTTCGAGGCCTACTTGAGCATAGGCTTGGCTGCCTTTCATGTTGTACATCACGTTACCTATCTTTCTTTCAGCGAAAATTTAGAGTTTAGAGAACATGCTCGTTAAACGGCCCATGGTGCTATTCATTTCACTCATGGCTTTATCCAGTTCAACAAACTGTTTTTGATAACGGGCAATGGTATCTTCTATGCCATTTTTGACGAGAGTTGCCCGAGAATCCAACTTTTTCAGCGTACTATTAATACCATCTTCCTTGGTTTTGATTAGACCCTCACTCGTATCGAGGATTTCTTTCAGGTATGTACGTGTTTGGGTCGCAAATCCGGTTTTGTCGTTATCACCAACAAAAAACGCTCGAACCTTGCCGGGTTCTTCTTTCAACGCTTTGTCTAACTTGGTATCACTGATTTCCAACTTCCCGGTTTTGAAGTTTTGTGTAATACCAAGATCTGCCAGAATACGGAATTCATCGCTGTCACTTTGTACCGTTGTGAGCTGCGCCTTGAGTTTATTCTGGATACCACGAACAGTAGAATCTCCCAGCAACGCACCATTGCTACTTAATTGGGATTCGCCCGCCTCAACCGCAGTGTACTTTGTTTGAGCTGCGATGGTATCTTGCAGCGCATTGTAAGCATCAACCCAGGCTTTGATCGTATCCTTCATTCCGGTGATATCCTGCTCAATCGTCAGGGTTTCCGGTTTGGTTGCCTCAGTTTGGGCAAGAAGATTGATCGTTACACCTTCAAAAGCATCAGAAATAGAATTACTTTGTCTTTCTATATCAATACCATTCGCCGTGATTTGCGCGTTTTTGGCTGCTACCTTTTCTGTTGGCGCGCCATTAAAGACGTTTGTGTCGTCCCCCCCGATGGAGATTTTACTCTCAGTACCGCTGTTCTTTGCGGTTAGCATCAGGTAGTACTCATTATCCTTCGCTTTGACGACGCTCGCCGTCACGGTGCCATTAACTTTGTTGATCGCGTCGCGAACATCGTTTAATGAGGTTTCACCCGCTTTAATATCTATTTCCAGATATTTTAAGTAGTCATCACCCACTTTGGTGAATTTACCATTATCCTGAGCAATAACGAGTTTTGTATCTGTTGCACTTAAGGGCTCTGTTGCACTGGTTTTGGCTGTTGACGTTATGGAATGTGCTTGCGCCAATTGTTTCACTTCAATACTGAAGGTGCCGGCAACGGCTTTACTATCAGTGGTTGTCGTAAACGCTTTGTTCGTGCTGGTGACTTTGGTTGATGTGATACCATCAATCGAACCCTTAACGATGCCGAAAGATTCAGAGATGGCTAAAGCATCATTCGCTGTTTTAAGTTTATCAAGGGCGCCTTTGAGGGCACTGATGCCGCTTAGCTGTGACTTGAAGCTGGATTGCTGAGTTGTTATTGGTACAAGCCTTTGATTTTCAGCGGTTCTAAGCTGCGTGAGCAATTCGTTTAAACCCAGACCTGAACCTACACCTAATGAAGAAACGCTTGCCATGATAGAATCCTTTTATTCAGAGTTCGATGAGCTATGAAGCCATTATCGGCAGGATAGAAAATAAGTTTAGCAGTAAAGAATAGTCATCTTTATTGCTAGTTAATGTTGTAGAAGAGGGGCTATCAGAATTGCCTTCTAAACAATAAAAATGAATTTAGGCTAAAAAAAAAGTTAAAGCTTCTGGAAAGCGTTCCGATAAATGTTAGCGACGGGGATGAACCCGTGGGTCTAACCCGAAACCGATAACCACTGATTAAGGAACGCTATCATGGCAGTAATTAATACTAACATCATGTCTCTGACTACTCAGAACAACTTGAACAAATCTCAGTCTGCTCTGGGTACCGCTATTGAGCGTCTGTCTTCTGGTCTGCGTATCAACAGCGCGAAAGATGACGCAGCTGGTCAAGCGATCGCTAACCGTATGACCGCTCAGGTTAAAGGTATGACTCAGGCAGCACGTAATGCCAACGATGGTATTTCCCTGACTCAGACTGCTGAAGGCAACCTGAACGAAATCAACAACAACTTGCAACGTATCCGTGAACTGGCAACGCAAGCAGCGAACGATCCTAACGGTAAAACTGACCGTGACTCTATCGTCAAGGAAATGACTCAGCGCATTAACGAAGTTAACCGTGTTGCTCAGAGCGCTTCTTTCAACGGTACTAAACTGCTGGACGGTTCTGCAAGTGCTGGCATCATCATTCAGGTTGGCGCTAACACTGGTGCAACTGAAACTATTACCATCGACAGCACCGCACTGATCAACGCCACCACTGGCGGTACTGGTTCAATGAGTGATGTTGCAGCTAAAATCACTTCTCTGGGCGCTGTTGCTACCGGTAGTTCTGCTAACTCAGCAGCTCAGGCTCTGATCACTTCTCTGGATACTGCTCTGTCAGCTGTTGATGCTGCACGTAGTAACCTGGGTGCGATTCAGAACCGTTTCGAATCTACCATTACTAACCTGAACAACTCTATCAACAACCTGTCTTCTGCTCGTAGCCGTATTGAAGACGCTGACTACGCAACTGAAGTATCAAACATGAGCCGTAGCCAGATTCTGCAGCAGGCTGGTACTTCTGTACTGTCCCAGGCAAACCAGGTTCCACAGACTGTTCTGTCTCTGCTGCGTTAATCCCCAGCCAGACAAACGCTGTAACTTATATCATAAGCCAGTCCTCCGGGACTGGTTTTTTTATGGCAAACGTTCTGTGCGTTAATGCTGTTGTGAAACCGTACTACCTCTCCCTAACGTATGTTATACGCCTAATATTTCCCTCTATTTATAAGATTGCGTATCTTAATAGTTGATACGATAGTAGTAATTCATTTTTCCTCTCATGAAAGGTTTTCCCTTCTGATGACTTTAGATACTGCTGCCAGCCATCCAACAATGAGCGCGGCTGATCGTTGTCCTTTGCCTTATACCTCACCGACGCATTTGCAAGCCGTGGCATACTTGCATGGCATTGTGGCAGCGGACCCTGACAGGGCGCGAGTACTGGAACTGGGATGCATGAGTGGCGCGAATCTGCTGCCATTTGCCACTGCATATCCGCAGGCACAGGCTATTGGTATCGATCTTGACGAGGAAAAAATTGCCCAAGGGCAGATGTGGGTACAGCAGTATGGGCTAACCAACCTGCAACTTCAGGCAATGGATTTGGCATCGCTTTTGGACAGCGATCTTGGCAAATTTGATTATATTATTGTTAATGGTGTTTTTGGACTGATCAGCGGCGAAGCACGCTCGATGTTGCTGGCATATTGTCAACGCCACTTAAGTGCAAAAGGCGTGGTGTGTTTTTCCTATTCGACTTATCCAGGTGGGAAAACAGAAGAAATCCTGCAGGATGCCTTAAATCTGCATGCCAGCCTGGCAGAAACACCGGAACAACAGCAAGCCAGCGCCAGAGCCATGTTGAGTTACTTAGCGCTGGGTATGTCAGCAGGTAATCCTCAGAGAACCGCTATTGCGACCCTGGTTGAAGAAGCTGAACAACTGGGAGATGTGTCACTCGCGCTCAACTATTTACAAGGCCTGAATCAACCCTGCTATCTGCTCGACTTTAATGCGCAGATTACGCAAGAAGGCTTGGCTTATGTTGGCGAAATTGAGCCTCACACTGAGATAGCCTCTCACTATGGTGAGCAGGTAGATAACTTACTGCGCACAATCTGTCCAGCTGGCAATAAGATATTAAAACAGCAGTATCTAGATTTTAACGTCGGGCGCAAACGTCGATTTAGTCTGCTGGTCGCTGCTGAACGCGCGGAAAAGCTGGAATCGGAAATTGATGTCTCGCGACTGGATAAATTGTCTTGGGCCGGTAGTTTCCGCCGTGTAATGCTGAATAAAGGGCTGGCGTCTAATTCGTATGTTACCAATACCGGTATACAGATATCGACCGATCACGAACTGACACAGCAAATTCTGGATGTCTTAGGTAATGCGTGGCCAGCGAGTGTTTCCTTTAAGCAACTGATATTCAATACGCATTTTCCTGAAAGAGAAAACGATGAGCAAGAACATGAAAACAATGTGCGTGAATCTCTTTATGCTTTATTAAAGCAGGGAATGTCGAGCATTCATTTCTGCGTCGGTGAATGTGCTTATCGTAAAAGTGAATTCAGCGCACTGCGAGTATTACCGAACTGTGGGGATATTTATCCTGCATTTAACTATTGGTATGAGTCTTTCACGCTGCCATTAGCGGCTCAGGGGCTGAAAATTCCAATGGGCTTACTGGATGAGCCGGAAGAGGGCTCATTAGCGCTGTTAGATGAATTGCACCATAAAGGTTTGATGATTGGAAGTGCGTTGGCATGGCAGCGTTATTTCCAAAAACGTATGGAACTAGCCAAGGATGTTAACGAGGTTATCCACAATGTAAGCCCGCTGATTATGTATTCCAGTAATGCGAGCGGTGGGGGGTTATTCAAGGCTAGTGATGTCATAAAAGTTGAGAAAAGTAGAAAAGAATTCGTTAACGATCCTATTGATGCGAAAGTTAAGCGTCAATTATATGATTTATTACAGAAACAGAAATACGATGAAGCGCGCGCTCTGGCTGAAGAGTTGACGGTAAAACAACCGAATAATCTGCAAAATTGGATCACGCTAGAAAGAATCAACTTCGTTACTGGCGATAAAGATGCGGCAATTTTCTCGTTAGCAAAAGTCATTTCTATGCATAGCAATGCATGGTTGGTCTACAGCGAGTTGGCCAGTCTATTGCATAATACATATCATTACTGGGAAGCAATTAACCTGGCCTACAGGATTATTCGCTGCGATGGAAATGTTGCTGTTGCCTGGAATGTGGTGGCGCTCGTTTATTTAAAATTTGAAAATATGGCCGGTGCAGAAGTATGCATAGAAAAAGCAATAAAACTTCTACCTAACGATGCGGCGGTATTAAATGCAATGGCGATGGTGTTGGATAAAAAATCTGATGTCGAAAGTGCAATTGAGTACTATCGCAAGGCTGTTGCTAATGCTCCTGAAGATTTAAGTTTATACAGCAATCTTCTGTTCGCTTTACTGCATAATGCTAAGATTCCTGCTTCAGAGATTTTTGCTGAACACTTGTTATATGGTGAAGTAGTAGAAAAACGGAATGGCGCACTTGCTCCAGTGCATTATCTGCAAAATAAAGATCCCGATAGAGTGTTGCGCGTTGGCTTTGTGTCTGGCGATTTATATTCACACCCAGTCAGCAAATTCTTATCGCCTGTATGGAATGACATCGATCATCAGCATTTTTCCCTCTATGCCTATTCCACATCACATCATTATGATGATGTCACTCGCATGCTGGAAAAAAGTTCAGCGGCATGGCGTAACGTAGCGAGTAGCAGCGATACTGAATTATTCGAGTTAATTAAACGGGATGAGATAGATATTCTTTTCGATCTTTCCGGCCATACTGGCGACAACCGTTTATCAATGTTTGCTATGAAGCCTGCACCGATCCAAATTAGCTGGATTGGTTATCCGGGAACGACTGGATTAAAGGCGATGGATTACTATCTGGTTATGAACCATGCCCCATACCCAGAGGTTTTAGCCCATCAATTTACTGAAAAATTACTGTACGTGCTATTTGACCGACAGTTTGAGCCCGTGGTCAATGGTCCTGAGGTCAACGATCTTCCCGCACTGACAAACGGTTATCTCACTTTCGCTAGCTTTAACAGGCCGACGAAGATTAACGATACCGTATTATCGGCATGGGGAAAGATCCTCGTTCAGTTGCCAACGAGCAAGATGATCATTGGTGCGTTGCCTAGCATGCAGACAAGGGAACATATACGTAAAAAGCTAGAGGCACAGGGCGTTCAGCCCGAGCAGCTAATTTTCCGTGAACGCGTCAACATAATGAATTATCTCGCTATGCACCAGGAAATCGATGTGTTGTTGGATACGTTCCCCTATACAGGGGGAACCACGACGAACTACGCTTTGTGGATGGGCGTGCCGACTCTGACGCTGGCCGGTGAAACCTATGCTGCTCGCCAAGGGGTGGTCAACCTTGGTCAGGCTGGTTTGAATGAGTTTATTGCAGATTCAGAAGCAGACTATATCGACAAGGCCATTTCCTGGAATAACCGGTTGGATGAACTGAATCAAATTCGCCATAGTTTACGCAAGAAAATGGAGCATGACATCGATACTGCAGACGTAACGTCTTCAACGTATTTTCAACAGGCGTTAAGAACGGTATGGAAAGCCTACTGTGCTGGTGAGCCGCCTAAAAGCTATTCGATAGGTCACTAACTGATGTCATGTAAGTGATAGTTTGTCACGGATGAATGTCACCAGGTTGATTGGTAAATGGATAAGATAATGGCATTTATGTTTATGCCATTATCTCTAAAAGTTGATGTTCAAACGTACTGCCGAATAAGTGGAAGTCGGCTGCGATATTATAGAAAGAGAATGTAGCATTGTTATTTTTGTCAGGAGCACTAAGCCAAACCTGAACATTTTCTTTTTATATCATTAATATGGGTGAAGTTTCAGCGCTTTGGTAGCTGCGAGTCAAGGGCGGTAGCGTTGATTGCGAATAATCTATAAGCGGAAGATGGTGAAATGAAAAAACCAGTGTATGTAACAAGCCCGTTATTACCGTCTTTGGATGAATTTACTCCTTATCTTGAAGAAATATGGGAAAATAAGTGGCTGACGAATAATGGCGCCTTCCATCAGCGTTTAGAGCAAGCTTTGGCTGAGTATCTGGGCGTTCCGTATCTTAGTTTGTTTTCTAATGGTACGCTGGCATTACTCACTGCTTTGCAGGCGTTACGTATCACCGGTGAGGTAATTACTACACCTTACTCGTTTGTAGCGACATCGCATACATTACTATGGAATGGATTAAAACCAGTATTTGTTGATATCGATCCCGTGACATGCAATCTTGATCCCTCGAAATTAGAACAGGCTATTACGCCAGCAACATCTGCCATTTTACCCGTGCATTGTTATGGCTTGCCTGCGGATGTTGACCGAATTCAAAATATTGCTGATATATATGGTTTAAAAGTGATCTATGATGCGGCTCATGCTTTTGGTGTTAAAAAGGATGATGTCAGCATACTAAATCATGGGGATCTTTCTATCCTCAGCTTTCATGCAACGAAAGTTTTTAGCACTATTGAAGGTGGTGCGATTATTTCTCAAGATGAAAAAACGAAAAAAAGAATTGATTATCTTAAGAACTTTGGCTTTGTTGATGAAGTGACAGTTGTGGCTCCTGGCATTAATGCAAAAATGAATGAGGTTCAGGCCGCATTTGGATTGCTTCAATTAAAACATATTGATTCAGCATTAAATCAGCGTAAAAATATCTATTCAAGATATTGTGATCTTTTGAAAAATATATCAGGAATTAAGGTGTTGAGTATTCCTGATGATGTGACCTGGAATTATGCCTATTTCCCTATTTTCTTCTCTGATACTTTCCCGAAGAAAAGGGACGAGGTTTACGATATCCTGAGGGAAAATAATATATATGCTCGTCGATACTTTTATCCTCTGATTAGCACATTCCCTATGTATCGAGGGTTAGACTCAGCTAAAGAAGGTGGGCTACCCACAGCATCTCATATAGCCGACAATGTCCTCTGTCTTCCAATCTACCCTGATTTGTCAGATGAAAGTATATTGGATGTTGTTAGGTGTATTTCTGACTGTGTAAACTGAAAAGTATTTTAGGTCGAAGAAAGTAATAGAGTGAGTTATTATTTTCAGTAAAATATAATTTTTAATTTACAATGCGAAATTTATATTAGTTAGTATTTTAGTTTTATCAGGAGATAGCGTTGATAAAATATGCGGTAATGCAACCTTATTTCTTCCCTTACATTGGCTATTTTCAGTTGATGGCCGAAGTAGACGTTTTTGTGGTTTACGATAATATAAAATATACTAAAAAGGGATGGATAAATCGAAATCGCATTTTATTAAATGGGAAGGATAGTACATTTAGCTTACCATTGAAGAAAGATTCTGATTTTTTAGATGTTAAAGATAGAGTGTTATCAGAGACATTTAATAGAGATGATTTAATCAACAAGATTCGTGGGGCTTATCGGCGCGCACCTTACTTTAAAAATGTTTTCCCATTGCTGGAAAGCATAATAAATTATCGGGATGATAATTTGTTTAATTATATATTATATTCCTTGGAGAGTATTAAGGGATATCTTGGTTTAACATGTGATATAAAAGTATCATCTTCTATTAACATCGACCACTCACTAAAATCTCAAGACAAAGTTCTTGCCTTCGGGAATGCCCTTGGTGCGAAATCGTATAGCAATCCACCAGGTGGTATTTCTCTGTACTCCCAAGAGGCCTTTTCTTTGCACGGAATGACTCTGAATTTTATCCAGCCAAATAATATTATTTATAAACAATTTGATGAACCTTTTGTGGCTTGGTTATCAATCATTGATGTCATGATGTTTAATTCCAGTGATGAGGTATTTCACCTTATTACTAATGAATATGAGTTGATATAAGTATGTTTAAGTGGAAAAAGCTAGGCAAGGTCTTTACCCCACAAGATGTTAATGATCGCCTTTGGCTTAAAGAATTTGCACAAGCACCTGCAACGCTTGTTTTTGATGATTTTGTTCGTGTTTATTTCTCTTGTCGCCCACCTGCTGATGAACAGGGTATGTATGTTAGTTATTCAGCCTGGGTTGATCTAGATCGCAATAACCTATTCAAAGTATTACGTGTTTCTGAAAACCCTATTTTACCGCTGGGGCAATCAGGTGAGTTTGACGAATTTGGTACCTATCCCGTGTCCGTCGTTCGCGATGAAAATATTTTTCGCGCATATTATGCTGGATGGACCCGATGTGAATCAGTACCTTTCAATGTTGCTATTGGTATGGCTACTAGTGATGATGGGGACGTATTCCGCAAAGCTGGACCAGGGCCAATTATTAGCTATTCCCCTGAAGAACCCTTTGTTATGAGTGGGCCAAAAGTTCGCCGCTTTAATGGTGAATGGCAGCTATTCTACATTGCCGGTCGTAGATGGAAACTCGTTGATGGTCGCGCAGAGCCTGTTTATAAAATCCGCATGGCGGTATCGAGCGATGGCATAAATTGGCGGAAGTTAAATAAAGATTTAATAAGCAGTCGAATTGAAGAGGATGAAGCGCAGGCGAGTCCGGATGTGTTTTATGCGAACTGTAAGTACCATATGTTTTTTTGCTACCGCTATAGCGAACATTATCGAGGGAAAAAGCATGGGTACCGTATTGGATACGCATGGAGCTCCGATCTTATTGACTGGCACCGTGATGATGAAAAGGCAGGAGTTGACGTGTCTGAAACAGGATGGGACTCGGAAATGATCAGCTATCCCCATGTGTTTGAGCTTGATGGCAAAGTCTATATGGCATATTTAGGCGATCAAGTTGGGCGCTATGGTTTTGGTTTGGCACAGTTAGAAGGAGAATTGCGCTAATGCTGACATGGCGTAAACATGGGCTCATCTATTCACCTCAGGCGCATCCACCTTTGATTGGTGGGGCAGGGTATGCCCAATCCCCTCAGGCCTTAGTATATGATGACTTTGTTCGTATCTATTTTTCTACTCGCGAAATAGATGAGAAAAATGATAAATTTATCAGCCGAGTTGCCTATGTAGATATGGATAAAAATCTGCAGGAAATCCTTAAAGTCAGCCCGGCACCTGTCATTGCCCACGCTGAATTAGGCACGTTTGATGAACATGGTATCTTCCCCTTTAACGTCTTGCGCCACAATGATGTGGTGATGGCTTGGACGACAGGGTGGAATCGCCGGGTCTCTGTTTCTGTTGATACTTCGATAGGTTTGGCAATTAGCCGTGATGGCGGTAATACGTTTCAACGACATGCGACTGGCCCTGTAATGTCAGCCTCTTTGCACGAACCTTACTTGGTCGGGGACGCTTTTGTTCTGCATATCGAAGGGCGCTTCCATATGTGGTACATCTACGGTGTGGGTTGGAAAAAGCAACAGTCTGATTCTCCACCAGACCGTATTTATAAAATTGCACATGCTGTTTCTGATGATGGCATCGACTGGGTACGAGAGAGTAAGCCTATTATTGCCGATCGGCTCGGTGATGATGAATGCCAGGCGCTGCCTACGGTGATCAAAGTGGGCAATCGCTATCACATGATTTTTTGTTATCGCGAGTGCTTCGATTTCCGCTTAGGTGCCGGGCGTGGATATCGTCTTGGTTATGCCTGGTCAAATGATCTTATTACATGGCATAGAGATGATACTCAGGTGCCTGCCATTTCGGAATCAGGCGAGTGGGATAGTGAAATGCAATGTTATCCTCACCTTTTCCAATGCAATGAGAAGGTTTATTTGCTCTATAACGGCAACGCATTCGGAAAAGAAGGTTTCGGTTTGGCTGAGTTGACCGCATGCAGCGAATGATTATACGTCAGAATAGCGCCACCGCTGAGGAGATCGCATCACATCTGCGTGCCTGTGATGATGTATTTGTCCGTGCGCTGGAGAGCAGGGTTGAAATAGCGGCCTATGCAGATAAAATCGCTCGCCTTGCATACTGCATTGAAGGGTGGAGAGACGAACGTTTAGTCGGCCTTGTCGCTGCATATTTTAATGCGCAAACAAGGATTGCATTTATTACTAATGTTTCGGTATTAGCAGAAGCTCAGGGCGTAGGTTCTGGTGGCATTCTGTTGGAACAGTGTATAACGAAAATGCAAGATCTGGGCGCGATAGAAATACGTTTGGAAGTTGAAGAAAGTAATCAGGTTGCCAGAAGCTTTTATCTAAAACACGCCTTTATTCAGTCAGAAATTATCGGCAATATCCTAAAGATGATCCGACATTGTGAGAAGAAAATATGACAGCCAGCAGAAATTATGATCAGGAAATTAAGGATGCAGCAGACCATAAATACGCCTATAATTTCGACTTTGATGTAATGCATCCTTTTATGGTACGTGCATTTACCCCTTTCTTTCGGCCAGGAAATTTACTGGAGTTGGGGAGCTTCAAAGGTGATTTCACTTCACGACTACAGGAACATTTCAACGATATCACATGCGTTGAAGCTTCTGCAGAGGCTATTTCACATGCTCAAGGCCGGTTAAAAGACGGAATTACCTATATCCACTCACGTTTTGAAGATGTTCAATTGCCTCGCCGTTATGACAATATTATTCTGACGCATGTGCTTGAACATATTGACGATCCCGTTGCTCTACTTAAGCGTATTAACGACGAATGGTTAGCCGAGGGTGGGCGTTTATTCCTCGTTTGTCCTAATGCTAATGCAGCTTCCCGTCAGATAGCAGTAAAAATGGGCATTATTTCCCATAATTCGGCGGTGACTGAAGCTGAATTTGCTCACGGGCATCGCTGTACGTATGCATTAGATACGCTGGAACGTGATGCGAGTCGTGCGGGGTTAAATGTTACATATCGTTCAGGTATTTTCTTTAAAGCGCTGGCTAATTTTCAATGGGATCAAATATTGCAAACGGATATTTTATCAAAAGAATATTTGGACGGTTGCTACCAGCTTGGTCAACAATACCCTGACCTTTGCGCAAGTATATTTTTACTCTGCGAGAAAGGAATAAATCAATAATATTATTCGCATTGATTTAGATCTGATCTGGCAGTTGCTGCTGGCTTTTATAGCCATTTGCCAGATCACATTTTATTTGAATTTTTTCACTGCATGCCATCCGATATAACATCTGTAATGTCATTGTATTCATCGATATCACGGATGCAGTTTAACTGTAGCGACATTATTTTTAGTGTGCTCGGCCTTGCCAAGCATCTGTAATATATAAAATGGCCGCATTCTGTTGTCAGACAATTATCTGCAACGATCCCCGGTTTGATCTGCCTTTCCATAAAACAGCCTTTCCTCTGCCAGAGGTCTGCGCTAGAATCTTCTCCTTCGAAAGAGATATACATCACAGATTTTCTGTCGCATTACACCATATGTACGTGCCGTCTGTGTTTCTCTCCGCAGACGCCTTACTCAGTCCTGTCATGCATAGCATGAATAACCCTCCTTTTTTGACGCTATTCAGACGATTGGCTACCCTACCTAAAAGCATAATAGTGTCGATAACATTATCATCGTAGGTATTTGTCACTGTGAGCGATTTGTATACCGCCGAAGGCACAATGGATAAAAATTCCCTTTGGAAGCGCTATGTACCACTAGTGCGCCATGAAGCCTTGCGTTTACAGGTTCGTCTCCCCGCGAGTGTTGAGCTTGACGATCTGCTACAGGCTGGCGGTATCGGCTTGCTAAGCGCAGTTGAGCGTTATGATTCGTTACAAGGTACGGCGTTTACCACCTATGCCGTCCAACGAATTCGCGGTTCGATGCTGGATGAATTACGAAGTCGTGATTGGGCTCCACGCAGTGTACGGCGTAATGCGCGGGAAGTGGCACAAGCAATGCAACAGGCTGAACAGCAGCTCGGTCGTACTCCAACGGAGCAGGAAGTTGCGCAGACCTTGAATATCACGCTTGAGGATTATCGTCAGATATTGCTGGATACGAATAACAGCCAGCTTTTCTCTTACGATGAATGGCGTGAAGAACATGGTGACAGCGCAGAGGCGTTACTGGAAGGCAATGAAGATGCGAATCCATTGCATCAACTGATGGAAGGCAATTTGCGTCATCGTGTAATGGATGCGATTGAAAGCCTGCCAGAGCGTGAGAAGTTGGTATTGACGCTTTACTATCAGGAAGAGCTGAACCTGAAAGAGATCGGTGCCGTTCTTGAAGTCGGAGAGTCGAGAGTCAGTCAGTTGCATAGCCAGGCGATAAAGCGCCTGCGCGTGAAATTAATGAACGATGTTTAATTGCGCTGCGTAGGAATACTGTTATCAAAGTATATCTTCAGTCACTGAAGTAGCAGGGCTATGACCTTGTTTGAATATCGATGCGTGTCTTGCATCAGTATTTACATGAATCATGTCACCTGTTTTTAGCATACCAGGCTCTCTGGTGTAATGAACGATGCTATCGCTTCACATTGAAGTTATATATTGTCATGGAATGGATTCATGCACCCATCAATTCGGAAGAAACAGCTCCTAAGCCGTTATCTGAAAGACTTCAAACACAGACAAACCAACTGTTCCCAGTGTGATAAAGAGCTCGACCGCGTTTCACTGGTATTTCGCAATCAGCTCATCAATAAAAAATCGATCGGCAGCATCGACCGGCTTATCGACGACGACACATGGTCCAGTCTGCAACAAGAATTAATCCCACTTTGCCGCTTTTGTAGCGAAATATTATGCAATACCACTGCTAGCTATTTCGATATTAAAGCTTTCACACAGTATCTGATTGAGCAGACTGAAGTCCGCCATAGCACGATGCGCGAGTATGTCATTCGCTTGCGGCGCCTGGATGAGCTGCTTGCCGCTAATAATTATCCCGCAGAAACTTTTTCCCGACACCGCGATGGGGTACAGCAGCGCGTATGTGATTACCTTCCCGGTATTGAGCAAAATATTTACCGCAGCGCCTTACGAAAATACGATCAATATCTGGACTGGCAGCGGCATTTCTGACGCACATCATGCGTCGTTCTCAGGCTGATATTGCCAAACCATGGAATACTGACTATACGTAAATGTTATGACAGTGTAAAAAATGCTTGCATTGCAGAGGCAAATTATTGCACTGTCATACTACTGAAATCATTCGGCACTAATTTTTAGGCAATGGTTAGCAGTAGTTCTACGATGCGATCAATCATTATTCAGTGGAATAGTCGTTGTCACAGTGAGGAACGCGAATGGTAATGTCCTTTTCTGGACTTTGTAGTCGATGCCAAGATTCTACACCGCCGACTCGCCGATGCGAGGGATTTTCCTCCCACTTATTTTCAACACTGCGCCATTCTCTTGTTACCCAAACTCTCCGTATATTTTCTTTTTCTATCCATGAGCACTTGACCCGTTTTTCACTCTGTTCGTGGATGAATCATGCGTATTCTCTGTCTGCTATTGGCTTAATAAGGAAGCCTAACCTCGTTAGTGAGTTAAACGTCACGCGCTGTAGAGCAGTGCGGTAAGTGAAACAAACTGTAAGGTGCCACTATGGGAAGACAAAAAGCAGTGATCAAAGCTCGTCGTGAAGCCAAACGCGTTATCCGTCGTGAGTCGCGTAGCCACCGTCAGCGTGAGGAAGAATCGGTCACTTCTCTGGTACAGATGGGCGGGATTGAAGCAATCGGAATGGCGCGTGAAAATCGTGATAATTCTGTTATTCAAGCTCGTACTGTTGCCCAGGAACATTACTTGTCTGCGATAGAAAATAAACAGTTGATTTTTGCCACAGGCGAAGCTGGCTGCGGTAAAACGTATCTGAGCGCTGCGAAAGCGGCGGAGGCACTAATCCATAAAGAGGTTGAGCGTATTATTGTTACGCGGCCAGTATTACAGGCCGACGAGGATCTTGGCTTTTTACCTGGAGATATTGCGGAGAAGTTTGCGCCTTATTTCCGCCCGGTTTACGACATACTTTTGCGTCGACTGGGGGCCTCTTTCATGCAGTACTGCTTGCGGCCGGAAATCGCCAAAGTCGAAATCGCGCCTTTTGCGTATATGCGCGGGCGGACATTTGAAAATGCAGTTGTGATTCTGGATGAGGCGCAAAACGTGACAGTGAACCAAATGAAAATGTTCCTGACGCGTTTAGGTGAAAATGTCACGGTTATCGTCAATGGCGATGTCACGCAGTGTGATTTACCATCTGGGGTTAAATCCGGCCTGCGCGACGCACTGGAGCGTTTCGTTGAAGATGACATGATTGGCGTGGTCTCTTTTGGTAAAGAGGACTGCGTGCGCTCGGCGCTGTGCCAGCGTACGCTCCATGCCTATGGCTGATGTTTGTGTGACATAGGAATGAACGTTCCTATGACATCACCATAAAAAAGCGCCCCTGATTTGCATCAGGGGCGCTTTAATATCAGGTATGTAGATGTTGGATGGAGTGACTCGCGGCGTTATGCCGCTTGCTCTGCGGGCCGCCGTTGTCGGTCCCAAACGCCAGTCCTGTCGTTTTGTCGAACCCAGTCAAGGTTTCTCATCCGTCCCATCACCATAAAAGAAAACGCCCTTAACTTGCGTTAAGGGCGTTTTCTTTTATATGGCGGTGAGGAAGGGATTCGAACCCTTGATACGTTTTCACGTATACACACTTTCCAGGCGTGCTCCTTCAGCCTCTCGGACACCTCACCGGGGGTTGCCTGCAAGGGGCAACGGGGCGCTACTATAGGGAGTCGCTTAGCTTCGGTCAAGCAGTATTTAGCACGAACGGTGCGTATGGCTAAGCATTGAACGGTAACGGATAGTCCGCGTAATCCTGTCGTTAACATGTAGGCAAAATAAATAGGGAATTGGCATAAAAAAACCACAGACCGCGATGGCCTGTGGTTCTTTTTCAGCTTTTGACGATTACGCCAGCAGCGTTTTGATGTAGCTGGTCAGTGCTTCGTCTTTGCTGTTAGCGAAGAAGTATTCCTGGAATTTAGGACCAGCAATCGCGCCTTTAACCAGATCCTGATCGAGACCTTTCAGGATGGTGATCAGATCGTTGTAGGTCACTGCTTTTACGGCATCCAGAATTTTCTTGTTACGTTGTTGAGGTGCAACGCGATCGCTCGGATAGCCGCGGCCGCCTTCTTCTTTGAACAGCTGGGTAAACAGGTTTTCCAGGTTCAGTTCAGCGCCCCAGCCAAAGCCTTTAGCGTAAGGAACGGATACCGCGTTACCGTTGTTGATCTGAGAGAACAGGTAAGCATCAGATGGGTCAACAACCAGACCGCAAATTACGCCTGGGAAAGAGTTACAAGCCAGCATTGCGCCCTGGCCAGTACCGCAACCGGTCACAACGAAATCAGCCGCGCCAGAGTTCAGCAGGATAGCTGCCAGAATACCGTTCTGGATGTAGGTCAGCTGCGCTGCATCTTCAACGGCGTATTGGCCGTAGTTGTGTACAGTGTGGCCCAACGGTGCAACCGCTTTGGTCAGAGACTCGGCGATGATGGCGTTTTTGGCAGCTTGGCTGTTCTCGTTAATCAGTGCAATTTTCATGTTCGTTCCTTTTCTGTGACGGACAAATACATTTTTTAAAACTGTATTTCAATTTGATGTGTGCAGTATACCGTTTCAAAAATAAAGCGCAAATCGTGGAAGCAAAGAATGCGGCACAGCACATAGATTCAGGAAAAATACGATACAAGGAAAAGGGAGAGTAAAAGCATAACGTATTGAAAATGGCGCTGTATTTCAGCGCCATAGGGGAGGGGTTAGGCGTCAGGGAAGGTCAGCGTATTGCCCGGCGCTTCTCGATTAAGATGAAGAAAATTCAGGTGTCGTTCGTACTGATCCAAAATGTCGTTAATCACCTGTTCTTTGCTGTAATCCATCAGGTCATTCCCCTGGCTCCCTTCCAACAGGAAGGTTTCAAGGCGGTAATAATCTGATTTACCTGAGCGGGCCCGGTAGGTAAACGCCGGGACGCTATAGCGCTGTGGCCAAATCTGATAAAGGAAATTCTGTTCATCTCCCAAATCAACCAACAGTTCGAGATGGTTCAAGCGCTCATCTTCGACAGGCGGCAAGTCGTTGACTTCAACGCTGGTCCCTCGCAGGCGCAGTTCACGCGCGACATCCTCCATAGCGGCTTTACAGACGTTATCCAGCATTTTTTGCGTATGCGTTGTGCCGGGGAAATTCATGACGCGTGAGATGCGTTGCTTCCAGTTCAGACGGTCGTCACCGGAGATTGGCATCGGGGCTGAGGTTTGTAAGGAGCTGGCTTTACGGTAATCCTCAACCCGCAGTGATTTGTACAATCCCGCCATAATAAAGAACATCACAAAGCTAAACGGTAAGCCCATAATAACGGTGGTGTTCTGTAAGGCTGACACACCGTTTGTCATCAGCATGCCCAACGTCAGCAGGCCAATGGCGACTGACCAGAAAATTCGCAGCCAGTTTGGTGCATCATTGTTGATGTCGCCAAGGCGAGAGGTGAAATTGCCCAGCACCAGAGAGCCGGAATCGGCAGAGGTGACATAAAACAGCAAGCCGGTAATGGTCGCGACAGAGGCGCTTAAGCTAAAGCCGGGGTACTGCGCTAGCAGACTGTAGAATCCGCGCTCCGGGTGCTGCATGACTTCATTGGCAAAATCCAGATTACCGTGGAGCACCTGATAAAGCGCGCTGTTGCCAAAAATGGAGAGCCACAGCAGCGTAAAGACAAACGGAATGATCAATGTGCCGACAACAAACTGTCGAATCGTTCTGCCGCGTGAGATACGCGCCAGAAACAGCCCGACAAACGGTGCCCATGCGACCCACCATGCCCAGAAGAACAGCGTCCAGCTATTCATCCACTCGGTTGGGCGATCGAACGCAAAGCTGTTGAGCGTCATGCCCGTAAAGCGATTGATGTAATCCCCGACGTTCAGGACCAGTGCGTTTAGCAGAAACTCGGTATCACCCCAGAAAAGCAGAAAAAGAATCAGGCCTAGCGCGAGCAGGACGTTAAGCTCGGAGAGGAAGCGAATACCGCGATTGACCCCAGACGTTACGGAAACGGTCGCCATGATCACGGAAAGCAGAATGAGTGAGGCTTGAACGGTGAGATTTTCTGGGATCTGGAACAGGACTTTCAGTCCGTAGTTAAGCTGAACGACGCCGATGCCCAGTGTGGTCGCAATACCGAAAATGGTTCCGAGTACGGCCGCGATATCAACGCTGTGACCAATCGGGCCATTAATACGTTTACCAAAGATAGGGTACAGGGCAGAGCGAATCGTCAGCGGCAAATTATACCGGTAGCTGAAGTAGCCCAGCGCGATTCCCATCAGTGCGTACATTGACCAGCCGGTTAACCCGTAGTGAAACAGCGTCCAGACCATGGCCTGCCGTGCCGCTTCTATCGTCTGGCCTTGTCCTTCCGGCGGCATCATATATTGCGTGATCGGTTCCGCAACGGAAAAGAACATTAAATCGATGCCGATCCCCGCTGCAAATAGCATCGCTGCCCAGCTCATCAGGCTAAATTCAGGTTTCGACTGTTCTGGCCCGAGCTTGATCGATCCAAATCGAGATGACGCAATGAAGATGACGAAAACGATGTAGAGCGTGGCGGCTAGCAGATAGTACCAACCAAATGTGGCGGAAACCCAGCTAAGCGCGTGGGTAATCCAGGCATTCGCTTCTTGATTAAACAACATAGTCATCAGCGAGAAGGTCAGGATTAATCCCGCGGATGTGTAGAACACGACAGGATTCAGGCGATCCTGTTGGGTGGTTGTTTCTGATGCTGGCATGGTTATCCCTTGCGTGACGTGAACAGATACTCTGATTCCTCTCTCCACGAAGCGCGCTTAGCGCATATAAAGAATACGACGCTGGACATCCGCTGAGTACGCTTTCCGTTGAAGATGGTCATCAGAACAAAAAAGAAATTATTCTTTTTAAGGTAGAGTTATCATCTGAACTTAAACCATTTTTCATGATAATTGATACAGATTTTTAACCTTTCAGCAATAAAAGATATTCATTTTTTATTGAACGTTCAATCAAAAAAAAGTTTAATGGGACAAATCGGATCATGAATCACCGTCGTTTACCGTGATTCATCACCCAAAAATGAAGGGAAGACAATGAAGGGGACGTGTGGTGCCTAAAGTCGGAATGCAGCCCATCAGACGGCAGCAACTCATCGAAGCAACGCTGGCCGCGATTAACGATGTGGGGATGCATGATGCCTCAATCGTACAGATTGCCCGACGTGCGGGCGTGTCGAATGGAATCATCAGTCATTACTTCCGCGATAAAAATGGCCTACTGGAAGCGACGATGCGTTATCTGATTAGTCATCTGGGGCTGGCGGTGAAATCAAGATTGCTGAACCTGACAGAAAATACGCCGCGTGAACGTTTGCGAGCAATTGTTCAGGGGAATTTTGATGATAGCCAGACGAATAGCGCAGCGATGAAAACCTGGCTGGCGTTCTGGGCCAGTAGCCTGCATTCCCCCATGCTCCATCGGTTACAGCAGGTTAACGATCGGCGACTTTACTCCAACCTGTGTGTCGAATTCAGCCACTGTTTGCAGAAGGATCGCGCGCGCGTTGCAGCGAAAGGGTTGGCAGGGTTGATCGATGGGCTGTGGCTACGTGGGGCGCTAAACCATGAGGCCTTCAACCGCGAAGAAGCGCTGAGCATTACCTACGACTATATCGAACAGCAGCTCGTCCGCGCGTAATCCTTCCTTATCATTTTTGCCTTTTCTGCCGGAACGTTTGTTCGGGCAGCCATCAGACAGGAGAATTTATGTCTCACTACGGTTTACAACAGCTTTATATCAACGGCACTTATGTCGATAGCACGGGTGACGATACGTTTGAGGCGATTAACCCCGCGAATGGCGACATCATTGCTCACATTCAGTCGGCCACTGCTGCTGATGTTGACCGTGCGGTCAGTGCCGCAACCGCAGGGCAGAAAGTATGGGCAGCGATGACGGCGATGGAGCGCTCGCGCATTTTACGTCGCGCCGTGGATATCCTGCGTGAGCGCAATGATGAACTCGCCTTGCTTGAAACGCACGATACTGGTAAGCCGCTCTCGGAAACCCGCACTGTGGATATCGTGACTGGTGCTGATGTTCTGGAGTACTACGCAGGGCTGATTCCTATGCTGGAAGGTCAGCAGATCCCCCTGCGTGATACCTCATTCGCCTACACCCGTCGTGAACCGCTTGGCGTGGTCGCGGGTATCGGTGCCTGGAACTACCCCATTCAGATCGCATTGTGGAAATCTGCCCCTGCGCTGGCGGCAGGCAATGCGATGATCTTCAAGCCTAGTGAAGTCACGTCGCTCACCGCGCTGAAACTGGCGGAAATCTATACCGAGGCTGGGCTGCCGGCTGGCGTATTCAACGTGCTGACGGGGACGGGAAAATCGGTTGGTCAGGCGCTGACCACGCATCCGGGTATTGCCAAAGTCTCTTTCACCGGTGGGATTGCCAGCGGGAAAACGGTAATGGCCAATGCCGCAGGTTCGACCCTGAAAGACGTCACGATGGAGTTAGGGGGAAAATCACCGCTAATCATTTTTGATGATGCCGATTTGGATAGGGCAGCGGATATCGCCATGATGGCGAATTTCTTCAGCTCAGGGCAGGTGTGTACTAACGGTACACGCGTCTTTATCCCGCAGGCATTGCAAGCACAGTTTGAGGAAAAGATTCTGGCGCGCGTTCAGCGCATTCGTATTGGTGACCCGACTGACGAGCAGGTGAATTTTGGTCCGCTGGTCAGCTTCCCCCACAGAGAATCCGTACTGCGCTATATCGAAAGCGGAAAACGTGAAGGTGCTCGCGTGCTGGTGGGCGGCGAACCGATGACTGACGAGAAATATGCACAAGGTGCATTCGTTGCCCCTACCGTGTTCACAGATTGCCGGGACGATATGACGATTGTGCGTGAGGAAATCTTTGGCCCGGTCATGAGTATTCTGACGTATCAGAATGAGGATGAGGTTATCCGCCGCGCTAATGAGAGCGAGTATGGACTGGCTGCTGGCATCGTGACCTGCGATCTGAATCGGGCACATCGGGTGATTCATCAGCTTGAGGCAGGAATTTGCTGGATCAACACCTGGGGTGAGTCTCCGGCTGAAATGCCTGTGGGCGGCTACAAACATTCGGGTGTCGGACGTGAAAACGGCATAACAACATTGGAACACTATACGCAAATTAAATCGGTACAGGTTGAACTGGGTGAATTCCACTCGGTATTTTAAACGAAGGGGAGAAAGCCTAATGGAATATGATTACATCATTATCGGAGCTGGTTCGGCAGGCAACGTGCTGGCAACGCGTCTCACAGAAGAAAGCGACGTAAGCGTGCTGCTGCTCGAAGCGGGTGGCCCGGACTATCGTTTGGATTTTCGCACGCAAATGCCCGCCGCATTGGCTTTCCCATTGCAGGGGAAGCGCTATAACTGGGCTTATGAAACCGACCCAGAACCTCACATGAATAATCGCCGTATGGAATGTGGTCGCGGCAAAGGGCTGGGGGGTTCATCGCTGATTAACGGCATGTGCTACATCCGTGGCAATGCGATGGATTTTGATAACTGGGCAACCATGCCGGGTCTGGAAGACTGGAGTTACCTTGATTGCCTGCCGTATTTCCGTAAAGCAGAAACGCGAGACGTGGGGTCGAATGACTACCATGGCGCAAGCGGTCCTGTTTCAGTGACAACGCCGAAGATGGGAAACAATGAACTGTTTCATGCGATGGTTGAAGCTGGCGTACAGGCCGGATATCCGCGTACGGATGATCTTAACGGCTATCAGCAGGAGGGCTTTGGCCCGATGGATAGAACCGTCACGCCGAAGGGGCGTCGAGCCAGTACCGCGAGAGGCTATTTGGATCAGGCAAAAGGCCGTAAAAATCTGACCATCGTGACGCATGCCTTAACCGACAAGATTCTCTTCGAGGGAAAACGGGCCGTCGGCGTGGCTTACTTTAAAGGGGAAAGTGCGCAGACGGCGAAGGCACGCCGCGAGGTGCTGCTGTGTGCGGGCGCAATCGCCTCGCCGCAGATCTTGCAACGTTCTGGCGTGGGGCCGAAAGACTTGCTTCAGGGGCTTGATATTCCCGTGGTGCACGATTTGCCCGGCGTCGGCGAGAATTTGCAGGACCATCTGGAAATGTATTTGCAATATGCCTGCAAAGAACCGGTATCGCTGTATCCAGCGTTGCAGTGGTTTAACCAGCCAAAAATCGGCGCGGAATGGTTGTTCAATGGCACTGGTGTTGGGGCTAGCAACCAGTTCGAAGCAGGTGGCTTTATTCGCAGTCGGGATGAGTTCGCCTGGCCGAATATTCAGTACCACTTCTTGCCCGTCGCGATTAATTACAACGGCAGCAATGCGGTGAAAGAGCACGGATTTCAGGCGCACGTCGGCTCCATGCGTTCACTCAGTCGGGGGCGTGTACAAGTGCGATCCAAAGACGCCCGCGAGCACCCTAGCATCTTGTTCAACTATATGTCGACGGAGCAGGATTGGCAGGAGTTTCGCGATGCGATCCGCATTACGCGTGAAATCATGGCGCAGCCCGCACTGGATAAATACCGTGGGCGAGAGATCAGCCCTGGGCTGGAGGTTCAGACTGATGAGGAACTGGACGAGTTTATCCGTACTCATGCTGAGACAGCATTCCACCCCTCCTGTTCTTGTAAAATGGGAGAGGATGAGATGGCGGTGGTCGATGGGCAAGGCCGCGTTCACGGTATGGAAGGGCTACGCGTGGTGGATGCTTCCATCATGCCGCAGATTATTACCGGTAATCTGAACGCGACAACCATCATGATTGCCGAGAAAATTGCCGACCGAATCCGCCGGCGTCAGCCGCTGCCGCGCAGCAAAGCGCGCTACTATGTTTCCGGAAATACCCCTGTGAGAAAAGCGCCGCTGAAGTCGGTTTCGTGACGCTTCCTGCATAGCCAGATGGACCGTAGAGAAAGCGCGGTCCATACTTTTCATTGCTATACACAATCTGACAAACAAACGCCTTCCGCACCATTACTATGGGTGACAACACCATCAGTGATGTCACTTTTCCTTGAGGAATGAAAATGAATAATTGGCTGCAACAGATTCAGGGCTTATTGGGCTCCGGTAGCAAGCAGGGAAATCAGCATCAAGGGGGGAAAAACGGCAATTTGGGCGATATGCTAAAGCCTGCTGCGCTGGGCGGTTTGGCGGGCGTCTTGTTATCGAATAAGTCCACGCGGAAAATCATGGGGTCGTTGGGTAAAAATGCGTTGATTATTGGCGGTAGTGCCGCGGCGGGCGTGGTGTTGTGGAACCAGTACAAAAAACGCGTTCGCGATACGCATCAGGACGATCCGCAGTTTGGTACTCAGTCCTCGGGCGACAATATTCGTGCCCGTCGTCTGATCCAGGCTCTGGTTTTTGCTGCAAAAAGTGACGGCCATATTGATGCGACTGAGAAACAGCGTATTGATGAGAATATTCAGCAGCTGCAACTGGGCAGTGAAGCGCAGCGCTGGGTGCAGGAAGCCATAGAACAACCGCTTGATCCAATTTTGCTGGCGAAAGATGTGAAAAATGAGGAAGAGGCGCTTGAAGTCTACTTCTTGAGCTGCGCGGTCATTGATGTCGATCACTTCATGGAGAAAAGCTATCTGGATGCGTTAGCGACCGAATTGAAGATACCACAAGATGTACGGCAGTCGATCACCAATGAACTGAAAAGTCCATCATAGTAGGGCGAGTGGTTTAAGCGGTGGTGAGATAATGTCGGAGAAATAAATGGATAACGCGGGCGAAAGGTTTTTCGCCCGCAGTGCTATCTGATGCTTAGAAAGCGCTGGTGTCTTTGAACAGACCGACTTTCAGCTCGTCAGCGGTATAGATCTGATGACCGTCAACCAGCACTTCGCCATCAGCAATCCCCATCACCAAACGGCGATTGATCACACGTTTAAAGTGAATGCGATAGGTCACTTTCTTCGCTGTTGGCAGCACCTGTCCGGTGAATTTAACTTCACCCACGCCGAGCGCGCGGCCTTTGCCTTCGCCACCCAGCCAGCCCAGATAGAAGCCGACCAATTGCCACATGGCATCCAGACCGAGGCAACCTGGCATCACCGGATCGCCGATGAAATGGCAACCGAAGAACCACAGGTCAGGCGTGATATCCAATTCGGCTTCCACATAGCCTTTGCCATATTTACCGCCGTCTTCCGTCATTTTAACGACGCGGTCCATCATGAGCATGTTAGGGGCAGGCAACTGAGGGCCGTTCGGGCCGAACAGTTCGCCACGACTGGAGGCAAGGAGGTCTTCTTTTGTATAGGATTCGCGTTTATCTACCATGGTCTCTGTAAGCCTTGTTTTAATGAAGCACGCAGATTAGCGTACACCTGTACGCTGGGCAAGTCTGTTGCGTCTGGTTGAACCAGTTGGTTTAACGGAAAAACCAAGGGAAACGTCTACGTTCTTGCGGTGTCAGTTGCCCAATTCGCTCACGAATGGCGGACAGCAGGTTTGGCTGCTGTTCATCGTCATAAGCGCAATTGGTCAATAATGACAACGCTTCCGGCGCCGTTTCTACCGGGAAAAGATGGAATTTCCCTTCGCGTACCGCTTCAACGACATCTTCCTGTAAACAGAGATGACGTAAATTAGCCGCAGGTAAAATCACGCCCTGTGTTCCCGTCAATCCACGACGCTGGCAGACCTCAAAGAAACCTTCAATTTTCTCATTCACGCCGCCAATGGGTTGCACGTGACCAAATTGATCGACGGAGCCGGTCACAGCGAACTGCTGATTGATTGGCCGCAAGGAGAGGGCGCTAACCAGCGCGCACAGCTCCGCCAGTGAGGCGCTGTCGCCATCGACTTCGCTGTACGACTGCTCGAAGACCATGGACGCCGAGAAAGGCAGTTGTTGATCAAGCTCCAGTTCCGTAATCAGGAACGCCTGCATAATCATCATCCCCTTGGCGTGTAAATTGCCAGCAAGTTCGGCTTTGCGTTCAACGTCGGTGAATTCACCGTCGCCAGCGTGAACCACGCAGCTGATACGTGTCGGCTCGCCAAAGGCAACGGGATAGCCAGGGAATTCCAGTACGGAAAGCCCATTGATCTGACCGACGACTTCGCCTTCCGTTTCGATCAGGATTTGGCCTAATTCTATTTCATCCTGCATACGTTCACGAAGGTAGCCTTCACGCCATTGGCGAGCGGCAACGGCGTCAACCAGCGCCTGCTCCGTGATTTGACCATCTCTGGCGTATAGCGATGCATATTTTAACTGGCTAATTAGCCAGCGTGGGCATAATGGCAAATTACCCTGATCGCCGCTGTAGCGTATTGCAACGTTCACTAATGCCGGCCAGGCATCGGCGTCCAGCAACGGTAGTTGATTTTCGCTACATAGTGCGTTGATGTAGGAACACCAGCGCGCCATGTCATCCGTTTCAATCAACTGCAATTGCGCTTCGAACTCGCCGTAAATAGCGTGTTCGCCTAATTCCGGCTCCATATCATGAATATCTGCCAGACTTTCACGGTCACCGAGAATGATCAGGCGAATATCAAGCGGCATAGGTGGCACATCAACAGGAAGTGGCTTGCGCTCGTCTGGTGACTGCCAACGATAAATGCCTTCAGCCATAATCTGCTTCAGGCGTAGCCACATCAACGGCTGAGCCAGCAGCGCTCTGGCTGATAGGATCAACGTGCCGCCGTTAAGCTGATGAATCAGCCCTGGGTGCAGCGTGATTTCATCGTGAAAACTGCGTACGCAGCCGAAGAGTTGTTCAGGCTCAATCCATTCCTGATAGCCACAGAACTGCTGTGCGGCAAAATTATCTGCAGGCTGTGTGGCGGGTTCGACCCGGATATGACGACCCTCAATGATATATTTACTGCCATGTATCGCCCCGGAGTCTGGCCAGATGGCGCTTAGCGCACGGGCGATCAATGCCATATATTCATCATTCTCTTGCGCTTTCAACAGCATAAAGCGGGAAGGGGAACGAGGGTGGCAAAAGAGCGTCAGACTGTCTGCCAGACGCGACTGAATAGCGGAGAATTCAGCAGGAGCAAGTTGAGCTGCCTGAGTGAATAGCGTTTGATAAGGCGTATTATTGGGCAGTAAATGCTGCCATGAGAGTCGGTTACTGGTCAAAGTATCAATGTAATCGTCTGAAGGAAAAGCGTGATTATACAAGAATAATCTAGACTTCGCATAAGGAGAGTCATCTCTCCGTCATCTTTCATACGTTGAAGCTCAGACCACGTTTGGCTAATCATCTTAAAAGCTGTCAGAAAGCTGCCAGAAAGCGGTCAAAATCAGGGAAAACTGTTATGCTGAAAGTCACGTTACGCGGTCACTGAAGAATTTAATATGAAATATCAACAACTAGAAAATCTTGAGTGCGGGTGGAAATGGAAATACCTGGTGAAGAAGCATCGTGAGGGAGAAGAGATTACGCGTTTTCTCGAACAAAGCGCTGCGGATGACGCTGTACAGGCATTGCTTAAAATGGAAAATCAGCCGGTAAAAGTGCTGGAGTGGATTGCACAATGTATGAATCCCTCTTTAGAAAACCGGATGAAGCAAACGATTCGTGCACGGCGTAAACGCCATTTCAACGCAGAGCACCAGCATACTCGCAAGAAATCGATCGATCTGGAATTCCTGGTCTGGCAGCGCCTTGCGGCTCTCGCTCAGAGACGTGGAGTGACCTTATCAGAAACGATTGTGCAGTTAATCGAAGACGCCGAGCACAAAGAAAAATATGCAAGCCAGATGTCGCTGCTTAAACAGGATCTTAAAGCCATTCTGAATAAAGACGAGACGTGATCTGTTTTTTGTCATTTATTGCGCTGACAAACATGCATAAAAAACGCAGGGAGCGTTTTTCAACGTTGCGGAGCAACGGCCCACAGGGTGACGGACAAGGATACACATCATAAAAAAAACCTCGCCGGAGCGAGGTTTTTTTCGTTAATAACTTAAGCCTGAGGCTGAGTTACAACGTCTTTGATGCCTTTAACTTCGATCTCTACGCGACGATCCGGTGCCAGGCAGTCGATCAGCGCAGCACGAGGCTTCACGTTGTCACAGGTAGAACCGGTAACTGGTTGAGATTTACCCAGGCCACGAGCAGAGACTTTGTTCGCAGGGATACCTTTAGCAACCAGGTAATCAACTACGCTCTGTGCACGTTTTTCAGACAGGCCTTGGTTGTATTGCTCTGAACCTAAACGGTCAGTGAAGCCCAGAACAACAACGGAACCGTCTTTCGGATCCAGAGAGCTCAGCTGGGTGTACAGTTGATCCAGAGATTGCTGGCCTTCTGCTTTCAGCGTTGCTTTGTTGAAGTTGAACAGGACGTCAGATTTCAGCGTGAAACGCTTGGTTTCAACAACTGGAGCCGGAGCTGGAGTTGGAGCCGGAGCAACAACTGGTGCTACGCGGTCATCCTGGCCGAAACGGTAAGACAGGCCAACGCTCATCAGCAGGTTGTCTGGACGGGCACCAACGGTACCAGCATCACCAATGTTGCTTACCCATTGGTAGTCAACACGTGCAGCCCAGTTTTTGTCGATAGCGTATTCAACACCAACTGCAGCCAGCGGAGAAACGCCAGTGTCGTCGTTGTTGATGTCGCCGCCGCCGATAGCCGCGTGGCTGTCTGCGCGCCATACCATACCACCCAGACGGCTATAAACGTCCAGATCAGGCAGAACTGGGTAGCTCAGTTTAGCAGCCAGTTGGATGCCCTGTGCTTTGAAGCTCGCGCTGTCTGCTGCGTTAGCAGTAGAACCTGCATACTTCATGCGGCCCAGCCAGTCATAGCCCAGTTCAAAGCCCAGGTACGGGTTGGCTTGATAACCAACAAACGCACCAGCGCCTAACTTGCTTTTGATCGGGTTGTTATTGATACCGGTGTAACCATTACCGTAGAAACCAGTATCGTGGAATTGAGACACACCCAGTTTACCACCGGTGTACCAGGTATTGTCTTTAGGAGCTGCTTGCGCGACGGTCGCGAAGCTAGCCAGTGCCACTGCAACTGCGATAGCTGTTTTTTTCATTTTACGCCTCATTATCATCCAAATCGGCAATTAACCCGGAGGGCTAATAAACCTTTGGTTAAAATCCTTTGGTCGGAGACTTTGCCCTTATTTATGACTCACTGTCAGTCAACTGACGTTATAAAAGAGCAACTCCAGCGAGTTAAAGTCTACAACGTGATGAGAAAGTTACAAGTATGATGTGATTTGCGTCATAAGAAAATCGCACGATTCATACATACTTGCTAACAAATAGTAGATGCTTTTGACAGATCTTACGCCTTTTAGCTGTATCAAATATATCCAAAAAGCCCGCAGAATACCGCTCTGCGGCGATCGACAAGACATATAACCTGAATGGGCTGAGAAAATTCTTAATTTACTTAATGATACAATGTCGAATGAATTTTAAGGCTAGGAAACAGTCTATAGGCGTCAGCGCCAGCACTTTCTGGCCGCATAATAAAGCCATACGTATTTCCTGCCTGTGCGGCGTGCCGTAACCGAACCTTCTCTTCTTCCGTCAATTCGTGCGGTAACCAGCATAAAACAGCGCTGTAATTCCCTGTCAGCAAGGCTCTTTCCATGGCATCAACGGTAAACAGCGGATTGATGTGGTGGAGTTGCACCATTTTATCCAGCGGCAGCCCAGATTGCTGGACCCAAGGGCGGCTCAATTTTTGCTGCGGTGAAAGCCATAACAGCCAACGAGACTGCGTGCCTAACTGCTGTAAGAGCGGTAATAACAGGTGTGTGACTATGGGCTGATCGGCGTTGTACACGATTTCGCTGATAATTCCACCTGTGGCAACCGAGGGCTCCGCAGCGTGTTGATTTGCAGAAAATGATGACGGCTCGATGTTGTGAGAGCGGATTGATTGCGTACGCATAATGAGTTCTACCCATAGTGTTACTGTATGAACATACAGTATATGCTGTGTGCGTGAAAATCAACCTGATTTTTTGAAAGCGCTTCGCATATTCCTTATGCAAGAGACAGTAAACACATTTACTGTTTGAAGCCGCATCGGGGCTGTGGTTAATTATTTGTTCCTGCTACAGATATTTTGGATTGTTCAGGACGAGATCATTTCAATACTAAGGATTATGGCAATGAAGCAATTATGCAAAAAAAGGATTTTGCAATCTCAGCAGTCTTTTTCATCTTTGGGGGACATCACTTCGCGTTCCCAATTTGGTGGCTACAGCATCGCAGCAAATAAAACGATTTTTGGACTGGTGTCGGAGGGGGAACTTTATCTTCGCGCCAGTAAGAAGGATGAAAAATATTTTCAGCAGCGTGATATGCCTAATCTGATTTATACCAAGCGCGGTATGCCCGTTCCGTTGAATTACTTTCTTGTCGATGAAGCATTATGGCAAGAAGCTGATCAGCTATTGTATTTCGCCCATCTGGCGTTGGGCGGGGCGCAGTATGATAAAGCAGTCAGAAGTACCAACGGGCGGTTAAAGGATCTTCCGAATCTTAATCACGATATCGAACGGCTGCTGTGGAAAGCAGGGATCAAGAATGTCGATGAATTACAGCATTACGGTGCGAAAAACAGCTATCTCGAGTTGCGGAAGGTTCGCGCTAATCTGAGTGTTAACGTGCTATTGGCGCTTGCTGGTGCCATTTGTGGCACACATCAGGCGGCACTCCCTCGCGGTATCCGCAATGAACTGTTGGAATGGTATAAAAACAATGCGGTCTCCAAAGGGCCAAAGCACTAAGGGATGTGTCTATTTCACTGTGTCATCATGTCATTTTTTAGCTGTACGAGTTCAGGTAAGAGACCGATCAGCAGGCCGACTTGCTGAATAATTAATGATTCTTTACTGTCTGACTCGGGTGAAAGGGATTGAAGACTGGCGGTAATGGTTTTCAATCCCTGATTGATACGCAAACTTTCCTCTTCGCTACAGTGTAGCGCATCATCAACATGACAAACGGCATCATCCAGCAATTGCAGCGTTTCCGTTGAGGTAATTTTCCCGCGGTGTGCGCCGAGCGTTGAAATATAGCTTAGTAACGTATGATTCAGGCACATAAAGCGGAATGCGCTGTCCAGCTTACTTCTGGTCGCATGAGGCTCTGAAGACATATTCGATACAACGGATGCCAGTTCGGCATCACAGTTATGCGCATCGCGGCGGGCAATACGATAAGGCAGGCTATTATCTTTCCCCTGATAATATTGAACCATGATCGCATCAAGATAACGGCAGTTGGCGTCCAATGTCTTATTGATGACGGTTGGCAGACCGCGAAAGCGCCAATCCGGCCAAATAAAACTCACCGCCGCCCATGCGATGGCACACCCGAGTAGCGTATCAATGATGCGTGGCACCGCAACCTCAAAGCCTTCACCCAACAGGTTGAAACAGAGCAGGACAAGCAGCGTAATAAACATGGTCGCGTGGGCGTACTGCACGTTGCGAAAGGCGAAAAATAGTACGCCGCTAATAACGATCAACGTTAGCTGTCCTTCCAGCGAAGGAACGAAGTACAGGATGGGTAAACCGAGCAAAATACCGGTCAATGTCCCGATGATTCTCAACGTCAGCCGCCGCCGAGTGGCGTTATAGTTGGGCTGACAAACAAACAGGCTGGTGAGCAGAATCCAGTAACCGTGCTGCAAGCCCGTTATCTGAATTAATGCGTAGCCGCTGCAGAGCAGCACGGACATACGGATGGCATGACGAAACAGTGCTGACTGCGGCGTCAGGTGGCGGCTAATGCGTAAGCGAATGTCGCTCCACCCCATGATTTTGTCGTCTGCCAGCGTGTTTTCTGGGTTGTTCTCTTGCTCAATGGCCTGTTCGGATTCGATAGTCGCTAACTGGGCATCAATAGCGCGTAAATTATTTAATAGATAAGTGAGTGCCTTAATTTGCGAGGCATCCGCCATGTTGTTGGCAACGATACGCGCAATAGCGGATTCAAGATGTATGAAAGCCCGCTCAATACGGCCGTCATGCTGATATTTTTGGTGCAGCAGAATGGATTGCGACAGTTGCTGACAGGCTTTGGCCTGCATACTCAGCAGGCGCTGAAAGCGAAATAGGACGTCGCTATAACGCAGTTTCTCACGCAGTTGCGGATAGTAAACATGCGACGAACTGGCCCGTTCGTGAATATCCTGCGCGACGAAATAGTAGTGCAGCGTTTGACGCGTTCCACGCTGGCCGCGATCGCCACGCAGGCGCGTTAACAGCGATGACTTGGTCTGATTGAGCGTCGCAACCAGCTGGCTGTTTGCCATCGCGACGTCAATGAGGGGCTTGTCGGTTTCTTCCTCAATATCGGGATCGAAGAGGTTGGCTTTGGCATCCAGATAGCGGGCCAACTGCTGATAACACTGCGCGAGGTTGTCCTGCAACGGGCGAATGGGGAAAATCAGATGGCCGAATAGCGTCAGCAGATTGTACCAGGAGGCCCCGATCAGCAGCATGATGGGCTGTTGATACCAGTTGTCGTAAAGGGATATGCCTAGCATGGTGTAAATCGCGATCAGCAGCGCGCCGAATGCGATGGTTGCATAGCGTTGCCCTAATGCGCCGAGCAGAATAAAGCCGCAGGTCGATACTGCCAGACCAAGACCAAATAGCCAGGGGTGGGGGAAAAGCAGTTCGATCGAGACGGAAGCGACAAAGAAACAGGCCAGCGTAATGAACAAATTACGCAGACGCCCGGTGAGGCGATCGTCGAGGTCGGTGAGGGCGGCCGCGACGACGCCAAGCGTGACGGGGATTGTCGATGTTGGCTGACCCAGCCACCAGGGAACTGCCGCCGCACCACTCAGTGCAATAAGGATGCGAATGGTATACAGCCAACTGCTGTTATACACATAGCGGCGAATTCCTGGGGCGAAGGTGAACAACGTAATATCCTTAGATGGCGTTAGCGAAAGTGGCGGCGGGCATTGTTTTCCCGTGCTGCCTGCGCCAGTTCGACGGAAACCACGCGACGCCCTACTGGCCACAGCGCGATGGCGGCAATTTTAAAATTGGCGATGCCAACAGGAATGCCAATGATCGTAATGCATTGTGCGATGCCTGTAATGATGTGCGACAGGCAAAGCCACCAGCCAAAGAAAATGAACCAGAAGATGTTCAGTAGCGATCCGCCAGCGCTGAGAATTGCGCTCTTTTCATCTGGACGTAGCTCATCAACATGGATCGCTTCATTACCATAAGGCAAGAGCGACAGCTTGGTGATTTCCCAGCATGAACGCGTTAGCGGTAAAGTAAAAATCAGCAACACGCTGACGACTGTCGCCAGCAGCCAGGCTAACGTGGTGAAAAAACCACCTAATACGAAATTAAGGATATTCAACACAGTACGCATAGTCTCTCCTGTACTTGTAAGGTAACCAGATAACGTCCCAAACTCGCTGATGGTAAAAGAATTATCACATTAAGCATCAGGATATCCTAACCTGTTTTTAAGGCTAGAGCGTGAAGTCCGATAACGGGTAAACTAGGGAACAGATAAACGACAAAAAATGGACAAATAACCTCTCACATAGTCATGGCGCGAACATCATGGAACTGAAATCTACCTCGTTAGGTAAACATCTGGCCCAGCATCCCTACAATCGGGTGCGGTTACTGAATGCCGGTGTCGAAGTGAGTGGCGATAAACATCAATACCTGATCCCCTTTAATCAGTTGTTGAGTATTCATTGTAAAAGAGGGCTGGTGTGGGGAGAGTTGGAATTTGAATTGCCAGCCGGAAAAGTGGTGCGCCTGCACGGAACAGAGTGGCAGGAAACGCAGGCTTTTTACCGCCATCTTCTTAAATCCTGGCTCGACTGGAGTGAGGAGATGAGTCTGATCAGCGCTGAAGTTTTGCAGCGCCAAACGGACACTATTCACACGCTGACGCAGCAGGACAAATGGTTTAGCCGCCAGGCTCTGGCTACGCTGCAGAATGCTATTCGCGATTCGCTGGGGGCTTTGCCTCTGCCTGTTTCTCGTCTCGAAACTTTTGATAACTGCCGTGATAACTACCAGCATTGCTTACGCTGGCTTGAGCAGGGTGATGAGATGCGCACTGCGGTGAATCAGGCATGGATGGATCGCACGCTGACGGCAGAGCAGCCTTTCTTTGAAACGGTGGAGAGTTCGCCATTAAATATGTCGCAGAGTAAAGCGGTGATCAATGGCGAAGAGGGCGTGTTGGTATTGGCTGGGGCGGGCAGTGGAAAAACCTCCGTGCTGGTGGCCCGAGCGGCGTGGTTAATGCACCGACAAGAGGCCACACCCGATCAAATTTTGCTGCTGGCATTTGGTCGTAAAGCAGCAGAAGAGATGAACGATCGCATTCGGGAACGGCTTCATACGGATGAGATTCAGGCTAAGACGTTCCATGCGCTGGCATTGCACATTATTCAGCAGGCTAGCCGCAAGGCTCCGATGATCAGCCAGTTGGAAAGTGATGCGAAGCAGCGTCGCGAACTGCTGATTTCTCATTGGCAGCAGCAGTGTGCAGAGAAAAAAACGCAGGCTAACGGGTGGCGACGCTGGTTAACGGAAGAGCTGGAATGGGATGTGCCAGAAGGCGATTTCTGGAATGACCCGAAGCTGGCGGGGCGGCTGGCCGGGCGGCTTGAGCGCTGGCTGGGATTGATGCGTACGCATGGCGGCAGCCAGAGTGACATGGTTGAGCTGGCACCAGAATCCATTCGGACCGAATTTCAGCAGCGTGTTCGCTTAATGGCACCGCTGTTGAAAGCCTGGAAAAAAGCGCTTAAGGACGAGAACGCCGTCGACTTCTCTGGCCTCATCCATCAGGCTGTGAATTTGCTGGACAAAGGGCGCTTTGTCAGCCCTTGGAAGCACATTCTGGTGGATGAGTTTCAGGATATTTCGCCACAGCGTGCGAGCTTACTTGCGGCACTGCGTCGACAAAATAGCCGCACCTGTCTTTTTGCCGTCGGGGATGACTGGCAGGCAATTTACCGTTTTAGCGGTGCTGAGCTGGCGTTGACGACGGCATTTGAACAGCATTTTGGCGTAGGCGAGCAATGCGCGCTGGATACCACCTATCGCTTTAATGAACGCATTGGTGAAATTGCAAATACGTTCATACAGCAAAACCCGTATCAGTTGAAGAAACCGCTTAATAGCCTGAGTAAGGGAGATAAAAAAGCGGTGACTATTCTGCCTCAGGAGCAGCTTGAGCCACTTCTGGATAAACTGAGCGGTTTTGTGAAAGCTGATGAACGCATTCTCGTGCTTGCGCGTTATCACCATTTACGCCCGGCGATTTTAGAGAAGGCAGCAACCAAATGGCCGAATTTGCACATTGATTTCATGACGGTGCATGCCAGTAAAGGGCAGCAGGCGGAATATGTCATTATCGTGGGTATGCATGAAGGGAAGGACGGATTCCCAGCACCGGCAAGAGAGTCTGTGATTGAGACGGTGCTGTTACCTGAACCGGAGGACTTCCCCGATGCGGAAGAGCGGCGTTTGCTCTATGTGGCGTTGACGAGAGCGAAACATCGCGTGTGGTTGCTACAGGATGTGGCGAATCCATCGGTGTTTATTGAACATCTTCATCGTTTAGGTGTACCGACGCAGCGTAAGCCGGGGTAACGAAAAGAGAGAAGTAGAACAGAAGAGACCAGCGTCGACAGCGTAGTACGCCGCTGGTCCATTGTGATGTACTGATATTATTTCAGACGATCTTGCAAGTAGCGCTGATAATCAGGAATGGCGATTTGAACGGGTTCTTTAAATAGCGCTGAGTTAATCAGGAAATCTGCCGTTGCCCGGTTGGTAGCAACAGGAATGTTCCAAACTGTAGCCAGTCTCAGCAGCGCCTTCACATCGGGATCGTGTGGTACGGCGTTAAGTGGATCCCAAAAGAAGATCATTAAATCGATTTTCCCTTCGGATATGAGTGCGCCAACCTGCTGGTCACCCCCCATCGGTCCACTTAGCATGCTTTTTACGGGCAGACCCGTGTTCAACTGAATCAGGTTGCCGGTGGTTCCGGTAGCGTAAAGCGTGTGCTCTGTGAGCTGTTGTTTATTCGTACCAACCCAATCTAGCAAAGATTGCTTACAGTGGTCGTGTGCGACCAGCGCGATATGTTTTTGCGCGGGGATGGTACGGGTGGTGAACTCCATGGTTACGTCCTTCAATCTGGTGTAGTAAAGCTGACGCTAGGGTACAGACAGATTACGGAAACGTAGTTTCAGTGCAAAGCGATAAAAGCAGGAAAAGGCGAACGGGTATCAAAAATCAGATGTGACTGCGCGTAAAATCACCAGCTTACAGATTCATTCAGTGTGGTAGCAAAGCCAGCAACCGAAGCCCCGTTCGCCGCTGCGTTGTACTCTGACATTTTTCGCTCTATATCGAGTAGCTCATTGTCTGCGATCACAAGCGCATCAGTACGCACGGGGATCGCCTGATTTTTTTCATCAAGCAATTGATATTGAGGCTGGGCGGTAAAGTTTTTGCGATCCTGAGGGGTTTGCAGCGGCGGTAGCTTAAATGACACCGATGCCACTTTTTCCGTGTTAAAGGTCGCAATAAAGGTTGCAGGGAAATAGGTCGCTGGCGCACCGGTCTGGGCATCGACAGTATCGACGACTTTGAACAGAATCTGGTGTTGCCCACTGCCAAGTTCGAGGCTATCGGCACCTTTCAGCAACGAGCCTGACATCTTTTGCCCGTCAACCATAAGGAGATCGATTTTCTGATCTAATTTCAACGTTGTTGCCGCCATTGCAGAGGTACTTAAACCTGCAATAACAAGGCAGACAGTGATGAAGCCGAATTTCATAATTTTCCCAGATGGAACGTAATCCGAGTATTGTTGAGGAATTGTCTGAATGTGTCAAAGGTTTCAATTTGAAACAGGCTGTTATGGCATTTTTCTCGCTATAGGGCGCAGATGGAGGTGGTCTTAAGCCATTTCATGCTATTCGTAGAATGTGCGATACACTGTAATCAATCACGCAAGAGAGGCTGAATAGCATGAATGACAAAGAGATTGAGTCTGTACTGAAAACGGTAAAAACCATTGCGCTAGTGGGTGCCAGCGATAATCCATCCCGCCCGAGTTATGGTGTGATGGCGTATTTGCTTAAGCAGGGCTACGACGTTATCCCCGTTAGCCCCAAACTGGCCGGCCAGACACTTTTAGGTCAAAAAGCGTATGCCAGCTTAGAGGATATTCCTAAACCGGTTGATATGGTGGATGTTTTTCGCCAGCCGGAAGCGGCCTATGAGATTGCCAAAGAGGCTATCGCCATCGGCGCTACCGTTCTGTGGCTACAGATTGGCGTCATTAACGAGCAAGCCGCAATTTTGGCTCACGATGCTGGGCTGATAGTCGTAATGGATCGCTGTCCGAAAATTGAAATCCCGCGGCTGGGGTTGGAGAAATAAGTTGCAGATATTTGGCGATGCTGAATATCACAACATCGCCAATACCTGCCTTTGGTCATCAGCATCTGCTTTTAGTGAAAAACTAATGGCGCAGCTGTGGCGCGCGGCGTTGAATGACCTCGGCTAATTCGTTTAGCGAAGGATGCTCATGCTCAGAAAGCTCTTCCTTCATCAGCTGTGCTTCTGCCAGATAAGTATGAATCGGTTGGCCTTCGTCATCTTCCATCACAACGTGGTACCACGGTTCGGACCGCGGCGTGTCATTGCCGCTAATTTCTTCCCAGGTGGGCGTGTCTAATGAGTATTCGGGATCGATATCAATCACAACCCCTGGAAATCCCAGTTGTCTATGACGAATCTGTTGTCCGATGCCAAATTTACAGATGATCATATCAACCCCCTGGAAATAGATTACACTTTCTACTCGTTGCGGATGGCGTGAAGGAAAAATGACCGCATCCGATAACGCCTTTTAGCGTACAGCGTTTTTTCAAGTCATGCGCTCGCTGATGAATCGCTGGCTGAACACATTATTAACAGTATGGTGTAAATTTTTAGAAGATACAGGTCTGCTAATGAAATGTTGTGTGGCCGCAGGGTAGGAAAGGGGGAAGAAGATGGTAAAGATAGCGACGGTCGCCTATGTCTATGGTGTGGTTCAGGGCGTTGGATTTCGTTACAGCACGCAGCATCAGGCTAGGCAGCTTGGGCTCGATGGATATGCACGCAATTGTGATGATGGCAGCGTGGAGGTGGTAGCAAGCGGTAAACCTCATGCGGTAGACGCGTTGATTGAGTGGCTGAAGCAAGGAGGCCCACGAAGCGCCAGAGTGGATAAGGTGCTTATTGAGCCACATGGCAAGACGGACTATGACGGTTTTACGATCCGCTATTGAACCTGTGACGCTAGATGCATTTCACCGGTTTGGGTAAGCCAGCGATTTTAGTTGCCTGCTTGGCTGGGCCTTTCGGGAACAGTTTGTACAGGTAGCGGCTATTTCCTTTCTCCTCACCATACTTTTGCGCCATCGCCTTAACCAACATGCGTATCGCGGGTGACGTGTTGAACTCCTGATAAAAATTCCGCACAAACCGGACGACTTCCCAATGTGGTTCAGTCAACACAATGTCTTCCTGTTCCGCTAACACGGGAGCCAATGCTTCACTCCATGCGGTGCTGTCCATCAGGTAACCCTGCGCGTCAGTTGCGATTATTCGCCCTTCAAACTCCAACATCTTCTCTCCGACTGCGATAGTTCAGCCCGTAGTTTACCAAATTTTTCTATCTGCACCGGAATAAAAAAAAGCCCCAGATGGGGCTTTCTTGGTGCGGCGATAGACGAGGCTTAGTCGTTACGCATGATGCCCAGAATGCTCAACAGGCTAACGAAAATATTGTATATCGCGACATACAGGCTAACCGTCGCCCGAATGTAGTTGGTTTCACCACCGTGGATGATGTTACTGGTTTCCCACAGGATGGCACCTGCAGAGAACAGAATAAACAGGGCGCTGATTGCCAGATGCAGAGCCGGAATCTGCAAGAACAGATTGGCGATAACGGCAACAACCAGAACAACGAACCCTGCCATCATCATGCCTGACAGGAAGGACATATCCTTACGTGTCGTTAAGACATAAGCTGAACAGCAGAAGAACACCACCGCCGTGCCGCCGAGGGCCAGCATGACAATATCGCCTGCGCCGGTGGAAATCAGTGAGCTTAAAATTGGGCCCAGCGTATAACCCATGAATCCGGTCAGTGCGAACGCGGCCAGAATGCCTGCGGGGCTGTTAGCCAGCTTGTGCGTCAGGAACATCAGACCATAAAACCCAACCAGCATCAGAATTAAGCCTGGGGCAGGTAGGTTGAGTACGGTGCTTGCCGTCGCGGTAACGGCTGAAAAACCCAGTGTCAGCGACAGCAGGAAGTAGGTGTTGCGCAGCACTTTGTGCGTGCTGAGTAGCGAGCTTTCACGGGTAGAAGAAACAACAATACGATCCATATCAGCGACTCTCTCTTCAGGGTGCTATTATCCAATGTCGAAGAATAAATAGTTTCATGACGTTATTAAAGGTGGTTTACCCTTCTTTACGCTGAAATTTTTCTGCCCAGCACTTGTGTTTTGTTCAGCAAGTGGTGTGGTACCGGAAATAAATTGCACTATTTTATCTGCCACGTGATGTTTTTGCGTCCAATTGCGCTGCGTTAGGCTATTTTTCAGGCAATTGAGCGCTGTGATGCTTTACAAGATCTCACACACTGTTTATAGTTCGCGTCATTGCGGAGGAGTGGCCGAGTGGTTGAAGGCACCGGTCTTGAAAACCGGCGACGCGAAAGTGTTCTAGAGTTCGAATCTCTACTCCTCCGCCACAAAATTCAACGGGTTAGCTTAGGCTAGCCCGTTTTCGTTTCTGCTATCAAATCCCAGAATCGTTTTTTACATTATGGTGTTGATGTGGTTATTGTCCGTAACAACCTCCGCGCTGAGCATGTTGAAACGTGTAGCGAAGGCACGATGCGAATTTTTCCCATCACCTATTCATTCAGAAATGAATACTAACGATGGGTAAAAAATAAATAAGCATCGCGTTATTCATCATTAATAAATCGATAGTTATTGCTCAATAATAACAATATAAATATTGGTATTATTTACTGCTTACATATTCCTGTTCAGCCTTGCGTACATTAAATAAAACGCTGAACTGGAAAACATGAATGTGACTGAAAACGATAGGTCGATGTATTGACTACAGATTAAATCAGGAAATCATCCTGAGTTTTATAAACAACCAGATCGAGCAATGTGCGATATTTTTCCTGAAAAGCGGCATTGGCCTCTGTTTCAATTTTGTGGACTAATTTAGCGATGATGGCCTTGTTACTGACGGAATGACCAGATTGAATGATCTCTTCCACAATGATGCCAAGCATTTCCATATCGCTGATCTGAGAGTCAAGACTGAGGACATCAGATAACGGGAGCTCGTTTTGGGGCACCTCTGAATGCATTGCTCTTCCTCCCTTTAGCGCTTTCTGACAGAGTGAATGCACGCCTTGCCAGACAGCACGAACGCGCTATCCGCCAGACATGAAGAAACGGTTACTTAACTTTAGTCGAACATACGCATAAAACCAGTCGATAAGATAAATAAACACTGCGTTACTCAGCAATGCTTCCAAACGTGAAAGGATGACGGTGATCAATAGTCAGGCGGATAAATATGAATTGTTCGTTTCCCAAAAATATTATGTTTGAAATAATTATGTGAGATGCGTGACTTCAATAAGTTAAACATAACAAGAGAAAAGGATGCAGGGGAAAACAGTAAATGAACATAAAGACTATTAATGCATTTTGGTTGCGACCTATAAGATTTTGATCTGTACAAGGAGATGATATTTTCTGTGGTACATGTCGTTTTAGCAAAAATGTCTGCTTATCAAAAAGGCCTGTTTATTGAACATAGTGCCGTAGTTTACCTGGAGCGTTGGCATGCAAAAGATCAGAGCAAAAGCAGTTTGTCTTTTCCGCAATAATGGAAAAATCCTGTTAGCTGAGGGGTATGATCCGATAAAGGACGAGCATTATGTGTTGCCGCTTGGTGGTGGTATCGATTTTGGCGAACTGTCTCAGGCGGCAGCGGAGAGGGAGGTTCAGGAGGAAATCAGTGCAGCGACCAAGGACTTTTCGCTGTTGGGCGTTTCAGAGAATATTTTCTCCTACAATGGCAAACCGGGTCATGAGATCGTCTTTGTTTATGAGGCCCGATTTCAGGATGAGTCACTTTATCAACAAGATATCATTCATGGTATAGAGACAAACGGTGTTCCGATCGTGACTCGCTGGTTTGATATTGATTTGCTGCGCTCAGGGGAAATCAAGTTTTATCCTCATGGTATAGTGGACATGATCTAATCGGAATTGACGGGTTGGGATGATGGCATGCCGCGGCTCTGTGATGATAATCCGTGCCGATGTTAAGCGTCGAAATAAGGAAAAAAGATGCAGGTTTTGGTTGTGATTGATATGCAAAATGCGGTGTTTTCAACGCCAAGAGCGCGACAAGCACAGACGGTCGCATTGATAAACCAGCTTTCAGATGCAGCAGATCGGACGATTTTTATTCAGCATGAAGAAGACGGCATGCTGTCTGGCAGCGATGGGTGGCAGCTATTACCTGAACTGCACCAGCCAGAGGGGAGCGTGTTTATCACCAAAACGGCGTGCGATGCATTTTACCGTACGTCGTTAGCCGATGTGCTGGCTGAATTGGGTGTTAACCACCTTACGATGTGCGGGTGTGCGACGGATTATTGCGTTGATGCAACCATCAAAAATGCAGCCAGCCGAGGCTATGCGCTGACGATTGCAGCCGATGCGCACACGACGGCGAATCGCGGCGAACTGAAAGCTGAACAGCTAATTACGCATTACAACGACGTGTGGCGGAATTTTATTATTCCGGGCAACACGATTACAGTAGAAACCACGGAGCACATCGTTGCTTCATTGAAGACGAGTCGCTAGTTCCATGCTGAATATTATTTCTGTTAGAAATCGCCCCGAATACAAAGAGCAGGCGATCCAGTACTTCCAACGCCACTGGGCATCAGATGAGACGCTGATGCTTTACGAAGATTGTATCAGCCACTGCATTGATGCGGAAAACCCATTGCCAGATTGGTATCTGCTGGAGAAGGATGGGCAAATTATTGGCGGTGCAGGGTTAATTACCAATGATTTCATCAGCCGCATGGATCTTTATCCCTGGTTGTGCGCGCTTTACGTTGAAGAAAACTATCGTGGCAAAGGTTATGCGGGGCGGTTGATTGAACATCTTGCTCAGGAAGCTCGCCGTGCTGGTTTTTCTGCATTGCATTTATGCACCGAGTTACTCGGTTTTTATGAACGGTATGGATTTCACTTTACCGGAATGGGCTATCACCCCTGGGGTGAATCGTCACGTATCTATTCACGATCGCTTTAAAGGAAAATAACAGGTGAGCTAACGGCTCACTTTATGCGTCAATTGGGCTAAAAGTTGCAGGCAACATGCGTAAAAGTGAACGGGATCATATTTTGCTGACGAGGGGCAGACTACGCTTCTTAAGACTGACAGGTAATCAGTTATCCACGTAGGGGAGAGGTGATTATGTACACGAACATTCTGGTGCCAGTAGATATAGAAGAAGATGAACTCACCAAACACGCGCTTACGCATGCAGTCAGGTTGGCCAAAATGTCGGGTGCCGCAATCCACCTCTTTCATTCCCTCCCAGATGCGTCGGCGTTTTTGTCTGCTTATTCTTTTGGCATAAAAGAGCTGGAGAATGAGGCGGTGGTGAAAGCGAATGACAAGCTGAAATCACTGATGAAAACGATCGACCTTCCTGCCTCGCGTTTATCATGTAGCGTCAGTTTTGGCTCGGCCAGAGACGAAGTGTTAGCGCTGGCGGAAGAGATTAATGCAGATTTAATCGTCATCGGTTCGCGGCGACCGAATGTGAAAACCTATCTACTTGGTTCAAATGCCGCAGCAATCGTTCGCCATGCGAAAATGTCAGTCTTAGTTGTCCGCTAGTTTTTGCATAACGCTGCTGCCTCGTCTGAGATTGGTGACGGGGCAGCAATTCTACGGTGAGGCCGCTTTAAAAGATGGAGAACAGCAGGACAACGGGAAAGCTCAACGGCCAGGTTAGCCCAACTATCAACGAAGCAAAGAATCGGATGAGCAGGGATTTGTCTTTACTTAACAAGAACGTAACGATCAGGGAAATGACAAAGCCGATCATGTAGGTCAGTTTAATGAGTTCCCATGGGGAATGATGTGGCACGTTTGTTTCCTTTTATCCTCGCAGCACCTGCATTTTATGTTGTTAATATTTTACGATCAATTTTTTAACTCTTAATGGGTAGTTGGGTGACATTGTTCTGCTGCTCGTATCTTGTACTGCAGTTATTATCCTTTGGTTAAAATGAGACCCTTGGTATGAAAACAACGCTGGCTGTTGCGATGGTATGTGCTGTGGCTCTGCTTTCTATTTCTAGGCCTAGTATGGCGAAAATTGCCCGAATTTCTGATGAGCAGATCAAAGAACAGATCATTCAGGAGTCGATTTTGTCTTATTCTGGTCATTGCCCTTGCCCTTATAATTCAGCACGTAATGGCAGTAAGTGTGGTAAACGTAGCGCATGGAGTCGGGTAGGAGGATATTCGCCAATCTGTTACAAAGACGAAGTGACTCGGAAAATGATTGACGATTGGAGAATGAAAAACGGAAATAGATCGTATTCGGCAGGGAAATAAAAATAGCGAAATAATAATCTCTTTGCTAATAGTCTGATTAAGCTGTTTCTGTGACAGAAATATTAAATTTTTATTTCAGTATGGACATTACTTGCTGGCTGTCATAGCTTACTATTTTACCCCATGAGAAAGGTAATAAAATGAGTGAGATATCTAGTTTGTCTCTGAAGATTTCCCCAGAGCTGAAAGAAAAAATCAAAGCGGCTGCCCTGGAAAACGAAGTATCTATCAGTGCAGAAGTCAGCGCCCGATTACTGAGAAGCTTTGATGAAAGCCACCAGACCTCTGAGTTGTCTCCTGAATTAGTGGACAGTCAGGGTACAGAAGAAGTCGGAACAGAAGCGCCGTTGACGCAGAAAGAGCTAAAGAAAGTTCGGGAATTGCTGAAAGGTAAATCCAAAGCGGCTTCCAAGAAAAAGTAATACTGAAATGTGACGTTGAATCTCTGATTGATTCAAGAAGTAAATAATAAAATTAAATCACCCAGAGGTCTTGATAAAAAGACCTCTGGGTGCGTTTCTTTGCTCAAAGTACCTAGCCTGTAATGCTGCTAGTATAGAAAGTGAGAATCACATACTATTGCACCTTATTCGTCTAATCCCATATATACCCACTCTCCTCGATCGCCATAATATAAACTCAGGTTGTGTTTATTTAATTTTATAATGAATTGTTACCTTTTGTTTTTGAGTTTATTGTTACATCCTAAATGCAATATTTATCCTCCCTGGAAAAACATATCTTATAAATAGATAGATTATAAAAAAATGATCGATTTAATAGATATTAATGCCATAAGTTAGAAAATATAAAGATTATCTACAAAAGGCCGATACCACCTTCGGCGCAAGGGAGACGTGTTCTGGTTTTTTATTCACCCTTATCGCTGCTATTTAACCCTAATTTTAGTGGAGTTAATGCTCCTGGGTTTTATCGATCATATGGGAATGTAAAAAATCAGCTATGGACGAGAGCGTGCGGTGAAAGATGAGGGATAAAGGATGACGTGTTTTCCACTGCCAGTATGTGCAGATGTCTTGTACCGAGCGCTTTATCTGGCTAGACCCATTCGACCGCGCTGTGATGGATGTGGTTTGGTGAGCATGTCTATCTACATATTGTTTATGTTTCTCATCAGGGCATATAAATAATCTGTCCCGAGATATGTATCTTTTGTTATGAAAAAGAGTATTGGAGCTATCTGTATTTATTAAATAAATATTAATTTTTTAATTATATGTTTTTATACAGATAGAGAAAATTAATTAAGGAGATGTTAATGAGTTTGTCCAACTGGCGTATAGGATATCGATTAGGGGCGGGATTTTCTTTTTTGGTATTAATGCTTTTAGTAATTGGTAGTGTGGCAATTTCAAAGCTAAGTAACTTTCACGAAAAAATGGATGAGATTGTTTCGCAAAATTACCCACTCACCGTCAAAAGTAACAAGCTCATTGATGAGTTGAACGGTTACCTCAATAATCAGCAGCTATTGTTATTACTCAAATCAGAAAATGAAATCAATAAACAGCTGGCGCTGAACAAAGAGCGTTCAGGGAAAATATCTGAACTCATGGAGTATCTGAACCAATCGGTAAGCGACGATAAATCTGTTGCAGTACTACGTGATATTAGCGATATTCGCCGTGATTTCCTTGGTTCAGCGAACAAACTCTCTGCACTGGTCTCAGCAGGTAATGCCGACGCCGCTGCCGAAGAGTACTTCAACGTAACGCGTGTTACTCAGGCGAAATACACCAGCAAAGTCAACGAGTTTATCGATATACAAGATGATAAGATGTCATCCTCAGCGCAAGAAGTGGGTGATAGTTATAAAAATGCGCTGATGGTCCTCGCTACGATCATTATCATCAGTGCGCTGGCTGGATTAATTATTGCTTCATTGATTACCCGCAGCGTAACTCAGCCGATACAGGAAGCTCTGGGCGTTGCCGAAAATGTCGCGAAAGGCGATCTGACCTCTGAAATTTATACCGAGCGTAAAGATGAAACCGGTCAGCTGTTATCCGCCTTGAATAATATGAACAGCAGCTTAAGGCAGATTGTCAGCCAGGTGCGCGATGGGGCAGAAACGATCTCCAGTGCCGCATCGCAAATTGCTGCGGGGAACCAGGATTTATCTGCCCGAACCGAAGAACAGGCAAGCTCGCTGGAAGAAACGGCGTCATCGATGGAACAATTGACGTCGACGATAAGAAATACTGCCGATAATACGACGCAGGCGACAGACCTTGCGGCTAGCGCGTCTGAAACCGTGAAAAAAAGCGGTGCCATGATGGAAACGGTAACGCAGGAAATGCGTGGTATTCGTGATTCATCACAGCGGATGGCAGAAATTATCGGTGTGATTGATGGCATTGCATTTCAAACTAACATTTTGGCGCTGAATGCGGCCGTTGAAGCGGCGCGAGCGGGTGAACAGGGTAGAGGGTTTGCCGTTGTTGCCAGTGAGGTGCGTGCGCTGGCTCAGCGAAGCGCTACGGCGGCAAAAGAAATCAAAGAGCTTATCGATGACTCGTTCAAGAAAGTGCAGGACGGCATGGGGCTGGTAGAAGAAACCGGCGTCACGATGAATTCGCTGGTGGCGAATGTGCAGGGCGTAACGGGACTCATCAGCGAAATTGCGCAGGCCAGCCGTGAGCAAAGTGATGGAATCAACCAGATCAACCTGGCCGTTGGGCAGATTGATACGACGACCCAGCAAAATGCCGCGTTGGTTGAAGAATCTGCTGCCGCTGCGCTCTCTTTGCAGGATCAAGCCAATAGCCTCGCGCGTACGGTCAGCGTATTCAATCTTGGTGCTTCGTACAAAAGTGCGGCATTAAATAGAAAAGCAGAAACGCCCGCGCTGGCTGCACCTAAAAATGGTCGTACAGAAAAAACAGCAGCCAAAGGTGAGTTAGCGGATTGGACCACGTTCTAACGTTTTGTCGTTAAACGGTATTGCTGATTGACCGCCATTGTGTGCACTCGTTGTGTAACACAATGGCGATTTTTTATTGCCGCGTCGGACAATGATGACAGGACGGAAATCAGCTTTTAGCGATAGTTTGCTTAGGATGATTCATATACCACCGAACAACGTCAATGAGCAGGAAGATGAGCAGGCTGATCCCCATGACGGGCAAACTCACTGCCAGCAGCAGCGTAATAAGCGCAATCAACACACGCTGCAAGACAGGAACCCTTAACAATGCCGCCGTCAGCGTGTTGACCGGATTAGCGTCATGGCGAGATTTTGGACGACGTATCCACCACATCCGATAACCCCACACAATCATCGTACAGAGCCCAAGACCAAATCCCGCGAGGATGAGTTGGTTTGGCAAACCGAATAACACGCCCATATGTGCATCCACTCCCCAGCGGGTGAGCTTGGCGGCAAGCGGGAAGGTGTTGAAATCAGTTTTGTCGATAATCTCCAGCGTATCTGGGTTAACCGATACGGCATCAACCTGCGTTGGCCAGGAACGATCGATTTCACTGACGGTCCAGGCACGGTGCGGCTTGGTGGCAGGGCGGATTTCGATTTTATTGGCATCAATTCCAGCATCGCGTGCGGCAGCCAGCACCTCATCAAATAACGCGGGTGAAGCGGCTTCGACATCCTCCATTGGCATCGACGCATGGTGCTCTGCATGTTCATCTGTAGTCATCGCCATATCGTGACCGTGCATCATGTCGTGATGAGACATCGGTGTGGGCAACTGCGTGTTCACCGATGGGGTCTGCCATCCTAGTGCGGTACGTGCGACAGAAATATTGCTTCCCGCCCATTGCGACCAGGTTAACCCTGTTACGGAGAAAAAGAGCAAACCAAGCACCAGCGTCAGCCCCATTGTGGCGTGCCAGTGGCGCAGACGCTGCGTCTTGGCTGTTGTCGTCTGGCTATTCTTCAATTTCCGTCGTTTGGTCGCTGACGACAGATGTCGAGTTGACCACCAGATAACAATGCCGCCCAGTGCTGCAACCCACAGCCAGGATGCTGCCAGCTCGCTGTAATTACGCCCGACATCGCCTAACAGCAGCCCGCGGTGCAGGTAATCAAGCCAGGTACGGAATGGCAGAATGCCGCTGGTGCCGTAAACAATCTCACTGCCGCGATTTTCCAGCGAAACCGGATCGATGAAAACGGCGCGGCTTTCCGATGGCCCCAATTCCGGCAAGGCAAACATGACGCGGGTGGTTTCTCCGGCTACCGGTGCAGGGCGGATCGCAAGCAGTTTTGCATCCTGACGGTGAGCGAGCCCCGCCTGTGCCGCATGGATTTGCTCAGACAGAGAATGTGGCGTGCCCTGACTCTCGGTAAAAAGCTGGTGTGAATACAGTCGGTTTTCAATCTGCGGCGTCAGGACATACAGCGTCCCTGTCAGAGCGGCGACAAAAATAAAAGGACCGACAAAAATACCGATATAAAAATGAAGTCGGATGAACAGGGCAACGATCGCAGCACGTGGCGATACGTTATCCATCGCGTGTTTATCCGACGCCGTTTCTCCGGCTGGGCGTGAAACGGAGGCGGCAGCAGTGGCTGATGCCTGATTAGGGTGTGACATAGACCCCTCTGAAATCACTTAGCAAAAAAATGATCAAACGCCACACCTGAAAGGATATAGCGCGATGCGTTATAAATGCACATGAGCATGATGATGCGTGATTCAGAAAGGCGGAGCGCGGACTACAGGAGAAGCATAACGCTCAGGAAGGACAATTCGGGAAATAAAATGAATAACCAGCGCTTCCGATAAAGACGCGCTCAGTATGGGATTGGGAGTGCCTGTTGCGAACAGCGCTGGCGTATACGAAAAGAGTACGCAGTAACCGCAAGCAGCATGGTCCATCATCATGGATGGCGATGAGGGAGAATGGTGTGATTGCGTCGCGTGATGCCCGGACATCTGATGTCCGGTATGATTATGGTGCGGTTCGGCTATACTGCCGCTGTGGCTGGTGGACGCGGTTGTATCATGCGCGTCGGCCGTATGTGCAGTAGCACTAGTATGTACCGTCGAGCTATGCGTGTTTGTACCATTTTCATGAGCATGGGCCCCATGAAGCACCAGTGTTTGTGAAATCACTGGGGCAATGAAGATGGTCAAAATAGCGAAGATGCCGACCCAGGCTGGGAAACTTCGCCGTCGTAGTGCGGACAAAAGCATAGCAGTCTTAATTCAACAATACCGGGTTCAGCCAAGGAGTGTACTTTACTTGTCCCCGCATTGTTACACAAATGTTTATACCCGACATACTGCTAGTGACATGTGAAGTGCTGTTGCTATCCGTTCTGATTTCTATCAATGACACGTCAGGAAATTGCACGGGCGTAAACGGAATAATCCTACGCCCGCGCAGGGCGATATTCGCTATAGTCCGTGGCTGTTTTCCATTTTGACAACCCGGTTTATCATGCTTTAGCGTTCTCGTTGTTTAAACGCTGACCTATTATGATGAACAATATCTTTATCAAGTTGTCGGAAAGCTAACTTATCCATTAATATGGATTTTAGTTGATTGAAGCACACGAACAGGGGGAGCTGTGCTGGATAATAAATTTGGGTTTAAACAGCGGGTTGCTAGCCTTCGCTGGCTGTCCGCCGCCGTTATGCTGTCAGTGAGCGCAGTGCCAGCTTGGGCATTCTCTATTGATGATGTGGCACAGCAGGCCGAAAAGCTGGCTGAAAAGAGTTTTGAAGCGCCGAAAAGTAATCTTCCTGCGCAATTCCGTGATATGAAATTTGCGGACTATCAGCAAATTCGTTTCAATAACGACAAATCATACTGGAATAATGTACAGACGCCTTTCAAACTCCAGTTTTACCATCAGGGCATGTATTTCGATACCCCGGTGAAAATTAATGAAGTGACGGCGACAACGGTTGATGAGATTAAATACTCTCCTGAGTATTTTGATTTTGGTTCCGTCAATCACGATCCTGAAACGGTTAAAAATCTCGGCTTTGCCGGTTTTAAAGTTCTCTATCCGATCAATAAAGCTGATAAGAACGATGAAATTGTCAGCATGCTGGGTGCCAGCTATTTCCGTGTGGTAGGTAAAGGCCAGATTTATGGCTTATCTGCGCGTGGTTTGGCGATCGATACGGCGTTGCCTTCTGGTGAAGAATTCCCGCGTTTCCGTGAATTCTGGATTGAACGTCCAAAACCAAATGATAAACACCTGGTGATTTATGCGCTGTTGGATTCGCCACGTGCCGCAGGGGCTTACCGTTTTACCGTTTATCCGGGGCGTGACAGCGTCGTAGACGTTCAGGCTAAAGTGTTCATGCGTGACAAAGTGGGCAAGCTGGGTATCGCTCCGCTGACCAGTATGTATCTGTTTGGGCCGAACCAGCCGTCGCCAACGCTGAACTACCGTCCGGCACTGAACGATTCTAACGGTCTGTCAATTCATGCTGGTAATGGCGAATGGATTTGGCGTCCGCTGAATAATCCTAAGCACCTGTCCGTGAGCACGTATGCGGTAGAAAATCCGAAAGGGTTTGGTCTGCTGCAGCGTGGCCGTGATTTCGCCGCTTACGAAGATCTTGATGACCGTTACGATCTGCGTCCAAGTGGCTGGGTTGAGCCAAAAGGCGAGTGGGGCAAAGGAAAAGTTGAGCTGGTTGAAATCCCTACCGCGGATGAAACCAACGACAATATCGTTGCCTTCTGGACACCGGACGTGTTGCCAGAAACGGGCAAACCGCTGGATATTAAATATCGTCTGCACTTCACGCGCGACGAAGATCAACTGCATTCCCCGAACATTGCCTATGTTCAACAGACTCGCCGCTCTGCCGGTGATGTTAAACAATCTAACCTGATCCGCCAGCCTGACGGCACGATCGCTTACATTGTGGATTTTGTTGGACCGAATTTAAAAGAGTTGGATGAGAACGCTCCAGTAGCCTCTCAGGTCAGCATTGGCGACAACGGCGAGATTGTAGAAAATAATGTTCGCTATAACCCGGTAACTCATGGTTGGCGTCTGACGCTGCGTTTGCGTGTGAAAGATGCGAAACAGCCGACCGAAATGAGAGCTGCGTTGGTTAATGGCGAGACGACATTGACTGAAACCTGGAGCAATCAGCTGCCTGCTAATGAATAAGTCAACTTCTTCTCTCGATTATATTGAGAAACTACCTCTGCCTGCTCCGCAGGCAGAGGTTCTTCGCGAAAAATTACCGCAAGCGGCCTGGAACGATCAGGCCGTTTTGCATCAGGCTTTGTCTGAAGGTAGCCAGTCTGAAGGCAGCCAGGTCAATGTTCAGGCAGAAGACGATGCTGCGCTGCATTCTGTGCAGGCTCGTCTTGAAATGGCCTGGGCTGATGGTCTGGACAACGGTAAGCAGCTCGGCACAGACAGGGAAGGGCGGACGGCGTTAAAAGCTATGCCTGTTATTACCCGCGCTTCGATGTTCCCTGATGTCTGGCGGACGAATCCACTGATCCGCTGGTGGGAAAGTCTGTTGGGCCGTACCGTGCCGCCTCGTCCTCATTACAGCCCGGAAGAGAAAATTTCCGAAAACCGCTGGCGTCTGGTGGGGACAATCCGCCGCTATATTCTGCTGGTGTTGACGTTGTTCCAGACGGCGATCGCCACCTGGTACATGAAAACCATCCTTCCTTATCAGGGCTGGGCGCTGATCGATCCGTTTGAAATGGCGGGTCAGCCGTGGACGCGCTCGGTGATGCAGTTGCTGCCTTATGTGTTGCAAAGCGGCATACTCGTTCTGTTCGCGGTGCTGTTCTGTTGGGTGTCGGCCGGATTCTGGACCGCACTGATGGGATTCCTGCAACTGCTGATTGGTCGAGATAAATACAGTATCTCTTCCACGACAGTGGGTGACGAGGCGCTGAATCCCGAGCATCGCACTGCGTTAATCATGCCGATTTGTAATGAAGACGTAGAACGGGTGTTTGCGGGATTACGTGCGACGTATGAATCAGTTGAAGCGACGGGCAACCTTGAGCATTTTGATATTTACGTCCTGAGCGACAGTAACGATCCCGATATCTGCGTAGCAGAGCAAAAAGCCTGGATGGAGCTGTGTCGTGATGTTGGTGGAGCAGGGCGTATCTTCTATCGTCGCCGTCGCCGTCGCGTCAAACGTAAGAGCGGTAATATCGATGATTTCTGCCGCCGTTGGGGTAACCAGTACAGCTACATGGTGATTCTGGATGCCGATAGCGTGATGAGCGGTGAATGTCTGACGTCTCTGGTCAGACTGATGGAAGCAAATCCGAACGCTGGTATCATCCAGTCCTCGCCGAAAGCATCGGGTATGGATACGCTATATGCACGCTGCCAGCAGTTTGCAACGCGTGTCTATGGGCCGCTGTTCACCGCGGGCCTGCATTTTTGGCAACTGGGTGAGTCGCACTACTGGGGACATAACGCCATTATCCGCGTTAAACCGTTCATTGAGCACTGTGCTTTGGCACCGCTGCCGGGTGAAGGTTCGTTCGCTGGTGCGATTCTGTCTCACGACTTCGTTGAAGCTGCGCTGATGCGTCGTGCGGGATGGGGCGTATGGATTGCATACGACCTACCGGGAAGCTATGAAGAGCTACCGCCTAACCTGTTGGATGAACTGAAACGTGACCGTCGCTGGTGCCATGGTAACCTGATGAATTTCCGGTTATTCCTGGTTAAAGGTATGCATCCGGTTCACCGTGCCGTTTTCCTTACCGGTGTGATGTCTTATCTGTCTGCACCGCTGTGGTTTATGTTCCTGGTGCTCTCTACAGCCTTACAGGTTGTACATACGCTGATGGAACCACAGTACTTCTTGCAGCCTCGGCAGCTGTTCCCCGTCTGGCCACAGTGGCGGCCGGAACTGGCTATCGCGCTCTTCTCGACGACATTGGTCTTGCTGTTCTTGCCAAAACTGTTGAGTGTGATTCTAGTGTGGGCGAAAGGGGCAAAAGAGTACGGCGGCGCTGTCCGGGTATTCCTTTCTCTGCTGCTGGAAATGCTGTTCTCGGTTCTGCTGGCTCCGGTTCGAATGCTGTTCCACACGGTATTTGTTGTCAGTGCGTTTCTCGGCTGGTCGGTACAGTGGAATTCTCCACAGCGTGACGACGATGCGACCCCGTGGAGTGAGGCGTTTGTGCGCCACGGTTCTCAGTTGATTCTGGGTCTGGTCTGGGCGATTGGCATGGCATGGTTGGATCTACGCTTCCTGTGGTGGCTGGCTCCGATTGTCTTCTCGCTGATTTTGTCGCCGTTCGTTTCGGTTTATTCGAGCCGCGCGTCATTGGGTCTGGGTTGTAAGCGTGCCAAGCTGTTGATGATACCGGAAGAGTTTAATCCGCCGCGCGAACTGGTCGCTACGGATGAATATTGCCGGTTGAACCACCAGCGTAGACTCGATAACGGGTTTATGCAGGCTGTCTTTGATCCGTCAATTAACGCCCTTGCCAGTGCAATGGCGACGGCGCGACATCGCTTCAGCCGAGCGATTGAAGACGTACGTGAGCAGAATGTGCATGATGCCTTGAATCGCAAGCCTGAAGAGGTGAGCAATAATCAGCGTCTGGCATTGCTTAGCGATCCTGTGACGATCTCGCGCCTGCACTACCATGTGTGGCAAAAGCCGGAAACGTATGCTGCGTGGGTTGAGTCTTACCAGAAACTTCCTGCACCTCATATCAAAAGCTAACTGCTTGTAGTGTAGAAAATGAGTGGTGTGAAAGATAAAGCAACGGCAATCAATGCCGTTGCTTTTTTTTCGACTGTCATAAGGTGTCGCAGCTCCGAAACTACAGGAGTGCATTCGTTAATAAAGGGACGGTTCGCCTTCCGGGCGTGTTTTAAAACGGCGATGCAGCCACATGTATTGATCCAGTGCGAGCAGAATGTTCCGTTCAACCACGTTGTTCATCCAAACGGCAGTCGCCGTTTCATTATCTACAGGTGCATCCTGTTCCGCTGGCTGGATCAGTAGTTCATAGCCTTTGCCGTCAGGCAGTCGGCGAGGCACGAAAGGGATGACTGCTGGGCGTGCCGTTTTTATCAGCATGTAACTGCCGCGGGTTGTCGCTGCTTTCTCTACGGCAAACAGAGGTGCGAATACGCTGCTGCGTGGGCCATAATCATGATCTGGGGCATACCAGATAATGTCGCCCTGTTTGAGAGCGCGAATCATGCCCTTCAGATCTTTTCGGTCCAGCATGGATTTATTGGACCGCATTCTTCCCCACGTCTGTAACCAGTCAATCAGCTTGTTATCATTCGGACGATAGACGCCGATCCCCGGATTGTACATGCCAAAAACTCGCGCACCGAGTTCCAATGTTAAAAAATGCAGCCCGATAAGCAGTACCCCTTGCTTCCGTTCGTTCTCAGGAAGGATGTGTTCAACGCCTGTCACCGTAAACCAGCGCTCGATACGCCAATTCGGCCAAAACCAGGCCATGCCTGTTTCAACTACGCCCATGCCGACAGATTCGAAATTCTTCCTGACTAATCCATCACGCTCAGCCTGTGGCATGTCGGGGAAACACAGTTCAAGGTTGCGGGCAGCGATCTTGACGCGCTTTGGCAGCAGACGCATAGCCAGATAGCCGAGTGCGGTACCGATACGATAAATAACGGGGTAGGGAAGCAAAACGATAAGGTACAGGATGCCGATGCCCAACCAGGTGAGCCAGTAGCGCGGATGTAGCAATGAACTATTAAAAGAAGGGATTTGTGTCATGGCCTCAATATCAATGTTTTGGTGCTGGTCAGCACGCGAACCGTTAAAAAAAGAGTTAATGGTCAACTGCAAGATAGATTATTGCGGTGCTTTGCCAATAAAACAAATTACCGTTGTGTTATTGACTGATTTTTATACAAAAAGCGGACTTGATCGTACCATCTTCAGAGAATGAGTTTTAACTTTTGTTGGCATACCGCGTGGTGATAGGGGGAAGCGGCGACCCAGATAGGATCGCCTGACACATCGTATTCATCGTTACTGCTTGAAAATACCTCTGGCGTAGCGTGGTTCACTACGCCAGTACTGTGCAGGGGCGGAGACCTGTGCGCCGAGTCTGGCGGCTGCATGCCACGGCCAGCGAGGATCGAAGAGTATCGCACGAGCCAGCCCGATAGCGTCTGCCTCACCGGTCGCAACGATCGCTTCTGCCTGTTCGGGTTCGGTTATCAATCCAACGGCGATGGTCGTAATACCCACCTCTTGCTTAATCCGCTGCGCATAGGGCACCTGATAATTCGGCGCAGGATGAATCTGTTGTAACGGCGATAGCCCGCCGCTGGAGACATGGATGAAATCACAGCCCAATTCGTGCAGCGCTTTACTGAGCTGTACGGACTGTTCCAGATCCCAACCGCCTTCCACACCATCTGTTGCAGAAATACGTACGCCGACGGCTTTATGTTCAGGGAAAACGTCGCGTATCGCACGGTAAATTTCAATGACCAGACGCATCCGATTTTGAAGCGATCCGCCGTAGCCGTCCGTGCGCTGGTTTGTCAGCGGTGAGAGGAACTGGTGCAGTAAATAGCCGTGGGCAGCATGAATCTCTATCAGATCAAAGCCCAGACGATCCGCACGTTTAGCGGAGTCAACGAACGAGTCAATTAGCGCACGGATTTGCGGTTCTGACATGGCCTGAGGTGGCGCATCACTGGCATTATAAGGAACAGCCGATGGTGCAATAGTTTGCCAACCGCCCTGTTCCGGGCGCAGAAATGCTCGTCCGCTCCACGGCACGCCTGTTGATGCTTTGCGACCCGCGTGCCCCAGCTGTATGCCCAGAGGCATGGTAGAATAGGTTTTGACTGCGTGAACCGCACCAGCAAGAGCCTGCTCCGTCGCATCATCCCACAAACCCAGGTCGTGCGGGGAAATCCGCCCTTCTGGTGAGACTGCGGTCGCCTCAATAATGAGTAGCCCAGCGCCAGAATGTGACAGGTTACCTAAATGCATGGTATGCCAGGCTGTCGCCTTGCCATCCTCCGCTGAATACTGACACATGGGGGCAATGATGATTCGGTTGGGCAGTTCGAGTTTACCCAGCGATACTGGGGAGAAAAGCTGACTCATAATGACAGATCCTTCGATGATGATACTTCATGAAAGAGAAAATGAATCCCAGAGGTCATGGGGTTACGGTAGATCACTCTTTCTCGTTGCGCTATTCATTTCATGCCCTGACAGCCTCAGCGCTATCAGGTATGATGCCGGGCGATTCAGTATGTCGAGCCATCGCTCGATGATGAATGTCACACGCTAACCTCAATGAAGACAGGAACGTACACCATGCCAGTGTTACATAACCGAATTTCTAATGAGGAACTGAAGGCGCGTATGCTTGCGGAAACCGAGCCGCGTACCACAGTTTCTTTCTATAAATATTTTACGATTGACGATCCAAAAGCCTTTCGCGATCGTCTGTATATTCAGCTTGAGCAATATAAGGTCTTCGGACGCATTTATATTGCCACTGAAGGAATTAATGCCCAAATCAGCGTACCTAATAATCAGTTCGATGCTTTTAAAACCGCATTGTTCAGTGCACATCCGGCACTCGATCAGATTCGCTTAAACATCGCTTTGGAAGATGACGGGAAATCGTTCTGGGTGTTGCGTATGAAAGTACGCGAACGGATTGTCGCCGATGGGATTGACGATCAGACATTCAACCCAGCGAATGTCGGGCAATACCTGAAAGCCGATCAGGTCAATGCGATGGCTGACGATCCTGATACCGTGTTTGTCGATATGCGTAATCATTACGAATATGAAGTCGGGCATTTCGAGAATGCGCTGGAAGTGCCTTCGGATACCTTTCGTGAGCAGCTACCGATGGCGGTTGAAATGCTGGACGAGGCGCGTGATAAAAATATTGTCATGTACTGCACGGGCGGTATTCGCTGCGAAAAGGCCAGTGCCTACATGCTGCATCACGGCTTTAAGAACGTGTATCACGTCGAGGGCGGTATTATTGAGTATACGCGTCAGGCTAAAGCCCAAGGCTTGCCGCTGAAGTTTATCGGTAAGAATTTCGTGTTCGATGAACGGATGGGAGAGCGTATCTCTGATGACGTCATCGCGCATTGCCATCAGTGCGGAGCGTCGTGTGATAGCCACACTAACTGCCGTAATGAAGGGTGCCATCTTCTGTTTATCCAATGTCCGAGCTGTGCCGCAAAATACGAAGGCTGTTGCAGTACGCAGTGTCAGGACGAGATGAAGCTTCCGCTGGAAGAACAAAGGGCGATACGCAGCGGGCGTGAGAATGGAATGAAGATCTTCAATAAATCCAAAGGATTATTGCAGTCAACGTTGCATATTCCTGCCCCTGCCCCTGCCCCTGCAGCGAAAGATAAGGCTGAATAGCGAACGGCTTATCGTGCAATAAAAAGCCCTTTCCAACGGAAAGGGCTGTGTCGTGTTGATGCGTGGTGCTGCTTTATTTCTGGCGAACGCCTTCAACGGCAATAATCAGTTCTACATCCTGTGAAGCTGGACCTAAATCGGTCGTAATGTTGAAATCTTTCAGCTTGATAGTGCCTTCGGCTTGGAATCCAGCACGATAGTTACCCCACGGGTCATCACCCTGACCAATGAGTTTGGCATCCAGCTTAACGGGCTTAGTGACGCCATTTAAGGTCAGGTTGCCAGTAATATCGTAATCTTCACCGTCTTTCTTCACTTCAGTGGACGTAAACGTTGCTTGCGGATGCTTGGTAACGTTTAAAAATTCTGCACTGCGAAGGTGCTTGTCACGTTCAGCGTGGTTAGTGTCAACGCTGTTGGTGTTGATAGTGACATTCACTTTATCCGCTGATGGGTTTTTCTCATCAAAGGTAAAGGCACCATCGAAGTCGTTAAAGCTGCCGTAAAGCCAGCTGTAACCGAGGTGTTTAATGCGGAATTCGATAAACGCGTGCTGGCCTTCTTTATCGAACTTGTATTCTGCCGCCAGTGCAGAACCGGCAGAGGCAAGCATGGATACTGCGGTCAGGCTCAGTAGTGTTTTCTTCAGCATTGGTATTTCTCCATAAATCCAGAAAGTTAAGGAACGTTGCGACCCAACATCCGTTTCAACGTGTTATCACCATCGATAAAGTGGTGTTTTAATGCGGCTAAACCGTGCAGCGCTGATAAGGCAACCACCGCCCATGCAAGATAAAGATGCACGTCGCCTGCTATATCGGCCTGATCCGTCAAGCCGCTGACAATGGCCGGAACAGAAAACCAGCCAAAAACTGAAATGGAATGCCCTTCGGCAGTGGAAATGAGATATCCACTAATGAGAATGGCGAAAAGAATGACATAAAGCGCAATATGAGCCAGCGTCGCGCTGACGCGGGTTAATGTGGAGTAGCTTTTCAACGGCGGAGGCGGTGGGGAGATAAAACGCCACACCACGCGAAAGATTAAGATGGCAAAGAACAACACGCCAATAGCTTTGTGAATCTCTGGGGCACGGTGATACCAAATATTGTAGTACCCTAATGTGACCATCCACAGCCCTAAAGCGAACATGCCATAAACGGTTAACGCTGCAATCCAGTGCAAAAGAATGCTGATATGGCCATAACGAGAAGAGGTATTACGCCAAAGCATGGTGATAACTCCTTATCAGATCGGTAACGCAGTCAATTCGGCGAAATTTAACAGGAAGAAACATAAAATCAATATAAACTTTCAAATTGTAACATTATCATAAACATGAACAATTTTTTTGAATTTAAATTCATAATTTATTCAGTTTGGTTATGGAAGTTCTTTACTGGAAATAGATATTTCTAATGCCTGTTTTCAGGAGAAAGATGAATAAAGACGGCAGTGAGATAAATTAATTGCACTGGAAAACGACTCTATTAGGTGAATAATGATATAGCGGGTGATTATTAGTATCAGGGCGGTGATAGTATAAAAACAGATAGGCACGAATGAATGTATTGACTGATATAAAAAGAAATGAGAATAGCCCTAAAATAACAACACCGCTTTATTAGCGGTGTTGTTATTTTTTAAGAAAATCAATGGTATTGAATATAATATTAATAACGTTATCAATTACTAATGTTTTCGATAATCACTGGCGTCACAGTCTGTTGATTCGATTTTTGCAATACCGGCTTCGAGTATGTGTATCAACTGCCGTGCAACATCGGTCGTTAGCCAAAGTGTCCGGTCTACATGTGCTTCATCTGGTGCTTGATCCGAGGTGGATAAATAGTGTAAACGGATCATCATGGCATCATAACTGTCAACGGTGCTGATGTCCCAACCTACAAGAGGATGTGTCTGAATAACTTCATTTTTTCTATCCATAAATACCCCTTATTGACTAGTTACTAACATGAGTGACTAACGAGGCTTCAGGTGGATCATTATTTTTAAACGAGCATTATCAGTATACTGCTGCTTATTTAATTTATGGGAAATATTTTCAGTTTTTCGTAAAAAATATTACACAGACGGTATAGATAAAGGGGGGAGCGATGCATCGGATAAAATATCGGGACGAATAATCTTTCATCCCGAAGGTGTTGTTAGCAGGAGCGGCAGAACATTATTCCACGCCAGAGCCTGCATTTTTCTCCAATGCGGCAGCAAGCCTGGCAAGGTATTTCTTCATCGCTGGATCCCGATTCTCATTTTGAGATTCGAGTGCCAGATTGTGAACCATCAGCTTGTTTGCTTTCTCATCAAGGCAGAATGCCAACGATGAAAAGGCAAGTTCCAGAGCGTCGATCTTGCGTTGTTGCTCGCCAATCAGCTCCAGCAATTCCCCAAATGTCATTGCCTCTTCTGGTTTTTCTACCGTCATAACAGATACCCTCGGTCATAGCACATGGCGAAATGCCGCTTTAAGCTGCCATTACAGCCTATATCTTCGTTATTTTTCAAGCTTTAGATTACTCTGCGGTAAACCAGTCATCGGCGCTTTCCCACGTTTCCTGCAAGATTTCAGAGATACGATCTTTGTCCTCTTTGCCAGCTCCCATGACTGTCAGGTTATTTGCGGACGCATAACGCACCTGAATGGGCGTGTCGGGATAAATTTTGTGAATACGCTTTTCCAACTCATGCCTGAGTGCTTCGACTGCACCGGCGGGTAAAGGCGTTGTCTTTGCAAGAGTGATTTCTACGCGCATGCTGACCTCCAAAGTTTAAACTGTTTATTTATACAGTTATTGCAAGTGGAGAACAAGACGCGCAATAAAATTTAGCCCATCGGCACAATGCGGATGGGCTTGTCGGTTAACGGACTGACCAGTTGAGGCTTTGTCCGGCCAGGAAGGGGATTAGCGACTCGTCGCCGAGAGTGATTTCTTCAGGGAACGTGACGGTTTCACGATGAAGCTCAATCCAGCTGTTGTTCACCGGCAGGCCATAAAAACGCGGGCCATTCAGGGAGCAGAATGCTTCGAGTTTATCTAGCGCGTTCATTTCTTCAAAAACGGTGGCGTAGGTACTTAATGCAGCCTGAGCATTGAACACACCGGCACAGCCGCAGCTGGACTCTTTTCTGTGTTTTGCATGCGGCGCGGAGTCAGTGCCGAGGAAAAGCCGGTCACAGCCGCTAGTGACGGCTTCACGCAGTGCCTGCTGATGTGTATTGCGTTTCAAGATAGGCAGGCAATATAGGTGAGGGCGAACGCCACCAACCAGCATATGATTACGGTTAAACATCAGATGCTGCGGTGTAATGGTTGCGGCGAGATAATCATTACCTTCAACAACATACTGCGCGGCTTCTTTCGTCGTAATGTGCTCGAGAACGACTTTCAGCTCAGGGAACTGTTGGCGTAATGGTTCCAGCACCGTTTCGATGAAGCGTGCTTCTCGATCGAAAATATCGACGGCAGAGTCGGTCACTTCGCCGTGGATGAGTAACGGCATGCCAATCTTCTGCATTTGTTCCAGAATGCCAGAGATATTGGCGACGCTGGTGACCCCATGGCTGGAGTTTGTTGTGGCATTGGCTGGATAGAGCTTGGCTGCGGTAAAGACGCCTTGCTCAAAACCACTCACGACTTCGTTGACATCAAGCGCATCAGTTAGGTAGCACGTCATCAGCGGATGAAAATCATCACCCTGCGGGACCGCGGCTAAAATGCGCTCACGATACGCTATTGCGCTGGCTACGCTGGTAATCGGTGGCGTCAGGTTAGGCATAACAATCGCACGGCCAAAGAAACGACTGGTATAGGGGAGAACGGTTTCCAGCATCCGATCGTCACGCAGGTGAATGTGCCAATCGTCAGGGCGACGGATTTTAAGAATAGTGGGCTGTGCGGTCATGGAATTGCGCTCCGGCGGTCAGTAGAAAAACATCATCTTTCGGTCGGTTTTGGGACTGATACGGCGGGGGATAAGGATAAGCGCAAAGCTATTTGAATGCATCCGTTTGTTGATGAATGCTTGAAATTAACCGTGGATTGGCATCTGATAGCATTATCTTTTCATTGATAAATAAGGGATGTATATGGAAATTCGTATTGTCGCTACTATTCAGGCAAAAACAGAGTTCGTTGCAGACGTTACCGCAACGCTGAAACGCGTGGTGGCACCTAGCCGACAGGAAGTGGGTAATGTGCAGTATGATCTGCATGAAGTCGTGGATAAACCCGGTTCGTTTGTGTTTTTCGAACGCTGGAAAGATCGAGATGCGCTGGCATCACATGAGCAGAGCGATCACTTCAAAAATCTGCTGGCGGAGCTGGATGGCAAAACGGACAGTGTGGATATCAAGCTATTGAATCTTTTAGGCTAACAAAACGCTATTCATAAAAAAACCCGCCAATTGGCGGGTTTTGTCTATAGAAACCAGAATTACTCGCTGGCCGGTGTAGGCTTGGTTGCCGGCGCAGTTGACTGGTTAACTGCGGCATGACCACCTGCTGAACCTTTTCCTGAGAAAGGATAGGCAGGACGAACCCAATCACTGTGTCGAGCAGGCTCCGCCTGGTATGCCGGTGCTGGCGCTTTAGTCATTGGTGCTGTCGCATGGAGTTTATAACGAGGTTGCTCAGCAACGCCTGCTGCTTTTGCTACGCTCGATACAGACGTTTCCACAATCGGTTGTGCGCTGATAGCAGGTGCCGGCTCATCCTGAATGTGTTGCGGCGAGCTGACTTCCTGTACTGCGGAAACCGCAGGGGTAGAAACCGGCTCTGCCAGATCGGCTTTCTCAGTTGAATCAGCGATGCTATCTGCTTGCTGCTCTTCTGCGACCGCTTCGATAGCTGCGTTTTCAGCCACTGTATTTTCAGAAGCAACAGCGTCAACGGTTTCTTCAGCGACCTGAGTCGCCACAGTATCAGCAGGTTGTACTTCCTCAATGGCATTCACAGCAACGGCAGCGATAGCATCATCGATAGCGGTGTTCTCGGTAACTGGCTCGACGGTTTCTTCGCCTGCAGTACTCACCTCGACATCCACTACATTGCTATCCTGAATAACGTCGGCAGATTGTGCTGTAGCGGTTACAGCGGCTTCTTCCTGAACCACGGCTTCAGTAATCGCAACGTTTTCAACTGTGTTGGATTCTGCTGTGTCAGCTTGTGCAGTCACTGCGGCTTCGACAACGGCAGGTAACAGCGGTGTTTCAATTGCTGCAACGTTCTCGTCCTGCTGTTGGCTTTCAGCCTGCTGTGGTTGTGCAAGAGGATAGCTAACCCACACTTTTCCTGATGCCATTTCCGGTGATGCAGCGGCAAACTCCAACTGCATTGGCGACTGAGACGGGTAACGCTCGTCACGATAGCGGCGACGGCGCTGGCCGCTGACTCGCAGGTGACGCGGAGAACGACGTGAACGACGCGGCATACCGCCATTCTCGCCATTGGCACGATTTGCATCGTTCTGCTCGTTATCGACCTCGTTATTGTCTACCGCAGCATCGCTTGGCTTGACGTAAGTTTGAACCTGCTCAGATGGTGCAGCGACGGGTGCGGTGCTATCGGAGAGGGTATCTTGTTGAGCATCGGACTGAACGCGTACTTTCTGCGTCAACTGACGGCGTTGGCGACGCGGCATAACCTGAGTCGGTTTATCCTGCTCGGCTGCACTGTCATCAGCATCATCAATAACCGGCTGTGCTTTTGCCTCAGTTGGAGCCTGACGGCGATCATCTTGACGACGACGCTGACGTTCAGCACGTGGTTCACGACGCGGCTGTTCTTCCGAACTGGACTTCTCCGCATTTTCCGCAGCGCGGGTGTCAGTAATCGCTTCCTCGTTTTGTCGCTTATTACGGCGCTGCTCATCACGCTGTTCACGATTGTCACGATTGTCACGATTGTCACGATTGTCACGAGATCCACGATCGCGGCGATTATTACCCTGACGGCGTGAGTTCCGGCGTTCAGGGCGCTGACCTTCGGTGGACTTCTCTTCTTCGGCCTTCTTATCGTCAACGCTATCCGCTGCTTTTACCGCAGGCTCGGAAGCAAAGACGCTTTTTAAGGCGCTGAACAAGCGGCTAACGAGGCCTGGTTGAGCGACTTCCGCCGGTTTCGCCGCCGCAGGCGCTGCTTTGGCAATCGACGGTGCAGTTTCCTCTGGCATTTCAGCCATGCTAAACGTTGCTAACGCGGGTTGTTCAGGCTGTTTGCGCTCGATAGTCTGTTCGTCTTGCAACTGCTGCGTTTCCGTTTCCAAACGCTGAGGCAGTAAATAGCTGAGCGTCGGTTTTTCTTCGCCTTTACGGACGCGAACAACGGAGTAGTGCGGCGTTTGCATACCGTCGTGTGGCACGATGATTGCGCGCACGCCGCCTTGACGTTTCTCAATGGCGTTAACGGCATCACGCTTCTCGTTCAGCAGATAAGATGCAATCTGGACTGGAACAATCGCGTGGACTTCTTTGGTGTTTTCTTTCAGCGCTTCTTCTTCGATCAGACGAAGAATAGACAGTGAAAGTGATTCATTGTCACGAATCGTACCGGTACCGCTACAGCGTGGGCAGACGTGGTGACTGGATTCACCCAGTGAAGGGCTCAGACGCTGACGCGACATTTCCAGCAGGCCAAAGCGGGAAATCCGGCCGATCTGAATACGTGCACGATCCTGACGCACGGAGTCACGCAGGCGGTTTTCAACTTCACGCTGATGACGAACCGGAGTCATATCGATGAAGTCGATAACGATCAGGCCACCGAGGTCACGCAGGCGCAACTGGCGGGCAATTTCGTCTGCGGCTTCAAGGTTGGTATTGAACGCGGTTTCTTCAATATCACCACCGCGCGTCGCACGGGCGGAGTTGATATCGATTGCTGTCAGCGCTTCGGTCGTATCGATAACGATAGAACCACCGGACGGCAGGCGAACTTCACGCTGGAAAGCCGATTCGATCTGCGATTCGATCTGATAGTGGCTGAAAAGCGGAATTTCACCACTGTACAATTTGATTTTGCTGCTGAAATCAGGGCGACCCAGCGCAGAAATATGCTCTTTCGCCAGATCGAGAATTTTTGGGTTGTCGATCAGGATTTCGCCAATGTCCGGGCGCAGATAGTCGCGGAAGGCGCGGACGATCACGTTACTTTCCTGATGGATCAGGAACGGTGCAGGGCGACCTTCGGCGGCTTTTTTGATCGCGTCCCAGTGTTTCAGACGGAAAGCCAGATCCCATTGCAGCGCTTCGGCGGATTTGCCCACACCAGCGGTACGAACAATGAGCCCCATGCCATCGGGCAGTTGCAACGATCCCAGCGCTTCTTTGAGCTCGGTGCGATCGTCACCTTCGATACGGCGTGAAATACCGCCTGCACGAGGGTTGTTTGGCATTAAGACCAGATAGCTGCCTGCCAGACTGATAAAGGTGGTCAGTGCAGCGCCTTTGTTGCCACGCTCTTCTTTGTCTACCTGAACAATGACTTCCTGACCTTCACGTAACACGTCTTTGATGTTAGGACGACCGTGGGAAGAATAGTTGCTAGGGAAGTATTCGCGGGCGATTTCTTTAAGAGGGAGGAAACCGTGTCTTTCAGCGCCGTAATCAACAAAAGCCGCTTCAAGACTAGGTTCAATACGAGTGATTTTACCTTTGTAGATATTTGCTTTCTTCTGCTCATGACCCGGACTTTCGATATCCAAGTCATACAGCCGTTGACCATCAACCAAGGCAACACGCAACTCTTCCTGCTGAGTTGCGTTAATTAACATTCTTTTCATCTTCAACTTACTCGTTATTTTTACTTGCATTATTGATAGAGCTGCGGACAAAAGAACCGCATGACCGGAGTGAACCGATGGCCTCGTGGCTTATCGCAGGGACGTCAACCTCCCGGTTGTCGCCTGCATAGAGACGCATGTTTCGGTAGCCTGTGTTTCCTGATGGAAAACAGCGCATTTACTGAGGGAACAGCTTCTGAATTATGTCGCCAGATCTGATTCCATTTGCCGGCCAAGCTGCAATCCGCAGCCCGCTAACTGCTTGATTTCACATTACGTCTTACGCCATTGCTGCGTGTGTGCGTCATCAGGCAAATTTAATAATTTCGCAATTTCCCCTTGTTTTATCGGAAATCCGCGTGGGAAACGCAAAAGCATTATTCCACTGCTGATACCGTTATAGCAAGGTGACTTTGCCTGTCTGTATAAAGATAGTTCTGTTGTTATCACCAAAACGGACAGGGTTTGATGCTACAGCCCAACTCACCTGTCCACTTACTCGACAATGCAACAATATCTTCATAAGTCAGACACACAGTTAAGCACAGAAAAAGAAGTGGCGCTATCGGGTTGCTCTATTTAGAATCGCGCATCATGAAAACAGATAATCCTTCAGTACAATTTGTGACGATCTCCGCAGATGAAGCGGGGCAGCGCATCGATAATTTTTTGCATACCCACTTAAAGGGTGTGCCTAAAAGCATGGTTTACCGTATCTTGCGAAAAGGTGAGGTAAGGATAAATAAGAAACGGGTCAAACCGGAGTATAAATTGCTCGATGGTGATGTCATCCGTATTCCGCCTGTTCGACAGGCCGAACGCGATGAAACCCCTGTTTCTGCCAGTCTTGGTAAAGTGGCGGCGTTGGCCGAGTGCATTATTTATGAAGATGACTACCTGTTGGTGCTTAATAAGCCCTCGGGGACGGCCGTGCATGGCGGCAGTGGTCTAAGTTTCGGCGTGATTGAAGGGCTGCGTGCTTTACGCCCGGAAGCGCGTTTTCTGGAGTTAGTCCACCGCCTCGATCGCGATACCTCTGGCGTTTTGCTGGTTGCAAAAAAACGCTCGGCCTTACGTTCTCTGCACGAACAGCTGCGGCTGAAAGGTATGCAAAAAGACTATCTGGCGCTGGTTCGCGGTCAGTGGCAGTCTCACTGCAAGGTTGTTCAGGCACCGCTGTTGAAAAATATCCTGCAAAGCGGTGAGCGCATCGTACGGGTAAACAGCGACGGTAAACCGTCAGAAACGCGCTTTAAAATAGAAGAACGTTTTGAACACGCGACGCTGGTGCGGGCGAGCCCTGTTACCGGGCGTACGCATCAAATTCGTGTACACGCCCAACATGCTGGGCATCCGATAGCGTTCGATGACCGTTACGGCGATCGCGAATTCGATCAGCAACTGGCGGACACGGGCTTAAAACGTCTCTTCCTGCATGCGCAGGCGCTACGTTTTGAACACCCGAATACGGGTGAGACACTGAGAGTCGAAGCCCCATTGGATAGCGGACTGCGTCGCTGTCTGCAGGTGCTGCGTAAGACAAAAGCATAACCACATACACCTATATGCTTTTATCTGTCGGGATAGCCGCTTTATTGGGCTATCCCGATTTACTTTACATCGTCAATTTACATCGTCAGCGGATTCACGCCTTCCTTTTGTAGCATCTGCGTTAGCGCGATCAATGGCAATCCAATGAGTGTATTAGGATCGCGCCCGGATAGTCGTTCAAAAAGGGTAATGCCCAATCCTTCGCTTTTAAAGCTGCCCGCGCAGTTCCACGGCTGTTCTTTCTCCAGATAACCGTCAATTTCCGCTTCCGTTAGCCTACGGAAATACACGTCAAATGATTCAGCAATGCTCTGTATTTCCTGAGTTGCACTATTGAAGAGCGCTAAACCCGTAAAGAAGGAAACACACTTTCCGCTGGCCTGCTGTAACTGACGTGTGGCGTTACCCTTATTATGTGGTTTTCCTGTTATTGCGTTCTCAAGAACGCAAACCTGATCGGAACCGATAATCAGGTGATTAGGGTAGTGCGCGGCCAGTGTTTGCGCTTTGTTTTCAGCAAGACGGATCACAAGATCAACGGCGTTTTCGCCGGGATAAGGAGTTTCATCGATGTCTGGCGATGCGCAAATAAAGGGGAGCGCCAGCTTTTCCAACAAGGCCCGGCGATAAGGTGAGGTTGAGGCGAGAATAATCTGCTGCATAATTTTTTGATAAACCGTAGCGTAATGATGAAAGGCATTTTAAACTGTGCGCCGCTCTGGAAGCGAATATTGGTGAAAGGTGGTGCATCACTGCCTTTTTCTTTGACTCTATGTCGTTACGACGTTAATATGCGCGCCCTATGCAAAAGGTAAAATTACCCTTAACCCTTGATGCGGTCCGCACTGCTCAGAAGCGTTTAGATTACGTTGGTATCTATTCAGCTGAACAAGTAGAGCGTGTTGCCGAATCAGTGGTGAGTGTGGATAGTGATGTTCAGGCCTCTTTATCTTTCAATATTGATAATCAGCGTCTGGCGGTGATTGACGGTAACGCTGACGTTACGGTCACACTGATGTGTCAGCGTTGCGGAAAGCCGTTTGAACATCAAGTCCATGCGACATTCTGTTTCAGCCCGGTCGTCAATGATGAGCAGGCCGAAGCGTTACCGGAAGCGTATGAGCCGATCGGTGTTGATGAGTTTGGCGAAGTCGATCTGCTGGCAATGATTGAAGATGAAATAATTCTGATGTTGCCTATCGCCCCGGTGCATGATTCTGAACACTGTGAAGTGTCCGAAGCGGATATGGTATTTGGTCAACTGCCTGCAGAGGCGGAAAAACCGAATCCGTTTGCCGTATTAGCCAGTTTAAAGCGTAAGTAATTAAGGAGTAAGGTCCATGGCCGTACAACAAAACAAACCTAGCCGTTCCAAACGTGGTATGCGTCGTTCACATGATGCGCTGACTACCGCTTCTGTATCCGTAGATAAAGTTTCTGGCGAAACTCACCTGCGTCACCACATCACTGCGGATGGTTACTACCGCGGTCGCAAGGTCATTGCTAAGTAATTCTTGCGAATTATTTGCAAGGCAATACCTTGACACGCCTAACTCTGGCGTTAGATGCGATGGGCGGGGATTTTGGTCCCTGCGTAACAGTGCCTGCTGCATTGCAGGCACTGGCTTCTAATCCAGCTCTCAATTTGTTATTAGTCGGCGATCCTGCTGCAATAACGCCATTACTTGCCAAAGTCGATTCTGATTTACTTTCCCGCTTAGAGATTGTTCCGGCGGAGTCGGTTATTGCTAGTGATGCGAGGCCATCGCAGGCTATTCGTGCGAGCCGTGGTACCTCAATGCGTATAGCACTTGAGTTGATTAAAGACGGTAGGGCACAGGCCTGTGTGAGCGCTGGCAACACGGGTGCGCTTATGGGGCTAGCCAAGCTCTTGATTAAGCCACTGGAAGGAATTGAGCGACCCGCATTGGTGTCAGTATTACCTCACCAGCAACACGGAAAAACAGTTGTGTTGGATCTGGGGGCGAATGTTGACTGTGACAGTACGATGCTGGTTCAGTTTGCCGTGATGGGTTCAGTGATGGCAGAAGAAGTGCTGGAACTGACAAATCCTCGGGTCGCGTTGCTGAATATCGGTGAAGAAGAAAGCAAAGGGCTGAGCACTATCCGTGAAGCAGCGGCACAGCTAAAAGAGGCACCATCAATCAATTACATCGGTTATCTGGAAGGCAACGATCTGCTGACTGGGAAAACGGATGTGATGGTCTGTGACGGCTTCGTCGGTAATGTCACACTGAAAACGGTGGAAGGCGTGGTAAGGATGTTCCTGTCACTGCTGAAATCTTCAGCTTCAGGCCCAGGGCAAAAACAAAAACGATCCTGGTGGTTGAAATGGTTAGGACGTTTGTTACAAAAACGCTTATCAAAGCGTTTCGGTCATTTGAATCCCGATCAATATAATGGCGCATGCCTGCTAGGATTACGGGGAACTGTAATCAAAAGCCATGGTGCAGCAAACCAGAGAGCGTTTGCGGTTGCTATTGAACAGGCAATGCAGACGGTACGGCGGCAGCTTCCTGAGCGGATTGCCGCTCGTCTAGAAGCGATATTACCCAAGAGTGACTAAGCGTACATGTATACAAAAATAATCGGAACGGGCAGCTACCTGCCTGAAGAAATCAGGACGAACGCTGATTTAGAAAAGATGGTGGAAACGACGGACGAATGGATCGTCACACGTACTGGAATCCGTGAGCGCCGTATTGCTGCGCCGGATGAAAACGTGGCGACCATGGGATATCGTGCCGCGCAGAAAGCGCTAGAAATGGCGAATGTCGATCCTTCTGAAGTCGGTCTTCTGATTGTTGCTACAACATCATCAAGCCATGCTTTCCCTAGCTCCGCCTGTCAGGTTCAGCAACTGCTAGGGATCAAAGATACGATTGCCTTCGATCTGGCCGCTGCGTGTGCAGGTTTTACCTACGCGCTGAGCGTTGCCGATCAATATGTTAAAAGTGGTGCGGTGAAATATGCACTGGTGATCGGTTCTGATACGTTGTCTCGTACATTGGATCCTGAAGATCGCGGCACGCTGATTCTGTTCGGTGATGGTGCGGGTGCCGTGCTGTTAACGCCGTCAGAGCAACCGGGTATTCTTTCTACCCACCTGCACGCCGATGGCCGTTATGGCGAACTGCTGACGCTGCCGCATCAGGATCGTAATCATACTGATACGCCTGCTTACCTGACGATGGCGGGTAATGAAGTCTTCAAAGTGGCAGTGACTGAACTGGCACATATCGTTGAAGAAACGCTGCAAGCGGCTCAACTGGATAAAAGTGAATTAGACTGGCTGGTGCCTCATCAGGCTAACCTGCGCATCATTAGTGCCACGGCGAAAAAACTGGGTATGGGGATGGACAAGGTGGTTGTGACGCTAGATCGTCATGGTAATACCTCCGCAGCCTCTGTGCCTTCAGCACTTGATGAAGCGGTGCGCGATGGGCGTATTAAACCAGGACAACTGGTGCTGCTTGAAGCCTTCGGTGGCGGTTTTACCTGGGGTTCCGCGCTGGTTCGTTTTTAATTAAACAGGATTGTGATATGACGCAATTTGCAATGGTGTTTCCCGGTCAGGGATCGCAGACGGTAGGGATGTTAGCTGAACTTGCAGCAGAATACCCGATCGTTACTGAAACGTTTGCTCAGGCTTCTGAAGCGTTAGGTTATGACTTGTGGCAGCTTACCCAGCAAGGGCCGGCTGAAGAGTTGAATAAAACCTGGCAGACGCAGCCTGCATTACTGACCGCTTCTGTTGCTATCTGGCGTGTCTGGCAGCAGCAGGGAGGAAAAACGCCTGCTCTGATGTCTGGTCATAGCCTCGGCGAATATTCCGCACTGGTTTGCGCGGGTGTGCTGGATTTCCAACAGGCCGTCCGTCTGGTTGAACTGCGTGGCAAACTGATGCAGGAAGCCGTGCCAGAAGGCACGGGTGCGATGTATGCCATTATCGGGCTTGATAACGAGGCCATTGCCAAAGCGTGTGAAGAATCCGCGCAGGGGCAGGTGGTGTCTCCGGTAAACTTCAATTCACCGGGTCAGGTGGTGATTGCGGGCAATAAAGACGCCGTTGAGCGTGCTGGTGCTGCGTGTAAAGCAGCGGGGGCGAAGCGTGCGCTGCCGCTGCCTGTCAGCGTACCGTCACACTGTGCGTTGATGGAGCCAGCAGCGAAGAAACTCGCTGTTGCGCTGGAATCCGTGACGTTTAATTCTCCGGTCATCCCCGTTGTCAATAATGTTGATGCACGCATCGAAACCACGCCGGAAGCCATTCGCGATGCGCTGGTGCGCCAGCTTCATTGCCCGGTACGCTGGACTGACTGTGTTGAATTTATGGCTTCTAAGGGCATCGAGTCGCTGTTAGAAGTCGGGCCGGGTAAAGTATTGACTGGCTTAACCAAACGAATCGTCGATACCCTGACAGCAGCTGCGGTGAACGATCCTGCTTCTCTATCAGCGGCGATTGAGAAATAAGAACGGAGAAGACAATGAGTTTTGAGGGGAAAATTGCACTGGTTACCGGTGCAAGCCGTGGTATTGGGCGTGCCATCGCCGAGACGTTGGTTGCCCGCGGGGCAAAAGTCATTGGTACCGCAACCAGCGAAAAAGGTGCTGAAGCTATTAGCGGCTGGCTGGGTGAGAACGGTAAAGGTTATATGCTGAATGTTGCTGATGCAGCATCAGTAGAAAGCGTATTAGCAGAAATTCGCGCAGAATTCGGGGAAATTGATATTCTTATCAATAACGCGGGCATCACACGTGATAACCTGCTGATGCGCATGAAAGATGATGAATGGCACGATATTCTGGATACCAATTTAACGTCGGTATTCCGCATGTCTAAAGCAGTGATGCGTGCCATGATGAAGAAACGTTTTGGCCGGATCATTACCATCGGTTCTGTTGTGGGAACGATGGGCAATGCAGGACAAGCTAACTACGCGGCAGCGAAGGCGGGACTGATTGGATTCAGTAAATCCCTCGCGCGTGAAGTGGCTTCTCGTGGTATTACGGTCAACGTTGTCGCGCCTGGTTTTATCGAAACAGATATGACTCAGGCATTGACAGAAGAACAGCGAGCAGGCATTTTGACGTCGGTTCCAGCTAACCGACTCGGTGATGCTAAAGAAATCGCCAGTGCTGTTGTATTTTTAGCCTCTGATGAAGCTGCTTACATTACTGGCGAAACATTGCATGTCAATGGCGGCATGTATATGATCTAAAAAGCTCGAAAACTATTTGCATTATTTGCGGTGATAACCGCAAAATAGCACAAAATCGTGGTTCGACCAGCCGAGATTTTGTTGCATCTTTTCAAACATTTTATACACTACGAAAACCATCGCGAAAGCGAGTTTTGATAGGAAATTTAAGAGTATGAGCACTATCGAAGAACGCGTTAAGAAAATCATCGTTGAACAGCTTGGTGTTAAGCAGGAAGAAGTCGTAAACAATGCTTCTTTCGTTGACGACCTCGGCGCTGATTCTCTTGACACTGTTGAGCTGGTAATGGCTCTGGAAGAAGAATTTGATACTGAGATTCCAGACGAAGAAGCTGAAAAAATCACGACTGTTCAAGCAGCCATTGATTTCATTCAGGCTAACCAGCAGTAAGCGAACATATCTAGGCGGTCATTCGACCGCCTAAGTTTTTTTGTCCCGCAGTGTCTTTTTTTTCCCTCCCTGGAGGATAAGCGTGTCTAAGCGTCGAGTAGTTGTGACCGGACTGGGCATGTTATCTCCTGTCGGCAATACAGTTGAGTCTACCTGGAGTGCTCTTCTTGCCGGTCAGAGTGGTATCAGCCTGATCGACCATTTCGATACTAGTGCCTACGCAACGCGTTTTGCTGGCTTAGTAAAGGATTTTAATTCTGAGGAATTCATTTCGCGTAAAGAAGCTCGCAAAATGGATGCCTTTATTCAATACGGCGTTGCTGCTGGCGTTCAGGCCATGCAGGATTCCGGTTTGGAAGTAACGGAAGAGAACGCTCCGCGTATTGGTGCGGCGATTGGTTCCGGCATCGGCGGTCTGGGTCTTATTGAAGAGAACCATACTGCGCTGGTGAACGGTGGCCCGCGTAAAATCAGTCCGTTCTTCGTGCCGTCAACCATCGTCAATATGGTGGCTGGGCATCTTACTATTATGTACGGACTGCGTGGCCCGAGCATCTCTATCGCTACGGCCTGTACGTCTGGCGTGCACAATATTGGTCAGGCCGCTCGCATTATTGCTTACAACGATGCGGACGTGATGTTGGCCGGTGGTGCAGAAAAAGCCAGTACGCCATTGGGCGTCGGTGGATTCGGTGCCGCCCGTGCGTTGTCTACGCGCAATGATAATCCTCAGGCGGCAAGTCGTCCGTGGGATAAAGATCGTGACGGTTTTGTACTGGGTGACGGTGCTGGCCTCATGGTGCTGGAAGAGTATGAACACGCGAAAAAGCGCGGTGCTAAAATCTATGCAGAAATTGTTGGATTTGGCATGAGCAGCGACGCGTATCATATGACGTCTCCGCCGGAGAACGGTTCTGGTGCTGCGCTGGCGATGGAAAACGCGCTCCGTGACGCGGATCTGTCAACGAGCCAGATCGGTTATATCAACGCGCACGGCACCTCTACGCCTGCGGGTGATAAAGCTGAAACGCAGGCAGTGAAATCCGTATTTGGTGCAGACGCCAGCAAGGTGCTGGTGAGCTCGACAAAATCCATGACGGGTCACTTGCTCGGTGCGGCAGGCGCGGTAGAGTCTATTTTCAGTATTCTTGCTCTGCGCGATCAGGCCGTTCCGCCAACGCTCAATCTGGACAATCCAGATGAAGGCTGCGATCTGGATTTCGTGCCGCATGAAGCGCGTCAGGTCAGCAATCTGGAATACGTACTCTGCAACTCTTTCGGTTTCGGTGGAACCAACGGTTCTCTGATCTTCCGTAAAGTTTGATTGCGATAGCGTTTTAAAAAAACCCGGTCTCCGGGTTTTTTTTTGCCTGCGTAAAATCAGACACGCCTGCTTGTCTGCAACGCCGCTTTGCTGGCAAGCTGACGACGATGAATGATGCGGAGCTTATTATGCTGTGGATTAATGGTCGGTTACAGGAACAGCTTTCGGTACTCGATCGGGGTATACAGTACGGTGACGGCTGTTTTACGACAGCCAGAGTATGCGATGGCGAGATTGTCTGGCTTGATCGACACGTTGCGCGTCTGCAACAGGCCGCTACGCGCTTATTATTTCCGACGCTTGAGTGGGAAAGTCTGATCGCTGAAATGAAACAGGCAGCACTGGGACGAGCAGACGGCGTAGTGAAAGTGATGTTCACGCGGGGTGTCGGTGGGCGTGGCTATAGTGCTCAAGGCTGCACGCAGCCAACCCGAGTCGTCATGCAGGTAAGCTATCCTGTGCACTACGCCGGCTGGCGCGAACAGGGTATTAGCCTGAATCTCAGCCCTGTGGCGCTAGCTAAAAATCCGCTACTGGCGGGCATAAAGCATCTGAATCGGCTCGAACAAGTGCTGATCCGCGCGCATCTTGACCAGACCTCAGCCGATGAGACCCTTGTGCTTGACACCTCTGGTGCGCTAGTGGAATGCTGTGCCGCGAATTTATTCTGGCGTAAAGGGCACCGGGTCTATACGCCGGATTTATCCGAATCAGGCGTGGATGGCGTTGCTCGACAGCATATTATTGCCTTGCTGGCAGATTCTGATTTCGAGCTACAGATCGTCAGCGCCCCCTTGATTGCACTGTCCGATGCGGACGAAGTGCTGGTTTGTAATGCATTAATGCCGATCGTCCCTGTGAACCAGGCGCACGTCTGGCGTTATCACTCCCGAGAGCTTTATCAATTCCTAAGTCCTGGCTGCTAGTAGATGGTTGATTTATGAAGAAAAAGAAAATTGGTTTGCTGATTATCACTGCCGTTGTGCTGATATTACTGGTCGCGTGGCAGAAAATGCAGCGTTTTGCTGATTCTCCATTGGCTATCGAAAAGGAAACTATTTTTACGCTTCCGGCTGGTACGGGAAGAGAAGGCCTGGAAACGCTGCTTCTCGATCAGAAAATTATTACTGATGACACATTTTTTTCGTGGCTGCTGCGTTTTGAACCTGAATTGGCAAAATTCAAAGCGGGTACGTATCGCTTTACTTCGGGCATGACCGTGCGCGAAATGCTGGCGCTGCTGTCCAGCGGAAAAGAAGCGCAATTTTCCATCCGTTTTGTCGAAGGCTCACGCTTGAAAGAGTGGTTGATCACGCTGCAACAAGCACCTTATATCAAGCATTCACTGGCCGATAAAACCGAACAGGACGTTGCCACCCAGTTGGAAATCAAAGATAAGACGAACCCGGAAGGCTGGTTTTATCCTGATACGTATTCATACACTGCAGGTATGAGCGATATCGCCCTGTTACAGCGTGCGCATCAGCGCATGAAAAAAACGGTGGATGAGGTCTGGAAAGGGCGCGAAGAAGGGTTACCGTATAAGACACCGGACGAATTACTGACGATGGCGTCAATCATTGAAAAAGAAACGGCGATCAATGAAGAACGTACTCAGGTCGCCTCCGTTTTTGTCAATCGCTTACGGCTTGGTATGCGCTTGCAGACTGACCCCACAGTGATTTATGGCATGAGTGATGACTATAAAGGCGTGATAACCCGTAAAGCATTAGACACGCCGACGCCTTACAATACGTATGTTATTTCCGGCTTGCCGCCGACGCCAATTGCGATGCCGGGGAAAGCCTCATTGGATGCGGCTGCGCACCCAGCGAAAACGTCATACCTGTATTTTGTGGCGGATGGAAAAGGCGGACACAGTTTTACCACTAACCTTGCAGACCATAATCGTGCTGTGAGGATATACCGCTCAGCGTTAAAGGAACGGGATGAACAGTAAATTTATCGTCATTGAAGGATTGGAAGGTGCAGGGAAGACCACTGCACGCAATATCGTTGTGGAAACGCTGCGGTCACATGGTGTGAAAGACGTGGTGTTCACGCGAGAGCCAGGTGGTACGCCGCTGGCAGAGAAACTGCGTGAGCTTATCAAGCAAGGTATAGCCGATGAGAAGGTCACTGACAAAGCAGAAGTCCTGATGTTATACGCGGCCAGAGTACAGTTGGTGGATAACGTCATTAAACCGGCGCTGGCGAATGGAAACTGGGTCATCGGCGATCGTCACGATCTCTCTTCACAGGCTTATCAGGGTGGTGGACGTGGGATCGATCAGCAACTTCTCCGCTCACTGCGCGATACCGTGCTAGGTGATTTTCGGCCTGACCTGACGCTCTATCTTGATTTGCCGCCAGCAATTGGCTTACAACGCGCGCGTCAGCGCGGCGAGCTGGATCGAATTGAGCAGGAGTCGCTGGCTTTCTTTGATCGCACCCGTTCCCGCTATCAGGAACTGGCGGCGGAGGATGACAGCATCCTGACGATCGATGCCTCACAGCCTATTGATGCCGTTAGCGCGGATATTCAGGCGACGTTACAGCAATGGTTGCAGCAACAAGGGTTGCAGCCTGTTGCGCAGGGGCTGGGCTGATGGATTGGTATCCGTGGCTGAATGCATCCTATCGACAGCTTATTGGCCAATATCAGGCGGGCAGGGGGCATCATGCGGTATTGCTGCATGCGCTGCCGGGCATGGGCGATGAGTCGCTGATTTATGCGCTGAGCCGTTGGCTGATCTGCCAACAGCCTGATGGGATGAAAAGCTGCGGTCAGTGTCACTCCTGTAACCTGATGACCGCAGGAACGCATCCAGACTGGCATGTGCTTAGCCCAGAGAAAGGCAAGCAAAGCCTGGGCGTCGATCCAGTACGTGATGTCGTGGAGAAAGTGTATCAACACTCCCGACAAGGTGGAGCAAAAGTGATCTGGCTGGCTGCCGCTGAACAACTGACAGAGGCTGCCGCCAATGCGCTGCTGAAAACGCTGGAAGAACCGCCGCAGAATACCTTCTTTTTATTTGGTTGCCGTGAACCAGCCCGGTTATTGGCTACTTTGCGCAGCCGTTGTTTGTATCATTATCTGGATGTCCCAAATGAGACGCAGAGCGTGCTGTGGCTGAATACTCGCCATCGCTATGACAGCAAGGCATTGCGCACGGCATTGAGATTGCAATCGGGCGCGCCGCTAGCCGCCGAAGCGTTATTGCAGCCAGAGCGTTGGAAACAGCGTAGCGCGCTGTGTCAGGCGTTTTCTGCCGCGCTGACTTCGCGAGATCAGCTTTCATTGATATCACAGCTAAATCATGACGATGCGGATATTCGTATCCACTGGCTGGCTGCGCTACTGCTGGATGCCATGAAATGGCAGCAGGGTGCGAATGAGCATTTAGTGAATCAGGATCAGATCGAACTGGTTGAGCGTCTGGCGCGCGAACCCTCCGCACATTTGCAGTATGAGCTGCAACAGTGGCTGGCTTGTCGGCAAAAATTGCTGACCGTCACGGGGGTGAACCGTGAACTGCTGCTGACTGAACGCCTGCTTGATGGGGAGCGTACGCTTGCTTCATCGGTTAAGCGCAACATCCCCCCTTTTTCTATTTAATTACTATCGAGTAAATATCATGTTGTTAGTGGATTCCCACTGTCATCTTGACGGTTTGGATTATGAGTCATTGCATAAAGACGTCTCCGACGTGCTGGATAAAGCGAAAAGCCGTGATGTCGGTTTCCTTCTGGCGGTGGCGACAACGCTGCCCGGCTATCGTGCCATGGTGGAGTTAATCGGCGAGCGCGATAACGTGGCCTTTTCCTGCGGCGTTCATCCGCTCAATCAGGAAGCCCCTTATGATTATGCCGAGCTGCGTGAGCTAGCCAGCGACAGCCGTGTGGTGGCAATGGGGGAGACGGGTCTGGACTATTTCTATCAGCAAGAGACGAAAGCCCAGCAGCAAGCGTCGTTTCGCGAACACATTCGTATAGGTAATGACCTGAACAAACCGGTTATCGTGCATACGCGTGCTGCTCGTGAAGATACGTTGGCAATTCTACGTGACGAGCAGGCGGAGAAATGCAGCGGCGTTCTGCACTGCTTTACGGAAGATTTGATCACGGCAAAAGCGCTACTGGACATGGGATTCTATATCTCGTTTTCTGGGATCGTCACGTTCCGCAATGCAGAAGAACTGCGTGACGTTGCGCGTTACGTGCCGCTGGATCGGATGCTGATTGAGACGGATTCCCCTTGGCTCGCGCCAGTTCCGTTCCGAGGTCAGGAAAACCAGCCCGCGTACGTACGCGATGTAGCAGAATATCTCGCTGTACTGAAAGGCACATCGTTGGAAACCCTCGCTGCCGCCACGACAGAAAACTTCTCCCGCCTGTTTCATATCGATCCGGCTCGGTTGACCGCCGCGCAATAGTGGCTGAAAATAGCCGAGTTTTTTTTATCCGTGTAATTAATAGCGCTTCATCATCCCCTTGATTAGGTTTTTCCTCTTCAGGGGGACGTGTTTTTTAGCGATATATCACAGAAAAGTGCAATATCTGTTCGATCTCAGCCTGCTGGCTTGTGGAAACGTGATAGCAATCAAACATTGTGAACGCTATTTATTTTACTCTGCGTAAAAATTAAAGGGGGCTAAGACACCCCAACTCGCAAAGGCCATCCTCCCCGTCTTTGCATATATGAAATATCAGAAGTAAAAGCACTATTACTCAGGAGCACACTCAATTATGTTCAAGAATGCATTCGCAAACCTGCAAAAAGTAGGTAAGTCGCTAATGCTGCCCGTATCCGTACTCCCTATCGCAGGTATCCTGCTGGGTGTCGGTTCGGCCAATTTTAGCTGGTTGCCTGAAATTGTCTCCAGCGTCATGGCACAGGCCGGTGACTCGGTGTTTGCCAACATGCCGTTGATTTTTGCTATTGGTGTTGCCCTGGGCTTCACTAATAACGACGGTGTTTCCGCACTGGCGGCGGTGGTGGCTTATGGCATCATGGTCAAAACCATGGCCGCGATTGCGCCGCTGGTCCTTAATCTACCGGCTGCCGAGATTACGGCGAAGCATCTGGCGGATACCGGTGTTCTGGGCGGGATCATTGCCGGTGCGATTGCCGCGTATATGTTTAATCGCTTCTACCGCATTCAACTGCCTGAGTATCTGGGCTTCTTTGCCGGTAAACGTTTTGTGCCAATTATTTCCGGCCTGACGGCGATCGTTACCGGTGCTGTGCTGTCTTTCATATGGCCACCAGTCGGTAGCGCTATCCAAACGTTTTCACATTGGGCTGCGAATGAGAACCCGATGTTGGCATTCGGTATCTATGGGGTCGTTGAACGTTCTCTGGTACCGTTTGGTCTGCACCATATCTGGAACGTACCTTTCCAAATGCAGGTGGGTGAATTCACCAATGCGGCGGGTCAGGTTTTCCACGGCGACATCCCTCGTTACATCGCGGGTGACCCGACTGCGGGTAAACTGTCCGGCGGTTTCCTGTTTAAAATGTACGGCTTGCCAGCTGCTGCTATTGCTATCTGGCATTCAGCGAAGCCAGAAAACCGCGCGAAAGTGGGCGGCATCATGATCTCTGCGGCGCTGACCTCGTTCCTGACGGGCATCACTGAGCCGATTGAGTTCTCCTTCATGTTCGTTGCGCCGATTCTGTATGTGATCCATGCGATTCTGGCGGGTCTGGCATTCCCAATCTGTATCCTGTTGGGCATGCGTGATGGCACAAGCTTCTCTCACGGTCTGATCGACTTCGTGGTACTGAGCGGCAACGGTAGCAACCTGTGGCTGTTCCCGATTGTGGGTCTGTGCTATGCGCTGATTTACTACACCATCTTCCGCGTTCTGATTGCCAAACTGAATCTGAAAACGCCGGGCCGTGAAGATAGCGCCTCTGAGCAAACCTCACAGGACAGCACTGAAATGGCTGCCGCACTGGTTAGCGCGTTTGGTGGTAAAGAAAACATCACTAACCTGGATGCGTGCATCACCCGTCTGCGTGTTAGCGTAGGCGATGTGGCTAAAGTTGATCAGGCTGGCCTGAAAAAACTGGGCGCAGCAGGTGTGGTTGTGGCAGGTTCCGGTGTTCAGGCCATTTTCGGTACCAAATCCGATAACCTAAAAACCGACATGGACGACTACATCCGTAACCACTGATGTGTTGTTGGGGAGTGATGAAAAGGGGCGAAAGCCCCTTTTTTTATGGTCAGAACCGCCTTATTCCTCTTCCTGAGACTGACGGGCGTAAACCACCAGACGCAGATGGCGATCTTCATCGATGGTCAGCGAGGTATGTTCGAAAGCTTCAGCCTTGCCGTCGATCATCAGTTGCCGTACGCCGCTGCACGGAGCGTGTACCTCATGCTGCCGCCACCACGTTTTGAAATCTGGCGATACCCGCTCCAGCTCGTCCACCAGTTCATGAATGTCCGCTTCCTGTGTCGCACGTGCGAAATCGCGGCGAAAACTCGACAGCATCTGCGGAGCCTGTTGCTCCCAGCCGATGAATCGCTCATGCAGTAATGGGTCGGTGAACAAGAGCCAGAGCAGATTACGTCTTTCGGAAGGATGGGCGTCGAAACTGAAAAGCTGATTCGCCGGTTCATTGAAGGTCAGTACATCCCAGCGTAGGTTGAGGATATAGGCCGGGTGCGGGGCCAGATCGTGCATTAGACGCCGTACCAGCGGTGGCACGACGCACCACGTCTTACCCGGTTCGGCAGGCGGTCGCTCATGCGCCAGCAGGAACAGATGGCGACGTTCAGCGGCATCGAGTTTGAGCACCCGTGCCAGACTGTCCAGAAATGCCGCCGACACACCGATATCACGTCCCTGTTCGAGCCAGGTGTACCACGTCAGGCCAACGCCAGCCAATGCCGCCACTTCTTCGCGTCTCAACCCCGGCGTGCGCCGTCTTCCTCCGCTAGGCAAGCCCACGTCGGCGGGTGACACCCGTTCACGGCGCGCGCGCAAAAATGCAGCCAGATCGTGGCGAGTTCTTTCCAATGTTCGCATCGTTTACCGCATTGCTTTTAGTAATAGCATAAGTGGTTAAATTGTAATTGTTTAAAAAGGATTTGAGAATGGCGGCGTCATCATTTTCGATACGCAACTTCTCGATATGCAAGGATACACAAGATGAACTCAAACTATCGTGCGTCGGCATTGCCTGCGCCAGCCGTCAACAGCCCGCCGTGGCTTGGTCTCTCCGTGCTGCTGATGGCAGGTTTTGTAACGATCTTCGACCTGTTCGTGGTCAATGTCGCTATTCCCAGCATGCAGTCCGATCTGGGCGCTAGCTTCGCGCAAATCGGTTTCATCGTAGCGGGTTATGAACTGGCTTTCGGCGTACTGCTGATTACGGGCGGGCGGCTAGGGGATGTATTTGGTCGACGCCGCCTGTTTGTGGTGGGTATGGCCGGGTTTACGCTCGCCTCTGCGCTGTGTGGTTTAGCGCCCAGTGCGGGGTTTTTGATCGGTGCTCGCATCTTGCAGGGACTTGCGGCCGCTTTACTGTTTCCACAGGTTTATGCTTCTATCCGCGTTAATTTCAATGGGAATGACAGTCGCCGTGCCTTCGGTCTGCTGGGTATGACGCTAGGGCTCGCCGCTATCGCGGGTCAGATACTGGGGGGATGGCTGGTGCATGCCAATCTGTTCGGGCTGGGCTGGCGCAGTATCTTTCTGATCAATGTACCCATTGGCCTGCTGGCTATCGTGGCCGCACGATTTATTCCTGAGTCCCGGACGCCGCAGCGCCCTTCGCTGGACTGGATGGGGGTGGTGTTGGTCAGCGTTGGGCTGACGTTGCTGCTGGTGCCGCTGATTGAAGGGCCGGGACAAGGGTGGCCAGCATGGAGTCTGTGGATGTTGGCCACAGCAACGCTCTTGTTAGCGATGTTTTACCGCCAGCAGGAACGTCGACAGCGGGCGGGGCATCTTCCGCTGGTGGATATGCGTCTGCTCGCACAACGCCGCTTCCTGCTGGGTGTGTTATTGGTGCTGCTGGTGTATTCCACATCCAGCTCATTTTTCCTGTGTTTTGCTTTGTTGGTGCAAACAGGACTGGGACTTGATCCTTTCCTTGCAGGCAGTATTTTCGCGCCGTGCAGCGTGGGTTTTGTTCTGGCATCGCTGGCTGCACCACGTCTGGTTGCTCGCTGGAGCACGGCTGCTATCGTCGCGGGGGCGCTGGTTTATGCTGTCTCGATTGGCCTGTTGATTGTGCAGGTGCAGCTAGCGGGGGCCGATCTGGTGGCCGTTCGGCTGATCCCTGTGCTGGTGGTAGTCGGGGCAGGTCAGGGCTTCATCATGACGCCGCTGTTGAATCTGGTGTTAGGGTTTGTGGATGAGGTTCAGGCGGGTATGGCATCGGGCGTGATCTCGACGGTTCAGCAGGTTGGGGCGGCGCTGGGTGTGGCCGTGGTGGGTATTCTGTTTGGTACAGCACTGGCGACAGACGATGGCGCAGTTGCACAAGGGAGCCAATATGTTTCAGCCTTTGTGGCGGGAATGCTCTACAACCTGATTGCTGCGCTGCTGGTCTGCATCCTGTTGCTGATGCTGATGAGAACGCAGCGGTCTCTTCGTTGATGGGAAGGCGCACACACGAATTTTCGATGGATGATGCGAAATCCTTATCGTAGTGGCGGTAGCGTCGCTGTTTTCAGGAGAAGGCTGGCGTATTTCTGGTTTTTACTGGCAGTCGTATTTTGACCACCTACACCAGAAATAGACGAAGAAGGTTGAAAGAAATGGAATATGTCACTCATACTGCCTACATGACGTCGTTCAACGCCAGCTTTAACAAGGAAATCAATCATGGCTGAAGAAACCATCTTTAGTAAAATCATCCGCCGGGAAATCCCTGCCGATATCGTGTATCAGGATGAACTGGTCACCGCCTTCCGTGACATCGCGCCTCGCACGCCAACCCATATTCTGATCATCCCGAACGTCTTGATCCCGACCGTTAATGACACGGCTCCCGAGCATGAAGCGGCGCTGGGACGTATGGTGACGGTCGCGGGTAAAATTGCGCAGCAGGAAGGTATTGCAGAAGACGGCTATCGCCTGATCATTAACTGCAACCGACACGGCGGGCAGGAGGTTTATCACATCCACATGCATTTGCTGGGTGGCCGCGCATTAGGGCCTTTGCTGGCGAACTAGATCTTATAGAACTAGATCCTATAGAACCAGGTTCGATAGTCATGGGTAGACTGTCGTGCGAGAAAACCATCATGCGAGAACATCATGCGTAACCCGATGCTTTTTCTGTCCGCGTGTTTGATGGCAGGACTGCTGGCGGGCTGTAGTGCGCCAAAGGTGCTGACCATCAATGAACGGCAAACGCTGGTACTAGATGCACCGGTGCTATCGGCCGGTATTACCGCGGGGAACCCGTCGCTGGATTCAGAAAATGGCCGACTGCGCGCGTCTTCCGCCGTTAGCAACGACGCTTCACACGCGGTGACCGTGCATTACCGTTTCTATTGGTATGACGAAAACGGGCTGGATGTGCTGCCTTTTGAAGAGGTGCAGTCCATTGAAATCCCGCCACAGACGGAAATGACGGTTTTTTCTATGCGCAGCAGTCCCAATGCGCGTCAGGTCCGTCTTCATCTGTTTTTGTAATGGTGTGCAGAGAGAGAATATATGAAAAAGTATCTAGGGGTGATTCTGGCGACATTGGTACTGACAGGGTGCCCCAGTCATCCGCCGGAACCGACCGAACCGCCTGCGACGATTGAGCCCGTTGAGCCTCAAGTGCCGACTACGCCAACGCCGCCGCCGGGTGAATCTGTACCGCAACCGCCAAAAATCCAGACGTTGAACTGGGAAGCCAGCATTAATCCGCTGGTGGCGCAAATGCTGAAAGCCGATGGTGTCACGCCGGGTAGCATCCTGCTGGTGGATAGCGTGAAAAATAACACCAACGGCTCACTGCCGATAGCGAAAGCGACAGGGGCGTTGTACAGCGCGTTATCCTCCGGTAAAGCATTTACGCTGGTGCCGCGTGAGCAGTTGGCTGCCGCGAAACAAACGCTGGGTCTGTCAGTTGATGACAGCTTAGGATCGCGCAGCAAGGCGATTGGTCTGGCGCGTTATGTCAGCGCGCAGTATGTGCTGTACAGCGACGTCAGTGGTGATGTGAAATCGCCGCAGCTCGACATGCAACTGATGCTGGTGCAGACCGGTGAAATTGTGTGGTCAGGTAATGGCGCCGTTCAGCATTAAGCAGGCAGGCATCCAGCAGCAACTGACTGCGACGATCCAGAAACATTTCCCGGCTGTGGAGATGGCGGATATTCGCTTTGAGCTGGTGGGTGGGCTGAGTAGTAAAAGCTGGCGTATCCGTGGGCCGGACATCGAATGGCTTGCGCGTCGGCAGTCGTCAACCGAGCGGAAAATGGGCGTCGATCGCCAGCGCGAATTCGCCTTGCTGCGGCAGATGTCGGCGATAGGTCTTGCGCCACGGCCGCGACTGTGGCGTGACGGCTGGCTGATTGTCGAGTGGGTACCGGGGCGCATTGCTACCTCTGATGAGTTCCTGATGATGCTGGCTAATGGCGAAGTGACTCGCCTGTTGTCTCAGCTTCATCGCCAGCCGCGTTGCGGTCATCCTCTCGATCTCAAAGTGCTATTCGCGCAGCACTGGCAGTTGATGGATCCGCGCCGCCGTTCGCCCACGTTGTTGCGTGCCCACCATTATTTTCAGCGTGCGGTGCTACCCACGCCTTTGGCGCTAGCGCCTCTCCACCTAGATGTGCATGCTGAAAACCTGCTGATTACTCCACAAGAAACGATGCTGATTGATTGGGAATATGCCTCAGATGGTGATATTGCCTTTGAACTGGCGTTCATTGTGCGAGCCAGTCAGATGGAAAGCATGGCGCAAACGCATTTTCTACAGAGCTACCAGCGACATCGGCGAGGGTTTTCCGTGAGCCGCCTCCAGCAACAGATGATGCAGTGGTTCCCCTGGGTCGATTATCTGGTATTGATGTGGTTTGAGGTTCGCTGGCAGCAAACGAAGAACCCCGAGTTTTTAGCGGAAATTCCCGCGCTCTATCATCGATTACAACAATATCATTGGCTATAGCCAGGCTGCCGGTATGGCTTGTGTGGTAAAGATCATTTCATTAAGCAGTACACTCTAAAGAATGAGGTTTTTGTGGGTCCGGTAATGTTAGACGTTGCCAGCTATGAGCTGGATGCAGAAGATCGTGAAGTGCTGGAACATCCGCTGGTTGGCGGCGTGATTCTGTTTACCCGTAATTTTCATGATGCGGCGCAGTTACGTGAATTGGTGCGTCAAATCCGTGCGGCGTCGCGCGAGCGCCTTGTGGTGTCCGTAGATCAGGAAGGCGGACGAGTTCAGCGTTTTCGTGACGGGTTTACTCGTCTGCCTGCCGCGCAGGCGTTCGCTGCATTAAACAGAGAGTCAGAAGCCCTGCGTTTGGCGGAAGAGGGCGGCTGGCTGATGGCGGCAGAAATGATCGCCATGGATATCGATATTAGCTTTGCGCCAGTGCTGGATATCGGCCACCAGAGCGCAGCGATTGGTGAGCGTTCATTCCATGCCAATCCAGAGACGGCGCTGGCCGTAGCGCAGAGTTTTATTCACGGCATGCACAGCGCGGGTATGAAGGTCACGGGTAAGCATTTCCCCGGCCACGGTGCGGTCAGCGCCGATTCACATAAAGAAACTCCGCGCGATCCGCGTCCGCTTGCAGAAATTCGCGCACACGACATGCTAATTTTTAAAGAACTGATCCAGCGCCAGCAGTTGGATGCCATCATGCCTGCCCACGTGATTTATACGGAGGCCGATCCGCATCCAGCCAGTGGTTCACCCTATTGGCTCAAAACGGTGCTGCGTGAAGAGCTGGGTTTTGATGGCATCATTTTCTCCGACGATCTCTCGATGGAAGGTGCCGCTGTAATGGGTAGTTATCCCGAACGGGCGCAGGCGGCGTTGCAGGCAGGATGTGACATGATTCTGGTTTGCAATCATCGTGAAGGGGCGGTCAGCGTGCTGGATAACCTGTCCCCGGTCAAAGCGGATCAACTGACGCGCTTATATCATCAGGGTTCGTTTTCTCGTCGGGAACTGCTGGATTCGCCACGCTGGAAGCAGGCGAATCAGGCGCTCACATTGCTCAGCGAGCGCTGGCAGGCGCATAAAAATGGCGAGAAATAGGCAACTTAGTCTGCGGTGAGGATGAAAGATGATTATCTATTTACACGGTTTTGACTCGACCAGCCCCGGCAATCATGAAAAGGTCTTGCAGCTTCAGTTTATTGATGAAGATGTACGATTGATTAGCTACAGCACGTTGCATCCGCGTCATGATATGCAACATCTGCTAAAGCAGGTGGATAAGACGATTCAGCAGTCTGATGACGATCGTCCGCTGATCTGTGGCGTGGGGTTGGGCGGCTTCTGGGCCGAACGCGTAGGTTTCCTGTGTGATATACGACAAGTCATCGTTAATCCTAACCTTTTCCCGCAGGAAAATATGAGCGGGAAAATCGATCGGCCAGAAGAGTATCTGGATATCGCCACGAAGTGCGTGGCGAACTTTCGCGAAAAGAACCGCGATCGCTGCATGGTGATGCTTTCCCGTCAGGATGAAATGCTCGACAGCCAGCGTAGCGCGCAGACGTTGGGAGCGTATTACGAGATCGTCTGGGACGATATTCAGACGCATAAATTCAAAAGTATCTCTCCCCATTTGCCGCGAATAAAAGCCTTCAAAACGCTCGGTTAACCCTGCGTTAGCGATGATGTGTTCATCGCGGCTGTCGTTCCTTCTGATACCCTTGTTTGAAGGGGGAACAGGAGGAATGACGCAATTTATTTACTTTCCTTAGTTCACCCAGCGGCGCAGACGCGCACGATTCAGCATTTTCTCTTCGCGCAGATTTCTGCTAATTCACTGAAATAAAGATGGAATTTTCTCGCTAAAAACCTGCCTGACAAAATAAATTGATATATATCAATTTTGGTATGACCAAATAACCTAGCGTGCTATTCTTGCAGCAGATATCAGGCTTAACTTACGCGAACCCTATGTTATATAAGGATATTATTTTTTACTCTTTATTAACGATTGGTTCACATTTTAGGGGGTCATTTTGACATCACCAACCAAAAAAATTGTCATTGTCGGCGGGGGAGCTGGCGGACTTGAACTCGCAACGAGTTTGGGCCACAAGTTAGGACGCAAGAAAAAAGCGGAGATTACGCTGGTGGATCGTAACCATAGCCACCTGTGGAAACCGCTGCTGCATGAAGTGGCGACAGGCTCGCTGGACGACGATATGGACGCGCTGAGCTATCTGGCGCACGCCCGCAATCACTATTTCCAGTTCCAACTGGGCATGCTGACGGATATCGATCGTGAAGAGCAGCAGATTCAACTGGCTGAAGTGTGTGACGAGCAAGGCGATGTGCTGGTTGCCGCGCGTCGTATCCCGTATGACATTTTGGTGGTGGCATTAGGCAGTACCTCAAATGACTTCGGTACACCGGGCGTGAAAGATCACTGTATTTTCCTGGATAACCCGAAACAAGCCCGCCGTTTCCATAATGAAATGCTGAATTTATTCCTGAAATTTACGGCAAATCAGGAAGAAAAAGAGCGCGTGAATATCGCGATTGTGGGCGGCGGCGCGACAGGGGTCGAACTGTCTGCGGAATTGCATAACGCGGTGAAACAGCTGCATAGCTACGGTTTTGACGGGCTGGATAACCAAACGCTGAATGTGACACTGGTGGAAGCGGGCGAACGTATTCTGCCTGCGCTGCCGCCGCGCATTTCAGCGGCTGCACATCAGGAATTGAACAATATTGGCGTTCGTGTGCTGACGAAAACCATGGTGACCAGCGCAGAAAGTGGCGGTCTGAATACCAAGGACGGTGAATTTATCGAAGCCGACCTGATGGTTTGGGCGGCGGGCATCAAGGCACCGGATGCGATGAAAGAGATTGCTGGTCTGGAAACGAACCGGATTAACCAGTTGGTGGTTGAACCTGCGTTGCAGACGACGCGCGATCCCAACATTTTCGCCATTGGCGACTGCGCCTCCTGCCCGCAGGAAGGCGGCGGATTTGTGCCACCGCGTGCGCAGGCAGCTCACCAGATGGCATCACGCTGCCACAGCAATATCATCGCATTACTGAATGGACAAACGCTGAAGCCTTACGTCTATAAAGATCACGGTTCGCTGGTTTCGCTGTCTAAATTCAGTACAGTTGGCAGCCTGATGGGGAACCTGATGCGGGGCTCCGTAATGGTAGAAGGACGGATTGCACGTTTCGTGTATATCTCCCTGTACCGCATGCACCAGGTTGCTCTGCATGGCTATGTTAAAACAGGCCTGATGATGCTGGTAGGTGGGATCAACCGGGTAATTCGCCCGCGTCTGAAGCTACATTAATCCATCTTTGCTGGCCTCTTTCTGATACAGGCATGAACGCAATTTCATGCCTGTATTCTTTTCTGCCAGCGGCCATCTTATTCTTACTCAGTAACCCTCTTTTCCGTCAATCTACTCACGATCTCCTGTTTCTGAGCCGTAGCGCGATAGGCTATTTCGCTGATATGGCAGTATAAAATATCGTCCTATTACCAATTCCAGTTAAGATAATTCTCAAATGACGCTTTTATGTTACGAATCTGACACTTTTGGTCAATTAGTCTTATTGCGAGAGTGCGAAACATTGTGCAGACTTTCCACTGTTTACAGATGGCGTAGCACGCACGCCAAAAATTCTGAATGCTGATATTCAGAAGGAACCATCGGATTCATCGCGTGAAACGCGAGCTGGCGTAAAACAAGGTTTACGTCAGGATTGCAGATGGGGAATGCGTGGGAATAGATTCGGGAGGTATCCTGTGAACAAATCAATGTTAGCGGGTGTAGGTATTGGTGTGGCTGCTGCATTGGGTGTGGCGGCGGTGGCGAGTATGGATGTATTTTCCTCTAAACCTCAGTTTGCACAGGTGCTTACAGCAACACCAATTAAAGAAACAGTCAAGACGCCTCGTCAGGAGTGCCGTAACGTGAGCGTGACGCATCGTCGTCCGGTACAGGATGAAAACCAGATTGCTGGCTCGGTACTGGGTGCCGTAGCGGGTGGTGTGCTGGGGCATCAGTTCGGTGGCGGACGCGGTAAGGATGTCGCAACGGTTGCGGGTGCGCTGGCAGGTGGTTATGCGGGTAACCGTGTACAAAGCGGCATGCAGGAAAATGATACGTACACAACGCAGCAACAGCGCTGTCAGACGGTGTACGACAAATCACAAAAAGTTCTGGGTTATGATGTCACTTATAAAATCGGCGACCAGCAGGGTAAAATCCGCATGGATCGCGATCCTGGTACACAAATTCCAGTAGACCGAAACGGGCAATTAATCCTGAATCAGCAGAGTTAACTGACCTCCAACGTCTGCGGTTTTGCGCTGACACCCTCTCTAAAAACCGCGAGACACCTGAAAAAGGTGCTCGCGGTTTTTTCATTCTATGTTCTTTCTGCTATAGGCTCTTCCTGCTTTCGGTTAGCTTCATGCTAAGGGATAGCAGCAAGGCGGCCGCAGCGAATCCTCCCGCCAGCCAAAGTGTCGCGATCGGACCAGAGCTATCCACGGCTTGGCCACCGACCCACGATCCGAGCGCGATGCCAATATTAAAAATGCCGACATACAGCGCGGAGGCGATCTCCACGGCGTTCGGGACGGCCTTCATCATCCATGTCATCAAACCGACGGACACGCCGCCGTAGGCCAGTCCCCAGACGAGAAGCGCCACGCCACCGCCGAAATGCGAACCGCCGATGGTCAGGAACAGAATCGGAGTCAATAGCAGCCCCACCGCGATTGCCATCAAGGTTAACGCCGTGCGTCGCGCGGCGATGATGCCCGTCAGAAAATTGCCGACGATGCCTGCCATGCCATAGGCGAACAGCAATGCGCCGATCCAGCGCGCATCGAATCCCGACACCGAGAGCAGCAGCGGCCGCACAAAGGTAAACGCCATGAAGTGTCCGGCCACCAGCAACAGCGTCAGGATAAGCCCGATTTGCAGCTTACGGTTGCTCAACTGCTCACCGAACTGGCGAACGGTGACGGAATGGGTAACGGGCAGGGCAGGAATAACCGCAAGGTGAAGCACTAGCACCAGCACGCTAAACACGGCCATGCAGCCGAAGGCCCAGCGCCACCCGGCGAGATCGCCGATCAGTGCGCCGAACGGCACACCCAACACGGATGCCGCTGCGACACCACCAAAGATGATGGATGTTGCCAGGCCGATGGCGTGCTCGGGAACGAGTCGGGCCGCCAGACCACCGGCAATCGCCCAGATACCGCCCATGCAGAAACCGACCAGCACACGCGCAGCCAGCATCCAACCGATGTCTGGTGCCAGTGCCGAAGCAATGTTGGCGATAACCAGCAGCGTCAGCAGTCCGCATAGGATCCTGCGTCTATCCATGCCGCCGGATGCGATCACCACCAGCGGAGCGAATAGCGCAGCCAGCAGCGCGGGGAGTGAAATCATCAGGCCGGCGGTTCCGGTAGAAGTATGTAGCGTATCGGCAATCGGCGTTAGCAAGCCGACCGGAAGCATTTCCGTCGTGACGACAGAGAAGGTTGCAAGGCCGACGGCGACAACGGCCAGCCAGGAATGCTGTGCAGCAGCACCTATAGGGATAGAGGAAGACGTGTTCATGGTTCAGTCCTTAACAGGGGGAAGCAGGCGATGTGTAACCGTCAAACGGTATGAGGAAGAGGAGAAGGCGTCGTCCGTAGGCGTTGGTATCCCCACAGTGCAACCAGCAGCACTAACACGCCAGCGCATAGCGCAACGGCAAATCCGGCTCGGGCACCGCTGTCGTCAACAACGTAGCCTGATACCGCTGCGCCCAGCGCCACGCCGACATTCAGCCCCGCCAGCAGCCAGGTCATGCCCTCTGTCAGACGATGCTCGGGCACCAGACGTTCGACCAGCGACATCGCCACGATCATGGTGGGGGCGAAGAACAACCCAGCGATCAGCACGGCCGCAGCCAGCACGGGAATGCTGCCAACCAGCAGCAGAGGTAACGTGGTTGTTGCCGTTGCTAAACCGCCCAGCAATAACAACAGGTGCAATGCGGTTCGTAGCTTGAGAGCGCCGAACACCAACCCGGCCAGGCATGAACCGACCGCATAAGCCGACAACACCAGACTGGCCGCAGCTGGCTGACCATACTGCTCAGCGAAGGCCACGCTGACGATATCCACGGTACCCACAATGATGCCCATCGCGACCATCAGCAGCGCCAGCAAACGCACGTTTGCTTGTTTGATCACCGAGCCCGAACGATCCGTGCGGACATCCCATGCTTCTACCGGCGGTTCGGTGCCGCGCTGTGTCACCAGAGCGAACACGCCAATAATCAGCAAGAGCGCCGCGGCCAGCGGGCCAGCCTGAGGAAACACCGCGACGGACAGCCCCACAGCCAGCGGTGGTCCGGCGATAAAAGTGACTTCATCGAGCACCGTCTCCAGCGAGTAAGCGGTCTGCAAGTGAGGGTGGCCGCGATAGATTGCCGTCCAGCGTGCTCTAACCATTGCGGACATGCTAGGCATGAAACCGGCCAGCAAAGCACCGATGAATAAGCTCCAGTCAGGCGCTTGCCACCAGGTGCTGGCGAGCAGAAGCAGCATGCCGATCACGCTGACGGTGGTTGCTATCGGCAGCACGCGGCCTTGCCCGTGACGATCGACCAGACGGGAGATCTGTGGTGACAGCAGTGCGTAGGTCAACACAAAAGTGGCGGAGACCGCCCCCGCCAGCGCATAGCTACCGCGCAGTTGCGACAGCATGGTGATAATGCCGATGCCCGTCATGGGCAGTGGAATCCGCGCCAACAGGCCAGCCAGTGCAAAGCCTCTGGTGCCGGGCGCGGCGAAAAGTTCTCGATAAGGATTGACCATCTCATTCTTCTCCAAAGTGAATCCACTTGCCACCACGTGGCGGCACAGCGACAATACATACAGAGCGTATGAATAAAGCATATATTCATACGGAGTGAATGTAAATAATCATACGATGTGTATGTAAGGATGTGCCGATGGTTCGTCGTACCCGTGCTGAAATGGAAGAAACCCGCGCTACGCTGCTGGCGACCGCCCGTAAGGTCTTTAGCGAGCGCGGCTATGCTGATACCTCAATGGACGATCTCACCGCACAGGCGAGCCTGACTCGTGGGGCGCTTTATCACCATTTCGGTGACAAAAAAGGGCTGTTGGCGGCGGTGGTGGAACAGATCGATGCCGAGATGGATGAACGACTACAAGTCATCTCCGACACCGCCGAGGATGCCTGGGATGGCTTTCGTCGTCGCTGCCGCGCCTATCTGGAAATGGCGCTGGAGTCGGAGATTCAGCGCATCGTGCTGCGTGATGCGCGGGCGGTTCTGGGAGGGGCATCGCCAGATTCACAACGCCATTGCGTTGAGTCGATGCAGCGGCTGATCGACAACCTTATCCGGCAAGGCGTGGTGGCAGATGCCGATCCACAGGCGCTAGCATCGCTAATCTACGGCAGTTTGGCCGAGGCGGCGTTCTGGATTGCGGACGGAGAGGATGGAAATGCGCGGCTGGCACAAGGCGTTGCCGCGCTGGAATTGCTGTTGCGTGGGCTGTTAGTTAAGCCACAGTAGCGATCAAAAGAACAGCCTGACGAGACGCGTGGTTGGCGTCTCGTCTTTGGCTTAACGACGAAAAATAATCTCTGCCCAGCGCGCCAGTCCGGCGGTAACGGAACCAAAATCGTTGCCGCTGGCGATAGGAATATCAGGAAGCAGTTGCTGAATAGCCTGACGTAGCAGCGGAGAACGTGCGCTACCGCCAGTCAGGTAGATTACTTCCGGCCGGGTTTGGCTGGTTTCTAGCGCCAGCGTCACCTGCTGCTGAATACGCATAAGCGGATTATCGATGGCGGCATTGAGTTCATCAGCATGAATGCGCGTTGCCAGACCTGATTCGATAAAGTGCAAATCAGCTGCCGTTTCCGATTGATTGGACAGCGCAATTTTGCTCTCTTCCGCCAGTTGAATCAGACGGTAGCTCAGGCGCTGTTGCCAGACGGTCAGCAGTCTTTTCACCAGCTCGGGCTGACGGGCATCGCGGATCATTTCGTTGATTAACGCGCGGCTGGCGGTGCTATGAAACTCTTTTTGCGCCGGAATATCGTTAATCGCGACCGCATTCCACCAGGTCATGATCGGCAGGGCGATGCCTTTTTCTGTCTCGCTATTCATACCAAGCAGCGGCATCAGCTGTTTGAACGCGAGCATGATGTCCAGATCGTTACCGCCAACGCGGCAGCCGCTGTGCCCTAACAGGCTTTGCGAACGTTCTTGCTGCTTATGCCACTCTGGGCCCATCAGCAGCATGGAGCAGTCGGTGGTGCCGCCGCCGATATCCACGACCAGCACGCGCGTTTCTTTCGTCAGCGTGGATTCGAAATCCAGCCCGGCGGCGACGGGTTCAAACTGGAAGACGACATCTTCAAACCCGGCACGGTGTGCCGCACGGTCTAAAATGCCTTGCGCCTGCTGGTTGGCTTCTTCGCCGCCGATGCTTTGAAAGTTAATCGGGCGACCGATGACTGCCTGACGAATAGGCTGGTCAAGCTGGCTTTCTGCCTGTGTGCGGATGTGCAGCATCATGGAGCAGACCAGATCCTCAAACAGCGCAATCTGCTGGGCTTTCAACCCGACGGCACCGAGGAAGGACTTCGGTGATTTAACGAACCACGTCTCTTCCGGGTCATCCATATAGTGGCGCAACGCATCACGTCCGAATTTCACGCTATCAGCCTGCACGCGAATATCTTCCTCGCGGTTGTAGCTGATGGCGCGCTTCAGCAGCAGCGCATTTTCACCCTCAGCATTGACCTGATGGTGTCGCCATAACCACTCGCTAACCGCTTCGCGCACGGGCGCGCACAGCAGGGAAGAAAGATAAGGCGAGCCATTTTCCAGCGACAGGAGCCGTGGCGTACCTTCATCCATAACCGCCACTGAACAGTTGGCTGTACCGTAGTCAAAACCGATAAACATCGTCGTGCCCCATGCCATAAAAAATTTTCGGGAGAAATTTTTAACGTCGCACCCGCGACGGCCCGGAAGGGTGGCCGCCAAGGATGGCAGGCCATAAAAAAGGTGGCGACTTTACTGCGTTACGGCAGTGCTTGTAAAGGCAGATGCAACGGTGGAGAGAGATTTACTCATAAGATATCTGTCGGGAACCCGAAGGTTCCCGTTTACTGTGGTGAAAATGAGTTACGCCGCCAGCGTATGTTGCGCCATGTTCCCCAGCAGTGAGCCGATAAACTCGATGCGCTGCGGACGGTCGCTCAAATCCTTCATGAATTTCAGGCGGGTTGGGCCATCAAGACGGTAGGTGCCCGGATCGCGCTGTAACAGGCCGATAAGATGGGACGGATCGACGCGATTTTGCTCGCTGAATTCGATAAAACCACCTTTCTCATTCCCTTCTATACGGCGAATACCCAGCGCCTGCGCCTGCTGACGCAGGGCGGCAATCTGCAACAGATAGCGGCTTGCATCAGGAAGGAGACCGAAGCGATCGATCAGTTCGACCTTCAGCTCATCCAGCTCGGCGGTGGTTTTCGCGCTGGCGATACGTTTGTATAACGACAGGCGCGTATTGACGTCGGGGATGAAATCGTCGGGCAGCAGGGCAGGCAAACGCAGTTCGACGTCGGTCTGGCTGTTGATCAGATCCTCCAACGATGGCTCCCGACCTGCTTTCAAGGCATCGACAGCGCTTTCCAGCAGTTCCATATATAGCGAGAAACCGACGCTGGTCATCTGTCCACTCTGATCGTCCCCGAGCAATTCACCTGCGCCACGGATTTCCAGATCGTGCGTTGCTAACGCAAAACCGGCACCGAGGTCTTCCAATGAGGCGATGGCTTCCAGACGCTTCTGCGCATCGGTGCTCATCGCTTTAGGATTCGGCGTTAGCAGGTAAGCATAAGCCTGATGGTGGGAACGCCCCACGCGACCACGCAACTGGTGCAGCTGTGCCAGACCGAAGTGATCGGCACGCTCAATGATGATGGTATTGGCGCTTGGAATATCGATCCCCGTTTCGATGATCGTGGTACACACCAGTACGTTAAAACGCTGGTGGTGGAAGTCGTTCATAACCCGTTCCAGTTCCCGTTCGCGCATCTGACCGTGGCCAATCGCGATGCGCGCTTCCGGCACCAGCTCTGCCAGCCGCTGGGTGGCTTTCTCGATATTCTCGACGTCGTTATAGAGGTAATACACCTGTCCGCCGCGCAGAGTTTCACGCAGAATCGCTTCGCGCACCACCAGATTGTCATATTCGCGCACGAACGTTTTTACCGCCAAGCGGCGAGCAGGTGGAGTTGCGATGATCGACAGATCGCGCATCCCGCTCATCGCCATGTTGAGCGTACGCGGAATCGGCGTAGCGGTCAGCGTCAGGATATCGACATCCGCCCGCATCGCTTTGATGCGTTCTTTGTGACGCACGCCGAAACGGTGTTCTTCGTCCACAATCAGCAGCCCTAAGTCGCGCCAGCGTACGTCGCTCTGCAACAGCTTATGGGTGCCGATCAGAATATCGACTTTGCCTTCCTGCGTTTCCTCCAGCACTTGAGTTTGCTCACGCGCGCTGCGGAAGCGGGAGATCATTTCAATCTTCACCGGCCAGTTAGCAAAGCGATCGCGGAAGTTGTCAAAATGCTGCTGTGCTAACAGCGTCGTCGGTACCAGAACGGCAACCTGCTTATGGTTTTCAACCGCCAGAAAGGCGGCGCGCATTGCCACTTCGGTTTTCCCAAAGCCGACATCGCCACAGACCAGACGATCCATCGCCAGCGGCTGGCACATGTCGCTCAGTACGGCGTTGATGGCCTGCGCCTGATCGGGCGTCGTTTCGAAGGGGAAACTTTCGCAGAAAAGCTGGTACTGCGTTTTATCATGCTTAAATGCAAAACCGCTTTTCGCCGCACGCTGGGCATAAATATCCAGCAGCTCGGCGGCGACATCGCGCACCCTTTCTGCCGCTTTTTGCCGCGCGCGTGACCAGGCATCACCACCCAGTTTATGCAGCGGCGCATTCTCATCGGCACCGCCCGCATAGCGGCTGATCAAATGCAGCGAGGAAACGGGAACGTACAGCTTGTCTTCGCCCGCATAGGTCAAAATCAGGTATTCGGCCTTGATGCCGCCCGCTTCTAGCGTGGTCAGCCCGGCATAGCGGCCAACGCCGTGTTCGAGATGAACGACGGGCTGCCCCGGCCGCAGTTCCGCCAGATTGCGGATCAGTGTATCGGTATTGATCGTGCGGCGGCTATCCTGACGGCGGCGACTAACGCGTTCACCCAGCAGATCGCTTTCGCAGATCAACGCGCGCTGACGCAGCGTGTCGATAAAACCGTGTTCGCTGGCACCGATGATCAGATAAGTGCCACGATCCTGAGCCTGCTCCAGCGTGCTGATGAGTGTTGGGTTCAGTTTGATACGCGCCAGAAGCTCTTGTAGCGTTTCGCGTCGGCCTTCACTCTCGACGGAGAAAATGATCTGGCCTTCGAACTGTTCGATAAAACGGCGTAGCGCATCCAGCGGGGATTTCTGCTGATGCTGAATGGCTAGCTCCGGCAGCGGCAGATAGGCCAGATTCACGTTGGCGGCTTTTTCCGGCAGCGTATCGGTTCTCAACTGCACGCGCGCGGCCACGCTTTCAGTTCCGTGAACAGACCGTCTACGCGCAGCCAGAGTGAATCCGACGGCAACAGTGGGCGCATCGGATCGACACGACGGCTTTCAAAACGCTGCTGAATATCCTGCCAGAAGCGCTCGGCGCTCTGTTCAATATTACCGGTGTTGACGATTAGCGTGTTGTTCGGGAAATAGCTGAACAGCGACGGCAGCGGTTCGCTGAAGAATAACGGCTGCCAGTATTCGATCCCGGCGGGCCAGACGCCTTTGCTGACCTGTTGATAAATGTGCTCGGCATCGCGTCGTACCTCAAACTGCTCGCGCCACTGGCTGCGGAAAAGTTCGATGGCGGTTTTATCGGTCGGGAACTCGTGGGCCGGCAGCAGATTAATGTGCGGCACTTCGTTCAGCGTGCGCTGCGTATCGACATCGAACAGACGCAGACTGTCGATCTCGTCGTCAAAGAAATCGATACGGTAGGGCTCTTCGCTCCCCATCGGGAACAGATCCAGCAGCGCGCCGCGCGTGGCATATTCACCATGTTCCATGACCTGATCGACGCTGCGGTAGCCTGCCTGCTCCAACTGCGAACGCAGCTTATCACGCGAGAGGCGCTGGCCTTTTTTCAACACCAGCGCATGACCGTGCAGGAAACTGTGCGGACAAACGCGCTGCATCAGCGTGTTGACCGGCAGGATCAGGACGCCGCGCGTCATATTGGGCAATTGATAGAGTGTGGAAAGGCGGGTCGAAATAATTTCCTGATGCGGAGAAAAACTATCGTAGGGCAGCGTTTCCCAGTCAGGCAGGGTGGTGACGTGCTGGTCGGTAAATTGCTGAATTTCATCACGCAATCGCAGAGCGTTTTGCATATCCGGCGCGACAAGCACCACCAGCCCGGTGTGGCGTTCAATGATTTCTGCACATTCAACGGCGCAGGCAGCACCGGTTAACTGGCCCAGCAGGCGCTGCTCACCGGCTTTGGGCGGCAACGAATAACGGTAATTTTCAGGCATCATCTGATTATCGGGTCTCGCCTCCCTGCATCCGGCCAGGAATAAGAAAAAGCCGTAGAGTGAGGGTGTTAGGGTTCCATAAAGCAGTACTACCCTTTATTATCCTTGATCACTTTGCTTTGGCAACCTTATCCAGACGGATTTCATGTATCAACCTGTCGCTTTATTTATTGGCCTGCGTTACATGCGCGGGCGTGCATCAGACCGCTTCGGCCGGTTTGTCTCCTGGTTATCCGCCATTGGCATCACGCTGGGCGTGATGGCGCTGGTCACCGTGCTTTCCGTGATGAATGGCTTCGAGCGCGAACTGGAAGGCAATATTCTGGGCGTGATGCCTCAGGCGGTTATCTCTACGCCGCAAGGTTCGCTGAACCCGGCGTTGATTCCCGCTTCCTCCTTAAACTCGCTGGAAGGCGTAACGCGCGTTGCGCCGCTGACGACGGGCGATGTGGTGCTACAAAGCGCCCGCAGCGTCGCCGTGGGCGTGATGTTAGGCATTGATCCTGACGAACAGGAGCCGCTGTCGCGCTATTTGGTTAACGTCAAACAGCAGCAGCTGCAATCCGGTCAGTATCAGGCCATTTTGGGCGAAAAACTGGCCGCACAGCTGGGCGTTAAAGCCGGCGATCAAATTCGTATGATGGTCACGAGCGCCAGCCAGCTGACGCCGATGGGGCGTATCCCTAGCCAGCGAATCTTTACCGTTGCCGGCACCTTTGCTGCGAACAGCGAAGTGGATAGCTACCAGCTGTTAGTGAACCAGCAGGATGCCTCTCGCTTGATGCGCTACCCAGCGAACCACATTACCGGCTGGCGTTTGTGGCTGGAAAAGCCGCTGTCGGTCGATACGCTGAGCACGCAAACGCTGCCGGAAGGCACGGTCTGGAAAGACTGGCGCGAACGTAAAGGTGAGCTGTTTCAGGCCGTACGCATGGAAAAAAATATGATGGGGCTGTTGCTCAGCCTGATCGTCGCGGTAGCCGCGTTCAATATTATTACCTCGCTGGGTTTACTGGTGATGGAAAAACAGGGAGAAGTCGCCATTCTGCAAACGCAGGGGCTGACTCAACGTCAGATTATGGCGGTGTTTATGGTGCAAGGGGGGAGCGCTGGTGTTATTGGCGCGCTGTTAGGGGCAGTGCTGGGGACGTTATTGGCCAGCCAACTGAATACGCTGATGCCGATACTGGGCGTATTGCTGGATGGTGCTGCGTTGCCTGTAGATATTGATCCCATGCAGGTCGTGACGATCGCCATTTCTGCGATGGTCATTGCCCTCTTATCGACACTTTACCCGTCATGGCGCGCTGCCGCCGTTCAACCCGCTGAGGCTTTACGTTATGAGTGATTTACCGTTATTGCAGTGTACTAACCTGTCGAAGCGCTATCAGGACGGCAAGCTGTCTACCGACGTGTTACGTGATGTCTCATTTGAAATGAGCAGTGGCGAGATGATGGCCATCGTCGGAAGCTCTGGTTCGGGTAAAAGTACGTTGCTGCATGTGCTGGGCGGGTTGGATACGCCGACGTCAGGTGAGGTTATCTTTAAAGGCCAGCCGCTGAATACGCTTTCAGCGGCGGCAAAATCGGATTTACGCAATCGCGAGCTGGGCTTTATTTATCAGTTCCACCATCTACTGCCGGATTTTACCGCGTTGGAAAACGTCGCAATGCCGTTGCTGATTGGCAAAGTACCGACGTCACAGGCTCAGGATAAAGCTCGCGAAATGTTGGCGGCTGTTGGGCTGGAAGCGCGCAGTCACCACCGTTCATCGGAGCTGTCCGGTGGTGAACGGCAGCGTGTCGCCATTGCCAGAGCGCTGGTTAACAGCCCGTCGCTGGTGTTGGCTGATGAGCCAACCGGTAACCTCGATCAGCGCACGACAGACACCATTTTTGAACTGCTGGGAGAGCTGAACGTCCGACAGGGTACCGCCTTTCTGGTGGTGACGCATGACCTGCAACTGGCTAGCCGACTGAACCGTCAACTGGAAATGCGTGACGGTCAGTTGCAGAAGGAACTGACCCTGATGGGAGCGCGGCAATGAGATTTCCTCCGCTCTCGTTGCTGATTGGCCTGCGCTTTAGCCGCGGCCGTCGGCGTGGCGGCATGGTTTCGCTGATTTCGGTCATTTCGACGCTCGGGATTGCTCTCGGCGTAGCGGTGTTGATTCTTGGCCTGAGCGCGATGAATGGCTTTGAGCGCGAACTGAACAACCGCATTTTGGCCGTGGTTCCGCACGGCGAGATCGCACCGGTCAATCAGCCTTTCGACGGCTGGCAGGACATTCTTCCGAAAATCGAACAGGTGCCTGGCGTGGCGGCCGCGGCGCCTTATATCAATTTCACCGGGCTGCTGGAGAACGGCGCCAAGCTTCAGGCGGTTCAGGTAAAAGGCGTCGATCCGCAGCAGGAGAAACGTCTTAGCGCGCTGCCCAACTATGTGCTGAATAATGCCTGGCAGCGGTTCCGCGCGGGTGAACAGCAGGTCATCATTGGTCAGGGCGTGGCAAAGGCGCTGAATGTGGTGGAAGGTGACTGGGTCACGGTGATGATCCCGAACAGCGACCCGGAAATGAAACTGATGCAGCCGAAACGCATCCGGCTGCACGTCAGCGGTATTTTACAGCTGAGCGGCCAGCTCGATCATGGCTTAGCGCTGATTCCGCTGGCGGATGCCCAGCAATATCTGGACATGGGGCTGAGCGTAACGGGGATCGCCATCAAGGCTAACGATGTGTTCTCCGCCAATAAACTGGTGCGCGATGCGGGCGAAGTCACGAAGGCTTATGTCACTATTCGCAGCTGGATTGGCACCTATGGTTATATGTACCGAGACATCCAGATGGTGAGAACCATCATGTATCTGGCGATGATTCTGGTGATTGGTGTGGCCTGTTTTAATATTGTTTCAACGCTGGTGATGGCGGTAAAAGACAAAAGTAGCGACATCGCGGTCTTGCGTACGCTGGGTGCCCCAGATGGGCTGATTCGGGCAATCTTTATTTGGTACGGGCTATTGGCTGGGCTGCTGGGTAGCGTGATAGGCGCTGTGATTGGCGTGATCGCGACCTTGCAATTGACGCCGATTATTCACGGTATTGAATCCCTCATCGGTCATAAGCTGCTGTCCGGCGACATCTATTTCATCGACTTCCTGCCATCTGAACTGCATGTAACGGATGTCTTGATCGTACTAGGAACATCGCTGGTGCTGAGCCTGATTGCCAGCTGGTATCCGGCACGGCGCGCCAGCCGGATTGACCCTGCTCGCGTGTTGAGCGGGCAGTAAGCCAAGCCAACGCACATGCGGCTTGAGAGATGACGGGGATAGTCCCTATCGTGTGGGAAAGCGATCACACCCTAAGGAGCAGTCATGTACTACGGTTTTGACATGGGCGGCACGAAAATTGAGTTGGGCGTGTTCGACGCAGAGTTGAACAAGGTGTGGCAAAAGCGGGTGCCGACGCCGCGCAGTAATTATGATGACCTGCTTACGACGCTGGTCGATCTGGTGCATGAAGCTGACGCTCAGGTTGGCATGCAGGGGAGAGTCGGTCTCGGCGTACCGGGCATGGAGACGGGGAACGACGGTGCGCTCTTCACCGCTAACCTGCCCGCAACGATGGGAAAACCGCTGCGTACGGATTTGTCGCAGCGTTTGCAGCGAGAGATTCGCATCAGTAACGATGCTAACTGCTTTGTGCTGTCGGAAGCCTGGGACGCGGAGTTCCGTTCCTATCCTGTCGTGCTGGGTATGATTTTAGGCACGGGGTTGGGCGGCGGTCTGGTGATTAACGGACGTCCGCTCGACGGGCGCAACGGCATCGCGGGTGAGTTCGGCCATCTTCGCCTGCCGTCCGACGCGCTGGATATCATCGGTGTGGATATTCCCCGCGTGAAGTGCGGCTGCGGTCAATCAGGCTGCATCGAGAATTATATTTCCGGTCGCGGTTTTGAATGGCTATACGAGCATCTGTATGGTGAAGCGCTGCCTGCTGTGACCATCATCCGGCACTATCGTGGCGGAGAAGAAAAAGCGCAGGCGTTTGTCGATCGTTTTATGGATTTGCTGGCGGCCTGTCTGGGCAATCTGCTGACCCTGTTCGATCCGCACCTGCTGGTGTTGGGCGGCGGCCTATCGAATTTTGATGAAATTTATCAAATTCTGCCGACGCGCCTTCCTCCACGACTTTTACCGATTGCGAAACTGCCACGTATAGAAAAAGCGCGTCATGGCGATGCGGGCGGCGTACGTGGTGCGGCGTTGCTACACTTAATGGATAACTAGCTGGAGAAGGTATGTATACGCGTCAACGATTAGGGCGGTTTCATAAGGGAAAGCGTATGCGGCAACAGCGTCTTCGTGCGCGTATTTTCCATCGTGATTATCTGGCAGCAAGCGAAGTGAAAAAACCGCGCGTGGTAGTACTGACGGGGGCAGGTATTTCAGCGGAGTCGGGCATTCGTACCTTTCGTGCAGCCGATGGCCTGTGGGAAGAGCATCGCGTCGAGGATGTCGCGACGCCCGAAGGCTTTCAGCGTAATCCCGAGCTGGTGCAGGAATTTTATAACGCCCGTCGTCGTCAGTTACAACAGCCGGAAATTGTACCGAATGCCGCACATCTGGCATTAGCCAATCTGGAAGCGATGCTGGAAGATAATTTCCAGCTGATTACGCAAAACATCGATAACCTGCATGAACGTGCTGGCAGCAAGCGCGTCATCCATATGCACGGTGAGTTACTGAAAGTACGCTGTAGCCAAAGTGGACAGATCGTTGAATGGACAGACGATCTCGCCGCTGGCGAACGCTGTCACTGTTGCCAATTTCCCGCGCCGTTACGCCCGCATGTGGTGTGGTTTGGTGAAATGCCGCTGCATATGGACAAGATTTACCATGCGCTGTCGCAGGCCGATTACTTTATTGCAATTGGCACGTCGGGACATGTCTATCCCGCTGCCGGTTTTGTTCATGAGGCCCATTCGCACGGTGCCTACACGCTGGAGCTGAATCTGGAGCCCAGCCAGGTCGAAAGCCAGTTTGATGAAAAAATTTACGGTCCCGCTAGCAGCGTGGTGCCTGAGTTTGTCGCCGCCTGGCTGACGCGCGGTCAAAGCATTAAGTTTTAAACGCCCGCAAAAATTTTTAAGCGTCCGCAAAAAGAGAAAACGTCATGAATCGTATGAGGACGGCGTTTTCTCTTTCCGATCGTTGCCGCAGCAACACTCGTCAAGCTGATCGAACGGCAACATCGCGGCGTGGTTAAAGAAACAATATTCACTCTCGCTACAGCGAGCATGTGCAGCGGTTTCTGTCGGCGAGTCCGCCTGCGGATGTGGCGGTTGTTGGCTGTCATGGCGTGACGGGGTTCCATGAAGAGACCGTGTTCCATGAAAAGATAAGGTTCGTCGGAAAAAGCCCAGCATAGCGTTACCCTCACGGTATCTCATCACGATAGGAATGAGATAACTATGTTAATGAGAGTTATTCTCATCAATGTAAGCTAAGCGTAGTTGATAATGTGATGATGGGGGAATGACAATTGTCAAAAAGTATATCCAAAATTGTTCTATCCCCCCGTCATGCCTGAACCGACAAAGGCTTAGAAGGATCAGAATGTCCGTCTGGCCTCGGCAGCCAGTGCCTTCAGATAATTCAGATCGCACAATTCTACTTGATGACCCCGATAGGTAATGTGGCCTTGCCGTTTCCAGTCGGACATCAATCGACTCAATGTTTCACCGCGCATCCCTAATGACGTCGCGAGCTGGCCTCGACTCACCGGTAATGTCAATTGCTGAGTTTGCTGAATGTGGTGCTGGCGCAGCAGGTAATCTGCCAGACGCTGCGGTGCGGAGCTGGACGTCAGCCAGTCGATTTGGTTGATCGTCGAGTAGAGTTTCTTGCCCAGATAATTCAGCAAACGCAGTGCCAGTTCCGGGCGCTGCAAACAAAACTGATGAATATCCTGTCGTGGGATCATCAGTGTGTGGCCATCGCTCTGCGCGCGGATATTCATCGGGAAGCGGCCGTGATCCATAAACACCGCGGCGATGGCGACAAATTCACCGCGTTCAAACTGTCCGAAAATCTTTTCATCTCCGCCATAGGTATGGCGAAAAGCCTGCAATTTTCCTGCTTCAACCAGCAAACAGTGCTGCATTTTGTCGCCTTCGCGAAACAGAACATCATCCTGCCGGAAAAACAGACGCTCGCTTTTTGCCAATAGTTCACACACCACATCGTTGGGTTCACCGCGCATCCAGTCATGTTGAAACAGCACCTCGCCGTATTCATCGGGCGATAGCGCTTTTTTGACAAATGTCATTTGCCCTCCCAGAGGCTGGTATTACCATCAAGCTAGTAAATGAAAATAATAATCACTTGCATGAATTCAGCAAGCAAAATCACGGCGCGCTGAATCGAGAATAGCGGAGAGTTTCCATGAAAGAAAATACCCTTCCGGCGGCACAGGCGCTGGTTCTCCATGAATTGATTACCCCAACTGAGCACGGCATTGCCAGTCGCGTGTTGGCTCGTACCGACGGCGGCAATGTCACGCTGTTTGCCTTCGACCAGGGGCAGGGACTGAGTGAACACAGTGCCCCTTATGATGCACTGGTTATGGTACTTGAAGGTGAATTATTGCTGACGATCGGTGGCGAACCCGTCGTCGCGCAGCCCGGCACGTTGGTGCGTATGCCCGCCAATATCCCGCATGCCGTTGATGCGCAGCAGTCGTCACGCATGTTGCTGACCATGCTGAAGACGCTGAAAACCGACTAAGCGCTATTCCATTAAGCGCTACGCGGCTACCGCGATAACACCGAATTAAGGAGTGACAGTATGAGCGATCATGAAGCAGGACATAAATTTTTAGCCCGATTGGGGAAAAAACGTCTGCGCCCCGGCGGCAGAAAGGCAACTGAATGGTTGCTCAGTCAGGCTGGGTTCCGGCAGGACAGCGTCGTATTGGAAGTCGCCTGCAATATGGGGACTACGGCGATGGAGATTGCGCGTCGTTTTGGCTGTCAGGTCATTGGCGCGGATATGGACAAAGTGGCGCTACAGAAGGCGCAGGAGAATGTTGCAGCGAACGGCTTGGCATCGCAGGTCACGATTATGCAAGCGAATGCGCTGGAGCTGCCATTTCCCGATAATCACTTCGACGTGGTGATTAATGAAGCCATGCTGACGATGTACGCTGACAAGGCCAAGAGCCGCATTATTGCCGAATATTATCGCGTGCTGAAACCGGGTGGTCGCCTGATTACCCATGACATCATGCTGCTTTCCGAGAAGGATACCGGAGCCTTGCAGGCGGTGGAACAGATGCACAAAGCGATCAATGTGCATGCTCAGCCAATGCTGCGTGAGCGCTGGGTGACGCTGTTTCAGGAATGTGGTTTTAGCAAGGTCAGCTACGATAACGGCGCAATGACGCTGCTGACGCCACAAGGACTGATTTATGATGAAGGTGTAGCGGGGGCGGCACGCATCGTAAAAAATGCGCTGAAAAAAGAAAATCGCAGCATGTTCTTTAACATGTTTCATACTTTCCGTCGCAATCGAAACCAGCTTAACTATATTGCGGTATGCAGTACCAAGTAGTGGCCGCATTCATTTTGATTGCGTCGCGGTAACAAGGAAAAAGCGTGTAAGGCAGGCGAAATCGTTTAACATACGTGACAATACGCTATCTTAACTGCGCTTTTTATTGCGCTGGATTCCTTGTTACGGTGAACAATGCAGCCATTATCGCCGGGTGATATCCCGCTAAAGCACGCGACGCAGTTACCTCATTACAGCCAGCTAAAACAACAGCAGTGCAGACGCGATCGCCGGAGTCTGATACTGCTGTTGGCGTTTCTCGCACTCACGCTGGCCGTCAGCCTGTGCGCCGGTGAGCGCTGGATTTGGCCGACGGCCTGGCTGGATGACGCTCAGCAGCTCTTTGTCTGGCAGTTGCGTTTACCCAGAACGCTGGCCGTGATGCTGGTGGGGGCGAGTCTGGCGATGTCAGGCACGGTGATGCAGGCCGTCTTTGATAATCCGTTGGCAGAACCGGGGCTGCTGGGCGTCGCCAACGGCGCAGGCGTGGCCTTAGTGCTGACGGTACTGCTGGGGCAGGGATTGCTGCCTGTCTGGGTGTTAAGCCTAAGCGCCATTGCTGGCGCGCTGCTGATTACCTTTCTGTTACTCCATTTTGCCCGTCGTCATATTTCCAACACCCGCTTATTACTCATCGGCATCGCGCTCGGGATTATCTGTAGCGCGGTGATGACCTGGGCCGTCTATTTCAGTACCAGCCTCGACTTACGCCAACTGATGTACTGGATGATGGGCGGCTTCAGCGGCATTGACTGGCGACATGGCTGGCTGATGTTGACGCTCTTGCCGCTGTTGCTGTGGCTGAGTCGTCAGGGGGCGGTACTGAACGGGTTGACGCTCGGTGAGATTCAGGCGCGTCAACTAGGCATTCCGGTCTATCGCTGGCGTACGATTCTCGTGCTGGTGATGGGCGTACAGGTCGGGTTGAGCGTAGCGCTGGCTGGCATCATCGCGTTTATTGGCTTGGTGATCCCACACATGTTGCGGCTGTGCGGACTGACCGATCAGCGCTATTTATTGACCGGATGCGCGCTAGCTGGCGGCGGTGTTCTGCTGCTGGCGGATACCGTTGCGCGTGTTGCGCTGAGTTCAGCCGAGTTGCCGATAGGCGTGGTTACCGCTACGCTGGGATCGCCATGGTTTATCTGGTTACTATTGCGTAATCGACTGTAGCGATATGTCTTGTTCTATCCACTTTTGTTTATCAATTCTTGTTTTATCACTGAAGGGAGCAAAACGATGAGCACTGAAATCTATGCTATTCCGCTGACCACCATTGATGGGAAAGCGACAACGTTTGAGGCGTTTAAAGGGCAGGTGGCTTTAGTCGTCAACGTCGCCTCTCAATGCGGCCTGACTAAACAATATGACGCGTTGGAAAAGCTCTACGAAACTTATCGCGACAAAGGTCTGGTCGTGCTGGGATTCCCCTCCAATGAATTTGCAGGACAGGAGCCGGGCTCGGAAGAAGAAATTCAGGAGTTCTGCCGTGGGACGTTTGGCGTTCAGTTCCCGATGTTCAGCAAGATTGAAGTCAATGGCGAGAACCGTCATCCGCTGTACCAACGGTTGATTCGCGAGCAGCCGGAAGCTAACGGGACCTGGAAAAGTGACTTTTTTGCGCGGTTGGTCAATAAAGGCCGTAAGCCTAAAAACCCAGAAGATATTCTGTGGAATTTCGAAAAATTCCTGGTGGATCGTGAAGGTCGTGTGATTGATCGTTTTGCGCCGGATATGGCACCTGACCATGACACCATCGTGAAAGCGATCGAAGAAGCGCTGGCAAAATAAGTGACGCAGCAGGTTTCCCCGGTATTACAGTTGCGGCAGGCAGGTGCCTCGCCGCGTTTGTCGCCGACGAGCGCGGAGTGCCGTCGCGGTGAGCTGCTGCATATCATCGGTCCGAACGGAGCCGGAAAGAGCACGTTGCTGGCAAGAGCCGCGGGTTTGCTGGCGGGAGAAGGCGAGGTCTATCTGGCCGGCACGCCGTTGTCGCAGTACACTGCAGCGGATCTGGCTGTGCGACGCGCCTATCTGGCACAGCAGCAACCGCCGCTGGCGCTGATGCCGGTATTTCAGTACTGGCAACGGCATCAACCGCCGCTGGCTCAGGAAGACGCGGTTGAAAAGGTGGTGCATTTTCTGGCGGAACGTCTGATGTTAACCGATAAGCTGGCGCGCCCGCTCACTCAGCTGTCGGGAGGCGAGTGGCAGCGCGTTCGGCTGGTGGCGGCGCTGTTGCAGATTTGGCCGACGATCAATCCGCACGCGCGTTTGCTGCTGCTGGACGAACCGACCAACAGCTTAGATGTGGCTCAGCAGGTAGCGCTGGATGCGTTGCTGAGTGAACTCTGTTGTTTGGGTATCGCGGTCGTGGTTTGCGCACACGATCTGAACCACAGCGCCCACCATGCGGATTGTGTGTGGCTGTTGTCAGAAGGCGCACTGGTGGCGCAGGGCGAGACGGCGGAGGTCATGCTACCGGAGGTACTGTCTCCTGTATTTGGTGTCGCGTTTCAGCGGCACGTGGTTGATGGCCGAAACTGGATCATCACGCGCAGCGCCTAGCGCTGTGAGAAAATGGCGTCGTCAGAAAATAGGAAAAATCGCCTTTACTTGCCAGCTACCCCGATTAAACGCTAAATTAATCCAATACCTAGCATTTTCAAACGCTAGAGGACTATGGCCTCGGCGGTTTTATGGTAATCGCGCATGATACGTTTACGACACGGGTTGACGTTACAATATAGAGCGATCCTACGATATAGTTTGATCCTCGCCAGCCTGATTTTGGTCGGCTGTAGCAGTAGTCGGCATAATAATCCGCCGCCGAATGCGCGTCTGAGCGATTCAATTATGGTGATGGTGCAGCTAAACGATCAACTAGGGCAATGGTACAGAACGCCTTATCGCTATGGCGGGCTGGATCGTAACGGCGTCGATTGTTCCGGTTTCGTCTACCTGACGTTTCGCGATAGGTTTGGCATGCAGTTGCCGCGTACCACGGAAGCACAAACCGAACTAGGCGAGCGCGTTGACCGTGAGAACCTGTTACCGGGCGATTTGGTCTTTTTCAAAACCGGCAGCGGTAGCAGTGGGCTGCACGTCGGCATTTATGATAAAGACGACCAGTTTATTCATGCCTCCACCAGTCAGGGTGTAATCCGTTCGTCGCTGGATAACGTGTACTGGAAACGGGCGTACTGGCAGGCCCGCCGCATCTAATTTTCCTCCCTTATTGTGTTTTGTTGACAGCATGGAGCTATCCACTTATGTCTTCTCTGCGTTTACTCATCTCTGACTCTTACGATCCCTGGTTTAATCTGGCCGTTGAGGAGTGCATCTTTCGCCAGATGCCCACCACGCAGCGGGTGCTATTTTTGTGGCGCAATGCGGAAACCGTGGTCATTGGTCGAGCCCAAAACCCGTGGAAAGAGTGCAATACGCGGCGGATGGAAGAGGATGGCATCAAGCTGGCACGGCGCAGCAGTGGTGGCGGAGCGGTCTTCCACGATCTCGGCAATACCTGCTTTACCTTTATGGCGGGCAAACCGGAATACGATAAAAGCGTTTCAACGCAGATTGTTCTGGATGCGCTTAGTTCGCTGGGGTTAAAGGCTAGCGCGTCGGGCCGTAACGATCTGGTGGTAGAAACCACGGACGGCGTGCGCAAGGTGTCCGGTTCTGCCTATCGTGAAACCAAAGATCGCGGCTTTCATCACGGTACGCTGCTGCTGAACGCCGATCTCAGCCGCTTAGCGGACTATTTGAACCCGGATGTTAAGAAACTACAGGCAAAAGGGATTACGTCCGTGCGTTCCCGCGTCGCCAATCTGGTGGAATTGCTACCGTCTGTCGATCATCAGGTTATTAGTCAGGCGGTGACGCAGGCCTTCTTTGATTATTTCGGCGAACAGTGCGAACCGGAAATCATCTCGCCTTCCGCCTACCCAGATCTGCCGGGATTCAGCGAACAGTTTGCGCGTCAAAGTAGTTGGGAATGGAACTTCGGTCAGGCTCCGGATTTCTCGCATTTACTTGATAACCGCTTTACCTGGGGTGGGGTTGAATTACATTTCGATGTGGAACGCGGCGTGATCGTCCGCGCGCAGATTTATACCGATAGCCTGAACCCTGCACCGCTAGAAGCACTCGCCTCCGCCTTGCAGGGAACGGCATATCGTCCGGAAGCCTTGGCGGCAGCGTGTCAGGCACTGACTACCGCTTTCCCCGAACAGCAAAACGAATTGCAGGAATTGGCCGATTGGCTGGCGCAGAGTCTGCGCTAGACGCCCTGTTTTTCTCAACGCATCGATGACAAGGAAACGTAAGGGAAATAATACCCCTATGTTTCCTCCGTGTTAATTTCATTACCATCCCTCTACACTTTCTGCTTACTCATGAGTCGTTGTGTGATGAGCGCGTGGCTCTCTTCACTTGAACAGAGTGGTATCAGGGAGACAGGATGCAGCAAACACCGTTATTCAATAATCACTATTTTCACCAGTTGCTGGGGTTCTACACCGCGCTACAGCCTACGCCGCTGCATGGCGCTCGCCTGCTTTATCACAGCGAGGGATTGGCCGCGGAGCTTGGGCTGTCTTCCGACTGGTTTACGCCAGAACAGGATGCCGTCTGGAGCGGCGAACGTTTGCTGCCGGGAATGGAGCCGCTGGCGCAGGTTTATAGCGGCCATCAGTTTGGCATGTGGGCTGGTCAACTGGGGGACGGGCGCGGCATCCTGCTGGGAGAACAACAGCTGCCGGATGGACGTACTATGGATTGGCATCTCAAAGGCGCAGGTCTGACGCCATATTCGCGCATGGGTGACGGCCGCGCGGTGCTGCGCTCGGCGATACGCGAATTTCTGGCCTCGGAAGCTATGCATCATCTAGGGATTCCTACCACGCGGGCGCTGACGATTGTCGCCAGCGCACATCCGGTGCAGCGTGAGCAGGAAGAAAAGGGCGCAATGCTGCTGCGCGTGGCGGAAAGCCATGTGCGTTTTGGTCATTTTGAGCACTTCTACTATCGCCGTGAGCCGGAAAAAGTACGTCAGCTGGCGGAGTATGTGATCGCTCGCCACTGGCCGCAGTGGGAGAACGACGAGAATCGCTATGAACTGTGGTTCGGCGATGTAGTAGAACGTACCGCTCGACTGATTACGCATTGGCAGGCCGTCGGGTTTGCGCACGGCGTAATGAATACGGACAACATGTCGATTTTGGGGCTGACCATCGATTACGGCCCTTATGGCTTTTTAGATGCGTATCAGCCCGGCTTCATCTGTAATCACTCCGACCATCGCGGGCGCTACGCGTTTGACAATCAGCCCGCCGTGGGACTGTGGAATCTACATCGTCTGGCGCAGGCGCTGTCGGGGCTGATGGACACTGAAACGCTGGAGCGCGCGCTTGCCCGCTATGAACCGGCGCTGATGCAGCACTATGGCACGCTGATGCGCGCCAAGCTGGGCTTGTTTACCGCGAGCGCGGAAGATAATGACGTGCTGGTCGGGCTGTTGCGCCTGATGCAGCAGGAAGGCAGCGATTACACCCACACGTTCCGCCTGCTGGCCGATAGCGAAAAGCAGGCATCGCACTCGCCGCTCCGTGATGAGTTCATCGACAGGACAGCGTTCGATAGCTGGTTTGCGACCTACCGCCAGAGGCTGATGCAGGAAGAACAGGGTGATGAGGAACGTCGTCGGCTGATGAATGCGACGAACCCGAAATATATTCTGCGTAATTATCTGGCGCAAATGGCGATTGAACGGGCGGAAAACGACGACATCAGCGTGTTGGCGCGTCTGCATCAGACGCTGTGCCAACCGTTTGACGAACAGCCGGAGAAGAACGATTTGGCGGCGTTACCGCCAGAGTGGGGCAAACATCTGGAAATTTCCTGCTCCAGCTGAGCCGGAGCAGGGGACTTGGCTATTGCCGCAGATAAACCTGCGGAATGGTGTAGTCAGGGTGTGAACCGACGCTGAGATCGGCGCGATACCAGTGGGTCAATGTGTCTGCCTGTAATACCTGCGCGGGCGTGCCTTGTGCAACTAGCTTCCCTTCGTGCAACAGCAGAATGCGGTCTGCATACAGCGCCGCCAGGTTCAGGTCGTGCAGGACGCAGCACACGGATAACGGCTGTTCGCGCGTAAGCTGCTTGAGTAGCCGCAAGAGGTGCTGTTGATGATACAGATCCAGCGCCGACGTGGGTTCATCAAGGAACAACCAGCCCGGCGTCGGTTCTGGATGCCATAGCTGTGCCAGCACGCGGGCCAGTTGCACGCGCTGCTGTTCACCGCCGGAAAGCTGACGATAGTCGCGCGTCGCCAGTTCCAGACAGCCCGTTTGCGCCATGACCTGCTGAATCACATCATCATTTTTCGGGTAACGACCGTGAGGGGAACGCCCCATCGCAACGACATCGCGCACGCTAAACGCAAATGCCATGCCGCTATGCTGGCGCATCACCGCACGCGTTTTGGCGAGCGCGCCGGGCTGCCAGTGCGAAAAAGGTTGTCCGGCTAACAGGCACTCGCCTTCATCTGGCGTTAAATAACCGGTCAGTAAGCGGAGCAGGGTAGATTTCCCTGCGCCGTTAGGGCCGATGATTGCGACGATTTCCCCACTGTGAAGTTCCAGAGAAACGTCGTCCGTCAGATAACGGCCGTTGGCCTGAAAGCGCAGATGGCGTGCGACTAACGTCCGATCGTGTGCTGAGTCAGTCATTGCCCCGCCCTTTATGCTGAACGATCAGCCATAAGAAATACGGTCCGCCAATCAGGCTGCTTAACAACCCAACGGGCATTTCTGCCGGAGAAAGCAGCGTACGCGCCAGCGTATCGGCAAACAACAGCAGACAGGCACCACCGAGGATAGAACCGGGAATGAGCCAGCGATGGTCGGCACCCAGATGCATGCGCATCAGGTGTGGGATGATAAGCCCGATAAACCCGATCACACCGCTGACCGCCACTGCTACGCCAACCAAAAGCGAGCTGAGCAACAGTAGCGTGTACTTGGTGCGTTTCACATTAACACCAAGGTAGTGCGCCTCTTCGTCCCCTAATTGCAACACGTTCAGACGGTGCGCGTAGTATAACGTGGCGATCGTGGCAGGGATGACCAACGTGCTGGCAACCAGCAGCATGGGCCACTGTGCCTGCCCGAGGCTCCCCATTCCCCACAGTGAGAACTGGCGCAGTTGCTGATCGGTGCTGATGTACGTCAATACGCCGATGAGGGCAAGGCACAGCGCATTGAGCGCGATGCCTGCCAGCAATAATCGCGTTAATCCACCCTGTTCGGAGCGGCTGAGGATGAAAATAATCGCCGTAATTGCCAGACTGCCCGCGAAAGCGGCAAACATCGGGCCGTAAAGCGCCAGCAGCGGGGGAAGGCCAAGCGGCAGCACAATGGTTAGCGCGACGCAGAGTGCGGCACCGCTGCTGATCCCAAGCAGGCCAGGATCGGCGAGCGGATTGCGAAATAACCCTTGCATAATCGCGTCAGAGCAAGCCAATGCGCCGCCGACGAGGATCGCCAGCAGCACACGGGGCACGCGGATATTCAACCAGATATGCCAGATTGGATCGTCAAGCGGCGTTTGCCATAACATCTTGAGCGATAGGGTCAGCGCGCCCATGTTGGCGGCACCGACCATCAGTGCCACCATCAGTAACAGCAGTGCGATCAACCACGTGCGCGGGTGAAAGCGTGACGTCATTTGATCGCTTCGGCTGTCTGACGCAGCGTTGCCATCAGCGCTGGGGTTTCGAGCGTGAAGCCGAGCATCGCCATGTCATCGACCACTAACAGACGCTTGTTTTTACCCGCAGGCGTCAATGCCAAGCCGGGTAATTTCCAGACCTGTGCTTCACCACCCAACGTTTTCAGTCCCTGACTGGAGATCAGAATCAGATCCGGCGCACTGGCAATCACGCCTTCCTGTGACAGCGGCTGGTAGCGCTCAACGTTTTGCATGGCATTTTTTAATCCGGCACTGCGGATAATCGTGTCTGGCGGGCTATTTTTTCCTGCGGCCAGCGCGGTCATGCCGCCGTGGCTGAGAACGAACAGCACGTTAACCGGCAGCGGTGAGGTTTTGACTGCCGCCAGTTGCTGCTGATAGGTTTCCGTCAGTTTTTTACCTTCTGCGTCTTTTCCTAGCGTCTGAGCAATAGCTCCGATTTTCTTCGGCACCGCATCCAGCGATGGCTCGGCGGTTACATGAACCACTTTTGTGCCGCTGTCCGCCACCTGCTGCAGGATGAGCGATGGCTGGGACAGATCGCTGGCGAGAACCAGAGACGGTTTCATGGCCAGAATACCTTCCGCATTTAGGTGGCGCATGTAGCCCACGTCAGGCAGTTTCTTCACGGCTTCCGGGTGCAGACTGGTGCTATCACGCGCAACCAGATCTTTCTCCGCGCCCAGCGCATAGATGATTTCCGTGACGTCGCCGCCGATAGAAACGATACGCTCGGCAGCAGACACCCCCAGCGGGAGTGTCAATAGCAGGGGGAATAGCCAGTTTTTCATGCGGCGAGATCCTTGTAAGGTTTCAGGGCATCGATCTGGTCGCGCCACTGCTGTTGTTCCGGCGTGCCTTCGGTACGTTGCCCAAAGAGTTGTGCAATCTGAGAGCCATCTGCGGCATAGAGTTCGAGGCTGGTCACAATACCGTCGGCTGTCGGTTTACGCGTGATCCAGCTTTCAGCGATCGCACCTTCGATCAAATGCAGGGTGAAATCTTTATTAAAGATGTTAATCCACTCTGCATGTTGCTCCATACGTTCTACACGCTCAAGCGTACCAGTGAAGATTTGCACACAGCCACGGTTACCGACAAATACCATGATCTCGTTCTGATCTTCACGTGCGGCAAACAGAATCTGCGACAGCGCATCGTTTTCTACACGGTAGGCCAAATCGTCAGCGACTGAGTTAAATGCCTGCTGGCGCGTCAGGTTATGGCGCTTGAGCAGAATGAAGAAATCATGCACGTCCGTCATCGCACGCCATTCCGCTTCAAGCTGAGGATTATGGGCAACGACCTGCTCAACTGGCGCGCTGTTTGCTGGACGAAGTGCCAAGGCTGGATTTTCGCTGCTGGTAAATTTCTCAACAAATAACTGCCAGGCAGCCATGTCCGTGGTGTCGGTCGTGTAGACCTTCAGAATGGCATCGCCTTGATGATCGAAAAATTGAATGCTTTGGCGCTCACCGCGTGCGGTATTTTCGCGCAGCGCAAAGGCGGAAGCCCACTGAGAAAGGAACAAACGCAGATCCAGCTCGCGCGGATTGAGGATAAGACCGGCATGCCCATCAAGTGTCTGGTTTTGATAGTAACCGGTATGCTCATGCACGGCGTATTCGTTACGTGTGATCGACTTGGTATTACCAACCTGCTCCAGTGCGCTTAACCAAACTTTGGCGTCACCCTGCAGGCGCTGCGCATCGTGCCCGACACGGGCGTGGGTCAGTTCCGCTTCGCTGATGCCGAGTTGCGCAGCCAAATCGCGGGCGTATTTACGCGGATATTCAACTTTCGCCTGAAGGTATTGTTGGTAAATGGACGTCTGCATCTCGTTCGTTCCCTTAATCGTTGTCGTATTAATTATAGCAATGAATGAGAATCATTTTCATGTAACAAAAACGCAACCTCAAGTGAAGTTTTCTTAATAAGTAGAATAAGGGAAATTGGGACAGGCGTTTATGTGTCGCGAAATAATGGGAAAAGTGGCAGGAGAAAGCCCCTTCGCGATAAGAAGGGGCGGGAAGTCGTTTACGGTTAGTGTAATTCAGGCCAGAAATCGCGGTTGGCATCAATCAGGTCGTCCAAAATGGCTTTGGCGACGCTGGCGCTAGGAACCGTTTTGGATAATGTCAGCGCTTGCCACAGTTTTTGATACGATCCCTCTTCCCAGGCTTCAACCACCAGTTTTTCGACGGCAACTTGTTGGCTCATTAATCCTTTTTGGAATGTAGGGATGTCGCCTATTTGCAGCGGCTCTGGCCCGTGGCTTCCGACGAGACACGGAATTTCCACCATCGCGCTAGGATCAAAGTTACGTATCGCACCGTTGTTCTCAACAATCAATAACATTCTTTCTCGCGTGTTAAAGGCGATAGCGCGAGCCAGATCGACAATATAAGACGCGTGTTCATCGATTTCGAGATCGCCAGCCGCACCCGATTTCGCTTCAGTGATGGCACGGCAGGCGCCAAATACCTGTTTTTCCCGTCCGGCCATCACTTCATTGGCGCGCGTATAGTCAGGATTGGCATGCGCCACGACATAATCGGGGAAGAAATAATATTTCAGGTAAGTATTGGGTAGCGTCTGTGGATCGAGTGCGCAGACATCTTTTGCTTTGGCAAACGTATCGTTCCAGCTTGCTTCGTTATGGTTTTCAACCGTCAGTGGAATATAGCCATGCTGTGCGACGTGTTCGCGGATAGTTGGCAGTAACTCGTTACCGTCTTTATCCTGAATCGATGTCCACCAGCCAAAGTGATTTAGTCCGTAGTAGCGTACCGTCATCTCCTTGCGTGATTTCAGGCCAAGGATGTCTGCCATTCTGCCTTCTATGCCAATTGGCATATCACAGATATTGAGTATTTTTGCATTGGGACGTAGCTTGCGGGTCGCCTCTGCCACGATTGCCGCTGGGTTGGAGTAATTTAGCATCCACGCCTGTGGTGAGTACTGCTCCATATAATCCACGAGTTCAAGCACGCCGCCAATGGAGCGCATACCGTAGGCAATCCCGCCCGGGCCACAGGTTTCTTGCCCAACCACGCCGTGACGCAGCGGAATTTTTTCATCCAGTTCGCGCATGGGGTATTTACCGACGCGGATGTGTGCCATCACAAAGTCCACGTCGGTAAATGCGGTTTGTGGATCGGTGGTATAGCTGAATTTGATTTCAGGCGCCTGCTCTTGCAGCAAAATTTTGCAGGCCTCGGCGACGATTTCCTGACGCGCGCTGTCGTTGTCATAAAATTTCAGCGTACCGATCGGAAAACGATCCTGATTTTGCAGCAGCATGAGAACAATGCCTGGGGTAAAGGTACTGCCGCCGCCTGCGATCAAAATTGAAAACTTTTTCATGGTTAAATCTCCATAGGATGTGTGTTGTGCATGAGGTTTTCCAGACGATCGCGTACCTGAGGAACCGACAGGCCGACGATAATCTGAATGGCGTGACTGTTGCGGACGACGCCGTGTGCGCCGAGCTGGCGGAATACGTCATCGGGCTGCATTAGTGTTGGGTCTGCCAGCGTGATGCGTAAACGGGTTGCGCAGTTGGTGAGGCTAGCGATGTTTTCTGCTCCGCCCAACGCGGTCAGATACGCTTTGGCTTCGTCCTGTTGTGCTGCGTGTTGTGTCATGTGTTGAGGCGTGGTTTTTCCAGCAAAATCCGCTTTTGAGTAGAGGCGAATTTCGCTGTCTTCCCGTCCCGGTGTTTTGATGTTGAAACGCAAAATCACGGCGCGGAAAATCAGGAAATAGAGAAAAGAGAACAGGATGCCGACACTAACTTGGATGACCATATTCATGGCGTGATGGTGGAACATGGGGAGCCAATTCTGCGTGGCGATTTCAATCAGTCCGCCGCCCATATTGCCGACTACGCCCAGCATATACATCACGGTGGCCATCGTGGCGGCTAGCACCGCATGGATTGCGAACAGAACAGGGGCGATGAACAAGAAAGTGAACTCAAGTGGTTCGGTGATACCAACTAGCACGGAGGTAAGTACGGCAGGGATCAACAAGCCTGCAACTTTGCTTTTGTTTTCAGGGCTGGCAGTGGCGTATATGGCTGCGGCGATACCTATGGCACCAAAGATCTTCGCGTTGCCAAACAGCGCGAATCCACCAACGGGAAAGAGCGTCTTCAATGGCAGTGTGGACTGACTAAAAGCCTGAATATTGGCGATCCAGTTAACCTGAATACCGCCTTCTACTGCGACTGGACCATAGATAAACGGTCCGTAAACGAAATGATGCAGTCCAGTGGGGATTAAAATGCGTTCCAGAAACGTGTATACCCAGACTCCGGCAGCGCCCGATGCCAGCAGTAATCCCTGAAGGGATGCGATTCCCATCTGAATTTTAGGCCAGATCAGTAAGGTCAACCAGGCGGCTGGTAGCATCAGCAGGAAGCTGATGATGACCACAAAAGCAGTGCCTTGAAATATGCCGAGATAAACTGGCAGCGTTTTATTGTAATAACGGTTGTGAAGCGCGGTGATAAAGGCAGAGATGGCGATAGCGCCAATAATGCTGGTATCCAGCGTTTTGATGCCTGCGATCGTCGTTAATCCACTGATGCCGCCGATCTCGGCGCTGAAATCAATATTGAAATAGCCGCCCCATTGGGTCGCCATAGCTTGAATTAGATAATTAAAGGTCAGGTAGGAAACCAGTGCTGCAAGACACGCTCTGGCAGGTGAGTGATTTGCCAATCCAATCGGCAGACAGAAAGCAAAAATCAGTGGCATATTGCGAAAGATGGTCCATCCGCCTTCTTCAATCACATAAACTATCTGGAAAAATAGACTGTTCGGGTTGGCTAACTCACCGACAAGTATGGGATTCGACAGCATGATCGCCAACCCGACGACGATGCCGGCAAAAGGAAATAGCAGCACGGGTGTGAACATTGCGCCACCAAACCGCTGAATTTGACTGAGCATAATGGTGTCCTTCATTTTTATGTCTGTAGGGAAATTTATTTTTTTTGGTCTAAATAACGCGTTCTGTAGTGAGAATAAGCAGGTTGGCTCACTCGAACAGAGCATGCATTGATGATTTGTGAACTCAATCAACAAGTTGGCGCGCGGGAAGAGGTATAGCTTTTGGCCGTCTTGCAGACCTGTTTATTCTGTGCAGGAGAGCGTTGGCGGTGAGAGAAACGTAATACTATGATTAGGAAATAAAAATTAAGGATGTCAGGTGAATCTTATGGCATCGGAAAGAGGAAAGGGAGGTCTAAAAGTGATCTATAAATTTATTGCCGAACAGATTCGTTCACGCATTAATTCGGCAGAATTTCGCGTTGGTGAGGTGTTGCCAGCGGAGAAGTATCTGGCGAAAGAATTCTCCGTTTCGCGGATGACCGTGCGTAAAGCGCTAGAGTTGCTGGTGGCGGAAGGGTTATTGGATCGTCGGCACGGGAGTGGAACCTATATTCTGCAAAAAGATGTCCAGCATGAGAGTCATGCGCTGAACAGTTTTGCCGAACATATGCGTTTGATTGGTCGTACGACGACGAATGACGTCGTGGATTTTCGTATTATCCCCGCGCCGCCAGCGATTGCCCGACAGTTGCGGCTTCGGACAGATGAAAAGATCTACTTTGCCCGACGTATTCGCTACGTGGACGGTAAATCCTGTATGTTGGAAGACAGCTATTTACCGGTTGCTCCCTTTCCTGAGCTGTCGGTAAAGCATTTGCAGGGATCGAAGTTCGCTTATATCGAGGACGAAAAACATATTGAGATTGCCGGTTGCTACGAGGTTTTCTCGCCGATTTTGGCTGATGTGTCGGTGGCGCGTTTATTGAGTGTGAGCGAGGGGGCGCCGTTGCTACAAATGACCTCTCTATCGCAGTCGGTTGAAGGCGCGTATCTCGACTTTTCGATTATGATTTATAACGTACATGATTATCAGGTTAGCTTTTATATGCAGCGTAATAAGCTTTCGCTGTAAATTCGCCCGCTCGCCGGGGTGCGACGTGCGGGCGTACCGATTAGTTCAGCTGATAAATACCAGATTGCCACGGCTGTAACTCAAGCGTCGTCGCGTTTGGTTCTACTTTGTCTTTTTGTCCGCTTTCCAGTAAAGGCTGTTTGATGGAAAGTGTTTTCGGCAGAACGTAATGCACGGGTTTCTCTTTAAAGTTCACCACAACCAGATAACGTTGCTGGTTGAGTTCACGAGTATAAGCAAATACCTCGTTATTATTCGGATCGAGATCCCGATAAGTTCCATAGGTGAACGCCGGCGTGGCATGACGTAATGCGATCAGTTGACGATAGAAATGGAAGATGGAGTCCGGGTTTTGCGTTTGCTCCTCTGCATTGATGTTCTTGTAGTTGGGGTTAATACGGAACCAGGGAGTGCCTGTAGTAAAGCCTGCCTGTGGCGTATTGCTCCATTGGAACGGTGTGCGACTGTTATCACGGCTGGTTTGTTTCACGTTTTCCAGGAAGACATCAGGTTTCACTTTTCCGGTCTCTACAAAGTCCTGCCAGAAGCCTTTAACTTCAATGTCATCGAATTCAGACAAGGATGTAAACGGGTAGTTGGTCATGCCCAATTCGTCCCCTTGATAGATAAACGGAGTTGCGCGCTGCGTTAATGCCAACGTCGCCAGCGCCTTAGCAGAACGGGTTCGCCACTCGGGGCGATCGTCACCGAAGTGTGATACCGCACGCGGGTTGTCATGGTTGCTCAGGAAGAAGGTATTCCAGCCATGTTGCCCGGCCATGTCGACCAGTCGATTGTTGATCTGACGGAACTGGGACAGCGTCCAGTCATTCCGCCGCCATCTTTCCTCTACGGCGCGATCGAGACGGATAAGATCGAATGAGAAGGCCATATCGAGTTCTTTACGGCGCTGATCGATAAACGGGGCCGCTTCCTCCAGCGGTACGCCGAAAATTTCACCTGCGGAAACAACGTCATATTTCGCCAGCACCTTCTGGTGCATTTCCTGAATATAACGGTGCAGATTAGGGCCCTGCGTGTAGGTGTAGGCAAAGTTTTGCAGTTGCTTTGGCGTCAGGTCGGGGAAAGCAGGATTCTTGGAAAAAGTAGCCACGGTATCCATACGCAGCCCAGAAACGCCTTTATCAATCCAGAAACGCAGCATGTCGTACACTTCTTCACGAACTTTGGGATTATCCCAATTCAGATCGGGTTGCTGTACGCCAAAATAGTGCAGATAATATTGCTGTGTTGCGTTATCTTTCTGCCAGGCTGAACCGCCGAAGAAAGAGGGGTAATTATTAGGCGGTGTGCCATCTTTGCCATCGCGCCAAATATAATAGTCGCGATAAGGATTGTCTTTTGATTTTTTACTTTCGACAAACCATTCATGCTCATTGCTGGTGTGATTAACGACAACATCGATCATTAATCGCATATCACGCTTTTTCATTTCTGCAATGAGTCGGTCGAAGTCATCCATTGTGCCATATTCTTTCATTATCTTGCGATAATCACGAATATCATAGCCGTTATCGGTATTCGGCGAATCATAATGGGGATTAATCCAGATGGCATTAATGCCGAGCGCTTTTAAATAATCGAGCTTTTCAGTCAGCCCTTTCAGATCGCCAATCCCGTCACCGTCACTGTCTTTGAATGAGCGGGGATAAACCTGATAGAACACGGCTTCTTTCCACCACACTGGATGCGCAGAAACGCCATCATTAACGGCTATCATCGCCTGTGTATCTTGTTGATTATGATCTGTTGCAGCGTAATTAACGGCTGAAAATGATAATCCTGCCGCCAGCATTGCACTGAGCGTAATTCGAGTTGTTAGTATCGTCATAGTAAGTAAACCACATATTCAATAATTATAATTTGGCTGCGTGAAAACAGCCATGCCATATCACCAGTAGGCTGCTGTACAGAAATAAGAATAGCCTTGTCGTGCATGGGTAAATAAATATAAATAATGAATCCTATTCTGGATCCTATTAACAACTTTACTCAGTGATTTTATATGGTCAACTTATAGTTTTCAGAGGGGATACTACGTCCACACGTTATTTTTCTGCGAAAAAATAAGCGTGGAAACTAATATCACTATATTATTCATTAGATAAAATAGGGGAAGGTTATTATGTCGTGAAATCGTCGGAGCGAATGACATACTCTAGCTATCCCCAATGGCGGTGCACCACTGGGGAGTGATTAGACCTAGAATCGGCTGTCGACGGCGTCCGCCAGACGCGCCAGCAGCATTTCGGTGTCCTGCCAGCTCAGGCAAGGATCGGTAATGGATTGTCCATACGTTAATGCCAGAGGATTGATCGCCGGCTGGTTGCCTTCGATTAAGAAACTTTCCGCCATGATGCCCGCGATGGCGCGTGAACCGGTGCGAATTTGCTGACAGATATCATCGGCGACGTCGAGCTGGCGGCGATGTTGTTTCTGACAGTTGGCATGACTGAAATCGATCACCAGATGTTCGGGCAGCGAGAATTCACGCAGGTGAGCGCAGGCCGCGGCGATATCTTCCACATGGTAGTTCGGTTTTTTCCCGCCACGCATAATAATGTGGCCGAACGGGTTGCCCTGCGTTTTGTAGACCGACATGAAGCCCTGCTTATCCGGCGAGAGAAACATATGCTGGGCGCGAGCGGCACGAATGGCATCGACGGCGATGCGTGTATTACCGTCCGTGCCGTTCTTGAAGCCGACAGGGCAGGACAGCGCAGAGGCCATTTCCCGGTGGATCTGGCTTTCGGTAGTTCTCGCGCCAATCGCACCCCAGCTAATCAAATCGGCAATATATTGGCCGGTGACCATATCGAGGAATTCTGTCGCGGTCGGCAAGCCAAGCTGATTGACGTTCAGCAGCAGGCGGCGCGCAATTTCCAGCCCTTCATTCACCTGAAACGTTCCATTGAGCGCGGGATCGGAAATGAGTCCCTTCCAGCCCACCACCGTGCGCGGTTTTTCAAAATAGGTGCGCATGACGATTTCCAGTCGATCCTGATACTGCGTGCGTAGCGCAGCCAGACGGCGTGCATAATCTAACGCGCTATCGGTGTCATGGATCGAACAAGGACCAACCACGACGAGCAGGCGGGGATCTTGACCGGTTAGGATGGCTTCAATTTTCTGGCGTGACGAGGTGACATTTTCGGCAACGGCAGGGGTAATTGGGAGTCTGGCGAGTAACGTTTGAGGCGTAACCAGACTCTCGATGCGCGTGCTCCGCAGTTCATCTGTTTGCAGCATGTTTTATCTCTGAATACGGTCAAGCCGAAAACCTGCCTTCACTGAAATGTATGGACATAACAGTGTTTTCAGACAGCGTTTTCAGGCTATGTTTCCGACTAAAAGGTTGCTTCGCAGCGGCGAAATGCCGGGAAGTGATGGAGCACACAATAAACGAACTGGCGCACATTACAACCGCATCAGGATAAAAAATCTATCATGTACTAGTACATTCTTCGACTCATGCCAAGAATGTCGATGATTTTGGCGGAAATTTCCTCAACGGAATAATTGGTGGTATTGAGATATTTAATCTGGTGTTTGCGAAATAGCGCTTCCACTTCACTGAGTTCCATGCGGCACTGGCGTAACGACGCATAGCGACTGTTGCCCCGGCGCTCTTCCCGAATGGCCGCCAGCCGTTCGGCATCAATGGTGAGCCCGAATAGCTTGTGCTGGAAAGGCTTCAACGCGTCGGGCAGGCGCAGATTATCCATATCATCGGCAATAAAAGGATAGTTGGCGGCGCGAATGCCGAATTGCATCGCCAGATACAGGCTGGTCGGCGTTTTACCACAGCGCGACACGCCCAGCAGAATAACCTGTGCCTGATCGAGATTGCGCAGCGAGATGCCGTCATCGTGCGCCAGCGTATAGTCGATGGCGGCGATACGGGCGTCGTATTTACTCAGGTTATTGGCCGTCAAACCGTGAGTGCGGTTGGCAATCGGTGTCGGCGGCGTGTTCAATTCTTCCTGCAAGGGGGCAACCAGCGCCTGTACGATATCCTGGCAAAACCCTTCGCTACTGGTAATAATGTTACGTACGGTTGGCGTGACGATGGAATAAAACACCAGCGGACGCACACCGGTTTGCTGATACAACGTATTAATTTGCTCGCACACCGCTTTGGCGCGTGCTTCACTTTCCACGAAAGGTAAGGTATAGCTAACCGTGTTCACAGGGAACTGGGACAGCACCGCATGGCCCAGCACTTCTGCCGTAATGGCCGTACCGTCCGAGACATAAAATACGCTTCTTTCCACATAACCCCCTCGTGATATTTCCGATAGCTCGAACACGTTAACCTCGTCAAAAATTGCGTTTCAAGAATACTTTTATTAAAACGCCATTTCATTATCTTCATGATAAAGAATACTAATCTTCTACGATATTGGATTTTTACTGCGTTAAGCAATCATTCGCCGTGAAATCAGTTTTTTTTCATAGGTTGATCGATTCACCTGTCCATGTTCATCAAAACGCTATGCTAACCTGATTGCGTTGAGGCGATTCTCAACCGAACTCTTCCATACCCTAATTGTATGCAGAAAGGATTATTTTCGATGTCCAATAACGGCCCTGATTTGCGTAATGTCCTTTGGTATAACCAGCTCGGTATGCACGACGTTGAAAGGGTGGGAGGCAAGAATGCCTCTCTGGGTGAAATGATCACCAACCTTTCAGAATTGGGCGTAGCCGTTCCCAACGGCTTTGCGACAACGGCGCAGGCGTTTAATGATTTTCTTAATCAAAGCGGGATTAACCAGCGCATTTATGAGCTGCTCGATCGCACCGACATTGACGATCTGAGTCAACTGGCGAACGCCGGTACGCAGATCCGCCAGTGGATTATTGATACGCCATTCCAGCCGGAGCTGGAGAAGGCAATCAGTGACGCCTACCAGCAACTGGCCGACGGTGAGAAAGACGCCTCGTTTGCCGTGCGTTCTTCCGCTACGGCAGAAGATATGCCGGATGCGTCCTTTGCCGGTCAGCAGGAAACCTTCCTGAACGTGCAGGGCATTGATGCCGTGATGGTGGCTGTGAAGCACGTATTTGCATCGCTGTTTAACGATCGTGCGATCTCCTATCGCGTACATCAGGGGTATGACCACCGTGGCGTGGCGCTGTCGGCGGGCGTGCAGCGCATGGTGCGGTCCGATCTGGCCTCTGCGGGCGTGATGTTTACCATTGATACCGAATCCGGCTTTGATCAGGTAGTGTTCATTACATCGGCTTACGGCTTGGGTGAAATGGTGGTACAGGGCGCGGTGAACCCGGACGAGTTCTATGTTCACAAGCCAACGTTGCAGAACAACAAACCTGCGATTGTGCGCCGTAATATGGGATCGAAAAAAATCCGTATGGTATATGCCGCGAGCCAAGAACATGGCAAGCAGGTGCGGATTGAAGATGTGCCAGCAGAACAAACGACGCGTTTCAGCCTGACGGATGATGAAGTGCAGGCGCTGGCGCGTCAGGCGCTGCTGATTGAGAAACACTACGGTCGTCCGATGGACATCGAGTGGGCGAAAGACGGTCACACCGGCAAGCTTTATATTGTGCAGGCGCGCCCGGAAACGGTTCGTTCCAACGGTCAGGTGATGGAGCGTTACCACCTGCCGGCCAGCGGTACGGTGCTGGTGGAAGGCCGTGCGATCGGCCACCGCATTGGTGCGGGCGAAGTGAAAGTGATTCAGGACATCAGCGAGATGCACCTGATCAATGCAGGCGACGTATTGGTAACCGACATGACCGACCCGGACTGGGAACCGATCATGAAGAAAGCGGCGGCGATTGTCACCAATCGCGGCGGACGCACCTGTCACGCGGCGATTATCGCCCGCGAACTGGGCATTCCGGCCGTCGTAGGCTGCGGTGATGCAACCGAGCGTTTACGCAAAGGGCAGAAAGTGACCGTCTCCTGTGCGGAAGGCGACACGGGCTACGTGTATCAGGATCTGCTGGATTTCTCCGTGAAGAGTTCGCAGATTGATGAAATGCCGGCACTGCCGCTGAAAATCATGATGAATGTGGGCAACCCCGATCGCGCATTTGATTTTGCCTGCCTGCCAAACGATGGCGTCGGTCTGGCGCGTCTGGAATTCATCATCAACCGCATGATTGGCGTGCACCCGCGTGCGCTGCTGGAATTCGACCAGCAAGCCCCTGAGGTACAACGTGAGATCAAGACGCTGATGCAGGGCTTCGACGATCCGGTGGAGTTCTACGTCGGTCGTCTGACGGAAGGAATCGCGACGCTGGCAGCCGCATTCTCGCCGAAGCGCGTTATCGTCCGCCTGTCCGATTTTAAATCCAACGAATACGCCAATCTGGTCGGTGGCGAGCGTTATGAACCGGAAGAAGAGAACCCGATGCTGGGCTTCCGCGGTGCGGGTCGCTACGTGTCGCCAGACTTCAAAGCCTGTTTTGCGCTGGAATGTGAAGCAGTCAAACGTGTACGTAACGTGATGGGACTAAAGAACGTCGAGATCATGATCCCATTCGTTCGTACCGTGGCACAAGCGGAAGCGGTGGTGGCTGAACTGGCGAATCAAGGTCTGCGCCGTGGCGAAGACGGCCTGAAAATCATCATGATGTGCGAAATTCCGTCCAACGCGCTGTTGGCCGATGAATTCCTGCAACACTTTGATGGTTTCTCTATCGGCTCAAACGACATGACGCAGCTCGCGCTGGGTCTGGATCGCGACTCTGGCGTGGTATCGTCGCTGTTTGATGAACGTAACGATGCGGTGAAGGCGCTGCTGTCGATGGCGATCAAGGCTGCCAAGAAACAGGGCAAATATGTCGGTATTTGCGGTCAGGGCCCGTCAGATCACGAAGATTTCGCGCTCTGGCTGATGGAGCAGGGCATCGATAGCCTGTCTCTTAACCCAGATACCGTGGTGCAAACCTGGCTGAATCTGGCTGAGCACAAGTAATTAGTACGGCGAATGCTATGACGCCCGGTGACTGCCGGGCGTCATGGTAACCGACGATGTCAGATTTTAGGGGAAACACGGAGATGAGGTTCCCGCAGGGATGCCTCACTTCGTGGTCGCCCCGTGTATCTCGATCTCATCGCGATGGGGTTGCCGTTGGTTTTGGCGTTTCTTACGGTGCCGCAATCAGGAAGGATTTAAACTGTGGCGTCATTACCGCGCTAAAGCCCTTATCCGTTTTGGTAATCAGATAAACCGCTAGCCCCTGCTGTTCTGCCAGTTTCAATGCCTTTTCTGTTCCCAACACCATCAAACCGGTATCCCAGCCATCCGCTTCCAGCGCGGTCGGTGCAATCACGGTCGCAGAAACCAGCTGATGGGTAATCGGTCTGCCCGTCTCGGGATCGATAACGTGAGAATAGCGCTTGCTGTCCTCTTCAAAATAATTCCGGTAGCTGCCGGAAGTACTGATCGCATACCCCTGCAAATTTACCGCCGCCTGTGCTGCATTTTCCTGGTCAGTGGGTTTCTGTATCGCCACGCGCCACGGCGTACCCTCAGCGTTCACCCCACGGCTGGAAACCGCGCCACCGACGGAAACCAGATAATTGGTGATTCCTTTACGCGTCATTAACTGCGCGAGAACGTCTGCGCCGTACCCTTCGCCCAGCGTGGAGAGATCGACATACAAATCCGGGAGATCTTTCTGAATCCATTCTCCTTTTTCGTCACCGATCAGCTTCAGGTGACGCAGCCCAACGTTTTGTCGCGCTACATCGATCTGCTGTTGGCTGGGAATTCGCGTCGGCTGCTTCTGCGGGCCGAATCCCCAGAGATTAACCAACGGGCCGACGGTGATATCCATCGCACCGTGCGTGGCTTTACCGATACGCAGCGCGGCCAGAATAATATCTGCCATGCCATTGCTGATAGGCTGGGGATCCGTTCCTCGGTACTGATTAAAACGCGACAGGACTGAATCATCACGGTAGGTGGAAATATCGTCATTGGCCTGCTCCAGCAGAACATCGATTTCCCGTTGCAGCTGCTGTTTGTCTTCGGAGACGTCACCGCTAATTTTTACGCTGTAAAACGTGCCCATGGTTTTGCCTTCAATGGTCAACAAAGGGCGCTGTGTCGTCGGCGTTGGATTATCGCAGGCTGTCAGAAGGCCGAATAAGCCACAGAGTAGCAATCTCTTTGCGGCAAGAGACATCATAAAAACTCCTGAAAAACTGAACTGAGGGTAGGCAGACAGGAGAGTAACAAAAAAGGGATGAAGCGTAATTGAATGGAAGACAAATGAAAGGAAAAAAAATGCCCATCTCAGGGGATGGGCAAAGACTACACACAGCAATTCGTTACTAACTCTGACGAGGAGGAAACCTCATTGACAAACAGTAGGTTAATACTAGCTCCGGTATTTATCCTATGGATTATGCCCTATTCAGTCATTAAGAATCATCCTAATAGTTAATTATCTTTTAAGGATTTTTCTCTCAGGGTTTTTACATTGTCAATAATATTGATGTATTAGAGAAATGATATCAAAATTTTTAGGACTAATCCCTAAGAATAGAGGGTTAATCATTAGGTATTTTTACCTATTGAAAAAGTAAGGGAATGATAGCGCCGAGAAATAGTGCCCAAACCGTACACGAAAATAGTGCCGAAGAAGCGATGCGAGAGAGGGAATGCGTGGGCGGCGTACCGCCCACGGGAAGAGAAAACGGTGACTGTCGGTTTTACTCTTTATCTGGCGTGTTAGACGCATTAACGGAAAGGATGTTTTGCGGTTCAGGTATTTCACGCATCCAGGCAAACAGCAGACGATAGGAAACGGCGAGGACGACCGGGCCAATAAATATCCCTATCATGCCAAACGCCAGCAATCCGCCAATCACGCCGGACAGAATCAACAACATAGGAAGATCGGCACCCATTTTGATTAATACCGGGCGGATAACGTTATCGATGGTGCCAACGACGCAGCTCCAGACCAGCAAAATGGTGCCCCAGGTGTTATCGCCCGTCCAATACAGCCAGATAATGGCAGGAATCAATACCGGAAGCGGCCCTAACTGTGCCAGACAACACAGAAACATCAGAACGGTTAATAGCGTGGTATAAGGAATCCCAGACAGCCCCAGACCAATTCCGCCTAATACCGATTGCACGATGGCCGTTACCACCACGCCTAGCGCGACGGCGCGAATTGACTGCGCGGCCAGAATCACCGCGGCATCGCCGCGCTCCTGTCCCAGCCGGATAGCGAAATGTCGCACAGCTTTCGCGACGGCCTCACCCTTGTAATAGAGCAGGGCGCTGAAAATAAGCATCAGGGAACAGTGCATCAGAAAACGCCCAACATGCGCCGCTTGTGCAACCAGCCAGGTTGCAGTTTTACCAAAATAGGGTTGCACCTTGGCGAACAAACCGCTGCCGCCGCTTTGTAACAGCGCCTGCCAGCTGTTGAACAATTTCTCACCGACTAAAGGAATGGACGTCAGCCACTCCAGCGTTGGCGGCGAAAAGTTTTCCTGTCTGGCTCCCCAACTCATTAGCGCCGAACTGTTCTCCACCACGCTGCTGACAAGAACGGCAATCGGGACAATAAATAGCAGGATGAGCAGCAGCGTCATCACGAGCACGGCCAGAGAACGTCTCCCCCACAATAGCGCCTGAAATTTAATCAGCAGTGGCCAGGTGGCAATGACCACCATACACGCCCAGGCGAATCCCAGAATAAAAGGCTGTACCACCCAAAAACAGGCAATAATCATGATGGTAATAAACACCAGACTGAACAGGATTCTGGCCAGATCAAATCGTGGTGGCTGGGAATATTTGCTCAATGAATCATTCCTCAATAGCAAAAGAAAGGGCTTAGGCGAGGTTGCTTGGGTGAAACCATGTAGTCATCCGTCATCATGAGATATTTCCGGGGGTTTTGACAGCCTATTGAACATTTTGTTGGTGAAACGGCCATTAGCCAACACGCTGTATGTTTTTGCCGATCCGGGAGCGCACACGATTGCGAAATGTGATAAAACGTGATGTCCCCGATGACAGAACGGCTATATCGGGCTCTTCACAGGCATATCACGACATATTGGCAAACACATCATGTACGGACAGGGTCAAAAAATAATGATCCCACAGATCACGCAATCTCCCGGGCTGGTTCAGCCGGTGCTTAATTTTCTGGAAGCATTGAAGAAAAATGGATTCACGGGCGATACGGCGACCAATTATGCCGATCGTCTGACGATGGCAACGGATAACAGCATCTATCAACTTTTGCCGGATGCGGTGGTTTTCCCCCGTTCAACCGCCGATGTCGCGATTCTCTCGCGGCTGGCGGGCGAGGCGCGTTTTTCAGGGCTAACCTTTACTCCACGCGGTGGCGGGACAGGAACGAACGGGCAGGCGCTGAATCGCGGCATCGTGGTCGATATGTCGCGTTATATGAACCGCATTCTGGAGATCAATCCTGAGCAAGGCTGGGTGCGCGTCGAAGCGGGCGTCATTAAAGATCAGCTTAACCAGTACCTGAAGCCTTATGGTTACTTCTTCGCACCCGAGCTGTCGACCAGTAACCGAGCGACGCTGGGCGGCATGATCAATACCGATGCATCAGGACAGGGTTCGCTGGTGTACGGGAAAACCTCAGACCATGTGCTGGGGCTGCGTGCTGTCCTGCTGGGCGGAGAAATGCTGGATACGCAGGCGATGCCGGTAGAGCTGGCAGAGAAACTGGCGTTAGAAGATTCTGCCATCGGCCGTATTTACCATACGGTGCTGCACCGCTGTCGCGAACAGCGCGCGTTGATTATCGATAAGTTCCCTAAGCTGAATCGTTTTCTGACGGGTTATGACCTGCGTCATGTGTTCAGCGACGATCTCCGTACCTTTGATCTAACGCGTATTCTGACTGGGGCGGAAGGCACGCTGGCGTTTATCACCGAAGCGAAGCTCGATATCACGCCGCTGCCGAAGAGCCGCCGTCTGGTCAATATCAAATACGACTCCTTCAACTCCGCGTTGCGCAATGCGCCGTTCATGGTGGAAGCGAAGGCGCTGTCCGTTGAAACCGTGGATTCCAAAGTTTTAAACCTGGCTCGCGAAGATATCGTCTGGCATTCCGTTAGCGAACTGATTACCGATGTGCCTAATCAGGAAATGCTCGGTCTGAATATCGTTGAATTCGCGGGTGATGATGAAGCGCTGATTAACGGGCAGGTCGACGCGCTCTGTCAGCGGCTGGATACGCTGCTGGCAAACGGAGAAGGTGGGGTAATTGGCTACCAAACCTGTAACGATCTGGCTGGTATCGAACGTATTTATGCCATGCGGAAAAAAGCCGTCGGGCTGCTGGGCAATAGCAAAGGGCAGGCGAAGCCCATTCCGTTCGCGGAAGATACCTGTGTGCCGCCACAGCATCTGGCCGATTACATCGAAGAGTTTCGTGCGCTGTTAGACAGCCATAATCTGACGTATGGCATGTTCGGCCACGTCGACGCTGGAGTCCTGCACGTTCGTCCGGCGCTGGACATGTGCGATCCGCAACAGGAAATGCTGATGAAACAGCTTTCTGACCAGATTGTCGCGCTGACGGCCAAATATGGCGGTCTGCTGTGGGGAGAGCACGGTAAAGGCTTCCGCGCTGAGTACAGCCCCGAATTCTTTGGGCCGGAACTGTATGCCGAGCTGCGCCGTATTAAAGCCGCGTTCGATCCTGATAACCGACTTAATCCCGGGAAGATTTGTGCGCCGCTGGATGTGGATGCACCGATGATGAAAGTCGATGCGGTCAAGCGCGGCACGTACGATCGCACGATCCCGCTGACGGTGCGTACGGCGTTCCGTGGCGCGATGGAATGTAACGGCAATGGTCTGTGCTTTAACTTTGATGCCCGTAGCCCAATGTGCCCGTCGATGAAAATCAGCGGCAACCGTATTCATTCCCCGAAAGGCCGTGCGACGCTGGTGCGTGAATGGTTACGTCTGCTGGCGGAGCAGGGCGTCGATCCCGTCGCGTTGGAGAACGCGTTGCCGCAGCAGAAGCTGAGCCTGCGCGCCTTTATCCAGAAGACCCGCAATACCTGGCAGGCAAAGCAAGGCGATTACGATTTCTCGCACGAAGTCAAAGACGCGATGTCGGGCTGTCTGGCGTGTAAAGCGTGCTCAACGCAATGTCCTATCAAGATTGACGTGCCCGGTTTCCGCTCTCGCTTCCTGCAACTTTACCACACACGCTATCTGCGTCCGGTGCGTGACTATCTGGTCGCCGGTGTCGAAAGCTATGCGCCACTGATGGCGCGCAGCCCGAAGACGTTTAACTTCTTCCTGAAAATGCCGCTGCTGAATAACCTGAGCCGCAGCCAGATCGGTATGGTCGATTTGCCCCTGCTGTCATCGCCGTCGCTGCGCCAGCAGTTTGCCGGACATAGCGGCGTTAACACCACGCTGGAACAGCTGGAACAGTTGCCGGAAGCGGCGCGCCAGCAGTACGTGTTGATCGTGCAGGATCCGTTTACCAGCTATTACGATGCGCAAGTGGTGGCAGATTTCGTCCATCTGATCGAAAAGCTGAAGCTGAAACCGGTGCTGTTGCCGTTCTCGCCGAACGGGAAGGCGCAACACATTAAAGGCTTCCTGCAACGCTTTGCCAAAACGGCCTCGAAGACGGCAGATTTCCTGAACCGTGTCGCTAAATTAGGGATGCCGATGGTGGGCGTCGATCCGGCGCTGGTGCTGTGCTATCGCGACGAATACCGTGAAATTTTGGGCGAGAAACGGGGCGATTTCCAGGTGCAGCTGGTGCATGAATGGCTGGTGACGGCATTGGCAGACAGCACGCCGCAGCCTGCCACTGGCGAATCCTGGTATCTGCTGGGTCACTGTACGGAAACCACGGCGCTGCCGATCAGCACGAAACAGTGGTCCGACATTTTCTCGCGCTTTGGTGCCAAACTGGAGAATGTCAGCGTCGGCTGCTGCGGCATGGCGGGAACCTACGGGCATGAAACCAAGAACCTCGTCAACTCGCAGGGAATCTATGCACTGTCCTGGCAGCAGGTGTTGCAGAAGTTACCGCAGAAACGCTGTCTGACTACCGGCTATTCGTGTCGCAGTCAGGTGAAACGCATGGAGGGCAGCGCATTGCGCCATCCGCTACAGGCCTTGCTGGAGATTATCTGATGCTATGGAAACGACAGGTTACGCTTGAGCAACTTAACGAACCGAGTCAAACGTGTATGGTGGGCCATGTCGGTATCCGCTATACCCATATCGCGGAGGATTATCTGGAAGCGGTGATGCCAGTGGATTCTCGCACGCGTCAGCCATTTGGCTTATTGCACGGCGGTGCGTCCGTCGTGCTTGCGGAATCGCTGGGTTCCGTCGCGGGCTATCTGTGTTCTGAAGGCGATCAGCAGGTAGTGGGGCTTGAAATCAATGCTAACCATCTGCGAGCCGTGCGTGAAGGAGAAGTGCGGGGCGTATGCCGGGCGCTTCACGTTGGCCGCCGTAGCCAGGTGTGGCAGATTGAGATTTTTGATAATCAGAATCGCCTGTGCTGCATTTCACGTCTGACGACGTCGGTCATTACGCCGTAAGCATGAAGCACGAAACCAGATTGCTGGCGGGTCTGGTTTCGTTGTTCTGGGAAAACATTGTTCTCAAGAAAACATTGTTCTCAAGAAAACATGGTTCTTCAGGGGAGAAACGGCACGCGCTTAACGAAGTCGGTCTGAAATGCGGTGGCTTTATCCCATGAACCCTGCATGCTTAACTGATGGCAAATCGACTTCAGCGTGTTACGGGCAAAGTAGTAGCTTTGCACTCGAAAGAGGTGGCAACGCCCTTCATTATTAATCTCTTTAATCAGCCGATTGTGTAACTTGACCAATGCGTGCAGATAGCTGTCGTCATCGCCATTTCTCAGACAGAGTTCAACCATGTCCATGCAGGCGTTATGAAAGCGACGTAAGTGGTCAATATTGCTTCCCGGACGGTTTAAGCGAGCTTCCGCCATATAGAAATCAACGGTGGCATCGCGAATCTGAAATTTATATTCGTCAATGTTGTGCTGCAGCCAGGCATTCACGGAAAGCATGGTTATCGATCCTGAATATGAAATGATAATCATTATCATATTGATAAAAAAGGCCATGATCAATGGGCAAAACGTGCTTTAACGTCAAAAGTCCGATCGGAAATCACATAAATCTTCATATACCTTCCCTGTTTTACAAATAGGTATCGCCGATAAATGTTATAATAATGATAACGAGATGATAATTTTTTCCTTCCCGAAAGGGATCTGAGTGATACTTATAATTCATTTATTATCAATTGGTTAGTTGGTTTATTGCCGCATTGTTTGGCGCGTCAGAGACGTGTAAAATAGCGCTATTGGCTCGCTAAAAACCGAAATGTTACGAATAGCCCTGCGAAACAAGAGGTTGAAGCTAGTTTCATTATCACTAACATTAGGGGAAACCAGCCTAAAACTGGTACCACACGCAATGAGGTATTCCATATGCAAGCGGAAAATGTAGGGACGTTTTCACTGGATGAAAATGTCTGGCAAGGATTGACGTTGACCGACAGCGCCGTGAAGCAGATTAAGAATCTGATGAAGCAGGATGAAGCCGTGCAAGGACTACGGCTCGGCGTTAAACAATCAGGCTGTGCGGGGTTTGGCTATGTGCTGGATCTGGTACAGGAGTTCGAGACCGACGATCTGGTATTCGAACGTGATGGTGCAAAACTGTATGTCCCACTGAAAGCGATGCCTTTCATTGACGGCACAGAACTTGATTTCGTCCGTGAAGGGCTGAATCAGATATTCAAGTTTAATAATCCCAGAGCGCAGCATGCTTGTGGATGTGGCGAAAGCTTTGGCATTTAAGTGATGAAAAATTATGGCACGTAGCACGGTAGATGTACCTGATGATGTCCAGATCTGGATGGGTGATGGACGCTATAAAGAAGGTTTCTTCACGCAGTTGGAAACCGATGAGCTGGCGCACGGCATCAACGAAGATGTCGTACGGGCGATTTCGGCGAAGCGTAACGAACCTGAGTGGATGCTGGAATTCCGTCTCAACGCCTACAAAGCGTGGCTGGAGATGGAAGAACCGCATTGGCTGAAAGCCCATTACGAGAAACTGGACTATCAGGACTATAGCTATTATTCCGCGCCTTCCTGCGGTAACTGCGATGACAGCTGCGGCTCTGAGCCCGGCGCCAAGCAGCAATCCGGGATTACGGACGTGAATAATTACCTGACCAGCGAAGTAGAGAACGCGTTTAATCAACTGGGCGTTCCTGTCCGTGAAGGCAAGAAAGTGGCGGTCGATGCGATTTTCGACTCCGTCTCTGTTGCGACCACGTATCGGCATGAGCTGGCTGAAAAAGGCATTATCTTCTGCTCATTCAGCGAGGCGATTCAGGATCATCCCGATCTGGTGCGGCAGTATCTCGGTACGGTCGTTCCGGCGAACGACAACTTCTTTGCGGCGCTGAACTCGGCGGTCGCCTCCGACGGCACGTTTGTGTACATCCCGAAAGGCGTGCGCTGCCCGATGGAACTGTCGACGTATTTCCGCATCAATGCGGCGAAAACCGGTCAGTTCGAGCGTACGATCCTGATCGCCGATGATGACAGCTACGTCAGCTACATCGAAGGCTGCTCCGCGCCCGTTCGTGATACTTACCAGCTGCACGCTGCGGTGGTGGAAGTCATCATCAACAAGAATGCCGAAGTGAAATACTCCACGGTGCAGAACTGGTTCTCCGGTAAAGATGACGCCGAAGGCGGGATTCTGAACTTCGTGACCAAGCGCGCGCTGTGTGCAGGCGAGCATTCAAAAATGTCCTGGACGCAGTCAGAAACCGGCTCCGCAATCACCTGGAAATACCCGAGCGTTATTCTGCGCGGTGACTACTCCGTCGGTGAATTCTTCTCTGTCGCGTTGACCAATGGTCGTCAGCAGGCCGATACCGGCACCAAGATGATTCACATCGGTAAAAACACCCGTTCAACCATTATCTCTAAAGGGATTTCCGCCGGACGCAGTGAGAACACCTACCGCGGTCTGGTGAAGATCATGCCGAGCGCGACCAACGCCCGTAACTTCACCCAGTGTGACTCCATGTTGATCGGCAGCGAGTGCGGCGCGCACACCTTCCCGTATGTGGAAGTACGCAACAATACGGCGCAACTGGAGCACGAAGCGACGACTTCGAAAATTGGTGAAGACCAGCTGTTCTACTGTCTGCAACGCGGTATCAGCGAAGATGACGCCATCTCGATGATCGTGAACGGATTCTGTAAGGACGTCTTCTCTGAATTGCCGTTGGAATTTGCGGTAGAAGCACAAAAGTTACTGGCGATTAGCCTGGAACACAGCGTGGGTTAATTCGGCGGTTACCGGGATTTTCACAGAGAATAATGAGAATCATCGGTCCCGGAATTCATTAAGCGCTCGCCACATTGGGCGTTGGAAGGAATAAGCATGTTAAGCATCGAAAATTTAAAAGTCAGCGTAGAAGGCAAAGAGATCATCAAAGGGCTTAATCTCACCATTAAGCCGGGTGAAGTTCACGCGATTATGGGCCCGAATGGCTCAGGAAAAAGTACGCTGTCCGCGACGCTGGCTGGACGCGAAGAATATGAAGTGACCGACGGTTCGGTGAACTTCAAAGGGAAAGATCTGCTGGAGTTGTCTCCAGAAGATCGTGCGGGCGAAGGCGTCTTCATGGCGTTTCAGTACCCTGTCGAGATCCCCGGCGTCAGCAACCAGTTCTTCCTGCAAACCTCCGTTAACGCGGTGCGTAAATACCGCGAGCAGGAACCGCTGGATCGCTTTGACTTCGCCGACTTTATCGAAGAAAAGATCACGTTATTGAATATGCCGGAAGATTTGCTGACCCGTTCGGTCAACGTGGGCTTCTCCGGTGGTGAGAAGAAGCGTAACGATATTCTGCAGATGGCGGCGCTGGAGCCGGATCTGTGCATTCTGGATGAAACCGACTCCGGCCTGGACATTGATGCACTGAAAATCGTCTCTAACGGTGTGAACTCGCTGCGCGACGGCAAGCGTTCGTTCATCATCGTCACGCACTACCAGCGTATTCTTGATTACATCAAACCGGATCACGTCCACGTTCTGTATCAAGGGCGCATTGTGAAATCCGGTGATTTCTCGCTGGTGAAACAGTTGGAGGAGCAAGGCTATGGCTGGCTTACCGACGAGCAATAAGGTGACGGGCGATAACGCGACGGGTAAAACCAGCATCGCACAGAAACAAGAGCAGGCGCTGCAGCAATGGCATGGTCTGTTTGAACGCGATGCATCGCGCCGTTCTGAAGAAGCGAACCAGCACTGGCAGGACGTGGTGCGCCTTGGCTTACCGCACCGTAAGCATGAGCACTGGAAATACACGCCGCTGGATGGCTTGCTGAGCAACGAATTTGTCGCACCACAGGCACCGTCTCTCGATCGTGCAGCGGTAGACGCTCTGGCTTTAGCAGTAGATAGCTGGCGTCTGGTGTTTGTCGATGGCGTTTTCAATGCCGAACTCAGCGACAGCGCCTGGGGACCTTATCAGGTTGACGTACAGGCGGCGCGTGCGCATGGCGTGCTGCCTGCAGCCATCCAGTCCGAAGTGTTCCTGCACCTGACCGAAAGTCTGGCTAGCACAAGTACGCTCATTCATCTGGCGGCCGGACAGCAGGCGGAAAAGCCGCTTTATCTGTTGCACATTAGCAGCAGCCAGGAAGCCGCGTTGAACACGGTTCACCATCGTCATCACCTGAACGTTGAGCGTGGCGCGAGTGCGGAAATTATCGAGCACTACGTCAGTCTGGATGAGCATGCGCACTTTACTGGCGCACGTCTGACGGTGAACGCGGCAGAAAATAGCCAGGTTAGCCATTATAAGCTGGCGTTTGAAGCGGCGGCAGGCTACCACTTCGCGCATAACGATCTGGTTCTGGCGCGTGATGCTCGGGTTCGTAGTCACAGCTTCTTGCTGGGTGCGGGTCTGACGCGTCATAACACCAGCGCCCAGTTGAATGGCGAAGGCACTAATCTGTCCATGAACAGCCTGATCCTGCCAGTTGGCAGCGAAGTGTGCGATACGCGAACGTATCTTGAGCATAATCAGGGCTATGGCGAAAGCCGCCAGTTGCATAAAGTCATCGTCAACGATCGCGCCAGAGCGGTGTTTAACGGCATGATCAAAGTTGCGCCGCATGCGCTGAAAACTGACGGACAGATGACTAACAACAACCTGCTGCTGGGTCGACTGGCTGAGGTTGATACCAAGCCGCAGTTGGAAATCTACGCCGACGACGTGAAATGCAGTCACGGTGCCACGATTGGTCGTATGGACGAAGAACAGCTGTTCTATCTGCGTTCTCGTGGTATTACGCAGCAGGATGCGCAACAGATGATCATCTTCGCCTTTGCGGCGGAAGTCACAGAAGCGATTGAAAACGAGTCTCTGCGAGATGTGGTTCTGGAACGTATCGCGCAGCGTTTGCCAAACGCGCTGGCGAATGCCGGCAAGGCGGTATGATGAGTTATCCTATTGAACGGGTTCGTGCCGATTTCCCGCTGCTGGCAAGTGAGGTTAATGGTCAACCGTTAGCCTATCTTGATAGCGCCGCGAGTGCGCAAAAACCGCACGCGGTTATCGATCGCGAAGCCGAATTCTATCGCCATGAATATGCCGCTGTGCATCGCGGCATTCACACGCTGAGCGCGCAGGCGACCAGCGCGATGGAAGCGGTACGTGAGCAGGTGGCTGCCTTTATCAATGCGGCTTCAGTGGAAGAGATTGTCTTTGTTCGCGGGACGACGGAGGCCATCAATCTGGTGGCTAACAGCTATGGCCGCACCTTTATCCAGCCGGGCGATAACCTGATCATCACCGAGATGGAACACCACGCGAATATCGTTCCCTGGCAGATGCTGGCGGAAGCGCGTGGCGTTGAGGTTCGCGTATTGCCGCTGGCCGAAGATGGCTCACTGGATGTTGCGCAGCTTCCCAGCCTGCTGGACGAACGTACTCGCCTGCTGGCAGTAACGCAAATCTCTAACGTACTCGGTGCCTTAAACCCAGTTAAGGCCATGATCGCACAGGCAAAAGCGGCTGGCGCGGTCACGTTGGTCGATGGTGCGCAGTCGATTATGCATCAGACGGTCGATGTGCAGGATCTGGACTGTGATTTCTTTGTCTTTTCAGGACATAAGATCTACGGCCCTTCGGGTATTGGCGTGCTGTACGGCAAACGTGATCTGCTTCAGGCCATGCCGCCGTGGGAAGGCGGTGGGGCGATGATTCGTCAGGTGAGCCTGCGTACGGGTACCACCTATGCCGATTCGCCGTGGCGCTTTGAAGCAGGTTCGCCCAACACGGGCGGCATCATGGGCTTAGGCGCTGCGTTGGACTACGTGACGGCGCTGGGGCGTGAAGAGATTCAACGTTATGAAGCCTCTCTGATGCAGTATGCGCTGGAAGCACTCACGCAGGTGCCCGATCTGACCTTGTACGGGCCTGCTGAACGTCACGGCGTTATCGCGTTTAATCTTGGGCAGCACCACGCCTACGACGTTGGAAGTTTCCTCGATCGGTACGGTATTGCGATTCGCACCGGCCACCATTGCGCGATGCCGCTGATGGAACACTACGGTGTTCCCAGTATGTGCCGCGCCTCGCTGGCCGTTTATACTACACGCGAAGAAATTGACCGGCTGGTTGCCGGGTTGCAACGTATCCATCGATTGCTGGGCAGCTAAGCGCCGCGCGCGGATCTGTCCGGGGAGGAAAACATGGCGAGTCTGCCAGAACCGCAGAAACTGGCGCGCAATTTTGCGCGCTGTAATGACTGGGAAGAAAAATATCTTTATGTCATCGAGTTAGGGGAGCGTCTTGACCCTCTGCCCGACGAGTGGCGTAATCCAGAGAACCTGATTTCGGGGTGCCAAAGCCAGGTTTGGATTGTGACACAGCCGGATGAACAGGGCATTATCACCCTGCACGGCGACAGCGATGCCGCCATCGTGAAAGGGCTGATTGCCGTGGTTTTCAGCCTGTATCAGGGGCTGACAGCGCAGGAAATTGTTGAGCTGGATGTGCGGCCATTCTTCGAATCGCTGGCCTTGAATCAACACCTGACGCCATCCCGCTCTCAGGGCCTTGAGGCGATGTTGCGCGCAATTCGTGCGCATGCTGCCGCACTGCTTTAATTTTCTTCCCTGTTTTCTGCTTTCCTGAAGTATAAAAAGCGCTGTGACGGAAAAAAAACGTCCAGCGCTTTTTTGTTTTTTGCATTTACTGATTTTTACCAACGGCACGTTATTGTTTTTTTGTCATATTTATTAACTCGCTGATATTTCAGAATTCGTCCCGTATATTTATTTTCCATTAAATTTTATGCTGGCTCTGCTTTGTAAAGAATTGAATATCAATGCTTTGATTTTTAAATAAAATATTCTTTTGTTACAACAATGCTAATATATACCCACGCTTGGTGGAAAGGGGCAACAATAGCCACATTGACACCAGATATCCCCGGATAATTCAGGCCGCAGAAACGTGCACGCACAAGCAGCTTGAGGTATGACGGGGCAAACAGGGTATAGCCAGCCGGATACTGCATTCTGGGTACAGAACCGGATGTTGTTGATAAATTACTTATGTTAGTTGTGATGTAGGGAACCTAATATGAAACGCGCGTTAACTTTACTTGGTATGGCCTTCGCGGCATATCTGGCCAGCACCGCCGCGAAAGCGACGGAATACCCGCTACCGCCACCCAATAGCCGACTTATTGGCGAAAACATCGCTTATACGGTCCCCAATGATGGTCGTCCGCTGGAGGCTATCGCTGCGGATTTCAAGATTGGTCTGTTGGGCATGATGGAAGCGAATCCAGGGGTGGATCCTTACCTGCCGACAGCGGGTTCAACGCTCACGGTCCCAACGCAAATGCTGCTGCCGGATACCCCGCGTGAAGGTATTGTGGTCAATCTGGCGGAGTTGCGCCTTTACTACTATCCGAAAGGGAAGAATACCGTCATCGTTTACCCGATCGGCATTGGTCAACTGGGGCGTAATACGCCACTGATGACCACCAGCATCAGCGAGAAGCGTGAGAATCCGACCTGGACGCCAACGGCGAACATCCGTAAGCATTATCTTGAAGAGCAGGGCATTAAACTGCCTGCCGTCGTTCCGGCGGGTCCTGATAACCCGATGGGGTTACACGCGTTACGTCTGTCAGCGCACGGTGGTGTTTATCTGTTGCACGGTACGAACGCGGACTTCGGTATCGGTATGCGCGTAAGTTCCGGCTGTATCCGTCTGCGCCCGGATGATATCAAGGCACTATTCGACAACGTGCCAGTCGGTACGCGAGTGCAGATTGTTAACGATGCGATTAAAACGTCCGTTGAACCAGACGGCAAACGCTATGTTGAAGTGCATCAGCCTCTGTCGAAAACCGATAAGGACGATCCACAAACTATGCGGATTCCGCTGACGGCGAAGACGCAGAAGTTTGTTAAGGATGCAGAGACGGACAGTAAAGCCGTTGCTGATGCTATTGTGCGTCGTTCAGGCATGCCAATCGTGGTTAGCGTAGGGCAAGACATCAATACTTACCAGCCACCGGTAGAATCGGCTCCAGAAGAGCCTAAGACGCATCAGGTTGCGCCGATTACGGCGATCAGTACCACCGCTCGATAATACTGAAATAAATCGGCCAGATGCGTTTAGGCGCATCTGTGCTGGCCCAGGGATAGGGCAGAAGGATGAAGCTATCTGGCAAAGCGAAAGAAAAAGGGATTGAAAGAGAACGCTGAAAAGGTAAAACGCAGGCAAAAAAAATGGCGCACAGTGTGCGCCATTTTCACTACTTAACCAGTTCGATTACTTTTTGTAAGTACGAACTTGGTTGTCCAGACGCTGGTTAGCACGAGCTGCGTCATCTTTAGCAGCTTGTACGTCAGAGCGGATTGCGTTCACGTCGTTGCTCAGTTGGTCAACTTTAGCGTTCAGAGTCTGAACGTCAGAAGACAGCTGATCAATTTTAGCGTTGCTTGAACAACCAGCAAGCAGAGTAGAACCCAGGATTACCGCGCCCAGTACCAGTTTAGTACGATTCATTATTAATACCCTCTAGATTGAGTTAATCTCCATGTAGCGTTACAAGTATTACACAAACTTTTTTCTAATGAGAATAAATTTTTGATGAGAACATGCTTAATTTTGATCGTTCGCTCAAAGAAACAGCGAGTTTTACCTATTCATTAAAAAAGTAAGGAAAACAGTGCTATTTTTATCGGATAACTCTGAGGCTTTAGGCTATTAAATGACGTGTTACACAGACGCATTAATTAGGTTATCGCACTGTAGAAAGTCGTTTCAGAATATAAAAAAAGCGCCATTAAGGCGCTTTTTACCGATCTGATCGTTGGGATTAGAGACGGTGTACGGAAGCGGTGTTGGTTGTGCCGCTGGAAACCAGTGCACCAGACACCATAACCACAACATCGCCAGCTTGCGCATGACCGCTGTTCAGAGCAGCTTCTTTACCGATACGGTAGAAATCATCAGTAGAAGCGATTTCCTTCACCAGCAGCGTATCAATGCCTTTGCTCAGCAGCAGCTGACGCGCAGTCACGTCGTTCGTCGTCAGCGCCAGAATACGGGCGTTCGGGAAGTATTTACGGATAGACTTGGCAGACTTACCGCCGCTGGTCGCAACCACAATCAGCGGCGCATCCAGTTTCTCTGCAGTTTCAACTGCGCCACGGCAGACCGCTTCAGTGATACGCAGAACCGTAGGAGTCTTGATGGTATCCAGACGGCTTTTCATCACGGAGTCGGTACGCTGACAGATCGTTGCCATAATGGTAACGGATTCCAGCGGGTATTTACCTTTCGCACTTTCGCCAGACAGCATCACGGCATCGGTACCGTCGATGATGGCGTTCGCCACGTCGCCAGCTTCAGCACGGGTAGGACGTGGGTTTTTGATCATAGAATCCAGCATTTGCGTCGCGGTGATCACCACTTTGCGTGCCAGGTTACATTTTTCGATCATCATTTTCTGTGCGAAGATCACTTCTTCAACCGGGATTTCAACGCCCAGGTCGCCACGAGCAACCATGATGCCGTCGGACGCTTCCAGGATTTCGTCGAAATTGTTCAGACCTTCCTGGTTTTCGATTTTGGAAATGATCTGGATGTGCTCGCCACCGTGTGCTTTCAGGTGAGCGCGAATCTCTTCAACGTCAGAACGTTTACGAATAAAGGATGCCGCAACGAAATCGACGCCTTGTTCGCAACCGAAAATCAGGTCACGTTTGTCTTTTTCAGCCAGAGCAGGCAACTGGATGGAAACGCCAGGCAGGTTGACACCTTTATTCTCGCCCAGATCGCCATTGTTCAGTACTTTACAAACGACGTCGTTACCGTTGATTGCCGTAACCTGCATACCGATCAAGCCGTCATCAACCAGAACGGTGTTGCCGACGCTGAGGTCTTCTGTGAATCCAGCGTAGGTTACTGCGACGCGATCTTTGTTACCCACGATGCTTTGATCGGTGGTGAACGTGAACGTTTGACCTGCGGTCAGCGTAACGTCAGCGCCGTTTTCCAGCTTCATGGTACGAATTTCTGGGCCTTTGGTGTCAAGCAGGATAGCGGCTTTCTTGCCGGTTTTTTCCATAACGGCACGCAGATTCTTGATGCGTTGACCGTGTTCTGCGTAATCCCCGTGAGAGAAATTCAGGCGCATAACATTCATGCCAGCAGACAGCAGGTTGCCAAGCATTTCTTCCGATTCTGTTTTCGGCCCGATGGTACAAACAATTTTTGTCTTTTTCATACGATAGTTTCTACAAGTTGTGATGGATTAAAAAACGAGTGATCCAGTGGCGAGGCGAGACAAGCCGCTGGAAAGAATGTATGAGGAAACAGTATAGGAGGTAAGTATAGATGGTCGTCGTGAATGGGTGATGAAGTGCGCAACTGCTCGTCGCATAAGATCTGCGGGAGTCGCGTTGGCGATGCCGTTGATAATAATGTTATTGATAGTGGCACGTTGTTTAGCTGAAACCATTCAATTGAAACGACGTTCCGTATTATAGTTATTAAGCGACGAGAAACAAGGTGGTAAAAGGGATGAAATTGAATATTTTGTCGTGTTTACGCAAAAAACTGATCGATTTGGTGTTTTTACCTAACTTTGTTGCGCAACTGCCTAAGAAACCCACCGTATCAATACGGTATGACGGCAACTGGCTGCAAGTGGTTGATTCTTGTAACGGCACACAATAAATAAAGAAAACGCGTGTAAGCGGCACGTTTTTCTGTCGATCCGTATCACGTTTTTGTGTCATTCTCCTTGAGAAGAGGAATGCAAATGGTAGTTTACCTGCCATTGCGGATTGTTACTGCGTAAGCAGGCAAAACCAGATGCTCGTTCTTGCTACGGGTGTCTGGTTTTTTTGTTTCCAGGGTTTGAAAAATGAAGATTGCCAAAATACTCAACAATAATGTCGTCACCGTAATCGACGAAAACAATAATGAGTCGGTTGTGATGGGACGCGGGCTGGGCTTCAAAAAGCACTCTGGCGACCTGCTGGACGAAACGCTGATTGAACGTGTGTTTGTGATGAAATCCGGCGAGCTGACATCGCGTCTACAGGAGTTGCTGTCAGAGATTCCGATGGATGTCATCACGACGGCAGACAAGATCATTCTGCTGGCAAAAGACCGTTTGCCCGGAAAACTGCAAAACAGCGTCTACATCTCCTTAACGGATCACTGTCACTTTGCGATAGAGCGCCATAAGCAAGGGGTGGATATCCGCAATGTGCTGTTATGGGAAATAAAACGCCTGTATCCAAAGGAATTCGCGGTTGGTCTGGAGGCGCTGGATATTATTGAGCAGCGTTTGGCCGTGCGGTTACCGGAAGATGAGGCGGGGTTTATTGCACTGCATTTGGTGAATGCGCAGCTCGACAGCGAAATGCCGGAAGTCTTGCAGATTACCAAAATCATGCAGGAAATACTGAACATTGTAAAATATCAGCTGAGTCTGGATTACAACGAGCAGGCGTTAAGTTATCATCGTTTTGTGACGCATTTGAAGTTTTTTGCGCAGCGGCTAATAGGAAAAAGCACGGTATTTAGTGATGATGAGTCATTACATGATGTCGTGAAGGAAAGGTATCAATTATCTTATCGCTGTGCAGAGAAAATACAGGTTCATATTATTCAAAAGTATCAGTATACGTTAACGAAAGAAGAGTTGATGTTCTTAACGATTCATATCGAACGCGTACGCACAGAAGGTCAGGATAAAATAGAACCAGGTGATGGAGAATAATTTCTGTTAGTTTGCTTTTCGTCACAAAATAACAGTATGACAAGATAAATGTCCTTGCGTACGGTGAAAGTTAAAGCATAGAGTATGTGGAAAGTAAATTATCAGATGAAGTTGGTTTTATTGTCAGCACGACTACTGTGCCGACAAACAAGCAGGATTGTTACTGTCAGGCTAGTCTAGGCGGGCAGGCAAAACCTAAATCGTTTTCTCAATGCTTATTGGGAAAAGCGATTTAGGTTTTTTTTTGTCTCAAACAGAGCTGGCAATCTTAAATTATTGATATTTAAGTCTGTTTAGTATTAAGGATAGACGATGGAATACAAAGCATTAGCAACAGAGATACTCGATGGTGTCGGCGGACGTGGCAACATCATTAGCGTGATGCATTGCGCAACCCGATTACGCTTTAAATTAAAAGACAACAAAAAAGCGGATGCCGCTGCGCTGAAAAATAATTCAGGCGTGATCATGGTGGTTGAAAGTGGCGGACAATTTCAGGTCGTCGTCGGCAATCATGTCAGTGACGTCTATCGCAGTTTACAGAATATTGCTGGACTGACCGATCAGGCTGACTCCTCAGGTAATGAAGACGGCGATGAAAAAAAAGGAAATATCTTCTCTCGCTTCATTGATATTATTTCTGGGATATTTACGCCGCTAATTGGAGTAATGGCGGCGTCGGGTATTTTAAAAGGTTTTCTGGCACTCAGTCTGGCGTGTGGTTGGATGGTTGAAACCAGCGGAACCTATAAAGTTCTGTTTGCAGCAAGCGATGCATTATTCTTTTTCTTCCCGGTAGTATTAGGCTATACCGCAGGGAAGAAATTTGGTGGTAATCCATTTGTTACTATGGTGATTGGTGCCACGCTAGTGCATCCTTCCATGATTGCTGAATTTGGTGCCATGCAAAATGCAGGTTACCAACAGCTGTATTTCCTGGGTATTCCGATTACCTTCATCAATTATGCCTCTTCCGTTATTCCGATTATTTTCTCGGCCTGGCTTGCTTCACGTCTGGAAAAACCGCTGAATGCCATTTTGCATATCAATATCCGCAATTTCTTCACGCCGCTGCTGTGCCTCTGCATTACCGTTCCCGTCACGTTCTTGCTGATTGGTCCGGCGGCAACCTGGCTTGGGCACATGCTGGCCAGCGGTTACCAACTGATCTACGGGCTGAACTCCATGATTGCAGGCGCGTTGATGGGGGCGCTGTGGCAAGTGTTTGTTATTTTTGGTCTGCACTGGGGCTTAACGCCGCTGATGATCAATAACCTCAGCGTGCTGGGGCATGACACCATGATGCCGCTACTGGTTCCTGCGGTGTTAGGGCAGGCAGGGGCGGTGCTGGGCGTGTTGCTGCGTACCCGCGATATGAAGCTGAAAGGGATTTCCGGTTCAGCGTTCTCGGCGGCAATCTTTGGTATTACCGAACCTGCTGTGTATGGCGTCACGCTGCCGCTGAAACGTCCTTTCATCTTTGGTTGTGTGGGTGGCGCAATGGGCGCCGCCATTCTGGGGTACTTCCATACCACTATCTATTCCTTCGGTTTCCCGAGCATCTTTACCTTTACTCAGGTTATCCCGCCGACCGGTGTCGATAACACGGTCTGGGCCGCCATTATTGGTACGGTGATTTCATTTACCTTTGCTGCCGCCGCGAGTTGGGCATTTGGGATTCCCGCGGAAGAAAAAGCGACAGACGCAAATGCACCTGCGGCGGCACCACAAGCCACACAGCGTCAGAATGATGCAACGCGCAAGCAAGAGATAAACAGCCCGATCGACGGTATGGTTCTGCCACTTGAACAAGTCGGCGATGAAACGTTTGCCAGTGGCTTAATGGGAAAAGGGATTGCGATTAAACCGCTGGCCGGGCGCGTGGTTTCTCCGGTGAACGGTACGGTTGCTTCGCTGTTTAAAACCAACCATGCCATTGGGCTCGAATCGGAAGAGGGAGCCGAGGTGCTCATTCACGTCGGTATCGATACGGTGAAATTGGACGGTCAGTATTTCACTGCACACATCAAGACAGGCGATGTCGTGAAGCAGGGTGATCTTCTGGTGGAGTTTGATTATCAGGCGATTGAGAAAGCCGGCTATGACACCACAACGCCCGTCATTATCACCAATAGCGAAGATTACGTTGATGTTCTGCCTACTGCCGGAGACACCGTGCAAGAGCAGGGCGCGTTGCTGACGTTAATTCGCTGACATTGAAATTTACGACCCAATTGGGAGGAGAAAATATGAGCCATCAGTTTCCGAAAGAGTTCTTGTGGGGCGGCGCGATCGCAGCCAATCAGGTTGAAGGTGCGTACTTAACGGACGGCAAAGGGCTATCGACGTCCGACTTACAGCCACAGGGTATTTTTGGCGAGATCGTCACGCGTACGCCGGGCGACAGCGGAATCAAAGACACGGCGATCGATTTTTATCACCGCTACCCCGAAGATATCGCGCTCTTTGCTGAAATGGGCTTCAAATGCCTGAGAGTCTCTATTGCCTGGACGCGCATTTTCCCGCAGGGCGATGAAACCCAGCCGAATGAGGCAGGGCTGGCATTTTACGATCGCCTGTTTGATGAAATGACGAAGTACGGGATTCAGCCGTTGGTGACGCTGTCCCACTATGAAATGCCGTATGGCCTGGTGAAGAATTACGGCGGCTGGGGAAGCCGTGAAACGATTACGTTCTTCGAACGTTACGCTCGCACGGTATTCCAGCGCTATAAAGACAAAGTGAAATATTGGCTGACGTTCAACGAAATTAACTGCGCATTACATGCACCATTTACCGGAATTGGTTTATCTACCGAGAGTGGTAAGCAGGATATTTATCAGGCGATTCATCACCAGCTTGTTGCGAGTGCGAAAGCGGTGAAGGCATGCCATGACATCATCCCTGATGCCAAAATCGGCAATATGATGCTGGGTTCCATGTTTTATCCATTAACCTGCAAGCCCGCGGATGTCATGGAAACGATGCAGCAGAACCGTGATTGGCTGTTCTTCGGTGATGTCCAAGCCCGAGGATACTACCCGGCGTACATGAAGCGCTTCTTTGCACAGCACGATATTACGCTGACGGTAACGCAAGACGATCGTCAGTCGCTGAAGGAAACGATTGATTTCATTTCTTTCAGCTATTACATGACGGGCTGCGTAACCACCGATGAAGAAGTGAACCAGAAAGCTCGCGGCAATATTCTGAATATGGTGCCGAACCCGCATCTGGAAAGCTCGGAGTGGGGCTGGCAGATTGACCCGGAAGGGCTGCGCTATATCCTGAACTATCTGTATGACCGTTACCAAAAACCGCTGTTCATTGTGGAAAATGGTTTGGGTGCCAAAGATAAACTCGAAAGCGATGGCAGCATTAACGATGACTATCGCATCAAATACCTGAACGATCACCTGTATCAAGTGGGTGAAGCGCTGGAAGATGGCGTTGAGGTGATGGGTTATACCTGCTGGGGCCCTATCGATCTGGTCAGTGCATCAAAAGCCGAAATGTCAAAACGCTATGGCTTCATTTATGTCGATCGTGACGATGAAGGGAACGGTTCGTTAGAACGTCGGCGTAAGAAAAGTTTCTATTGGTATAAAGAGGTCATTTCCTCTAATGGCGAAACGTTGAAGTAAAGCACCGCATTGATGAATCATTTACGCATTCATTCTCAGGAAAATAAACTCTGGAATGAATGCGAACTCTATTTTTTTACTACCCATGGGAAAGATGGCGAGGAAACAAGATGAAGCGGAGGAAATGGACTAGCCATTAAATTATATAAACGGTTATGTGGATTTTACAAAAAGCTTTTTATAAATAGACGAGCCATCGGCTGGCGTCGGAATGGTTTCGTTTTAAATCTAATAATGTACCCTACTCGGATAATAAATATGCGTAAAAAATTCCCTGTAAAGATGATGGTATTACTGATGTCGTCAGTGTTTTTGTCTAATGGTGCTATGGCCGCGAAGTTGACCGTAGAGGAAAGACTGGAGCTATTGGAGAAAGAACTGGCGGCAAATAAAGCCGAATTGCAGTCAACGAAAAAAGAGTTTCGTGAATATAAGACGAACGCAGAAAATAAAGCACGTCTTGCTGCAAACTCTGCGGCAAAAGATAAACCACTGGTTGTTGCGTCTTCTGGCACGTCATCGGCTAATCAGGTGGTTCTTGCGCCTGTTGTCCAACCCGCCACAAATACGACTGATGCGGCGACAAGTGCAGAACAGAAACCATTAACGTTAGCTGAAGTGAGTAAGTTCGTTAAGGATGATATTGGCTTTAGCTATACGGGGTATTTCCGTTCTGGATGGGCCACGGCCGATCATGGCGCACCAAAATCGTATGCGATTGGTTCATTAGGGCGTTTTGGTAATGAGCACAGTGGTTGGTTCGATCTCATACTGAGCCAAAAAGTGTATGCAGAAGGGAATAAACGTGTCGACGCCGTCATCCAATTGGATGGTAACGTGGGTATGCAGTACAACAGCGCCTGGTTTGGCGAAGACGCCGATAATGAAAATAAACTGCAATTCTCCCAGATGTACGTCAATACAAAAGGGTTCTTGCCATTCGCCCCAGAGGCTGATTTTTGGGTAGGTAAAAATACCCTGCCAGTCTATGAAATTCAGATGCTTGACTGGAAAAGCCACCGTTCAGAAGCGGCGGGCGGTGTAGGTATTGAGAACTGGCAGTTGGGCGTGGGTAAACTTGATGTCTCTTTGAACCGTGAAGACGTTAACGCGCGGCGATTTGTATATAATGATCCGAAGAAAGATAAAAATCAGGTCAATACCAATGCGGTTGATATCCGTTATAAAGGTATTCCGCTGTGGGATGATGCAACACTGTCTCTGATTGGTAAATATGCGAAAGCCAATAAGAGCAATGTGCAGAATAATAATGAAATCGATGGGTTATCGTATAAATTGAAAGATGCCTGGACCGCGGGTGTCATTTTACGTCAAGGATTATATAACGGTGGATTTAATGAATTCACCGTGCAAGGCGCGAGTAATTCTATTGCCAGCGGTTTTGCTAATATCTCTGATGCTAACCCGACGTATAGCCGTAATGGTGACTACTATGGTAATCATTCAGGTAATGCCTTCCGCGCGATCTCGCAAGGAGAAATGTATCTGCGTGATGATGTCATTATGGCGAATGCGCTGGTTTATTCACAAGGTAATGACATATACAGCTATGACACGGGAGCGCATACCGATTTCAACAGCATCCGTGCGGTATTACGTCCTGCTTATATTTGGGATAAATTTAACCAGACTGGGGTCGAATTGGCGTATTTTAACCAAACCAATAAGGCCAATGGTGTGAATTATCACGAGTCAGGTTATAAAACCACGCTGTACCATGCGCTTAAAGTTGACACGAGTATCTTGAATTCTCGTCCAGAGATTCGGTTCTATGGTTCTTACCTGAAAATTGAAGATAACGATATCAGTAAGGCCACCTTTAACGACAGTAAGAGCGATCAATTCTCCGTGGGTGTTCAAGCGGAAGTTTGGTGGTAATCGCTGTCACCACATCGGCATCGCTTCGGCGGTGCCGCGACATTTAGCAAAAACAGACTCGATAACGTGATATTCGGGATGGAATTATGCGAATGAACATGAAGAAAATATCTTTATCATTACTAGCTCTGGGTGTATTAGCGGGGGTTTCTATCAACGCTTCTGCGCTCCCTGCCGATTTTCCTGTTATGCCCGCGGCAACTGTCCCTGTGAGCCAATACGTCACGGCGGTGAACGCGGATAGCAGCATCACTTTCCGCCTGTTTGCGCCAACGGCTAAGCAGGTCAGTGTTTTTACCGGTTCGACGCCCGATAGCATCGTGTCCCATGCGATGACGAAAGATGAATCTGGCGTATGGTCGTTCAAAACGTCAGCGCTCGCACCGAACCTGTATGAATATTTTTTCAGCGTGGATGGTTTTCGCACCATTGATACCGGGACGGCGTTTACCAAACCGCAGCGTCAGGTGAATACCAGCCTGATTCTGGTGCCGGGAAGTATTCTGGACGTGCGTCAGGTGCCACACGGTGAGCTGAGAACGCTGACCTATCATTCGAAAGCCTTGAAATCAGAGCGTCAGATGTATGTCTGGACGCCGCCGGGCTATAGCGAATCGTCAAAACCGCTGCCGGTGCTGTACTTCTACCATGGTTTTGGCGATACGGGCGCATCGGCCGTGGTGCAGGGGCGGATACCGCAGATGATGGATAACCTGCTGGCGGAGAAAAAGATTGAGCCGATGCTGGTCGTCATTCCTGATACAGAAACGGACGTTCCCGGCATCATCCCGGAGGAATATCCCCCGCAGGAGCGCCGCAAGGTGTTCTATCCGCGCAATGCGTTAGCGGCGGACAGGGAACTCATTCATGACATTATCCCCGAGATCGGCAAACGCTTTAACGTCCGTCAGGATGCAAACGGCAGGGCGCTGGCCGGGCTGTCGCAGGGCGGCTATCAGGCATTGGTATCCGGCATGAGCCACTTGGATCATTTCGGCTGGCTGGCAACGTTCAGCGGTGTGACCACCGAAACGGTGCCGAACACGGCCGTTGCTGCACAGCTTGAACGGCCTGAGCAGATCAATCGGCAATTGAATAACTTCACTGTGGTGATTGGCGAAACCGACAACATCACCGGTAAGGATATTGCGGGTCTGAAAACGGCACTGGAGCAGAAGAATATCCGGTTTGACTACCGCCATTATCCGAATCTTGGTCATGAAATGGATGTCTGGCGACCGGCCTACAGTGAGTTTGTTCAGAAGCTTTTTAAATAGCGTCTTCATGCTGCGGGCAGCGTCGTCGCATGCCCGCTTCTCTGATGGCAGCCCGAATCGTTGGGCTGTCATATCAACGACGGCCAAGCACCGTTAGCGTTAAGGATAATCATGTCTATTCGCCGATACTTTTCCCGTTTTTCCCTGTTGATCGTGGTATTGCCTTTCCTCAGTGCGTTCAGCGCACAGGCTCAAAATTCCCCTTTTGACGTGGCTGACCATAAGCAGATTCGCGTCATTATTAGCGCCGATGCTAAAAACGAGGCTGACGATGATTTTGCCGTGGCCCATGCGGTACTGACGCCGACGATGCAGGTGAAAGGGCTGATTGCTGCCCATTACTCCCGTACCGCGCCGTTGATGAAACGTGATGGCGAAAACAGCATGATGGAAAGCTACCACGAGCTTCAGCGCCTGATGAACGTGATGGGAAAAACGGACATTCCCGTTTATCGCGGTGCGACACAGGCCCTGAAAGCCGACGGTAGCGCACCTGCGTTGAGTGAAGGGGCGCAAATGCTGATCAAGGAAGCGTTAAAAGACGATTCGCATCCGCTGTTTGTGTTAGTCATGGGGCCGATTACGGATATCGCCGCCGCGTTGCAGGCTGAACCGACGATCGCCAGCAAAATGACGGTGGTGTGGATTGGCGGCATGCCTTATCCGAAAGGGGGCTGGGAATACAATATGTTCAACGATCCGGTTGCGGCGAACAGTGTATTCAAGTCTCAGGTGCCTTTGTGGCAGGTTCCGCATAATGTCTATATGTCCGTGCGCGTCTCGCTGTCTGAGCTTGCCGTGCGCGTGAAACCGCAGGGGAAAGTCGGGGAGTACCTGTGGCAACAGCTGATCGAGTTTAACCGTGCGATTTCCGAAACCATCAAGGATGTTCCGTGGCCGAAAAGTGAAGTCTGGGTCTTGGGCGATAACCCTGCGGTTTCGCTGCTGTTGGATGACCACGAATATCACTACACGTTGGTTAATGCACCGCAGCTAAACGACGATCTGACCTATGCCCCGCAGGGCAATGCACGCCAGATTCGAGTGTATAACGCGGTTGATGCCCGCTTCACGCTGGAAGATTTCTACGCCAAGCTGGCGTTGGCCTATGGCCAAGGGAAATAAAAACTCCAGAAGGGCATACTCTGGGGCAATATTTTTTACTTAAGCCCCACTTATTGAGCTCATAAATTTTTTCTATCAGGCAAAACGCCACGCTTTATCAGCAAATACACTGGGATGAATGACCGACATGGACACGTCATCCCAGTGCTCTCGCCACCTACTTTGATACGTAAGTACCCAGTTTTTAACTGCTTAATTTTAAAGTCATCAGCGTTTAAGTCCCTCATCCCATCTGGTGATGTCCACTCTCCATGACTGAGATACGCCTCATATAACTTTCGATACGATTCATTACTTTTCTTTACCTTTGATCAAAAACAATATTTTGAATGCATCTTTTTGTTATTCATAGGGTGAGTAATGTCACGACAGTTGTTGTGGTTTCTGTCAAATGGATAACTAAAATGACCGCCAGTAGGCGGCTTAATTTGGACACAAACGCATGGTCAGGATAAGCATGTCAGTCTCCTATCTGTGGGGCATGGTAGCCAGTCTCTTTCTAATGGTGCCAGCCTATTCCGCTGATGCTCCGGCGTCACCCCCTCCCGCCCCGATAGAAGCAAGAAACTCCGTATTCACCAATCAACACCCCGATCAGTTCAACTCGTGGAAAGCGACCAGTGAACAGTCTGAGCGTCACGATGCGCTGGCAGAAGACCCCATGATGGTGATCCTTTGGGCGGGTTATCCCTTCTCCAGAGACTATAACAAGCCGCGCGGCCACGCCTATGCCATAACGGATGTGCGTGAAACGCTACGTACCGGTGCACCAAAAACGGCAGAAGATGGCCCTCTGCCGATGGCGTGCTGGAGCTGTAAAAGCCCGGACGTCGCCCGCTTGATTCAACAGGAAGGTGAGGACGGTTATTTCAAAGGCAAGTGGGCACGAGGCGGACCGGAGATTACTAACGATCTCGGCTGTGCGGACTGCCATGATACCGCATCCCCGGATTTCGCTCAGGGCAAACCGGCGCTGACGCTGTCCCGTCCTTATGCCGAACGCGCAATGGAAGCGATTGGCAAACCGTTTGATCAATCCAGTCGATTCGGCCAGCAATCTATGGTCTGTGGGCAATGCCACGTTGAGTATTATTTTTCCGGTAAAGACAAAGCGGTGAAGTTTCCATGGGATAACGGCACCAAAGTCGAAGACATGGAAAAATACTATGACGCCATTTCCTTCTCTGATTGGACCAACACCCTTTCCCGCGCACCGATGCTGAAAGCCCAACATCCAGAATATGAAACCTGGAGCATTGGTATTCACGGTAAAAACAACGTGACCTGTATCGACTGCCATATGCCGAAAGTGAAAAACGCGGACGGCAAATTGTATACCGATCACAAGATAGGTAACCCTTTCGACAATTACGGCGAAACCTGTACCAATTGCCACACGCAGGATAAAGCGGCGATGCAGGCAGTTGTTGCTGAACGTAAAACGGCCATTCAGGACTTAAAACTGAAAGCAGAAGCGCAACTGGTTCACGCGCATTTTGAGGCGAAAGCGGCCTGGGATGCCGGTGCAACCGAAGCAGAAATGCAGCCGATTCTGATGGATATCCGCCATGCGCAATGGCGCTGGGATCTGGCGGTTGCCTCTCACGGTATTCACATGCATGCGCCGGATGAAGGCTTACGGATGCTTGGCACCTCGCTGAGTAAATCCGCTGAGGCGAGAACCAAGCTGGTGCGCCTGTTGGCCCAGAAAGGAATAACAGGAGAAATCAAGCTGCCGGATATCTCGACAAAAGAGAAAGCGCAGCAGGCGATTGGGCTCAACATGCAGCAAATCAAAGCCGAAAAACAGGATTTCCTGAACACGGTAGTGCCGCAGTGGGATGAGCAAGCGCGTAAAGCGGGACGACTGAACTAATAACCCCTCATCGCCCGTGGACGCGGGCGATCATAAAGTGGAGTGGATATGAGCGTATTACGTTCGTTATTGACTGCCGGGGTGCTGGTATCAGGCCTGCTTTGGGCATTGCCAGGGCTGACACAGCCCGCACCTCAGGCGGAAAAAGGAGAGCGCTGGGAGGTCATGCCGCAGCGCAATCCCGATGAGGCTTGTCTACAGTGTCATAAACCGGAAGAGGATGGCATGCAAGGCAAGCATGCCTCCGCCGTCAACCCGCATAATCAAAAACAGCTGACTTGCACCAACTGTCACGGCAAGCCATCGCCGATGCACCGCGAAGGCGTTAGAGATGTTATGCGTTTTAACTTCCCGATGTACAAGGTGGAAGAGCAAAACAGCGTCTGTATGTCATGCCATACGCCGGAACAGTTGCAAAAATCGTTTTGGCCACACGATGTGCACGTCGCGAAAGTGGCTTGTGCCAGTTGCCATCAACTGCACCCCACGCAGGATAGTATGCAGACGCTGAACGACAAGAGTCGCATCAAACTGTGTGTGGATTGCCATAGCGATCAGCGCAATAACCCAGACTTCAACCCAGCCTCAGTTCATCTGGGTAATAAGAGGCAGCCATGAGTTGCTCTCGTCGTCAATTTCTTGCCCGTATGGGGGGGCTGATTGCCATCACCAGTACGGCGGGGCAGGTCGTCGCACAGACGCTGAATATCAACGGCGTCCGCTACGGCATGATCCACGATGAATCGCTCTGTATCGGCTGTACGGCGTGCATGGATGCCTGCCGGGAAGTCAATCAGGTGCCGGAAGGCGTATCGCGCCTGACGATCATTCGCAGCGAACCGATCGGGACCTTCCCAGACGTGAAATATCGCTTTTTCCGTCACTCCTGTCAGCATTGCGATCATGCACCTTGTGTTGATGTGTGTCCTACCGGAGCGTCATACCGTGATGCGGCAAGCGGCATTGTGGATGTGAATCCCGATTTGTGCGTAGGGTGCCAATACTGCCTTGCTGCCTGTCCTTATCAAGTGCGCTTTATCCATCCGCAGACGAAAACGGCGGATAAGTGCGATTTTTGCCGCAAGACCAACCTGAAGGCCGGAAAACTGCCTGCCTGTGTGTTGTCTTGTCCGACTAACGCACTGACGTTTGGCAACCTTGACGATCCTGACAGCGAGATTTCCCGCCTGCTTCGTCAACAGCCGACGTATCGCTACAAAATCGCGCTCGGCACTCGTCCTAAGCTTTATCGCGTACCGTTTAAATACGGGGAGGTTCATCAATGACGCCCGTGTCTTCAAGCGCATTCCATTTTGATTCGTTAGTCTGGGACTGGCCGATTGCGATTTACCTGTTTTTGGTGGGCATTTCTGCGGGGCTGGTGACGCTGGCAGCCCTGCTGCGGCGCTACCATCCCGAGCAGGCAACCGCCGACAGTACGCTCATGCGCACAACGCTGATTCTTGCACCGTGCACCATCATCTTTGGATTGCTGATTCTGGTTTTTCACCTGACGCGCCCCTGGACGTTCTGGAAGCTGATGTTCCATTACAGTTTTACCTCGGTGATGTCGGTTGGGGTCATGCTGTTTCAGGTCTATATGGCGGCGCTGGCAGTCTGGCTGGTCAACATTTTCAGCGAGCAGGTTATCGTGCTGCAACAACGCTGGCTACCGAAGCTGACCCTCGTTCCTAAGGTGCTCGGCTGGCTGGCACCGCTACAGAAATCGCTGGATATCGTGATGTTGCTGCTGGCGGTGATGTTAGGGGCTTATACCGGATTTTTACTCTCCGCGCTGAAAACCTATCCGCTGCTGAATAACCCCATCTTACCGGCTTTATTCCTGTTCTCGGGGGTGTCCTCCGGTGCAGCCGTGGCGCTGATCGCCATGGCCTGCCGCTATCGCCGCAATCCGCATAGTGAAGAAGCGCACTTTGTACACCGTGTCGAAACGCCAGTCGTGTGGTTAGAGATCTTCTTACTGTTCGCGTTCTTTATCGGCCTTGCTTTAGGGGACGATGGGAAGCAGCGAGCGCTGGTGGCCGCTGTGGGCGGGGGATTCTGGGCCGTGTGGTTCTGGCTGGGCGTGGTAGGGATTGGATTAGTTATTCCCTTGCTGCTTAAGTCATGGGCTAGCCGACAGCATTCACCTTATGGCGTGTTGGCGGTGTGCGGCCTTAGTCTGGTGGGCGTTTTGCTACTGCGTTTCTTTATCCTCTATGCGGGGCAGTTAACCGTTGTCTAATTCCCAGCAAGAGGCCTGTTGATGTTGTTATTGCCAGAATTTGGGTATGTCGCGCTGTCGCTGGCGGTTTGTGTCGGTGTGGCGACGGCGTTGCTGACATTTTCAGGCTATTCCCTGCGCTGGTCGGGCACTTACCGGCTGGCGCGGTGCTGGACGTTGGTACTGTTTGGTCTTGTGCTGTTCGCGTTTATCGCGCTGACGCTGAGCGTGGTGCAGGATGATTTCTCCGTTAACTACATCGCCCAGCATAGCCATCGTGATTTACCGCTGGGGCTAAAAATTGCGGCAGTCTGGGGCGGACATGAAGGATCGCTGCTGCTGTGGCTGTTATGTTTAACCGGCTGGAGTGCCACGTTTGCTTGCCGCTATCGCAAGGCGACGAGCGAGCTGTTTCCGCTGACACTGGCGATGCTGGCTGTGATTTCGACTGCGATGCTGGTGTTCATTCTGTTCTTTTCCGATCCCTTTGCACGTCTTTTCCCGCCAGCGGTGGCGGGGAGGGATCTCAATCCCATGCTGCAACACATTGGCCTCATCCTCCATCCGCCGTTGCTCTATCTGGGTTATGGCGGGTTAACCGTGAGTGCGGCGCTGGCGCTAGCCGCCCTGATTCACGGTGAGTTTACTGCGCCAGCCGCCTGGATTTGCTGGCGCTGGACGCTGCCCGCCTGGAGCTTGTTGACGCTGGGCATCATCCTCGGGTCGTGGTGGGCCTACAACGAACTCGGCTGGGGAGGTTGGTGGTTCTGGGATCCGGTAGAAAACGCCTCGCTACTCCCGTGGCTTACGGCCAGCGCATTACTGCACAGCCTGTCTGTCACCCGCATGCGCGGCATCTTCCGCCATTGGTCGCTGATATTGGCGCTGCTGACGTTCATTTTATGCCTGCTGGGCACGCTGATTGTGCGCTCCGGGATACTGGTTTCCGTCCATGCCTTCGCCCTCGAACATGACCGCGCAGTGCCTCTCTTTATCCTGTTTGCCTGCTTGAGTATGGCGGCGCTGGCGGTTTACGGCTGGCGTGCTCAGCTTGTCCGCTCCGCTGCCCGCTTCTCCGGTTGGTCGCGGGAAATGGCGATATTGCTGGTACTGCTGTTATTCAGCGCTGTCGCGCTGGTGGTACTGCTCGGCACGCTTTACCCGATGATTTATGGGCTGGCGGGATGGGGGAAAATCTCCGTAGGCGCGCCCTATTTTAACCGCGTGCTTTTGCCCTTCGGTGGCCTGATGCTGCTGCTCATTGGGGTAGCGGCGGGAGGCTACTGGAAACGTAGCACGCGATGGCCCATCCGGCGTTTAAGCATGACGCTGGCCGTCGGCGTTATTACCGTTCTGGTCTTATGGCCGTATGGGTACGCCGTTGCACTGGCTGCGGGTCTGATCGGTTGGACTATGGCTGCGCAGTGGTTACAGCCGCTGTCGGCGATACGCCAGCAGCTTCCTGCCCTGCTGGCGCATACGGGCGTGGCGCTATTTGCCCTGGGGATTGTGTTCTCTGCGGGCAGCAAGCAGGAAATCAGCGCCAATGTGGGTCAGGGAGAACAGGTCACGCTGGGCGACTACCATTTCCGATTTTTACAGCTGGAGTTAGTGGCGGCACAGAACTACACCGCAGAGCAGGCCGTGATTGCGATTTATCGCCGCGACTCACCGATCGCCCAGGTCATGCCGGAACGCCGTTACTACAACGCACGCAAACAGCAGATGGTTGAACCGGGCATTGCCTGGGGGCCGATCAGAGAATGGTATGCCGTGATGGGAGAGAAAACGGGCGAGAACCGCTATGCGATGCGTTTCTATGTGCAAACCGGTGTTCGCTGGGTGTGGGGCGGCGGCATATTGATGGTTACGGGCGCACTGCTGGGATGGTTCAGAGGGCGAAGGGCTTATGACTAAATATCTGGCGCTCTTTTTCATGCTGCTGGCTTTTTCTGTTCAGGCTCAGGTGGTCGATACCTGGGCGTTCTCCAGTCAGGCACAGCGGCAGGAAGCGATGGCGATTGCCAGTGAGTTACGCTGTCCTCAATGCCAGAACCAAAGCCTGCTGGAATCGAATTCGCCCGTGGCGGTCAGCATGCGCCATGAGGTCTTTTCCATGGTGGAGCAGGGCAAGAGCAAGTCAGACATTATGGCATTTATGAATCAGCGCTATGGTGACTTTGTTCAGTACAACCCACCGATGAAAATGCAAACCGGCATCCTCTGGCTCACGCCGCTGTTTTTGCTGTTAGCGATTGCGGTTATCGCGTGGCGGGTGATGCGGCGGCAGAACCGAGGAGCGCGCCCATGAGCCTGTTAAGCGTGAACCTGCTGGACCTGAATGTATTAAGCATGGTGCTTGTCGCCATCGCGGTTGTCCTTCTGGCTGCCGGACTGTTATGGCCACTGTTGCCTCTGCGCAAACCGGAGGGGGATGACAAGCTACCGCGTTTAGCCGAGCGCATCTGGCATTTCCAGTGCGAGCAGGCAGGGAAACACCTTTCTGAGCATGAAGCCAGAATGCTGGGGCGCGAACTGTCTCACGACCTGCCGTTAACGTCATCTTCTTCTGCATCACGCACGCAGCCCGTCATCGCCGTTGTGGTCGCGATCGTCGCTATCCTGTTGGGCAGTGCGACGTTCTACATACTCAGCCCGCGTGTAGCGTTGGTTCAGGCGGAACGCCAGCGGCTTGCCGATCCGCTACATGATTTTAGCGCCGTGCAACAGCAGGAAAAACAGCTTGTTACCTTGCAGGACAACATTCGTAAAACGCCGGGTAACAGCGTCCTCTGGGCTGAGCTGGGTGAATATTATCTTTACCGCAACGCCTACGACAACGCGCTGCGCGCTTATCGGCAGGCGATTGCGCTGAAGGGCGACAGTGCTGAGCTGTATTCGGCGCTGGCAACGGTGCTGTATTACCAGGCGGGTCAGGCCGTCACGCCCCCGATGCAAGAGATGGTCGATAAAGCGCTGGCGCTGGATGCTAATGAAGTGACGGCGCTGATGCTGCTGGCGTCTGATGCGTTCCTAAAAGCGGACTATGCGCGCGCGATTACGATTTGGCAGCGCTTGCTGGATACGTACAGCCCACGGGTTAATCGCGTCCAGTTGATCGAAGCAATCAACACGGCAACGCTGCTGAAGAACAGCCAGAAATAGTGCGCGATAACCCTTGAATTAGAGGGACAAGCACGACTTTGGACACCGTCATGATGACGAGAATAACCGGAATCACCGGTTTTATTGATCTCAATAAAAAAGATTAACTCTTTATGGTTAGGGTCCCCGAGAGGGGGAGTAAGGGCGCCATGTTATTCTATAGCCACTAAGAAAGTAGGAGTACACCCCGATGTTAGAAGCGCGCGATGTGGTTTGCATACGCGATGAGCATGTGCTGTTCAGCGCGTTGTCGTTTACGGCCAGCGCGGGAGAAATGGTGCAGATTGCCGGTGCCAACGGGGTGGGCAAAACGTCGCTGTTGCGCATGTTAAGCGGTCTGGCGACGCCTGAATCGGGGGAAATCTGCTGGCAAGGGCAACGTATCAACCGTATGCGCGAGCAGTTTAATCAGCAGCTTCTGTGGCTAGGCCATCAGCCGGGCATCAAGAACGCCCTGACCGGTGAAGAGAACCTGCGCTTTTTCTATCCGCACCAGCAGCAGGATGCACTTTGGCAGGCGCTAGCCGCAGTCGGACTGGCTGGGTATGAAGACATACCCGTGGCGCGTCTTTCGGCAGGGCAACAGCGACGCGTCGCGCTGGCACGTTTATGGCTTACCGACGTCCCGCTGTGGATTCTGGATGAGCCGCTGACCGCGCTTGATGTAGCGGGCGTCGACATGCTGACGCAGCGTATGGAACATCATACTGCGCGCGGCGGCATCATCATTTTAACCACCCATCAGCCGCTGCGTCCGTTCGCTCAGCGCATTCGCTGTATCTCGCTTACGCCGAGTGAGGGAACCCCATCATGCGGCGTCTGATTGCCCGAGAACTGCGCGTCGCGTTGCGCAATAACGCGGAAATTCTCAACCCGCTGTGGTTCTTCCTGATCGTCATCATTTTGTTCCCTCTGGCTATTGGGCCAGAGCCGCAGCTATTGATGCGCGTGGCCCCCGGCGTGGTGTGGGTGGCGGCGTTGCTCGCTTCGCTGCTGGGGATGGATCGTCTTTTCCGCGATGACTATCAGGATGGTTCACTGGAACAGCTGACGCTGCTGCCGTTGCCGCTGCCGTTAGTGGTGTTGGCGAAAGTGGTGGTGCACTGGATGGTGAGCGGGCTGCCGCTGTTACTGCTTTCGCCGCTGGCGGCGCTGCTGTTTGGGTTGGACAGCCACGGCTGGCGGGTGATGGCGCTCACGCTGTTGCTCTGCACGCCAACGCTCAGTTTCCTGGGGGCCATTGGCGCGGGATTAACGGTCGGGCTGCGCCGCAGCGGCGTGCTGTTAAGCCTGCTGGTCTTGCCGCTCACCATACCGCTGTTGATTTTTGCGACGGCGGCGGTCGAGGCCGCCATGATGCAACTGCCGGTGGGCGGGTATCTGGCGATCCTCGGTGCCTTTCTGGCGGGCAGCGCCACCCTGAGCCCGTTTGCCACGGCGGCGGCGTTGCGGGTGAGCATACAGTAATTTTCCGATCTCAGGATCGCCTTCATCGTCCCGCTGGGATGAGTTTTACGCAGAGTGAGCACACGATTATGTTGAAAAAGAACTATCAGCTTACGCAGCCGGATCGCCTCTATGGCCTTTGCGGCAGGCTTATCCCCTGGTTTGCCCTGCTTAGCGCGGCGCTGTTGATCGGCGGTTGCCTGCTGGGATTTGGATTTGCGCCCGCGGATTATCAGCAAGGGCAAGGGTACCGCATCATGTACCTGCACGTGCCAGCGGCCGTGTGGTCGATGGGCGTCTATGCGGTGATGGCGATATTTGCGCTGATCGGGATAATTCGGCAGTCAAAAACGGCGGAGCTTGCCGTGGCGGCAATGGCACCGGTCGGCGCGGTGTTTACCTTTATTGCGTTAACGACGGGCGCCACCTGGGGCAAACCGATGTGGGGAACCTGGTGGGTTTGGGATGCGCGTCTAACGTCGGAACTCGTTCTGCTGTTTCTGTACGTGGGCATCATCGCGCTCTACAACGCGTTTGACGATCGCCGTCTTGCCGGTCGTGCGGCGGCGATTCTGGTGCTGGTGGGCGTGGTGAATTTACCCATCATCCATTTCTCAGTCGAGTGGTGGAATACCCTGCATCAAGCATCGACAAAAATGCAGAAAACGATCGATCCCGCCATGCGTCTCCCGCTGCGAATCATGATGTTAGGATTTATGAGCTTATTCGTGACGTTGTCACTTATGCGGTTGCGTAACTTGATACTGGTACAGCAGCGCCGCGCCCCTTGGGTGGCTGCGCTGCTTAATAAAGGAGGAATAGCCCGATGAACATCGCTTTCACAAGTTGGCAGGATTTCTTTGCGATGGGCGGCTATGCCTTTTACGTCTGGCTTGCCGTGGTGTTAACGCTGTTACCGCTGAGCGCGTTGGTCGGTCATACCCTCTTGAATCGTCGCGCATTGCTGAGTGATATTCGTCGCCAGCAGGCGCGTGAGCAGCGCAAGAATACGGCTCGCCAGTCGGAAACGATGGAGGTGGCGCAATGAGTGCTCCGCGTAAAACTCGCCTCTATGCCATTCTGGCCGTCGTCTGCGGTGCGGTGTTGACGGTAGCGCTGACGCTCTATGCGCTGAGCTCAAATATCGATCTCTTTTATACACCTAGCGAAATTCTTTACGGCAAGAACGAAACGCAGGAAAAACCGGCGATCGGGCAGCGCTTGCGCGTCGGCGGCATGGTGATGCCGGGCAGCGTGCGTCGCGACAGCCAAAGTCTGGAAGTTCGCTTCACCGTTTATGATGCGCAGGGCTCCGTGGAGGTGACCTATAACGGAATGCTGCCGGATTTGTTCCGCGAGGGGCAAGGGGTTGTGGCGCAGGGCATTCTGGACACCGACGATCACATCATGGCGAAAGAAGTGCTTGCCCGACATGACGAAAACTACACGCCACCGGAAATCAAAGTGGCGATGGAAGGGCAAAACGGTCATGCAACGGCGGCGGGCACAGAGGGCAAACGGTTATGATGCCTGAAGTAGGCAATTATCTGCTCTGTCTGGCGCTTGGCGTCGCGCTGTTGCTCAGCGTGTATCCGCTGTGGGGCGCGTCGCGTCAGGATACGCGTCTGATGGCGCTGGCACGTCCGCTTGCCTGGGCGCTGTTTGCATGCATTTTGGCTTCCTTCCTCGTGTTGGTGCATGCGCTGGTGATCAATGATTTCACCGTCCTCTACGTAGCCAACAACTCCAACCGTGCGCTGCCGGTGTGGTATCGCGTGGCGGCAGCGTGGGGCGCACATGAAGGATCGCTACTGCTCTGGGTATTGCTGATGAGCGGCTGGACTTTCGCCGTGGCAGTGTTCAGCCGTGGAATGTCGCTGGATGCGGTCGCCCGCGTGCTGGCCGTCATGGGGATGATTAATGTCGGCTTCCTGCTGTTCATCATTCTGACGTCGAACCCCTTTACGCGCACGTTGCCGGACTACCCGATTGACGGGCGCGATCTCAATCCGCTGTTGCAGGATGTCGGGTTAATCTTTCACCCGCCATTGCTCTACATGGGTTATGTCGGGTTCTCCGTGGCATTTGCGTTTGCGGTCGCCTCGCTACTGGCTGAGCGATTGGACAGCGCATGGGCCCGCTGGTCCCGACCGTGGACACAGGCGGCGTGGTCATTCCTGACGTTGGGTATCGTACTTGGTTCGGGCTGGGCGTATTACGAGCTCGGCTGGGGCGGCTGGTGGTTCTGGGATCCGGTGGAGAATGCGTCATTGATGCCGTGGCTGGTGGGCACGGCGCTGCTGCATTCGCTATCGGTCACCGAAAAGCGCGGCAGCTTCAAGGCATGGACAGTGCTGCTGGCTATCGGTGCATTCTCGCTCTGCCTGCTGGGGACGTTTCTGGTGCGGTCCGGCGTATTGGTATCGGTGCACGCCTTTGCCTCTGATCCGGCGCGTGGCATGTTTATTCTCGCGTTTCTGGTCATTGTTATCGGCGGTTCTTTGCTGTTATTCGCCATCAAAGGCAACCGGGTACGGGCGCGGGTCACGAATTCGCTATGGTCGCGTGAAACGTTCCTGCTCGGCAATAATCTGATCCTGATGGCGGCGACGCTCGTAGTGCTGCTGGGAACGCTGCTGCCGCTGGTGCATAAACAGCTGGGCTTAGGCAGTATCTCGATTGGCGCACCGTTCTTCAACACCATGTTCACCCTGTTAATGGCACCGTTTGCCTTACTGCTGGGCGTGGGGCCGCTGGTTCGCTGGCGGCGCGATGAACCGCAAAAGCTGCGTAAGCTGCTGCTGATTGCGCTGGCCGTGACTGCTGCACTGTCGCTGCTGCTGCCGTGGCTGTTACAGGATTCCGTTGTTGCGATGACGGTGGTTGGCCTGTCGATGGCGCTGTGGGTGTTCTTCTTAACGGTGTACGAGCTGCATACCAACTCCACCCGTCGTCATGGTCTGCTGCGCGGTTTGACCACGCTCTCACTGAGCCAGTGGGGCATGGTGTGCGGTCATATTGGGCTGGCGGTGACGGTGGTGGGGATCGCCTTCAGTCAGAATTATAGCGTTGAGCGGGATGTGCGGATGCGGGCTGGCGACAGCATCGCGATCCACGATTACCGTTTTACGTTTCAAGGCGTGCGTGATGTCGTGGGGCCTAACTGGCAAAGCGCGAAAGGGACGATTGAGGTCACGCGTAACGGCAAACCGGAAGCGACGTTAAAGGCGGAAAAACGCTTCTATAACACCAGCGGCGCGATCATGACGGAAGCCGCGATTGATGCAGGCGTGACGCGCGATCTCTATGCGGCCTTGGGTGAAAAGCTGGATGACGGTAGCTGGGCGGTGCGGCTGTATTACAAACCGTTTATCCGCTGGATTTGGTACGGCGGGGGGCTGATGGCGTTAGGGGGCATCCTGTGCATGTTTGATCCTCGCTATCGCCTGCGTCGCGCCGTTCGGGAGACAGCATCATGAGTCGCAAAATTTTGTTAATCCCGCTCGTCCTGTTTTTACTGCTGGCCGTGGCCTTGCTGTGGCAACTGGTGCGCAACAGCGACGGTGACGATCCGATGCGGCTGGAGTCGGCCCTGATCGGTAAACCGATTCCCGAATTTCGGTTGGAATCGCTGGATCAACCGGGAAAGGTTTATAGCCAATCTGAGCTGAGTGATGGCAAACCGCTGCTGCTGAACGTCTGGGCGACCTGGTGCCCGACGTGCCGCGCGGAGCACCAGTTCCTCAACACGCTGGCGGCGCAGGGAATTCGCGTCGTGGGCATGAATTATAAAGATGAACGCCCCAAAGCGGTTGAATGGCTGAAGACGCTGGGCAACCCCTATGCGATGAGCTTATTTGATGGCGACGGCATGCTGGGGCTGGATCTGGGCGTGTACGGCGCGCCAGAAACCTTCCTGATCGACGGGAAAGGCATCATTCGCTATCGCCATGCGGGCGATCTCAACCTGCAGGTGTGGCAAGAAACGCTGCAACCGCTGTGGGAAAAATACAGCAAGGAGGGCGGCGCATGAGAGTGCTGAGTTTCCTTGGTGCACTGCTGCTGTCGTTCAGCGTGCTGGCGTCATCCGAAGTCTTGCGTTTTGACAACGACACGCAGGAGCAGCAGTTTCGTGAATTAACCATGCAGCTGCGCTGCCCGAAATGCCAGAACAACAGTATTGCCGATTCCAATTCGATGATTGCGTCGGATATGCGGCAGAAAGTGTATGAGTTGATGCAACAAGGGCAAACGAAAGAGCAGGTTGTCGATTATATGGTGGATCGTTACGGTTATTTTGTGACGTATGAGCCGCCGATCACGCCGTTTACCATTCTATTATGGCTGCTGCCTGCGCTGCTTCTGGCAGCGGGCGCATGGATGATTATTCGGCGAGCACATCGCATCAGAAGCACCAAAGAACCGATGAGCGAACAGGATAAAAAGCGCTTGCGGACGCTGTTGGGACGTGAGGAGAAATCGGAATGATGTTACTGACAACCGTCATTGTGCTATCGCTGATTGCGCTTTCCGCGCTGCTGCTTGCGCCATGGTCGTCACGGGGCGAATACGATCGCGATGCGATCAATCAGGCACTGTATCGCGACCGTCTTCGTGAGCTTAATGGGGATGTTGCCAATGAGCAGGAGCGTGCTCAACTGGTTGAAGAACTTCAGCATACGCTGTTGCAGGATATTCCCGGTGGTGCGAAGGCACAACAGCGTCCGTTGAACAGCTGGGTTTTGCTGCCGGGCGTGTTGCTGCTGGTCATCGTCAGCCTCTGCGTATTCTGGAAGACCTCTGCGGTTAATCGCGTTCAGGAGTTGCAGCAGGTTGTGGCGTTAACGCCGGACCTGATGAAGCGAGCGTTGGATCCTGACGCCGAACCGCTGACCATTGAAGAGGTCGCGCGTCTCGGTCTGGGATTACGTAGCCAGTTGGAGACACAGCCGGACAATCCACAAGACTGGTGGATGCTGGGGCGCATTGCGGGCTTGCTGAATAACTACAACATTTCCGTACAGGCGTTTTCCAAGGCGTTCCAGCTCGATCCGAAAAACACGGATCTGGCGCTGGACTATGCCGACCTGCTGTCGCGATCTACCGACCCGCGTGATAGCCAGCGCGGTGGTGAGATGCTGCGTGAACTGATGAATTCCGGCTCGACCAATGTGCGCGTGCTGAGCCTGTTGGCCTTCAATGCCTATGAAGCCCAGCGCTATCAGGATGCGATTGATGCCTGGCAAACGATGCTGAAACTGCTCCCGCAAAACGACACGCGCCGTGCGGTCATCGAGCGCAGCGTCGCGCAGGCGAAAGCGTCACTGTCGGTACAGGCAACCACGGGGAAGTAAATTCTTTTTATCTTCATCATCAATAGTATAAGGGCGATATATCGCCCTTTTGTTGTTTCTTGTTTCTGTTGTTACGGTGAAGGTTTCGTGCGCAATAAGCAGGGTAATTCTCTGCAACTGTTGCAGTGAAGACTTCGAGCGTAAAGAATTGCGCTGAGGTGAGCGTGGCCGCCGGATGAGCGGCATGGACGCCGCGAAAGTCTGCGCCGTGCCGGGAGCACGTCGCAGGCGGTCCGATCAGCGGATACGAGCGCCGAAGGGCACCGCGAAGCGGCGTAATTCCCCGCGAAAAGCCAGGGGTCGCGGGGCGACGGCAATTGAGCCGCCCCGCGTCGGGCGCATGCGACGCGAGTTGCAGAAAATCACATTACTTACTGCGCACGAAACCCTCACGGTACTTACAAGAATACGTTACTCCCGCTCGACGGACTGTGTCAGCAACGATAGGACGGCATATGCCGTCCCGAGTGTTACGAAGGGGCGGGTTATAACCCGCTTTTGACGCCGTGCATGTCCGGCAGTTTGTGGGCGATGCCTTTGTGGCAGTCGATACAGGTTTGACCGAGTTTTATCGCTTCGCTGTGTTTCTCTGCCGCGACGGTTTTTTGCCCTGAGAAGTCCATGTAGTCAAAGTTGTGACAGTTGCGGCATTCCTGAGAATTGTTATTTTTCATGCGCCGCCATTCGCTCTGCGCCATCGTCAGCCGGTGTGCTTCAAATTTTTGTGGCGTATCAATCGTACCCATGATTTTGCCGTACAGCTCTTTACTGGCCTGAATCTTACGCACCATTTTCGGCACAAACTCATGCGGAACGTGACAATCCGGGCAGGTGGCGCGCACGCCGCTGCGGTTGCTGTAGTGCGCGGTTTCCATATATTCCTGATAAACGGTATTGCGCATTTCATGACAGCTGATGCAGAACGCCTCGCTGTTGCTCATTTCCATGCCTTTCTGGGATGTCGCCAGAAAGAAAATACCGCCCGCGAAGCCGATAATGAGCAACGTTCCCAGCGCCAGCCGACTCGGGCGACGCCACCATTGCCACAGCTGGCGCAACAACCGTCCCACTTTTCCTGGTTGTTTCATAGCAAACCTCACTGTCCAAAGCCTTTAGAAGGGGCGAACGTGTTGCCGGTAATCGGCGAGCTGTCCGCCTGCGGCACGTGGCACTGCAGACAGAAATGGCGCGCAGGGGCGACATTGCTCAGCACCTTGCCGTCTCTGTCGACAAAATGGGTCGGGCTGACGCGAGGGGCGCTGGTGGAACGATAGCTCTCGACGCCGTGACACTGTAGGCAACGGTTAAAGGTCGGGGTGACCTGATAGCCATCCACGCTATGCGGGATCATCGGTGGCTGGTTGACATAGTTGAGCGCCATACGCTCCTGCTGCTTCGGCATCCGGCTATTTCCCGGCTGTGTCGCGGCGACTTCTGGCGATTGGCTTAAATCGACCTGTGCAGTAGCGATTGCACTACCTATTATTGTACTGCCCATTATCGCCAGGGCGGTGATCCAGCGAAACCATCCCATTCTCAGGCTTTTCATGACTTTGCTCCCGATTTCCATCTAAGGGTTATTTTAAAAACGTCTTCAGCGCAGACATCAATACAGCGTCCGCATGTTATGCAGTCTCGGTCAGTAACCTGTGCCGGACTGTGTTTATCGAGCAAGGGGGCGCGCAGCACCTGTGGCTCTGGACAGACATGAAAGCAGTCCATACAACGCGTACAGCGTTCACGCTCAGTGGCATCCACAGCCAGCGCGCCTTTACCGCCAAGCGCGCCATACAGCGCGCCGGTTGGACAAAGGTGTCCGCACCAGCCGTGCTCCACGACCCACAAATCAAACAGAAATAGCGCCAGCAGCAGCCAGATACCTGCACCAAACCCGAAAATCAGCCCGCGACCCATCAGTGAAACCGGGTTGACCCATTCCCACAGCAGCCCGCCCGTCAGCGCACTTCCTGCCAGAATGAGGATCAGCAGCAGATAGCGCAGATTGCGGGGGATCGTCGCCGAGGCAGTGATGCCGAAACGACGACGTAGCCAGGCGGCTAAATCAGTGAGCGGATTAACTGGGCAGACCCAGCTACAGAACAGACGCTTGCCTGCCAACGCATAGCTCAGTGCGATAATCAGCGCACCGACCAGCGCGAGCGTGGCGGGCAGATGGCCGCTAGCCAGACTTTGCAGCACCATCAGCGGATCGCTGAGCGGCACGGTGTCGAGCAAGCGGCTGGCGCTGTAGTTACCGTGCAGGATCCAAAATCCGAAGAGCGGACCGCTGAGGAACATGAGCAGCACCAGAGACTGGGTCAGGCGGCGTAAGACCAGCCAGCGGTGACTGCGCCACCAGCCTTTTTTCGCTCGGGCTTCTCGTCCGGCGTCCTGCTTACGATTTGCCATCGCGTGCCTCCAGCCAACTGAAACGGTAGTGATGTCCGAGTTCGCCTTTTGCCAGCGCGCGCGGTAAGACCTTGATCGCTGGCTGTTCCAGCACGCAGGCTTTTTCACATTTGCCGCAGCCAGTACAGACATCGCTATGCACGGTAGGCAGAAAACGGGCATGTTTTCCGGTGCGGGTATTGCGCTCTGGCTCCAGCGTGATGGCGCTATCGATGAGAGGACAGACGCGATAGCAGACATCGCAACGCAGCCCCTGATAGTTCAGGCAGTTTTCCTGATCTAACAGCACCGCTAATCCCATGCGGGCGTCATCAATAGCGTCCAGTGGCTGTAACGCTCCGCTGGGGCAGGCGACCACGCAGGGAATGTCCTCACACATCTCGCACGGGATATCGCGTGCGACAAAGTAAGGGCTACCGGCTGCGGAACCGGAAACCAGCGTTGCCAGCTTCAGCGTGTCGTACGGACAGGCCTGAACACATTGGCCACAGCGTATGCAAGCACCGGAAAACGCTGCCTCAGACAGCGCACCCGGTGGCCGCAGCCGGAGTTCGTCGGCCTGAGCGCGCCGCTGCTGAATGCCGAGAACCGTCACCGCTGCTGATAAGCCAGCAACGGCACGGACGGCGTCACGCAGAAAGCGACGGCGAGCGGGTGATGAATTCTCCGGGCGTGCCATGCGCGTTACACCTTAGCCAGCTTGACGGCACATTTCTTAAAGTCCGTTTCTTTCGACAGCGGATCGGTCGCATCCAGCGTCAGGACGTTAGTCATCTGCGCAGCGTCGAAGAACGGCATATACACCAGACCGCGCGCGGTGGCTTATTGCGGCCGCGTGTCTCAACAATCGAGACGACTTCACCACGGCGCGAGATAATGCGGACTTTCTCACCGCGACGCAGATCGCGCGCTTTAGCATCCTGCGGGTGCATAAACAGCACCGCTTCTGGGAAAGCGCGATGCAGTTCCGGTACGCGACGCGTCATGCTGCCAGTGTGCCAGTGCTCCAGAACACGACCGGTGGAGAGCCAGAGATCGTATTCGTCGTCCGGCGCTTCGGCGGCAGGCTCGTACGGCAGTGCGAAAATCACCGCCTTGCCATCCGGTTTGCCGTAAAAACGGTAGGCTTCTCCCGCTTTGACGTAAGGATCGTACCCTTCGCTGTAGCGCCACTGCGTTTCTTTACCGTTGACCACCGGCCAGCGTAGCCCACGAGCCTTGTGGTAGTCATCGAACGGTGCCAGGTCGTGACCATGCCCACGGCCAAACGCGGCGTATTCTTCAAACAGGCCTTTTTGCAGGTAAAAACCGAAGTCGCGAGATTCGTCGTTCAGCTGATTTTCCGCTAATTCACTGAGCGGGAAACGCGTGGTGACATCGTTCGCAAACAGCACGTCGTAGAGCGTCTTACCGCGATAGCCGGGTTTCTGTGCCAGAAGTTCTTCCGGCCATACTTCCTCGATGGCGAAGCGCTTGGCAAAGCTCACCACCTGCCACAGATCCGATTTTGATTCGCCCGGTGCTTTAACCTGCTGACGCCAAAACTGCGTCCGACGCTCGGCGTTGCCGTAGGCGCCTTCTTTTTCCACCCACATCGCGGTAGGCAAAATCAGGTCAGCGGACAATGCGCTGATCGTCGGGTAGGGGTCGGATACGACGATGAAGTTACGAGGATCGCGCCAGCCTGGCATACGCTCCTGATTGATGTTCGGGCCGGCCTGCATGTTGTTGTTACACATCACCCAATAGGCATTCAGCGTGCCGTCTTTTAGCGCCCGATCTTGTGCGACGGCGTGCAAACCGATCTTTTCAGGAATTGTGCCTGTCGGTAGCTGCCACAGTTTTTCTGCAATCGCGCGGTGTTTCTCGTTAGTGACGACCATGTCCGCAGGCAGGCGGTGGGCGAAAGTGCCGACTTCACGCGCGGTGCCGCAGGCAGAAGGCTGACCGGTTAATGAGAATGGCCCGCAGCCCGGCTGAGAGATCTTGCCCGTCAGCAGGTGGATGTTATAAACCAGATTGTTCGCCCAGACGCCGCGCGTGTGCTGGTTAAAGCCCATCGTCCAGTAGGAGATCACTTTCTTCTTCGGATCGGCGTAGAGTTTTGCCAGCGCTTCCAACTGGTCGGCGGGAACGCCGCTGATCGCGACCGTTTTTTCCAGCGTATAGTCGGCGACAAAGGCTTTGTATTCTTCAAAACTCATCGGCTCAGACGCATCGGAACCCGGATTCTTCGCCGCTTTTTCCAGCGGGTGTGTCGGACGCAGGCCGTAGCCGATATCGGTCACGCCTCGGCGCAGGTTTACGTGGCGGGTAAAGAAAGCCTCGTTCACCGCATTGTTTTGGATAATGTAGTTGGCGATGTAATTGAGAATGGCCAGATCGGTTTGTGGCGTAAACACCATGCCGTTATCCGCCAGCTCAAAACTGCGGTGCTGATAAGTGGAAAGCACGGCGACCGTAACATTGCTGTTCGACAGGCGGCGGTCGGTGATGCGCGACCAGAGAATTGGGTGCATCTCCGCCATGTTGGAGCCCCACAGCACAAACGCATCGGTCTGCTCGATGTCGTCGTAGCAGCCCATCGGCTCATCCATACCAAAGGTACGCATAAAGCCGACAACCGCTGATGCCATACAGTGGCGTGCGTTGGGGTCAATATTGTTGGAACGGAAGCCCGCTTTGAACAGTTTGGCGGCGGCATAGCCTTCCCAAATCGTCGATTGCCCAGAGCCAAACATTCCTATCGCGTTCGGGCCTTTTTCCTTCAGGGCGGTTTTGAATTTCTCCGCCATGATGTCAAACGCCTGATCCCAGGAGATCGGAGTAAATTCGCCTTCTTTATCGAATTTTCCGTCACGCATACGCAGCAAAGGCTGGGTCACGCGATCCTGCCCGTACATGATTTTTGGTAGGAAATAGCCCTTGATGCAGTTTAATCCGCGGTTAACCGGCGCTTCGGGATCGCCCTGACTGGCGACGATGCGGCCATTTTGCGTTCCCACCAGCACACCGCACCCTACGCCACAGAAGCGGCAAGGCGCTTTATCCCAGTGGATAGCATCGGACTGTTCGGTCACGGCACGAACCGCGGTGGGTATGGTGATGCCTGCGACCGCGGCTGCCGCTGCGACCGCGTTCGCCTTCATAAAGTGTCGTCGACTGAGTTTCATGGTATTTCCTCACCCTGAGCTTGTTGATCAAGAGGTTGTTCATCGAAAGCAAAAGATTGTTCATCACAAGACGGTTCATCAAGCTGGTGATAAACCAGCAAAACTGCCAGTACGCCTGTAAGCTCGCGCATTGACGCTATTTGTTTTAACAGCGTGTCTTCTGAGTCTGACTCCAGCACCACGACCATTTTTCCGGTATCGCTATCGCTGGCACCCACTTCTACATTGGGCAGCGTCGCTAACGCCTCGCCAACGGCCGCCATCTGCGCCGTGTTGACGTGAACCACTACACTGCAAACATGCCAGACTGTGCTCATCGGTTTTCCTGTTGCGTCGGGAGACGCGCTGGCGCGGTGTGATATCCCGCGGTGATTTTTTTCATCGACATGGCACCGATAGGGCACCCGGAAATGCATGCGCCACAGGTGGTACAGGCGTCGTTGTCGATGGACGGTGCGGCAACGCGCCCAATAGTGGGGCGGAATCGTATCGCGCCTGTTTCACATGCATCCTGACAGCTGCGGCATTCCACCTGATGCAGCGATAAACAGGCATCCTGAATCGTCAGGTGGTATTCCCACGGCGTGGTGTGACTCTCCGCGAATAGCGCTTGTGGACAGGCACGTGCGCAGTCGTAGCAGAACGTGCATTCGCCGCGCTGAAAATCGATGGTGGGAAAACCGCCCGAACCACGCTGGATAATCCCCGAACCGCAGGCATCTACGCAGACGTTGCAGCGCGTGCACTGGCTCAGGAACTGGCTTTCTGCACCGCTCCACGGCGGACGCAACGCGTTATCTGCCCGCTGTAGGCCACCAGTCAGTAGGGAGCGCCGGGAGAGGTTAGTCATGACTGTTTTTCGCTCTGGCACGCAATGAAATATCCAATAAAAAACACGCTGTTTTTGTAGGGGTTACACTATTCCTCTTAGGCTGTATGCGATAATCACCCTTTAGAGGTAAATGGTGGTGCCGGATCAAGCTTATGTGGGATTCGCGTCTCATTGGCTTGCGGGAGCGTGTGGGGATCGTGATAGTAAATACCCGTCATACTTCAAGCTGCATGTGCGTTGGCTGCGTTCACTCACCCGAATCACTTACCTGAGTAAGCTCATCGGGATTCCTTCGCTTGCCGCCTTCCTGCAACTCGAATTATTTAGGGTATTAGAGTCTGTATGATGCCAAAGGGGATTACTCGTTGTGATGGTTAAACGTCCTGTTTCTACCAGCCTGGCTCGCGCGTTTTTTTATATCGCGCTGCTTTCATTTCTGACGACGGGCATTGCGCTGCTGACGTTAGCCAGCGGTCTACGCGATGCGGAAGCGATCAACGTGGCCGGTTCCATGCGTATGCAAAGCTATCGCATGGGGTATGATCTACAGGGCGATCGTGCAGAATTAGCATCGCATCGCCGCCTCTATGCGCAAACGCTGGATTCCCCGGTTTTTCACCTGCTGGATCGTTGGTATGTGCCGCGCGATGTGCGCGATCGTTATGCGGCGCTATTGCAGAGCTGGAAAATGATGGATGAGCGTCTGAATGCGGGGGATCGCGTGTGGTATCAGGACAATATTGTTGGCTACGTCACGCAGATCGACCGTTTTGTACTGGCGTTGCAGCATTATTCCGAACGCAAGATGATGATAGTCGTTGTGACATCAATAATTGGCTCGATCACTATCTATATACTGATCTTCTTTACGCTGCGTCGCATTCGCCGTCAGGTGGTGGTGCCGTTGAATAAGCTGATGGCGGCCTGTGCGTCCATTGAGAAGGGGCGTTTCACCCATTCGCGGCTGGACGTCAATCTGCCTAACGAATTGGGATTACTGGCGCAAACCTTCAGTAGCATGACTGACGAACTGCAAAAGCTCTATCGTTCTCTGGAAGACAAAGTTCGGCAGAAAACGCTGCGCTTGCAGGAAGTGAACCGCATGCTGAAGGTGCTGTACAACTGCTCTCAGGCGATGAATGTCAGCACCATCGACAGACATTGTTTTCAGCAGATTCTGCAAATTGTTCGCCGCTATGAAACGGTCGGCTGTCTGGAAATGCGGGTCGGGGAGAACTGGCGGTTATGTGAAGGCCAGCCAGATGAACAGATTGCGTGGCAGGCCTTGCCCATCTGTTTGCAAGATGTCGAGTTTGGGCAACTACGGTGGCAGGCATCAACGCAGCAGCCGTCGGCACAGCTGATGGAAAGCGTCGCGAATATGCTGGGTCGCGGCCTCTATTTCAATCAGGCACAGAAGCACTACCAGCAGCTGTTACTGATGGAAGAGCGTGCCACGATTGCGCGTGAACTGCATGACTCACTGGCTCAGGTGCTTTCTTATCTGAATATCCAGATGACGTTATTAAAGCGTGCGGTAGCGGAAGAAAATGCGCAGGCTCGGCAGATCATCACAGATTTCGAGCAGGCACTCAGCGATGCTTATCGTCAACTGCGTGAACTGTTGGGCACATTCCGGCTGACGCTGCAACAGGCCGATTTGCCGGCGGCGATGCAGGAAATGATTGAGCCACTGCGCGCGCGCAGACCCCGGCGACCATCACAATTGACTGCCGGATCCCTACGCAGGCGTTGGATGCATCACAGCAGGTTCATTTGCTGCAAATCATCCGCGAAGCGGTGCTGAATGCCATTAAACACGCGCAGGCGACGGTGATTACCGTCAACTGCCGTACGCAGCCCGATGGCCGTCATTGTGTTTATATTCGTGATGACGGCTGTGGCATTATCAATCAGGAGGAACCGGCGGGACATTACGGCTTAAATATTATGCAGGAACGCGCCGAACGGTTAGGAGGAAAGCTCTCTATTGGCCTCCACCCTGAAGGGGGGACGCAGGTTAGCGTCTGTTTTTCGACGCCGACGACCGCGCGTGAACGCGATAACACGAACAATCTCTACCCTGAATAAGTCGAGTGGGAAGCTGGCCGCTTGAAGTATGACGGCGATAAATCATAAATAAAATAATAAGATCCATATTACATTGGGGCTGGGCATGTCAGAAAAACCATCTTATCGTGTGCTGATCGTCGACGATCATCCGCTTATGCGCCGGGGAATCCGTCAGTTACTGGCGACCGATGCCATCTTTGACGTGATCGGGGAAGCCAGTAACGGCATGGAGGCGCTGAGCCTCGCGAATCGGGATTCACCCGATATCATCTTGCTCGATCTCAACATGAAGGGACTGAGCGGGTTGGATACGCTTCACGCGCTACGGCGCGATGGGATCTGCGCCCGTGTCATTGTGCTGACGGTCTCCGATGCACCCAGCGATATTTATGCGCTGATGGATGCGGGAGCCGATGGCTATCTGCTTAAAGACAGCGCCCCGGAACATTTGCTGGATGCTATTCGTAACGATGATGCCTTCAGCGAACAGGTGCGGGAGGTGCTGCGCCACCGTATCGCCATACAGGATACGCCGTCGCCCTTTACCGTATTGACGGAACGTGAGCTGGATGTGTTGCAGGAAGTGGCCTCTGGGCTATCCAACAAACAAATCGCGAGTGTACTGTATATCTCAGAAGAGACGGTAAAAGTGCATATCCGCAACATGCTGCGCAAACTCAACGTACGTTCCCGCGTCGCCGCCACGGTGTTGTATCTGGAAACGCGCGGCCAGTAGTCTGCTGGCCGCTAAAACAGATGTGTGAATAGGGCTTCCGAATCATTACCAGAAGCCCAGACGATTATTCACGAAGGCGGAAAAAGGCTCAATACTGCGGGAATCGTGACGAGTGCGAGCAGTAGCGAGACGATAATCGATAACGCGATCACATCCGGTTGATAGTGATACTTCTTGGCAAACACATACACGCCCGCGCCAATTGGCTGCGCTGCCATCACCACGGCGGTTGCCAGCCAGATCCCCTGAGAGTGCCCCATCCCGAATATATAGACGGCTATAGCAAACGTGACGGCAGGCTGTATCACGAGTTTTAGCATAACCATCGGTAATACCGTTTTGCTCACCGTCACGTTCAGGTGCTCTTTTACCTTCAATCTGGCAAGGCCCAGTCCGAGTGCAAATAGCGCAGTGGGGCCCGCGGCATTGCCCAGAAAGCGCGCAAAGGATTCGATGACAACGGGGACCCGAATGTCGAGCAGGACGAACGCCAGACCGGCAAGCACCGAAAGCGTTAATGGATTTTTCACGGTAGCCAGCATCGAGCGTCCCACGCTGTGAATCAGTCGCGTATTCGCGTCGGTCGCTCGTGTAGAAAACACATCCCAACTGACGATCACGGCCATGATGGCGGGAATATTGTGCAGAATAGTTGCCATCGCTGCGGGTAGTGCCGCTTGTTCACCATAGACTGAAAGCAAAATCGGCACGCCCATGTATCCCGTGGTGCCATAACTCGCGCCCATGCTAAGAAGGGAGGAGTGGGGCAGCGCAATTCCCACGCGCTTCGCCAGCAATGCGGCAAGTATGTAGGACGCTGCAATTCCGCACAGCGTTGACAGTATAAAGCCCCATTGTTTCAGGTCGCTGGTGTCGGCACGCGCCACGGCAATAAACAATAAGGCTGGCAGCGCGATATACAGGACATAGTCGTTGATTAACTTATCTGCATTGCCGCTGTCGGGCTTTGTTCTTCCATAACCGTAGCCAACGAGAATCACCAGAAATAGGGGGGCGACAATCAAGAACATGGAGGGGCCTCTTTCTTTATATTTTGGAAGATATCGACCCGTGGATTGTGCGGGGTGTTTCATAAACCGCTAAATGAATTATGATGTGTTCATCATTGATTTAATCAATAACGATAGCCTCAAGAGGTCAGGATAACGGTGCGAGCACAGGTAGAACGGATAGAAGGGCGTGGTATCACGCTGGAACAGCTGCGTATCTTTGTCTCCATCGCGGAGTGCGGTGGCTTCGGACGCGCGGGTGAAGAACTGGGACGGACGCAATCAACGCTGAGTGCTGGCCTGAAACGCCTGGAAGAGGATGTCGGTTGTCGCCTCATCGAACGGCGTCAGGGGCACATTATCGGGTTGACCGAAGAAGGACGACAGTTGCTGCCTGCCGCGCGTGACATCCTGCTACGTACGCATCGGGCCATCGGCGCATTGCAGAAGTCCCCGATGACAGGCCGCGTAGCACTCGGCGTACCGGATGATTTTGAGGTTAAAAATCTGCACGACATCATTTCGCTATGCCTTGAGGAAAATCCGAACCTAAAGGTGGAAATCACGGCGGCTTCATCGACCGTGCTGTCTTCGATGGTTGCCCAGCAACGTCTGGATGTCGTGATCCTCAAAGGGCTGGCGGGGCAGCCGCTGATTTCTGAAACAGAAAGAATTTTGCGGGTTGAATCGCTTCACTGGGTCAGTTCCGGTGCGGTGAATTTCAGTGAGATGCATGAAATCCCTCTCGTCACGTTCCCTGATGGCTGTGTGATTCGGCAATGCGCGGTGTCTGCGCTGGAGCATGTCGGACGCCCGTATTACTTTTCTTATGTGAGCGGGTCTTTTGATAATATCCGCAGCGCGGCGGCAAAGGGGTTGGGGATAGGTTTACTACCAAAGAGCGGGCTGTCCGACGCACTGTATGTGCTGGGGCCGGAAGATGGCGCTCCCAGCGTTCCGGCGATTCAGCTTGTGCTCAGCGTGACGCGCCCTGGGAAACTCTACCAACAGTTTACCCGCTATATCGATCGGGCATTGGCGCAATAGGCTGAGGCTGGGTTTTAGTTCGTGAATATCGATTATCGCGGCCAGTTGGGCCGCGGTGTCGCGTGCTTCGCTTTGTTAGCTAATTTTATTATCAATCTTTGGCTCAATTAGCCCTTGCTTCGTCAACTCTGACATAATTGCGCCCTTTGTTCTCTCAAAGTTTGTAGCCAGTTCGTCAATAGACGCGCCACTTTGGAACCTCGAGGCCAACAACACCTTTAATTCATCATCCCATGCAATACCTGCATTTTTCGGGCGGCCTGCTTTAAGGTTGTCCTGTTGCTTTTCTTCGAGTGTCTTCTTAGGTTGTTTCTTGACTTTGAGTGTATCCAACACGGTGAATAGGGCTCGAATGACCTGTGGGTTGTTGTATGGACTTCCCTCTGGCAAGACTTCTCCTGTTGTAGGATCAATACCGTTTATCAATGCCGTTACGATATCTTTAGCTTCACTAAGTTCCATATTCTCGTTTCCTTTCGAGTACTAACACAGATCATAAATGACGAATGGTTTTTCACGAATCGATCCTAAAAGAAGGCAGGTTCTTATCAAGATCGATTTATAGCAGTAGCCTGAATTCAAACCAATCAGCAGATAAAGCAGATGAAAAAATTGGATTTAGTTTGATGTCGATGAAATTAACAAGATACGAGTAAGGAGAATTTCAACTCACATTCATTAACCTACGGGCGTAGGGTAATATTTACAGAACATGAATTGGTACGACCGAGTGGACTCGAACCACCGACCCCCACCATGTCAAGGTGGTGCTCTAACCAACTGAGCTACGGTCGTACAGTAGATAACATCTTAATCAGTAACGTTTTGATTAGAATGCTTTTCTTCATTCCAGCATTTGGAATGGGCGCTATTATGGACGGCTCCGGCGCTGGTGGCAAGTGCTTTATTTATCATGTTCTTCCAAGTGTCGAATGTTTAGCCGGATTTGCGTTCTGAGGTTCACTATTTACTGAATGGAAGCAAAACCTGCGAGACCCAGGACGGTTGAGGGCATACTGGCTTTACTCCCTGATAGCACAACGCTATCGTATCGTGGCATAGCATCCTGACAGGGGACGACCCCTGACGCGAAAAGGATTCACGGGACGACCCTTATTCGATGTTTAAGGAGAACAGGGTATGGCCTGGTTTCTATTAGCGCTTGCCGGTTTGTTTGAAATTGTCTGGTCTTACAGCATGAAACTGTCTGATGGCTTTACGAAAGTAGGCGCATCGGTTGTCACGATTGTCGCCATGATTATCAGCTTTGCGCTGTTATCCATGGCAATGAAATCTCTTCCTCTGGGCACCGCCTACACCATCTGGACGGGAATTGGCGCGGTAGGGGCGTTTGTGGTGGGATTGGTCTTCCTCAATGAACCCGCAAATGCGATGAGGATTATCGCTGCGCTGTTGATCGTCAGCGGCTTGATCCTGATGAAGCTGTCCTCATAGCATCTACTTTTGCTTTCTAAGTAACACATTGCGTCTGAACGTCAGGTTCATCTTTATGGGAACATCTGGCGTGTGGCAGAGCTGTCATCACCTGACTCTGCCACTTCCTCTCACTCACTTCCTCATTGCTCATTATCGATTGATTTTGCTTCTTGTTGCGTATTATCAATAAGTGCTATGCTGATTCCTGCGTAATATCTCAATAAATTTGGCGTGAAGTGATTTTTACTGCGCGCTACATGCTCTTTTTAGTGTGTTTACAGATTTATCGAGCTAAATCGAGCATTGGCGATTAATCATCACGTCAGTCATCTAACACACCGCATAAAAGCGATATCTCTTGATTCAGGCAGGTTACGGCCTGACTCGCGGCTATCTGTGTACGTACAATCTGAAAGGGGAGTGGAATGATCAAGTTGGTAATTACCGATCTGGACGGCACGTTTCTTCACAGCGATGGCGATTACAACAGAGCCTTGTTTGCCGACGTTTATGCGCTAATGAAAAAGAAGGGCGTGCGGTTTGCTGTCTGCACAGGCAAGCAGTGTGAGCGGGTCGAAGCGCTTTTTGGCGATGATGCGAAAGACATCTGGATTCTGGGAGACAGCGCGACGCGCATCAAGTATCAGGGAGAGTACGTTTACCAGTCACTCATTAAAAATCGTCTTGCCTTGAGCCTGATTGGCGTGCTGGAAAGCGTAGACGATCGGCACATAGTTATCGGTTGTACCCCACGCGGTGCGATGGTGAAGGAAACGATCGATCCTGCCTTACTGGAAAAGGTGAAAAAGTCGTACACCAATGTGACGCTGATCCCCAGCTTTGCTGCCGTGACCGATGACTTTGTGAAAATCACAGTTTATGACCCAGAAGGGCACTGCCACGAGACGGCGAAGTATCTTGATGCGTTTCACGATCATGCCTATATAGTGGTCTCTGAAGCGGCCTGGATCGACATTGCTGATGTCGGTGTACACAAAGGGCACACCGTAGACATCCTTCAGGAGAAATTGGCGATTACGCCAGAGGAAACAATGGTGTTCGGCGACGGGCTCAATGATATTGAGCTAATGAGTCGTGCGGCTTACAGCTTTGCGATGCGCAATGCGTTTGAGGAAACCAAAGCGGCGGCGAATTTTATTGCCCGCAGCAATGATGAGGATGGGGTACTGAAAACGATAAAGCTGCTGCTTTCATGAAGTGAACGGTATTGAAGCAAACCGGCAGCCGCTGGGGCTACCGTCGCGTTATCGGGCAATAATCAGCTCCAGATTTTTTTCGCTTAATGCGCTCTGGCAGGGAAGTGAGATTTCATCATCGGTCACCAGCGTGGTGATTTCATCACATGCAGCTACGCGATAACGAGCCAAAGCGGAGATCTTATTGGCGGTCAGCGCGACGATCACTTCGCTGCTGCGGGTGACCAGGCACTTTTTAAACTCGGCATCGTCATATTCAAAAACGGTCAGGCCTTCATTGGCGTCAAAGGCACAGCCTCCCAACAGGCATTGATCGAAATACATCTTCTCTAGCTGCCTGAGCGTATCGATACCAATCGCGCCGCCGACCTCTCTCTGGATCCTTCCACCAAGAAAGATCACTTCTACATCCTGATGTTGCATCAGCTCTGTCGCGATAATGGGCGAATTGCACACGGCGGTAAACTTCAGGCCCTGCGGGAGCTGCTTCGCTACGGCCAGATTGGTCGTACCGGTGTCAAAGAAGACGCAGCCATTAGGCTTTATCAGCGGGATAACGGCCTGAGCGATGCGGTCTTTCTGAACTGCATCAATACTCGCTCGACTGGCAAAATCGATGGCCTCTGGCGGCATACTAACCGCACCGCCGTAGACGCGCTTGCAGGCACCGGATTGCGCCAGTTCTTTCAGGTCACGCCGTATGGTGTGCTCGGATACGTTCAATTCACGTGAGAGCTGGGCGCAGACGACTTTGCCTTCCTCGCTGAGGATCTGCCTGATTTTGGATTGCCGTTGCTCGGGAAAGTCGGTGTAATCGAACATATATGTCCTTGGTTAATCAAAATGATGCACAACCTGCCGCCAGCGAGCAGGCTTCATTCTGGTCAATGATGTGTACAGCATGGAATTGCGCCATGTTAATCTGCACCTTCTGGCAACACAACACCTCTACCGCGTTGATCTGCCATGCGTGAGTCATGGTGTAAAATTTACGCGTTACTATACCGACATCCCCAATAAAGAGAGAAAAATAGCCGTGTTTCATGTCATTACCGGGTTTATCGCCCTCTATGTTATCTGGCGTCTGGTCTGGCGCTTGCGTGTCGGTATGCCTGTAAAGCGCATGTTGGCGGTGTTAGTGCTGTTGGCTTCGCAGCATCATCTGATTACGCGCACCTTTTTTGGCACGATGGCGTCGCCGGAAGTGCCCGCATTTGTCCTGATGTTCCTGGGATGGGCGTTTGGCGCGCTGCTGATATCCGCATTCCTGCTGTTGGCCGTCGATCTGCTCGGCGTCGTGGGGCGTCTGTTATCCCGTTCGGTTGGGAATGTGTTGCTGAACAATATGACGCTGCGTGGTGGCATTGCCGTTGTAGCGATGGGGCTGGCGGCGATAGGCGTTTGGGAAGCGGTGCGCGTGCCTGAAGTACGTACGGTCGAAGTCGAGTTAAAACAACTGCCGCCTGCGCTGGATGGCTTCCGGCTAGTGCAGCTCACGGATTTACATGCCAGTCGCCTGTTACAGCGCCCCTGGATGGAAGCCGTAGTGGCAAAAACTAACGCGCTTAAACCTGATCTGACGGTAATTACGGGCGATCTGGCCGACGGTACTGTGAATGCCCGCCATGATGACATGGAACCGCTGCGTAACCTGGCCGCGCCACACGGAGTGTTTGCCATTGTGGGCAACCATGAATATTACGTGGAATATACGCAATGGGTGCAGCGACTGAATGCGCTGGGTTTACGCCTGTTGCTTAATGAAAATGTATCGATTGGTCGCGATAATGCCGCGTTTGTGCTGGCAGGGATCACCGATCGCACCGCCGCTGATTTTCAACAGCTGCTGCCAGATACTGGTGCTGCGCTCAACGGAATAGCGCCGGATACCGCTGTCGTTCTGCTCAGCCATCGGCCAACGGGAGCGAAAGAGAATGCGCGTGCTGGAGCGGATTTACAGCTCTCCGGCCATACGCACGGTGGTCAGGTGCTGGGCATGCATTGGGTGACGCAACTGGCGAATGAAGGCTATGTCTCCGGCAGCTATGACGTGGATGGCATGCATCTGTACGTGAGCAATGGCGCAGGCCTATGGAACGGCTTTCCGGTCCGCTTAGGGAAACGTGCCGAAATTACTCAGTTCATACTCCGTTCGCCGTCGCTGTAGTTTTTAAGGTAGCAAAAGAATCAGCGGCCTCTTAGAGGTTGCAATGATAAGCAGGCTCATTATCGCAAGCGGTTCTATCGACGAGATTATTGATGCAGATAGGAAAAATGTGCGATTGAGCCGTTTTTCATCAGGTTAAGCTATCGCAGAAGTTAGCATATACAATTATAAATTATAGGGAGAATCTGGCATTGTCTTGCATCAAGAAGAAGGAATCGGTGAAGCGCTCTGTTGCCATAAGGTAAGGCTATCGGAGAACGATCCACCTTCTGGCGCAGCGATTAAGGCAATGCAACATACTGGGAGATAACGATGGACGAGAATAAAACGAAACCAACCGGCAAATGTCCGGTTATGCACGGCGGAAACACTTCTACTGGCTCATCAAACACCGACTGGTGGCCAAATGCCCTCAATCTCGACATTCTTCATCAGCATGATACCAAGACCAACCCGTTAGGCAGCGATTTCAGCTACCGCGACGCCCTCAAAACCCTCGATGTCGATGCCCTCAAAAAAGATCTGCATGCACTGATGACCGATAGCCAGGAGTGGTGGCCAGCGGACTGGGGTCACTACGGCGGCCTGATGATTCGTATGGCCTGGCACTCGGCGGGATCCTACCGTACGACCGATGGTCGCGGCGGCGGCGGAACCGGTAACCAGCGCTTTGCACCGCTTAACTCCTGGCCGGATAACGTTAGCCTCGATAAAGCGCGCCGCTTACTGTGGCCCATCAAAAGAAAATACGGCAATAAACTCAGCTGGGCAGACCTGATTATTCTGGCGGGTAATATCGCGTATGAATCCATGGGGCTGAAAACATTTGGCTTCGCCTTTGGTCGTGAAGACATCTGGCACCCGGAAAAAGACACTTACTGGGGTTCGGAAAAAGAGTGGCTGGCGAAGAGCACTGGGCGCTATGGCAGCGACGATCGTACCTCGCTGGAAAACCCACTGGCGGCCGTACAAATGGGGCTGATTTACGTTAACCCAGAAGGCGTCGACGGCAACCCCGATCCGCTGCGTACCGCACAGGATATGCGCGTAACGTTCTCCCGTATGGCGATGAATGATGAAGAAACCGTTGCCCTGACGGCGGGTGGGCACACGGTGGGTAAAACTCACGGTAATGGCGATGCCAGCCTGCTGGGTGCGGCACCAGAAAGTGCGGATGTTGAGGAGCAAGGTCTCGGTTGGCATAACCCGACGGGATCGGGCAAGGGGCGTTATACCGTCACCAGCGGGCTGGAAGGAGCCTGGACAACGCATCCGACGCAATGGGATAACGGCTTCTTCCACATGCTGTTGAATCACGAATGGGAACTGAGAAAGAGCCCAGCCGGTGCATCGCAGTGGGAGCCTGTCAGCATTAAAGAAGAAGACAAACCGGTTGACGTTGAGGATCCGTCTATTCGCTACAACCCAATGATGACCGATGCCGACATGGCGCTGAAAGTTGACCCGGAATATCGCAAGATTTCCGAGCGTTTCTATCAGGATCAGGCTTACTTCTCCGAAGTGTTTGCTCGGGCGTGGTTCAAATTGACGCACCGCGATATGGGACCGAAAGCGCGCTACATTGGTCCAGATGTGCCGCAGGAAGACTTGTTGTGGCAGGATCCGGTTCCGGCTGGCCGTACCGACTATGATGTTGATGTTGTCAAAGCACGCATTGCAGAAAGTAGCCTTTCCATCAGTGAACTGGTCGCAACCGCCTGGGACAGCGCCCGTACGTTCCGTGGTTCCGATATGCGCGGCGGTGCCAACGGCGCGCGTATTCGCCTCGCCCCGCAGAAAGACTGGGTAGGGAACGAACCTGAGCGTCTGGCGCGTGTGTTAGTCGTGCTGGAAAGCATTGCGGCTGCAACGGGGGCCAGCGTGGCTGATACCATCGTGCTGGCGGGTAATGTGGGGATTGAAAAAGCGGCGAAAGCGGCTGGTGTGCATGTGACCGTGCCGTTTGCTCCGGGACGTGGCGACACTACCGATGCCCTGACTGACGCCGAGTCTTTTGACGTCCTTGAACCTATCCACGATGGCTACCGTAACTGGCTGAAGAAAGACTATGCCGTGAGCGTGGAAGAGCTGATGCTCGATCGCACCCAGTTGATGGGGCTGACGGCGAAAGAGATGACGGTGCTGGTTGGCGGCCTGCGTGTACTGGGGACCAACTATGGCGGCACCAAACACGGCGTATTTACGAATCGTGAAGGCGCGCTGACGAATGATTTCTTCGTCAACCTGACCGATATGAAATACACGTGGAAGCCATACCGTAAAGACTTATATGAAATCCGCGACCGTAAAACGGGTGAAGTCAAATGGACAGCGACGCGTCTGGATCTGGTCTTTGGCTCCAATTCTATTCTGCGCGCTTACGCCGAGGTTTACGCACAGGACGACAGCAAAGAGAAGTTTGTGAATGACTTTGTTGCTGCCTGGGTGAAAGTGATGAATGCGGATCGTTTCGATCTGGCAGAGTAAGACGTCACGCTCCCCACGCTGGTGTTTTCACGGCGTGGGGAGCATCATTTTTTGCTGTGCGATCTTCTATATCACTGCTTCTTGAGATTAAGCATGAATTCTCTGAACGGGGCGGCGAATTCCTTAAACAGCGGATGCTTTCTATTCTGCATCATCACTTCGCTAAATAGTTTCAAACCCACAATAAAGGCCTGAGTCTGTTCCGGCGTCATGTCCATCTTGCCATCGACTTTTTCCAGAATCTTGAACAAATCATCGTGAATTGAGCATTCAAACGACAGCGTGCGCTGCTGCTCGGCTTTTTCTTCCACCGTAATCTGATATACGTTTCCCATTGTGGCCTCGGTAAATTGAACTCGTGATGGATAGTTGATAAAATCAACTATATGATCATTGGTTGACTGAGTCAATAAAGCATGATGAAAGCTCTTTTTGCCTTACTGGAAAGCTATAAGGCGCAGATGCAGGAACAGATGAAAGCGCACGACATTAGTCTGGATGTGGTGCATGTCCGCTTATGTAAGATCATCGCGATGGAAGGGCGCATTACGCCTCAGTCGCTGGCGAAAAGGGTCTGTCGGGATAAAGCACAGATCACCCGCATGGTCGCGGAGTTGGTCAAACGCGATTATGTCCGCAAGCTCGATAACCCGGATGACGGTCGCAGCGTGTGGCTCAGTTTGTCCGATAAAGGCATCGCGTTTACGCAGGTTTTTCTGCATCAGGAAAAGCAGATTGAGGCGCAGATGCTTCAGGCGCTATCCCCTGAAGAACAAGCCACGTTTGGTGCGCTGCTGGAAAAAATAGCGACCAGCCTATTTTCCCAGACAGGTAAGCAGGGCGGAAAGGTTGGCAGAACGCATACCTTTACGCCAGAGTAGCTCGGTGACAATCCGGCTTTCGGCACCGCTAATCGCGTGTGTACCGATCAGCGAACGATCGGGAAATAGGGTAAGCAGCACGGCAGGGATGATGCCGACGCCCATGCCGGCTGCAACGCCGCTGAGGATAGCGTGATATGACGTCATCTCGACGATGCGCTGTGGTTTACGCTGGTGTGTCTGATACCAGCCCAGTAAACGATCGCGGTACGAACACCCATCGCTGAAAGCGAGTACGGTGCCGTTGCGAATATCATCCGGTGTATGAATAGCTTTCTGTCCGGCGGGTGCGATGATGAATAATTGTTCTTCAAAAATAGGCAGGCGTTCCAGGCGATCGTCATGTGGCGCATCGGCGAGAAATGCCGCATCTAGGCGATTGTCGAGTAGCGCGTCATAAAGCCATTTGCTGATTCCCGTGGACAGTTCCAATTCCAGCGTCGGATTTTGAGCATGGAGTCTGGCAAGTGGGGCGGGAAGGCGTGTTGCCGCCATGCTGTCGAGCGCGCCAAGACGAAATTTTCCTCCCGGTTGGCTGTGCCTGACGTGTTTTTCCGCTTCATCGACCAGTTCGACAATGCGTCTCGCGTAGTCATACAGCGAGCGACCTTCCGGCGTAAGGATAAAACGCTTTTTCTCGCGCAGGAAAAGTGCGACCCCTAACGTGTTCTCAAGCTGTTGGAGACGCGTGGTAATCGCTGATGGTACGCGATTCAGCGTTCTGGCAGCCTGCGTAATCCCTCCTTGTTCGACCAGTGCGATGAGCGTTTTCAGATCGACAATTTCCATATTTTCTCCAAAACAGAATGATGTCTTCTTTTCTTTTCAATTTTAAAGAATATCGCTTTTCTCTAACATGACTCAACCTTATTGATGAGTCAGGAGAACAACATGCCTTATGTGAATATCAAAGTGACGGGTGGTAAGGAAGCACCGACGGCGGAACAGAAAAGCGAGCTCATTCGCGAAGTGACGCAGCTGCTTGCCAGAGTGCTAAACAAGAACCCCGCGACGACGGTTGTCATCATTGATGAAGTTGATATGGATAACTGGGGTGTCGGCGGTGAAACCACGACACAGCGCCGGAAGCAGCAGTAGCACAGGTGCAGAATGGTAATGCATGTTGTTAAGGAGGAAGGATGAAAAAGCTGGGCCTCATTGGCGGCATCGGGCCGGAATCTACGCTGCTCTACTATCGTAAACTGGTGTATGAAGCACAACGTCGGGTTGGGGCCGATTTTTTCCCGAACCTGACGATAGAAAGCCTGAACGTGTTTGACGTACTGACGTTATGCCGTAATCAGAATTATACAGCACTGGTCGATTACCTGATGGATGGCATAAATAATCTGACCGCTGCTGGTGTGGATGTCGTCGCATTAACTGGAAATACGCCACACATTGTATTTGATGAATTACAAAAGCGGGCCACTGTTCCGTTAGTCAGCATCATCGAATCTACCCGTGATGATGCCCTGCGGTTGGGTGTTACGAAGGCGGGTCTACTGGGTACGCGGTTCACGATGGAGGAAGACTTTTTCAAGAAACCGTTCCGCGAGAGTGGAATTACGGTGATCACACCGGATACCGCAACGATGGCATTGATTGATGAGAAGATAACAACCGAATTAGAGCAGGGTGTCATCAAACCAGAGACTCGGGCTGATTTCGTCAATATTGTGCAGCGCATGAAAAAGGAAAAGGGTATTGATGCGGTAATTCTGGGTTGTACAGAACTACCGTTATTATTCAGTGACGTACTATTACCGGTAGTAGGTCTGGATACGATGCAAAGTCATATTGATCGGTTGCTGGCCATTATTCTGACAGAGGATTGATAGAATTCTCCGTGCCACGGTGAGTACGCCTTGTCTATGAGCCAGGCAGGTGGCGAAGCGAGGCCACCTGCCCAACAATTCAACAGTCCTCAACGATCAGATAAGCGGCATTAATCGGCCCGTGAACGCCGACAACCTTGATGAGTTCAATATCCGCAGTAGAGCTTGGGCCGCCAATAATATTAATGCACGATGGCATACGTTCACCGTGTTGCGCCATGTGATGCAGGTGTTGCGCCAACTGCGCAACGCGTGGCAACAGGGTGCTCTTGCGCAGGACAAAGAGAGAAGATTCCGGCAGCAGGCTAACGGCGCGTCCTCGCTCTGGTGCGGAAAATAGCACCACACCGCCTGATTCGGTCAGGCCATATTCCGCGTAAACCACACCGACTTTGGCCTGCTCCGCCAGCCGCAGGTTTTCTTCTCCCTTGCGAGGATCCCATACTGTGGCCTGGCAGTCTCGCTGCAAGCATGCGGTGATCCCTAATGCCTCTAAACGCGGGTCATCGCTGATGATCACTGGCGTATGGCCGTATTTATCGCACAAGCGCTGCGCGGCCTGCGCCGCATCTGCTTCGAGGACGACTTCGCAGTGCGCCAGCATGACGTTAGTCGCGACATCGATAAACGCATCACAACGCTGCTGTGCGGTCAGGTCGACTAAGCGAGTTTGGGCATGGTGGCTGGCTGGTCTTGGTAGCGGCATGGGGCTGAGGCGCACTTCGCGTCCAAGCTGGCGGGCAATATCAGCCAGAAAGCTATCTCGGTTTTCCATTATTTTTTTCCTCTCGCCTGATGTTTTTTAAACCAGCTGCGGAAACTTTCGCCGTCTGCCTCTGGCAGATCCCGCGCTTCCGTCCATTCGCCGATCGCTCCTATCTCAATAGGCGTTTTACCGTTTTTAATAAACCAGCCTGCGGCATGGGCTCCGGCGATCATCCCGACTTTCCAGATTGTCGGATGGCTGTTGACGTAGCTGAATAGCTTCGTCACACGCTGTTCGGCTTTCGGTGTTATGCCATTTTCCGCCATGACGCGCCGATGTTTGAGAATCAATGACGATAAAGGAATGCGGACGGGGCACACGGTGTCGCAGGCGGTACAGAGCGAGCAGGCGTAGGGCAGTTCCTTGAAATCCTGATAGCCACCCAGCAGGGGAGAAATAACGGCGCCAATCGGGCCAGGATAAATGGAACCGTAGCCGTGTCCACCAATGTGACGATAGGCCGGGCAGGTGTTGATACAGGCACCACAGCGGATACAGCGCAGAATGTCGCGGAAGGCGGAGCCGAGAATTTGCGATCGCCCGTTATCGACGATCACCAGATGAAATTCCTGCGGCCCATCAACGTGTCCTGCTTCCCGTGGCCCGGTCAGCCAGGTGTTGTAACCCGTTAGGCGCGCGCCGACGGCACTACGCGCCAGCATGGTGATCAAGACGTCCACTTCTTCAAAGGTCGGTGCAATGCGCTCCATGCCCATCACCGCAATATGCGTTTTTGGCAGTGTAGTGCACATTCGCGCATTACCTTCATTAGTGACCAGACACACCGAACCGGTTTCCGCCACGGCGAAATTACAGCCGGTGATGCCGATTTCCGCGCTGAGAAAATCCTCACGTATCTTCTGGCGAATGAACAGCGTCATGGCTTCTGGTGTTTCCGGCCCGTCATAGCCTAGTTTTTCGTGCAGCACCTTACGAATCTGATAGCGATCTTTATGAATGGCGGGAACGACGACATGCGAAGGTGGATCTTGATCCAGTTGCAAAATATATTCGCCTAAATCGGTTTCGATCACCTCAATCCCTGCCTGCTGCAAGACGTGATTCATGCCAATTTCTTCGGTGACCATTGATTTCGCTTTGACGACTTTTTTGGCATGGTTAGCCTGGGCAACCTGAAGGATATAGCGGGTGGCATCCTCTTTGGTTTTGGCGAAATAGATGTGCCCACCGTTGGCTGTCACTTTTTCTGAAAGCTGATAAAGATAAGCATCGAGATTATTAAGCACATGTTCGCGGATCTGGGCGGCGTGATCGCGCCACGCTTCCCAATGGCCTAACTCATCGACCATTTTTTGACGATTCGCGCCGATACGTTCCTGCGCGTTAGCAACGGCCTTACGCATGATGGGATCGTGAATCTGAGTTTGAATACGATCCTTGAATTTAACATCGCTGGTTTTCAGGCTCATATTCTCTCCTTAGCGACTCATCAGGACTTCGGCAATGTGCATCACCTTGACCGGATGCCCTTCACGCTGTATCCGACCACCAATATTAAGCAGGCAACTGACATCGGCACCAATCAGGTAGTCGGGTTTGACATCCATTATATGGCTGACTTTCTCTTTGACCATTTCGCCGGAAATTTCTGCCATTTTCACCGAAAAAGTGCCACCGAAACCGCAACAGGTCTCTTCTGCTTTAAACGGCAGCAAATGCAGATCCTGAACGTGGTTGAGCAACGTGACAGGTTCTTCGCGCACACTCAGCTTGCGAAACAGGCTACAGGAAGGATGATAAACAGCGGTGCCTGGCAGACGTGCGCCGACGTCCGTCACGCCAAGCGTATTGACGATGAATGAGGTGAGATCTTTCATCCGCTCGGCGACGCGTTCGGCACGGAGCACCCATTCGGGTTCACCGACCAGATACTCAGGATAGTGACGGATGGCGTTCATACACGAACCGGCGGGAGAAATGATCGGGTCGTCATTATCTTCCAGAGCGGCAATCACGCTTTTCATACCCGGAATAGCGCTGTTGATATAACCGCCGTTGATGGCGGGTTGCCCGCAGCATGACTGTTTTTCGGGAAAATGCACGGTGCAACCCAACTGCTCCAGTAGCAGTACAGAATCACGGGCCATACGGGATTTCAGGGCGTCACCAATACAGGTAACAAAAAAATTAACATTCACGACAGACTCCCATTACTTAATGTAGATGGATTTTTTTATAGTGACATCAGGCCATAAACAGGTAGTAAACCAGGCCGACCTTGAGCCCAAGAATGATGATGTAGATACCGCAATATCTCAGCGTGCCTGACATAATCGCGCTGCCTTGCCCTTCCATGCGCGTTGCTGATACCGCAATGGCGATACTTTGTGGCGATATCATTTTGCCGCCAGTGGCACCGGCGGTATTCGCCGCAGCCAGCCAGACGGGATCGACATGCAGCTTTTCCGCTGCCATCGTTTGCAACTTGCCAAATAGCACGTTGGAATTGGTGTCGCTGCCGGTGACAAAGGTGCCTAACGCGCCAATCACAGGGGCGATAAACAGATAGCCTCCTCCGGTTACGTCTACCATCGTTTGTGCCAGCGTGGCGATCAGCCCGCTGACATCCATCACCGTCGCCATGGCGACGATAGCGGTAATCGCGATAATCGAATTCCTGAGCTGTATTACCGTGCTAAAAAAGACATTCAGCATGGTTCCCAGATTCGCTCCCTGTATAAAACCGCCTAGCAGACTGGCGATGATGATCAGAACGCCGGGAGTAGCAATCCAGTCGATCTTCAATTTCAGCACCTGTGTATCCGTCAGGTGGAAGGGGATGATGGAGGCCACCTGAGAGACGGTGCTTTTGATCGCGGGGAACAGCGGAGAGCAAAGCAGGATAAAGCTAAAAATCAGGATATAAATCGCACAAGCGCGTAGTAACTGGCCGGCAGAATAGCCTGATAAGGACGCACGCTGAGCGCTGTCGATGAGGTAGGCCGCTTCGGTTTCTTTCTTGCGGTATTTCGCCATTAACGTGACAGCAATCAGGCTGACTAAACTGCCTGCGAAAGCGGGCAGTTCGGCACCGAGGTGGACCGCCACAATGTACTGCGGCACCAGCGTGGTCACGCCGCACACCAGCGTAATAGCGAACACGCCGCGAATCGCTTTAATGCCGCCACCGATGATTGCCACAATGACAAAGGGCAGGAGGATGTTGAACAACGCCAGTTGTAGCACAACAGTGGCACTTAATGTGGTGACGGGAAGGTGGACCTGTTCCGCTAAAATAGAAACCGGGATGCCGACAGCACCGAAAGCGGTAGGGACGGTATTGGCGACCAGTGATGCGATGGCCGCTTTCATCGGGTTAAAGCCGAGTGCAATAAGGATGCCGATGGGGATCGCAACCGCGGTGCCATAACCCGCTGCGGCTTCGAGAAAGCCCCCAAAGCACCATGAAATCAGCAATACCTGAATACGTTTATCATCACTGACACTGGCGAGGACATCGCGTAGTACATCCATACTGCGTGTCTTTTGCATCAGGTTATAACTGTATATTGCCCCCAGAATAACGATAATAATGGGCCATAGTCCTTTCAGCGCGCCATAGCTTGCTGCTAACCCCAGCGTTTTCAGCGGCGTGTGCCAGAATATCGCAGTGATAATCACGGTGAGCGCCAGCGTAATCAGTACCGCGTGATGAATAGGCGTTTTTACTTTTAGGATAAGAACAATCATGACCAACAGTGGGAAGCTACCCAGCAAAAAATATAAATAATCGTGCATAGCGGTGTCCTGACATCCTGATTTTAAGAGGTAAAAAAGGGATACCAACGTGGTGCTATATACACTTATATAATGGGTGGTTATTAAATAGTTTTAGCTGAATCGGGTCAGATGAAACGAAGAAGTGCAAAATGGGTGTTAAATTAGTTACTTAATAGTTAATTTAGTTACTTAATGGGCGAAGTAGAGAACATAAACGAATGAGAATCAGCGCGTTTATTTCATGAAATAGTGAAAAATGAACGGTAGCTTAAAAGGAACGAAGGAGGAAAAACAAGGAATGGTGCGTTCAATTGGACTCGAACCAACGACCCCCACCATGTCAAGGTGGTGCTCTAACCAACTGAGCTATGAACGCATTGAGATACCGAACTGCCTGCCTGACAGCGAGGCGAATAGTAGCGAGCGAGCGGAAAACTGGCAAGAGGAAAAATGCAATTTTGTGCTCTTGCCAGTGCGATTGCTGGGGTTGTATCCATTCTGTCGTTTTTTTCGACGTAAACTGGATGAAACGTTATCTAGCGAGCGGCGCGCGCTAAAATCCGTGCGGCGGGTTGGCGCTGGAGAAAACGAATCCGCGTCACCATCATCACGGCCGCTGCCGTCAGGCCAATGATAAATCCACACCAGAAGCCCGCAGGCCCCATGCGCGGTACGATGCTATCCGTCAACGCCAGCAGGTAACCGCTCGGTAATCCTAATACCCAATAGGCGACAAAGGTAATATAGAAAATTGAACGGGTATCTTTATAGCCGCGCAAAACGCCAGTGCCGATCACCTGAACGGCATCGGAAATTTGATAAACGGCGGCCAGCAACATGAGCTGAGAAGCCATCGCCACAACCAGCGGATCCTGATTGTAGAGCAGGGCGATAGGTTCACGCAGTAGCGTGGTGAAAATGGCTGTGCAGCAGGCTAAGGCCACACCCGCCATGATACCGGTGTGCGCGGCAATGCGGGCGTTCTCAACCGAGCCTTCTCCTAAGCGATGCCCGACGCGAATGGTCGTGGCGACACCGACCGAGAGCGGAAGAACGAACATCAGCGAGCTGAAGTTCAGGGCAATCTGGTGACCCGCCACATCGACGACGCCCAGCGGCAACACCAACAGCGCCACCACGGCAAACAGTGTCACTTCAAAAAGCAGTGCCAGCGCGATAGGTAAACCGAGGCCAAAGAGGCGCTTCAGCACGGCAACGTCCGGGCGGAAGGCGGGACGGTGCAGGCGGATATCGCGTAGCCAGGAAGCGCGTCGGGTATAAAGCATCATCAAGAGCATCATGATCCAGTAAACCGAGGCGGTAGCCACGCCGCAGCCGACGCCGCCCAGTTCGGGCATGCCAAATTTACCGTGGATAAAGATGTAGTTGATCGGGATGTTGATCAACAGCCCGATGAATCCAATCATCATGCCGGGGTAGGTTTTGGATAGCCCTTCACACTGGCAGCGTAAAACCTGATAGAACAGATAGCCGGGAACGCCCCACAGCAGCGCATGCAAATAGCCGATGGCTTTCGCTGCCAGCTCCGGCGAACCGTCGCTCATCAGGTTAATGGCGTATTCCCCCTGATACAGCACCAGCATCGTAAGCACAGAAATAATGGCAGCGAGGAAAAAGGACTGTCGCACCTGATGAGAGATGCGATCGCGTCGGCCAGAACCGTTGAGCTGTGCGACAACGGGCGTCAGCGCTAACAGCAGGCCATGACCAAAAAGAATGGCGGGTAGCCAGATAGAGGTTCCCACGGCGACGGCGGCCATATCGGTGGCGCTATAAGCACCGGCCATGATGGTGTCAACCACACCCATCGACGTTTGGGACACTTGCGCAATAATGACAGGAACAGCAAGCACCGATAATTTACGCGCTTCTGTCAGATACTGTTGCACGGATACCTTCCTTGAATGACTTAATTTTGCTAGCGGGATGAATAATTTGGATATGAAAAACGTCAAGAATAAAACGAGAACGTTATTGTAACGACTTAATAAAAGTAAACCAGCTTGAAAGAGAATATATTCTTTTTGTTACGCAACGGTTTCGATAGCGTCTGGCGTACCGTATTCCGGTTTGGTTTTCCGCGGAATATCGGGCACACTGCACAACGTCATTTCTTTGTTTTTAAGAGGCAAACTGCATGTTTACCGGTATTGTTCAGGGCACCGCGCCGGTGGTGTCAATTGAAGAAAAATCCAACTTTCGCACGCACATTGTCCAGCTCCCGCCCGAGTTGCTGCCAGGGCTCGTGCCCGGTGCATCGGTGGCACACAATGGCTGCTGCCTGACGGTAACTGCCATTGACGGCGATCGTGTCAGTTTTGATCTCATGAAGGAAACGCTGCGGTTAACGAATCTGGGCGATATTCATGAAGGTGATGTCGTCAATATTGAGCGAGCTGCGAAATTCGGTGATGAGATCGGTGGGCACGTTATGTCAGGTCACATCATGTGTACTGCCGAAGTGGTGAAGATTCAGGTTTCAGAGAATAACCATCAGATCTGGTTCCGCCTTGCGGATGAAGCGCTGATGAAATACGTGCTGCATAAAGGCTTTGTTGGGATTGACGGTATCAGCCTGACGGTAGGAGAAGTGACCCGTGGACGTTTCTGCGTGCATTTAATTCCAGAAACGCTGAACCGTACCACTCTGGGGCAGAAACGTCTGGGCAATCGCATTAATATCGAAATCGACCCGCAGACACAGGCCGTGGTCGATACGGTCGAGCGCGTGTTGGCTAGCAAGCAGGCGAGCGAGCTCGGCAAGGAAGAGTAATTCCTACGTTGCCTATTCTTATAAACCGGACGAGTAATATCGTCCGGCTCTCTTTTCTATCAACGTGAAATACGTAGTCCTCCCTCAATCCCATTGATGCTGAATACGATCTGCCAGAGCTGAAGATCCCTTGCTCTGAATGTCCCCGCGCAAGCGTTAAGATAGTAGCTGAACATCCTGCGAAAGCGGGCGGAGTAGCGCGTGGAAAGCTGTGGCCAGCTTTGCTGAAAGCGTGCTTGCCACGCCATTAATGTGCGATCGTAATCGGAGCCGAAATTATGCCAGTCTTCCATCACCATGTAAGGTTCACTCGCCTGCGCGATATGCTGTATGGAAGGAATACAGCCATTGGGGAAGATGTATTTATGAATCCAGGGATCAATGTGCGGGTTGGTCTTATTGGCTCCTATAGTATGCAGCAAGAACAGTCCATCGGGCTTAAGACAACGTTTAGCCATACGAAAGTAAGTGCCATAGTTACGCGGGCCGACGTGTTCAAACATCCCAATAGAAACGATCCGATCAAATGGCTGGTTCAAATCTCGGTAGTCTTGTAGTGCAATGGTGACGTCCAGATCGTGACAGCGCTGCTGTGCCAGCCTCTGCTGTTCTCTGGAGATGGTGATGCCGTAAACGGAAACGCCGTAGCGACGCGCGGCGAACTCAGCAAGCCCACCCCAGCCGCAGCCAATATCCAGTAATGTCATTCCTGATTTTAGCTGAAGCTTTTCGCAGATCATGGCCAGTTTAGCTTCCTGCGCCTGTTCCAGCGTTTGTGCTTGCTTCCAATAGGCACAGGAATATTGCATGTAAGGATCCAGCATCAGCATAAAGAGGTCATTACCTAAATCGTAGTGCGCTTTACCGACAGCGCGAGCACGTCGACGGGATTGTAAATTCGTAACGCGAGAGAGGGCGACCCGCGTCAGGTCGTGCAGACGGCGAGGTAATGCATTCTCTAGCCCTGCGCGGATAACGCGATGGAAAAACATATCCAGTCGCTCGCACTCCCACCACCCGTCCATATAGCTTTCACCTAATCCCAGCGAACCTTCCTGCAAGACGCGTTTAAAAAAGTTGGGGTTGGTCACGTGGATGTCAGAAGGGCGGGTACCGTTAATGGTGACATCTGCTGTAGCCAGTATTTCCTGCATAATGCTAAACCAGGGGGAGGTATGGTTATGCCGGTTTTTTACATAGGGTGTACCCATCATGTCTCCTTAAATTTTCACGTGTGAAAGTATGGAAAAACATACCCAGACAGCACTTACCACAGCCGATGTATCGACTGTCACCAGAGAAAATAAAGAAGAAATCTGCAAATAAGCAGAGGACGAACGCACTCCCTTTGTAAGAAAAATACGTCTCTAACTGCGTTAGTACCTAACTGTCTTTGTTATCGCCATTTTGGGTTTTATTAGCGAAAGTGAAACGCGGTGTTCAGTTTAGAGCTGCTTCAGCCAGCATACAAGAGAATTGGCTGAAGCAGAGAGGGGAAGCAGCAGGAATAAGAAAATCGTCTGTATAGAATGGCTGCGGCTAGCGGCGATAGTCGAGATAGGGGCCGTCTGCAACCGAGCGGCGTTCAATCAACGTCGGGTGCACTTCAATGACGTGTGCATCTTCCCGCTTACTGGTAATGCGATCCAGCAGCATTGCGAAAGCTGACTGGCCCAGACGCTCTTTTGGCTGGTGGATGGTGGTCAGTGCTGGCGTAAAGAAACGCGCGTGGCGCACGTTGTCATAACCGATCACCGAAATATCCTGCGGCACGCGCAGACCCAGTTCGTCAGCCGCACAAATAGCACCCATCGCCATGATATCGCCACCGCAGAATACGGCCGTTGGCCGCTGTTTCTGTGCGAGGATCTGATGCATAGCTTTATAGCCGGATTCCGGTTCGAAATCGCCTCGAACCACCCATTCGTCGCGTACGGTGATGTCAGCTTCCTTCAGCGCTTTCAAAAAGCCGAGGTAGCGTCCGCTGCCAGTGTTGCGTTCTTGAGTGCCGGGGATGGCACCGATATCCCGATGGCCGCGTTCAATCAGGTAGCGACCTGCCATATAACCGCCTTCAAAGGCGTTATCGATAATGGTATCGGTAAAATCGCTGTGCATCTGTCCCCAGTCCATAACGACCATCGGAATGCTGCGATAATCTTCCAACATCGACAGCAGCTCTGGTGGGTATTCAGCGCACATTACCAACAGGCCATCGACGCGTTTTTGCGCCAGCATGGAAAGATAGGCGCGCTGTTTACCAATGTCGTTATGCGAATTACACAGCACCAGCGTATAGCCTTTGGCATAGCAGCTGTTTTCTACGGCCTCAATGATCTCGGCGAAATAGGGGGCTTCGCTGGACGTGGCCAGCAAACCGATAGATTTAGTGTGATTAACTTTGAGGCTGCGCGCGACGGCGCTGGGCGAATAGTGCAATTCTTTGATTGCCGCCCTGACGGCTGCCTTAGTCTCTTCGGCGACGAAACGTGTTTTATTGATCACGTGCGATACGGTTGTGGTGGAAACGCCAGCACGTTTTGCCACATCTTTAATCGTTGCCATCTAAAAATGACTCCTGAACTTACCTGTTACAGACGTAAGTATATTGTTAATCGTTTGCCTACGTTTAATGTTCTTCTTCTAAGCTAAAAAACAGGATTTCAGAAGGAGAATGCCGAATGTTATACCGAAGGGATCTGGGTTGACGTTTTTCGACTGATACGCAGCGCTTTCATAAACAGCGGATTGTGTCCGATTTATCATGAAAGTGAAAGGGCTAATTTATACTATTAGTGATGCATTCGTCCGAGATTTTTCGCTACAATTATGAAAGAATCGTAATAACCCTATTATTTGTGGCTTTTACTACCTAAACGGGTTTGGCTGTGAATGGTGGTGTCTTTTCAGATGAAGCTTTCAGATAAAATTCGTTCGTTAATAAGGAGTAATTCATGGATACAGATCTGAAGATGTCTTTACTGACAACTGTTGGCTCGCTGGCTGTGATCATCGCATTTAGTTTTATTGCGGTGCTGAACTAACCGAACGGTGCCTCTGGGCGGGTTAGGTATTCAGACACGTTGATGTTACATAAAACGTGTCTGAATCGCTTTTCTTCACAGCGCTTTTACAACCTGTCACTTAACGAATCGTCTGCGGCGTCACCACGCGACGTGCGCCAACGTAGTGTTCCTGCCAATAATCTTCACTCAGCTTGCTGATACGAATATCTGAGCCTGTACGCGGCGACTGAATAAATTTCCCTTCCCCCAGATAAACCCCGACGTGATCGGCTGCGCCACGATTATTGATGCGGAAGAAGACCAGATCGCCACTTTCCAGCTCGCTCTTTTTAATCGGAGCGGCGTCACGGAGGTGATACATTTCGTTTGCGGTACGTGGAATTTGGATCTTAACGACATCTTTGTAGGCGTAATAGACCAGCCCGCTACAGTCGAACCCGGTAAAAGGAGACGAACCGCCCCAGTGGTAAGGCTTGCCTATCTGGCTCATCAACTTATTCATTGCGGTTGTTTTGGCATGCTGATAGCGTTTTTTATGCGCTGCGCTTAGCGCCATTCCTTTTTCTGTCGGCGCTGGATTTTTATCCGCTTTCCCCTTGAGTGCGGTCTTCTTCAGTCCGGTTTTGACTCTGGCTTGTGCGGTAGTTTGTTTCTCTTCTTCAGGCTTCAGCTTTTTAAGATTTTTTTTCACTAGCGCTGGCGTGCTGCTTTGCGTCCGTGACGGTTTTTTTTCTGTCACTTTGCTCGCGGTGCGGGATTTGGTTTTATTGCTGACTGCGGTAGGTTCTGGTTTTTTGCTTTTGATCGGCGTCGGTGATTTAGCATTACCCTTTGTTTGGCGGTTTTTCTTATTCGTTTCTACCACGGCGCTTTTCTTCGGCGCAGAATGCGGGGTATGCGGCGCAGCCTGAACCACGTTCAGGGATAGATTACTGAAAAATAATATAAAAAGGGTAATAAATAAGCGCATAATAACAGTGACCGAACATAATCCTTAACTCGCTCAATCCGCACAGTATTCCTGAAAACGGCGTCATAAAAAAGTGGGCACGGTCGCTTTATTCATACAGAATAGTGAAAAAACGTTAATAGTTATTTTTTCGATTGATTTATCAGCGTTTTCTGGCGTTGATTTCATCAATGATGAATGCGTTCAGGAAAAAATAACCCTACAAAAAATGGCGTTTTTTTGTGGCTAGTGGCATCGGTACAATATCACTGAGTCAATGTCGCTGTCGTAGCATCTCTGACGGCGGCTCATGGCTAGCGTTTTGGACGTTAGCCATCCTATAGAATTAAGGAAGCAAGAAGATGACGACACCGACAATTGAAAAAATTCAGCGCCAAATTGCTGAAAACCCGATTCTGCTGTACATGAAAGGCTCCCCGAAATTGCCAAGCTGCGGCTTTTCCGCACAGACTGTTCAGGCGTTGTCTGCCTGTGGCGAACGTTTTGCGTATGTTGATATTTTGCAGAACCCAGACATTCGTGCTGAGCTGCCTAAATACGCGAACTGGCCGACATTCCCACAGCTGTGGGTTGACGGTGAGCTGATTGGCGGTTGTGATATCGTGGTTGAAATGTTTCAGCGCGGTGAACTGCAACCACTGATCAAAGAAACGGCAGACAAATACAAAGCGCAGCAGGCCGATCAAGAGTAATGTTTTCGTCTGGCGTAATGACGATATCAACTGTTGTTACGCTGAGAGCGTAAATCCTTCCAACGGGTGCCTTTATGGCACCCGTTTTTTGATCTCAGCCTTTTCAGTCTTCGGTTGACGCGCCTTCCAGCGAATTTTCTTCCAGTGCAATCGGCCATCCGCCCAGACGTTTCCAGCGGTTAACCAACTCACAGAATAGCAGTGCCGTCTGGTTGGTGTCATACAGCGCGGAGTGCGCCTGACTGGAATCAAACGCAATACCGGCGGTAATACAAGCTTTAGCAAGGACCGTTTGGCCTAACACCAGCCCGCTAAGTGCTGCAGTATCGAAAGTGGCAAAAGGGTGGAAGGGATTACGTTTCAGGCTACAGCGCTCGGCTGCCGCGGCCATAAAGCTATGATCGAATGTGGCATTATGCGCCACAATAATCGCGCGGTTGCAGCCCTGATCTTTAATGCCTTTACGCACGACTTTGAAAATTTCATGCAACGCATCATATTCGCTCACCGCGCCACGCAGCGGGTTGGTGGGGTCAATGCCGTTAAACGCTAGTGCGGCGGGCTCCAGAATCGCGCCTTCAAAAGGTTCGACATGAAAATGTAGCGTTTCATCTGGCTGTAACCAACCGTCTTGATCCATTTTTAATGTTACCGCCGCAACTTCCAGCAAGGCATCGGTTTTCGCATTAAATCCGGCGGTTTCAACATCAATCACTACCGGGTAAAACCCACGAAAACGGCCGCTCAGGGCGTTCAGATCACTTTTATCAGCCATTTTTCTCTTAATTGTTAGCAAAACGCAGCGCGCATTATTGCAAATTTTGGCCGGAGATGCAGCATGCCCGTTGCTGTTTCAAACGGCGGAGATAGCAGAAGAGGGGGAGAACAGGTGCCGATGCAGCACCTGTAGAATGCGGGGGATTAGTGACCGATACCGTTACCGGCGTGGGCGTTTTCGATCAATTCGATTTTATAACCGTCTGGATCTTCGATGAACGCGATCACGGTTGTGCCGCCTTTGACCGGGCCCGCTTCGCGCGTTACATTGCCACCCGCTTTGCGGATACGCTCACAGGTTGCGGCAACATCGTCAACGCCCAGCGCGATATGGCCATAGGCGTTGCCCAAATCATAGCTGTCGACGCCCCAGTTGTAGGTCAGTTCGATAACTGCGCCTTCGCTCTCTTCGGTATAACCGACGAAAGCCAACGTGTATTTGTATTCGGTATTCTCACTGGTGCGCAACACGCGCATGCCCAGGATTTGGGTATAGAAATCGATAGAACGTTGTAAATCGCCAACACGCAGCATGGTATGAAGTAAGCGCATAGTGTCCTCGTTAAAAAGTGCAGCAAAGAGGGAAGTATAGCGTTGTGGCGCTACCGAGTCCAAGCTGTTGGGATGATGCTAAAAATGCGACACTACAGTGAGGTTTGTGTTAAAACGTACAATCAGGAGGGGTAAATAGCGCGTTGGGGCAATTTTAGGCTGCCTGGCGTGTAAAAAAATCGTCAGTTATTACAATGGTTACCTAATTATTTTCATTGTGACTGTCCGTTTGGGCTTGCCAGCGGTAAAGAACAGGGCTTCAATAAATAGAGTTGTAGCAGGAGGTGTTGTGCCAGAGCAACTTGAACTCTTTGTTGTCCCTAATCCATGCCGTGGTATTTGTCAGGCGGATGAAGGCGGATATTGTCGCGGTTGCTTTCGCAGTCGTAATGAGCGCTTTAGTTGGGGCCAAATGAGTGATGCGCAGAAACAGGATGTGCTGCGTTTGTGTCGGCAGAGAATGAAACGTTCACAGCGTTCAGAGAAGTCCGAAACACCAGCAGAGTCCCGTCAGCCATCGTTGTTCTAAGTTATTTTGTCTTAGATGATCTATTTACGTGAAATTTTGTTTAAGCAACGCAGGAGCGTTCGATTGAATAAAATAAGCCTGAGATCATTTTTAAAAGACTTTTATTTGATAGAATCCATTTCATATGGAGCTATTTTTACAACAATAAAGTCATTTTTTATTCTTATAAATCAGAGTTGATTGCAATCCAGGGATATAACTTAGCGTGCTAACAATAAGGAGGGGTGATGGAATTGCCATTAGGATCTGATTTAGCCCGTCTGGTGCGCGTATGGCGTGCGCTGGTCGATCATCGATTAAAACCACTTGAACTGACTCAGACGCATTGGGTCACGTTGCATAACATATACCATCTACCCCCTGGGCAGTCGCAGATTCAACTTGCCAAAGCGATAGGTATTGAGCAACCCTCATTAGTCCGAACACTGGATCAGCTTGAGGAAAAAGGGTTAATCACTCGCCACGTTTGCGCGCACGATCGTCGGGCAAAACGTATTATGCTGACCGAATCAGCAGAGCCAATCATACAAGCAGTCAATGGTGTAATTAGCCATACACGTAGTGAAGTCTTATTTGGTATTACGCCGGAGCAGGTTGATGAATTAGCGCTGCTGGTTTCGCGTCTTGAGAAAAATATATTGGCATTACATGAGAATCAAGCGTAGCCAAATTTGGGTTACGCAGAGGGAGAATTAAATCCCGGCAATATTACCGGTATCGATTATTGGTTATTTATTCCGGGAGTTGATTATTCGTTGTGACGATCGCCGCTTTCTACGGCGATCGTCACACAGCATTACCGTGGGGAAACGGTAATACTGCGGCCATTGCTAGCCATAGCAACGCGTTGACCTGCGCTGAATTTCGTATCGCCTTGTTTCTGTACCACCATGATGGTACTGCCATCATCACGACGAATTTCCAATTCTACGCCCTGTGTGCGGTTCATCGCACCCGTAGCACTTTGACCCGCTACACCACCGGCTACTGCGCCAGCGGCTGTCGCCAGGCTACGGCCGGAACCGCCACCGATAGTGTTACCCAGGAAACCACCCAACACAGCACCGCCGAGCGCGCCGATCACGTTAGAGTCTTCTCCCGCCTGAATTTGAACCGGGCGCATAGAAACAATCGTACCGTAGGTCACGGTCTGCACCTGTTTAGCTTCGGATGCGCTGTACACATCACCTGAAAGCGTACTGGTATTAGCACAACCAGCCAGCGTGATACCGGCAAGGGTAACCACAAGCAAACGCTTCATCATAATACAAACTCCTTAATAGCGAATATGTCGGGCTGGCTCAGCCTCGGCCGACGCAGTGTTATACCAATAAATTATGGTCTGGCTCAGTGTAGCATGCCACTCTTTTTACTCTTTTTTTCAGAATATAATAGTGCGCTTAAATTGCGTATAAACAGAGAAGTAAATAGTACGAGAAAGGGCTTTTTTTGTAGCAAATATTATCAAAAATCGACATTTGGTTAAAACCTAACCCGTGTGGCAAAAACGTAAAAAATTTAATAATTCAGCGTGTTAACGTGCTACTTTTATTCTCAACGTAACGGTTGTTATCGGTGTTCTCTTTTTATCTCACAGGGGCAAAGGCTATATAATGAGATCAGGCAGATATATTGGCGTAATGTCCGGCACCAGCCTTGATGGTGTGGATGTTGTGCTAGCCGCGATTGACGAACATACGGTTGCTCAGCAGGCCAGCTACTGTCACCCGATACCGCAGGACATCAAAATGGCCATCCTGGGGATGTGTCAGGGGCAGGCGGTGACGCTGTCGGCGCTGGGACAGCTGGATACGCGTCTGGGCATCTTGTTTGCCGAAGCGGTGCTGACGCTGCTTAAAGAGACGGCGCTGGGAGCGCAGGATATTACTGCGATTGGCTGCCACGGGCAGACGGTCTGGCATGAACCCACGGGCGATGCGCCTTGCACGTTGCAGATCGGCGATAATAACCGCGTTGCCGCCTTGACTGGCATCACGACCGTAGGGGATTTTCGCCGCCGTGATTTGGCGTATGGCGGGCAGGGCGCTCCGCTGGTGCCATCGTTCCATCATGCGTTGCTGTTGCATCCTGTCGAACGACGTATCGTGCTCAACATCGGAGGCATCGCCAATCTGTCGCTGTTGGTACCGGGAGCGCCCGTGCGTGGCTACGACACCGGTCCCGGAAATATGCTGTTGGATGCCTGGATCTGGCGGCACTGTGCGCAGCCGTATGATAAAGACGCCGCGTGGGCGATGAGTGGTCAGGTGAATCCGCTATTGCTACGCCGGATGCTGACCGATCCTTATTTTGCGTTGCGAGCGCCCAAAAGCACCGGGCGTGAGTATTTCAATCTGGGCTGGCTGGAAAGAATGCTGGCTGGCTTACCGCCGATAGCGCCGCAGGACGTTCAGGCGACGCTGGTTGAGTTAACGGCGGTGAGCATTGCTGAACAGGTGATGTTGGTCGGTGGGTGCGAACGCTTGCTGGTTTGTGGCGGTGGCGCGCGTAATCCGCTCATTATGGCGCGTCTTTCGGCACTGCTGCCGGGTATCGAAGTCAGCACGACGGATGAGTGCGGCGTGAGCGGCGATGATATGGAAGCGCTGGCATTTGCCTGGCTGGCGTCACGCACGCTATCAGGGCTACCGGGCAATCTGCCGTCTGTCACGGGAGCGAGCCAGGAAACGGTATTAGGCGCGATTTATCCGGGCAACGCGGATTAATCAGATTTTGCCGAGAGGTTCATCGTTATCCTCTTGTTAAACTTAAATGAGCGGCAGCGTCAGTTGCCGCCATCGACAAGAATGACAGGAGAAAAGAATGAAACGATTGCTGACAGGGACAGCGCTGATTCTGCTGAGCGGATGCAGCTATTTTGGTCATAAACAGACGGTGGAAACGCTGCATTATCAATGCGGGACAATGCCGCTAACCGTGACGTTACAGCAGGGCGGTGAAGCGACTCCGCAGGTGAGTTTCCTGCTGGACGGTGAACGTCTCACGCTCCCTCAAGTGGTGTCTGCTTCTGGCGTCAAATACAGTAATGACACCTACACATTCTGGAGCAAAGGCGATCGTGCATTTATCCAACGGGGTGAACGGGTTATCGTAGATGACTGCGTATTGGCACCGATGTAACTGACGTCGCACGCTGGTGATGTCGCTGCTGATTGCGATTTTTCGGGTACGGGAGCAAAATGGGATTTTCGCCCGCTTCTGGCCCGACATTGCGACAGCAGGATATTATGACTCAGGAACGCTTCCCTTCTGACAGTTCTCCTCTTATTCAACCCGCCGATATTGCTGACATCCGCCGTGAATACACGCGTGGCGGGCTTCGACGTAGCGATCTTCCCGCGAACCCGCTGGATTTATTTGAACGCTGGCTAAAGCAGGCCTGCGACGCAAAACTGGCCGATCCCACCGCGATGTCCGTTGCGACCGTGGATGAGCACGGGCAACCTTACCAGCGTATCGTTCTGCTGAAACACTATGATGAGAAAGGCATGGTGTTTTATACCAATATGGGCAGCCGCAAAGCCCATCATCTGGAAAATAATCCACGTGTCAGCCTGCTGTTCCCTTGGCATATGCTGGAGCGGCAGGTCATGGTGCTGGGACGCGTAGAGAAGCTGCCGGCGCTTGAGGTGCTGAAATATTTCCACAGCCGCCCGAAAGACAGCCAGATTGGCGCGTGGGTCTCTAAGCAGTCCAGCCGGATTTCAGCGCGTGGCGTGCTGGAAAGCAAATTTTTGGAATTGAAGCAAAAATTCCAAAATGGCGAGGTGCCTTTGCCGAGCTTCTGGGGTGGCTTCCGCGTTGTTATCGATTCTGTCGAGTTTTGGCAGGGCGGTGAACACCGCTTGCACGATCGATTTTTCTACCAGCGGCAGGACGAAGGCTGGCAGATCGATCGTTTAGCGCCTTAATCGCGAAATATCCGTGTTAAACGCTGGCGCTCCTATCATCGGCACTTTATCCTATGAAGTTTCGCGTTGACTGGGCATTGCGCGGCGATATGGCGTTCATAGCCTGTTGCATAAAGTCATGCAGTAGCGAAATCATCATGCGACAGCAGACAGGTATGCTGCGCATCTCTCACGGCGTTGTGCGTAAACCCAACGGGAACGCAACGGCCTATTTTTATAAAAATGGAGTTATCGATGGCGAGTAGTAACCTGATTAAACAATTGCAAGAGCGGGGCTTGATTGCCCAGGTGACGGATGAGGAAGCGTTAGCAGAGCGGCTGGCGCAAGGGCCAATTGCACTGTATTGCGGCTTTGATCCCACCGCCGACAGCTTGCATTTGGGGCATCTGGTGCCGCTGCTCTGCCTGAAACGCTTCCAGCTGTCTGGCCACAAGCCGGTGGCGCTGGTTGGCGGTGCCACGGGGCTGATCGGTGACCCAAGCTTTAAAGCCACAGAACGTAAGCTGAACACAGCTGAAACCGTGGGTGAGTGGGTAGAGAAGATTCGTCGTCAGGTTTCCCCATTCCTTGATTTTGACTGTGGTAAAAACAGCGCGATCGCGGCCAATAACTACGATTGGTTCGGCGGTATGAATGTGCTGGATTTCCTGCGTGATATCGGCAAGCACTTCTCCGTTAATCAGATGATTAGCAAAGAAGCCGTCAAACAGCGTTTAAACCGTGATGACGTCGGCATTTCGTTCACCGAGTTTTCCTACAACCTGTTGCAGGGGTACGACTTTGCCTCGCTGAACAAGCAGCATGATGTCGAGCTGCAAATCGGTGGTTCTGACCAGTGGGGCAACATCACGTCAGGTATCGATTTGACGCGCCGCATGAACCAGAAACAGGTTTACGGTTTGACTGTGCCGTTGATCACCAAGTCAGATGGGACGAAATTCGGTAAAACGGAAGGCGGCGCGATCTGGCTGGATGCCAGCAAGACCAGCCCTTACAAATTCTACCAGTTCTGGGTCAACACGGCGGATGCCGATGTGTACCGCTTCCTGAAATTCTTCACGTTCATGAGCCTCGAAGATATCGATGCGCTGGAAGAAGAAGACAAAAACAGTGGCAAAGCTCCACGCGCGCAGTACGTGCTGGCGGAAGAAGTGACCCGTATGGTTCACGGCGAAGCAGGTCTGGAAGCGGCTCGTCGTATTACACAAAGCCTGTTCTCTGGCGCATTGCAGGATATGACGCAGGACGACTTTGCGCAGCTGGCGCAGGATGGTATGCCGATTATCGAACTGGAAAACGGTGCGGATTTGCAACAGGCATTGGTCAGCGCTGAGTTAGTGCCGTCACGCGGTCAGGCTCGTACGATGATCTCTTCGAATGCGGTCACCATTAACGGCGAAAAACAGGCTGACCCTGAATATACCTTCAGCGATGCCGACCGTCTGTTTGATCGCTACACCTTGCTGCGTCGCGGCAAAAAGCACTACTGCCTGATCTGCTGGAAAGCATAAGCATTACCGATAAGGGAGCGTTAGCTCCCTTTCTTCTTGTAAGTTGAGGCGCACAGGCGCTGGCAAGGATCTGAGTCATAGCTAATGAAAAATATACTTTCCATCCAGTCACATGTCGTTTTTGGTCATGCCGGTAACAGCGCGGCAGAGTTTCCGATGCGTCGGATGGGCGCAAACGTTTGGCCGTTGAATACGGTGCAGTTCTCTAATCATACCCAATACGGTCACTGGACGGGGTGTGTGATGCCCGCCAGCCACCTGACCGAGGTGGTGCAGGGAATTGCGAACATCGACAAACTGAAGACCTGTAATGCGGTGTTGAGCGGCTATATCGGCTCCGCCGAGCAAGGGGAACATATTCTGGGCATTGTTCGTCAGGTGAAAGAGGCTAATCCTGATGCGCTGTACTTCTGCGATCCGGTGATGGGTACGCCGGAGAAAGGCTGTATCGTCGCGCCCGGTGTGTCTGATTTCCACTGCCAGCAGTCGCTGCTAGCGGCCGACATTATCGCGCCGAATCTGCCTGAACTAGAGCTGCTGGGTGGTCGTACCGTGCATAACGTGGCCGAAGCCGTAGAGACCGCGCGTGCCCTGTGTGCAAAAGGGCCAAAAATCGTTCTGGTAAAACACCTGAGTCGCGCAGCTACGCGTGAAGACAGCTTTGAAATGCTGCTGGTGACGCTGACGGATGCCTGGCACATCAGCCGCCCGCTGGTAGAGTTTGAACGTCAACCTGTCGGCGTGGGCGATTTGACCAGTGGATTACTGCTCGTGAACTTGCTGAAGGGCGTGGCGTTGGATAAAGCGCTGGAGCACACTACGGCGGCGGTCTATGAAGTCATGCTGGTGACGAAAGAGATGAACGAGTATGAGTTGCAACTAGTTGCGGCTCAGGATGGGATTGCTAATCCGCGTCATCACTTCCAGGCGATTCGCCTGTCGTAAAACGTATAACGCCCCGAATACCGGGGCGTTATTGCATGCTAACCTTTTAACCTTTCAACCTTAAGCGCGGTAACGACGGAAGGGCGTTCGGCAATATGGTCGAGGTAAGCCGCCAGAGCAGGGTAGCGGAACATATCCAGTTTTAGCGACTGCGCCCAACGCATCACGGTAAACAGATACGCATCGGCGATACTAAAGCGGTTGGCGACCAGATAGTTCTGTTCACTCAACACCAGATTGATATAGCGGAATTTGACCTGCAAATACTCCATCAACAGCTCTTTATACGTTTCCGGCGTGCCGGGACGGAAGAGTGGCGTAAACGTCTTGTGCAGCTCAGCAGAAATATAATTCAGCCACTCGAGCGTATGGTAGCGCGCCATACTGCCAGTCGGAGCGATAAGGTTACAGTGCGGAACCAGATCGGCAATGTACTCGGCAATAGCGACACCTTCAGTCAGGACAGACCCATCATCCAGCTCTAACGCTGGCACCATCCCTTTCGGGTTGATAAACGTATAGTCGGTTCCACGCTCGGTCTTTTTCGTGCGCAGATTGACCTTCTCCAGCTTGAATTCCAATTTAGACTCGATCAAAACAATGTGTGTAAAAAGAGAACTGCTTTCAGCTTTGTAAAACAGTTTCATGGAAACCCCTTCCTATTATTATTTTTCCATCAACACATGCGCTGATGATTGTTGAATAACGACATGTCGTTTTTTTACAACAAAACGTAATGGGAGAGTGTGAGGCCTCTTGCAAAATACTCCTTATGTATGATTTTTGCGTGAAATTTGGGCGATTTTTGCGACGAGAAATCAAATATTAATACGTTATTCTGGGGCGATCTTAGGGAGGCTAACGGCGGCGATCGGTAAAGCCACATCGCGTGTGACAGAGGCCACTTTTGTCTGGGACAGAAACCGCAGTATTACGGATTGTGAGGGCGACTTCTGGGTTGGCAAGATCGCGATAGGCAGATGGGAGAAAGGGGGGATTTGGGCGGCGTTTTTCGACGCATGATTTATAGCGGTTAATTAATTATTACTAAATCTGTTGATAAGAAAAATTTCATTAGTGACAGGTTTCGTATTTTTCATGATACCGTCGATTTAAGTTATTTCCCCATGGTGAGCGTCTAATGGATATTCAAAAACATAAATAGGGAAAGATATGAAGGGGAACTATTTAAAAGTGACGTTGATTAGAATACCCCTTTATTTATCGCATGTAATAAATGAGGGGTAGTTATGTCCAATGGTTTTCGTAGCGCGCGTGCAATATTAATTAACCGCGACGTTTCCAATAATACGTTATATCTCGTCGAAATTTTTTCTATCAGTGATGGAAAAACAAATACGCTCCCCGAGTAACTATTATCACCACATCAAGACACAGAGAATACGCCGATAAAAATCGGATGCTGTAGCCTATGCGTTAGACGGCTCATGTTTGCTAATGGTGCGTATTGTCTGATTCGATTCATTATCATGAGGTTACTATGAAAAAGAACCGGTTATTATTTTTTATAGCCTTGGCTATTCTTCTCGGGATTATTGTCGGCGGCGCCTGTCATTCTTTATTAACGGAGCAGGAAGCCAAAGAGGTCGTATCCTACTTTAATTTAGTGACCGATGTTTTTCTTCGCCTGATAAAAATGATTATTGCGCCATTGGTATTCGCCACATTGGTTTCTGGCCTTGCTAGCATGGGGAACTCTTCTTCCGTTGGCCGAATAGGGCTGAAGGCAATGGTGTGGTTTATTTGTTCTTCCGTGGTTTCTCTTTTTATTGGCATGATGTTAGCAAACATCTTCGAGCCAGGCGTCGGAATGAATCTCGCCATTCCAAGTACACCAATAGCGGTAGAGACCGGCGTGAATACCGGTGGATTTACACTGAAAAGTTTCATTGCCCATATATTTCCACGCAGCATCGTCGAAGCGATGGCGAATAACGAAATATTGCAGATTTTGGTGTTCTCCATGTTCTTCGGTTCCGCGCTGGCTTTTGTAAAAGGCCAGAATAAACATGCTGTCACGATGGAATCGATGATAGAGGAACTGGCGAAAGTGATGTTCCGGGTGACGGATTATGTCATGCGGTTAGCACCTCTGGCCGTATTTTCCTCGTTGGCGTCGTCTATTACGACCGAAGGTCTGGGGCTTCTTCTCGACTTTGGTAAAGTCATTGGTGAGTTCTATCTTGGTCTAGCGCTGCTATGGGGGCTCATGTTCGGGGCTGGTGCGCTGTTCCTCGGTAAGAAAGCAACCTGGGGCCTGATCAAACTGCTGCGTGAACCCAGCATGCTGGCGTTTGCCACGGCCAGCAGCGAAGCGGCCTATCCGAAAACGATGGAAGCGCTGAGTGAATTCGGCGTTCCCAAAAAAATCACCAGCTTTGTACTTCCGTTGGGGTATTCCTTTAACCTTGTTGGTTCCATGATCTATCAGGCTTTTGCCATTCTGTTTATCGCACAGGCTTACAATATCCACTTAAGCTTGACGGAGCAGACCCTGATTCTGTTGACGCTGATGATCACCAGTAAAGGTATGGCTGGCGTGGCGCGTGCCGCGGTCGTCGTGGTGGCAGCCACCTTGCCGATGTTCAGCTTACCCGAAGCAGGCATTTTGCTGATTATTGGTATCGATCAGTTCCTGGATATGGGCCGCACGGCGACCAATGTGATTGGTAACGGCATGGCGACCGCAGTTGTGGCCAAGCTCGAGCGAAACCACGATCTGGAAGAACCCGATCATGAGCATTCCGACGAAGAAGCACCAGTGATGGCAGCCGGGAATGTCTAAATTAACGTCAGGTTAATACACTGAGACAGGCGGCCTTCGGGCCGTTTTTCTCTTTTCCCTTCACTCTCCTCCGTACGCGGCCGTGACTGTTTCCCATCCTCTTCACGTTCCCATTGGCGTTTATTCTGACTTGCTTCTTTTCAATAGCTAACGGCTATCGCTGCGTTCATATCGCATTGTTACAAAAACGTTATTTTTTGTTTGTGTTATCTTTAAATAAGACCGCAAGCTCAGGCTGGTTATTAATTAATCGCCCGATACAGAATAACGAATAGCAAGTTAATTTGGGAGGAAGCATGTCATCACACCTTCGCGACACTTGTCTGGACACACTGACGGTACAGAAGCAGGTTTACCATTACTACAGCCTGTCGAAGGCGGCGAAAACGCTTGGGAACATCGATAAATTACCGAAGTCGCTCAAAGTGCTGCTGGAGAATTTATTGCGTCATCAGGACGGCGACACGGTAGAGCAGGACGATCTTCAGGCGGTCGTTGACTGGCTGAAGACGGGCCATGTTGACCGGGAAATCGCCTATCGTCCCGCGCGTGTATTGATGCAGGACTTTACCGGCGTGCCTGCCGTGGTCGATCTGGCGGCAATGCGAGCGGCGGTGAAACGGCTGGGCGGCGATGTGAATAAGGTTAACCCGCTGTCGCCGGTCGATCTGGTGATTGACCACTCGGTGACGGTTGACCACTTCGGCGATCGTCAGGCACTCACGGATAACACGCAGTTGGAAATGGCGCGTAACCGTGAGCGTTATGAGTTTTTACGCTGGGGGCAAAATGCCTTTAGTTACTTCAGCGTCGTGCCGCCGGGAACCGGGATTTGCCACCAGGTGAATCTGGAGTATCTCGCCAAGGCCATCTGGTATGAAAAGCAGGGCGACAAACAGTTTACCTATCCGGATACGCTGGTGGGAACCGATTCACATACCACGATGATTAACGGTTTAGGTGTGCTCGGCTGGGGCGTCGGCGGGATAGAGGCCGAGGCAGCGATGCTGGGGCAGCCTGTGTCGATGCTGATCCCTGACGTGGTCGGCGTCAAGCTAAGCGGCAAGATGCGCGAAGGGATTACGGCAACCGATCTGGTCCTGACAGTCACGCAGATGCTGCGTAAACACGGCGTGGTCGGTAAGTTTGTGGAATTTTACGGCGATGGGCTGGATTCGCTGCCGCTGGCGGATCGCGCAACCATCGCCAACATGGCACCGGAATATGGTGCGACCTGCGGCTTTTTCCCCATCGATCAAATCACGCTCGACTATATGCGGTTGACCAACCGCGCGGAAGAACAGATCGCGCTGGTGGAAGCCTACAGTAAGCAGCAGGGGCTGTGGCGCAATACGGGTGATGAACCGGTATTTACCAGCCAGCTTGCGCTGGATTTGTCGACGGTGGAAACCAGTCTGGCAGGGCCGAAACGCCCGCAGGATCGCGTGCCTTTAGCGGGCGTGCCAGAAGCCTTTAAAGCCAGTCGGGAGCTGGAAGTCAGCACGGTGAAGAACCGTTCTGACTATGAAGAATTCACGCTGGAAGGTGAAACGCACCGTTTACAGCAGGGAGCCGTTGTGATCGCCGCGATCACCTCCTGTACCAATACCTCTAACCCGAGCGTGCTGATGACAGCCGGACTGCTGGCAAAAAATGCCGTAGAGCGCGGTCTGAAAACCAAGCCGTGGGTCAAGACCTCGCTGGCACCCGGTTCGCGGGTCGTAACGGATTACTATGCTAAAGCGGGATTGACACCGTTCCTCGACGAGCTGGGATTCAATCTGGTGGGCTACGGCTGCACCACCTGTATTGGTAACTCAGGCCCGCTGCCGGATGCGATTGAAGCCGCGATAAAAGAAGGCGATCTGACGGTCGGCGCAGTGCTGTCAGGCAACCGTAACTTTGAAGGCCGTATTCATCCGCTGGTGAAGACGAACTGGCTGGCATCGCCGCCGCTGGTGGTCGCGTATGCGTTGGCAGGAAATATGAACGTCGATCTGACGCAAGAACCGCTGGGTGAAGATCGTGACGGGAAAGCCGTCTACCTGAAAGATATTTGGCCGTCGACGAAAGCGGTGGCGGACGCGGTATTGAACGTTAGCGCAGGCATGTTCCACAAACAGTATGCTGCCGTGTTTGAAGGCACGCAGGAGTGGCAAGATATTGAGGTCGACGACAATCCTACCTATCAATGGCCGGAAGAATCGACCTATATTCGCCAGACGCCTTTCTTCCTGGATATGGGGAAAGAGCCTGAGCCGGTTCAGGATATCCACAACGCGCGCATTCTGGCGATGCTGGGCGATTCGGTGACAACTGACCATATCTCACCAGCAGGCAATATCAAGCGCGATAGCCCGGCAGGGAAATATTTGCTGGAGCGCGGCGTCGAAACTGCGGAGTTCAACTCTTACGGGTCACGGCGTGGTAACCACGAAGTGATGATGCGTGGGACGTTTGCCAACATTCGTATCCGTAATGAAATGGTGCCCGGTAAAGAGGGCGGCTATACCCGCCACATCCCGTCGCAGAATGAGATGACGATCTATGATGCGGCGATGCGCTACAAGGACGAAAATGTCCCGCTGGCACTGTTTGCTGGTAAAGAGTATGGCTCCGGCTCCAGCCGAGACTGGGCCGCGAAAGGCCCGCGTTTGCTGGGCGTCCGCGTGGTGATTGCTGAATCGTTTGAACGTATTCACCGTTCTAACCTGATCGGGATGGGGATTCTGCCGCTGGAGTTTCCTGACGGTGTGACGCGTAAGACGCTGCAATTAACTGGCGACGAGCAAATCTCGATTACGGGGCTAAATCAGCTGACGCCAGGGGCGACAGTTGAGGTCAACATCACGGATACCAGCGGTAACACGCAGACCATCAGCACCCGCTGTCGTATCGATACCCGTAATGAACTGACTTACTACCAGAACGACGGCATCCTGCACTACGTTATCCGCAATATGCTGTAATTTCATGACCGATCACCGAGGGCAGGAGGCTTGCTCTCGGTGGATTCGCTCAACTAGAAGAACGAGTGCATCAATAATAAGCGGCTTCATCCTTCCTCAGCGGTACGTTTCGAACGCTGCCGTTCGTAAATGCTATCGCAGAGACGATGCTTCTTCGTGAATTGCTGTGTTTTTTCGATTGCAGGATATACCTGACGACGTATGTCCTGTCGTCTAAAAAATGGTAAACAGAACGAGGAATACACAGTTCGCCTTGTGTAACGACGATGCTGGGATTTTCATACAGCGCCCATTCCTGTGGCTGAGCGGTTCTTGTGCTGATAGCGATAAGAGTAGGTTGATAATCCTGAGCATCGCTAACTAAAAAACAGAGATCGTTTTCCGCTTGTCTGACTGATGTCAATTCGTCCGGCTGTAATCGATCGCCTGAGCCGGGACAACCGACAAGAAGAAAACTCGCCGCGATAAGCAGAAAGGCAGGCAATTTTGCGGTAAGTGTCATCGTTAATTCCAGGGAAAGAACTGCATGGCTTTTTGATACTGTTGCCGTATTTCTGTCTCAGAAATATCGCCATCAAGGGTGACATCTCCACGCGCTCTCAGCATTTTCCACGCTTGATAGCCGTAGGTTTTTAAAACGAAATAATCAGCGATTATCTGTGCCTGCTGCTCCATTGGGTAGCATCTTAATGCGTGACGACCAAGCTTGTAGCGATAGCTCACTGCCCAGCTTACTAAGCCTCTAAATATGACATTCATACCTCGCTCACGCTGCCAGACATGGCTCATCTCATGAATAAAGAGGTGTTGGTTGGACATATTCGTGAGGGAAAAATCGTTGCTATACCATGCACGAAAGTACAGTTCCCCATTTGGGCTCATGGCTGTATTTTTATCTTGAAGGTCGAAAGGAAGGTAACTGCCGTGATGAATCCAAACTTTGTGGTAGTGGATTGAATCGCCAAAAATGGATTTAGCCAGCCTGATTTCACCAGACGTAAGCAATCGCAAGTTTCCCTCTTTTTGATTATCCATAACAATCTCCATTTGTTATAGCCAGGTAGGCTTATAGCTTGGACTATTAACGGCTAAAAATGAAGCGTTAATCCAAGCCCTGTAACGCGGGTTCCTTGCGGCTAGAAAGCCTATAGTACCCCTAACGCACCAGCGCACATTTTCCCACATGAAAGACTCGAATCCTCTGGCGAATTGTGGTTAGGTTGTTGTGATGCTAACTACATGGGGAATAAGTAAAAACTATTGCCCAGCCACGCCCCGAATACGACGCCAATGCCGCTTGAAGAATGCCGGGGATATAACAGGAGGTTATATGAATGAGTTGATCAAAAAACGTTTTAAACACTCGCTGCTGTTTCTCTCGCTGTGTGCAACAGGCGCGATGACATCGGCTTTTGCTGCTCAGGTTCCTGCTGGTGTGGAACTGGCGGATAAACAAGAGCTGGTACGAGGTAATGGCTCAGAGCCTGCGTCGTTGGATCCGCATAAGGTGGAAAGCGATGTAGAAGGCCACATTATTAACGACTTCTTCGATAATTTGGTTCGCGTGGGCGATGACGGCACCATTCAGCCGCGACTGGCCGAGCGCTGGGATAATAAAGACAACACGGTGTGGACGTTCCACCTGCGGCCTGATGCCAAATGGTCCGATGGTTCACCAATTACCGCGGATGATGTGGTGTACAGCTGGCGACGCCTTAGCGACCCTAAAACGCTGTCGCCTTACGGCACCTACGTTGCCAGTATGTATGTGAAGAATGCGGCGGATATTCTGGCGGGCAAGAAAGCGCCGGATTCGCTGGGTGTGAAAGCCTTGGACAGCCACACGGTGGAGGTCACGCTGGAACACCCGCTGTCGTATTTCCTGGAAATGTCGGCATACCATATTCTGGTCCCGCTGCCGAAAGCAGTGCTTGAAAAACACCCTGATAACTGGACGCAGGTCGGGAATTTCGTCAGCAGCGGCCCCTATACGTTGAGCGAATGGGTGGTTAACGAACGTATCGTCGGCAAGCGCAATAGTCAGTATTGGGATAATGCGCATACCGTCATTAACAAAGTGACGTATCTGCCGATCAGCTCGCAGGCGGCGGAGCTGAATCGCTATAAATCCGGCGAAATTGACGTCACGGGTATTTTGTCGCCCGTTCAATTCGCATCGCTGAAAAAAGAGTATCCGCAGGAGGTGAAGGTATCACCACAGATCGGAACCTATTTTTATCGCTTCAATACGCAAAAAGCCCCTTTTGACGATCCCCGCGTCCGTCGCGCACTGGATCTCAGTTTGGATAAAAATATCATCGCAAACAATGTGCTAGGTATGGGACAGACGCCTGCTTACAGCTTGATTCCCAAAAATATAGGGGGCTTTCAGCGCAAGGATCCCGAGTGGGCAAGCTGGACGCAGCAGCAGCGTAATGACGAGGCGAAAAAACTGTTGAAAGAGGCTGGGTTTGATGACAAGCATCCGCTGAAATTCAACCTGCTTTACAACACCTCCGAGTCGCACTTACGCGTGGCAATTGCCGCCAGCTCAATGTGGAAGAAAAATCTTGGGTCGGAAGTGACATTGCAAAATCAGGAATGGAAAACGATGCTGGATACCGTACGTACCGGTAACTTTGAGGTGGTCAGACAGTCCTGGACTGGGGATTACAACGAAGCCAGTACGTTCTTGAATACGCTGGAAACGAATGACAGCAACAACAACGGTAAATTCGGTAATGCACAATATGATGCGTTGTTGAAAAAGGCGCTGACGGCGAAGGATAAGCAGGAAAAAGAGACTATTTATCAACAAGCTTCGGATATTTTAGATAGCAACGTCCCTTTGTTGCCCATCTACTACTATGTCCAGCCACAGATGGTTAAGACCTACATCGGTGGTTTTTCCCCTAATGTGCGTGGTGATTATTACACGCAAGACATGTACATCCTCAAGCACTGATCCCAATAAAACAGCCGGCTAAAAACCGGCTGTCAGCATGGAAGAAACGATCCTGACGTGAAGCAGGATCGTTACTTCATATCCAGCAGGTGCCCCATTTTGGCAGCTTTGGTTGCCAGATAGTTCTCATTCTTCGGGTTGCGCCCGACGATTAATGGCACGCGCTCAACGATATTGATGCCTGCTTCGTTGAGTATTTTCACTTTCTGCGGGTTATTCGTCAGCAGGCGAACTTCATCAACGTCGAGCAGCTTGAACATGTCGGCGCACAGCGTGAAATCGCGCTCGTCGGCGGCGAACCCAAGCTGATGATTGGCTTCCACCGTATCAGCTCCTAGATCCTGCAACGCATAAGCGCGGATCTTATTGAGCAGCCCAATATTACGGCCTTCCTGACGGTGGTATAGCAGCACGCCGCGGCCTTCTTCGGCGATGTGGCTCAGTGCCGCTTCAAGCTGGAAACCACAGTCGCAGCGCAGGCTAAACAGGGCATCCCCCGTCAGACACTCGGAGTGCACGCGGGCGAGTACGGGAACTGAACCGGAAATATCACCATAAACCAGAGCGAGGTGATCGTGGCCTGTGGCGATCTCTTCGAAACCTACCATCAGGAAATCGCCCCACGGGGTGGGCAACTTGGCTTCCGCCACCCGTTTTAGCTGCATACTTTTCTCCAAAAAATCTGTATCCAAAAAGCTGTGTCCATAAAACGCTGTGTCCACAAACAAGAATGCTGAGGCGAATCCTACTGCGACCTATCGCGCTTGACCAGCAAAAAAGCCTGTTTAAGAACATCACAAAAATTGAATTACAACGTGGCCTGACTACCGTCTGGTTTCAGGTTTGTTGACAGAACTGAGCGCTATTTTACGCCATACTGACAGTTCGTGTCGGATTTTCTGATAGAATTGTGAAAGTTTTGTTGCATAGCATCATGCTGAATTATGGGAAGAAATTATGTACGAAATTGCCAGACGAACAACTATTGGCGCAGCGCTATTACTGATTATGCCAATGATTATCTGGATGAGCGGTTGGCAGTGGCAACCGGAGTACGACGGACTCTGGTTACGCGTACTCTTCTGGATTACCGAAACGGTGACATCGCCGTGGGGCATTCTGACCAGCATCGTGCTCAGCATCTGGTTTCTCTGGTGTCTGCGTTTTCGCCTGAAACCTGCGCTCGGCCTGTTGGTCATCATGGCGATTACGGTGCTGATTGGGCAGGGGATCAAATCGGCTATTAAAGAGTGGGTGCAGGAATCACGGCCCTATGTCGTCTGGCTGGAGAAAAATCATCAGGTGGACGACAGCTATTTCTATTCGCTGCCGCGTAATGAGCGTTCGGAACTGGTGAAAACACAGTTGCAGGACCAGGCGCAGATTCCACAATGGCTGCGCAGCCACTGGCAGTTTGAAACGGGCTTTGCTTTCCCCTCCGGGCACACCATGTTTGCTGCAACCTGGGCGCTGCTGGGGGTTGGGCTGCTGTGGGCACGTCGACATTATAAAACGGTGGTGATCCTGATGCTGTGGGCCAGCGGCGTTATGGGTAGCCGTCTGGTACTCGGCATGCATTGGCCGCAGGATTTGGTGGTGGCGACGTTAATTAGCTGGCTGCTGGTGGTGGTCGCCAGTTGGATGGCGCAGCGCTGGTGCGGACCGCTCTCGCTCCAATATGAAGAAATTAAAGAACAGGCGGAGGAGGATGCCGCCGAAAATAAATCCTCGTAGCCTTTGAGTTGCTGTAGGTTGTACTCCATAGATAATCCCCTGTAGTGCGTACCCTGCGGATGACCTCGGTCATCCGCATTTTTATGACGGACTCCTTGTCCGTCACCCTGCTGGCCGTTGCTGACGCAACGTTAAAAATTGCTCCCGGAAATTTTTTATCCCTCTCGTCTCTGTTTTTCCCAATTCTCACCGCTATCTCCTCGCGCAAAATGTAAACAATTTGTGAGCTGCTTCGCTATTCCTGTTTTTGCTGTTGGACAATTTTTCGGTTGGTTGCAAAACTGCATTTGAATGTTAATTCAATATTGAATATATATTCAAACAGGAGAATAACAATGAAACCTTACCGTCTGAAATCCTCCCTGCTGGCCGTCATGTTTTCCTTCTCTGCCGGTGCATTCGCCGCAGATAACGGGTTGATCGCCATAATTACCCCTTCACACGATAACCCATTCTTTAAAGCCGAAGCCGAAGGTGCCAGAACCAAAGCCATCGAACTGGGCTACACCACGCTGGTGGCATCGCATGATGATGATGTAAGCAAGCAAAATCAGCTGATTGAAACCGCCATTGCCCGAAAGGCGAAAGCCATCATTCTGGATAATGCCGGGGCTGATGCGACCATTGGCCCGTTGAAAAAAGCGAAAGCTGCCGGTATTCCCGCTTTCCTGATCGATCGTGAAATCAATGAAACCGGCGTGGCCGTGGCGCAGATCGTTTCCAATAACTATCAGGGCGCACAGCTCGGTGCGGAGAAATTCGTCGAGCTAATGGGACAGAAAGGCAAATACGTCGAGCTGATTGGCCGCGAATCAGACACCAATGCGCACGTCCGTTCGCAGGGCTACCACGATGTGATCGACCAATATAGCGACATGAAGCGCGTCGCCAGACAAACGGCGAACTGGAGCCAGACTGAAGCCTTTACCCGCATGGAAGCCATTTTGCAGGCAAATCCGGATATCACCGGCGTGATTTCCGGCAACGACACCATGGCGCTGGGGGCGGAAGCGGCGCTGAAAGCGGCGGGGCGTCATGACGTGATTGTGGTGGGCTTTGACGGCAGCGACTACGTGCGCGATTCCATCATCAATAAAGGCAATATCAAGGCCACGGTGCTGCAACCCGGCTGGCAACAGGCGCAGATGGCGGTCGAACAGGCAGATTACTACCTGAAGAACGGCAAGGCACAGCATGAAGAGAAACAGCTGATGGACTGCATTCTGATCGACGAATCTAACGCGACCAAACTGAACACCTTTGCGTTGAAACCGTAATTAAGGCGACAGGAGCGTCAGCTCCTGCTGATAAAGGAGTCGTTATGCTGTTCGATGAACGATGCCGCGCCTGCTGGATTGGGCTCTGCGCCTTGCTGCTGTCGGCCTGTACGGTGGTCGATCTGGATGAAAACGGTAAACCGATCATTCCGATCGACCCAGCGGCTACGCCGAGCTATAGCACCATGACGCCAGAGAACATCGCGACGGCGCTGTGGCAGCCAACGCTGCTCCCAACCACGCAGCAGCAGGCGTTGTCCTGGGACGAGGTGAAGAAAACGCAGGCTGCGCTGGAGGATTCAGGGCGTAAAGCTGTCTACGCACGGCTTCAGGGCACGGTCAGCGGGATTGACCGGGAAAGTCGCGAAGGAAAATTGACGCTTGATGTGCAAGGTGACGCCGTCACGCTTCAACTTGGGCCCATCGTTAAAGGCAATGCCATTCGCGATGCGGCTGGGTTTATTCGCTTTGATGACTTCAAAAATCAGGTTCAGTTTGCCCAACTGGCTCGCGCGCTGAATAACAAAGCGCTCGCGTCATTGCCGGAGCTGGATGCGGACGTGCAGGGTAAGTCCGTTAACGTACTGGCGGCATTGGTGATAACCAAGCAGGGCATCAGCGAAGCGGTGCCGATGACGTTAAACCTGACCGAAACGAGTGGCGGAGGGGCGCAGTGATGGAAAAACCAGACACTTCTCCGCAATCAAACGCGGTGAACCGACCCGATATCGTGATGGCGACCCGCGGCATCACCATGCTGTTTCCCGGTACTAAAGCGCTGGATAACGTCGATTACAACGTGTATCGCGGCAAGGTCAACGTGATTATCGGTGAGAACGGGGCGGGTAAATCGACGCTGATGAAGATTTTGGCCGGCGTGCAGCAGCCGACGTCCGGTCAGATTCTGCTGAATGGCGAAGCGGTGCGCATCGCGGATACGCGTGATGCGGCGGCAAAAGGCATCGGCATGGTGCATCAGGAACTCAACCTGTCCGAGAACCTGAGCGTGGCGGAGAATATCTTCCTGGGGCGGGAACTGCAAAAGGGCGTTGCGCCTATCGACTATCTGGCGCAGGAGCGAATTGCGGCGGAGTTGATGGCGCGTCTCGATCAGGATATTTCGCCGCGTACCGAGGTTGCCAGCCTGAAAGTCGGTCAGCAGCAACTGGTGGAAATCGCCAAAGCGCTGGCGGATCAGGCTGACATTCTGATTCTGGACGAACCCACCTCTGCGCTGAGCAAAACGGAGGTAGAGATTCTGTTCCGTGTGATCCGCGAGCTGACTCGCCAGAACGTGTCGATTATCTACATTTCACACCGGCTGGAAGAACTGATGGCGATTGGTGACTACATCACCATCCTGCGCGACGGGTGTTTTCAGGCAGAGGCGGCCGTTAGCGACATCGACGTACCGTGGATCGTGCGGGAAATGCTCGGCGGTGACCCTGTCACCAGTTTTCTGCATCCGGGCAGAACGTTTGGTGCGCCCGTGCTGGAAGCGGAACACCTTACCTGCCTCAATGATGCCGGGCATCAGGTGGTCAATGATGTGTCGCTGATGGTGCGTGAAGGGGAAATCGTCGGCATTTATGGGCTGATGGGGGCGGGTCGTACCGAACTCTTCGAGTGTCTGCTGGGTATTCAGAATGATTATCTGGGCAAAATTTATCTCGATAGCAAACCGGTTAATTCGCGGCTATCTACCGCGCAGCGCATTCGTATGGGCATGAGTCTGGTGCCGGAAGATCGCAAGAAAACCGGCATCTTTCCACTCTCGTCGGTGGCTTCCAATCTCACCATCGCCAGCCTGTGGCGGCGGCTGAAATACGGCATGGCGATCTTCCAGCGGCAAGAGCAGGAGGTGGTTGCCAGCACGATTGGACAATTGGCGATCAAAGTCTCTTCGCCCGAGGTGGAAATTCAGGCGCTCAGCGGCGGCAATCAGCAAAAAGTGGTGATTGGCCGCTCGTTGCTGACCAGCCCCAAAGTCCTGCTGCTGGATGAACCCACGCGTGGCATCGATGTGGGTGCCAAAGCCGACGTATTTGAAATGATGGTCGGGCTGTCGGAACAGAGCATCGGCGTGCTGTTTTCCACCTCGGATCTGAAAGAAATTATGGCGGTATCGGACCGTATTTTGGTGATGTCGAATGGCAAGCTGACGGCGAATATCGTGCGTCAGTCGGCCAGCGAGTCGGCATTGGTTTCGGCAAGTGCACAAGGGTTCTGACATGAAAACGACTCACCTTCCGGCGGCGTCAGGCGCGCTATCTCCGGGTAAGTTTGTACGCTCACGAGAGAGCATCCTGCTGTTGATTCTCAGGCTGCGCACGTTTATCGCGCTGTTCCTGATTCTGGGGTTCTTTGCCTTCACTGTGCCCGGATTTTTGGCCACAGGCAGCCTGATCATCATGGTGAAGCACATTGCCATCAATGCGTTTCTGGCGCTGGGGATCACGTTTGTCATCATCACCGCCGGGATTGACCTGTCAATCGGTGCCACGTTAGGGCTGTGCGGCATGGTGGCGGGCTACATGATTACTCAGGGAATTGTGCTGCCCATGTTCGGCGTCGCGATTTTCCCCAGCGTGTGGGTCATCGTGCCTGTCGTGCTGCTGATTGGCGCGCTCATTGGTGCCATCAACGGCTGGATCATCACGCGGTATAACGTTGCGCCCTTTATCTGCACGCTCGGAACGATGTACATCGTGCGTGGGGCATCGATGCTGATTTCCGGAGGGGAAACGTTCCCCAGCCTGGGCGGTAACCCGCAGTTGGGCAACACGGGTTTTGAGCTGATTGGCTCCGCCACGATCCTGGGATTACCGCTGGCCATCTGGCTGATGCTGGTGCTGGCCGTAGTGATTGCCTACGTGGCGCGCCGCCTGCCGTTCGGCCGCCATGTCTATGCGATTGGTGACAACGAACGTGCCGCTGAACTTTCCGGTGTCAAAGTGCGTCAGGTCAAAGTCTGGGTTTACACCATTTCCGGCTTCTGCGCCGCTATCGCGGGCATCGTTGTGTCGTCTCAGTTGGTCGCCAGCCATCCAGCAACTGGCACTGCTTTTGAGATGAACGCGATTGCTGCTGTGGTGCTCGGTGGAACGTCGCTGGCAGGCGGACGTGGCACGATTCTGGGCACGCTAATTGGCGCGTTTGTTATCGGGATTCTTGCCGACGGGCTGGTGATGATGGGCGTAAGTGAATTCTGGCAGATGGTGATTAAAGGCATCGTCATCATTGTGGCGGTGATTATCGACCAGATGCAAAATCGTATGCAGCACAAGGCCGCCATTGTGTCACAGAAGGTCGCGGCGGAAGGGACATAGTTAAGAGTAACTAGCACGGGGCGTTGAGTTGTGGCGAGAGCGATGTCGGTAGTCATACCGCGGCCCAATTTGAGCGCAATTTTTTTTGATTTGATATGAATAAATATTCGTTTTTGGGTAAAAATTCAAGCGAGGTGAAGTATGAATCCGTACGCATTGTCGGTGGAGGCGCTGACGCATAAAGCCCGCGCCATTCGTCGCCGCATTATTCATCTGAATGCCAATAGCCCGGCTGGCGGGCACACGGGCGCCGACCTGTCACAGGTTGAGATACTGACAGCGCTGTATTTTCGCATTCTGAACTGCGCACCGGATCGCCTTCAGGATCCGCAGCGGGATATTTACATCCAGTCAAAAGGTCATGCGGTCGGCGGCTATTACTGCTGTCTGGCGGAAGCGGGCTATTTCCCAGAAGCGTGGCTGGAGACCTATCAGCACCCCGACTCACATTTGCCGGGGCATCCGGTCAAGCATAAAACGCCGGGGATTGAACTGAACACCGGCGCGCTAGGGCACGGGCTGCCGGTTGCTGTCGGCATTGCGCTGGCGGCGAAGCGCGATAACAGCCCGCGTCGGGTATTTGTCCTGACGGGGGATGGTGAACTGGCGGAAGGCAGTAACTGGGAAGCGGCGCTGGCAGCGGCGCATTACCAACTGGATAACCTGATCATCATCAACGACAAGAACAAGCTGCAACTGGCGGGAACGACCTGCTCCATCATGAACACCGATCCGCTGGCGGAAAAGTGGCAGGCTTTTGGCCTACAGGTCACAGAATGCGCGGGTAATGACATGTGCTCGGTGGTGGAAACGCTGGAGAACCTGCCGCGCAACGGCAAACCGAATGTGGTGATTGCGAATACGGAAAAAGGCGCGGGCGTGTCGTTTATTCAGGGGCGGGCTGAGTGGCATCACCGCGTGCCGAAAGGCGAGGAAATTGCACTGGCGCTGGAGGAATTAAAAGATGAGTAACGCAGAGCATCTGGCAACCGTCATGGTCGAGCAGTTCATCAAGGCCGTCGAACAGGGGATTGATTTAGTTCCGGTGTTGGCGGATTCGACCTCTACGGCGAAGATTTCACCGTTCATACAGCGTTTCCCCGACCGCATCGTCAACGTGGGAATCGCAGAACAAACCATGGTGGGGACGGCGGTAGGGCTGTCCATCGGCGGCAAGATTGCAGTGACCTGTAACGCAGCTCCGTTTTTGATCTCCCGTGCGAATGAACAGCTCAAAGTCGACGTCTGTTACAACAACAGCAACGTCAAGCTATTCGGGCTGAATGCCGGCTGTAGCTATGGCCCGCTCGCCAGCACGCACCACAGTATTGACGACATCGCGGTGCTGAGAGGGTTTGGCAATATTGAGATCTATGCGCCGTCCAGCCCGGAAGAGTGCCGTCAGATTATCGATTATGCGTTTGAACATCAGGGGCCGGTCTATATCCGCCTCGATGGGAAACCGCTGCCTGCCTTGCACGATGAGCGGTATCGCTTTGTGCCGGGGCAGATCGATGTGCTGCGCAAAGGTCGCGATATCACGCTGGTCGGGTTGGGGTCGACCGTGCATGAAATTGTGACGTCGGCTGAATTATTAGCAGAAAAAGGACTTTCCGCTACGGTGGTTAATCTTTCCTCTATCCGCCCGTGCAATACTCAGCAATTGCTTGAAATTCTGAGTGAAACACCTCGAGTCATCACAGTCGAGGAACATAACGTCAACGGCGGTGCAGGCAGTCTGGTCGCGGAAGTGCTGGCGGAAGCGGGCAGCGGAATTCCTCTTGTGCGGTTGGGAATTCCCGATGGTCAATACGCGATTGCCGCCGATCGGAGCGCGATGCGAGCGCATCACGGGCTGGACGCGACGGGCATTGTCAACGCAGCACTGCGTCTTTGCTCGGGAGGCTGATGATGTTTACGCCGGTTATTTTGGCAATCGATGAAGGGACGACGAACGCCAAGGCGATTGCCGTCGATGAACGGGGGCGCATTCTGGCTAAGGCGGCAGTCGCCTTGCAGGTGACGCACCCGCAGCCGGGCAGAGCCGAACAGGATGCGATGGCGATCTGGCATGCGGTTTGTCAGGCGGCAGAAGCCTGCCTGTCGCCATTACATCGGGCTCAAGTGGTAGGCGTAGCGATCAGTAACCAGCGTGAGTCGGTACTGATTTGGGACAGGCGAACCGGAAAGCCGTTGACGCCGCTGGTCAGCTGGCAGGATCGACGCGCCGAGAAATTCTGTCAGACATTGCAAGACAGTGCAGAGGCGCGTCTGATCGAATCCCGTACCGGGCTACAGGTCGATCCGCTTTTTCCCGCCGCCAAACTGCACGCCATGCTGGCAGAACTGCCGGACGGTGTCGCCCGGGCGATGCAGGGGGAGTTGTGCATCGGAACGGTGGATTGCTGGCTTAACTGGCAGTTTAGCGGTGGGCTAGCGTATTCCACCGACTATTCCAACGCGGCAAGAACCCAACTGTTCAATATCCACCGCGGCTGCTGGGATGAGGATTTACTGGCGCTGTTCGGGATTCCCAGTGTGTGCCTGCCTGCCGTTACGCCGTCCTCGGCGTTACACGGTCACACTGGCGTGACCGGCATCAGCGGGCTTGCCGCTGGCGTACCGATTGTGGCACTGATTGGCGACTCTCATGCAGCGCTGTACGGTCAGGCCATCACTCAAAGCGGTGAAATCAAGGCAACGTACGGCACTGGCTCGTCGCTGATGACCACTATCAACACGCCGCATCAACAGGCCGCAGGGCTTAGCACCACGATTGCCTGGCACGATGGCGAACTGCGCTACGCGCTGGAAGGCAACATTACCCACACGGGTTCGGGATTTTCCTGGATTGGTCAGATGCTGGGCATCCCTTCTGTTACGCAACTTACCGAGCTGGCGCTTAGCGCCGAGTCTAATCAGGGCGTCTTTTTTGTTCCTGCGCTATCCGGGCTGGGCGCGCCCTATTGGGATGTGCAAGCGCGTGGCCTGCTGTGTGGATTATGTGATGCCACCACGCCCGCCATCATCGCCCGTGCAGGACTGGAAGCCATCGCCTACCAGATTGCCGATGTATTTTTCGCGATGGAACAGGCATCGCAGGCCGCGTTACCCGCGCTACGCGTTGACGGTGGCGCGACACAAAATCGCTGGCTGATGCAGTTTCAGGCCGACCTCTTGCAGCGCCCGTTGATTCGCAACCATAACGCGGAAGTGTCGGCGCTGGGTGCGGCTTATCTGGGCGGGAAAATGCTGGGGTGGTGGGAGCACAACGAACAGATCGCCGCGCTGCCCAGAGAAGTGGAAGTCATCGAACCGTCGACGACCAACCACGGGGTTTTGGAGAGCTATCAACAGTGGCGCACGGCGGTAGCGCGTGCACGCTTGCGGTCCAAGTCATAACCGTTTTTAGCAGTAAGAAATGTTAGTAGTAAGAACCTATCCGATACGAAAGAAAAGATAAGCAGCTCAATACCATCAGAAATCAATGAGGTGACTTTTATGGCAACGTATAACTACCCTAAATTTGGTGCCGGTTTGTGGCATTTTGCGAATTATATCGACCGCTACGCGGTGGACGGCTACGGCCCCGCATTGAGCACGATCGATCAGATTAAAGCGGCGAAAGAGGTCGGCGAACTTTCCTATGTCGACTTGCCTTATCCCTTCACGCCGGGCGTGACGCTCAGCGAAGTAAAAGATGCGCTGAAAGATGCGGGACTGAAGGCGATTGGTATCACGCCGGAAATTTATCTGCAAAAGTGGTCGCGCGGTGCTTTTACCAACCCCGATCCAGCGGCCCGAGCGGCAGCGTTTGAATTAATGCACGAATCTGCAGGCATTGTGCGTGAACTCGGCGCGAATTATGTCAAAGTCTGGCCGGGTCAGGATGGCTGGGATTATCCGTTCCAGGTCAGCCATAAAAACCTGTGGAAGCTGGCGGTTGACGGCATGCGCGATCTGGCAGGCGCTAACCCCGATGTGAAATTCGCTATCGAGTACAAGCCGCGTGAACCGCGCGTGAAAATGACCTGGGATTCTGCCGCGCGAACGCTGCTGGGTATTGAAGATATCGGGCTGGATAACGTCGGCGTGCTGCTGGACTTCGGACATGCGCTGTATGGCGGCGAATCACCGGCCGATTCTGCCCAATTGATTATCGATCGCGGCCGTCTGTTCGGCATGGATGTAAACGACAACCTGCGCGGTTGGGATGACGATCTGGTGGTCGGCACCGTGCATATGACCGAGATCTTCGAATTTTTCTACGTGTTGAAAATCAACAACTGGCAGGGTGTCTGGCAGCTCGATCAGTTCCCGTTCCGTGAGAACCACGTTGAGGCGGCGCAGCTATCTATCCGTTTCCTGAAACACATCTATCGCGCACTGGACAAGCTGGATATCCCAGCGCTTCAGGCGGCGCAGGAAGCGCAGAATCCGTTACAGGCGCAGCGGATTGTGCAGGATGCGTTGCTGTCATCCATTAACGTTAACGAGTAATCACGCCACGTCAGGCGCGGAGCAGGGGAAGCATTCCGCGCCTGACGTTACTCTTATTGCTCACCACGAGTGATGAGTACGTTAGATCAACGTCTCGGCGGTTAATCGATCGGTAATCAATACATCAACGTAGTGCCCGGTTAAGGCACCGCGAATCGCGGCACTTTTCTCGACGCCGCCCGCTAACGCCACTACGCGCGGACACTGACGTAGCTGTGGCAGCGCCATACCAATCACCGGATCTTCATCGTCCTGCAACACCGGTTCGCCTTCCGCGTTGTAATAATGCAGGCATAAATCGCCCACGGCACCGCGTTCGGCCAGCTGTTGCAACATCGCTTCGTGATAGTAGTTACCGGAATTTTTCAGCAGTTGTGAGGGCTCCAGCACGCCGATGCCGACAAGCGCCAGACTCACCTCGCTGAATTTATCAACCACGCTGGAAACCTCATCGCTGGTCACCAAACGGGCGCGATCTTCCACCGACCGTTCGATACTCTGCGCGGGCAAAAGGTAAGCGGGGCAACTGAGCTGATTGGCTAAGGTTTGCGTCAGGATCGTCGCCTGCACATTGCCATTCGGCCCGACGCCGCCCAACAGTTGGATGACGCCCTGAGCCTTGACGCTTTGCGGATGCAGGCTGTCCACCATCGCCCGGAGCGTGCTGCTCCAGGACGAGATACCAACGAGATCGTCAGGGCGGATACTGGTTTGAACATAGTGTGCGCGGCGCAGAGCCAATTGCCTGCTTGATTTGCGCCAGCGTAGCGTTATCGGCGACATCCACCACGATAGCCTGATCGATGCCGTAGCGCTTCTGAATCGCGGCTTCCAGCCCCATGAACATGTTCGGGGGTTGAATTACGCTGATTTTGACCACACCTTCTTTAACACAGCGCGTAATAGCGCGGGAGACAAAAGACTGTGACAAATGGAGTGAGGTGGCAATTTCTGCTTGTTTCATCCCTTCGCTATAATAGAGCGTAGCGATCTTGACCAATAATCGCTGTTCGTCCTGCTTTGACATGACTTTTCCCCTTGCTGACTTGCTGCTGTCATTTTTATTCAGCACAGAATAAATAACAAGCGCAGACGGCAGCGGAGCACGGTTCTTGTTTTTGACTTTTGTACAGTGGAAGTGTGGTGATAAGTGCGGCGACAAAAAATCGGGCTGACGCCGTGATTTCCCTGTCCGCGTTGGACATGGTAATTTAATAGGGTTTGTCGCCAAAATTTGGCATAATTCATCCGGTTACTGGATATCACAGGAAGGACAATGTGAAATATTTGCTGATTTTTTTACTCGTGCTGGCGATATTCATCATTTCTGTCACACTGGGTGCGCACAACGATCAGGTTGTGACATTTAACTACCTGCTGGCACAGGGGGAGTATCGTATCTCCACACTGCTTGCCACGCTGTTTGCCCTGGGTTTTGCCCTTGGCTGGGTTATCTGTGGTCTGTTTTATCTGCGTCAGCGCATTGCGCTTGGCCGTGCACAACGTAAAATCAAGCGTCTGGAACAACAGCTTTCTACCTCCACCGAGGAGAACGTGGCGCCAGTGCAGACGGTCACCCACTAAGGAATTCTCTCTATGTTAGAACTGCTGTTTCTGTTGCTGCCCGTGGCCGCCGCGTACGGCTGGTACATGGGGCGCAGAAGTGCGCAGCAGGACAAAGAGCAGGAATCCAACCGCCTGTCCCGAGAGTATGTCACCGGGGTTAACTTCTTGTTGTCCAACCAGCAGGATAAGGCGGTTGAGCTGTTCCTCGACATGCTCAAGGATGATAGCAACACCTTTGAAGCCCACCTCACGCTCGGCAACCTGTTTCGTTCGCGCGGTGAAGTTGACCGTGCGATTCGCATCCATCAGGCGCTGACCGAAAGCGCATCGTTAACCTTTGAACAGCGCCTGCTGGCGGTGCAACAGCTGGGCCGTGACTATATGGCCGCAGGACTGTATGACCGTGCCGAAGAAAGTTTCAACCAGTTGGTGGATGAAGAAGATTTTCGACGCAGCGCCTTGCAGCAGCTCTTGCAGATCCATCAGGCGACCAGCGATTGGCCGACGGCAATTGAAGTGGCTGAAAAACTGGTCAAGATGGGAAAAGACCAGCTTCGCGTGGATATCGCGCATTTTTACTGTGAATTGGCGCTGTTGGCGATGGGCAGTGACGATCTGGATAAGGCGCTAACGCTCCTGAAAAAAGGGGCGACGGCGGACAGTCAGTGCGCCCGTGCGTCTATCATGATGGGGCGCATCTACATGGCGCAGCAGGATTATTCACGCGCCGTGGAATCCTTGCGACAGGTTCTCGAGCAGGATAAAGAACTGGTTAGCGAAACGCTGCCGATGCTGCAAGAGTGCTATCAGCATTTAGATAAGCCTTTGGATTGGGAGAATTTCCTCAGACGCTGCGTAGAAGAAAATACCGGTGCGACGGCGGAATTGATGCTGGCCGACATTCTCGAAAGAGAAGAGGGAGCCGAGGTGGCACAGGCTTATATTAACCGCCAGCTTCAACGCCATCCTACGATGCGCGTGTTCCATCGCCTGATGGATTTTCACCTGCATGAAGCAGAAGACGGACGCACAAAAGAGAATCTTCAGGGATTGCGCGACATGGTCGGCGAACAGATTCGCACCAAACCCCGCTACAGTTGCCGCAAGTGTGGTTTTACGTCGCAATCACTCTATTGGCAATGTCCTTCCTGCCGTACCTGGGCTAGCATCAAGCCGATCCGTGGGCTCGACGGCCAGTAGCGTTTCACGCTATCGAGCGAGTGTTGTTTCATGCTATTTAGTTACAACATACTAATAGCTGCATAGGATTTCGGTGCCAGCTGGCTTCTTTAACCGCATTGGTCTTCAGGCGGCTGGGATTTCAGGGGCGAGGCATGTAGAATGCGGCGGGAATTTTGGCTTCGCAAGAAACTGGGTGACGAATGAAAAACGAGAATCTACAGCAAGAGAATCAAACGGTATCCTCCCCGATTGTGGTCGCGCTGGACTATGCCAGTCAGCAGGCGGCGCTGTCGTTTGTTGACCGTATCGATCCGCAGGATTGCCGTTTGAAGGTAGGCAAAGAGATGTTTACCTTATTTGGCCCACAGTTCGTGCAGACGCTACAACAGCGCGGCTTTGATGTGTTTCTCGATCTGAAATTCCACGATATTCCGAACACCGTCGCTCACGCCGTTGCGGCCGCCGCCGATCTTGGCGTGTGGATGGTGAATGTCCACTCCAGCGGTGGCTCGCGCATGATGACAGCGGCGAAAGAAGCGCTGGTGCCGTTTGGTAACGATGCACCGCTGCTGATTGCCGTGACCGTGTTAACCAGCATGGACGAAGACGATTTGCGCGGGCTCGGCATTACCGTCAGTCCGGCGGAGCAGGCGGAACGACTGGCAGTGTTAACGCACAACAGCGGGCTGGATGGCGTGGTGTGTTCCGCGCATGAAGCGCAGCGGTTGAAGCAGGTATGCGGACAGGCATTTAAGCTGGTCACGCCAGGAATTCGTCCGGCTGGCAGCGACGTTGGCGATCAGCGCCGCATCATGACGCCGGTTCAGGCACAGCAGGCTGGCGTCGATTATATGGTGATTGGACGTCCGATCACCCAATCGGCGGATCCGGCACAGACGCTGCGGGAGATTCGCGCTTCATTGTTAAACGGTGCGGCATCATGAGCCTGCGTCGCGACGAGAATAGCCAACTGGTTTACTCCACAGAAACCGGGCGAATTAAGCCGGAAGAAGAACATGTCGTTCGGCCAAAAGGTGATGGCATCGTGCGTATCCAGCGCCAGACCAGTGGACGTAAAGGAAAAGGCGTATGCCTGATTAGCGGTCTCGATCTTGACGATGCCGCACTGGATAAGCTGGCGGCTGAATTAAAGAAGAAATGTGGCTGCGGCGGGTCGGTCAAAGACGGCGTGATCGAAATTCAGGGAGATAAACGCGACCTGCTAAAACAGCTTCTGGAAGCGAAAGGCATGAAGGTTAAGCTGGCTGGTGGCTAAAGCATATAAAATAAAAGCAGCAGGTTTACTCCCGTGAACCTGCTGCTCACGAATTCGTTATTTATCGACCTGACGGCCAATCAACCCGCCGATAGCTGCTCCGCCCAGCGTTCCTAATGTTCCGCCATCCGTTAAGATAGCCCCACCGACTGCACCCGCACCGGCACCAATCGCGGTATTACGGTCACGTTTGGACATGTTTGAACAGCCCGCTAGCGTTACAGCAAGCGTAATGGCCAGCGCGGCTGTCGCAAAACGTTTGTTTAATTTCATTTTATTCCCCTTTCTGCTCTTGGCCTCACGTTTCTTGTGAGGAAAATATCGAACAACGTGCTTTTTACGGTATTAAATAAAGAAACCGGCCTTCTACTGCTTGATGACGAGTATAATCATCGGAAAAAACTGCAACAGGTAAAAACTCTTAATTCCCCAGCGTTATGTTAACGATAGCAACAATTGATAAAGTTGGCTGTTTTTTGCCCAATTCTGTGGGGTGTCTCTTTCTTTTTCCCATAGCAGAACACCGCTAGGTCTTTAGCGATTTAGCCCATAGCGACCAGCTCGTCAGGCCGTGAAAATGGTGTCATCGCGCCGAGGGGAGGCTGATATGTTAGAAACGCTAAAAAAACAGGTGTTGGAAGCCAATCTGGCCTTACCGCAGCACAATCTGGTGACGTTTACCTGGGGAAATGTCAGCGCGGTTGATCGGCAACGCGGCCTGATGGTGATCAAACCTTCCGGCGTGGAGTATTCGGCCATGACGCTGGAGGATATGGTTGTCGTTGAGCTGGAAAGTGGCAAGGTGGTGGAAGGGACGAAGAAACCGTCGTCAGATACCGATACTCACCGCGTGCTGTATCTGGAATTTGCCGAGATCGGCGGCATTGTGCATACCCATTCCCGCCATGCCACGATCTGGGCGCAAGCGGGCAAAGATATCCCCGCCTGGGGAACGACGCACGCGGACTATTTTTATGGTCCTATTCCCTGCACACGCCTGATGACGGACGAGGAAATCAACGGCCGCTATGAGTGGGATACGGGAACGGTGATCGTCGAAACCTTCCGCCAGCGTGGCATTTCACCAGTGGATGTTCCGGCCGTATTGGTTAACTCGCATGGCCCCTTTGCGTGGGGGAAAGATGCAGATAACGCGGTGCACAACGCGGTTGTTCTGGAAGAACTTGCCTACATGGGGATTTTCTCACGCCAGTTAACGCCTCAGTTGGGTGAGATGCAACAAACGCTGTTGGATAAACACTACTTACGCAAGCACGGCAAAAACGCGTATTACGGACAATAAACCGCAGCGGTTCCTTCCTCATGCCCTTTAAGCCACTAGCGCCGCCCATGCGGCGCTAGTGTTATTTGTGGAGCTTGATGACTTCGCTCCTGAACGGCACATGCTCCGTGCTAAATCCGTAAGGGTGTTGCCCAGAGATGGCATGCCATAAAAAATCCCTCCGCGAGGGAGGGATCGAAGGGTTACGCCGATGGCTTTAAGGCTGAGCGCCGTCTCGTAAGACAATCGGGCTCTCTTTTGCCGTTGGGACATCGCTATTCATTGCACGACGAATGACGAAGAAGGCTGAAATCAGCATTGTCACCGCTACCAGCATGAAGAACCCACACAGCGCGGCGTTGATCTGATTACTGAAGACGATGGTTTCCATGTCTTTAATCGACTTGGCTGGTGCAATTAGTGTGTTCTGTTCAATACCCGCCGCAAAGCGTTTTGCCTGAGCCAGAAAGCCGATGCTCGGTTTCTCATGGAAGATTTTCTGCCAACCCGCCGTCATCGACGTAATAAATAGCCAGACGGTAGGCACGATAGTCACCCACGCATAGCGCTGTTTCTTCATCTTAAACAACACCACGGTGCCGAGAATCAATGCCATCGAGGCCAGCATCTGGTTACCGATACCAAACAGCGGCCAGAGCGTGTTGATGCCGCCCAGCGGATCGATCACGCCTTGATAGACGAAGAATCCCCAACCGGAAACGGCAACGGTTGTACCCGCCAGATTCCCCAGCCAGGAGCGGCTGTTAGCCAGTCTTGGAATCGCAATCCCGACCAGATCCTGAACCATGAAACGACAAGCGCGCGTTCCGGCGTCAACGGCAGTCAGAATGAACAGGGCTTCAAACAGAATCGCGAAGTGATACCAGAATGCCATCATCGCCCGGCTGTTAAAGATTTCGGTAATAATATAGGCCATGCCCACCGCGAAGGTCGGCGCACCGCCGGCGCGGGAAAGAATAGAGGCTTCACCAACGTCATTGGCAATGGCGCTCAATTCCTGTGGGGTAATCACAAATCCCCAGTTATTGATGGCTAACGAGGCACTCTCAACTGTGGTGCCGATCAAGGCGGCAGGTGAGTTCATGGCAAAGTAGATACCCGGTTCGATAACCGAGGCACAAATCAGCGCCATAATCGCCACGAAGGATTCCATCAACATTGCACCATAGCCGATGAAGCGGATATGACTTTCCCGTTCAACCAGCTTCGGCGTGGTGCCGCTGGAAACCAGCGCATGAAAGCCGGAAATCGCGCCGCAGGCGATGGTGATAAACAGGAAGGGGAACAGCGTACCGGAGAAGACCGGGCCGGTGCCGTCAATAAAACGGGAAACGGCAGGCATTTTCATTTCCGGCATGGCGAACACAATACCGAAGGCCAACCCGACAATGACCCCGATTTTCAGGAACGTAGAGAGATAATCACGCGGTGCCAGCAGCAGCCAGACGGGCAGGACTGAGGCCACGAAGCCGTAAATCACCAGAACCCAGGTGAGCGACGTCCCTTTCAATGTGAAGAACGGCCCCCAGTAAGGGTGTACCGCGATGTTACCGCCGTAGACAATCGCCAGCATCATCAGCACAAAGCCGATGATAGAAACTTCAGCGATTTTGCCCGGACGTAAAAAGCGCATGTAAACGCCCATGAAGAGCGCGATAGGGATGGTGGCGGCAATGGTGAATAAACCCCACGGGCTTTCTGCCAGCGCTTTAACGACGACCAGCGCCAGCGCCGAGAGAATGATGATCATCACGCCCAGCGCGCCAAGCATGGTGATAATACCCGCGAACGTGCCCAGTTCCTGTTTTGCCATCTCACCCAGAGAACGACCGTCCCGGCGGGTTGAGATAAACAGCACCAGAAAATCCTGCACGGCACCCGCCAGCATGACGCCGACCAAGATCCAGATCGTACCGGGGAGGAAGCCCATCTGTGCGGCGAGAATCGGCCCGACCAGCGGCCCAGCCCCGGCGATAGCGGCGAAGTGGTGGCCGAACAGGACCCATTTATTGGTGGGAACGTAATCCAGACCGTCGTTATGACGCTCCGCCGGTGTCAGTCGGCGATCGTCGAGCTCAAACACTTTTTTGGCGATAAACAGGCTGTAAAACCGATAGGCGATGCTGTAACACGAGACTGCCGCGATAACCAACCACACGGCATTGACGTGTTCACCGCGGCTTAGCGCTAGCGTGGCGAACGAAAAGGCGCCCGCCAGGCCGACTAGCAGCCAGATCACAATGCTCTTTACGTTACTCATAACAACGGCTCCTTCGTTATTCAGAAAAGGTATAGCGCGGGTGTTAATGCAATTTAACAATAGTGGGTTTAATGGCGAAGAGAAGGGAATGGATGAGAAAATGTGAGCGAACGTGAATTTCTGTAAAGAAACTTAAAGGGTAAACAATGGCTAACGTGCGAGAACGGCAAAAAAGGTAAAAATAGGTGCGGTAAAAACCAGAGGACTCTACCTGATAAATAATCGGCTTTAGCGTGTGGTGGGGGAACGTGAGCCTATGCACATCATCATCATTAGAAATGCGCGGTGATGTAACCCGCGCATTTCTGCATGCGACGTCTATTTGATCAATGGCATTCTAAAGATTCTGTCAACGTGCTGCTTCGTTTATCGACCACACTAACCGCGATAGCAAGAAGCAGCGCACTCAGCGACAGAATCCCACCCGCCCAGTTTGGCGCAGTGAAACCGAAGCCGCTGGCGATAACGCTCCCACCCACCCAGGCACCGAGGGCATTACCAAGATTAAATAGGCCAATATTGACCGCTGAGGCCAGCGTGGGGGCACCTGCGGCTCTTGCTTTGTCCATCACCAGTTTCTGAATGGGAGAGACAGTTGCAAAACCAAACGCGGCCATCAGGAAGATGCACAATACTGAGGCAATCTGGCTGCTGGCCGTCAAATGGAAGATGAACAAAATAGCAGCCTGCCCAAACAGCGTGACATACAACATCGGCATGAGCGCTTTGTCAGCGAAACGCCCGCCCAGCCAGTTTCCAACGAACAAGCCCAAACCAAATACCATCAAAAGCCAGGTAATCGATCCTTCTGAGAAGTGGGCCACTTCCGTCATCATGGGCGCGATATACGTAATTGAGGTAAAGAAAGCTGCGGGGCCAAGGATAGTTATGCCCATGGATAGCAATACTTTTGAGTTGCCGAATGCGGCAAACTCATGCCCGATATGTTGCGCTTTGGGTTTAGCGGTGGAAGGGATAAGCACCAGTACGCCGACCGCAGTGGCGACACCAATCACCGTGATGGCGTAGAACGTCGCTTGCCAGGAAAACTGATGGCTAATCCAGGTTCCCACTGGCACGCCGATAAGGTTCGCGACCGTCAGGCCGGAGAACATGAAGGCGATGGCACTTACGCGCTTCTCTTTGGGCACCATCTCAGCGGCGAGAACAGAGCCAATCCCGAAGAAGGCACCGTGTGTCAGGGACGTGATAATACGTCCGACGATCGCTATGCCTATAGACGGTGCGATGGCAGTGACCAGATTACCCAGCACAAATAGCCCGGCAAGAAAAACCAGCATCGTTTTTTTGGGTAGCCGAGAACCCAGAATAATAAGTACCGGCGCGCCCACAAAAACCCCAAGCGCGTAACTGGTGGCCATATATGCCGCCACAGGGATCGTCACTCCGTAATCGGTAGCGATTGCGGGCAACAAACCCGCGATGATGAATTCTGTCGTTCCAATACCAAAAGCACCAATAACCAGGGCCCATAAAGCAATAGGCATGATATCCCCTATGTCTAACAAATTTTGAGTGTGATAAATTATGCCTAATACCATTAGGGTAAGAAAACAAAATGACTAATGAAAAAGAAAAAACGAATGTGCTTAGGCAAGAAAAGCATATCCCCGCAAAACTGGATGAAGTGGACCGAAAGATATTAGCCCTTCTTGCAACCGACAGCAGTCGAAGCTATGCCGATTTAGGAGAAGCGCTACATCTTTCAGCGCCATCCGTGCATGAGCGAGTGAAGCGGCTAAAAAAGGACGGGGTCATCAAGGGTACCGTTGCAAAGATTGATGGCTGTAAGATCGGTCGGACCTTATTAACCTTTGTGCTGGTAAACACGAAGAATGTCGTGAGCACTAAACGTTTATTGGCACTGAGTGATTTACCGGAAATTGAAGAATTTCATACCGTTGCCGGAGATTGTGGCGTCATGCTCAAGGTTCGTGCCCGAGATACGGAAGACTTAGAGGAACTGTTAGGTAAGCTACAGGAAGTGGAAGGTGTCGACAGCACACGTAGCTATATTGTCCTGTCGACCTTTGTTGAACGCGGCCCTATGCCCAGTTTGTAACGCATTCCCGTTACCCGAGACGTAGGGCCTGTGCGCTTAAGGCAGAACGTTCCCGGCAGCGCGGTAAATTTCGTACCATTCTTCGCGGCTGAGCGACAGGGTAGACGCCGCTGCGATGTCACGGATACGTTCCGGACTCATGGTGCCGATAATCACCTGCATCGCGGCAGGGTGACGCAAGATCCACGCGGTGGCAATCGCGGTATTGGTGACGCGATGTTGCTCAGCGATGCGATCAAGGGTGGCGTTCAGCTTAGGGAATTTCTCGTTATCGAGGAAAACACCGTCAAAAAAGCCGTACTGGAAGGGCGACCAGGCCTGAATCGTCATGGTATTCAGACGGCTGTATTCCAGAATCGCGCCATCGTGATTCACCGATGCCGGGTTCGTCATATTCACGTTAAAGCCGGCATCAATCATACCCGTGTGCATGATGCTGAACTGCAACTGGTTGGCGATCAGTGGCTGGCGTACGGATTGCTTGAGTAGCTCAATCTGCAACGGGTTCTGATTGCTGACGCCGAAATGGCGCACTTTTCCGCTGTTTTCCAGCTCATCGAAAGCGGCCGCGACTTCATCGGGTTCGAACAGCGTGTCCGGGCGGTGCAGCAGGAGCGTATCAAGATAGTCCGTTTTTAAGCGTTTCAGGCTACCTTCGACGGACGCGATAATGTGCGCCTTAGAGAAGTCAAAAAAGCCCTGACGAATGCCGCATTTGGATTGCAGAAAAATGGATTCCCGGCGGATGGCGGTCTTCTGTAAACCAGCGGCGAAAATCTCTTCTGACAACCCTGAGCCATAGATATCGGCGTGATCGAAGAAATCGATGCCTGCGTCGACGGAAGCATTGAGGATGTCAGCCGCTTCACTCGTGCTTTTCTTCGCCAGTCGCATACAGCCCAACGCAATGTTGGAAGCCTGTATCGCGGATGTACCGATTGTCATTTTCTTCATCGGGAACACTCCTGTGATGAGGGGGGCATGTCCGCCGAGATGTCTCGGCGGCATGGCACTTAGGCGGCAGGTTTTGCCACGATGCTGCGCGTTTCCAGACGCACTTCAGCGATAACCACGTCCAGCGTATCACCCTGACGATAAACCACGTCGCCTTTCACTGAGAGGGTGCCCATTTCCTGACTGCACACCAACTCATCGCGTACGGCGTGAATAAAGGAGGACGGGATAAACGCCACTGCGCCGTTATCCAGCAGGCGAACGCGCAGGCCACCGCGTGTGACGTCAATGATTTCCGCATTGAAGCGACTATCCGTACCGGCCTTGTCTTTGAGGTAGCGGGCGTACAGCCAGTCGCCAACATCACGCTCAGCCATACGGTTAAGGCGGCGGCGTTCTGCCAGCTGTACCGTAACGTCGTCCTGTGGTTTTTCTGCGGCTTGTCCGGTGATAACCGCTTTCAACAAACGGTGGTTCACCATGTCGCCGTATTTACGGATCGGCGATGTCCAGGTGGCGTAGGCTTCCAGCCCCAGACCAAAGTGCGGCCCCGGCGTGGTGCTCACTTCCGCGAAGGACTGGAAGCGGCGAATGCGGCTGTCCAGGAACTGCGTCGGCTGTGCATCCAGCTCGCGGCGCAGCGTACAGAATCCTTCCAGCGTCAACAGCGCTTGCGCGTCAGCTTGAACACCATGGGTATCCAGCACGGCAACCGCTTGTTCGATCGAGGCAGGATCGAAGCCGTTATGCACGTTATAGATGCCGAAGCCCAGCTTATCGCGCAGCACAATGGCCGCACAGACGTTGGCTGTAATCATGGATTCTTCAACGATACGGTTGGCGATGCGGCGATGTTCAACCACGATATCCAACACATCGCCTTTCTCACCCAGCAGGAAGCGGTAATCCGGGCGATCTTTAAACACCAGCGCGTGGGTGGTGCGCCATTCGCTACGAGCCAGACAGAGGCGGTGCAGCAAACGAATTTGTTCGGCAATCGCGTCGTTTTGCGGCTGCCATTCGCCTTGATTTTCCAGCCAGTCAGAGACGTTTTCATACGCTAACTTGGCTTTGGACTCGATCCAGGCGGCAAAGAAGTGAATGTCGTCACCCAGCGCACCGTCGGCGGCAATCGTCACGCGGCAAGCGAGGACAGGGCGACGCTCGTCCGGGCGTAAGGAACAGATATCGTCCGACAGCGGGCGTGGCAGCATCGGGATGTTGAAGCCAGGCAGATAGTTGGTAAAGGCGCGCTGGCGTGCAATGTTGTCCAGCTCGCTATCTGCCGCGACATACGCGGTCGGATCGGCAATCGCGATGGTTAATTGCAGCGAGCCATCGCCGTTGTCCTGCACGTATAGCGCATCGTCCATATCTTCAGTGCTGGCGCTGTCGATAGTGACGAAACTTAATGCAGTGAGATCTTCACGGACGAGTTCGCCATCATGGCGCTCAGTCGCTTCAACCTCTGGGGCCATGCGCTCCAGATTATGACGTGACAACGTCACCCACCATGGCACCAGCGGGTCATCGCCTGTCGTGATGTACTGCGTCAGTTCAGCATGAAATCCACGGTCGCCCTTCAATGGATGACGGCGCATTTCGGCTACAGCCCAATCGCCTTCCTGAAAATCGTGCGTGACATCACGCGCGGCGCGGCAAGGGATGGCATCTTTCAGCAGCGGGTGGTCAGGCGTAATGGATAAGCGATCGTCTTTTTTATGGATGCGCCCAACAAATCGGGTAAGGAAGGGTTCGATCAGCGTTTCTGGCTCGACAATTTCCCGCTCTTTTTCCGTATGCAGGGTGGCGGTAATCCGGTCACCGTGCATCACTTTTTTCATGTGCGGAGGGGGAATGAAATAGCTTTTTTGTCCGTCAGCTTCAAGAAAGCCAAATCCTTTATCGGTGCCTTTGACGACACCTTCAACACGCGGTGTCTGAGAGTGAAGTTGCTGTTTTAGCTGTGCAAGCAGCGGATTATCTTGAAACATAGCGTCCAGAAATACGGTTGTGGGTAGCTCAATTAGCAACTCACAGTTTTACTCGAATCGGGTGCTGGCGGCAAGAATAATCGGGGGTAACGTGGGTGCCGAACGGCGGTAGAAGCGTGGAGAAATCCGAGTAAAGTCAACGCTGATTGGAGTGTGTCCACCTGCCGTGCACGCCATTGGTTTTGCAATGCGAGTTATGATGTAGAACCTATCTCAGTAGGCGTTATTGGTGCAGCCAGTTTGGACTCGGACAGCGCGGAAAAACCGGAGCGTACACGTAGTACGTGAGGATTTTGAGCACTGCCCAGGTTCAAAATGGCAAATAAAATAGCCTACTGAGCAGGTTCTTAGGCGATACGCAACAGAGATTCCGCCTGCGTACTGCGACGAACGACAACTGGCACAGACTTAGAGGTCGGCGTATGCGTTTCATCCCCGAAGCTGGACAACGGCACTAGCGGGTTGGTTTCCGGGTAATAGGCCGCCAGATTGCCGCGCGGAATCGCGTAGCTCACCAGCTTGAAGCCGTTGACGATACGCGTAATACCATCGTTCCACAGCGTTTCGATATCGACCAAATCGCCGTCTTCCAACCCTAACGCGCTGATGTCATCCGGGTGCATGAACAGCACTTCCCGCTGTCCGTACACGCCGCGATAGCGGTCATCCAGACCATAAATCGTGGTGTTGTACTGATCGTGTGAGCGCAGGGTTTGCAGCGTAAAGGGTACATCGCTGCCTTGTAGCTGCGGAAACAGCGTGTCGGGCAGTGCGGCATGGCTGAATTGCGCTTTCCCGTTGAGGGTATTGAAGTGCAGTTCAGCCGCGGCGTTACCGAGATAGAATCCGCCCGGCAGGTCGCAGTTGGCATTAAAATCGGTAAAGTTGGGAATCGTCGCGGCGATATGGTCACGGATACGTGAGTAATCGTCCGCCAGCGCCAACCAGTCGAGCTTTTCATTGCCGAGAACTGAATTGGCAATACCGCAAACAATCGCTGTCTCTGAACGCTGCAACGGTGAAAGCGGCTGCCCGACACCCTGCGAGGCGTGCACCATACTGAAGGAATCCTCGACGGTAATAAACTGCGCGCCGCTGGCCTGCATATCGAGATCGGTACGACCGAGCGTCGGCAGAATCAATGCATCGACTTTGCCGGTCACCAGATGGCTGCGGTTGAGCTTGGTGCTGATATGTACGGTTAGATCGCAGCGGCTGAGCGCTTCTTCGGTGCGTGCCGAATCCGGTGCGGCGGCGGCGAGGTTACCGCCCAGCGCGATCAGCACTTTTATCTCATCACGCAACATCGCTTCCAGCGCTTCTACCGTGTTGTGGCCTGCGGCGTAAGGCGGTGTGAAGTCATAATGTGCGGCCAGACGATCGAGAAACGCAGCCGTCGGTTTCTCATCGATCCCCATGGTGCGGTTGCCCTGCACATTGCTATGACCGCGTACCGGACACAGCCCCGCGCCCGGTTTCCCTAGCTGCCCGAACAGCAGTTGCAGGTTCACAATCTCCCGCACGGTGGCGACGGAATGCTTGTGCTGGGTAATCCCCATCGCCCAGGTGCAAATCACGCGCGGCGACTGCTGATAAATCGCCGCGACATAACGCAACTGCGCTTCGCTCAGGCCGGACTGCTGTTCGATTTTCTGCCAACTGGTGGCGTCGACAACGGCAAGGTATTCGTCCACCTGTTGGGTATGCGTGGACAAGAAATCCTGATCGAATAAGCCCGTTTCCCCAGCGGACAGGCGCTGGCGATGCGTTTCCAGCAGCGCTTTGACCATGCCGCGCACGGCAGCCATATCGCCACCCAGATTGGGTTGCAGGTAGGTTTCGCTAATGGTGCCAGACAGCGGCGTGAGCAGCTCCAGCGGATTCTGCGGATTGGCAAAACGTTCCAGACCGCGCTCGCGTAGCGTATTAAACGAGACGACGTGCGCACCGCGATCGGCGGCATGGCGCAGGCTGTGCAGCATACGTGGGTGATTTGTGCCAGGGTTCTGCCCGAAGACGAAAATCGCGTCAGCGTGTTCGAAATCATCCAGCCGGATAGTGCCTTTACCGACGCCAATACTCTGTTTCAGACCGATTCCGCTAGCTTCATGACACATGTTCGAGCAGTCAGGAAAATTGTTGGTGCCTAGCATGCGGCCAAAAAGCTGATACAGATAAGACGCTTCGTTGCTGGCACGGCCAGACGTATAAAGCTCCACCTGATTAGGGTGTGCCATGTTACCGATATGGTGAGCGATCAGCGCAAACGCCGCATCCCAGTCGATAGGGACATAGCGATCGCTGGCACGGTCGTAGCGCATCGGGTGGGTTAAACGGCCCTGATACTCAAGGAAATAGTTGCTCTGCTGGCGTAGCGTCGTGACGCTGTGGGCGGCGAAAAAATCCAGATCGACCGCTTTGCACGTCGCTTCCCAACTGACCGCTTTCGCGCCGTTTTCACAGAAACTGAACGTGCTGCTGTTGTCATCCCCCCAGGCACAGCCGGGGCAATCAAATCCTTTCGATTTATTGACCCGCAACAAGTTTCGGATATTTTTCAGCGCTTGCTTGCTGTCGAGAACAAAGCGCGTGGTGGCTTCCAATGAGCCCCAGCCGCCAGCCGCATTGCGGTATGGCTTGATGGATGGTTTGAATTTCATGACATGTTCCGCAGGTGATGATGTTTTTTTTATGTGAACAAAATTTTAAATATTTGCTCTTGAGGGAAGTTTAGGTGCCGTCGGCGATCGCGTCTAATCAAATGCGGCTATGGTGGGATAGAGGCTATTTATCAGAGTATACTTGTCGCTTACCCACTACAGAGTCTGACGATGGATATTAAGCAACTGCAATACCTGTGCAATCTGGAGAAAGAGCGCCATTTTGGCCGGGCAGCGGAAGCCAGTTTTGTCAGTCAGCCAACGCTCTCCATGCGGTTGAAAAATCTGGAGCGAGAGCTGGATCTGGCGTTAATCAATCGGGGTAACAATTTTGAAGGCTTTACCGCCGAAGGTGAACGCGTGCTGGCCTGGGCGCGGGAAATCGTCTCGGTTTATCAGGGACTAAAGCTGGAAGTGGCGTCGCTGAAACGCGGTGTGAGCGGCGTATTACGCATCGGCGCGGTGCCGCAAAGCAGTATCGCGCTGTCGAGCCTGCTGGCAGCGGTGAACAAGGTTTACCCGCAGCTGGATTTTCAGATCTCGCTGTTCAGTGCGGATCAGCTACTGGAAGCGCTGAATGCGCATTCGGTGGATGTCGGCATCGGCTTTTTTGAGTTTTCGACGCTACAGGAACTGCACTTTCAGGCGTCGCCGCTGACGGAGCAGGGCGTTGATCTGTTGTTCCATCCGCACCATTTTCCACAGCTAGTAGGAGAGACGCCGCTGCCTCTCGCTGCGCTTTCCGCGGTTCCGCTCTGTCTGGCGGAAGCAAGCCGCTATTTCCGTCGCTATCTGGATAGCCATTTCCGTGAAATGGGCATCTCGCCGTGGGTCAAGGTGGAAAGTTCTTCTGTTCTCCAACTGATCCAAAGTGCCTATGTCGGGCTCGGGTGCGGCATTGTGCCCCACGGCAGCCTGATCCCGGACATGACGCCGGCATTAACGCTGCGACCGCTGCAATTTCCGCCGATGCGCCGCCGCGCGGCTGTCGTTGTCGCGCAGGCTGGCCGAGCGACGCCGCTGGCGCAGAACTTCTTTGACGCGGCGCAGGTGTGGTTGCAGGCTCAGTCGTAGAGGCTTTCATCCTGTACCGGTGCCACTGATTTACTGGCACGCAGTCGCCTGACGGACTGGTGAACCACCAGCGTACCGTTTAGTAACAGGTTGCCAACCGGGGCATCGGGGCGGATCAGGCGATATTGCAATAGCCTGACGGCTTCTTCGCCCAGCGCCTCACGCGGCACATGCACCGATGTGAGCGGGACGTCGTGAATGGCCGACAGATTGAAGCCATCCATGCTCATCACTGAGACATCTTGCGGCACGCGTAGCCCTGCTTTGGTCAAAGCATTAACCACCCCGACCGCGATGAAATCACCGCCTGCGAGAATAGCTGTAGGCCATTTATCTCGCGGGCAGCGGGCTAAAAAGGCCGTCATCGCCTGTTCGGCGTCTGCCGTGCTGAAATTATCCAACGCCAGCAAATTGTCCTCGCTAGAAAACGGCAGATTATGGTGCTGATAGGCATCCCGAATCCCGTCCAGACGCAATTCCATCGTGTAGCGACGCAGGCACAGCAGCGTCAACACGGTATGGTGCCCTTGCTCGAAGAGATAGTGGGCGGAGAACTCGCCTATCAAGCGATGTGCGGGTGCTACACCCGGCAATCGCATCTTACGGTCAATGCAGTTAATCAATATGCAGGGTTTACCGCTGTCCGCCGCCAGCGCGTGAATATAGGGATCGTCGATGCCAATCAGCAGCGCCGCCTCCGTGGCCGGATCGCGCATTTTGTCTAAAAATAGCGCCGCATCGCTGTCATTTTCCTCCAGTCCACAGTACCGCACTCGCACATCGTGTGGCTTCAGGGCATCAATGATGCTCTGTACCACTTTGTGGTAGAAGATGTCGGACCGAATATCAAAAGCGCGCGGCGGGGCGAAGATAGTGAGTCCGTTCAACAGCAGGCGGCCGTTGGCGAGATCGGCCAGTACGCCGCACTGGCGGGCGCAGTTGAGAATGTCTGCTTTTGCCTGCTCGCTGGTATTGGACTGACCAGACAGCACGCGTGAGACCGTACTGATCGAGTAGCCCGTCCGCTGCGCAATTTCGCGTATTTTCAGGTTTCCTTTCATTTTGTGATCCCGTTCACCTTCGAAAATGACAAAGTTTTCATGGCTGTCTTTTACCTATTTTCAGGCGCGATAGGCAGGTTTTTGTCTGCATTTTGACCATAGCATGAAAATGTTTTCAAAAAAGTGAGTGTTTCACGATTTTCAATTGTTCTACTCTCGATTTGGTAAACCAATTTCAGTGGTTAGAGGCAGTAAAACAGGATTTAACTCAATAAATACAATGATATGAAAATGGTTTGATTGTTCGATAGGCTATAAATACAAAAATGCCGTCGAGATATCAGACCAATGTAACCCTACTTTCCTGTAAAGGAGTCACCATGAGTCTCGATATCAATTCGTCCTCCATCGCTACCAAAGGTAAACGGACATTCAGAAACCTGCGTTGGTGGGTGCTGGGCCTGTTCCTGCTCGGCGTTACCGTGAATTACATCACCCGTAATTCGCTGGGCATTCTGGCACCGGAACTGAAAACCAGTATGGGCATCACCACCGAGCAATATTCCTGGATTGTAGGTGCATTCCAGCTGGCCTATACCATTTTCCAGCCGATTTGCGGTTGGCTGATCGATGTCATCGGTCTGAAAATGGGTTTTATGATCTGCGCGGTGATCTGGGCGCTGATGTGTATCTTCCACGCGGGTGCGGGAAGCTGGCTGCATCTGGCGATCTTGCGTTTCTTTATGGGCGCGTCAGAAGCGGCGGCGACACCGGCGAATGCCAAAACGCTGGGCGAATGGTTCCCTAAAAAGGAACGCCCGATTGCGGCAGGTTGGGCCGGTGTCGGTTTTTCCATCGGTGCGATGCTGGCACCGCCGATTATCGTTGTGGCGCATGCCTATCTGGGCTGGCAGGGTGCGTTTATGTTCACCGGTGGGTTGGCGCTGCTCTGGGTGGCGCTGTGGTGGTTGTTCTACCACAACCCCGAAGATCACCCGAATTTAAGCCGAGAGGAGCTGGATTTCATCCGTCAGGACAATGAGGCACCTCCGGTCAAACTGCCTTTCTTCACCGCACTGAAAACTGTCTCAAAAAACAAACGCTTTTATGGTATCGCGATTCCAGCCTTTATGGCGGAGCCCGCGTGGGCCGTGCTCAGCTTTTGGGTGCCGCTCTATCTGGCGAATGAACGCGGGATGGATCTGAAACAAATTGCGATGTTCGCGTGGCTGCCGTTCCTTGCCGCCGATCTCGGCAGCGTTGCCAGCGGCTACCTCACCCGGCTCTACGTTCGCTGGTTCGGCTGTTCGCGCGTCAACTCGATTGTGGCGAGTTCGGTTACGGGGGCGTTTTTGATGCTGTCGCTGGCGCTGGTTGCTATCAGTAAAGATCCGTGGGTGGCGATTCTGCTGATTTCCATCGGTGGGTTTGGTCATCAGGTGATTTCCTGCATGTTGAGCGCACTGGTCGTGGAATCGTTTGATAAAGGGCAGATGGCAACGGTGAACGGGATGCGCGGTTCGTTTGCCTGGATTGCCAGCTTCCTGTTCTCGCTGCTGATTGGCGTCACCGCCGACAAAATCGGGTTTAACCCGCTGTTTGTCGCGATGGGCTTCTTCGATCTGATCGGTGCCATCTTCCTGATCGCATTTATTGCTGAACGTCGTGGGAAAACGCGGTCGCAGGCATAACGGCTCATTTATTTTCTCCTGAAAAGGATGCTATATGAAAACGTTGAAAAATTGGGTGTTCCGCCATCAGAGCGCCGACCATGTTGAACTGCTGGTGGACGACAAACATGTGTTTCGCCTGTACGTGCTGGAACCGATGCTGGCTCGCGTGCTAGTTAAACAGCATGGCGAGCTGAAGCTGAATCGTACCTGGAGTATCGCACCGCAGCAGGATGTTCCCTGGCAAGGGCGCAACCGCGAAAGCAGCGATGGTTTCAGCCTGCCGGGATTCTCGCTGGAACAGCTGGACGATGCGCTGCGTATCAGCACCGCGCGGATGCGCATTACGATTCATCAGCCGCTATGGCTGGCGTGGGAGTACCGCGATGAACAGGGTGAGTGGCAGCCGTTTGCCGCCGATCGACCCACCAGCGCTTATCTGCTGAACTCACACGGTGACGGCGTGGCGCACTATCAGCGCCGTTTCGCGACGGAGCGCTATTACGGGCTGGGTGAGAAGGCTGGCGATCTTGAACGCACCGGACGCCGGTTTGAGTTCCGCAATCTGGATGCGATGGGCTACAACGCGGCGAGCACCGATCCGCTGTATAAGCATGTTCCGTTTACCATTACCCGACGTGACGATGTCAGCTTCGGCCTGTTTTACGATAATCTGAGCACGACCTGGCTCGATCTCGGCAATGAAATCGATAACTATCATCTGGCTTATCGGCGCTATCAGGCGGAGGCGGGCGATCTCGACTATTACCTGTTCATCGGGCCGCGCGTGTTGGATGTAACGAAAGCGTTCGTTCGGCTGACGGGGAAGACGCTCTTTGGGCCAAAGTGGAGCCTCGGCTACAGCGGTTCCACTATGCATTACACCGACGCACCGGATGCACAGCAGCAGCTGATGAAGTTTATCGCGCTGTGCCGAGAGCACAACATTCCGTGTGATTCGTTCCAACTTTCGTCCGGCTACACGTCGATTAACAATAAGCGCTATGTGTTTAACTGGAACTACGACAAAGTCCCTCAGCCGGAGGTGATGTCGCAGGCCTTCCACGATGCGGGCCTCAAACTGGCTGCCAATATCAAACCCTGTTTACTGCAAGATCACCCGAAATATGAAGAGGTGTCGGCGCAGGGGCTGTTTATCCGCGATTCCGAATCCGATGTGCCAGAGCGCTCTAGCTTTTGGGACGATGAAGGTTCACACCTTGATTTCACCAACCCGGCAACAGTGGCGTGGTGGCAGGAGAACGTCACCCGGCAGCTGCTGGAGAAAGGGATTGATTCGACATGGAATGACAATAACGAATATGAAGTCTGGGATGGCGAAGCCCGATGCCACGGATTCGGCGAAACGATGGCGATCAAACATATTCGCCCGCTGATGCCGCTGTTGATGATGCGCGCCTCGCTGGAGGCACAGCAGCGCTTTGCGCCGACGCTGCGTCCTTATCTGATCTCGCGTTCCGGCTGTGCGGGAATGCAGCGCTATGTGCAGACCTGGAGCGGCGATAACCGCACCAACTGGCAGACGCTGCGCTACAACACACGAATGGGAATCGGGATGAGCCTGTCTGGCCTGTTTAATGTCGGGCACGATGTCGGCGGGTTTTCGGGCGATAAGCCGGACGCCGAGCTTTTTGTGCGCTGGGTACAAAACGGCGTGATGCACCCGCGTTTCACCATTCATTCCTGGAATGACGACCATACGGTGAACGAACCGTGGATGTATCCCGCGGTAACGCCTGCGATACGCAGCGCCATTGAGCTTCGTTACCGTCTGCTGCCGTATTTTTACACCTTGCTGTGGCAGGCCAGTGCGGACGATGAGCCGATGCTGCGCCCGACGTTCCTCGACCACGAGCAGGACAGCACGACGCTGGCAGAAACCGACGATTTCATGCTGGGACGAGACATTCTAGTCGCCAGCGTGGTTGAAGCGGGGCAGCGCCAGCGCACGGTGTATCTGCCAGCGAATACGTCAGGCTGGTACGACTTTCATTCCGGCCAGTGGTTTAGCGGCGGACAGACTATCGTGCTGGATGCGCCGCTGGAACGCCTACCGCTTTTGGTCCGGGCGGGCGCGATGATCCCGCTGTCGGGACGAACGGCACACGTCAGCTCGCATGAAGATGATCAGCGTGAATTCCTGCTCTTCCCACCTGTCGCTGGCGGCACGGACAGCGGGCTACTGTTTGAAGATGATGGTGAGACGTGGCAATGGCGTGAAGGAAACGCGCTGTGGCTGCGCTGGGAAATCCGCACGGATAGCCAACGGATTGACGTGACGTTTACGTCAGAAGGGCGGTATCAGCCCGCCTGGCGACACGCGACGCTACGCCTGCCGGCGGGCGAGCAGCGCCAGCTGTACATTAACGGCGTCCACACGGAGACCTATCAACACCAATAATCATTTTATTTCTTCCTGTTGCGCCCCGGTCTTATTTGTTTACCGGGGCGTTTTTTTTGTTATGCAGAATATCAATAATATCCGATTAGTTATCTTCAGGATAAAGAGATGTTAATGAAATGAATGGAATATTAAATATAAAAAAGAGTTGTGCGAATACCCCTAATAAAAGCGGATCTACAAAATAGTTTAAATAGTAAGAAAACATTTTATAACATCAAAAAAAATAGATACTTGGTAAGTAATAAGTTCGCAAATTATCAGCCAGAAAAATTAATAAAAACAAACATGGCGGCTTCTGAATCATTCGCGAACAGAGTTTTTATTTTAAGTGGAGTATTCGCTATGAAGAATAATCACCATGATCTATTTGCCGCTTTTACACTCCCCAACGGCGCGACGCTGAAAAACCGGGTGCTGATGGCACCCATGACTACCTGTAGTGGATTTTACGATGGGAGCGTGACCAAAGAGCTGGTGGAATATTATCAGGCCAGGGCAGGCAGCATCGGCACCGTGATTGTGGAGTGCTGTTTTATTGATGACAAAGGGTTGGCTTTTCCCGGCGCGATAGGAATCGACAACGACGACAAAATTGCCGGACTGGCCAAAATTGCGACGGCGATTAAAGAAAAAGGCTCGACGGCGATCCTGCAAATTTATCACGGTGGCCGGATGGTCGAACCGCGTTTTATCGGTGGTGCGACGCCCGTTGCCCCGAGTGCTATTGCCGCGCCGCGCGCGGGTGCCATCGTTCCAGTCGCGCTGTCGGGCGACGAGGTTGACGCCATGATCGACAAGTTTGGCGATGCCGTTCATCGTGCCATTCAGGCGGGTTTTGATGGCGTGGAAATTCACGGCGCGAATACCTACCTGATCCAACAGTTCTATTCTCCACACTCTAATCAACGCTCAGATAAATGGGGCGGCAGTCGTGACAATCGTGCGGCCTTCCCGCTAGCGGTGTTGGATATCGTTCATGAGGTCGCGGATAAATACGCCGATCCTGCATTTATTATCGGCTATCGTTTCTCGCCGGAAGAGATCGAAGAACCCGGCATTCATTTTGATGATTCACTCTATTTGCTGGAAAAATTGGCGGTGCGCGGGCTGGATTACGTTCATTTCTCTATGGGAAATATTCTGCGCTCGTCCATTGTCGAGACAAACGACCCGACGCCGCTGATTAAAAAATATGTTGCCCGCCGTTCCGCGACATTAGCGGCGATTCCGGTTATTGGCGTAGGGGATATTGTCAATCAGGCAGACGCCGATGCAGCGCTGGAAAATGGTTATGACCTGATTGCCGTCGGCAGAGCCTGTATTGCTTATCCAGACTGGACAGATCGTATTGCCGAACAGGAAAAACTCGAACTTTATATTGCCAGCGATAAACGTGAAGCATTAACGATTCCTGAACCGCTGTGGCGTTTTTCATTAGTTGAAGCCATGATTCGGGACGTGAATTTAACCGGCAAAAAATTTAAATCTGGGGTTTATCAGGAAAACGTTCAGGATGAATGTGGCGAGCTGCGAATTCATGTTCATTTTGAGCAGAATCGGGTCGCCGACATTGCGCTGGAGAATAGCGAAATTGATGATTCACTGAAAATCAGTTTTGAAATTATCCGCGAACGTATTCTGGATACCAATAGCCCCCACGTGGATGCCGTAACGGGCGCAACGGCACAGAGTGAAGCGATTAAAAAAGCCGTTACCAAGGCGATGGTCAAATCGAGCAAAGACGCCATTATTGCCGACGGCGGCAACCCAGACGCACGTCGCGAAGCGGATGTGGTGGTGATTGGCAGCGGCGGCGCAGGGCTCGCAGCGGCGATTCAGGCCAGCGAAGAGGGTGCGCGCGTTATCGTCATTGAAAAGATGCCCGTCATCGGCGGCAATACCATCAAGGCCTCTGCCGGTATGAACGCGGCGGGAACCGTCTTCCAGCAAAATAAAGGTATCGAAGATAGCCAAGCGCTGTTCTATGACGAAACGCTGAAAAGTGGCAAACAGAAGAACAATCCTGCGCTGGTGCAATACTTCGTCGATCATGCGTCTGACGCGATTAACTGGCTGGCGCAGCACGATATTGAGCTGAGCGACATCACCACGACGGGCGGTATGAGCGTTGACAGAACGCATCGGCCTGCCAACGGCGCAGCGGTGGGCGGCTATCTGGTCAGCGGGCTGATTAAGAACCTCAATAAATACAATATTGAGGTGCTGCTGGAAACGTCGGTAACCGAAATTGTGCAGGAGAAGGGCAAGGTTACTGCTGTGAGAGTTGTCAATGATGAGCAGGAAGCGAGCCTGATTGCGACAAAAGCGGTGATTGTCGCGACAGGCGGTTTTAGTGCCAATCAGGCGATGGTGGAGTCATACCGCCCGGACCTGAAAGGTTTCGTCACCACCAACCATAAAGGCGCAACGGGCGGCGGCATTCGCCTGCTGGAACAGATCGGTGCAGATACGGTGGACATGGGGGAAATTCAAACCCATCCGACGGTTGAGCAGACGACGTCTTATCTGATCTCCGAATCCATTCGCGGCGGCGGGGCTATTCTGGTGTCGCAGCGCGGAGAACGTTTCTTTAACGAAATGGAGACGCGGGATAACGTCTCGTCCGCCATCGTCAACCTGCCGGAAGAGTACGCGTACATCCTGTTCGACGAGCAGGTCAGAAATCGCAATCGGGCAGTCGAAGAATATGTCGCACAGGGGCTGACCGTCAGCGCGGACAGCGTCGCTGAACTGGCCGACAAGCTCGATATGCCGCCAGCTGCGCTGCACGCCTCGCTCGAACGTTACAATGCCTTTATCGCCGACAAACACGATGAAGACTTTGGCCGTACCACGGGGATGCGCGATCCACTGAATCAGGCACCGTACTACGCGATTAAGGTGGCACCGGGCGTGCACCACACGATGGGTGGCGTCACCATCAACGAGAAAGCGGAAGTGCTGAACCGCTATAAAGAGACGATCTCCGGCGCTTATGCCGCCGGGGAAGTGGTTGGCGGTATTCACGGGGCGAACCGCATTGGCGGCAACGCCGTAGCGGATATCATTATCTTCGGCATTCAGGCGGGGGTTCAGGCTGCGGCCTATGCGCGGGCACCGCGTCGCGCGGACGTTTTTCCCACGAAATCTCGTAAAGCAAGGTTTGCGAAAGCGGCGGCAAAAACGGCAGAAAAGCAGCCGATACTGGTCGCAGAGTAAGTGATAGAAAAGAACGTGATAAAAGAGTAAGGCTGATGGCGGGCGTCTCAAAGGGCGCTCGCGATTTTCCGACCGTTTCCTCTCTGTACCGCCATTCGATCATGGGAGTCACCGTATGCCTTCTGTCGATAACGCCTATGCCTATTCCGTTCACCTGATGGGCAGCCCGATTCTGCTCAAACTGTTTGTCCATGATGAAACCGCCGTCAGGCAGGTTTTCCAACGCATCAAACAGCTCGAAGATCGGCTAACCGTTAATCGAGCGCAGTCGGAAGTGATGAGCATCAACCATGCGGCGGGAAAAGAGTACGTTTCGGTCAGCCCGGTTGTCTTTGAGCTGATTAAACGCGCCAAAGCGGTGAGTCTGATTGAAAACAGCGGCTTTAATGTTGCGATTGGCCCCGTCGTGAAACTATGGAAAATCGGTTTTAGCGGCAGCACGGTGCCTGACATGGAATCGATACAACGGGCGCTGGCATTAACACATCCCGAACGTATTATTCTCAGAGAGCAGGACTGCGCCGTGTTGCTTGAAAGCGCCGGAATGGAGATCGACCTGGGCGCGATTGCGAAAGGCTATATTGCCGATATCGTCCGGGACGTGCTGCATCAACATGCGATTCAGGATGCGCTGATCAATCTGGGGGGAAACGTGTTGGCTATCGGCAGCGCACTGACGGATGAGCAAGGGCTATGGAGCGTCGGGTTGCAGAAGCCTTTCGCGGATCGCGATAGCCTGCTGGGCCTTATTAAGGTGAAGAACAAATCCGTGGTGACATCCGGCGTCTATGAACGCTTTTTTACCGTGGACGATCGTATCTATCATCATATTATCGATCCCCGGACGGGTTATCCGCTGGATAATGAACTGCACAGCGTCACGGTCATCTCGAACGACTCTCTCGACGGCGATATCTACACCACGCTGCTTTATGGCATGGGCATCAGCGCAGGCATTAATTTTCTACAAAATCGACCGGATATCGAAGCGATATTTGTGACAAAAGTACGAGAGATTATTTTCTCTTCGCAGCGGAATTATAGGTTTGAATTGCTGGATAAGGATTATTCGGTCCAGGTTGTGAACTGTGCCGCGTAATCATCAGGTATTGACGGTAGAAAAAATATGCCCCGGCAAGGCCAGGGCATAAGACAAGCAGAAAACTCGCTTACTTCAGTTCCAGCTCGTTCATTGCAGCGATGCTGAAGCCACCGTCAACGTGCAGAACTTCACCGGAGATACCGGCTGCCAGATCGGAACACAGGAACGCAGCAGAGTTGCCCACGTCTTCAATGGTAACGACACGGCGGATTGGTGTAACGGCTTCGCAATGCGACAGCATTTTCTTGAAGTCTTTGATGCCGGATGCAGCCAGTGTACGAATCGGGCCCGCAGAAATGGCGTTAACGCGCACGCCCTGAGCACCCATCGCATTCGCCATGTAACGAACGTTCGCTTCCAGAGACGCTTTTGCCAGACCCATTACGTTGTAGTTAGGGATGGCACGCTCAGCACCCAGGTAGGACAGGGTAACCAGCGCAGAGTTCGGGTTCAGCATTTTACGGCAGGCTTTCGCCATCGCGACGAAGCTGTAAGAGCTGATATCGTGAGAAATGCTGAAACCTTCACGGGTAACGGCATCCACGTAGTCACCGTCCAGTTGGTCGCCCGGCGCGTAAGCAATGGAGTGCACGAAGCCATCAAAGTTCGGCCATACGTTAGCCAGTTCGGTAAACAGTGCTTCGATGCTGGCATCTTCAGCGACATCACACGGCAGAACGATGCTGGAACCCAGTTCGCTGGCAAAGCCTTCAACGCGTGCTTTCAATTTGTCGTTCTGATACGTGAAGGCCAGTTCGGCACCTTCGCGCTGCATTGCTTGTGCAATACCGTAGGCAATAGAACGGTTGCTGGCAACACCTGTTACCAGAATGCGCTTACCGGTAAGAAAACCCATAGCAGTAATCCTTGTGATCATTGTTGCTGCGATCGCCACCTTTGTACCCGTAAACCTACGTGGCAAGTGACGACCGAGATGAATAAACCGCGCGATTCTACCATGTTGGGAACGGTAGGGGTACTCCGAGCAGTATCCGCCTTTTTCCACAGTCCTGTGGCTGTCGTGGGATGCTGCCGTGGTGCGCGGAGATTAACGTTGTGCGCCGTCGCGTCGCCAGGCGTCGGCGCTGAGTGCTTCGCCGAAGTGGCTGGCAATCAAACGTTTCGTCAGGTCATGGAGCGGGGCGGACAACACATCGGCGGTACTGCCGCGTTCGACCACTTCGCCAGCCTGCATCACCAGAATCTGGTCGCTGATGTGTTTCATCATGCCCAGATGCTGCGTCACGTAAATATAAGAGATACCGTGCTTTTCCTGTAACTCCAGCATCAGATTGATAATCTGTGACCGCATAGACATATCCAGTGATGCCAGCGCCTCATCGGCGACAATCACTTTCGGTTGCAGGATCAGTGCCCGCGCCAGACCGACGCGCTGTTTTTGCCCCGGTGCGAGCGCATGCGGATAGTAATAGGCGTGATCGGGACGTAGCCCGACCTGATGCAGCGCCTGATTAATCGCTCTTTCACGTGCTTCGGCGCTGAGATCGGTATTCAGCCGCAGCGGGACATCCAGCAGTTGCCCGATGCGCTGGCGCGGATTGAGGGCATTGCTCGCATCCTGAAAAATCATACGGATGCGCTGGCTGCGATAGCGGTAATCGCCGTAATGCAGGGGATGATCGTCGATAACCAGTTCGCCGGACGTCGGCGCGATCATGCCTGACAGCATTTTAGCCAGCGTTGATTTCCCCGATCCGTTCTCGCCGATGATGGCGAGCGTTTGCCGTTCACGCAGCGTAAAGCTGACGGATTTCACCGCCTCGACATGCTGGCGACGGAATAGCCCGGTCCGATAGCGGAACGTCTTGGTCAGGTTGCGGGCTTCAAGCAGCATCTCAACCATTACGGTTCCTCCATGTTGAGCGGGAAGTGGCAGGCATATAAGTGGTTCTTAACCGAAAGCAGCGGCGGCGTTTGCATACACTGCTTTTGTGAATACGGGCAGCGCGGACCAAGCCGGCAGCCAATCGGCAGGTGCTCTAACGACGGAATCGCCCCATTCAGGGTGTTCAGTCGGCTTTTGTGCGGTAACGAGCGACCGAAATCGGGCATTGCGCGAATCAGCGCCTGCGTATAGGGATGGTGCGGCGCGGTGATCAAATCTTCACAGGTGGCGCTCTCCACCGTTTGCCCGCAATAGAGTACGTTAATCCGGTCAGCCCATTTGCTCATGGTTTGCAGGTCATGGCTGATAAGCAGAATCGTCGTGTTATTGTTCTGGTTCAGGCGCGACAGCAAGCGGAAAATCTGCGCCTGCGTGGTGGATTCCATCGCGTTGGTCGGTTCATCGGCAATCAACAGACGCGGCTGGTTCGCCAGCGCGATAGCAATCATCACCTTCTGACACTCGCCGTCGCTCAGCTCATAGGGATAGCTGCCCATAATATCTTTGTGATCTTTAATCCCGACGCGGTGCAGCAGTTCGATCGCACGGCGTTTGCGCCAGTTAAACCGCTGCCACCAGCGGCCTTTGTACGTCCAGCCCGGAATCGCCTGTACCAGCTGCTTACCGACACTTTCGGACGGATCGAGACAGGATTGCGGCTCCTGAAAAATCATGGAGACGTTATGGCCGACCAGCTTACGTCGCTCGCGCGACGACAGTTGCAGCAGGTCGATATCATCGAAGCGGAAGCGATCGGCGGTCACGCGCCAGTTTTCTTTGGTGATCCCACAGATGGCTTTAGCGATCAGGCTCTTACCGGAGCCGGATTCGCCGACCAGCCCGCGAATTTCCCCTTCACTCAGCGTCATACTGACGCGGTCGACGGCTTTTACCGCGCCGTCGGCGGTCAAAAATTCAATCGTCAGGTTACGGATATCAAGTAATGGCATAGGGAGTCGTCGCCTCTTATTCCGTTTCTGCGACGAGCGCACGGCGGAGGCCATCGCCCAGCAGGTTGACGATTAACACGCTCAGCGCGATAGCCGCGCCGGGCAGCATCACGGTCCACGGTGCGGCATAAACCAGCTCCAGCGAGTTGCCAAGCAGGGCACCCCATTCGGTTGTCGGCAGCTGCGCGCCCAAATCGAGAAAGCCCAGCGCGGCGATGTCCAGAATGGCAATCGACAGCGCGCGGGTAAATTCGGAAACCAGCAGTGCGGCGATGTTCGGTAGCACGACGTACCACACCAGATAAAACGTGGAAGCGCCGTCGAGGCGGGCGGCAATCACGTACTCTTTGTCCATTTCATCGTGCACGGCGTTGTAGATGGTACGCACCATACGTGGCAACAGCGCGAGCCAGACGGCGAGCATCGCGTGCTCGAGTTTGGGCCCGATAAAAGCGATCACCACAATTGCCAGCAGCAGCGACGGAATGGACAGTAGCGTATCCAGAATATGGTTGAGCATCGCAGAGCGCAGCCCGCGGGTGACGCCCGCAAAGACGCCCAGTACGATGCCGCACAGCGCCGCCGCGTAGGTGACGATGAGCGACGCGCCGACGGTTGGCGCTGCACCACTCAGCAAGCGGCTTAACTGATCGCGGCCTAAATCGTCGGTGCCAAGAAAGAACGATACTTCGCCGTAATGCGACCAGGAAGGGGGCAGCAACTGATAGCCCAAAAATTGCTGGTCAACTTCATAAGGCGCGAGAAATTTGCCGAACAGACACAGGCCGATCAGGATCAGAAAACCGTACAGCCCGATCATCGCCAGCATATCCTGATGGAATGCTCTCCAGGTATCGCCCAGTCGGCTAGGCAGCCGTTTTTCGCTATAGACGTTATCGTAGGGCATACCATTCCTTATGTTTCAACGGATTTGCCATGGCGCCCCAAATATCGGACAGGATGTTGACCGTGATGACCATCGCGCCAACCACCATTACGCCCGCAGAAATCGCAGCGAAGTCCTGCTGGCGAATGGCGTTCACCAGCCAGCGACCGATACCCGGCCAGTTAAAGACCACTTCGGTAATCATCGTCAGCGTCAACATGGTGGAAAATTGTAACCCTAGTTTGGGAATAATCGGCGGCAGCGCGTTGTGAATCAGGTGGCGACGAATGATCGTAAAGCGTGACAGCCCACGAGTCGCTGCCGCTTTAATGTAGTTTTTGCCGATAATTTCCGTGGTGCTGACGCGCATCAGGCGGATCACTTCGGTGGTCGGCCCGACGGCCAGCACGGTAATCGGCAAAATTAGGTGGCGGATGGCGCTGACGATCATTTCACCGCGATGCGGCGAATCTGACAGCCAGGCGTCAATCAGTGCAAATCCGGTGACGGTCTTCACCTGATAGAGCAGGTCGAAGCGGCCTGAAACTGGCAGCCAGCCGAGGTGCAGCGAGAAGAAGAGCGTCAGCAGCAGCGCCAGCCAGAACACCGGCAGGGAGAAGCCGATGAGCGCCAGCGTGCTGATCACAATGTCCGCGCCGCGATTCTGCATCACGCCAGCGGTAATGCCCAGCGGAATACCGACCAGCAGCGAGAGCGCAAATGCCAAGAGACAAAGCTCAATCGTGGCCGGGAACACTTCTTTCAATAACTCGCTGATGGCCTGTCCGTTAATGCTGGAGCGACCGAAATCTCCCTGGAGCAGGCTGGTGAGGTAAAAGTAGTAGGCATCAAACAGCGCTGCGCCGTTGAGCGGGGCGTTGGGCGTGTAGTAACTGAGGCTAAAGCCAACCAGCGTCAGCAGTGACAAGGTCACTATTAGTAACACCAGACGTCGCAAGGTAAAGATAATCACGGCTGTGCTTCCTCCACGGTTTCCGGTGCAGAAGGCTTCTGCTGCGTCTGTTGGTCTTCGCGGAAGACGCCCGCGAACGAGGCGTTGCCGAAGGGACTCAATACCAGCCCTTTCATGTCGTAGCGGTAGGCCAGCAGTCGTAATGACGACGCCAGCGGCAGAACGGGTAATTGTTCTGCCAGAATGCGCTGTGCCTGCTGATAATAGTCAATCCGCTTAGAAAGCTGCTGTGACGAGAGCGCGTTTTGCAGCACTTCATCAAACGTGGGATCGCACCAGTGCGCGTAGTTGCTCTGGGAGCGTATCGCCGCGCAGCTTAACAGTGGTCGGAAAAAGCTGTCTGGGTCGTTACTGTCCGTTGCCCAGCCTGCCAGCGTTAAATCGTGGCTAAGCTCCATCAGCCGCGCTTCCTGAAAACGGCCTTCTACCGGAACGATGGTCACGGTGACGCCAATTTGCGCCAGATCGGCCTGTATCAGCTCTGCGGTTTTCAGCGGGCTGGGGTTGTAGGACTGTGAAGCGCTGGGCACCCACAGGCGCAGGTTGAGGTTAGTCAGCCCCAGTTCCTGCAAGATTTGTCGCGCTTTTTGCGGGTTATATTCCGTAATCTGTGATTCATTGTCGTACGCCCACGACGCACGGGGCAGAATAGACGCCGCCGTTTCCGCCGTGCCGTAATAGATTGACTGCATTAGCCTGTCGTTATTGATCGCCAGTGCGATAGCTTCCCGCACGCGGCGGTCGTCCAACGGCGGCTTACGCACGTTGAAGGCCAGATAGGCGACGTTCATGCCGGGACGCAGCGAGAGACGCAGACGTGGGTCGTTACGCAGGATCGTCAACTGGCTGGCCGCCGGATAGGCGAGGACATCGCATTCACCGGTCAGCAACTTGGATAAGCGGCCTGTCCCGCCGGAGCCGAGATCGACAACGACCTGCCGCATGCGCGGCAGGCCGCGCCAGTAGTCACCGTTGCGCGTCAGGCGAATATATTGCCCGTTGCGGTATTCGTCGAGCAGATAGGGACCGGTACCGACCGGTTCGCGATCCAGCAGTTCCTTTTTGTCCTCTTTCGCCAGACGCTGCGCGTATTCTGCGGACAGAATCGGCGCGTAGTGCGTGGCCAGATGCCAGAGAAAAGAGGCGTCCGGGCTGTTGAGCCGGATCTCAATACTGTACTCGCCCAGCTTGCGGATGCTTTGCACCGAATCGGCGAATTGCAGGCTGTCGAAATAGGGATATTCGCCGCCGTTGACATCATGATACGGGTGCTTTTCGTCCAGCATGCGCTGGAAGCTGAATATGACGTCGTCGGCGTTCATATTGCGGGTTGGGCTGAACCAGGCGGTGTGCTGAAACGGCACATCGCGGCGCAGGTAGAAGCGGTATGTCGAACCGTTGTCTAAGACTTCCCAGCGCTGAGCCAGTTCTGGCATCAGACGATAGGTATAAGGATCGACATCCAGCAGGCGATCGTAAAGCTGTGCCGCCAGCGTATCAATGGTGACACCGCTGCGTGCCATCTGCGGGTTAAATGTGTTCAGGACATCATTGACGCAATAGACGAAACCGCTCTGGTGAATATTTTCCAGCGGAGCAGGCGGCGTTAGCACGGACGACGGTGCGGCCAGTGCAGGCAATGCCAGCCAGGTGAGTGCCAGTGCGAAACAGGTTTTTCCGAACATACGGGATTTTTCAGTCAAGACGGTTATACACAGAGTGTATCGCACTCTTGGCATCCTCCCCACTCTTGTTATGCGCGTCTGGCGACTTTCCAACCGTTTGAGCCACCAGACGAATGATTGAAAACGTCATAATGAATGCTATAGTTAAGTCATAATGACGAGGGAATAACTATGAATGCAGAAATCAGTCTTAAAGTTGAAAACTTTGCTCGTGAAGCTGAGTTGCCTGATGGCGTTTTCCATGACCCGTTGATGTTCGTTAATGTCGTGCGCGGTGGGATCTCCGGCGCGATGCTGAAGCGCGGTGCGGATGCCAGCGGGCTAAGCCGTAAGCTGATCGGTTCGGCACTGTCCGTCGATCCGTCTAATATATCCCGCTTATTCCGCCGTAAGCATTTAACGCTGGAGCAGGGGGAGGCCGCGCTGGAGACGTTCCGTCTGTGGTTGAAAGCCATGACGACGTTTGAAGATGAAGCGAAGGCGCAACTGTGGATGGAGAGCGGCATTCCGGCCTTTGGCGGGAAAACGCCGGCGGAAATGCTGGATACGCACAAAGGGCGTCAGTTGGTTGATAACGCGCTGAATCGTATTGAATACGGCGAATTTATATGAGGCTTTACCGTATTACTAAAGCGGTCTGGCTGGAGGCGTTTTCAGGACAAACGGGGGTAAGTTTCCAGCACGGTGCGCGTTTCAATCAGCCCAACACGCCAGTGCTCTATTTCAGTGAAACGCCCGCTGTCGCAATGCTGGAAATGGGCAATTATCTTCCTTCGCCGCAGTTGCTGCCCGCCAGCTATCGTTTGGGCGTATATGAACTGCCAGATGACGTCCCACAAGAATCCATCACGTTGGACATGCTGCCTGAAGACTGGCATCGCTATCCATTTATGCCGGACGTGCAAGCGCTGGGATCGCGCCGCCTGAACGCAGGGCAATCGCTGGTGATCTGGGTTCCGACCAGCACGGTTAAGCCATTTGGCAGCATGCGTAATGCGCTGATTAATCCGCTACATCCCGCGTTAAGCCAGCTACGTCTGATTGAGGCGATCCCGGATTTCTACAGTCATAGGTTGTTTAACCCGGTAGGACATTAAGCCTGCTATTGACAGCAATGAAGCTGGCAGGAACCCTATAGTCAGTATGGTAATGAGAAAAATTCTCAACAAAGTGCTTTACAGATGATACTGATAACTATTATCATCACTTTCGCACTTCGACGGTGGCTTCTCGCAGGCACTGAAGGAGAGCACGACATTGCTCACATTGCTTCCAGTATTATTTTAGCCAGCCAACGTGCTGGCTTTTTTTTGCCTGAAAAATGACCTCGCCAGATACTTACCTTGCTTTCTATTTCTCTATAAATAATTAATAAAATCAATATGGTTAGGATGTTTCCTAAATTGTTGGCGGGAACAAAAATCTCCCTTATCATGCCTGTGCCCAAGATCATGGGTGTTCACAATGGAGATAAGGAATATGTGGATGAGAAGGAATCAAATCGTCAGGAAATTGACGTTAGGGGTGGTAACAACGGTGCTGGGGATGTCGCTCAGCTTTTCAGCATTATCGGCCACGCCGGTAGAAACGCATGGTCAGCTGTCCATCGAAAACGGACGACTGGTGGATGAAAAGGGGAAACGGGTGCAGCTGAGAGGGATCAGCTCGAATGGATTGCAGTGGGTTGGTGATTATGTCAACAAAGATTCGATGAAGTGGCTGCGTGACGATTGGGGTATTAACGTATTCCGCGTCGCCATGTACACGGCGGAAAATGGTTACATTTCTAATCCTTCCCTCGCCAATAAGGTAAAAGAGGCCGTTGCAGCAGCGCAAAGCCTTGGCGTTTATATCATCATCGACTGGCATATCCTGTCGGACAACGATCCTAATACTTATAAAACACAGGCAAAAACCTTCTTTGCCGAAATGGCTGCACTGTATGGCAGTTCGCCGAACGTGATTTATGAAATCGCCAATGAACCCAGCGGCGGCGTGACGTGGAACGGGCAAATCCGGCCTTATGCGCTGGAAGTGACTGACACCATCCGTAGTAAAGATCCCGATAACCTCATTATCGTCGGTACAGGTACTTGGAGTCAGGATATTCATGACGCAGCGGATAATCAGTTGCCCGATCCGAATACGATGTACGCGCTGCATTTCTATGCCGGGACGCACGGACAGTTCCTGCGCGACCGCATTGACTATGCACAAAGCCGTGGCGCGGCGATTTTCGTCAGCGAGTGGGGCACCAGCGATGCGTCCGGTAACGGCGGACCGTTCCTGCCAGAATCGCAGACATGGATCGATTTCCTGAATAACCGTGGAATAAGCTGGGTAAACTGGTCGCTTAGTGATAAGTCTGAGACGTCTGCCGCGCTGGTGTCCGGAGCGAGCAAATCTGGTGGTTGGACGGAGCAGAATTTGTCGGCGTCAGGAAAATTCGTCAGAGCACAGATTCGTGCGGCTGCGAATCTAAGCGGTGGCGATACGCCAACCACGCCAACGGAACCGACCAATCCAGGTAGCGGAACCACGGGAGACGTCGTGCTGCAATATCGTAATGTGGATAACAACCCGTCCGATGATGCCATTCGCATGGCCGTCAACATCAAAAATACCGGAAGTACGCCGATCAAACTGAGCGATCTGCAAGTGCGCTACTACTTCCATGATGATGGCAAACCGGGTGCGAACCTCTTTGTTGACTGGGCGAACGTTGGCCCTCACAACATCGTGACCAGCACAGGAACCCCAGCCGCCAGCACCGACAAAGCCAACCGCTACGTTCTGGTGACCTTCAGCAGCGGAGCCGGTTCCCTTCAGCCGGGCGCGGAAACCGGTGAAGTGCAGGTGCGTATCCACGCGGGTGACTGGAGCAACGTGAATGAGACGAATGACTATTCATATGGCGCTAACGTCACGAGCTATGCCAACTGGGATAAGATCACCGTGCACGATAAAGGTACGCTGGTATGGGGCGTGGAGCCGTAATAGCACGCCGCTGACCTATTAATTTACTAATCCTGCGGGCGTGAATTCGCCCGCTTTTTCTTTCCCGTTCCTCACTCATTTACCGCAATGTCGTGTTTCTTCAGCAATCCACGCAGTTGGTGATAGGTTAATCCCAGTAGCTCAGCGGCTTTGCGCTGGTTAAACTTGGCCTGATTCAATGCCCGATCGATTAAGCTTTTCTCCTGTTCCAATAGCCACAGTTTCATCTCCAGCGGTAAATTCGGCTGGCTGGTTGTCGCACGCGGCGACGTTTCCTGAACGGCGGGAGTTCGGCGGAAGGGATTCAGAATGATGGCATCAAGAGGCTGTTCGCTATCGCCGTGACGATACACCGAACGTTCAACCACGTTTTTCAGCTCACGAATATTGCCCGGCCAGTCGTAATTCAGCAGCGTTTCGCACGCGGCAGGCGTAAAACCGGGAAACAGCGGCAGATGCAATTCACGGCACATCTGAATCGCAAAATTATCCGCCAGTAGCATGATATCCTGCTGACGTTCACGCAGCGGTGGGAGCTGCACAACGTCAAAGGCCAGACGGTCGAGCAGGTCCGCACGGAATTTACCGCTGGCGGCAAGCGCAGGCAGATCGTCATTGGTCGCGCACACCAGACGTACGTCAACCTGTAGCTGATCTCTGCCGCCGACGCGCTCCAGCATGCCGTATTCGATCACCCGCAGTAATTTTTCCTGCACCAGCATCGGCGCGGTAGCCAGTTCATCCAAAAACAGCGTTCCGCCGTCGGCGCGCTCGAAGCGTCCCAGATGGCGCTTCTGCGCGCCGGTAAAAGCGCCGGCTTCATGACCAAATAGCTCGGAGTCGAGCAGATTCTCGTTGAGCGCCGCACAGTTGAGGGAAACGAACGGCCCTTGCCAACGCGGGGAAAGGTAATGCAGACGGCTGGCGATCAGCTCTTTACCGGTACCGCGTTCGCCAATCACCAGAACGGGTTTATTTAACTGTGCCAGCTGCGACACCTGTTCCAGAACCTCCAGAAAGCTGTTGGCTTCGCCCAGCAGGTTCTCTTTTTCCTGAAGCATGATGTTTCACCGTGTTATTTTTACTAACTATTAGTCTATTTGACTAATCTAGCGGAAAAGGGAAAATAGTCAAAATTATCTATTCTTTAATTTTCAGCTAGTTAAGCTGAATTAAAAGTTGGCATGCTTATTGATATACCTAGAGGGAGATCGCGACTGGCTCGGCTGGTCACGGTGATAAATCAGGCGTAATCAGACGCTGGAAATCATGAAGAGGATGTAATTATGGGTATTTTTTCTCGTTTTGCCGACATCGTGAACGCCAACATCAATTCATTGCTGGATAAAGCTGAAGATCCGCAGAAATTGGTGCGGCTGATGATTCAGGAAATGGAAGATACGCTGGTTGAAGTGCGTTCAACCTCGGCGCGGGCGTTGGCAGAAAAGAAACAGATTGCCCGTCGTATTGAACAAGCGCACGGTCAGCAAGATCAGTGGCAGGAAAAAGCCGAGCTGGCGCTGCGTAAAGATAAAGACGATCTGGCCCGTGCGGCGCTGATTGAAAAGCAGAAGCTGACCGACCTGATCGCGGTGTTGCAGCATGAAGCCGAAAGCGTGGATGAAACGCTGGAGCGCATGAAGCGTGAAATTGGTGAGCTGGAAAACAAATTGAGTGAAACCCGTGCTCGCCAGCAGGCGCTGACGCTGCGCCACCAGGCTGCGGCATCGTCGCGTGATGTGCGCCGCCAGTTGGACAGCGGTAAACTGGATGAAGCGATGGCGCGTTTCGATCAGTTCGAACGCCGTATCGATACGATGGAAGCCGAAGCTGAAAGCCACGGGCTGGGCAAACAAAAATCGCTGGATCAGCAGTTTGCCGAACTGAAAGCGGACGATGAAATCAGCGCGCAGTTGGCAGCACTTAAGGCTAAAGTTAAGCCAGCAGAGTAATAAGAGCGTAAACGCCATCGGATGGGCTGTCGTTAGAAAACGGCAGCCACCGGCGTGTGAATAATAACTAAGGAGACACAATGAGTGCGTTGTTTCTTGCCATTCCGCTGACCATTTTCATGTTGTTTGTGGCACCGATATGGCTTTGGCTACATTACAGTCAGCGTAAAAACAGTGCTCAACTGGGACAAAACGATATGCAACGTCTGACACGTTTAACGGAAGAGTCCAACCGTATGCGTGAGCGTATCAGGGCGCTGGAAGACATTCTGGATGCAGAACACCCGGACTGGAGAAAATCGTAATGAAAAATACGTGGTCAGGTAAAACGTTATATCGCATACCGGAAGAAGGCATGCTGAAAGGAGTTTGTGCTGGTTTAGCGCGTTATTTTGACGTGCCGGTGAAGCTCCTGCGGATAATCGTGGTGCTGTCGATGTTTTTCGGCCTGTTCTTTTTCACCATCGTGGCCTACATCATTCTGACCTTTATGCTCGATCCGGCTCCATCGGGAATGGGATTTGAGGATGAAAAGACGGCTCGCACACCCAGCCAACTGCTGAATGAGGCGGATGCGACCTTGCAGGCCAGCGAACAGCGCCTGCGTAGCATTGAACGCTATGTCACCTCGGATACGTTTGGCGTTCAGAACCGCTTTCGTCACCTGTAATGTGTCATCGGTTATACTCTTTCGCTGACATTATCCACCGTACGACTTGAGTCGAGAGTGGATAATGTCGCGCTGCTTTTTCGCTGCAATCTCTATGATCCGATCCCACTGTGCATCGGATGCCAGCCATTTCCTTCTTTCGCGCTGTAGCGAACATTTTGTAGAGGGACAAGTTTCCACTGACCATCACTGTCCTTCACCATCTCGCTGGCCTTTACGCGGCACTGGTAGTGCAATGTATCAGCTTCCAACTGGAACTGATATTTTTTGCCTTTTTCCGGAACAAAGCGAGTGGTAATAAGGCATGAATATTTGCTTTCAACATAAACGTTGACTATCGCTGTTTCAACATCAGGCACTAATGGTGTTTCGTAGTAGTCGATATCGTATTTTTCTCCAGATACTTTTGGCATTCCGCGATCCTGGGTATTCTGTAAAACCCATTCACTGGAACGAATAAGACCGCCAGTGCGTTTGCCGTTTAGCGTTTGGTAAATACTCGTCTGTTCGGTGTTATCTACAATACGTACCCACGGGGAGTCATTGGTTTCATGGGGCGGAATGAAAAAAGAGTTGTTTGGCATAATAGAACAGCCTGAAGAGAGGAGTGCTATCATTGCCAGATTATTTCGCAGTAACTTTTTCACTTGTTTCATTCCTAATGGGTTTGAAAAGTAATGGGTATTTTACAGTAACGCTGCGCTCAGATTTTAAGACTAAAAGCTCCCCACCAGAGGTGGGGAGTGCAATATTATAAAGGCGTCATTATTTTAATTAGCGTATTTCGTTATCATTTAATTGGTTGTAAAGAAATCGCTATTTCCAACACGATATCAGAATAGCATTTATCGCCATTGGCTGATGTTCTCTTCAGTTCATCAAGTGCATAAACGATATCCACCCTGGCTCCTGGGCGGAACAGCTTTTTATCTTCATCATCGATATGGCTATAAATGCTTTCTTCAATGACAGAGCCATCATCCAGCAGCAAACTGAAACAGTTATCTACCGGAGAGGGATCTTGTCCCGCCACATAGGTTCTTGTGATCGTGCCAGATCTGTGCAGTAAACGCATTTTTCCCTGTTCAATGCTACTCCACCACTCGGATGAGCCAAAAAGACCATTGGCTCCCTTCAAGCCCATGGCTGGCCTTGATGGATCGAGAGTCAGAGCCTGCGTTAAAGCCACTTGCTCCGGGTCCCCTTTGAGTTCTTCTGAAAGAAGATAGACAATTTTCATAGGGTATTTCGAGTTTTCAAGATTTAACAGCATAATGCTTTCCTGTTATTTAACCTGTTCAAAATGGACGATGTTTTTATTAAAAATCTCCATTCCTTTGCCTTGTCCAAGTTGTGTCGTCATCTGTCCTCCTTCAACCTTGAAGCGAGTATTTGTTTCCATCCATTTACCCGTTTGGGTGGACATGTTGGGCAATTCTTTAGCAGCAGCACTGTTTGCGGCAATACCAATTTTTTCCAGTTCGGAGAAGGTACCTGGTTTAACAGTGATTTTCACTGTTATGCCATCGTACTTAGAAGAGTATGATAGCACTGGAGAAACTGATGTTTCAGTGGTCGCTGGCATCACCCCTGTTCTTTCAAACTGCCTGAATTGCTCAGGTGACATCGTTCGATAAACAATTTCATTGCCATGAACATCACGTTGCTGAACGGGACTTAGCGGATTTTTAGCTGTCGTCGCAGGAGTACCAAGGGTACCCGACGTACCCTTGTTGCCTGACTGTGTTCTTTGTACGACTTTGTTGAACGCCATGCCAGCAGCAAACTTTACAACTTCCTGCGCCGATGCACCATTATCGTACAAGCTGAGGATCCCATTGACATCAACAGGCGTCATCGCTGAGGTAATGATATCGTTTTTCAGTGCCAGCTCACGGATTTTCTCATCGCTCAGCCCCTGAGCTTTCCATTCGGCAAGTTGTTCACTGCCCTTAATGGCGGCGACATACGGATTGCCAGCGATGCCCATTGGTGTCCAGTCAATGCCTGTCTGCGTATAGATGTCACCGATGAATCCAGAGTAATCAGAATCTAGCTGGCCGTCTCGCGCACCATACATCATCGTTCTGGCATAATCTGTTACGAGATAGCCGAACTCATCAGCCGTTATTGCCCCAGATTTATACATCGCGACCAGTTTTTCGCCCGCTTCTTTTTCTAATTTACGGTACTCATTGCGGATATCAGTCTGGCATTTACCATTAGAGCCACAGGCAGTAAAGCGTTCCTGCAGTTCATCCATACCACCGATACCCGCGGCTTTTAGTTTTTCATACAGCGCACGGCCTTCTTTACTCAGTTTCTCAACACCGTACTTATTGGACAGCAGGTTATAATCAACGGCATTTTTACCTGCATCATGTCCCGCCACAGCGCCTGCGGATGAATCAGTTGCCAGTCCTGCTGCCATGGTCGCCGCCAGAGAAGCCAGATTGCTGACTTTCGCTCGCTCAGCGTCACTCAGCGACTCCACTGTTTTACCCGGATAGAGATAGTCGACGATAGCGCGTGCCGCCAGTTCACCCCCCGCCGCACCGACTGCACCCGCAGTGGCGTTTGAACCAGAAAGCTCGGCCACCACGCCGCCAACGATGGCGTGACCAATGGCATTTGCCGCGATCTGCCCGGCGGTTGGATTGTCACTATTTTGCAGCGTTAAATCGCGCACCGTGCTTGATAGATAAGGCGCAGCGCCCTGAGCCAGCGCTTTCAGTGGGTCACCCCCCGCCAGCGCAGTGATGGCGGCCGCTGCGGCACGAATACCTTTATTCAGCTCGCCACCCGCTTTGTATTGATCGTTGATGTCCTTATACGCGGCGGTATTTTGTACACGGTCCCAATATTCCTGACGTGTCTCCTTGGTCTCATCCCACTCACCAGCCGCTTTAATTCCCGCGTTATTCGCCATAATCTGGCCCTGGCTCAGGGTGATATCCACGCCCTGATTCACCACGTCACTAATCAACCGCAACTGGCTCAGACGCTGCTGTTCCTTCGCCTTATCAAAGATTGGGCTGATGCTTTGATTCGCATGCTCAACATCGCGGCTCAGTTCACTGACATCCTGCTGCTGGTTCGCCTGGTCACGGATAATCAGCGATCCCGGCGAAACGGCGGCATAGGTGGTGCCGGAGGCATTCCCATCGCTGCCACCCGCTCCGAGACCATTCGGCGCCAGATTCTGTACGGCATTTTTCAGCAGATCCTGCGCGCCCAGCCCGCCAGTGCTGATACCGACGCTGCTGTGCGATACTTCAAATTCTGCACTATTGTCGATATTGCTGAAGCCCAGCGTGCCGGTATTGAGACGGTTTTTATCTTCGCTGGCGGTGCTGCCAATCACTGCGCCATCCAGTTGCGTGTGGTTGCCTACGGTGATATCGAAACCGCCGTCACCGGCGAAGATACCGGTCTGCTCCTGCACGCTGTTATAGGTGCTATGGATTTTATCTTTGGCGACGCTGGCACTGACGCTGCCGGTCATACTACCAAAGGTAAAGCTGGCACCTGCTGAGCTGTTCTTCTGCTTCGAGTCATAGTTATTGACGTCCTGTTCACTCTGTAGCGTCAGGTCACGTCCGACATTCGCCACCACCTGATCGGCACTCAGCTGTGCGCCGCGCAGGGTGGTGTCGCGTCCGCTGTTAACCGTCAGCTTATTCCCGGCATCGACAGTGGTTTCGGTGTGGGTCAGGCCATCGCCATTTTCGTTGCCGGAACCTTTACTGGCGTTAGCAAATACGCTGATTCCCGCACCGCCTTGTCCAGCGCCGATGCTGACGCCCACGCCGCCGCCGCTGCTGCTGTTTTTGCCGGTCTGCAACTGGGTATTCTGCGCCGACAGCAGGTTGATATCGCGGTTTGCCGACAGCAGCACATCGTTGCCCGCTTTCAGCTGGCTGCCGCCGATGGTCAGATCGCCATCTGCGCCATTTTCTGAACCGGTCGCCACCAGATTGATATTGTTGCCCGCCTGTACGGTACTGCCGGAAGCGTTAACCGCTTCGCTGTGGCTCTCGCTCTTCGACTTCGAGGTGCTCAGCGACAGGCTGACGCCAATGGCATTCTGATCCGCGGTATTCTGCGAAGCCAGTACCGCGGCCTGAGCGGCCTGTACGCCTGCCAGACCGGATTTCAGCTTTTGCAGTGACGCCATACGGCTATCCTGCTGCTCATCGGCGGCTTTCGCGCTGGTGTAAGCGGCATTAATCGCGCTGCCGATCGCGCCGGACAGCGCCAGCGTCAGACCCGTCTGTTTACGTTCATAGGTGGTGTCGGTGGTGCTCTGATTATTCGCGGCATCAATGGTGATATTGTTCGCCACCATATTGATGTCGTTACCGGCGATCACATCGGAGCCCTGCACGGCGATATTATTGCCCGCCACCAGACTGGTATCGCCATTGACGCTGCCTAACGTACTGTTGTTGTGAGTCAGTGCGTCAGTATCAGAGGTCGAACTCTCTTTGATTGAACCGACAAAGAAGCCAATGCCGCCGCTGCTCATCAGGCCCGATTTGGTGGTTTTCTTCATCGACCAGCTGTCGCGGCTCTCTTCCGCCGCCGTGACGTTAAGGTCATTACCAGCACGCAGTGCCAGAGCCTGATCCGCCGCCACATCGCTACCGGTGATATTCAGGTTGTTACCCGCCGTGACGGAGATATTTTCCCCGCCCAGGCTGCTGCCGTTCGCCAGCGTGGCATCGTAGCCGGCGCGGGTGGTCGTGGTGCGTTTCGACAGGAAGCCGGAACCTTTCACCTTCGAATTCATATCCAGATATTCCTGGCTGCTGGCGCTGCCGAGGTTGATATCATTGGTGGCGGTCAGCGCAAGCTGCCGATCGGCATTCAGCTTCGCCGCCTGGGCGTTAATATTATTGCCGGCATTCAGCGAGATATTGCCGTCGCTGGTGACGTCACTGCCCTGCACCTGAGTCAGCGTCTGCGTGACGTGGTTATCTTTATCCCACACGACTTTGTCGCGGCTGCCGGTGGTGACGGTGGTCATATTGATATCGCGGTTAGCCGCGATCTGCGTCTGGCTGTTTTCACCGGAGCTGACCACCTGTGCGGCCTGCAGATTGACATCACGGCCTGCCTGCAGCAGCAGTTTGCCATCGTCACCCTGCACATACATGCCTGCCACACGGTCGATATTGTCGCGGCTGAAGTTGTTACTGCCGTTCTGACTTTCTGCGTGGTTGGTCTCGCTGGCAACGGTGATATCGCGTCCGGCTTGCGCCAGCAGGGTATCGGTGGCACGCACCGTGCCGCCAGTGTTAGTGATATCGTTGGTCGCCTGCAGCGACACGGATTTACCGGCGATGATGCCGCCGACGTTAACGATATCGTCGCCAGAAACGCTGACCAGCTGTGTGGCGCTGATACGTCCGCTGTTCAGCATGCCGCCGCTGACGCCAATGCTGATGTTCTTACCGGCCAGCAGCGCGCCGCTGCCATCCATATCGCCTTGCTGCACCTGCGCATACACCTGCGGTACCAACACGTTCTGGGTGGTGCCATCCGGCATCTTCACATCCTGCGCCACCAGCCACACCATGTCCTGAGTGATCTGTTTCATCTGTTCGGCGGTGAGCGCTACGCCTGGCACCAGATTGAATTGCTTCGCGAAGCTGACGCCCGCTTCCATCAGGCCCTTATACTGTTCTTCATCGCTGGTATAGTCGGCGAGATAGCGCTGGCCGACCAGCTCAACAATCTGCTCGCGCACCAGACGTTGCTCATAGAAACCATCGCCGAGGCGTTTTTGCGCGATCGACGGGTCGGTCTGCAACTGGCGCAGCATATAGTCGGAGCTCAGCCAGGTTCTCTGATTGGTGAAGCGCGGATCGGTTTCGATCAGATAGCTGCTGGTGGCATCTGGCAGGGTAGTGAACAGGCTGCCGGTTGGCAGGGAAGCATCCGGCGTCATCGAACGAATCACATCGGTGTTCTGTCCGGCCACGTCCACGCGCTGTGCGGCATACTCAACCAGCGTCGGCGCGCTGCTGGTTGCCTGGGTATTCTCCTTCATCACGCTCGGGCTGAGGCTGATGGACTGAATTTCCGTTGGCGGTGTATAGGCCGAAGCGCGTGCTTTCTGGCTGTCTTTGCCTTTTTTATGGATACGATCCCATTCGATGACCTGACCGACTTTTTCCGTCAGTTTCTGGCCAGTGACTTCGGTATTCACCAGTTCCTTCACCGCCGTCAGCAGGGTGCCACCGGCAATAATCTGGCTCTTGTCGTTCAGCAGCTTATCGCCGGAGAGCGAAATCTGACCACCCGCGATGATTTTCGCCGGGTCGCTCTGGGTGATTTGCTCTTCGCTGATGGTCTCGGTATAGCTGTACTGATAGTAATGGTCGCGACCACACACCACACCTTCGATACAGATATGGCGCACTTCATCTTTGTAGAAGCTGATGTTGTAGTCGTCAGGGCTGTAGTGGACGCCATTATTCAGGTCCACCACCATGTACTCATCTTTCTGCTTCTGGGATAACTGCACCATACTGGTGGCGAAGTTGTCATTGATATTGTTCAGCGCGGTGAAGCTCAGCGCCATATTGCCCACAGATTCGATAGTCGAGCTGTGGTTGTTAATTTCGCCTGCCTTGCCGGTCGCCAGCGCGTCCGCATCCAGCGCGCCGCCGATGGCCATATCACCATTGCTGTAGATCAGGGAGTGGTCGCGGTTATTCAGCGTACCGATGCCCAGATCCAGGCGCTGACGCGCCGCGATGGTGGCGCTGCTGTTATTTTCCGCCAGGTTATTCAGCGTCGCTGCGCCGATCGCCAGACCGTCGCCATAAATACGGCCGGTGCCGATATTATTCACGGTGCTGGCGTTGATGCGGGTCAGGACGCCGTCGATCAGGCCACGGTTGCTCAAGGTATCGCTGGCGTTCAGCGTGGTTTGCTGGGAACTCAGTTCGCCTGTGGTCTGGTTGTTGATGTTGCTGGCCTGCACATTCAGCTTACCGCCTGCGCCAAGCAGCGCCGTGTTGATCAGGCTGTTATTGACGTTCAGCGTTAGATCGCCATTTGCCAGCGTTTTATTGTTGTTACTGAAGCCGTCGGAGAAGCTGAGATCCATATCGCCAAGCGACAGAATTTCACCGCTGCCATTAATCTCGCGACCGCGGAAGGTCAGTTGCTGACCCGCCACCAGACGACCACCTTCATTGCTGATACGCAGATCGCTGCTGGTGGCTGCGGTGCGGGCGAGGGCGCTGCTGTTTTGCTGATCGAGCGTCAACTGCTTATTGGCGGAGATCTGTCCTTGGTTGTTATTGAGCACCGGCGTGGCGATCGCCAGATCGCTGGCGGCGGCCAGCGTACCGTTCTGGTTATTCAGTTCACTGCTGGCCGCAACATCCAGCGCGCCGGAACCGGCCGCCATAATGGTGCCGCCCTGGTTATTCAGGCTGGCGCTCTGTACGCTGAATTTTTTGGCATTGGCGGCGATGCGGCCATTCTGGTTATCAATGCTGTTAGTGCTGAGTTGCAGATCGCTGTCACCGCTCTGCAGTAACTGGCCACCGCGGTTACTGATAACCGGCGTGTTGACCTGCAGTGCATTGGCGTTAATCACGCCGCGATCGTTGCTGAGTTTACCGGCGGCGGAGAGTTTCAGATCGCCGCTCGCCAGCAGCTGTGCGTCGTCGGTGATGATATCGCTGCTGCTGGTCAGAGTGGCGTGATGTGCGGCGGTATCGCTGCCGCTGAGATCAATCTGGCTGGCGCTGGCGTTCAGATTGCCACCGGCCAGCGCCTGACCCCGGCTGGTCAGTTTACCGTCGCTGGCGAGTGTCAGATTGCCGCTGTCGGCTAGGGTGCCATCGGTTTTCATCCCGGCGGCAATCGCTGCGCCTTTGCTGTTGCGGATGCTAGCACCGCGCACACTGGTGTTGCTTTTGGCGGCGATAAGGCCGGTATTCGTCACTTCGTCGCTGGCGGTAGTGCTCTGATCGCGCTGGGCAAACAGGGTGCCGCTATTATCAACTTTTTTACCGCCCAGCAGCAGATCCTGACCGGCATTGACCGTACCGCTGTTGACGATATCGCCATTGGCGTTAATGGTGATGTCACCCGCCTGACTGCCAAGCGTCCCTTTGTTGCTGACGCCGACCCCTTGCTCGGTCGCCACCAGGCGGATTTTACCGGCATACATGCCGCCCAACTGGGCGACGTCGATCGCCAGCGTCGGCTTGACGTCGCTGCTGTCGCTGCCCGTCGTGCTGCTGGCTGTGGCCGTGTTGTTATCGGCGGCCACCTCGTTTTTACCGGTGGTGACGGCCACATCTTTCGCCCAAATACCGGCATTGACCTTCACGGTGCGGGCAATCAGGTCGGTGTAATCCTGACGGCTGCTGTCCATGCCAGCCCCTTCCACCACGATTTCACCATTGCCCACGCGGTAACCGCGCAGTTCACCATTGGCCATCTGCGGCGTGCCGGTGGTCAGGGTGGCGCGGTTGGCGTTAATAAAGCCACAGCCGTCGCAGCTGATGCCCGCCGGGTTGGCGATGACCACCTGCGCCTTACGGCCTGCCACTTCGACATAGCCGTTCAGCTTGCTCGGGTCGCGCGAGTTGACCTCGTTAAGAATGATTTTGGCTTCGCCTTTCGCCAGCCATGGGTTACCCGCCACCCAGCCGCCCATCTGAGTCTGCACCTGTTTGTGCGAGTTATTAAGAATCGCACCTTTGTTATCGACGTCAAACTGGGTGTATTTGTTATGCGAAACACCACCGGCGCTCGGCGTCTGGATGTTGACCTGCGGCGTGCCGTTGGCGCTCTGCATCACATTCGGCTGCTGGCCGCCTGGTGCGCTCTTGTCGGCGACAATTCCGGCCGCCAGCGTCTGTGGCGCGAGCGTGACGAGACCGAGTGCGGTCATGGTCAGGAAGGCGGTGGGCTTCATGCGGCCAATCAGCTGGCTCAGCGTATGGCCGACGCCGTTGGCACCGCTTTTACCCTGACCGCGGTTGATTTCGGAAACCACCATTAACAGGCCGCGAGCCTTGTTGAAAATGATGCGATAGAGGTTCTTATTCACGAAAAGTTATCCCTGCTAAAAGTGATGTTAAGCAACCAGCGGCGTGTTCTGCTGCCAGAGTCTGAATTGTTGCTGGGTGACGTCATCGCCACGGAATTGCAGTACCCGTTGTCCGCGTTCCGCACCTTTGTGGTACAGCGCACGGCCACATAAGTGGGGAAACAGCGTGCCGCCGACGATGCGACGAAATGCCTGCTGATCGCCGAAGGGCGCGACCCAGTCGCGGAACCACAGGCGGTTGCCGCTGGTCCAGTCCTGTGGCTGCACCAGAATGCCGGGGCCGGTGAGGTAGCGCTGTTCCGCCTCTTCATCCATCCACGCCCAACTGAGGAAAAACAGGGGCTTGTCATCGCGGCTGGCAATAACAAACTGCTGATGTTTGATCGCGGGCAGCAGCAGCGTCGGCAGCACACTGAGCGGAATATCGCGGTGCTGTTCTGAATGCATCCACAGCCAGACCGCTGCGCCAAGCGCTTCCGCTTCGCTGAACTGACCGCCTAGCAGCGGGGCGGTTAACTGATAGCCATTAACAGGAATCTTCATCACGCGCTTCCTTAGTACTGCCAGCTGAGGTTGAAACCGAGGGTGACCGGGCTGGTGTGGAAACCTTCCGGTTTGGAGAACGGCACACCAACAAACAGGTCGTAGCCGGTGTTAAAGGCGTTACCGCGTAGACCAAGCACGCCACCCGCCAGATGTTTTCCGGCGAGGTAATCACGTGTGCCGTCCACTTCGCCGTAGTCAGCGCCGAGATACAGTTCCTGGTTAGGCAGCGGAGTGCGCCAGGCCAGATCGTTGCGCACGAACCAGCCGTTGTCGGCCGTCAGGGTGCGTTCACCATCAAAGCCGCGCACGGTCCAGCGGTTACCAATCGACAGCTGATCCTGTGGCGTCAGTTTGGTATGGTTGATCTGGCGCAGATACTGCACGTTGTAGCGGAAGGTCTGGTTTCCTATTGTAAACGGCATATCCAATTGGGCATTGAGTTGGATAATTTTCGCCAGTGCGGTGCCTTCATCGAAATACTCTTCCTGCGCCGGAATAGCGCCGAACCAGCGGGTGCCGCGCTGATAGCTCACTGCGGCATCAAGGGTGGTGGCACCGAAGTAGTGGCGATGCTGCAGACCCAGACGCCAGGCGCTGGTTTTCCGCCGCTGCACATCCACTTCGGTGTCGTTGACGAAGTTCTGCGATTCGCGCGTCAGAATTTCATAGCTCATTGAGGTTTTCTGACTGCCGCTGCGGTACAGCACCCGGCTCAGTTGGAAGTTAAGGTTTTTGCTGTTGCCGCTGTAGTTGTAGTCTTCATACGCGCCCGCTACATTCTGGTTGTAGTCGTAGCCGCTGGCGGTGACGCCCGCCATCCAGTAACCGAACGGCACGGAGTAGTGCAGCATGTAGTTCTTGCTGCCTTTTTCGCTGCCGGATTCAAGGTCATGGTTGCCGGAAATGTAGAACAGGTCGCTGAGTGAGAAGGGATTATCGATATACAGCGTCAGGCCGCCCTGATAACGACCGGTGGTTTCGGTGCCTGAATCATCGAGCGTCGCGCCGAGACGCCACATTTTTTCCTGTTTCCAGGTGACGTCAATGTCGCTTTCACCGGGCTGTTCGCCCGGGACAATCGCCATTTCTGCCTGTACGGTGGGCACGCGTTGTAGGTTTTCCAGTCCCTGCTCAATATCACGCAAATCCAGCAGTTCGCCTTCACGCGCAGGCAGGGCGCTCCAGAGGCTCACGTAGCGATCGCTCTCTTTGGTCAGTTTGATCTGGCGTGTTTTGCCCGGAATCAGGGTGATATGCAGGGTGCCGGTTTTCAGGTTTTGCGGCGGCGCCATTACGCGCGCGGTGACGTAGCCATGGTCGATCAGACGGTTTTGCAGTGCGCTCATTAGCAGGTTGACACCCTGAGCGCCCAGGCACTGACCTTTACCCTGATCGGCCAGCTGTTGCAGCGGGATACGCAGCCAGGAGGGGAAATCTTCTTTGCCGGTCAGTATGATGTGATACAAAGTAAAGCACTGTTGCTCCTGCGGAAATTGCAGCTTAGTAAAGAATGAAGAGGGAGGCTGCAAACGCACATCGGGCGTTTGTGGTGTTAATTGCTGCTGCATCGCACGCTGGCGATCCTGCTGGTTGATATTTAGCTGTTCATCCACCCGGTCCGGTGCGGCAAGAGGCGTCAGATTATTATCTGCCGCCCAACTGTTTGCTGAGGTGGTCAATAAAATAAATAGCGTAAGCTGGCTAAGACGCGCAGGTTGATACCCGTCAGTGAATGACGCATTCCGTAGCATAATTAATTAACCTGAATTATTGATTGTTATTGGGACACTATTCGTTTCAAGAAACAATTGGTTACTTGGTACAATTTCAGGTTATATATGTTAACAATTTGTTTGCTAAGAGTTGTCTTATTGCTTGCTAGGAGTTGTCTTAAAATTATCGTTTCTTTACATTTTGGCGATAAAAATACGGTATGAGATAGGCGATCGTGGTTGAACTTATGTCGGCGTGATGTGTTTGTCTGATTTTATTATATTGATACGATATATCTCTCAACCAAAGGAGTGATGGTTCATTCTATGAGTCGACTACAGAACGAAATTAACTCACTGGTCAATCGCGGCGTAGATCGCCACCTGCGGATTGCCGTCACCGGGTTGAGCCGCAGTGGCAAAACCGCGTTTATCACCGCGTTCGTCAATCAATTATTGAATACCCACAGCGGTGCACACTTGCCGATGTTTTCCCCCGTGCGCGAAGAGCGATTGCTGGGAGTAAAGCGTGTGCCGCAGCGCGATCTGGGCGTGCCGCGTTTTGCTTATGATGAAGGTATGGCCGCGCTGTATGGTTCGCCGCCGGCTTGGCCAACGCCGACGCGCGGTGTGAGTGAGATTCGTCTGGCGCTGCGCTATCGCTCTAAGGATTCGTTGCTGCGTCATTTCAAAGATACCTCGACGCTCTACCTGGAAATTGTCGATTACCCCGGCGAATGGCTGCTGGATTTGCCGCTGCTGGAGCAAACCTATTTGAGCTGGTCACAGCAGATGAGTGGTTTGCTGCAAGGGGGACGCACCGAGTGGGCCAAACCCTGGCTGGCGCTGTGTGAGAAAATTGATCCGCTGGCTCCGGTGGATGAAAACCAGCTTGCTGAGGTGGCGCAGGCTTACACCGACTATCTGCATCGCTGCAAACAGGAAGGGCTGCACTTTATTCAACCGGGTCGGTTTGTGCTGCCGGGCGATCTGGCGGGCGCGCCGGTGCTGCAATTCTTCCCCTGGCCGCAGGTGAATCAGATCGGTGAAGCTAAGCTGGCGCAGGCGGATGAGAAAACCAACATCGGCATGCTGCGCAAGCGTTTTGATTATTACTGTCAGTCGGTCGTCAAAGGATTTTATAAGGATCACTTTGTGCGCTTCGACCGGCAGATTGTTCTGGTCGATTGCCTACAACCACTCAATAGCGGCATTCATGCGTTTAACGATATGCGGCTGGCGCTCACCCAACTGATGCAAAGTTTTCATTACGGGAAGCGCACGTTGTTCCGGCGCTTGTTCTCGCCCTGCATCGACAAACTGATGTTTGCGGCGAGTAAAGCGGATCACATTACCGCCGACCAGCACGCCAATCTGGTGTCGTTGCTTCAGCAACTGGTGCAGGAAGCGTGGCAGAACGCCGCGTTTGAAGGCATCGATATGCGCTGTGAAGGCATTGCGTCGATCCAGTCAACGCAGAGCGGGGTGGTCGATCATCAGGGCCAGAAAATTCCGGCGCTGAAAGGGCATCGGCTCAGCGACGGTCAGCCGTTGACGGTCTACCCCGGTGAAGTGCCAGCACGCTTGCCGGGCGCGGCATTCTGGCAAACGCAGGGCTTCCATTTCGATCAATTTCGTCCGCGCGAGATGACGGTAGACACACCGTTGCCGCATATCCGGTTGGATACGGTCATGGACTTTCTGTTAAAGGATAAATTGCGATGAACGAACCACTGAAACCCCGCGTCACGTTCGATGACGTTTCACCGCAAGAGCCACAGCCGCAACTGCGTGCCGGGTTAGCATTTGACGAGCAGAGCGGCACGCCATTTTCCCCGATCAGCCGCGAAGAAGAGGTACCGGAAGAAGGTGCGGCGGAAGAAGCGATCAGCGCGGCGCTGCGACCAAAGCGCAGCCTGTGGCGGCGTATGGTGATGGCGGGAATCGGGCTGTTTGGTGTTAGCGCGCTGGCACAGGGCGTGCAGTCACTGCATAACGCCTGGGTACAACAAGATTGGATCGCGCTGGGCGGCATTACCGCAGGCAGCCTGATTGTCGCGGCGGGCGTCGGTTCGCTGGCTGTCGAGTGGCGACGCCTCTACCGCTTGCGGGAACGGGCGGAAGAGCGCGACGTGGCTCGCGATCTGTTACATAGCCACGGCGTGGGGCGCGGGCGCGAATTCTGTGAAAAGCTGGCACGTCAGGCAGGGCTGGATAGCGGCCATCCAGCCATACAGCGCTGGCAGGCTTCTCTCCATGAAACTCACAACGACCGTGAAGTGCTGGAGCTTTATGCACGTCTGGTTCAGCCCGTACTGGATACGCAGGCGCGGCGTGAAATCAGCCGCTCGGCGGCGGAATCCACCTTGATGATCGCCGTCAGCCCGCTGGCGCTGGTGGATATGGCATTTATCGCCTGGCGCAATCTGCGCCTGATTAACCGTATTGCCGCGCTGTACGGCATCGAACTTGGCTATTTCAGCCGCATTCGCCTGTTCCGGCTGGTGCTGGTCAATATCGCGTTTGCTGGTGCCTCGGAGCTGGTGCGGGAAATTGGCATGGACTGGATGTCGCAGGATCTTGCCGCGCGGCTATCAACTCGTGCTGCACAGGGCATTGGTGCAGGGCTGCTGACCGCGCGCTTGGGTATCAAAGCAATGGAACTGTGCCGCCCGTTACCGTGGCTGGATGACAAACCGCGCCTCGGCGATTTCCGCCGCGAACTGATTGGTCAGGTGAAAGAAACGCTGCAAAAAGGGCGTTAGAGCTGAAAACGATGGTACAGGCAGTGTGCCATCGTCGTTTTATCGTGGCTTAACAATGAAATGCAGTACAAGCCGCGTGCGATTTTGGCAGACAGTACCTTTGTTACAAAATCGTGTGTAGGATAAAAACTCCTCATTTCTGTATAACAGGACGTTTTTATGATTCCCGGTAAAAAATTGACGCTGGCAGCACTGTCGCTGTCGGCAGCCATGCTCTGCTTACCTGCCAGCGCACAGCTGGTACTGGCACCCGCCGATGCGGAACGTTACGCGCAACACAGCTTCCCTGAATATCTCGAACTACTCACATTGCCAAATGATGCTGCCGTGCCTGCGGATATCCAGCGTAATGCCGATTGGCTGGAAAAGGCTTTTCAGAGGCGTGGCTTCACCACGCAACAGCTGGCAAATGGTGATAAGCCGCTGGTCTATGCTGAGCTGGGCACGCCAAAAGCCGATCGTAAAACCATCTTGTTCTACATGCATTTTGACGGACAGCCTGTGAATCCGTCCGAGTGGCAAACGCCACCGTGGCAGCCCGTGCTGAAAGAAAAAGACGCTGCGGGTAAATGGCAGACGCTGCCTGAGTCACGCCTTCTGAAAGGGGATATCAATCCAGAATGGCGCCTCTTCGCCCGGGCATCGGCCGATGATAAAGGGCCGATCGTGATGTTTCTTGCCGCCATGGACGCAATGAAAGATAAAGGCGTTGAGCCTGCGGTCAACATCAAAGTGCTGCTGGATTCTGAAGAGGAAAAAGGTTCGCCCGGCCTGACAAAGGTCATGGCCGACAATCTGACGTTGCTGAAAAGTGATGGTATGGTGATTTATGACGGTGCAATGCCGTCCAGCAATCGCCCTGGCATCAACTTTGGCAATCGTGGGTCAATCCAGATCGATATGACGGTTTTCGGTGCGAACGCGGCGGCGCACAGCGGTGGTTATGGCAATGTCATTCCCAATCCGGTGCAAAATTTGGCCACGCTGTTGGCTAGCATGAAAGATGCGGACGGTAAGGTCACGATTCCCGGTTACTATGACCGCGTCACGCTTAGCGAGAGCGATAAAAAACAAGTCGCAGAGACCGCACCGCCCGCGGGTTCGCTGGAGAAACGCTTTGGTGTTGCTCAGTTAGAGAAGGTCGCGAGCAATGCGGCAGAGGCGGTGCAATATCCTTCGCTGGATATTCTCGGCATTAAAGCGGGCGACACGGGCAAAAAGGCTTCGAACGCCATTCCGTCAACTGCGACGGCCAGCGTGAATATTCGCACCGTGCCGGAGACGCCGCCGGATGATATGTATGCGCTGTTACGCCAGTATATCGCCAGCAAAGGCTTTCATATCATTGCCGGTGAAGCGCCTACGCAGGCCGAACGCGAGCAGTATCCGCATCTGATTTCCCTTAGCCTGACGGCCTATCCGAGCAGCGCCTATGCGGCCAGAACCGAGATCGATTCCCCGCTGGGTCACTGGGCGGTTGCGACTACAACCGCACCGCGCGGCATCGCACCGGAGAAGAATCGTATGATGGGTGGGACGCTGCCGATGAGCGGCGCGGTCAGCGTATTGAAAGTGCCTTACGTCATCGTTCCCCTGGTGAACGCCGATAATAATCAGCATAGTTTTGATGAGAATTTACGCCTCGGTAACTATCTGGAAGGCATTCGAACCATTGTGGCGATGGCGACGACGCCACTGTCTTAACCCCGTTTCGTCATTGACGTGGAAAAAACGTACAGATGTGTCAACTTTTGCTGCCACCTTACTTCATCCGGTGCAAACGAAAGGGTATTATCAGTAGCAATAGCCATATCGTGTCTCTTGAAGAAGGTAGCCGTTGATGCATCTGGAAGTGATTTGTGAAGACCGCATTGGTATGGTCCGTGAACTGTTGGATCTACTTGCGTCACGCAATATTGATTTACGCGGCATTGAAATTGCGTCTATTGGTCGTATCTACCTCAATTTTGCCACTCTCGATTTTGATGATTTCCGTCTGCTGATGACGGAAATCCGCCGTATTGACAGCGTCAGCGATGTGCGTACCGTGGCGTTCATGCCGTCTGAGCGCGAGCATCGGGCGTTGAATGCGCTGCTGGAATCGATGCCTGAACCCGTATTCTCGCTGGATATGAAAGGAAAACTGGAGCTGTTTAACCCCGCGGCGCTGGCGCTGTTTGAACAATCGGCAGAGACCATCAGCGACTTGACGATTGGCAGCATGATCCCCGGTTTCAATTTCGCCAGTTGGCTGGAGAAGAGCAGCGCCGTCGTGGCGGAGCGTGTAGTGATTCGCGGTCAGGATTTCTTGCTGGAAATGACGCCCGTCCGTCTGGAAGATGATGCCGGTAAAGTGGCAACGGCGGGCGCGCTGGTGATGCTGAAATCGACTGCTCGCATGGGCCGCCAGTTGCAGAACCTCGCCGTGAATGATGAACATGAGTTCGATCATATCGTGGCTGTTAGCCCGAAAATGCGTCAGGTGATTGAGCAGGCGCGCAAATTAGCGATGCTGGACGCGCCGCTGCTGATTGTGGGCGATACGGGGACGGGGAAGGATATGCTGGCGCGAGCCTGCCACCTGCGCGGGCCGCGTGGCAAAAATCCTTTCCTGGCGCTGAACTGCGCGGCGTTACCCGATGACGTGATGGAGAGCGAGCTGTTCGGCCATGCGCCCGGCGCGTATCTCAACGCGCAGGAAGGCAAAAAAGGCTTCTTCGAACAAGCTAACGGCGGTTCGGTTCTGCTGGATGAAGTCGGTGAAATGTCGGCACAGATGCAGACTAAATTGCTGCGTTTCCTGAATGACGGGACATTCCGCCGCGTCGGTGAAGATCATGAAGTCCATGTCGACGTGCGGGTGATTTGCGCGACCAAGAAAAACCTGTTGGAGCTGGTGCAGCGCGGTGAGTTCCGGGAAGATCTTTATTATCGCCTCAATGTACTCTCGCTGACGTTACCGCCGCTGCGCGAGCGTCCGGCGGATATTATGCCGCTGGCCGAGCTGTTCGTGGCGCGCTTTGCCGACGAACAGGGGATTCCTCGCCCCAAACTGGCCGCAGATGTGGAGCATTTCCTGCCGCAGTACGGCTGGCCGGGTAACGTTAGGCAGCTACGAAATACCATTTATCGCGCACTGACGCGGTTGGAAGGTAACGAACTGCATATGCAGGACATCGATCTCCCGGCGTTTTCGATTGATGCCCCGCAAGATGAAACCCTGCTTGATGGCTCGCTGGACGACATCAACAAACGCTTCGAGCGTTCTGTGCTGACCCGCCTTTATCAATCTTATCCAAGCACACGTAAACTGGCGAAACGGTTAGGCGTATCGCACACGGCGATAGCCAACAAACTGCGGGAATATGGACTCAGCCAACGCAAATCGGCAGGGGATGACGAAGAGTAAATAACAAAACGGCTGCTTGCGCAGCCGTTTTTCATGTAAGGTCAGTAGCTTATTTCAGTACAGCCAGTGCTGCGTCGTAGTCTGGTTCAGTGGTGATTTCGTTCACCAGTTCACTATGCAGAACGTTGTCGTTTTCATCCAGTACAACAACCGCACGAGCAGTCAGACCTTTTAGTGCGCCATCGGCAATCGCCACACCGTAGCTTTCTTTGAACTCACCGCCACGCAGGGTAGACAGCACAACGACGTTGTTCAGGCCTTCCGCACCGCAAAAACGGGACTGCGCGAACGGCAGATCGGAAGAGATACACAGAACAACGGTGTTATCCAGTTCAGAACCCAGTTGGTTGAATTTGCGCACGGACGCGGCACAAACACCGGTATCGATGCTTGGGAAAATGTTCAGGATTTTGCGCTTGCCAGCATAGTTGCTCAGCGGGGTATCGGACAGATCTTTAGCCACCAGAGTAAATGCTGGGGCTTTGCTTCCTTTGGCTGGGAATGACCCTGCTACTGGCACAGGATTGCCTTGAAAATGTACGTTCTGTGACATGTTTGCGTCCTTAATTACAGGTGATTAACACGCTGCTCAGTTTAGGGCAACATTAGCAACATTGGTATAAAAATTACGATTAAAATTGCTGGCTTAGCAACGCCACCATCGCTTTCAGGTAGCATTCGCTGGCGGCATCTGCCGAGATTGGTGGAAGCTCAGCGGTAATGCAATGAAGCGAACGATCGGCGCACCAACTTCCGAAAGAGCCAGGCGTGTCATAACCGATACTCGATACTAACGGCAGTTCGCACTGCTGCGCCAACCAGCGACCGAGTTCGGAATGATGTGGATCTTCAATACACGCGAGTGGCTCATGAAAAGAGACAACCCAGTGAGGATTAAGTTTCTCAATCAGCGTGCAAAGGGCTTTTGTTTCTGGCTCCGAACCTGCGGTTTCGCCCGTGGATAGCTCGACATCGCGTTCATCTGCGGTGCTATTCCAGCGGTAGACCGTCTTCCCCGGTTGCCAGTTACTGGCCGGGAAATTGCGATTGAGATCGACACCGTTAGCGTTGGCACGCAGGCCCAACTGACAGCCATCCGGGTTCACCGCAAGAATCACGTGATGGCGGCGCTGGCCTGAAAAAAGGGTACGCAGCGCGCAGGAAAGCGCCACGACTGCTGCGGTTTCATCGCCGTGTGTTCCGGCAATAATCAGCCCGCTCTCTGAGGGAGCTAATTCGGCTGGGAAATACAGCAGCGGTGCGCCCAGCAGCGATTTCCCATACGGTTCGCCCAGCGAAGGTAAATTGCCTCGTTGCTGGCGCGCCTGAAGAGGAATGATCGGGTTTTCCATGTTGTCGCCTTGTGGTTACCTATGCATTTCATCATAAAAAAATCGGCCCGGAGACGCAAACGGCGATGTGGGCTGACAAATTGCGGGGGTATCGCTGGATGATAGCGCTGATTTCTGACTATTATATTCTTCAATCAATTCATTAAGCTTTCAGGTCAAATCATCATGCACTATGGATATTCTGCATTTTATGCCGCGTTGATGGCGGCCATGACGGGCAATGCCGTCGCGGCGCAGGTTCCGGCGGGAACGGTTCTGGCTGAGAAGCAAGAAATCGTTCGTCACATTAAAGATGAACCCGCTTCTCTCGATCCGATAAAAGCGGTAGGGTTGCCCGAAGCTCAGGTGGCACGCGATCTGTTTGAAGGGCTGGTCAATCAGGACGCGAAAGGGAACCTGGTCCCGGGTGTAGCGCTGCGCTGGCAGACGACCGATAACCGCACGTTTATCTTTACCCTGCGTGATAATGCCCGCTGGTCTAACGGTGAACCCGTTACGGCAAAGGATTTTGTCTACAGCTGGCGTCGCTTGGTCAACCCTGAAAACAGCTCGCCGTTCGCCTGGTTTGCTCGACTGGCGGGGATTCAGAATGCCGAGCAGATTCTCGCGGGCAAGCTGCCCGTCGATCAGCTTGGCGTGACGGCCGTCAATGATCACACGCTGAAAGTGCAGCTCAGCAAGCCCGTACCTTATTTTGTCAGCCTGACGGCAAATTTCAGCCTGTTCCCGGTGCATCAGGCCACGATAGAAAAATTCGGCAACGACTGGACGAAACCGGGCAATCTGATTGGCAATGGCGCGTTTAAGCTGGATCAGCGCGTCGTCAATGAGAAGCTGGTGCTCACGCAGAATCCATATTATTGGGATAACGCCCACACGCGCCTGACAAAGGTGACCTTTGTTCCGATCAATCAGGAATCGAACGCGACGAAGCGCTACCTGTCTGGGGATATCGATATCACTGAGTCGTTTCCTAAAAACCTGTACCAGAAGCTGCTGAAAGACTTGCCCGGCCAGGTTTATACGCCAGATCAGCTTGGCACCTATTATTACGCGTTTAACACGCAGCGTGCGCCGACCAATGACGTACGAGTGCGAAAAGCGCTGTCTTACGCCATCGATCGTAAAGTGATTGCGGAAAAAGTATTGGGCACGGGGGAAAAGCCGGCCTGGCACTTTACGCCGGATGTCACCGCGGGCTTCAAACCGACGGAAAGCCTGTTGCAGCAGTATTCTCAGGATGAACTGGACGCGCAGGCAAAAGCGCTGATGGCAGCGGCGGGTTACGGCCCCAATAATCCGCTGAAATTATCGCTGCTGTACAACACGTCGGAAAGCCACCAGAAGATCGCGATTGCCGTGGCCTCCATGTGGAAGAAGACATTGGGCGTAGACGTGCGTCTGTCCAACCAAGAGTGGCAAACCTATATCGACAGCCGCAACAGCGGCAATTTTGATGTCGTGCGAGCGTCCTGGGTCGGTGACTACAACGAACCATCGACATTCCTTTCGTTGCTGGCGTCGCACCACAGCGGGAATATCGCGCGCTTTAAAAATGCGAATTACGATCGTGTCCTGGATGAAGCGGGTAATCAGACTAACCCGCAGGCGTTGAATGCGGACTACAACCGGGCAGAGCAGATTTTGATGGATGAAGCACCGATTGCGCCGATCTATCAATACACCAACGGGCGCTTGATCAAACCGTGGGTGAAGGGCTATCCGATTACTAACCCGGAAGACGTGGCATACAGCCACATGCTTTACATCGAAAAGCATTAAGTACTGTAGTAATACATCGAATGATGTGGCAATAAAGTAGGGGCGATCGTGATGGTCGCTCCTTCTGGCAGAGTACAACACTGATAGCAACAGAACTGATAGCAAAACCGTTGGAGGCAAGACGTGGAATCCTTGGCAGGAAAAGAGTTGCAACACAGCGGTGCGGTTCATGCGTATCAGTTGGATGGAAAGGGGGGCGTGACTCCGATTGGTGAGCAGGATGTGGTTAACAGCGAGAAACCCTGCTGGTTACATCTGGATTCAACCTTGCCTGCCAGCGTGCGCTGGTTGAATAAAACAATGCTGGTGCCGGATAGCGTACGCAATGCGTTGGCGGGGGAAAGCGTTCGTCCCAGAGTCACGCGTTTGGGTGAAGGTACACTGATCACGCTGCGCAGCATTAACCTAAATGCCAATGCGCGGCCGGATCAACTGGTGGCCGTTCGGGTATTCATTACCGACAAACTGATTATTTCTACCCGACGCCGTAAGATTCTGGCTATCGACGAGATTCTCACCGACCTGAAAGAAGGCAATGGCCCGACGGATAGCGGAAGCTGGCTGGTCTCTATCGCGGAATCGTTGACCGATCATACCAGCGAGTTTATTGATGATTTGCATGAGAAAATCATCGATCTGGAAGAGGATTTGCTGGAGCAAAAAATTCCGCCGCGTGGCGAGCTGGCGCTGATTCGTAAACAGCTTATCGTATTACGTCGCTATATGACGCCACAGCGCGATGTATTCTCGCGGATTTCCGGCGAGAAACTGCCCTGGATGCAGGATGACGATCGCCGCAGAATGCAGGAAATTGCCGATCGATTAGGGCGCGGGCTGGAGGATTTGGATGCCAGTATTGCGCGCACCACGGTACTGTCGGATGAAATCACCGCGTTGATGACCGAAGCGATGAACCGCCGTACCTATACGATGTCGCTTTTGGCGATGGTTTTCCTGCCGACGACGTTCTTAACCGGCTTATTTGGCGTCAACTTAGGGGGAATTCCCGGCGGCGATGCACCGTTTGGTTTTTTCACGTTCTGCCTGATGTTGGTGATATTGGTAGGCGGCGTTGCATGGTGGTTAAAACGCAGTAAATGGCTATAACGACTTACGGTGAGTGGATGCGCAGATAATCACAAACTGTTGTGAACGGCTAAAAAACCACGCGTAAATTGAGCGATATCAACATTTTTTACCCTATTGTGCGGCACTATCATTCCCGCAGGTGAATGCAACGTCAAGCGATGGGCGTTGCGCTCCATATTGTCTTACTTCCTTTTTTGAATTACTGCATAGCACAATTGATTCACACCATGCCGACAGTTTTGTCGGCTTTTTTTTGCCCCTCGATCCTGACCTTTTCCGTCACCCTTCAAGCGACGTTGTAAAATGCCTTTGGCATTTTATTATGGTGGGCTAACGCGCCATACCCTTCGGGCCGTCGCAAGCGACGTTATAAAATGCCTTTGGCATTTTATTCATTAGCTTACTACGCTTAAAGAGACGCGCTAGCGTTGTTTGACCAGCCGTAACGCATGTCTGTACTGCTTCAGTAGCTGGATTTGCCTTAACATTATCCAACACCGAGGAGGAAAATATGCTCACTCAAGACGCGACGGATTATCTTCAAGCTGACACGGTTCCGGTTGAACCGATTCCCATTATACCGAACGATCCGATACCGCATCCGCTTCCCGATCCACCGCCCATTCCTGACCCGCCACCGACAGGGCCGGAACACGAACCTGTCATTGAACCACCGCAAGACCGATAACGGCACTCTACGTAACAGAAAACGGCAATAAAAAACACGGTGGTGAAACAGCAACCGCTGCTTCTTACCACCGTGTCTCTATTCTTTACGGCAATACCATTCCCTCACGAGAATGTCGCACTTATTTTATTTCCAGCACGTCAAGGCGGGTCACTGATGGCACGTCGTCGTCATCTTCCGGCTGCCAGCCAACGGGCTGCAACGGCAGTTCTTCACGGTCAAAAGCCAGATCGCCACCGTCCACCACGTCGCTACCGTGACGAATACCTTTAAAATCGAACAGCGCATGATCGGCAAGATGAGAAGGCACAACGTTCTGCATGGCGCTGAACATGGTCTCAATGCGGCCAGGATAGCGTTTGTCCCAGTCGCGCAGCATGTCTTTAATCACCTGACGTTGCAGATTTGGCTGCGACCCGCACAGGTTGCACGGAATAATCGGATATTGACGGGCTTCAGCAAAGCGTTCGATATCTTTTTCACGGCAGTAGGCGAGAGGGCGGATGACGATATGCTTACCGTCGTCGCTCATCAGCTTCGGCGGCATGCCTTTCAGTTTCCCGCCGTAGAACATATTCAGGAATAGCGTTTGCAGGATATCGTCGCGGTGGTGACCCAAGGCGATTTTTGTTGCGCCGAGCTCCGTCGCGGTACGATACAGAATCCCGCGGCGCAGGCGTGAACACAGTGAGCAGGTGGTTTTCCCTTCTGGAATCTTGTCTTTCACAATCCCGTAGGTATTTTCTTCGACGATCTTGTATTCCACGCCAATGCTATCAAGGTATTGCGGCAGAACGTGCTCCGGGAACCCCGGCTGCTTCTGATCCAGATTCACCGCAACCAGAGAAAAGTTAATCGGCGCACTCTGTTGCAGATTGCGCAGAATTTCCAGCATGGTGAAGCTATCTTTCCCGCCGGACAGGCACACCATGATGCGGTCGCCTTCTTCGATCATATTGAAATCAGCGATAGCTTCGCCGACGTTACGCCGCAGGCGCTTTTGCAATTTGTTGAGATTGTATTGCTGTTTTTGGTTAATTTGTTGATTTTCTAACATTTTTATCTGTGCTCGTTGCAAAAGGCGTTGCGGATGGAAAACGGTTCAGCGCAGACGCCAACACGGTCTGCACGATCATGGCGTGTATGGTACGGATTACGGCGACGAATGCCAGATCGTTTTACAGCGGTAACAGAATTACCCGATGGATGAGAAAGAGTAGCTAATTTTTTGCTCACCTTTGCGCGCTTGTTCCCCGTGATTTTCATTTGAGATTGAAGCGCTTCCAGTGCAGGTCTAACTAAGGGAATTGTGAAAGGATATGGAGAACACGACGCGGGAGGTTGACGCGCTGAATGCTCAGATGATGCAGACCATTCAGGGACAGATTGATAAAATAGATTTTTAAAATCAGTTTATTAACTGTGTTTATGAAATTAGGCGAATGCTTTAGCTAGTTCAGAGAAGCCTCTATAATTGCATTACTGTATAAAAAAACAGTAATGCGATTTTCTGATGGAGAACTTCAATGATTAAGTACCGTTTATATGCTCCAAACGATGGAGATACAATGACCGTTGATGGTGGCGGTGGTTGGGATTCACCGGCGAACGATGACCGCAAGGGGGGTAATGACAGGAACAATGATAAAGGTGGCTCTGCCGTTGATTTTAGTAAAAACCCAGAAAAGCAAGCTATCGTAAATCCTTATTTGGCAGTCGCTATACCGATGCAGGTTTATCCTCTTTATGGAAAGCTAGGGTTCACAATAAATACGGCGGCAATTGAGACTGAACTCGCAAATGTCAGAGCAGCAATTAACACTAAACTTGCAGCACTCAGTGCAGTGATTGGCAGATCACTTCCGGTCGTTGGGCGGGTATTTGGTGTTACTGCCGCCGGAATGTGGCCCTCTAGTACCGCTCCCAGTAGTCTCGATTCTATATACAATCAAGCACATCAGCAGGCTTTAGCCCAGTTAGCTGCTCAACAGGGAGTATTAAATAAAGGGTATAACGTTACAGCAATGCCTGCAGGTTTCGTCAGCAGTTTGCCTGTCAGTGAAATCAAATCATTGCCAACAGCTCCCGCCAGTTTACTGGCACAAAGTGTGATTAATACCGAACTTTCCCAGCGTCAACTGGCTCTTACTCAGCCCACGACGAATGCACCAGTCGCGAATATTCCCGTGGTTAAAGCGGAGAAAACGGCAGTACCTGGCGTGTATTCGGCGAAAATTATTGCTGGTGAGCCTGCATTCCAAATCAAAGTCGATAATACCAAACCAGCTTTGGCACAGAATCCGCCGAAAGTAAAAGATGATATTCAGGTATCTTCTTTCCTTTCCTCGCCGGTAGCTGATACGCATCATGCATTTATTGATTTTGGCAGCGATCATGAACCTGTGTACGTGTCTCTTTCAAAAATTGTCACCGCCGAGGAAGAGAAAAAGCAGGTTGAAGAAGCTAAACGCCGTGATCAGGAGTGGTTGTTGCGACATCCTGTTGCAGCGGCAGAGCGAAAATTAACTGAAATCCGTCAAGTGCTCTCTTTTGCTCAACAGCTTAAAGAAAGCTCTACGGAAACCATTTCCGAAAAAACCAAAACTGTTGCGGTTTACCAAGAACAGGTGAATACAGCTGCGAAAAATCGCGACAATTTTTATAATCAAAATAGGGGACTGTTAAGTGCAGGTATAACTGGAGGGCCGGGATATCCTATTTATCTTGCTTTATGGCAGGATATGAATAATTTGCATCAGGCGTATTTCAGGGTAAACAATGCATTGGAACAGGATAGTCAAGTTCTGAACCAGGCTCGTTCTGATCTGGCTAAGGCTGAGCAATTGCTTGCTGAGAATAATCGGCTTCAGGTTGAAACGGAGCGAACGCTTGCCGAAGAAAAAGAAATAAAACGCAACAGGGTTAATGTATCAACATTTGGCACAGTGCAAACTCAACTTAGTACACTGTTGTCAGCATTTTATGCTGCTACATCTGGAACTACTGCATCTATTTCCCAAAATGTTCCTTCTGGGGCATTAGCCTCTTTTTCATATAATCCACAAGGGATGATTGGCAGCGGTAAGATTATTGGGAAGGATGTCGATATTTTATTTTCCATCCCAGTAAAAGACATTCCGGGATATAAATCTCCTACTAACTTGGACGATTTAGCCAAGAAAAATGGAAGTCTGGATCTTCCCATTCGTCTGGCATTTTCTGATGGGAATGGAGAAAGGGTTCTTCGGGCATTCAAAGCGGGTAGTCTGCGAATCCCTTCGAGTGTCAGAGGTGTAGCGGGGAGTTATGACAAAAATACGGGTATTTTTAGCGCAGAAATTGATGGTGTTCCATCTCGCCTTGTACTGGAAAACCCAGCGTTTCCTCCGACCGGAAATGTCGGTAATACGGGTAATATTGCACCTGACTATAAAGCATTACTGAATACTGGTGTTGATGTTAAACCTGTTGATAAAATCACAGTTACGGTAACACCAGTTGCAGAGCCGGTGGAGTTCGATGATTATATCATCTGGACACCGACAGCAGATGGCAGCGGAGTTGAACCGATTTATGTGGTGTTTAACGATCCCTTGGATTCAGATCGGTTTACTCGTAAGCAACTGGACAAAAAGTATCTTAAACATGCCAAAGATTTTGATATTGTTGATACCAGAAAAAATAGTGAAACACTGACTAAATTTAGAGATGCAATTATTACACACTTAGAGGGAAAAGAAACTTTTGAAAAAGGGACATATCTACTTGTGAAGGATTCAAGGGTTTTCTTTAACCCGAAGACGAATAATGTTGTTGTCATGGATAAGGATAATAAATTTATTTCCGGTTGGAAGTTGGATGTTGATTCTCAGCAGTATAAAAACTACGTTAATAATGGGGTGTTAAGATGAGTAGTAAACTTATTGATTTTGCGAGGGATTTTGTTGAATCTAAAATTAATGCTGATAATTTCTCAGATTCTTACATTCTCATGTGGAAAGAAGAAAGGGATGCTAATCGGTTGTCAATCGATGGGAAAGAAGTAGATGAAGCGTCGTCTAGTATTTTTTGCTTGGCTGATTGCTATAATCCAGAATCGGATCGTGATAATTACGAATTCGACGAAGCTAGTTTAAGAAAAGAAATAAAAGCCACGTTGGAAAAATTCAAACTTCTTTGATATCTCTTGCGTGTAAGAAAGATACGCGCTAAATTCCCCAAAGATACCGGAGTATGCCTTAAAAAGCTGCTCCGGTTTTTTATACCACAAATTTGGTATCGGCCCTCTTCGGAGGGCTTTTTTGTTTGTGCCGATAAGCACTTTAGCAATAAAGCGCTTATTCACATGGGCAGCGATTCGTATTTTCCCTTTCGGGTCTATCCGACAAATAGGCATGCAGGAGTAATAACGTGAGTGTTGATATTAATCATTTAACGGGGGGGCACGGACCTTAATGATCTGCAAGATTAGTAGCAGATACCTAAAACCTTCTGTGTATTCCCCGGTGCAGTGGCTGGTGCTTAATTGGAAATCAATGTAGAGCGTTTGCCTTCTCCTGCTAGTATTACTGATCATCGCCGCAGAATGCCCAGTTATTCCCGTGGAAATTTCCTACCTTCTGCAACTCTTAAGCATGCAGGTAACATCACAGTAAAAGAGTGATGGTTATAAATAATTCAATGTGACTGAAAATATTCAGTGTGGATTTTTCAGGAGAGACTGTTAGCAACAGTGTCTGAAAAGAAATGAATGGAATGTAAATAATAGGTAATGAGATTAAAATGATTCATGAGGGTTTAATAAAATCATCTGGTGGATTTTTTAAAAGGGTAGTAATACTGCTTTCATAAAAAACAGTCTTATATTCCTCTTGTTCACTCGCTTAGTAATATAGGTTGATTAGTCTTTTGTACTAATCGACAAACTACCTGATTGGTAAATCACTTTAAAATAAGAGAAAAGTTATTAAGCGTAATGTATTTATCGCGCTGTGACTATCACCATCTATTGAGCGAAAACCCTCGCGATGTTCATGAATTAATTTAATAAAGATACTGGTTTTTACTGTACAAATAAAAGGCGGTTCAGATGTGAGCGCTCAAGGAGGATTCACACGCGATTAAATAATTTTAACTGTTAAAAATGAAAGGAATAAAAATGGCTACTTATAAAGTTAAAGATGTAACTACGGGCGCTGAAATCGAAGTTCCTGATGATAAATATATTTTAGATGAATTTGAGAAGCAAGGTGTTAATTTACCTTATTCATGCCGTGCTGGTGCATGTTCCTCCTGTGTTGCTTTAATTTCCAGCGGTGAGGTAGACCAATCTGATGGATCGTTTCTAAGTGAAAAACAGGAGAAAAAATACATTTTGACGTGTTGTTCTTATCCTAAAAGCGATTGCACCATTGAAACTGGCTATGAAGATAAAATATTAGAAGATTTTGAAATTGAATTGGCAGAAACTGGGTTGGAATTTTTTAATGACCTGAAAGATAGTCTTCCTCGCTCTGGGGAGATATTAAGCGGTGTAACTGCTCCATTTGAGGCTTTTGACCATTATCTTTTTGGGAATGGCGTGGAAAGGTCTATAAATATAAATGATGTTGGTTTTAATATTAACGTGTCACAAATACCACCTATCATGTCTTTATTAAATGGAAAAAATGTGGGTCGTTTTGATATTGGAAGCGATTTCGTTCGTAATACAGCGCTGGATGGTTATTCTGTGGCTGCATATCTCGGGAATATAACTATGAGAACGGAAGGGGTTCTTAATGTTAAATCCGACGGAACATGGCAGTATGAAGGCGTTATCCGGTCATATAATGACACTTATGATGCGAATCCAAGTACACATCGAGGTGCATTAGGAGAGTGGGCAACAGGTGTGCTTAATAATTTATCGGGTACACCCTATGAAATCAGAATCCCAGGTGAACTGAAGATCAAGGAAAATGGAAAGAAATAATCATTTAATTTAAAACGAATCAGCAAAATCATATCGCTATTCTGATGATCAATAGACTGAATATTGTGATGATGGTTACAATATTCAGTTTTTTTATCAAAACATCATTATTATTTATATCGACTTTTTATAGAAGTTCTGGCTATGAATCAACGGTAACAGGTGTTGACTGATGTGATTTGTGATAGATATAGTCCTCGTCTGAAAAATCTATTCGACAGGTGTTGATGCCAAACGTGGTATCAGCACTTTCGCTCCACCCGATCCGAGGCCAAAACATGAAACTATTGCCATGGCTATGTACTGCCGCTGCGCTCCTGCTGGCAGGATGCAGTAATCATAGTGAGAACACTGTCGCAACTCAGCAAAACGCCACGCAAAATGATGACACGAGCACCGTGGTGTTGCTGAAAAGCAGTTCGCCGGTTGACGTTAACTGTACGTTGATTGGTGGAACGATGGCGATCTCCCGGCAGCTTGATGGTGCGAGCGTGGGAGCCTGTCAGTTAGCCAACGGTAAGCGTTGTAGCGAACAATCGCTGATGAATGGAAGTTGCCCGGCAGGGTGAGTGTTGCGGCAGTCAGCACTGCCGCAGGAAAACTTAAGAGGTAACCAGATTTGCGCAAGGCGCGTTCTGGCTGAGGTCTTTCAAGTTCTGTAGCGTGGTTTGGGAAATGCTGATTAGCGCTTCTTCCGTCAGGAACGCCTGATGCCCGGTAAATAGCACGTTGTGGCACGCGGATAAGCGGCGGAAAATATCGTCCTGAATCACATCGTTGGATTTATCGGCAAAGAAGAGATCGCGCTCGTTTTCATAAACGTCCATACCCAGCGCGCCAATTTTCTGTTGCTTCAACGCGTCGATAGCGGCCTGTGAGTCGATTAGTCCACCACGGCTGGTATTGACGATCATGACGCCGTTTTTCATTTGTGCAAAGGCCGCCTGATTCAGCAGATGATGATTCTCCGGCGTCAGCGGGCAGTGCAGGGAGATGACGTCCGCATTGGCATACAGCGTTTTTAGATCGACGTACTCCGCCCCTAATTCCAAGGCCTGCGGGTTTGGGTAGGGATCGAAGGCCAGCAGTCGCATGCCAAAGCCTTTCAGGATGCGCATGGTGGCGATGCCGATTTTTCCGGTGCCGATAATGCCCGCCGTCCGGTTGTGCATATTGAAGCCAATCAATCCTTCCAGAGAGAAGTTCGCGTCGCGAGTACGCTGATAGGCACGGTGAATGCGGCGGTTAAGCGTCAGCATCAGGCCGACTGCATGTTCGGCGACGGCTTCGGGGGAATACGCGGGAACGCGTACCACGCTGATACCCAGCTCCTTAGCGGCTTCCAAATCGACATTGTTAAAGCCTGCACAGCGCAGCGCCAGCGTTTTAATGCCCAACGCAGCCAGTTCGGTCAACACTTCGCGCCCACCGTCATCGTTCACAAAGATGCAGACGGCCTGACAGCCTGCGGCGGTTTTTGCGGTGCGTGATGTCAGCATAAAATCAAAAAACTCTAGCTCATAGCCAAACTGCTGATTGACCTGTTCCAGATATTTACGGTCATACTGCTTCGTGCTGTAAATTGCCAGTTTCATTGATAGTTTCTCCGAAAAATCCTTAGGTTAAGCTATCAGAAAATCGTGCGGTGACAAACCGTTACCTGACTGACAATAACGGTTTGAAATTGAGAGGCAAGAATAGCGTAGAACGATGTTAGCGAGACGTGCTGAAAACTGATACAGCTTCGGACATTGTGGAGATCTGCTGTTCCAGGCTGTTAATGGCAGAACTGGAATGTGTCGCTAAAATGGTGTTCTGGCGCGTCAATTCATCAATGTTGTTCACCGCCGAGTTAATCTGCCCCAGCCCTTGCGATTGCTCTTGTGTCGCCAGGCTGATTTGATTCACAAGCTGCGTTACCTGCTGCACCTGAGTCAATATATTGTTCATCGACTGGCTGGTGTGGTTGACCAATTTATCGCTGGTATGAATGTTCGCGATTGTGGTATCGATAATCGCCGCGATGTCTTTGGCGGCAGCGGCGCTACGTTGTGCCAGAATACGGACTTCTCCCGCGACCACGGCGAAGCTCTTGCCCTGTTCTCCGGCGTGAGCGGCTTCTACTGCCGCATTGAGCGCCAGAATGTTGGTCTGGAACGCCAGATTATCCAACACGCTGATGATGTCGGTAATCTCTTTACTGGAACGGGTCATGACCGCCATGGTGTCCGTGACCTGACTCACCGCTTTCTCACCGGCATCGACGGCCTGATTGGCATCGTTCGCGCAGCGTGTTGCCAACTGTGAAGCCGAGGCGTTGCTTTGAATCGTCGCTGTCAGTTCTTCCATTGATGACGCGGTGGATTGCAAACTTTGCGCGGTATCTTCACAGCGCTGGCTTAGCGTGTAATTCCCGGAAGCAATCTCGCCGCAGGCGTGGCGCAGTTCGGCCAGCTTGCCATTGACATCATCGACAAACGTGCGGAAATTCATGCCGGATTGATTGACGGCCCGTAATAACATGCCAACTTCATCCACGCGATTAAGTTGAAACGCATTATCAGCCTGTCCAGATGCGGAATTAATAGCTTGGCGTAGAATCTTTTCCAGTGGTTTTGCCAGGTGTTGAACTAATAATTCACTGGTTATTACCGCGCCAGTGAGTAGCACCAAAACAAAAACTAATAGCGGTGTAGTGAGTGGGAGGGTAGCGAGTAAGAAAAGTAGTGCGAATAGCATGAAAAGGAATACGTAGCTTCTTATCCGCCAACGTACGGGAATAACGTTAAATAAGCTAAGAAGTTTTAGCGGTCCTTTATAAATCAGCAGTCCCTGAAAGAGTCGGCGGTTCTTTAATTTATTCTCATTCATTTGATGGTAAAGCGCTTCAGCTTGCCGAATTTCTTCCTGTGAAACTCGGGTCCGTACCGACATATATCCTGTTATTTTTCCTTCTTTCATTAGTGGTGTCGTACTGGCTTTTACCCAGTAGTAATCGCCATTCTTGCGGCGGTTCTTGACGACGGCCGTCCAGATTTTACCTGCCTTCAGCGTGGCCCACATGTCGGCAAACGCCTGTGGGGGCATGTCTGGGTGGCGCACGATATTGTGAGGTTGGTGGAGGATTTCCTCAAAGTCGTAACCACTGGCATCAATAAAATCGTCATTGGCATAAGTGATATGGCTATCGGTGGTGGTAACCGACATCAGCTTGGCTTTTTCATTTAATAAATACTGAATATCACTGACCGGAAAATTCTTACGCATTTATTGATCCTTTTAGTATAAGCAAGCATAAACGTAATGTTTTTAGATCCATTAACTAACGGAAAGCGATGAGTGCTATTTAATTAACGGCAATCTTCACGAAATACTTAGCGAGTAGACTTATATATTCTTACTAGTTTCGTCCGTTATTTTTTCTTTAGGAAATCGTTATTTTTCTTTAGAGAAGTCGTCGCCTAACCCAGCTTGCTGCCAGAGCATGCGCCGATGATCAAAAACATTCATTTGTTAAGTATATTATGACTCTGCGAATTTGCACTGTGGCCAACGGATGTTGAAGAAAGGGAAAAATGACGAGTAAACAGGGAAACGGACGCCCTGATGTGAGCGCCCGTGAAGATGAGATTAGCTAGCGGGAAAGGCTGAAGACAGAGGCTGCCTGCACCATGCTTGATATCTGCTGTTGCAGATGATCGGTGGCCGAATGCGACTGACTGGCTAACGCGGTATTCTGATGCGTGAGCTCATCGATACGGTTTACCGCTTCATTAATTTGATCTAACCCCTGAGATTGTTCCTGCGTTGCGAGGCTGATCTCATTCATCAAATTGGTGACGTGCTGAACCTGCAGCAGAATATTGCTCATGGATTTATGTGTGTGTGAAACCTGCTGTTCGCCGGTACGAATACTATTCAGCGTTTCGTCAATAATGGTCGAGATATCGCTGGAAGAAGAGGCGCTGCGCTGCGCCAACGAACGTACTTCACTGGCGACCACCGCAAAGCTCTTACCCTGTTCTCCGGCATGGGCAGCTTCAACAGCAGCGTTCACGGCTAGAATATTGGTCTGGAACGCGAGATTATCCATCACGCTGACGATATCCGTAATCCGTTCACTGGAACGGGTGATCGTCTCCATCGTATCGGAGACCTGGCTGACAGCCTGCTCACCAGAGTTTACTGCCTGATTCACATCCTGCGTATAGAGTGAGGCTTGAAGCGAGGCTTCCGCATTACTTTTTATTGTTGCAGTCAACTGTTCCACGGAGGCGGCGGTTTGTTGCAGGCTTTCCTCCGTTTCCTCGCAGCACTGTGCCAACGTATGGTTGCCTTGCGCGATTTCATTACAGGCGTTTTTCAGCTCGCTCAGATTGGTGTTCACATCGTCTACGAAGGTGCGGAAATTCATACCGGACTGATTTACCGCGCGCATTAACATGCCAATTTCATCCACGCGATTAAGCTGCGTCAGGTTGTCCGCCTGCCCGGCGGCGGAACGCATGGCCTGAGCCAGAATTTGCTCGATAGGACGGGCAACATGGTGCACCAGAAGCTCGCCACTGACAAAACAGCAGGCGATAAGCAGCGGGAAGAGTACGGAAGCCAATGCCGTTCCCGCCAACACGGAATAGGCGGCGATGAGCGGAATCAGGCTAAAGAGCAGAAAATAGCTGCGGATGCGCCAGCGTAGCGGCATGGTTTTAAAAAGACTCAGTATGCGCAATGGCCCGGTATAAATAAGCAGGCCATGATGGAAGGTGCGATATTTCAGTTTACCTTCGTTTGCACTGGCATAGAGTGCCTCAGCCTGGTGAATCTCTTCGGGCGAGGCGGCGGTCCGTACGGACATATAACCGGCAATTTCACCGCCTTTTCTCAGCGGTGTGGTGCTGGATTTTACCCAGTAATGGTCGCCATTTTTGCACCGATTTTTCACAATCCCCGTCCAGATATTGCCCGCGCGCAGCGTTTTCCACATATCTGCGAAGGCGGCTGGTGGCATATCCGGGTGTCGGATAAGATTATGGGGCTGCCCCATCAGCTCATCAGTGGTATAGCCGCTGACATCAATAAAATCTTTGTTTGCGTAGGTAATGTGGCTTTCTGGCGTGGTGACCGACATGAGTCTGGTTTTTTCAGAAAGAGGGAGTTGGCGGTCGGTTACAGGGGTGTTATTACGCATAAAGCAGTCCTTGATATGCTGTGTCCGAATACTGATTTAACATGAGGCATACCCACGACAATAAATCAGCGGATAGCGGTAATGGTTCAGGTCGCTCATTGCTTTTTTTAAGGCGGTCGGGCAGAAGGAGATAATCCTGATATCCACCCGTAAACGCTTTGTTCATGATGAGATAACGTGATTTATTACAAAATATAACCTCAATTAAACATTTTACCACGAAAGGGTAATGAGTACGTATGCACAATAGTAGTAAATGTGAGTTAGATGGGACTGTTTGTTAACAAAAAGAGCGATTTGTGAATGAATAATCGACAGAGTCATACAGGACGAATTTTTACCGCTATTGAACAGGATGATTAACTCGCGCTAATGATTAAAAAACGTGCACTTTCAATGGCTTTTCTGTTCGCCGTATTGCTGTTCCTTTCCTGGCGAGCATTGCCGCAGTGGCTACCGCGCCTTGCCAACATTTGGCTCCCGACGGAGATGTCTTTGACCGTGAATGGGACGCCTGGCTGGCAGGGCGGTGGGCTGCATAGCGCAGGGTTCAGACTTATGGCCGGGGAGTGCACGCTCGTTGACGTACGGAATATGACGCTACGTTGGTATAGCTGGCGATGGCATGTCGATATTGATGCCGTGACGTTAAACAGCGACTGCCTGCAATATGTGCCAGCAAGCAGCAGCACTGAGCCAGCGGCGCAGTTGGCGCAATGGCAGCAGCGATTGCCTGCTGCCGATATTCAGGTGAAGACGTTTACGCTACAGCCCTGGCAGGATTACGCCGGACAGCTGCGACTCAGCAGCGACGGCAAGCGACAACAAACGCTGGATTATCAGGGCGATCAACTGGCGTTTAAGGCAGAACTGAACGAGAAACGTCTGACCCTGCATGAGAGCATGCTCTCCACGCCGGCAGGGTTCGTGCGCCTGCAAGTCAGTGGTGAGATGGAACTGGCCGATACGCTGGATGCTGCACCGGTGCAGGGACGGCTCACCGGAAAACTGGATTCAGGGCAAACGCCGGATCCGCTTTCGCTCCTGTTGGACTGGCATCATCAAGCGGGTGAGCTGGTACTGCATGCGGCGAATGATGAGACGCCGCTGATATCGCTGCCGTGGCGGTTGACGGATGAGGTCATTCAGGTGACTAACGGCGTCTGGCGCTGGCCTTATGCCGATCAGCCGCTCTCCGGGCAGGTTGCTATGACATTACAGCACTGGCGGCAAGGATTGGATGCCACCACGATTAACGCGCGGTTGAACATGCTGACGCAAGGGCATAATGGCAAGGCGAACGCCGTGTTGGTGCTGGGACCGGGCAATATCGGCCTGCTCAACAGCGAATTGCGCTTTCAGCTTACCGGGCAGGCAAACTTACCCGCACTCTCCCTGACGGCGACGCTGCCGGGGGTATTGCAGGGCTCTATTCTCAATCCCGAACTTTCTCTTTTACCCGGGGCGCTGCTGCGTGCCTGGGGAACGCCTGCGCCGCAAATTTATCTTGAAGAAGCACGCTGGCCGCTGGCGGGCGTCCGAATCAGTACAACGGGCGTGAATGGGCGACTACAGGCGATTGTGAAGGCGCGGGAAGCATACTGGGGGCGTTTCAGCCTGCACCTTGACGGTCAGGCACAGGATTTCTTGCCGGATCAAGGGCAGTGGCAATGGCGTTATTGGGGCAATGGCCAGCTACCGCCGTTGAAAGGTCAGTGGGACGTGGCCGGCCGAGGCCAGTGGCAGGATACCCTGATTGAAGTCACCCAGTTGTCGAGCGGTTTGGATCAGTTAGGCTATGGCATTGTGACGGTGCATCAGCCCCGCCTGACGATCACTGAGCCGATCCGGTGGCAGCGCGATCGTTCAGGTGAACATTTTCAAGGCGCGCTACAACTGGCTTCCGAACGGGCGCACTTCAGCAACGGAGGCTACTTGCCGCCTTCGTTGCTAACGCTGGCGATGCAGGGGCGTAGCCCGGATGATTTCCAGCTACAGGGGCAGCTACAGGCTGACGATATCGGGCCGGTCAGGCTGCGCGGCCGTTGGGATGGGGAGAGATTGCGCGGCGGCGCGTGGTGGCCTACACAGCCGCTTAAAGTGTTTCAGCCTTTGCTTTCTCCGCTGTTAAAAATGAACATCCGCGCCGGACAGTTTTACGCGCAGGCGGCATTCTCTGCTGCACGTAAAGAAGGATTCAGCGCGGGCGGACATTGGGTCGTGAAAAACGGCGGGTTGTGGCTACAGGATGGTGAGGTGAGCGGCGTCAACTTTGTCCTGCCTTACCGTCTGAAAGATCAGCGTTGGCAATTGGGCGTCAAACAGCCTGTTGCGCTGCGAATTGACGTGCTGGATAACCTGTTTCGGATGAGCAATATCCGCGTCGATCTCCAGGGGTTTTACCCGTACAGTGAACGACAACCTCTGGTTATGTCTCAGGCCGATATGGATGTATTAGATGGGCATATTGGCCTGTCCACGCTGCGTTGGCCACAGCGGGAACCCGCGCTGTTCACCGTGAAGAGCGTGAATCTCAGCGAACTCATTACGGTGCTGAAGCAAAAGCAGTTTGCCCTGTCTGGGCGCGTGAGCGGTACGCTTCCACTGAATTTTAATCACCCGACCATGCTGATTGAAGGCGGACGAATTACCAATGATGGTTTTCTGACGCTGCGGCTGGATAACCAACTGGCTGATGAGTTAGCGAGTAAAAATCTGGCAGGCGGGGCAGCGATTGGCTGGCTGCGCTATCTGGAGATTGGGCGTTCTTATGCCACGCTTGATCTGAATAATCAGGGCGAATTGACATTAACGTCGCAGGTGCAGGGGAAAAACCCGCAGCTCAGCGCGAAACGCCAGGTGATTCTTAACTATCGCCATCAGGAGAATATCTTCCAGCTATGGCGCAGCTTGCGTTTTGGCGATAACTTGCGGGATACGCTGGAGCAGCAGGCCAATGAATAAATTCAAGGTAGAACAATGGACAAGTGCGAGACATTGCTGGCGGTAGGTTGCACGGTCGCTTTCCTGACGGGGTGCGTGCCGCGTATCGAAGTGGCTGCGCCCAAAGAACCGATCACCATCAATATGAACGTGAAGATCGAGCATGAGATTCACATCAAAGCGGATAAAGAGGCGACGCAGTTGCTGGAAAGGTCGGACAATGCGGCTGGCGATGAGATAAAGAAAAGCGCGCCGGAAGGCGCGCAATAATCAAGCCAAGTAAACCAATGGCAAGGTCGGTAACAATGATCCGTTATAAACAATCATCCGTTATAAACAACGATTCTTTATGCGGTGACCAGTTGAGACAGCTGGGTTTTCGCCGCTTCGGTGGCTTTCTGCGCCACATCCGGGCCGTAGCCGTAACCTTCTGCGAATACGAACTCAAGATCGGTCAGACCAAGGAAGCCTAGGAAGACGCGCAGGTACGGTTCCAGCAGGTCGGTTGGTGTGCCTTTATGAATGCCGCCACGACTGGTTAATACAATAGCGCGTTTACCTTTCACCAGACCTTCTGGGCCTTGCTCGGTGTAGCGGAACGTCACGCCAGCACGGGCAACCAGGTCGAAGTAGTTCTTCAACTGGGTAGGAATGTTGAAGTTATACATCGGTGCGGCGATGACGATAATGTCATGCGCCTGCAATTCCGCGATCAGCTCGTCGGACAATTTCAGGGCTTCCTGCTGACGTGGGGTCAGTGCAGCATCGGAAGGACGCAGTGCGCCGACCAATTCGCCATCAAGAACGGGAATCGGCTGAGCGGCCAGGTCACGGACGGTGATGCTGTCGTTCGGATGTGCAGACTGCCACTCGGTGGTGAAGTGGTCGGCCAGTTGGTTTGACTGAGAATAACCTGCCAGAATGCTTGATTTCAGAACCAATACTTTGCTCATTGCCAATTCCTTTAGTGATTGAAGTGGGCGACAACATAACGCCCCTTGATGCGTCACATCTTATGCGGTGATCTGGAAAGAGAAAAGTGCAAATATTCGAGGTCTTTATTCGATTTTATTGAATAAGACGATGTTTGACTAAGACCGGGCAGGGACGATTAGAGCCGTTTATGACAATGTGCTACTATCCACGGCTTAAAAATTTCGTGCCTTGCAAGTAGATTAGGCTCCATCGAGCCAGATTCGGCGGCGAGCATCGCCCCGGCAGAGACAAGAATTAGAGAAAACGATTAAGGAAGAGCAACGTGAAATCACCTCTCAGTGCATTATCTACGCAGTTAAGTGAGCTAATGCTTCGCGATCGGCAACGTCTGCGCCGCCGTTTACAGGGCGCGGCGAAGGTCAGCAGCCCGCAGGCTCAGGCGGCGATCGCTCAGGAAATTGAGGGGGAAATCGCTGTCGCGCGCCAGAAAGTCGAGAACCGGCGGGCAAGTTGTCCGGCGATTCACTATCCCGAACAGTTGCCCGTTAGCCAGAAAAAAGACGAGATACTGGAGGCGCTGCGCCATCATCAGGTGATTATCGTTGCGGGTGAGACGGGCTCGGGTAAGACCACGCAGTTGCCGAAAATCTGTCTCGAACTGGGGCGCGGCGTGCATGGTCTGATCGGCCACACGCAGCCGCGTCGTCTGGCAGCCAGAACCGTTGCTGACCGCATTGCTGCCGAGCTGGAAACGCCGCTGGGTGGCAGCGTAGGGTATAAAGTCCGCTTTAACGATCAGGTGAGTGACAATACGCTGGTCAAACTGATGACCGACGGTATTCTGCTGGCGGAAATTCAGCAGGACCGCCTGTTGATGCAGTACGACACGCTGATCATCGATGAAGCGCACGAACGCAGCCTGAATATCGATTTCATCATGGGCTATTTGCGCCAGCTGTTGCCAAAGCGCCCTGATTTAAAAGTGATTATTACGTCGGCGACCATCGACCCACAGCGCTTCTCCCGCCACTTTAATAACGCACCGATCATTGAAGTGTCCGGCCGGACCTATCCGGTTGACGTGCGCTATCGTCCCGTGGTGGAAGACGCTGATGACAGCGATCGCGATCAGCTACAGGCGATTTTTGATGCGGTTGATGAACTGACGCGCGAAGGGCCGGGGGATATTCTGGTCTTCATGAGCGGCGAACGCGAAATTCGCGATACGGCAGAGGCGCTGACCCGTCTGGACTTGCCGCATACCGAGATCCTCCCGCTGTACGCCCGCCTGTCGAATCAGGAACAGAACCGCGTCTTTCAGTCACATCACGGCCGCCGTATCGTGCTGGCGACCAACGTGGCGGAAACCTCGCTCACCGTGCCGGGGATTCGCTATGTCATCGATCCGGGCACCGCGCGCATCAGCCGCTATAGCTTCCGCACCAAGGTACAGCGCCTGCCGATTGAGCCCGTTTCGCAGGCGTCTGCGAATCAGCGTAAAGGCCGCTGTGGCCGTGTCGCCGCTGGGGTGTGTATTCGTCTCTATTCCGAACAGGATTTCCTGTCACGGCCTGAATTTACCGATCCTGAAATTCTTCGCACCAATCTGGCTTCCGTTATTCTGCAAATGACGTCATTGGGGCTAGGTGATATCGCCGCGTTCCCGTTTGTTGAAGCGCCGGATAAGCGCAATATTCAGGACGGCGTAAGGCTTCTGGAGGAATTAGGCGCGATTAATCTGGCCGAGAACGGGCATTACCGCCTGACGCCGCAGGGGCAACAGCTGGCGCAATTGCCGATCGATCCGCGTTTGGCGCGAATGGTGCTGGAAGCGCGTAAAACCGGCTGTGTGCGTGAAGTGATGATCATCACCGCTGCGCTGTCGATTCAGGATCCGCGCGAAAGGCCGATGGATAAGAAGCAGGCATCGGATGAGAAACACCGCCGTTTCGCCGATAAAGACTCCGATTTTCTGGCTTTCGTCAATCTGTGGGACTACCTGCGTGACCAGCAAAAAGCGCTGTCTTCCGGCCAGTTCCGTCGCCAATGTCGCACCGATTTCCTTAACTACCTGCGCGTGCGCGAATGGCAGGATATCTACACGCAGCTGCGTCAGGTAGTGAAAGAGCTGGGGCTACCGGTCAATAGCGAGCCAGCCGATTACCTGAGTATTCACTGCGCGCTGCTCACTGGCCTGTTGTCGCATATCGGGCAAAAAGATATTGAGAAACAGGAGTTCAGCGGTGCACGTAACGCACGGTTTGCGATTTTCCCAGGCTCCGGATTATTCAAAAAACCGCCTAAGTGGACGATGGTGGCTGAGCTGGTGGAAACCAGCCGCCTGTGGGGACGCATTGCCGCGCGTATTGAACCTGAGTGGATCGAGCCGCTGGCCCAGCACCTGATTAAACGGAGCTACAGCGATCCCCATTGGGAGAAAGCGCAGGGCACGGTGATGGCGCAGGAGAAGGTGACGCTCTTCGGGCTGCCGATTGTTGCGGCGCGCAAGGTGAATTACAGCCAAATCGATCCGACGCTGGCGCGTGAAATGTTCATTCGCCACGCGCTGGTGGAAGGCGACTGGCAAACGCACCACGCCTTTTTCCGCGCCAACCTCAAATTGCTAGCGGAAGTGGAAGATCTCGAACATAAATCGCGCCGCCGTGACATTCTTGTGGATGACGAAACGCTGTTTGCTTTCTATGACCAGCGGTTGCCGCACGATGTGGTGTCGTCGCGCCATTTTGACACATGGTGGAAAGCCGCTAGCCGGGATAATGCCGACCTGCTTAATTTTGAAAAGAGCATGTTGATTAAAGACGGCGCAGAGAAGGTAAGCGCGCTGGATTATCCGAACTTCTGGCATCAGGGCAGCCTGAAATTACGCTTGTCTTATCAGTTTGAACCGGGCGCGGACGCCGATGGCGTTACGGTTCATATTCCGCTGCCTATTCTCAATCAGGTGCGTGAAGAGGGCTTCGAGTGGCAGATTCCCGGCGTGCGCCGCGAACTGACGATCGCGCTGATTAAGTCATTGCCTAAGCCGTTACGTCGTAACTTTGTTCCCGCGCCGAACTATGCCGAAGCGTTTCTGGCCCGTACCACGCCATTAGAGAAAGGGCTCTTGGATGCCCTGGAACGTGAGTTGAGGCTGATGACGGGCGTCACGGTGCCACGCGAGGCGTGGCAGTGGGATCAGGTGCCCGATCATCTGAAAATCACGTTCCGCGTTATTGATGAGAAGAAGCGGACGCAGCGGGAAGGCAAAGACCTGAATGCGCTGAAAGATCAGCTCAAGGATAAAGTGCAGCAAACGCTGTCATCCGTAGTGGATGATGGGCTGGAGCAGCGCGGTCTGCACGTCTGGAGCTTCGGTTCGCTACCGGACTGCTATGAGCAGAAGCGTGGCGGCTACTCGGTTAAAGCCTATCCGGCGTTAGTGGATGAAAAGGATAGCGTGGCGATTCGCCTGTTCGACACGCCGCACCAGCAACAGCAGGTGATGCGGCAGGGGCTGCGCCGTCTGTTATTGCTGAACATTCCGTCGCCGATTAAATATCTGCATGAAAAGCTGCCGAACAAGGCGAAACTCGGTCTTTACTTCAATCCGTACGGCAAAGTGTTGGATCTCATCGATGACTGTATCGCCTGCGCGGTGGATAAGCTGATTGAATCATCCGGTGGTCCGGTCTGGCAGGAAGAGGCCTTCCAGCAACTGCATGAAAAAGTGCGTGCGGAGCTGAATGATACGGTGGTTGATATCGCCAAGCAGGTTGAGCAAATCCTGACGGCTGTCTTCACCATTAACAAGCGTCTGAAGGGGCGTGTAGATATGGCGATGGCGCTGGCGTTAAGTGATATCAAGAGCCAGATGAATGGGCTGGTGTTCCGTGGCTTTGTGACCGAAAACGGCTGGCAGCGTCTGCCGGACGTGCTGCGTTATCTGCAAGCGATAGAGCGCCGTCTGGAGAAACTGGCGCAGGATGTTCACCGCGATCGGGCGCAGATGCTGAAAGTGGAACACGTTCAACAGGCGTGGCAGCAGTGGTGGAATAAGCTGCCTGCTGAGAGACGTGACGACGACGATGTGAAAGCGGTGCGCTGGATGCTTGAAGAGCTGCGCGTCAGCTACTTTGCTCAGCAGTTAGGAACTCCGTTCCCAATCTCGGATAAGCGCGTATTGCAGGCGATGGAGCAGGTCGAAGGGTAATGCTCTCGGTATCACATCAGGTCGGCAAGGGCTGCTTTTTGATCTCAAGGTAAGCCGACCTGATCGCTTCTTCACCATACTGCTGTTCCAGACGTTTTATGATGAAATGACCTTTCGCCATGTTTTGGTAGTGGTGAATAAACAGCGTATTAATAGCCGCACCGCTGGCAGCACCAATCACCGGAACAATCTGTGCGGCCATTTTTTCCGTCATGGTGACGCCCAGTCTGGCCGCGACCGCATCAATCAATTTTGCCAGCGTTTTCCCTGCCTGTGAGGTGCTCATTCTGGCTGACGCTTTCCCGGCGCTTTTCTTGCCGGCAATGCCGATTAATTCGCGGCTGGCATGCCGGGTGATATCGGCCAGAACGGCGCGTGACGTGTAATAGGCAGAATCGGCAGCATCGTCGCTTTCTTGTGTCCCCCCGAGCGCGAAAACCTCCACACAGGCGGCTTTGACGGAAAAATCAGTGAGGGAGAAACCTTCGCTGCGGGCAATATCCGCCACGGAACGCATCATGATGGTGGTGCTGATAGGCAGTTCGACCAGCAGACCCGCCACGCCAAAAAAACCGCTGACTGCACCGGAAGCGGCAACGACTAGCTTGTGTGTCTTTGGTGATGCCACGCGATCGGGTGCATCGTCTAGCGTATAGAGTGCGGCGTCTACCGCTTTGTAGAGCGCGGAATGAACCACATCCTGTATTTTATTTTTCACCAGGGCGGGTAGCTTCGACAGGCTCCATTCAATCGGTTTTCCAACCAGATTCGCCGCCTGTATGGTAAAAGAGGGAGCTTCCAGCAGCGCAATGGCCTGTCTGATGGCGAGCGCATCCTGTTGAGTAAGAAGAGTCATAGGCGTTCTCCGTACCGTTGGTTGAATAGCCCGCCTGACGGGGGATGTTATGCAGACGTTTGTGATGAACGCGTCGTTAACCAGGTGGTGAACGCATCAGGAGGGATAGGCCGCGAAAAATAGTAACCCTGTACTTCATCACATCCAAAATGAGCCAGGTATTCGAGCGTTTCCTTATTTTCTACGCCTTCCGCCAGCACAATGTAATTCAGTTTGTGCAGCATGCTGATAATGGATTGCACAATGACGCGGCTTTTGCGGTCAGTTTTTATATCTTTAATCAGCGATTTATCCAGCTTTATCACCGTAGAGGGAATATTGCGCAGATAGCTTAAGTTGCTATATCCCGTGCCGAAATCATCAAGCGCGATAGTAAATCCGAGCTGTTGCAGCGTTTGGATAGTGGCGAGCGTTTCCGTGCTTTCGATGATTTTCTGCGTCTCGACACACTCGATATCAATGTCCCTAGGGGTGAGGCCGTGATTCTCGAGAATGGTGATGAGACGTGGAATAAAATCATTCTCGGAAAAATTTCGGGCGGAAACGTTAATCGATACGGGGAATGTTAGCCCCTCCTGACGCCACTGCTTCACCTGGCATGCCGCTTCTCGGGTGACCCAGTCCGTTAACGGGCGCATCAGCGTTGTGCCTTCCGCTAACGGAATAAACTGATCGGGATAAATCTCACCTAACTCAGGGTGTCGCCAGCGAATCAGCGCTTCGGCACCAATCACGCTGTTGGTCTTGATACTTAGCTTCGGCTGATAAACTAAATAGAGACCCGGCTTATTGTTCTGTAGCACATCAGCTAGTTCATTGAGCAAGGTAAAGGCGATTTGCTGCGCCCGATCGGCCTCAGGGTCATAAGCAAACTGGCGAATATTCCTGGTGATGGCAGTACGTAGTGCGCTCATTGATTCACGTAAGATTTGCTGAGGATCTTTGGCCGGAATCTGGAATACGGTGTAGCCAACAAAAAGCTCCAACTTGAGCGGAATATGGCTGGCGATACTTTCATGAATCCGTTCAGCGCAGGCGTCTAGCTCCGCCAGAACCTTCTCTTTCCTATCGGCCTTCACCAGCAGGGCGAAACGGCCGACGGCGGCAGAGTACAGATTGTCTGATGAATTTAAGCTAAGCCGTAAAAAGACTCCGATATCTTTCAGCAGGCCTTCTACGGTCGGCATACCCAGCGCACATCCCATTTCATAGGCGTAAGAAATGTCGATGGTATCAATCAGAATAAGCAGGTAGGGCTCGTGAATGTCGGTAATGTGGCTAATGTCGTCAATCAGGCGCTGGCGATTAGGTAATAGCGTGACGGCATCGATCAGCCCAACCGCGTTGCGGTATTCCATTAACACCATCGCAATGGTCGCTAAGTCATGCAGGAGTCGTAGTTGGAACTTGCTGAAGGTGCGTGGGATATAATCGATGACGCTGAACGTACCGATGGAATAGCCGTCTTTGGTTTTCAGCGGTACACCAGCGTAAAAACGGATAAAAGGTGCGCGGGTGACGTAAGGGCTGTCTTTAAAACGGTCGTCCTGAGTGGCATCGGGGCAGATAAAGGATTGACCCGTTTGTACGGTAAAATGGTCGAAGGAACCAATTTTATCCATATCATCCAGAGGAAAACGGTTTTTCGCTTTAATATGCAGAGATTTGGAACCGGTTAGCGTCACGAGAGCCGTCGGGGTTTCAAGGAGTTGGCAGGCCAATTTCGTGAGTTTGTGAAGAATATCGTCTTGAGATGTATCGGTTTTTTGTAATTCGTCGAGAGTCTGCATGCGTTTTTTTTCGTCATGGCTCAAATGTTTTAACATGTAGACTCTTCCTTTCCGCAATAATAATCGCGACAACATCAATTTAATTTAACGGCGACACAATAACATAGAGGCTAAAAATTGAGGTAACTTATTATATCGCCTTTATCTTTCCGTTAAGGTTTAGACGTTTTTTTGTCTTAAATTATGTTTTCGTTTTTCAGTGTATTGTATGGATTTGTGCTATTTTCCAGTAAGTTACAAGTAAAGGTAAACGGTCTGGCTGAGAAAGTGCTCCGCAAATAAAGCGTGAATCTAATTATAAAAAAGGGCCGCTTCCAGAAGATAAAAAATAGCATCCTGATAATTGTTATACCCATTGTAGGGTGACAGTATGGATGATTAACCTATCTCTCTGATAAGAATAGAACAGATATTTTTTTATACCATGAAAACGGCGGTGCCAGGCGGTATCCAGAATAACGATTTCCGCCTGACGGTGTTGGCTCAGCAGAGCGCTAGTGTTGTTTTAGTGAGCTTTCTTTTGGCGAACCTTCTTTTGGTGAATTTAGTTTTGCTAACGTTTCTAACTGCTGACGAATGGCGGTAACGGAAACGGCGCGATTATCGGCTCTATCGCGTTCACTGGCATCGGGTGCGGAGCTTTGGATGCCCATGAGCACCCAGCCTGCTGCTGAATTCAACATCAGCGGGGAGCCGCTATCGCCAGGCAGCGTATCGCACTGGTGCGCCATAACGGCGGTGTGAACCCAGCCGGTGATCAAACAGTTTTGATGGCGATAAAGCGTTTCCTGATGATCCTCTGGGTAACCCGCCTGCGTGACGCGCTGATCGTTGTCCTTCAAGGCCTGCATCAATTCCTGGCGGCTGCCTTGCCAGAGCGGGAGCGGGCGAATGCCTGGAGGTGTTTGCTTTAGCCGAATCAGCGCATAATCCAGCGGTGCTGCTGAAGGAGGAACGATCCACCCCTCGCCGTCGGCTTTCAATTTTTTAGCGAGCGTTTTATTCGCCAGCGCTTCAATTTCCGTTGTTTCATACCGCCAGCCCTTTTCTGTCGCCAGAAAGCGCAGCGCGACGGGTTTATCTATCTCACCCTTCGGTGGCGTAACCACGCAATGCCCGGCCGTCAGCGCCAGATGCGGGGAAATCAGCGTCGCGGTACAGAGGTTGCCGCTGGCGGTTTCCAACTGTCCAATCGCTTGCCACGGCCATATCGCCGTGTCGGGAACGATATCCCGATCGTCATGGTTGAAAAATAAGATTTGTTGCTGCTTCTGCGCGGCGGTGTCTGCCGGTGAGGATTCAGCCCAACTGAGCGGGGCGATAAATGATAATGAACATAACAACCAGGCTGATATGCGCATGCAGTAAATAAACCTTATGAAAAAAGTCATCTTGAAGCGCTAAATATAGCGCGTTGAATTAATTATAGATGTATTTGTTGATGAGGGACTGGAAATTAAAATGTTATCGAGTGTAAAAGGCGTCGCACGACATCACTGCGCTTATTTCATTTTACCCCAATGCTCAAAACGCGACGCCACGATCCGAAGTGGCGTCGCGTTTTCCTATCAGCAGTACAGTGAATGACACCCGTTTTATTCGTAGCTGACGATCACAATACGCGCATCTGAACTTAACGTTTTTGACCTCACAGAACCGATGCCTTGCGGCAAAACAGCGTGTTGCGAGCTATTTTTCACGTGTAGCCTTTGTATTTCACCTTGTCGTTCACAACTGACGGTCACATTATTTGATCGTGTTGTAACATCACAGACCGGTTCGACGATGGCACCCGAAAAGCGGATGATACCGGACGATGAAGAGGCGAAGGTATACGATGTCGCAGCCAGCGTGCTCAGCAATAGGGCAGATATTTGCAGGGTTCTTTTCATTATACGGTTCTCGGTATTGCCCGGAGTGTAATGATATAAACGGCGCTGAGTGATAAAACTTTACTGCTCCACAATCTTTATTTGGCTAGCTGTCTACATTTTTGACGTTTACTGTTTTTGACGTTCAATAATCTTATGATTAATAGCGGTGCGATTAATCATTGCGTGATGCAGACCCTGCGACTAGAGAAAAAAACTCAGGGTGATAAGGCCACAGAGCAGAACGAGAGATAACATAATTTCAAATGAGTAACGCCGCATCATTCTCCCGTCCCCCCATGAAATAAACACCCGGTAAACCGGGTGTTTGATGATTGTTCTACGGCAAGCCCTTAGAGATAGGTTTCAAATAGGGCTAACTGAAAGTGACGCCTTCCCCGCGGGGAAGGCGTGGGTGCTAACCATTACGCTGCTGGCGTGGTGGTCGCTGGTTTTGCCGTTTTTGCTTTCTTCACGTGTTTCTTGGCAGCCTGCGCTTTCTGAGCAGGGGCGGGTTTCGCTTTCTTCACGTGTTTTTTAGCAGCCTGTGCTTTCTGAGCAGGAGCGGGCTTAGCTTTCTTCACGTGTTTCTTGGCAGCCTGTGCTTTCTGAGCAGGGGCGGGTTTAGCTTTCTTCACATGTTTTTTTGCAGCCTGCGCTTTCTGTGCTGGCGCTGGTTGGGCTTTCTTCACGTGTTTCTTGGCAGCTTGCGCTTTTTGTTCAGTGGTTGGCTTAGCTTTCTTCACCGGTTTTTTATGGTGAGTGGCTTTAGCCGGTGCAGAAGTAGTCGCCGTAGGCTGAGCTGGTGCGCTGGTTACGGTATCCGCGGCAAACGCTACAGAGGACAGACCCAGTGCCGCACCTGCGATCATAACTAATACTTTATTCATCATCATTTCCTCGTTGTCTCATTCACGTTTCGTAGCCCTCAGTTGGGCTGGTAGAGAGAGAATAGGAGAAACAGAGGGCGGCTTCAGTGAGTGATTGGTTTCGGCGTGTAACCTAATGTACAAGCCAGAAAAAGTGGGAAAGACAGGGGAAAACGGCGGGGTTACCGCCGTCTCGTGCTAGTGCTGAATGGCGATGGTGCCCTGCGTTGTTGCGGTTTTTACTGGCCAGCAAAAACGGAAACGGGCTCCGCCGAGCGGGCTGTCATCCACGGTAATGCTGCCGTCGTAAGCCCGGGCGATAGCATGAACAATCGCCAGCCCCAGCCCACATCCGCCGCTGCTGTTCTCGATACCCGCTTCCAGACGAACAAACGGTTCAAACACGCTTTCCCGGCTGTCGGGCGGAATACCGGGGCCGTCATCTTCGACTTGCAGACACGCGATATGCTCGGCGTCGGATGTCAGGCTGATATGCAATCGGTTGTGGCAGAAGCGTAATCCATTGCCGATCAGGTTATTCAGCACTCGTTCCATCAGGCGTAAATCGAGCGCCCCAATCCGTGCCGAATGGGGCATGTCCAACGAGATGTGTTTGTCAGGATGGATCAGGCGGAAATCATCAACTTTTGCCTGTAGCCATGAAGGAATATCGATATCGGCAAGATGCAGCGTCACCTGCGGGCGGTCGAGTCTGGCATACGTCAGCAGCTCATCGATCAGCGCTTCGAGTTGACCAATATCCCGGTTTAACGCCTGCTGCTCGTCTTCTGTCAGGTTGTCGCTCATGGCGAGCCGATAGCGCAGCCTGACCAGCGGCGTACGCAGTTCGTGCGCAATATTGTCAATCAGCTGCTTTTTGCTGTTGATGAGCTGGTTCAGGTTATCCGCCATGCGGTTGAAGGCGACGCCAAGCCGGTACAGGCTTGAGGTGCTATCGAAGTGAATGCGCTCCTCCAGATGACCATCCCCGAGGCGCTGTGCGGCATTCTCCAGTTTTAGCATGGCCTGCCAGTGTGGGCGCATCCAGAGGAAAACCGGCAGCGCCAGCGACAGCCCGATGAGCATCACCAGCAGTAAATCCAGCAGCCGCATTTCATGCAGGAAGAACAAATAAGGAATAGGGCCGACGGCAAGAACATAGTGGCTGCGGGGAATGCGTTGGATAAATGTGTATTCATCATCCAGTGCGATAATTTCTCCCTGATTCAGACGCTGCCGATTCTTGGGGCTCAGCGCATATTTGCTCACCGGTTCGATGTGCAGTTTGAATGACAGGTTTAAATCGAGCTGGCTGATGGTTTTATGCCACTCGCGGGGCGGAATCGCGCGCGCAGCTCATTACGAATCAGATACAGCGAGCTTTTCATCAGATCATCCATGGACTGACGTCCGGCGCGTTCGGCCGTGACTTTATAGACCAGCCCGACCAGAAGCGTCATGACGACAAAGCAGGCGAACAGCAATAGAAAAAACTGGACGAACAGCTTTCTCATAGCGTGACGCTCTCCCAGGTATTGGGCGCAAACAGATAACCTTTGTTGCGTACCGTTTTAATACGGAACGGCTCCAGCGGGTTGTCGTACAGTTTCTTACGCAGGCGGGAAATCGCGACGTCAATGCTGCGATCCATGCCGTCGTAGGTCACGCCGCGCAGGTTTTTCAGCAGCGCATCCCGATCCATGATGTGACCGGCATGGGTCGCCAACTGCCAGAGCAGATCGAAATCTGCGGTGGATAACACAATGTGTTCTTGCCCTAATGTCACTTCCCGATTGACCGGATCGATACAGAGCAGGCCGAAGTGCAGTGATTTGTGCACCTGTAACGCGGCGGGCGCGGCGTTTTCTGTCACGGCCTGTGGTGCCGCAGCGTATTGCCGCAAATGCAGGCGCAGGCGGGCGAGCAACACGGCGGGTGGTGTGGTTTTCAGAATGTAATCATCGGCACCCATTTCCAGCGCCAGAATATGATTCATATCGCTGTCCAGCGAGGTCAGCAGCACAATCGGGCCGCTGTACTGTGGCCGCAATTCCCGACAGATTGTCATGCCGTCTTTGCCGGGCAGCATGATGTCCAACAGCACAAGGTCGGGCTGCTGCTGTTCAATAAAGGCCAATGCCTGATCGCCCCGAGCTTCAACCTGAACATCAATGTCATGCTTGCCGAGGTAAGCGGCGATCAATTTCCCCACCTCGGTATCATCTTCTATAAAAACAATCTTATGCATGGTATCTACGTTATCCCCAACTCACTGTTGATAGCATAGCCTGATGATAGGCGATAAACGAGAAATGAAGCGTAAATGGGTGTTAAGCGTTTGTTTATTTGCCCAAGTTACATACGCTGCGGGGCGTGCTTTTTTTTGGCGATACCGTTCCTGACAAATTTTTTCCACATTGATAAAAATAATGAAAATTGGCCGAATAAATTCGTTCGTTGGTGCGTTTACACGTTGTCTACTTTTAGGAGAACCCTGTTATGACGCGCATCGTTCCCGTTTTGGCCGCCGGGCTGCTTATCAGCCCACTGTTGCACGCTATGCCTCTCAACTACACCATTGCCACGGATAAAACCGCCATTGCGCTTTCATGGCAAGCATTTGGTCACCTTTCACAGGCTTCTCTCGACGGCGTGACGGGAAATATCACACTGGATGCTGAAAAGGAAATCAATGACCGTATTGATGTGAAAATCCCCATCACGACGCTACAGGCTTCCAATGGCCTGCTGACTTACCAGTTAAAAAGCAGCCTGTTTTTTGATGCCGAACACTATCCCGATATCACGTTCACCAGCAGTAGGGTGGTGGCGCTAGGTCATGGTCATTTTCGAGTTTTTGGTTCACTGTCGGTAAAAAATATTCAACGCCCCGTTATTCTGGACGCCACGCTTGAAGAACATGGCGGAAACGCATCAGGCGAAGAGGCGTTGTCTCTTCATGCCACCACGGCGATTTCTCGCTCGGCCTTTAATATGGATCGCTTTACCGGGGTGGTGGACGATCGCGTGGCAATCAGTATTGATATCCAGACGAAAGCACGACACTCCGCATAAACGTTTCCCGCCACTCAAGGGAATCCGCGAGTGGCGGGAGCATCAATGGCTAGGCAAGAGAAGTTTGCAACCTGAGCGCGTTTTCAGTCAGTTGCGGTACAGTATTACGGCCAATTAATACGAACTGATAGCCACGATGGTGCCACCAGACGACATGCATATCATGGCGTTGTTCATTGTTAAGCGTAGAGGTGGTTGCTCCCCGATCGGGAGAAATGCACAACGCCATGGGGCCATACTTGGCGTGCATCCAGGCAATCTGCGCAATGGCGGTGCTGTCGTAGCGCAGCATACGCACTATTTTCAGATCCGCGCCTTGAAGCATCAACTGCCGTTCATGGAGCGGCAGCCCAATCTCTTGAGTGGCACGAGACAGCCCGCGCTGTAAGGTAGGTAAGGAACTGTCCGCATCAAGCAGGGTTTCGGTGCTGTACAGTGACATGTACTGCGCTTCAAGATCGCGAATTTTCTCACTGTCGTTGCGAACAGTCGAAACAGGACGGGCAAGGTAGCCTAGCCCTGAGCCAATCACCAAAAAACTGAGTGAGGCAGCAATGAGCGAGCGGCGACTGACACCGGCATGCGATGGCGGTTCTACAGACGCCGGATGCGTTGCTAGCAGTTCCTCAAGCCTGGCCTGCATTTTTGCCTGCGGCGCTTTGTTGAGTAACGGCGCGAAGGCCTCTTCAAAATCGAGATGGCTTTTCATCAGCTCGGCGGTGCGCTCGGCAAGTGGCTCATCGCTCTCCAGCTGTGTCGCGAATTGTTGTGCATCGTTGTCATCCATCTCACCATCCAACCAGGCAACGATGGCTTCATCACTGTAGGGGGGCGTAAAACGCATGGGTTTCAAAACCGTTTCTCCTTTGCCGCGGGCAGAGCATCAACTGATTTTGCCAGCGTACTTCGTGCTGTGGCCAGCCGGCTCATTATGGTGCCGATGGGTACCGATAGCGTGTCTGCTGCCTCCTGATAGGTAAATCCTTCGACATAAACTAAAAATACGGTATTGCGCTGCGCTTCTGGCAAGGCGCTAACGCGCTGCATTATTTTCTGGTAATGCCGACAATCATCATTCCGCTCTCGGGTATCCGGGGCCAATAGGGCTTCGCTTTCGACAAAACCTTGCCCCAGACGCACGCGGCGTGCGCGCAGTTCGGAAATCCATATCGAGTGGAGAATGGAGAACAGCCATTTGTCGATTTGAGTGCCTGAGGTAAATTGCCCGCTTTTTTCAAGTGCGCGAACACAGGTGGACTGGACTAACTCCTCGGCAACTTCATGGCTGCGCGACAGCACCAGTCCATAGCGCCACAGGCGCGTCAAATGAGCAGTAAGCTGCTGGCGAACGTCGCTGGTAGTGATGGGTTTATCCTCACATTGATACTCAGGGAATTAACGCAAAGCCCGTCCACCATCAACGCCTAGTGTTTTCCCAGTGACGTAGCGGCTGCTGAGCAGGTAATCCACCAGCCGGACAATTTCTTCTTCACCGGGGGCAATTTTCATCAATGACTTTTCCAGCGCCTGCTGACGATAGGATTCGTCATCTTTTTCATTAAACAAGATTAGACCGGGGGCGATCGCATTGACTTTCACCTCTGGTGCCAGCTTGCGAGCAAATGACCGCGTCATGTTATCCAGTGCCGCTTTGCTGGCGGCATAGGCAATATGCTTATCGCTGCCTTTTTCTACCACGTAATCGGTCAGATGAATGATATCTGCACCCGCGATGCCTTGCCCACGCAGGCAAGGTTCCAGCAGTTGGTTGAGTAAATAGGGCGTATAGACATGGATTTGCAGCATATCGGCCAGCGTTTTTTCTGGCGGTGTGGAGGGGCTTTCAGGTTCCCAGCGGCTGGCGTTGTGAATAATGGCGCGCAGCTGCGGCGTGAGCGACTGAATTTGCTCCGCAAACGCATAGATGTTTTCCGTGGTGGAAAAATCGGCGGTCAGACAAACGGCACCATCTTGCTGTAGCGTCTCCAGCTCAGGATAAGGTGTGCGATAGCTGATGATGACCGGAATCGACTGGGCCAGAAACGAACGCGCCAGCGCCAGCCCAATACGCCGTGCGCCGCCGGTAATTAACACGGGAGCAGAAGAAAAAGTTGTCACAATTAGGTCTCCTCAACACGCTAGTCAAAAGGGGGCGAAGCGTGACAATATACCTGAATTAACCATCATATTGTTTACGGTTTTATGCCCGTCAGGGTAGCGCGCGGCAAACCACTGGCGAAGAGGAGAAAAGGGAATATGGAAAAGTCCCCTGAGTCTACAAGTTCCAGTGAGCCACTTTGTCTGGACTACACGGATTATTTAGCAGCATTGTGCAAGAAACGTTGGCGTTTCGTGGATGCGATGTACGGCGTGATGCCGATTTTTGGCATGGTAACCAAGATGGCACCGGCTCGGCAGAGTGCGCCGAAAGAGCGGCTGAAGGGACTGGCGTTACAGGTGCTTTCTACGCAGGTGAGTGACGAAACCAACATCATCAGGCTGATTACGCTGGCACGTCAGCAAGGTCTGACCGCGTTTGATATCCAACTGCCTTATTCGCTGACGAACGAGCAACTGAGCGCCATTAGCCGCGAATGTGACGACGCGTTGGATTTAACGCTGTGGGACGAACGCCTGTCCGTCCGATTTAAGATGCCAGCCGTGCAGCATTAGCACGGCGTGGCTCGCACACTATTTCAGTTCTGTTTCCGCTGAGCGCACCGTCGTCGCCTCAATCGCCTGTGCGAGTGAGCCGTAGAAGCTGAGCCGCCCTTCAATCGGATGAACCTTCGCCCGCGCCAGCGTTTTTAACGGCTGGAAGGGAATATCGGTGATGATGAGCTGTTTACCTTCAGGCAGCGTTTCACTAAAGCGCAGGAACGCATTGAGTCCGCCAGCATCCAGCACCGGCACCGCATCCCACTGTAAGATGATATTTTGATAGCCTTCGCTGCGTACGGTCAGATCGTTGAAGATGCGTTCCGCCGCGGCGAAGAACAGCGGGCCGTTAACGCGCAGTACCAGATGATCCGGGATTTTGGTGTCTGGCAGTTCGCTCAGTCGGGTCATCTGTGCGATGCGACGCATGAACAGCAGGGATGCCAGTACGATACCGACGGTAATGGCGATCACCATATCGAACAGCACGGTCAGCGACATACAGAGCAGCATCACGATAATGTCGTCTTTCGGCCCGTGGCGCAGCAAATCCACCACTTTGTGCGCTTCACTCATGTTCCAGGCGACGATCAGCAGCAGCGATGCCATTGCCGCCAGCGGCAGATAAGATAGCCACGGCGCAAGGATCAGCAGCGCCAGTAACACCAGAAGCGCATGGATCACGGCGGAGATCGGCGAGTTTGCGCCCGCGCGCACGTTAGCGGCGGAGCGGGCAATCGCCGCGGTCGCGGTAATACCGCCAAAGAAGGGCGCGATAATGTTACCGAAGCCCTGACCCATCAGCTCCGCATTAGAATTGTGTTTTTTGCCCGTCATCCCGTCCAGCACGACGGCGCACAGCAGCGACTCAATCGCCCCCAGCATCGCCATAGAGAACGCCGCAGGTAGCAGGGCGGAAATACTTTGCCAATCCAGCGTCATTGTCTTCCCATCGGGCGACGGAATATCCCACGGCAGAATGAGTTGCGGTAGGATAGGCGGAATCCCTTGCCCCTGCGAACCGTCCGCCAGCATATAGCTGAATCGGGAACCGATGGTGGCCACGTTTTCACCGAGCAGTGACATGATCCCCATCACCGCGACACCTGCCAGCAGCGCAGGCAAATGACCGGGCAGGCGAATACCGAGTCTGGGCCAGACGATGAGAACCAAAAGCGTCGTTGCGCCAATCAGCGTATCAGCAAGATGCAGGGTCGGCAGCGATTGCGCCAGCGCCGCTACTTTTTCGACGTAATGCTCGGGGACTACCGCCATCTGTAAGCCGAAAAAATCCTTGATTTGCATGGTACCGATGGTGATAGCGATCCCTGAGGTGAACCCCAGCGTCACGGAAAGCGGAATATATTCAATCAGCCGGCCGAAGCGGCAGAGCCCCATTAGCAGCAGAAATACGCCGGACAGCAAGGTGGCAACCAGCAGACCGGATAGCCCGAACTGTTGCGACACCGGATACAAAATGACGACGAAGGCGGCCGTCGGGCCTGAGACGCTGTAGCGTGAACCGCCGCTGACGGCGATGACAATCCCGGCAATAGCTGACGTATATAGTCCGTATTGCGGAGGAACGCCGCTGGCAATAGCCAGTGCCATCGCCAGCGGTATGGCGATGATGCCGACAGTTACGCCAGCGATAATGTCGTGGGTAAAACGTTGCAGCGTATATTTTTCGCGCCAGCACGCGTCAATCAGCGCGCTGAACGGCCTGACGCCGTTAATTCCGTGCGTTTTCATCTAAGCAGAAACCAAAGTAAGGAAGTAAATCAATATGGCGGGCCTGCCGGTCCGTCGACGACAGCCTTACGATACGCCGGATGCGCTCAGAAGATCCAGATATACATCAATAGAAGTGGTTTTTGGCGAGGCCGACGCGGCGAAAACCGCGTCGGCAGGGGGAATTACAGCGTGATGGTGATCAGATAGGCGGCAAAGAGCGCCAAGTGTGCGCTACCGCTTAATACGTTGGTTCTACCCGTGGAGAACGTAATGTGGCATAGCACCAGTACCGACAGCATCACAACGATGTGCGGCATATCCAGACCGAAGTTCAGCGTGCGGCCTGTAATCATAGCGATGATCGTAACGGTAGGGACCGTGAGTGAAATGGTTGCCAGCACGGAGCCGAAAAACAGGTTCATGGCACGCTGTACCTGATTTTTCAGGACGGCGCGGATTGCTCCCAGCCCTTCAGGCGAGAGGATTAATAGCGCGACCAGGAAGCCCGTAAACTGCGTCGGCGCATTCATTTCGGTCAGCAGCGTTTCCAGCGGCATGGAGTTTGTCTTGGTGACCGCGATAACAGCAACCAGATGAACCAGCAGCCAGGCAGTGTGCCACAGAGAACTGTGCGCGGACGGTTTACCATGGTGCGGATCGTCACCGTCGCCTTCGTCTTCATGCTCATATACAAACAGGCTTTGGTGCGTACGCGTTTGAATCAACAGGAAAACGCCGTACATCGCCGCAGAAATAGCCGCAATAATCAGCGATTGCGCTACGCTAAAATTACCACCGGGTAAGGCGCTGGGGAAAACCAGCACAATCACAGCCAATGGGAAGATCGCCATCAGGTATTGCTTGATGCCGCTGAGGTTGACGTACTGTGTGGCGAATTTACGGCCACCGAGTAGGAGGGCGAAGCCGACCAGACCACCGGTGACAATCACGATAATGGAATAGAGAGTGTCACGCATCAGGTCCGGACCAGCGTCACCGGTTGCCATCAGCGCCGAAATCAGGCTGACTTCAAGAATGACGACGGATAGGCTGAGGATCAATGAACCGTAGGGTTCACCCAGACGGTGTGCAAGCACGTCGGCGTGACGTACTACGCTAAAGGCGCTGAACAGTATCCCGGCTAGCGCGATGGCGTTGATGCCGAGAATGGCGACAAAATTTTGTGAAGTGCCCCACATGTAGAGCACGGCCAGCGCAATAACAGGAAAAATGAGCGAGTATTCATGGTGGCGAGTTTTGACCACCTCAGCATGAGACTTCATTGCGGGAGTTCTCCTTATCCAGAGGAATGATACGGCAAAATATCCCCGTCATATTTCAAGTCAACATACTGGCAGCTCGAACTATTTAGGGCATAAAGCGATTTATTGTGGTCGTAAGCCCTTTGTTAAGGGTAGAACAACAATAAACAGCAAAAGGTTACTAAAAAGTAGTTATAACGTAATAAAACGAAAAATATGATAACAGATTGTCATATTGATGCGGGAAGTTTTACGGATTTTTACGCTTTGCGCCTAAATTTAAATGAAAAGGGAGAATCTACGTGTCTTCTCCCTATCATGATAATATCAAATGTATTTTTTGTGGTTATTCGTCAGGATTATCCATAATATCGTGACGTTTATGATGATAATCCTCTTCATTTAGCCCTTCTCGCCAATAAGGCACGGCATACATCTGATTTCGCTCACCCCCGCGTTCGCGACGCACGTGGCGACGAAGCTGAACCACGATACGATCCTCACCCGCTAACCAGTAAAACGCATTTTCAGCCGACGGAAGTGCCTGAAACCGCTGCAACAATGCGTCGGTCACGTCCGTTCCGCCGATAATCCAGTGCAGTTGAAGCTGTGCTGGTTTCGCGATATCAAGCTTATCAGCCTCGCTGTCGACACGGATGACCGCATGCCCCGTTGCGTCATCAGGCAGATTCTCCAGCAGCGCCATGAGCGCGGGGAACGATGACGGGTCAGCTGCCAGATAATAAGCGGCCGCTGGCGGCAGCATCGGGAGCGGGCCTCCGGGTTGTGAAATACCGACCCAGTCGCCGGGCTGTGCCTGACGGGCAAAGGTGACGGCAGGCCCAGCGTGCTCATGCAGCGCGAAAACCATATCCAGCTCCGCATCCTCTGGGCGCAACGCGCGGACGCTATAGGTGCGAACGATGGGGCGAGCTTCGCCCTCTGGCCAGATCGGGCCGCGTTCGCCAATCGCGGGCAGAACCGGTTTTTGCTGTCCAGCCTGAGGCAAAAAGAGCTTGATGTGTGCACCGTATCGCTCGGTCGGATAATCGCGTAGCGCGCCATGATGGAAAGTAATGCAGCGTAAATGAGGGGAAATATCGTGGATGTGTTTAACCTGAACTAAAACAGGCTGACGCGGCGTTGCCATTTAGTGTCTCCGTGGATAGTCGATTCCAAATTAAGGATGATAATAACACGAGATGATAATTATTATCATTTGATGTCTATCCGTTATTATTCTTGTTGCCGCCGATACGTTTCATTGGCGTCGAGAGCTTTCACATCAAACGTACGACAGGCTCCTGACGTCACAAAAATGAGGTTTGTATCAGGAATGCGTCAAGTCTAACGGCGAGTTGCCGATTAGTTGATACAACAGCGGAATTTTTCGTGAGTGAAACATTATCACGAACTTTTTCTGTTTTTGTGACTAGTATCAAACTTGATTGCAAAGCCATAAATGAATAACCTCAAGATCCATAGTGTTGTAAAATTAAGCAGATGAAGCAGTTAGATTTTTACACGCAGGGCGAGAGCCGATCTGACGAGCAGCAAAAGAGTAAGGTTGGGGGTAGTAAGTAGTGTTAACACGCGATTTTTTGCAGAAAGCAGATTGTAGAACGTCTTTTGGTTGTATTGAAGAAACCTTACTGCTCACCCCGCAACAGCGGGCTGACTCGTTGGACAGGACGCTGGCGCTCCGGCCAAATAGCTGTCCTGTCTGGGTGTTTGGCTATGGTTCACTCATGTGGAATCCGGTTTTTGACGCCGAAGAAACCTGTCTGGCTACGTTGGCAGGGTGGCAGCGAGCCTTTTGCCTGCGCCTCACCATCGGCCGCGGCACGCTAACGCAGCCGGGGCGGATGCTGGCGCTGAAACCCGGTGGACAAACGACGGGATTGGCTTTCCGACTGCCGGAAACCTCATTGCGTGAAGATCTGGAGCTGCTGTGGAAGCGTGAAATGCTGACGGGCTGCTATCGTCCGCTCTGGTGTGAATTGCATCGCAAGAACGGCGCACCGCTGACGGCGCTGGTGTTTGTCTCCGAGCCGGAGCATCCCCTCAACGAAAATGATACCTGCATTCAGAGCGTTGCCCCGCTGATTGCGCGCGCGAGCGGTCCACTCGGCACCAATGCGCAATATCTGTTTGCACTCGAGCAAGAGCTGAAAAATCACGGAACGGAAGACGAAAGCGTGAGCGAACTGGCACAGCGGGTGCGTATCCTGCAACAGTCGTGTTCTGCGGCAGTAGGGAACGGCTAATAACGAAACAACGGTGGATATAAGCATTGAGGTGAACGACGAAATCGCCGTTCACCTTGAAACAATGTGAAGCCACTGACTTACCAGCCGACGCCAACACCCATGGTGTACAGCGTGTCGTCAACATTCCCCTGATTACTTTCGATACGGGTACGTGACACTTTCATGCTCATAGAAGACCAGTCGGTCAGCTTGAAGCGCAGACCTGCATCCGCTTTCAGATAGATTGGCGCAGTGCCATCAAATGAACGACCCAATTCACCGTTGGTGAAGGCTTCAACCGATTTGCTGAACAGGTAACGGTTGTACGCCCACTTAATCGCACCGGAGTAGAAGTCATCATTGCCCTGATCGCGGTAGACGAAGGTTTGGGAGTTGACCAGCGACGTCAGTGAGAACGCGCCTAAATCGTTATCCCAGAACTGATAACCGGGACCGAGACCGAAAGAGCGGTTGATTTTAATGCTTTCAATCCAGTCGCGTTTGTACTGATAACGACCCTGCCAGAACCAGTTCTCATCCACGAACTTATCCAGTGCATATTCGCCAGCCGCATTCTTGGTGCTCTCGACTTTATCCTCTTTTGCCAAATGGTAGCTGGCATCAAGGTTGTGTCGCCACGTATCGTGACGCGCCTTGGTGTTCAGCGTCACATCGTAGTTGTCGGTTTCTGTCGAACTTTTCTTGTGCGACATGCCAGCGTCAATGTTGCCTTTCCAGGCGAAATCGGTCACCAGCGGCTTCTGCGCGACAATAGACGTGATTTCAGAAAGTGGCAACGTTTGTGGGCCAGCCGCTTCGTTAGCCAGCGATGGGCTTGCGACGACGGCGCGGTTTTCGCCCGCTTTAACCGCCGGATACAGAACGCCTTTCTCGTAGCGTTCGCCTTGAATCACCAGACCATGGTCGGATTCAAAGGTCTTCACCTTATCCCAGGCGACAGAAATAGAGCCGGCATAGTCGGTGTTGATAAAGAGTTTACCGCCGTCAAGCAGCGTGATTTTCCCTGTAAGCTTGTCGCCGTTGTTCAGCCAAATGGTGTCAGCGCGGCTCTGTGTAATGCCAGCAGAGAGGGCGATAACCAGGCTGAGGGAAGAGAGTGCGTGTTTGGATAGTGTCATTATTGCCAAGTAAACAGTGGTGACAGGTAGTGAGATGTCCGTCAAAGACAAAGACGTACAGCCGATGATAACGAACCGGTTTAGTCCGGAACGGCAAACATTAACAGGAATCGTAGTGATGCTCTACCCGAAAACGAAAATTGATTAGAATGTAAATAGTTATAAAAGTGGCTATTGATGATTAACAGCTATAACGCGATATCTGTCACATTTCTTGGCTGGAGGAAAGGGGAGGAGTCGTGCGGGGGTGATGCTCTCTGACCCTGCTTGTTTCAGGTCAGAGAGCGTGAGCGATAGAGAACGCTATGCGGTGCGCTGCGTGCGGGAAGCGCTGTTGTTGCTCAGGAAACGTGCTGTCAGGAATGTCCTTACGCGGAACACGATCCGTTCCTGGAAGAGAACACAGAGCGTCACGGTGCTGAGCAGGAAAATGATATACCCCGTCATGGACAGCTGTACCTGACCTGCCGCGGAAATGCACTGACCCCAATCGCTGAAGCAGGCCATCGGGTTACCGCGCACCAGCTGTTCCAGCGTACGGAACAGATTAAAGAGCGGAACGTGTAGCGCAAAGATAGACAGCGAGGCGGCTCCCAGTCGGGGCGACCAGTGCCGCAGCCATTCACTATTAGGTTCACGCGCCAGCGCGCTGAGACAAACCAGACCAACCTGAGCCGGCAGGAGCAAGCCGTTGTGCAGCAAGAAGTACCAATAGGCTTCGCCTTTTGTGAATAGCCAGGTAGCGACAAGGAAATTCACACCGATAAAGAGGGCGAGTGCGTAGCGCTGGCCTTTGGTCAACGGTAAGCGATCTTTCTGGCGATAATGACGGAACAGCGCATAGCCCAATATCCCTGCCAGGAATTCTGGCAGACGGAAGATCGGCCCACGCTGCAACAGCCCAGTGTACGGCATACCGAACTGCTGTTGCCAAATTACCCAAATCGGCGGCAGTAGATACAGCAGGCAGACGATCCCCATCCACAGCCACGGATGGCGGCTGTTCAACAGACGCGGAGCCAGCAGCGGAAACGCCAGATAGAAAAAGAACAGCGTTGAAAGCGACCATAACGGGGCATTGAAGGTCAGAAAGTAAGGATTCCATGCCTGCAACATCAGTACCTGTAATAACCCGTTGAACGCCAACTGTGCATTCGTCATGTAATGGCGCAGCGTTTCAGGGTCGGCTGCGGGATCGTTGGTGTCATAAATAACGAAACGCGCGCTGGCGACTTGTCCTTCCGGCGGCACGGCCAGCCACTGCATCAGCGTGACAACGGCAATCGAAGACAGCAGGGCGATGATATGGATGGGATAAAGATTAAAGAAGCGTTTGGCCCAGAACTGGCGAACAGGTTCGCGCAGACGTCCGTCCTTAATGTAGACATGTGCTAGCAAGAAGCCAGACAGGACAAAGAACGTGCTGGTCGCGAAGAAACCCATACTGGTGAGCTCGCTCAGGAAGGGAATGCGCTCACGCTGGGGATAAACGTGTACCGTGTGATAAATCATCACGTAGCAGCCGAGCAAAAACCGTAACCATTCCAGGCCGATAAACCGCTCCTTACTGACCTTTTTCATGTTGTTCCTCAACGTTAAACTCGGTGTAAAAGCCGAAAAATGCGATTACTAACTAGTTTAGTCGAGAGCAACGTCACATTAATTAGGATAATGGCTATAAATGCCGGTGCCGTTTAGCAAGCGTTTAGGTTGGGCGGGGTGTTGATGGTATTTTCATCAATTCGGTTTTCATCAACTACGGCGGCATCCTCGCTCACGCGAGGATAATCTCGGACGGAAGGGCGCCAGAGCGCCTTATCCGTACCGCTGATAATAGCGGTATCTTGTGACGATTGGATTAAATCACTTTTTCTTGTAATACCCAGACAGCCGCTTCAACCCGTGATTTTAGCTTCATTTTTTTCAACAGGTGTTTGACGTGAACCTTAACGGTACTTTCGGTAATCGTGAGCTTGCGGGCAATCACTTTATTGGATAATCCCTGAGCCAACAGCTTCAGAATATCGCGTTCGCGCGGCGTGAGCTGCTGAATGTCCCGGTCGCTGCTGTGGCGGCTTTCTCGCAGGCTGGCGGCCAGAATCGGGGTTAACGTTTCACTCAGAACCATTTTTCCTGATGCCGCCTGATGCAGCGCGGCCAGTAAATCTTCCGGCTCCATATCTTTCAGCAGGTAACCGTCAGCACCATTTTTCAGGGCATTGACAACATCGTCTTCATGGTTGGATACGCTAAAGACGACAATGCGACCAGACAGCGATTTTTCCCGCAGACGATTCAACGTTTCCAGACCATTCATGCCGGGCATGTTCAAATCGAGCAGAATCAAATCCGGGTCCAGCTGTTCCGCTAGCTCGACACCCTGTTCGCCGTGACTGGCTTCACCTGCCACCTGCAATTCTGGATCCATGCTGATGAGTTGCTTAACGCCATTACGCAACATGGGATGGTCATCAATCAGCAGTAGGGTGGCGGCATCTTCGTTAATCATGAGTTTCTCCTGTTAATGGCAGCCGGTGACGGTATTCGGAGAGGAAGTTGACATTGACTTCAGTGCCCCCCGATGGCCGGCGTCGAACAATGCATTCGCCGTGCAAACCCCGTGCACGGTCGCGCATGATAATAAGTCCATAGTGGTTGGCGCGGCTGGCATCATCCGGAATACCGATGCCATTATCGGCTACGCTGAGTTCGATGTAGCCCTGACGTAGTTGCAGGGTGATATCGACCTGTGTGGCCTGCGCGTGTTTATAAATATTGCTCAGCGCTTCGCGCACAATTTGCAGGACGTGAATACCTTGGTGAGCGGAAACCGACTGCGGCGGCAGACGGTAATGCAGTTCGATGGGATAGCCCAGTCGCTTGCTGAATTCATCGACCGACGCCCGCAGCGCGGCAAGTAAGCCGGATTCCGACAGCTTCAGCCGGAACGTCGTCAGCAGCTCACGCAGTTGGCGATAGGCGGTGTTTAACTCTTCCCGCATTTCTGTCAGCAGTTGCTGCGACGCGGGCGGCAAATCGCCGCCCTGCATTTGCAGACAGCTCACCTGAATTTTCAGGCAGGAGAGGGATTGGGCGATAGAGTCGTGTAGTTCGCGGGCAATGGTGGCGCGTTCTTCCATTAGCATCAACTGCTGTTGATGGTTAGATTGGCGCTCCAGCGCCAGCGTGCTGGTCAACTGTTCCAGTAAGGTATTCAGTAACTGATTCTGATCGCGGCTCAATACGGTGTTGCCCGGCAGCGTGGCTAACACGACGCCATATTGTCCGTGCTTGTCATGCAGGTCCCAACAGTGAGGCTCGCCCGGCAGTTCTTCCCGATTTGCCTGCATACCGCAGCTCTGACAGCTGTCATCTGGGCAATGATCCGGCTGTGACTGGCTGCAATCGCTAAACTGATGAAACTGTTCCTGATTGTTATCTTCATACAGCCGCAGTTGAATATTGCGCAGCGGGGTCAGCGACGGCAGTTCGTTCAGGATCGGCATCAGTCGGCTACACAGCGGTGCACCGGTATGCAGGCGTCGACTGGCGCGATAGAGGAAAGAAAGCAGATCGTTTTTCTGTTGCAGGTCGGCCGTTTTCTCGGCGACGCGCAGTTCCAGACTGTGGTACATGGCGGAAAGTTCATCCGACATGCTGTTCAGCACCTGCCCCAGCGTGCTCATTTCGTCATGGCCGTTGATGGCGACGCGCTGAGTGAAATCACCTTGCCCGATAGCTTGTCCCATCGCAACCAGACGTCGCCACGGCCTCAACAGGCGGCGGCGCAAGTAAAAGAACGTTGTGACCAGCAGAATAAACATGATGCCGATGAAGATGCGCTGCACCAGCGTGACCATCCTCAACCGCTGTTCGGTTTTATGATCGATGGCGGAAACCAAATCGTCGAGCTGTTTCACGAAGCGGGCGACATCCGCCGAGGCATCAGCAGAATTCGTTGCCTGCCGCAGATGCGGTTGCAGGTTTTCCAGCCAGAAAACGCGCAGCGCAGTGAATTGTTCACTAAGCCCTTCCCGACGTACTGCCTGTTGTAGGTCGCTGCTGATTTCGTCTTCTTCCAGTTCTTGCAGGTAAATTTCATTCTCGGCAGAGAGCGGCACCATCGAGAGCAGACGGTAACTCTGCATACGCAGCGAGCCTGCTTTATTAATGGCGTGCGCGTTCCCTTGAATGCTTTGAGACATCCAACTGGAAACCGACATACCTGCAATACCCAGCAAACCGAGTAGCAGCATCAATAAGGCAACCTGATTGACGAGCGACAGCGGCAGCAGGAAACGTTTCAACATAATAAAGCGACCTCTGCTGGAGGAGTAGAAAACCAGTACCGAGAAGGATAACCCTTTAGGCATTTTTCCCGATCCTACATGATAACCCCATACCTACTAGTGAGTACCACCGAATATCCGCGCCTTGAAAGGGGATATGACAGTGCGAAAAAATAGAGATATAACAGCTTGAATTATCGTTGCTTATTTTTCTATTTTTATTACTCATTAAGGAGTGTGGTTATTTTTACACGGTTTTTTTACCTGACAGCGCGTTGATTTGCATCAACTTTACCTGCGGTGTAATCCCTAATGTTGCGCCTTAATTCTACCGCGTTTTTATTTATCGAGGTTTTTATGACGCAGCCTTCATCACCCGAAAAAGTATCGCAGAGCACGCTGATAAGGGAATGGAATCCTGAAGATACAAAATTCTGGCAATCTGGCGGCCAACGGATAGCACAGCGTAATCTTTGGATCTCTGTACCGTGCCTGCTGTTGTCGTTTTGTGTCTGGATGATTTTCAGCACCGTAGCCGTTAACCTAAACAAGGTTGGATTTAGTTTTACCACAGACCAGTTATTTTTGCTTACCGCGCTGCCTTCCGTCTCCGGCGCGCTATTACGTGTTCCATACTCCTTTGTTATCCCAATGGTTGGCGGTCGCCGTTGGACGACATTAAGTACCATCATTCTGGTGATCCCGTGTATTTGGCTCGGGTTTGCCGTACAAAATCCGCAAACGCCGTACAGCATTTTCGTCACGATTTCTCTGATGTGTGGCTTCGCGGGTGCTAACTTCGCGTCCAGCATGGCGAACATCAGTTTCTTCTTTCCCAAATCACGTCAGGGTAGTGCGCTAGGCATTAACGGCGGATTGGGCAACCTCGGCGTGAGCGTGATGCAGTTGCTGGTGCCAGTGGTGATTTTCCTGCCGATTCTGGGCTTCTCTGGCAATGGCGTTGTTCAGCCTGACGGGCACCAGATCTGGCTGCACCATGCAGCATGGATGTGGGTACCGTTTTTGGTGATTGCTGCAACCGCTGCCTGGTTTGGCATGAACGATCTTCCTGCGCCTAATGCGTCAATACGCAAGCAGTTGCCAGTTCTGAAGCAAATGCACCTGTGGGTACTGAGCTTCCTGTACTTGTCCACGTTTGGCTCATTTATCGGCTTTTCGGCGGGCTTCGGCATGCTGTCCAGAACACAGTTCCCAGACATTGTGATTCTGTACTACGCGTTCTTCGGGCCGCTGTTGGGGGCGTTAGCGCGTCCGGTGGGCGGAATGCTGTCTGACCGTTTTGGCGGTGTGAAAGTCACGTTGATTAACTTCATCTTGATGGTGATTCTCTCGGTATTACTGTTCCTGTCCCTGCCGAGTGCGAACTCTGCGGGCTCATTCGGGATGTTCTTTGGTATCTTCATGATGCTGTTCCTGACGGCCGGTCTGGGTAGTGGGTCAACCTTCCAGATGATCGCTGTGATTTTCCGTAAATTAACGGCAGATCGCGTGAAAACTCAAGGTGGAAGCGATGCGGATGCGCAGCGTACAGCAGCCACGGATACCGCAGCGGCGCTGGGCTTTATCTCAGCCATTGGCGCTATCGGCGGTTTCTTCATTCCTCAGGCCTTTGGGATGTCGCTTGAGTTAACCGGTTCACCCACCGGTGCGATGAAGGTGTTTGTGGTGTGCTACGTGGTGTGCGTATTGGTGACCTGGCTGTTCTACGCCAGAAAGAAAAGTTAGCGGCCTACATTTCCGAAATATTCTCTGCCTTCGTTTTTCCCGGCGTAAAAAATTGTGCTGAGGTGGGCGTGGTTGCCGGGTGAGGCGCATGGATGCGACGAAAACCAGTGCCGCGTCTGACAAAAACGTCAGAGACGTTTTTGAACAGCACTTGTGCTGGCCCGAAGGGCGAGCTCCATTTATGGGGCGAGTAAACGCGTCACTGGTGGCCCGAATTGCAGCCACGAACGCCGAAGGTATCGCGTAGCGACACAATTAGCGCCAAATAGCCACAGGTCAAGGAGCGCGGCAATTGAGCGCTCCTTGTCGGGCGCGTGCTACGAAGTAGCATGAAAATGACAGTGTTGTCGCGCACGAAACATTCGCAATATCTGCATAAAACATAAAAATATAACTACGACGCCTCCTCCTTTTCGGGGAGGCGTTTTTTTCGCGCGTCATCCAGCTACCCCCTTTACTGAATTTGTATGATTTTTCGTCGCTTCCCGACTACTACCTCTAAATAGTCGTGTGTATGAATTCAGTATAAGCACAAAACGAATGGTTTTATTTTTATCTTTTAAAATCAATTAATTATGTATTTTTTATATAATAATTCTTTGGTGGTAGTTGGCGGTGTACTCCGTTTTTCACAGGGTGACACTCTTGATCGTTATCAAGTTTGACAACGCGGTTGCTGGATACCCTAGCGCCAACTTGAGCGATGTGTCGTAAGCAAAAACAGATGTCTGCTACGAGCATTTCATAACGACAGGGGCCAGCAGGCTTCGCAGCAGGAGAGTCCGGATGAGCAAATTCCTTGACCGGTTACGTTACTTCAAACAACTGGCCGAACCGTTTTCCGATGGGCATGGCCAGACCCTCAATACCAATCGTGACTGGGAAGACGGCTATCGCAGTCGCTGGCAGCATGACAAAATCGTGCGTTCTACCCACGGGGTAAACTGTACCGGTTCATGTAGCTGGAAGATTTATGTGAAAAACGGTCTGGTGACGTGGGAAACGCAGCAGACTGACTACCCGCGCACCCGCCCGGACCTGCCTAACCATGAACCTCGCGGCTGCCCGCGCGGTGCCAGCTACTCCTGGTATCTCTACAGCGCCAACCGCCTGAAATACCCGATGATGCGTAAGCGCCTGCTGAAACTGTGGCGTGAAGCGAAACTGACACACAGCGATCCGGTTGATGCGTGGGCATCCATCGTCAACGACCCCGAGAAGACCAAATACTACAAACAAATTCGTGGCCGTGGCGGTTTCGTTCGTTCTGACTGGAATGAAGTCAACGAACTGATCGCTGCCTCTAACGTTTACACCACCAAGACCTTCGGCCCAGACCGCGTGATCGGTTTCTCACCGATTCCTGCGATGTCGATGGTGTCCTACGCAGCGGGTGCCCGTTACCTGTCTCTGCTCGGCGGCGTCTGCCTGAGCTTCTACGACTGGTACTGTGACTTGCCACCGGCGTCACCTATGACCTGGGGCGAGCAGACTGACGTACCGGAGTCTGCCGACTGGTATAACTCCTCTTACATCATTGCCTGGGGCTCTAACGTTCCGCAAACCCGTACGCCGGATGCCCACTTCTTTACGGAAGTTCGCTACAAAGGCACTAAAACCGTTGCGGTCACGCCGGATTACGCTGAAATCGCCAAGCTGTGCGACCACTGGCTGAACCCGAAACAAGGTACCGACAGCGCGATGGCGCTGGCAATGGGCCACGTGATTCTGAAAGAGTTCCACCTCGACAAACCGAGCCAGTATTTCAGCGAGTACGTTCGTCAATACACGGATTTACCGATGCTGGTGCTGCTGGAGCCGCGAGAAGACGGTTACTATGCGGCGGGTCGTATGCTGCGCGCTTCCGATCTGGTGGACAACCTCGGCCAGGACAACAACCCGCAGTGGAAAACCATCGCGATTGACGATGAAAGCGGCAATCTGACGGCGCCGCAAGGGTCTATCGGCTACCGTTGGGGCGATCAGGGCAAATGGAACCTGGAACAGCGCGACGGCGTGAGCGGCGAAGAAGTGAAGCTGCGCTTGAGCCTGCTGGGGTCGCACGACGATGTCGTTGATGTCGGCTTCCCGTATTTTGGCGGCGCGGTCAGCGAACATTTCAACAACGTTGCGCTAGAAGAAATCCTGCTGCACAAACTGCCCGTTAAGCGCCTGACGCTGGCTGACGGTAGCGAAGCGCTGGTTGCCTGCGTGTATGACCTGACGATGGCGAACTACGGCCTGGATCGCGGTCTGGGCGACGATAACTGCGCGCGTGATTACGATGATGTGAAAGCGTACAGCCCAGCCTGGGCCGAGAAGATTACTGGCGTTTCTCGTCAGAACATCATCCGTATTGCGCGTGAATTCGCGGATAACGCCGATAAAACGCACGGTCGTTCGATGGTCATCGTCGGTGCAGGTATCAACCACTGGTACCACATGGACATGAACTACCGCGGCATCATCAACATGCTGATTTTCTGCGGCTGTGTTGGTCAGAGCGGTGGCGGTTGGGCGCACTACGTCGGACAAGAAAAACTGCGTCCGCAAACCGGTTGGACGCCGCTGGCGTTTGGTCTGGACTGGCAGCGTCCGCCTCGTCACATGAACAGTACGTCGTTCTTCTATAACCATTCCAGCCAGTGGCGTTATGAAACCGTCGCGCCGCAGGAACTGCTGTCACCGCTGGCGGATAAATCCCGCTTTACCGGCAGCATGATTGACTTCAACGTGCGCGCCGAGCGTATGGGCTGGTTGCCGTCTGCACCGCAGCTGAACGTTAACCCGCTGGATATCGCAGAAAAAGCGCGTGCCGCCGGCGTAACTCCGCAGGACTATACCGTTGCCGCGTTGAAATCAGGCGAAATCAAATTTGCCGCTGAACAGCCGGATAGTCCGCAAAACTACCCGCGCAACCTGTTCATCTGGCGTTCTAACCTGCTGGGTTCTTCCGGTAAAGGCCACGAATATATGCTGAAGTACCTGCTGGGTACGGAGCACGGTATTCAAGGGCAAGATCTGGGTACAGCTGGCAGCGTGAAGCCGGAAGAAGTGGAATGGCGCGACCAGGGCGTTGAAGGCAAACTGGATCTGGTGGTGACGCTTGATTTCCGTATGTCCAGCACCTGTCTGTACTCCGACATCGTCCTGCCAACGGCAACCTGGTACGAAAAAGACGACATGAATACCTCGGATATGCATCCGTTTATTCACCCGCTGTCTGCGGCTGTCGATCCGGCGTGGGATTCCAAAAGCGACTGGGAAATCTACAAAGGCATCGCGAAAGCCTTCTCCCGCGTCTGTCAGGGACACCTTGGTCAGGAAACCGATCTGGTTACCTTGCCTATTCAACACGATTCCCCAGCTGAAATGGCGCAGCCGTTCGGCGTGGATGACTGGAAAAAAGGCGAATGCGATCTGATTCCGGGCAAAACTGCACCGCACCTGATGATGGTGGAGCGCGATTACCCGAACCTGTACGAACGTTTCACCTCGCTCGGTCCATTGATGGACAAGCTGGGCAACGGCGGTAAAGGCATCGGCTGGAACACGCAGACCGAAGTCGATTTCCTGAAAAAACTGAACTACACCAAGGCTGACGGTGCGGCGGCGGGTCGTCCGAAGATTGAAACGGCGATCGATGCGGCAGAGGTGATTCTGTCTCTGGCTCCGGAAACCAACGGTCAGGTAGCGGTGAAGGCGTGGGAAGCGCTGAGCAAATTCACCGGTCGTGACCACACGCATCTGGCACTGAATAAAGAAGACGAGAAAATTCGCTTCCGCGATATTCAGGCGCAGCCGCGCAAGATTATCTCCAGCCCAACCTGGTCTGGTTTGGAAGATGAACACGTTTCCTATAACGCCTGTTATACCAACGTTCATGAGCTGATTCCGTGGCGTACGCTGTCTGGTCGCCAACAGCTGTATCAAGACCATGAGTGGATGCGTGCCTTCGGTGAAAGCCTGCTGGTATACCGTCCGCCAGTCGATACCCGTGCGGCTGAGCCGGTGATGAATAAGAAGCCTAACGGCAACCCGGAAAAACCGCTGAACTTCCTGACGCCGCACCAAAAATGGGGCATTCACTCCACGTACAGCGACAACCTGTTGATGCTGACGCTGGGTCGCGGTGGCCCGATTATCTGGCTGAGCGAAGACGATGCCCGCGATTTGGGTATTGCGGATAACGACTGGGTAGAAGCGTTTAACGCCAACGGTGCGCTGACGGCGCGTGCGGTTGTCAGCCAACGTGTGCCAGCGGGAATGACCATGATGTACCACGCGCAGGAACGCATTATTAACCTGCCGGGGTCGGAAATTACCCAGCAGCGCGGCGGTATTCACAACTCGGTAACCCGTATCACGCCGAAACCGACCCATATGATCGGCGGTTATGCCCAACTGGCTTATGGCTTTAACTACTACGGCACCGTTGGGTCAAACCGCGATGAGTTCGTCGTAGTTCGTAAAATGAAACGCATCGACTGGCTGGATGATGAAGGCCAGGACTATGTACAAAAAGCGGTACAGCAGGAGAAAGCCTGATGAAAATTCGTTCACAAGTGGGCATGGTGCTGAATCTGGACAAATGCATCGGCTGTCACACCTGCTCCGTCAGCTGTAAAAACGTCTGGACCAGCCGTGAAGGGATGGAATACGCCTGGTTCAACAACGTCGAAACCAAACCGGGCGTGGGTTATCCCCATGCCTGGGAAGATCAGGAAAAATGGAAGGGCGGCTGGATCCGTAAAATCAGCGGTAAGCTCGAACCGCGTATGGGTAACCGCATCAGCGTGCTGTCCAAAATCTTCGCTAACCCGGATGTGCCGGAAATTGACGACTACTATGAGCCGTTCGACTACGACTATCAGAACCTGCGTAAAGCGCCGGAAGGCAAGCATCAGCCTGTCGCGCGTCCGCGCTCACTGATTACCGGTCAGCGGATGAAGAAAATCGAGAACGGCCCGAACTGGGAAGACGATCTGGGTGGTGAATTCAGCGTGCGCTCCAAAGATAAGAACTTTGAGCATATGCAGAAAGAGATGTACGGCCAGTTCGAAAACACGTTCATGATGTATCTGCCGCGTCTGTGCGAACACTGCCTGAACCCGGCGTGTGTGGCGACCTGTCCGAGCGGCGCGATCTACAAACGTGGCGAAGACGGTATCGTTCTGATCGATCAGGACAAATGCCGCGGCTGGCGTATGTGCCTGACCGGTTGCCCGTACAAGAAAATCTACTTCAACTGGAAGAGCGGCAAATCAGAAAAATGTATTTTCTGCTACCCGCGTATCGAAAGTGGTCAACCGACGCTCTGCTCAGAAACCTGCGTTGGACGTATCCGCTATCTGGGCGTGCTGCTCTATGATGCTGACCGCATCGAGCAAGCGGCCTCTGTGGAAAACGAGAAAGATCTGTACCAGAGCCAACTGGATGTGTTCCTTGACCCGCACGACCCGAAAGTCATTGAACAAGCGCTGAAAGACGGCATTCCAAACAGCGTCATTGAAGCGGCACAGCAGTCGCCGGTATACAAAATGGCGATGGACTGGAAGCTGGCGCTGCCGCTGCACCCAGAATACCGCACGCTGCCGATGGTCTGGTACGTGCCGCCGTTGTCACCGATTCAGTCTGCTGCGGATGCCGGTCAATTGGCGCACACCGGCGTACTGCCGGACGTCGAAAGTCTGCGTATTCCAGTGCAATATCTGGCGAACCTGCTGACCGCAGGGGATACCGAACCGGTATTGCTGGCGCTGAAACGTATGCTGGCGATGCGTCATTACAAACGTGCAGAAACCGTAGAAGGCAAAATCGATACCAGCGCGCTGGAGCAGGTTGGGCTGACCGAAGCACAGGCGCAGGAAATGTACCGCTATCTGGCGATTGCGAACTACGAAGATCGTTTCGTGATTCCATCAAGCCATCGTGAACTGGCGCGTGAAGCCTTCCCGGAAAGCAAAGGCTGCGGTTTCAGCTTTGGCGATGGTTGCCACGGTAGTGATACCAAATTCAACCTGTTCAACAGCAAGCGTATCGATGCCATTGATGTCAGTAACAAAACGCGCGACATGAACAGCAAAATCATGCGGGAGACGAACCATGATTAGCCTGCGGATTATTGCCCGCCTGCTGGACTATCCCGACAGCGAGCTGTGGGAAAACCGGGCTGAGTTGATCGAAGCGGTAGAGCAGGCTGATGCTTTACCGCTGCGTGAGAGTCATCAGCTCATGCAGTTCATCAATACGTTGTGCGCGCAGGATCTGTTGGACAAACAGGCGGAGTATAGCGGCCTGTTTGACCGCGGTCGCGCGACCTCGCTTCTGCTGTTCGAACACGTTCACGGTGAGTCTCGTGACCGCGGTCAGGCGATGGTCGATCTCATGCAGCAATATCAGGATGCCGGTTTGGCACTGGATTGCCGTGAACTGCCGGACTACCTGCCGCTGTATCTTGAGTACCTTTCTCGTCTGGAACCCGCGCAGGGGCGCGCGGGTTTACTCGACATCGCGCCGATTCTGGCGTTGATTGGTGCGCGTTTGCAGCAGCGTGACAGCATCTATGCCGTGCTGTTCGATCTGCTGTTGGCGTTATCCGGCAGTGATCTGAAAAGTGACGATGTCACACATCAGGTCGCTGACGAAGCACGCGACGACACGCCGCAGGCGCTGGATGCCGTGTGGGAAGAGGAACAGGTTAAGTTCCTCGGCGAAGAAGGCTGCGCATCGGCCCAACAAACGCAACACCAACGCCGCTTCGCTGGCGCGGTGGTGCCGCAATATCTGAATCTTGACGCTACATCGGCGGGAGGGCAACGCTAATGAGTGCAATCACGAACTATTTCAATGTGTTCTTTTTTGATATCTATCCTTACCTAGCGATGGCTATTTTCCTGATTGGCAGCTGGCTGCGTTATGACTACGGTCAGTACAGCTGGCGTGCCGGTTCGAGCCAAATGCTGGATAAGAAAGGGATGCGTCTGGCTTCTAACCTGTTCCATTTGGGGATTCTGGGCGTATTTGCCGGGCACTTCCTCGGTATGCTGACGCCGCACTGGATGTACGAAGCTTTTCTGCCAATGGATGTAAAACAGAAAATGGCGATGTTCGGCGGTGGTGCGGCAGGCCTGCTGACGTTTGTCGGTGGTGTGCTGTTGCTAAAACGCCGTCTGACCAACCCGCGTATTCGTGCCACGTCCAGCGTTGGCGATATTCTCATTCTGTCTCTGCTGGTGATTCAGGCTGGTTTAGGGCTGCTGACCATTCCGTTCTCTGCACAGCATATGGACGGCAGCGAAATGCTGAAACTGGTCGGGTGGGCGCAAAGCGTAGCGTTCTTCCAGGGCGGGGCGTCTGAGCATTTGGCGGGTGTCGCGCTGATCTTCAAGCTGCACATCGTGCTGGGGCTGACGCTGTTTGTTCTGTTCCCGTTCTGCCGTCTGGTTCACATCTGGAGCGCACCGGTCGAGTACCTGACGCGTCGCTACCAGTTAGTACGTAACCGTCGCTAAGTATGATAAACACGGCGGCGTTATCATAACGCCGCCGTTTTAACGTCTTCCTTTTCATCTTTCCCCGCCAACAACGCTCGCCATCAGCAGCTCTTAGCTGATTACTTACCTCGCGCCGTCGTCCATTGCACGGCGAAGACACTGGCTAATACGATGGCCAAACCCAGAAATGCCGTACCGGTCATCGACTGTGAAAGCAATACCCAGCCCAGCACCACGGCGGTCAGCGGACTCAGCAACCCCAATGAGGCAACGGCAACTGTCGGGAGGCGAGATACGCCACGAAACCAGAGACCATAAGCGAGCACGGCACCCGCAAGACAGAGATAGGAATAGGCCGCCCACTGCGGCAGAGTCAACGTAGGCAGAGGCGCATCGGCCTGCCATGCAACGGGTGCCAGCATCAATCCGCCGAGGAAGAGTTGCCAGCCGGTAAGCGGCAGTACGGGCAAGTCAAGTTTCCAGCGACGTGTTAACCAGACTCCGGTCGCCATACATACCGCTCCCAGCAGCGCGGCGGCAATGCCTACGGGCTCAAATGTTGTCTGCGGCGACAGCAGCAAAATAGCCATGCCCGCCACACCGACGATCGCCGACCACAGCGTCGCCAGTCTGGGCGCACGATGATCCACTGCCCAAACCAACACCATCACCAGCAGCGGTTGGATCGCGCCAAGGACTGCTGCCAGTCCGCCAGGCAAACGATAAGCCGCGACAAACAGCAGCGCTTGAAAGACGCCGATATTCAGGGCGCTGAGCACGAGCACGCGCCACCAGTCTCGGCGGGCGGGGAAGCGGCGCGTGAATAAGAGCAGCAGCAGCCCCGCAGGCAGTACGCGGATAAGCGCCGCCGTAAAGGGGCGGTCTGGCGGCAGGATTTCTGATGTCACGATGTAGGTCGACCCCCAAATCGCGGGGGCCAGCGCTGTGAGTAGGACGTCACGCCAATAGTGTGGTGAGGGTGTAGTGTTCATGACTTTACCTTCAATTCAAGATATCATGATAGTGTTGATTAATTACCTTGAAGTCAAGATAAATGAAAAATCAAACCAGCGAACGCGAATACGACGCGGTAGATGCCATCCTTGAACAGTGGCGGCGCGAACGGCCCGATCTGGATGCCAGCCCCATGGGACCGATTGGACGCCTCAGACGATGTGCCGCGTTCATCGAACTGCGTCTGGAAGCCTGTTTCTCTCGATTTGAACTGAGCAGTTGGGAGTTTGATATGCTGGCTACGCTGCGGCGTGCTGGTGCGCCACATTGCCTTAGCCCGACGGAACTGTTCTCCGCGCTGATGGTGACGTCGGGTACCATGACTCACCGACTCAAGCGCCTTGAAACCCGAGGATTTATCGAACGAGTGCAGAACGCACAAGATGCGCGCAGTACGCTTGTGCAACTCACTGGCACAGGGCTTGAACTGATTAATCGTGCCGTTGAGGCACATATTGAGAACGAGCGTCAGGTGCTCTCTGTACTGCCTGCCGATGTGCTGGCTGTGCTTGATGCTAATCTCGCTGCACTACTGCTAGGGCTGGAGAACCACTCTGGGCGTGCTGCGCCGAAAGAGACAAATTCAGTGCCAGATGAAACCTGAAATGACCGCCCGACGCGTTCAGATCGGGCGGCGTGGCCGATTACGGTCAGCCGAGCATCACCATCCGGTAATGCGCTGCCAGGTTTCCTGCTCGTGCTTGTGTGATTTCAGCACCTGATAGTGCTGGTGCATCGCGGCCGTCGCACAGGCGTGATTAGGCAATATCCGCAACCGCGTGCCGACGGGAAAATTATCGATCGAAAGTCCACTGTCGGCGGGTAGCGCGATGATGCCGTGTTCCTGATTGGTGATCGTCACGCAGAGGTCGTGGTAAGGGCTGCCATGCAGATCGCAAACCAGCCCGTAACCGTAATCTTTTGCCTGAGAGGCCGTACCGCGATCGCGGGAAAGTGCCATCCAGCCTGCGTCTATAAACACCCAGTCTTTTTCGCGATTGTGCCCAATCACGGTACTGACGACCGACAGTGCGATATCATCCAGCGAACAGACCCCGACATTTTTCATCACCAGATCGAACGTGGTGAAAACGCCCGCTCTGACTTCGGTAATACCTGTTAAATCCTCGGCAAAGTGCGCCGTCGGCGTGGCACCGACGCTGAGCACGGGGCAGGCAATTCCCAGCGCGCGCACTCTCTGTCCGGCGGTATTGATGGCTTTGCACTCGGCGCGCGCAGCCGCTCTGATCGCCTCGTCCGTACGGCAGGCGTACGATTCTCCCGCGTGTGCCAGCAGGCCGGTGAGCGTCGCGCCGTTGCCGTCGATCTGTTGTGCCAGCTTAAGTAATGCGTCGCTTTCCGGTGGAATGCCACCGCGATGCCCGTCACAGTCGATCTCAATAAAGACCGAAAACGTCACGCCATTGGCGCGTGCATAAACCGTCACCGCGCGCGCCTGTTCTGGGCTATCCAGCAGAATATGAATATCCACGCCTTTGCGGATTAAGTTGGCGATACGCGGCAGCTTGTGCGGGACGATCCCTACGGCGTAGAGCAGGTTGGTGTAACCCGCGGCGGCAAAGGCTTCCGCTTCTGCCAACGTCGAAACCGTCGCGGGCGACGCCGCGTCTTTGAGCAGATAGCGACCGGCTTCAATCGAGCGTAGCGTTTTGAGATGCGGCCGGATCTGGCTGCCTAATTTCTCCGTACGCTGATAAAGCCTGTCGATGTTGCGTCGAAAGCGGAACTCATCAATCAGCAAAAAGGGCGTTTCCAACGCGTTAAGCCATTCAATATTGTTCATTATTCACCTTCATTTTGTTTAGCCTGCTGCCAGGCGGCAAGAATGCGTTGGCCGATATATAAGTCCTGGATGGACAAACCGGAGCTGTCAAACACGGTGATATCGTCCGGCGTTTGTCGTCCTGTTGCGCTTGCGCTAATCACATCGCCGATAGCCGTCAGCGTCACATGGGCTGGCGCATGTTGGAAGTCACCAATCATTCGGGACTGGGAAGGTAGATCGCAAAACAGGCGGCCTGCGGTAAACAGCTCTGGCGGCAGTTCCTGCTTGCCGACGGCATCCGATCCCATGCTGACAACGTGCGTTCCGGCATTAACCCACTCGGCGTTAAACAGTGGCGTGCGTGATGGCGTTGCGGTCACGATGATATCCGCCGCACGACACGCGCTTTCGGCATCGCTGACGTGCGCATCCAGTCCGGCTGCTTTGAATTCTTGCGCCATCTCTGCGGATTTGCTGCTATCGCGCCCGACAATCAGCAGGGTACGGATTGGCCGTATTCTTGCCAGCGCGGCGCATTCATAGCGGGCCTGATGACCGGTTCCGAACACGGCGAGAACCGAGGCATCGGGTCTTGCCAGCAAATCGGCGGCAACGGCGTTGGCAGCGGCGGTACGAAAGGCATTCACCTTTCCGGCTTCAATCGCGACCGCTATTTTCCCGATTTGCTGATCGAACAGCAGAATGAGCGAATTATGACGGGGCAGCCCGTTAGCGGGATTCCCCGGCCAGAACGAGCCGACTTTTAACCCCGCCAGTTCACTTGTGGCGGATGCTTTGATACTGAAGGTGTTGACCGGATCGGAGCCTTGCCCGTGCACCACCGGAAAACTGCGCGCTTCCGGTTCGCTGGCGGCGAGTAAGGCTTCACGAACGGCGTCATAAGCCAGCTCATGGCTGATGAGTGATGCCGATTCTGCTTCAGAAATAAAGATCATCGTTTTTCCTTAGGCATTGCCGGTCAGAAATGCGCCGTAACGGCTGATATCGACGTTCCCGCCGCTGATAATAATGCCGACGCGTTTGCCGCGTAGCGATTCCCTGAGATTGCGTGCCGCTGCAAAGCTGAGGCATCCCGTTGGTTCAACGACGATCTTCATGCGCTCGGCGTAAAACCGCATCGTGTCAATCAGGTCATCGTCCGTCACGGTCAGAATATCGTCGACGTTTTGGTGAATCAGAGGGAAGGTATAGTTGCCCAAATGCTGGGTCTGTGCACCATCGGCGATGGTGTTGGGCGTATCGATATGCACGATGTTACCGCTGCGAAAAGATTGCTGCCCGTCGTTGCCCGCGAGAGGCTCGACGCCATAAATTTTACAATGCGGTGATAGCTGGCGGGCAGAAAGTGCAGAACCCGCCAGCAATCCGCCGCCGCCCAGACAGACGAACAGGGCGTCCAACTCACCGGTTTCTTCCAGCAACTCTTTCGCTGCGGTGCCTTGCCCGGCAATAACATGCGGGTGGTCGTAAGGGGGAATGAGCGTCAGACCATGTTTTTTCGCCAGATCGTTACCGATCTGCTCACGATCTTCGGTATATCGGTTGTATTCCACCACGTTTCCGCCGTAGCCGCGCGTTGCGGCGACTTTTGCGGCAGGGGCATCGTGCGGCATGACAATCGTTGCGGGAATGCCGAGTAATTTGGCAGCCAGTGCAATCGCCTGTGCATGGTTACCGGAAGAGAAGGTGACGACGCCAGCGGCTCTCTGCTCGTTTGAGAACTGCAATAGTGCGTTCATCGCGCCGCGAAACTTAAATGCACCCATGCGCTGGAGGTTTTCACACTTGAAGAAAACCTCTGCGCCGAATGTGTCATTGACCGTGCGCGATGTCATCACGGGTGTTTTATTGGCATAGCCATCAATACGTTCCGCTGCGGCTACCACATCGTCGTAAGTGGGGAGGCGTAAGTCGCTCATAGTTGGATAATCCGATGTTAGTGATTATGAATACCGGAGTCGTTGGTTCCGATACTGTCAAATATCCTATAAACAAAATATATAAAATTAGATAAATTGTCTAATTTGATTTATTTTTAGTATCTAGTCTGTCGTAAGATTCATTGTGTGTTGCTGAAAAGGGGCGGAATGAGTCGGTGCCACGGGGTAAGGCGCAGTACTCAATCGGGCGCACTTACAGTACACTCAGCGCCAGAAAACGCGCTTGTGCAAGCATGGGTAGAGGAATTGGAGAGGAATATGTCTGCATCTGGAGAAGATCTGCTGCTGACGCAGTTAGATGCCATAGCCAAAGGTCTGAGCGAAACGTTCGCGCCATTCTGTGAAGTGGTTGTGCACGATCTGAAGAACCCAGAACACGCGATACTTTCCATTCACAATAACCTCTCCGGCAGGGAGGTGGGCGCGCCCGCGACGGAACTGGGTCTTGCCCGCATCGCCTCGCCCGAATTTCCCAATATTTTGGCGAACTACGCCAACCAGTTTGCAGACGGACGCCCGGTAAAAAGCACCTCGGTCGGCATCAAAAATGCGGAAGGCGACTACGTCGCCGCGCTGTGCCTGAACGTCGACATGACGCTATTTCGCGGCATGCAAAATGCGCTGGCGCAGTTCACCCAGCTCGCGTCGGACTCCGTAACGGAGCATTTAGAACCAAACGGTGCGGCGGCGATCAGACAACACATCGATCACTTCGCCGCCCGGCTTGCCACCACGCCACGGGCGCTAAAAGCGCAGGACAGAAAAATCCTGCTTCAGGAACTGAAAGATAGCGGCCTGCTGGAAGTCAAAAAATCCATGGAAACCATCGCACAGCACCTCGGCGTATCACGAGCTTCAGTGTATTTGTATGCGAAGGAGTAACTGAATTTCCTATTTACCCCATCGCTAATGCGTTAAGTCACTGATGTGATACGTGGTCTGCTTTGTTACGCAAGATTAGCAGCGACGAGCTGACCATTTTGGTGAATCTTGCGCATTGCATTGTCGATATTCGCTTTCTATACTGTATAAAAATACAGTTATGTTGCCGAGCGATGAAACACTATCTTCCTGTGTCCTGCCCCGATATGCAGGCGTTAAATCTTTATGCTGATACGGTGCCTGCGGGGTTTCCCAGTCCGGCGAATGACTATGTTGAGCAGCGTATCGATCTCAATACGCTGTGTGTTCGCCATCCTTCGGCAACCTATTTCGTTCGCGTTTCCGGTCAGTCCATGGTGGAGGGAGGCATTCATGATGGCGATCTGGTGGTGGTTGATAGCGCATTGCAGGCGCGCCATGGCGATATCATTATTGCTGCGCTCGACGGCGAGTTCACTATCAAGCAATTGCAACTGACACCGACCCGTGCCTTGGTTCCAATGAATGCTGCCTATGCCCCGATTCCGATTAACGAGTGCGACAGCCTTGATATTTTTGGTGTCGTGACCTATGCCATACATGCGACACGCTAATGTACGCATTGGTTGATGTGAACACGTTTTATGCCAGCTGTGAAAAAATTTTTCGCCCTGATTTGGCAAACAAACCGGTCATTGTTCTTAGTAACAACGATGGCTGTGTTATTGCTCGTTCCCATGAGGCAAAGCTGCTAGGGGTAAAGATGGCCGCCCCGTTGTTTCAAATTGGCGAGCTCATTCAAAAACACAACATTACCGTTTTTTCTTCCAATTACGCGCTTTACGCTGATATGTCGGCGCGCGTGATGAGTATTTTGGAGGAGATGGCACCCGCCGTGGAAATCTACAGTATTGATGAAGCATTTTTGAATTTGTCTGGTGTGGATTACTGCACATCGTTGGCGTGTTTTGGACAACAGATCAAAGACAGAATAAGGCGCGAGGCTCATTTGACCGTTGGTGTAGGCATCGCACCGACCAAGACGCTGGCCAAATTGGCTAATCATGCGGCTAAAGTCTGGCGTAAAACCTTCGGCGTCGTTGATCTATCCAGCCCTGTACGTCAGGAAAAACTGCTGGCAATTACGCCTGTCAGCGAGGTGTGGGGAATCGGACGGCGGCTGGCACGTAAGCTGGAATCTATGGGAATAGAGAATGCTTTGGCGCTGGCGCACTGCGATCTTGCCTATATTCGGCGACACTTTAGCGTTGTCGTAGAAAGAACGGTGCGAGAATTGCGTGGCCAGCCCTGTCTGGCGGTTGAAGAGCTGGCTCCGGCCAAGCAGCAAATACTGTGTTCCCGCTCGTTCAGTTCGCGTATTACCGAATATGAGCATCTGCGTCAGGCAGTCTGTCGCTATGCTGAGCGTGCAGCAGAGAAATTACGTCATGAGAAACAGTATTGCTGTCAGGTGTCCGTATTTATCCGCACCAGCCCCCATGTTCCACCGGGTGAGTACTATGGCGATCAGGCGATCCGCGTGACATACGTACCGACCAACGATACGCGAGACATTATTGCGTTAGCCGTTGAGGCACTCAACCGTATCTGGAAACAAGGCTATCGTTATTGTCGAGCGGGTGTCGTGTTATCCGATTTCTACCAGCAAGGCGTTGCGCAATTAGATATGTTTGACGCACGTAGCCCGTATGCCAATAGCGCGGGTTTGATGGACGCTATCGACCGTATCAACCATTCTGGTAAAGGGAAAATTTGGTTTGCGGGTCAAGGTATTACTCCTGGCTGGTCGATGAAACGAGAGCGCCTCTCGCCTGCTTACACGACGCGAGCTGAAGATTTGAAGGTTGTAATATCATGATGTTGCCTGAAAAAATGCCTGATATTTATGAATATCCGGAGCATCTGCGTAGTGAATTGGATGGGCTGCCTACGGCACCCGGTGTGTATATTTTTTACGGTGATAGTGAAACATTGCCGCTGTATATCGGAAAAAGCATCAATATCCGCGCTCGCGTGTTGTCGCATATGCGGACGCGTAAAGAAGCAAAATTGCTGAGGCAGATTCGACGCATTACCTTTATTGAAACGGCAGGGGAAATCGGTGCGCTGTTATTGGAAGCGCAGATGATTAAACAGCAGGTACCGCTTTTTAACAAGCGGCTGCGGCGTTCACGTCAGCTATGTTCGTTACATTTTGATGGAACGCAGATTGAAGTGGTTTACGCCAAAAATGTCGATTTCTCCACGACAGCCGGACTTTATGGATTGTTCAGCCACCGCCTCGCGGCGGTGAATGCATTGAAAACGATTGCTGATGAAGAAAAGCTATGTCTGGGCGTGCTGGGCATTGAGCACTTGCCCGCAGGTAGAGCGTGTTTTCGCCACGCATTGAAAAAATGCGCTGGGGCCTGCTGCGGCAAAGAGTCAATATCGGAACATCAAAACAGGCTGTCGCTGCGACTTGATGCGATGAAGCTGAACTGCTGGGCATACCCTGGCCGGATTGCTATCAAAGAAAGCCGTCAGGGAAAGACGGATTACCACATTGTGCATAATTGGTTCTATTTAGGCACTGTCGCACAGCTGTCAGAGGTAGCGACATTAAAACGAGTCGCGGCTAATTTTGACAGTGATGGCTACAAGATTTTATGTAGGCCGATTGTGAGTGACAGTGTGGATATTATTTTGCTGGATGAATGAGATGGCGACAGATCGTCAATGTTTTTATTTACCGTTGGCCGCGTGTTTATGAAATCCTTGTCTATACTTTGATTCGCGTCTTATCTGTCAAGGATTGGCGTTTAAACGGGTATACCTGTCATTCTTCAAGATGCATGTACGTTGGCTGCGTTCGCTCACCCGAGTCACTTACCTGAGTAAGCTCATCGGGATTTCCTCTCTTGCCGCCTTCATGCAACTCGAATTATTTGGGGTATATAATGAAATAAAAGTGAGGTAGATATGGGTATTTTGTCCTGGATTATTTTTGGCTTGATTGCGGGGATTCTGGCTAAGTGGATTATGCCCGGTAAAGACGGCGGCGGTTTTATCCTGACGGTGTTGCTCGGGATTGTCGGTGCGGTCGTGGGTGGTTACATCAGCGTTTTCTTTGGGTTCGGTCGGGTCGATGGCTTTAACTTCGGCAGTTTTGTGGTGGCGATTGTCGGCGCGATTGTCGTGCTGTGGGTGTACCGCAAGATTCGAGACTAGTGTGATATCCGTTGCCCCTGTTCAGGGGCAACGTGTTTTCTTTCCTATTTCCTGTCTGATGGTTTTTTCTGCATATTCTTGATGCTGTCAGTGCGCCACGCTTAATGCGTGATGATGCTATCCAGTGCGCGCAGGTGTTCCGGTTGCCAGGACAGGTTGACTTCGGTGCCGGCTTTCCAGTGTGGCTGAATCTCGCTGGCGGGGAGTTTCACCATAAACTGCGGCTGGCCTGCCACTTCCGTCATCATCCTGACGTGATCGCCCAGATAGATGAACTGCTGAATTCGGGCTTTGACGTGCTGCATGCCGTCATCGACGTGAGCCGCGTTGACGTGAATACGTTCCGGACGGATGCAGAGCGTGATTTTTCGGCCCGGTGAACTGGGGCGAACTTTCAGCGCGCGTAGCGACGTGCCGTCGTCCAGCGTTGCCCGATAGAATGCGCCTTCGGCCTCGGCACGCGTGGCGAGCAGCGTATTATTTTCGCCGATGAACTGCGCCACAAAAGCGTTCTCTGGTTTTTCGTAGATGTCGCTGGGGCTGTCCATCTGCTGAATTACGCCATCGTTAAACACGGCGACGCGGTTGGACATGGTCATCGCTTCGCTCTGGTCATGGGTGACGTACACCACGGTTAATTCCAGCGACTGATGCAGCTCCTTGATTTCTAGCTGCATATGCTCGCGCAGTTGCTTATCCAGTGCGCCCAGCGGTTCATCCATCAGTACTAGCTTTGGTTCGAAAACCAGCGCGCGAGCCAGCGCCACACGCTGCTGCTGGCCGCCGGACATCTGTGCAGGGTAGCGGTCGGCCAGACTGGTGAGCTTCACGCGATCCAGTACCCGATCCACTTTCTCTTTGATATCGGCACGGTTCAGCCGGCGGATGGAAAGTGGAAACGCCAGATTCTCCGCCACGGTCATGTGTGGGAACAGAGCGTAGTTCTGAAACACCATACCGATGTCGCGCTGGTGCGGCGGGAGATGGTGCAGCGGGGCGTCGCGCAGCATAATCTCCCCCTGCGTCGGGGTTTCAAACCCGGCGAGCATCATCAAACTGGTGGTTTTTCCCGAGCCGGATGGCCCAAGCAGGGTCAGAAATTCACCTTCACGGATATCCAGATTGAGGTTCTTGACGATCAGGCGGTCGCCGTCATAGGTCTTCTGAACATTCCTGAAGCTGACATAATTTCTCATTTTTCACTCTCCGGCAGTCACTGTTATTCATAAGAATGCATAAACCATGCCGAATGCGTAGTGAGCAGAAAATACCGTGTTGCAAGGCGTCATAACGCCGTCGTTCATCATACGGATGCGCCGTAATAGGGCGCATCGATGGAAGAGAGCACCGTAACGGTGCGGAGAGACGCGTATCAAAACGGGAACTGTCAGGCGTCAGAATGGGGAGTATTCAGCGCCTGAATACAGGCCACAATCTCGGAGAAAGCCTGCGTCATGTGGCTCTCTTCCACGCTGGCGTAGCCCAGTAATAAACCGCGCTGCTGTGTCGGTTGCAGATAGTAACTGGAAAGCGGTTTGACCATCACGCCGCGGCGCAAAATCGCGGCGCTCAATACAACATCATCGATGTGGGAAGGCAGGCTGAGCAGCATATGCAGCCCGGCGTTGCTGTTGTCTCCGACGTAATCTGCGCCCAGATGCTGTTCGATCAGTGACGTCAATAGCGCGCGGCGTTTGGCATACAGCAGGCGCATGCGGCGGATATGCGCGGCATAGTGGCCTTCGCGGATAAACTGCGCGAGCGTCGCCTGCGTGAGCCAGTGTCCGCCGCGATAGAGTTCAGAATGGGCCGTCTTCAGCGACTGCGCCAGCAGCGGTGGCAGCACCATGTAACTGACACGCAGGCCGGGGTAGAGCGTCTTGCTGAATGTGCCGATATAGATCACCGGTGATTGCGTCTGTAATCCTTGCAGCGCAGGGATCGGGCTGCCGGAAAAGCGAAACTCGCTATCGTAATCATCCTCAACGACCCAACAGCCGTGCTCCTGCGCCAGTGCCAGCAGCCGTTGACGTCGCGCCAGGCTCATCACTGCACCCAGCGGATACTGATGTGACGGTGTCACGCAAATCAGGCGAGGGGCGGCGTCGGGCGAAAGTGTGTCCGGCGGTACCAGCCCCTGTTCATCCACATCGACGGGGGCAACGCGCAGGCCGTTAATCGTCAGGACATTACGAATGCCCCAATAGCAGGGATCTTCAATCCAGGCCAGATCGCCGGGGTTGCACAGCATTTTAGCCAACAGATCCATCGCCTGATGGGTGCCTTCGGTAATCAAAATCTGCTCCGGCGTACACTCCACCGAACGGGCGACGCGCAGGTAATCCACCAGCGCCAATTGCAGCTCGGGGCAGCCGCCAATCGGCGAATAGGAAAGCTGTTCGGGACGAACGCGCCGCGTCAAGCGCGTCTGAATCCGTCGCCATAAATCGTGGGGAAAACTGGCGATATCCGGGATGCCCGGCATAAATGCGCCCCATTGTCGGGCGGAAGCACCGGCATACCCCAGCAGATGCATACCGCGCCGCGACAGCTCATGTTTAGGCTCGCGTATCTCCCCGGCATTGTCGCTACTCACCGGCTGCATATTGCCATCGGGGAGCTGTTCCGTGACGAAGGTCCCGCTTCCTTTGCGCGCGTCAATATAGCCTTCCGCCAGTAGCTGTTCGTAAGCCGTCAGCACGGTATTACGCGACAGCGACAGCTGCTGCGCCAGATCGCGCGACGATGGCAGACGCTCGCCAGCGGCAATCGCGCCATCAAGAATCGCCAGCCGAATGCTGTCGTACAAACGCTTGTTCAGCGCGCCGTCTTGCTGGTTGGCTAAACGCTGAAGCAATAAGTCGGTCAGAAGTGAGCGCAAAAAGTGGATCCTTAAAATATTCAAAACTGGCACTGGATTATAGAACCATCTCGCGTCTAAATGACATCATCATCTTGCAACTACACTAATCGTTACCGTTCGACTCATCACCGTTCAACGACTAACCGATGTGTTTGGGATACCGGAGCAGACCATGAAGAATAGCGAACTGAATCAACGCCGTCTGGCTGCCACACCGCGTGGTGTGGGCGTCATGTGTGATTTCTATGCCGAGCGTGCGGAAAACAGCACCCTGTGGGATGTGGAAGGTCGAGAATTTATCGATTTTGCCGCCGGGATTGCGGTACTGAACACCGGCCACCGCCACCCGAAGATTGTCGCGGCGGTGCGCGAGCAGTTGGAACGCTTTACCCATACGGCCTACCAGATTGTGCCTTACGGAAGCTATGTCACGTTGGCCGAGCGCATCAACGCGCTGGCACCGATAGAAGGCGCGGCAAAGACCACGTTCTTTACCACCGGCGCCGAAGCGGTAGAAAACGCGGTGAAAATTGCCCGCGCGTACACCAAACGCCCCGGCGTGATCGCCTTCAATGCGGCGTTCCATGGCCGTACGCTGTTGACCATGACGCTGACGGGCAAAGTGGCTCCGTATTCCACAGGATTCGGGCCGTTCCCCGGTTCCATTTTTCACGCACTTTATCCGAATGAAAAACAAGGCATCACCGTTGAACAGGCGCTGGAAAGTGTCGAACGCCTGATGCATACCGATATCGCCGCCGATCAGGTTGCCGCGATTATTCTGGAGCCGGTACAGGGCGAAGGCGGTTTCCACGTCGCGCCGCCGGCCTTTATCAGCGGGCTGCGTAAACTGTGCGACGAACATGGCATCCTGCTGATTGCCGACGAAGTGCAGACCGGCTTTGCCCGTACCGGTAAGCTGTTTGCGATGGAATATTACGCGGAGAAAGCGGACCTGATCACCATGGCTAAAAGCCTGGGTGGTGGCTTCCCGATCTCCGGTGTCGTTGGTCGCGCTGACGTCATGGATGCCCCTTCGCCGGGCGGTTTGGGCGGCACCTATGCGGGTAACCCGCTGTCGGTCGCCTCTGCGCTGGCAGTATTGGATGTGATTGAAGAAGAGAAATTGTGCCAACGAGCACAGCGTCTGGGTGCTGCGCTGGTGGAAACGCTGGAGAAGATCAAAGCGCAGTGTCCGGCACTGGTGGCGATTCGTGCACAGGGATCGATGGTAGCGGCCGAATTTAACGATCCGCAGACCGGTAAACCCTCGGCAGAGATTACCCGTCAATTTCAGAAAAGCGCGTTGGAAGCGGGTCTGCTGCTTCTGACCTGCGGCGTGCATGGCAACGTGATTCGTTTCCTGTATCCGTTAACGGTGCCTGACGATCAGTTCAGCAAGGCGATGAGCATCCTGACGCGCGTATTAACACGATAGAAGAGAAGCTATGCAACTGGAACAGTTACTGAAACAACAAGCCTTATTCCGTCAACACTGCCTGATTGACGGCGAGTGGCAAGACAGCCAAAACGGTGAGCGTCTGGACGTCACCAATCCGGCGACGGGCGAGGTACTGGGTAGCGTACCGCTAGTGACGGTGTCACAAACTCAGCAGGCGATTACCGCCGCTGAACAGGCGCTGGTTGAGTGGCGTAAGAAGACGGGAAAAGAACGTGCCGCGCTATTGCAGGCGTGGGCGCGCCTGATTATGGACAATCAGGAGGATCTGGCTGCGCTGCTGACGGCGGAGCAGGGAAAACCGCTGGCGGAAGCGCGGGGCGAAATCGCCTATGCGACCAGCTTTATCGACTGGTTTGCGGAAGAAGCCAAGCGAATTGAAGGCAGCGTGCTGCAATCCCCACAGGGGCAACAGCGCCTGCTGGTCATCAAGCAGCCCATTGGCGTGTGTGCGGCGATTACGCCGTGGAATTTCCCCGCGGCGATGATCACGCGTAAGGTCGGACCCGCGCTGGCGGCCGGTTGCACGATGATCGTTAAACCTGCCGAGCAGACGCCGTTTACCGCACTGGCGTTAGCGGAACTGGCGCAGCAGGCGGGGATTCCGCGCGGCGTGTTGCAGGTTATCGTCGGTGATGCGCAGTCGGTCGGTAAAGTGTTGTGCGATAGCCCGGTGGTGCGCAAGCTGAGCTTCACGGGTTCGACGGAAGTAGGCCGCATTCTGATGGCGCAGAGTGCGCCGACGGTGAAAAAGCTGTCGCTGGAGCTGGGCGGCAACGCGCCGTTTATCGTATTCGATGATGCTGATGTGGATCAGGCGGTGAGAGGTATTCTGGCCTCCAAGTTCCGCAACAGCGGGCAGACCTGTGTCTGCGCCAACCGTATCTACGTGCAAGAGGGTATTTATCCAGCGCTGGTCGAACGACTGGTTGAAGAAGTGCGCAAGTTGAACGTCGGCGACGGTACGCAGCCGGGCGTGACGCAGGGGCCGCTGATTGATGCCGATGCGGTCAGCAAGGTTGAGGAGCACATTGCTGATGCGCTATCGCACGGGGCAACGCTGCTGCTGGGGGGGAAACGCCACGAACGGGGCGGCACGTTCTTCACGCCAACCATCGTCGGCGGGGTGACGCGCGAGATGCGCTTTGCCCGCGAAGAGACGTTCGGGCCCGTGGCACCGCTGTTCCGCTTCAGTGATGAAGCAGAGGCGATTGCGATGGCGAACGATACCGAGTTTGGGCTGGCAGCCTATGTCTACACGCGTGATGCCGTGCGTCAGTGGACGGTGCCGGAAGCGCTGGACTACGGCATGGTTGGCATTAATACCGGGTTGATCTCGAATGAAGTCGCACCGTTTGGCGGTGTGAAGCAGTCCGGGCTGGGGCGTGAAGGGTCACGTTTCGGGATCGAAGACTATCTGGAAATGAAATATCTCTGCGTCGATCTTTCCCGGTAGATCGTCGGTAAGAAACGCGTGTCGATAGCCCGTATCGGCACGCGAACACCAGACGCGCAATGTGTCTGAGTGGTGCAAGGCAATGCTGGATTGCACCACAACATGGCAAAAATGGTGAAATGGCATCAGGTGTCGATAGCGGTTGTGTATCCCTGATACTTCTCCTCACCGTTCCCGCCGCCGCGGTAGTAAAACATCAATAAAATTTTTGAATTGGCACAATTTATGCTCATATTTTTTTGCGTGATTGTGATGATACATGATGCATCAAAAATTCAGAGCACAAAAATTGTGGTTCGTATTTGACCTTATTACGTTGGCTAACACTCCAGGAGCGAAAAGATGTCCAAACTCAACAACACATCCAAAGCGAAAGGCCTCTTCAACCGTCCGGTACTGAAGAAAATAGCGGCCACGGCTTTTCTGGTGACGATGGCCTGTCAGGTGCAGGCGGAGTCCGTCACGGTGATCTCATTCGGCGGGTTAAACAAGGATGCGCAGGATAAGGCATTTTACAAACCGTTCGCCGCAGCGGGCAAAGGCACGGTGGAAGCCGGTGAGTACAACGGTGAAATGGCACGTATCCGGGCGATGGTGGAAACCGGACAGGTAGGTTGGGACGTCGTGGAAGTTGAAGGTCCAGAACTGATGCGCGGTTGTAACGAAGGGCTGTTTGAACCGCTGGACTGGTCAAAATTGGGCGATCAATCCCAGTTTGTTAAAGGCGCAGTCAGCGAGTGCGGCGCGGGGATCTTCCTGTGGTCTACCGTACTGACCTATAACGCGCAGAAGCTGAAACAGGCACCGAAAAGCTGGGCTGATTTCTGGAATGTGAAGGATTATCCCGGCAAGCGTGCGCTACGTAAAAGCGCCAAATTTACGCTGGAAATCGCGCTGCTGGCCGATGGCGTGAAGCGCGAAGATCTCTATACGGTGTTGGCGACGCCAGAAGGTGTCGATCGCGCCTTCAAGAAACTGAATCAGATCAAATCGAATATCCAGTGGTGGGAATCCGGCGCACAGCCGCTGCAATGGCTGGTGTCGGGCGATGTGGTGATGACCTCCGCGTATAACGGCCGCGTCGCGGCAGCGCAGAAAGAAGGACATGACTTCAAGATTGTCTGGGCCGACAGCATTTACGATCTGGATAGCTGGGCGATCGTCAAAGGTTCCAAACACAAGGCATTGGCGGAGCAGTTTATTGCGTTTGCCAATCAGCCGGAAAACCAGAAGATATTCGCCGAAAACATTCCGTACGGCCCGACCCACGTCAAAACCACCAGCCTGCTGGCACCTGCCGTCGCGGCTAATCTGCCGACCGCACCGGATAATCTGGCACAGGCCTTGCAAGTTGACACGGAGTTTTGGATCGATCACGGCGAAGAGCTGGAGCAACGTTTCAACGCTTGGGCCGCGCAATAAAGCCGCAGTGAGTGACCATACGTGATGATGGAGAAAGAGCCTATGTCCCAGAGCGATGTTGTCGCCGCTGTACCGTCTGGCGGAAACGAAGAAAATTCAACCTTGAAGCAGCAACTGTGGCTCGCGCAGAAAGCCTATAAGAAACGCTCTCTGCTGCTGATTGCGCCGCTGTTTCTGTTTATCGTGGTGAGTTTTCTCTTCCCGATCACCTCGATTTTGGGGAAAAGCGTCTCCAACCCGGAATTGCGTGACAATATGCCACAGACCATTGCCGCGATGCGGCTTTGGTCGGGCAACGATGTACCGGATGAAGCCGTCTTTCGGGCGCTGGTTGGCGATCTGCGCGATGCCCGCAGCAGCGGTAAGCTAAGCACGATCACCAAACGGTTAGGGTATGAAGGGTCGGAATACCGTACGCTGATTACCCGCACACTGCGTAAGCTGCCCGCCGAGGGCAGCAGCGACATACGTGCTCAACTGATACGTGAGCAGCCAATGTGGGGTGAATTGGCGACCTGGCAAACGTTCGACCGGGCGGCGCGGCCTTTCACCAGCTATTACCTGCTGGCGGTGTTTGATCACAAAGTCGATGCCACCACGCAGCAGATTGTCCCGCAGCCTGCCGATCAGGCGCTGTACGTCGACGTGCTGCTGCGCACGCTGCTAATGGCGGGCGTGGTGACGCTGCTGTGCGTGGGGCTGGGATATCCGCTGGCCTATTGGCTGGCAAAACAGCCGTCTAACCGCGCCAACCTATTGCTGATTCTGGTGCTGCTGCCGTTCTGGACATCGCTGATCGTGCGCACCGCGAGTTGGATTGTGCTGTTGCAGTCGGGCGGCTTGATCAACCGCTCGCTGATGCACATCGGCATTATCGATGAGCCGCTGGTGCTGGTGTTTAACCGCATCGGTGTCTATATCTCGATGACCCACATCCTGCTGCCGTTCTTCATTTTGCCATTGTATGCGGTGATGAAAGGCATTTCCCCAAACTATGTACGTGCGGCGATTTCGCTGGGGGCGCATCCGTTTATCGCCTTCTGGCGGGTTTACGTGCCGCAAACGTACGCGGGCGTGACGGCGGGAGCGCTGCTGGTCTTTATGATGGCGATTGGCTACTACATTACGCCTGCGCTGTTGGGTGGGCCGAGCGACCAGATGCTGAGCTATTTTGTCGCATTCTTCACCAATAGCACGATGAACTGGGGAATGGCGGCCGCGCTGGGGACGCAGTTGCTGATCATCGTGACGCTGCTGTACGTCGTGTACATCCGTGTCACTCGCACTAATGCGGAAGCGGCGGCGCACTAAGCACACCTTATATTGGGGAGATAACACATGAGACAGCAGGGTGAAGTGATGATCCGTCTGTGGAACACGTTCTTTAATTTTTACGGGGCGGCGATGCTGTTGTTTTTAATCGTGCCCGTGCTGGTGATTGTTCCGCTCTCATTTAATGCCGGTTCGTTTCTGAGCTATCCGTTGACGGGATTTTCTCTGCGCTGGTATCGCGAATTTTTCAACTCCAGCGAATGGCTGGGGGCGCTGGGCAACAGCCTGCTGATTGCGCCGCTTGCCACGCTGCTGGCGACGGTGCTCGGCGTGCTGGCATCGGTCGGGCTGGTACGCGGTGAGTTTCGTGGGAAGTCGCTGGTGATGGCTGTGCTGATTTCGCCGATGATTGCGCCAGTGGTGATTGTCGCGGTAGGGATGTTTTTCTTCTTCGCCAAGCTGTCGCTGCTGAACAGCTATCTGGGGTTGGTGTTGGCACATGCGATGCTGGGCGTGCCGTTCGTGGTGATCACGGTCACGGCGGTATTGAAGAACTACGATCACAACCTGACGCGTGCTGCCGCCAGCCTGGGGGCTTCGCCGCTGCTGGCTTTTCGCAAGGTAACGTTCCCGCTGATTGCACCCGGTGTGTTCTCTGGGGCGCTCTTTGCTTTCGCGACCTCGTTTGATGAGGTGATCGTCACGCTGTTCCTCGCCAGCCCGCGCCAGCGCACGCTGCCGCTACAGATGTTTGCCGGTATCCGTGAAAACCTCGACCCGACGATAGCCGCCGCCGCCACCATGATGGTCGGTGCTGCGCTCGTCTTGCTAATCGTGATGGAAATCCTGCGCCGTCGCTCGGAGCGTTTACGGAGTGGGGGCTAAGGTGGGGAATCGCACCACGTTAGGATGTGCCTCGTAATCTTTGTTTAGTATTGGTGGTTTGTTTCGTGCGCGTTGATAGCTTATTTCTCCCGTTACACCGTAGAGCGCACGACCAAGGGCGGCTCAGTTGCCGTCGCCCTTGGAACCCTGGCTTTTTGGCGGTTCATGATGCCGCTACGCGGTGCCTTCAGAGATAACGTTTTCCTGACGGACCGCCAGTGACGCGTTCCCGACGCGGCACTGGCTTTCGCAGCATCCATGCTGCTCATCCGGGAAAACGTTGTCTCTTCAGCATCATTTTACGCCAAGGAGAAAAATCGCTTTTTTGCTGAAAATTCCTTCAGCTTTTTTTAAAACTCAATTTATGATGCATCAAACACCATTTTGATGTGTCGCGTACAAAGGCTCAGGAGATTCGGTATGACAGTGCAAAAAACACTCTTGCTGACCGGCGCTAGCCGGGGAATCGGGCATGCCACCGTTAAGCATTTTCACGCGGCGGGGTGGCGAATCTTTACCGCGTCGCGCCAGAACTGGGCTGAAGAGTGCCCGTGGGCGGAAAAATTGCTTAATCACATTCATCTCGATCTGGAAGATATCGACAGTCTGCAACAGACGCTGCCGCTGATTAAAGAAAAGCTGGGCGGGCGGCTGGATGCGCTGGTCGATAACGCAGGGATTTCACCAAAGGGGGCAGACGGGCAGCGTCTGGGCGTGCGCGACACGGACTATGCAACCTGGCTGCGGGTCTTCAACGTCAATCTGTTTTCCTGCGCGCTGCTGGCAAACGGCTTGTTCGACGAGCTAAAAGCATCACAGGGCTGTGTGATTAATGTGACCTCGATTGCCGGATCGCGCGTTCATCCCTTTGCCGGCGTGGCTTACGCCACGTCAAAAGCGGCGTTGTCCGCGCTAACGCGGGAAATGGCCTTTGATTTTGGTCCACACGGCGTTCGCGTGAATGCGATTGCGCCGGGGGAAATTGAAACGTCGATTCTGTCACCGGGCACGGACGACATCATTGAGCGGCAGGTGCCGATGCAGCGTTTAGGTAAACCCGAAGAGGTAGCAAGCCTGATCTATTTTCTCTGCACTTCTGGGGCTTCTTATGTCAACGGCGCGGAAATCCACGTTAACGGAGGGCAGCATGTCTGACGGACGACGCACTGCACTTTTTCCCACGTTTCCCTCCGAGGCGTCCAATCAGCCGGTGTTTGCCGACGTTGCACCGCATAGTGACGAGCTGATGATGCAGGCCGCCCCGCAGGTTTCCTGTCAGCAGGCATTGGCTATCGCGCAGCAAGAATATGGCTTGTCTGGGCAGATGGCGCTGCTTCAGGGCGAGCGTGATATGAATTTCTGCCTGACGGTCACGCCCGATGAACGCTACATGCTGAAAGTCATCAATGCGGCGGAGCCTCCCGACGTCAGTGATTTTCAGACCGCGTTGCTACTGCATCTTGCTCAGCAGGCACCCGAATTGCCCGTACCGCGCATCAGGCCGACAACAGCGGGTCTGCCAGAAACGTGGGTTGAAATTGATGGCGTACCGCTGCGCGTGCGGTTGGTGAGCTATCTCGCAGGCATGCCGCACTATCTGGCTTCGCCTTCAACGGCACTGATGCCGCAACTGGGCGGCACGCTGGCGCAGTTGGACAACGCGCTTCACGGCTTTACGCATCCGGCGGCGAACCGCTCTCTACTGTGGGATATCAGCCGCGCAGAGCAGGTGCGTCCTTATCTCGATTTCGTTCCTGAGCGACAGCAGTATCAGCATCTTCAGCGCACTTTTGACCGTTATGACAGTCATGTCGCGCCTGAATTGACGATGCTACGCCGCCAGGTCATTCATAACGATCTGAACCCGCATAACGTGCTGGTAGACGGTTCGTCGCCGACGCGGGTCACTGGCATTATCGATTTTGGCGATGCCGTCTTTGCCCCGCTAATCTGCGAAGTGGCGACGGCGCTGGCGTACCAGATTGGCGATGGCGCGGACCTGCTGGAACAGGTTGTGCCGTTTATTGCCGCCTATCACCAGCACAGACCGCTGACATCGGCGGAGATCGCACTGTTACCGGATTTGATTGCGACCCGCATGGCGCTGACCCTGACGATTGCGCAGTGGCGGGCATCACGCTATCCCGACAATCGGGAATATCTGCTGCGCAATGTGCCGCGCTGCTGGCACAGTTTGCAGCGCATCGCGACCTATTCCCATACCCAGTTTGTGACTCGCCTACAGCAGGTTTGCCCGGAGAACGCGCGATGAATCAGAGAGAAATCACGCCTGAGATGACCACGACAGAGGCGTTGCTGGCGCGCCGTCAGCGAGTATTAGGCAGCGGCTACCGCCTGTTTTATGAAGAACCCCTGCATGTTGCACGCGGCGAGGGTGTGTGGCTGGTCGATCATCAGGGGAAACGCTATCTGGATGTCTATAACAATGTGGCCTCGGTCGGACATTGCCATCCAGCAGTGGTTGAGGCGATGGCGCGACAGAGCGCACAGCTCAATACCCACACGCGATACCTGCACCCTGCGATTATTGATTTCGCGGAAGATCTGCTGAGTGAATTTCCTGCCGAGTTGAACAATGTGATGCTGACCTGTACCGGCAGTGAAGCCAACGATCTGGCATTGCGCATTGCCCGACATGCGACGGGGGGAACGGGGGTGTTGGTGACACGCTGGGCGTATCACGGTGTGACCAGCGCGCTGGCAGAACTGTCGCCGTCGCTGGGGGATGGCGTGGCGCGCGGCAGTCACGTGAAACTGATCGAGCCGCCGGATACCTATCGCCAGCCCGGTGCATTTCTTCGCAGTATTCGTGAGGCGCTGGCGCAGATGCAGCAGGAAGGCATTCGTCCTGCCGCGCTGTTGATCGATACGATTTTTTCCAGCGATGGTGTGTTCTGCGCACCGGAAGGCGAGATGGCGCAGGCAGCCGCGCTGGTTCGTCAGGCGGGCGGACTGTTTATCGCGGATGAAGTGCAGCCGGGGTTTGGGCGCACCGGGGAATCAATGTGGGGCTTTGCGCGTCACGGTGTTGTCCCCGATCTGGTGAGTTTAGGGAAACCAATGGGCAACGGGCATCCGATTGCTGGATTGGTTGGCCGTTCCGCGTTGTTCGATGCATTCGGGCGAGATGTCCGCTATTTCAATACGTTCGGCGGCAATCCGGTGTCTTGTCAGGCGGCGTACGCGGTGTTGCGGGTGATTCGGGAAGAAAAGTTACAGCAGAATGCCCAGCGCGTGGGTCATTACCTGAGGCAAGGGTTACAGCAGTTGGCGCAGGATTTCCCGCTGATTGGCGATATTCGGGCTTACGGTCTGTTTATCGGCGTAGATCTGGTCAGCGATCGCGAAAGCAAAGCGCCGGCAACTGAATTCGCATCGCAGGTGGTGAATGCTATGCGTCAGCGCGGCGTGCTGATCAGCGCGACGGGGCCAGCGGCAAACGTGCTGAAAGTTCGCCCGCCGCTGGTGTTTCAGGAAGAACACGCCGATGTGTTTTTAACCACATTGAGCGACGTGTTAAAGGTCATCGGCACCCGCACGTGGGAATAAGCAATCGTGCGGGTGACGTGAAAAGGCAAGGTGATTAGATACGGAACGCCGCAACGGCATGGCTGAGTTCACCCGCACGTTCGGACAGCGAACTGGCGGCTGCGGCGGCTTCGTTTACCAGCGCGGCGTTTTGCTGCGTGACCGTTTCCATCTGTGAAATCGCGGTATTAATCTGCCCGATGCCCAGACTTTGTTCATTGCTGGCGGTGGAGATTTCGGTCACGATCGAGGCCACGCGTTTGATGTCTTCCACCACGCTTTGAATCGTGCTGCCCGCGTCGATGACGGCATGGTGTCCACGGTTTGCCTGTTCGACGGACGTCCCGATCAGTTCTTTGATCTCTTTCGCCGCGTTGGCGCTGCGCTGTGCCAGCGTGCGAACTTCGCCCGCGACTACCGCAAAGCCTCGTCCCTGTTCGCCCGCTCGTGCGGCTTCCACGGCGGCGTTCAGCGCGAGGATGTTGGTCTGGAACGCGATGCCGTCGATCACGCTGATGATATTGGTGATTTTCTCTGCGGATGACACCATCTGCTGCATTACGGATGTCACATCGCCCATCATCTTGCCGCCGTCAACCGCGCGCTGTGAGGCGGTGGTTGCCAACTGGCTGGCGTGAGCAGCATGGGTGGCATTCTGTTTGACCGAGGAGGTCATCTGTTCCATTGATGCCGCGGTTTCTTCCAGTGAACTGGCCTGCTGCTCGGTACGAGAGGAGAGATCGATATTGCCGCTGCTGATCTGACTGGATGCCGTCGCAATAATATCGGCGTTGCTGTGTACGCGCTCAACGATATCGGTCAGGTTCAGCACCATTTCCCGCAGTGCAGTTTGTAGCTGTCCCATTTCATCGTTCGACGTAATCGCGATACGGTGTGTCAGATCGCCATCTGCCACTTTTTTGGCTAAATCCACGGCATTTTTTATCGGTACGGCGATCGATATAATCAATCGCCAGCCGGATAAGGCAACGATAACTATCCCGACCAGAAGGGTAATCACTACGGAAAATAATATGTTACTGAAACTACGTTGTGATTCAGAGTAGAGTTCCTGGCCTACATCAGATTGTAATTTAATCAACTGGTCGGCAGTCTTTTGTAGCGGCGCGTATTGGCTTTTTAAGGTGTGATTAATAATATATTCTAATGCATCTTTATCATTCTTCTTAATTGCATTAATGGCGGGAATAACGACTTTATCGTTGTACTGCTTGTATAACATTGCAAATTGTTCTTCTAATAATTTCTCATCGCCCGTTAAATACGTCTTGCTGTATAAATCCCATTGCGAATCATAAATTTTTTGTGCATCTGCGATGTGCTCCAACCCGGTTTTGACATTGTTTGGCTGTGAGAGATCAACGCTGGCGATTTCAAACATCACGGTGTTCACCTGTCTGGTGATGTTGTCCAGATAACCCAGTGCTATCAGCCGATCCTGATACAGGGTTTTCATCGATTGGTTAGTGTTGTTCATGCCAAACAGCCCGATAAGAGAGACAATCAAAAGCAATAATGCCATTAACAACATAACCGAAATTAATTTAATTTTAATGCTCATAAGTACCTCTAAATTACTCCCAGATAAGGAGCGGTATTCCTATATCGACAGAAAAAAGAGAATATTTATGTTGAGACTAACTAAAATTAAAAAATGGCATCAGGGGACTTGTGATAGCGTTCATTTACATTAATTTACAAATCGGTTGGCATTCTATGCTGTTTGGGTGGTAGTCATTAAAATATTATCCTGCCCGGAAACTTACCGTTACAGCTAACTAATCGAAATAATATTTGAGGTAACGCCATAATTGCCGATTTTTAAAAAACCAGAGGCGTAAGTTTTTAAAAAATGAAACAAAACCACGGTGAGGATAATAAAATTCCGTGATCAAATAGTATTCCACCGTGTGATGTCCTTCTTCCCCGCGCAGGAAAATGCGGGGAAGAGGCGAGCCGTTACCGATGCTGAGCTAACTGCACGGCGTCATGCAGATTAAGGCGCTGCCAGAAATTCTGTGGACCTCTATCGCCCGGTGCGCCGGAGAGCGGGTACCCGTCAGCCAGCGCGGTTTTCGCCATCAGGCTTCTGCGCTCGGTAACGGAGAGATGCGGAAGCACGGGATCAAGCAGGACTTCTGCACCTTCGGGAATGCTAACCGGAGACACCGCACCAGGTTGGGCTGGCAAGCCGTACGTCATTGTGTAGCGATAAAACGTCTTCATTTCCGGCGCGGCATAGGGATCGTCCTGTGGATCACTCTTGGCACAGGCGCTCAACGTTGTACCACAGGCTTTCTCTAACGCGCTGCGCAGCTCCGTCTTCGCCTGTTCAAACAGCCGACGATACTGTGGATCGTTGAGGTAGTGCGCCACATTGCGCTCGGCAAGCATCCGCGAACCCATCACGTCTAATGGATAATGCACGCCCAACACGATGCGCGAATAGCCATAGCGCGCGCCACGATCGATCAACGGAACGAAGCGCTCGGGGATCATTTCCGCTAACAGCAGAGCATCAGTGTAACCAGTGTTGGTATGCCCGCTTGGAAACGCGCCGCCGGAAGCGGTGTAGGGTTTGTTATCGCCAATCACGGCGGTATCCGGCACCAGATGAAGGGTGTTATTCGGCTGTAGGAAAGGGCGAGGATAGTCGAAATGCTGTTTAGCGGCGGACGTACTGACTTCAGACGCCTTGATTAAGGCTGCTGCTTTGCGCAGTTCACCGCGATTATAAGCGCTGATAAATGCATGGCCGAGTTTGGGGCCCAGTGCATCAGCCAGATAGTAGAGATATCCCTGACCCTCGGCATCCACGAGTGCCTGTTCGCGTTGGCCCTTGGTCGCTTCGCGGTTAATGCGCGTCACAATAGCGGTATTTTGCTGTAATACATCAGTAGAAAGGTGTGAGAAAGAATCCAGTAAAGCAATACCGGCCTGCTGGTTGGCCTTCACGGTGAAGTCATAGCCGCTGGCGTTTAGCCACTCGGTATCTGCCATCAGCGACGTTTGTTTCGCCTGATCCAACTGTACCCGAGTAAGCGTCGGCGCATCCCCCTGAATTGCTTTGCGCAGCGCGGACTGAATGCTTTGCTCCAGTTCAATAACCTGAGGGCGGTTATTGGCCTGCGTAGTGGTATCGACAATCGTGCCGATCGTCGCGCTATTCGGCTCAGACGCCGTTGCAAACTCAGAAAGCGGTAATAAGAAAAGACTGACAACAGGCAGCAGTGTGGAACGATAACGCATGGTGGCATCCTTAATTGGGAGGAAAAACGTTTGTCGGTGCGGGATCAGGCTAGGCGCTGATTGTGATGGTAATGTTGCAGGATATATTTTGAGATGCTTATCAACGCATTATCATGATTTGTTATGTTTGGTGACGCGGTGATCCCCCACGGGAATAACCGGAGGCGGTAGTTACCTATATAGAAGAAAAAGACATAAAAGAGTTTCTAAAAAACAGAAAGGTGATTTGCTTTTTTTATCATTGACGCAAAGCTCATTTCTCTCTACTTTAAACAGACGATTATTTTTTAATATTTAATTGATTTATAAGCAATTAATCTAATTATAACAAAAATGATAGACATAAATAGCCCGGTTATTCCTCAGCGCAAAAAGGCGATGGCGAGCCTACCCCTGTTAAAAATGGCAAGTGAAACAGTCCTGTGGGATAGGTTCAACGTCAACTAATGCGAAATAATTTTACCCACGAATACTGTTTTACCTACAAACAATGTTCACCTACGAACAGTAGTTTTACCCAAGAACAGTGGTTTTCTTACATCAAACAGGCATACGTTTGCGTATGTCGATAAATAGTCTGTAACAGCAGGAGTGAGTCAGGTAATGATTCGGTTAGAAAACGTGAGCGTTGATTTTCCCGCCGGTAAAGCAGCACAGTCCAGGGCGGTAAACAACGTCAACCTGACCATTCAACAGGGTGAAGTTTTTGGGATTGTCGGCACCAGCGGCGCAGGAAAAAGTACGCTGCTGCGGACGATCAATCTATTGCAGCGTCCAACCGAGGGACGCGTGTTTCTGGGCGACACGCTGATTAGTGATGCGTCCGGCCGCGAACTGCGTCAGCATCGGCAGCGTATCGGGATGATATTCCAGCATTTTAATCTGATGCATACCCGCAATGTGTATGACAACGTGGCGTTCAGCCTGCGTGCGGCGGGGAAGAGTAAAGAAGAGATTGCCTCACGCGTGCCGGAAATTCTGGCGCTGGTCGGGTTGCAGGACAAAGGGACAGCCTATCCGGCGCAGCTGAGCGGCGGGCAGAAGCAGCGTGTGGGCATCGCTCGCGCCATCGCCAACCATCCTGAAGTGCTGTTGTGTGATGAACCGACCTCGGCGCTGGATTTGGAAACGTCGGCGTCTATTTTGGCGCTATTGAAAAGTATCAATGTCCGGTTAGGTATCACGATTGTGCTTATTTCCCATGAGATGAGCGTGATTAAAAGTATTTGTCAGCGCATGGCAGTGATGACGGGCGGAAATATTGTGGAAGAGGGCGACGTCTTTACGATTTTCTCCTCGCCGCAGCACGCCTACACCAAACAGCTAGTTAGCCATACCAGCCCGGTCGAATTACCTGAGCGCTTTAAGCAGAATAATAAAGGCGTCTTGCTGAAAATACTCTTCGCCGATGATTCGGTAGAGCAACCGATATTATCCGACGTGGCACAGCAGTTTCAGGTATCGGTCAATATTCTGCACGGCAATATTGAATACATTAACGATCGCGCGTTGGGGCACATTATCGCTCAGATTTCATACCGTGACGATCCGACAGCGGATAATTTAGCCGCTGCTATTGCTTATATTCGACAGAATACCTTTGGGGTGGAGGTCATCAATGACTGAGTTAATCGGTGAATTAATCTTCGCCTTCGGTGAAACCTTCACGATGGTGTGTATTTCAACGCTCTGTGCGGTGATATTCGGCCTGCCGCTAGGTATCGCGATTTATGTGACCGATCGTCATTTATTCTGGCAGAACCGTTTTGTCTATCTGGTCTCGACCATTCTGGTGAATATCATCCGCTCGATCCCGTTTGTGATCCTGCTGGTGCTGCTGTTGCCATTAACACAGCTGCTGCTGGGGAACACAATTGGGCCAGTTGCGGCGGCGGTGCCGATGTCCGTCGCAGCGATTGCCTTTTATGCGCGTCTGGTGGATTCCGCGCTGCGTGAAGTCGATCCGGGTATTGTAGAAGCGGCGGAAGCCTTTGGTGCTAGCCCGACGCGTATCATTGCGACCGTGCTGTTACCGGAAGCGCTGGCTGGATTATTACGCGGCCTGACGATCACGCTGGTCAGCCTGATTGGCTACTCGGCGATGGCCGGGATTGTTGGCGGCGGCGGTGTCGGCGATCTGGCGATTCGCTTCGGCTATTACCGTTATGAAACCGAAGTGATGGTGGTGACCGTGATTGCGCTGGTGGTGTTGGTGCAGCTCGTGCAAACGCTGGGCGACATGTTATCGCGCCGGGCGAATAAGCGCGAACGCCGCTAAACCACGATAGAATAGGGTATTCAGGGCAGCAGAGAGATGTCATGAAAATAGACAAAATTGTATTAAGAAAAATGAAAATGGCGCTGAAAACGCCATTTACGACCAGCTTTGCGACGCAGACGGAGAAGCATTTCTCCATCGCGGAAGTACACGCGGGCGGACAAATTGGTTACGGCGATTGCTCGGCAATTTCGCTGCCATTTTATAACGAAGAAACCAACGTCACCGCCTGGCATATTATGCGTGACTTCCTGATCCCGATGATTAAGCAGGTCGGAGATATAGAGCATCCTTCTCAGGTGCGCGATATTTTCGCCCCGGTAAAGCGTAATAACTGCGCTAAAGCGGCAATCGAAGGCGGTATTTGGGATGCTTACGCGAAGATAAAAGGCGTACCGCTGCATCAATTATTGGGCGGCGTGCGGAATAACGTCGAAGCGGGTGTGAGTATTGGTATTCAGGAAACGCCCGATAAATTAGTCAGTGTGGTCGATAATTTTCTGAATGAAGGCTACAAGCGCATCAAAATAAAGATCAAGCCGGGAAAAGATTACGACTATATTCTGGCGCTGCGTCAGGCATTTGGTGATATCACACTGATGGTGGATGCCAATTCAGCCTACACGCTGGACGATATCGATTTCTTTAAGCGCATTGATCAATTCAATCTGCTGATGATTGAACAGCCGCTGGCGCACGACGATATTATCGATCACCGTAAACTTCAGGCGGCGGTGAATACACCTATCTGTCTGGATGAAAGCATTGCGTCGGTAGAGGATGCGCGTAAGGCGATCGAACTGGGCAGCGCCAAAATCATCAATATTAAAGTCGCGCGCGTGGGCGGCATTACCGAAACCAAGCTGATTCATGACTACTGTCAGGCGCACAATATTCCGGTGTGGTGCGGCGGTATGCTGGATACGGCGGTCGGTAAAGCACACAACATCGCGGTATCCACGCTGCCGAACTTTATCTACGCGCACGATATCCCGCCATCTTCCCGCTATTGGCATGAAGACTTCATGCTGCCGTTTGTCGAATTAGACAAAGACAGCTGCGTCGCCGTGCCAAATAAACCGGGAATTGGCTTCGAAATTAACCCTGAGCTATACGACAAATATTGCTACGGGCAGGAAACCTTTTTGTTTTAACTGATTATTGAGTAAGCCTTTTTTAGTAAGGCATGTGAGCAGTAAAACGTTATCCAACACCAGGGAATAACGTTATAAAAATAGAGAAAAATAATGAGCGATGTTGCATCGCGTGTAAGGTATAGATTTAGGGAGAAACACGGTGATGAGGTTCCCGCAGGGATGCCTCGCACCGTGGTCGCTCCCGGTATCTCGATCTTAACCGTGGCTACAGACGCCCAACATAACGAGAATGCCGTTAGCAAAACGGCGAAGACTGACTAAATCGGACAGACAGGAACGCGACGATGCGATTGAAAAAACTCATTCCACTCATGCTGGCATTGGGCATCTCTCAGGCTTACGCAGCAGATTCAGGCAAAGAAATCACCATCGGCGTCTCGCCGGGGCCGTATGGCGATATGGTCACGAAAGCGATTAAGCCGGAAATGGTGAAAAAAGGCTACGAGGTAAAAGTGCGCGAATTCAGCGACTACATCCAGCCGAATCTGGCGCTGTCGAACAAGAGTATCGACGCCAACCTGTTCCAAAACCGCCGCTATCTTGATCGTTTCAGCGCGGATAAAGGGTTGAAACTGGCAGAAGTGATCACCGTGCCGACGGCCAGCATGGGCTTTTACTCCAATAAAGTGCGCTCGTTGGATGAGCTGAAAGCGGGCGATATCGTGACGCTGCCAAACGATCCGTCAAACCTGGCACGTTCGCTGGATTTCCTGCAAAAATACGGCCTGATCAAGATCAATCCAGACATTACGCCGACCAAAGCCTCGCTGCGTGATATCACGGAAAATCCGAAAGGGCTGGTGTTTAAACCGCTGGAAGCGGCGCAGCTGCCGCGTGCTTTGGGCGGCGTAACTGGCTCGCTGATTAACGCCAACTTCGCGATTTCTGCTGGCCTGAACCTGTCTGACGCGATTCAACTGGATGTGCTGCCGGAAGACCTGAAAAACATGATCGTTGTGCGTGCGGAAGATGCCGACAAACCATTTGCTCAAGATCTGAAAGCCGCCGTTCAATCCCCGGAATTCGCAGCGTTCTTTGAGGATAAAAACTCAATGTTCCACGCGTTCCAAAAGCCGGAGTGGATGAAGAAGTAATCCCTCTTTCAAACCGCCAGTGACCTATTGCCGTAGGCCACTGGCTCCTTCACTGACACTTGTAACAATCAGCAAATTGCCGTCTGCTAACATTCTTTGTTAGCGTAAAGATAAAAATATTTCAAGTATTGTATTTTTTTGTATAAATGCCATTCTTTGTAAGAGTTATTAAGACGACACAAACACAACGAGGGTTCGATGAAAAAAATACTTTCTACAGCCGTATTGGCGCTGGTACTGACGGGATGTGCTCAACAAACCTTTACAGTAAAGAATGAGTCTGTTGCAACACCTAAACAGGTGACAACGCATCACTTCTTCGTTTCTGGTATTGGTCAGAAGAAAACGATTGATGCTGCGGCTGTATGTGGTGGTTCTGATAAAGTTGTTCGCACCGAAACACAGCAGACCTTTGTTAACGGCCTGCTTGGGCTGGTAACGTTCGGGATTTATACACCTAGAGAAGCCCGCGTTTATTGCTCACTCTAAACTAAAGCCTGTATTTAATAGAATATAAGGCTGTCTTACGATAAAGCCATCTCCTATTGAGATGGCTTTTTCATGTCGTTTAGTCATGACAGGGAGTGTTACTGTTGCTGTGTCAACAGCGGGCTGCCTTGCTCCCCCAGTTCCCAAAACAGGCCGGTCATGATCGCTAACCCTTCGCGGGCGACGGATTTCAGCAGGTGTTCGTTGACCGCGTGCTGACCGCATGCCGGATAGGAGTGGGGGATCCACAGCGTCGGCAGGCCGAGGATATCGGCAAAAACGTCATTGGGCAGCGATCCGCCCAAATTCGGTAACAGCGCGGGCTGTTTGCCGCTGATATGTTGTATCAGTGCCAGCGTCCAGTTCACCAGCGGATCTTCAGGGTTAAAGCGCGTCGCCGGAGAGATGTTAAGCACCTCAACGTCCACCTGCGTAAAGCCGTGCTGGTCGAGATGTTGACGCACATGTTGCGCCAGATGCTGCCAGTCGGTGCCGACCACAAAGCGCAGTTGGCAAATCGCCGTGGCGTCGGCGGGAATCGCATTCACCGGCTTGTTTGGGTTACCGGTAATAAACGACAGTACTTCCAGCGTGTTCCAGCCAAATAGCCGTTCGGCAGGCGTGAGACCGTCTTCGCCCCAGTTTTCATCAATCGCTGGATCGCCCTCGCTGCCGGCGGGGTCGATTGTGCTGAGGATTTCGCGCAGCGCCGGTGTTAGCCGAGGTGGCAGCAGGGCGTCGATTTTCATCCGTCCTTGTCCATCAACCAGACTTGCTACGGCGTTCGCCAACTGAGTGCCCGGATTGCTCAGCAATCCGCCCCAGTTGCCAGAGTGGTATGCCTGATCGCGTGCCTGGATGCGCAAACGGAAATTGATGCAGCCGCGAGAGCCGAGGAACAGCGTCGGGCGTTCTGCATTAAGACGCGGCCCGTCGGAGGCGATAAAGATATCGGCCGCCAGCGCCTGCTTGTGCTGTTGGCACAGTTCGGCCAGCCCCGGTGAGCCAATTTCTTCCCCCATCTCGAACAGCAGTTTGCAGTTGAACCCTAAACGCTGCCCACGAGCCTGAAATACCTGCTCCAGCGCCATCAGATTAATACTGTGCTGACCTTTGTTATCGGCGCTGCCGCGTCCGTACCAGTGGTCGCCTTCTTCCACCAATTCCCAGGGTTTGAGCCCATCGCGCCAGTTTTCTTCATCACCAAAAACCACGTCGCCGTGGCCGTAAGATAGCACGGTCGGCAGGCTGGGATCTTCAATGCGTTCGGCCAGCAGAAAAGGGGGATGGCGTTCATCTGGCGAGGCAATCAGCCTTACGCTGAATCCCATCGCCTGCAAGGCGGGCTGGATTTCGTCGGTCAGATAGCCGTTCAGCGCGGGATGGTTACCGGCTTTCTGGCTCTCGCTGGCGTGGGCAATACGCCGAGCCAGCGTCTGTTTAAATTCTCCGCGATCGAAACGTTCACAGGCGATACGAATAAGGTCTGCGCTGGTCATGCCTTTCCTTGCTGGATAATGTGCCGAAGTTACCGATATTTAAAGAAAAAACGAGCTTTGCAACAATAATAAAAATTGCAATTAAGCTTTGCTTTTAATATAAACCTGCGAATCCCCCGCGATGTCTGAAAGGAACGCCACCATGCACAGCTCCGAGATTCGTTATTTTCTAGTGGTTGCCACCACCGGTTCGCTCAGCGCCGCCAGTCAGCACCTGTTTGTGGCCGTTTCTGCGATCAGTCGCCAAATCCAGCGGCTGGAAGAACGCATCGGCGTGCCGCTGTTCGAGCGTCATGCGCGCGGTATGGTGTTAAACGATGCGGGACGCATTCTGGAAAATCACGTGCGTAAGAGCATGATGGATATGGATGCCGCCGTAGCAGAGATTCAGGGGCTGAAAGCCAGCCGGCGGGCGCTGCTACGCATCGGCTGCACGGAAGGGATGGCCTTTGATCTGCTGCCGACGCTATTTGCGCGTTTTCGCCAGCATGACCCGGATACCACCTTTGCGCTGAAAGTGGACTCGGCGATGCAGGTGTCCCAGATGATCCGCAATGGTGAAGTGGATATCGCGCTCCAGTTTGCGCTGGCACCTGAGCAGGGCGTGAATGTGGAACTGGCGTTGCCTGCGCCGCTGATGCTGCTGATGTCTGACGATCACCCGCTGGCGCAGCAGTCTATTCAACTGGCGGATTTGCATCCTTTCCCACTGGCCTTGCCGGAATCCTCGACCACGCTGCGGCAGCTGTTTGACCTCTCATGCCGCATGAACGGTACCTTTCTGGAACCGACGCTGTGCTGCAACAACTTCACCACGCTTTATTACTATGCGATGAGCACGCCGGGGGCGGTCACCGCCTGTAGCTTCTATTCCGTGATGTATAAGTGCTTACAGGAACCGATGAGCCTGAAACCGCTGAATATTAAGCAACTTGACCAGCGTTCGCTCCAAATCCAAACGCTGGCAGGCAAAGCGCACGCGCCGCAGCAACAGGCTTTCCTTGATTTCATGATGGCGGAGCTGCGTCAGGGGGAGGCGTATTATCTGAGTCAGATCGCGGAAAGCTAACTATCTGCCTTCACTCCATCTCAATAATGTCGCGTTTTTGCTCGTCTTCGAGCTGGCGCAGGACGCGATAAACCTGCGCCACGGCCTGAAGCGTTTCGCGCGGAATGTAGTGGCCTTCCGGCGTGGTGCGATACAGCGTGCGGGTCAGCCAGATAAAGCGAATCACCGGAATATCTGCTTTTTGCGCCTGCGCAATAAGTTCCCGCGCCGCGCTGTCTTCCCCCTTGAATAAAATGCGCGGCAGCGGCGTTTTACCGGGACGATAGTAGAGTCCCACCGCATAGTGCGTCGGGTTAACCAGCAGCATATCGGCGTCTTCGACCTTGGCTTTAGGGCGCGGCGCAGCAGGTTCGTTCATCAGTTCATGCGCCAGCGATTTGCGGTGACCTTTCATATGCGGATCGCCTTCGGAATCCTTGTGCTCGTTGCGTAAATCCTCGTGGCTCATGCGCTGCTGCTTGAGAAAGAAATACTTTTGCAGACCAAAATCCAGTGCGGACAGCACCAGCAGTGCCGTTAGCGTGGTGCGGGCAATGCGCGTCAGCAGCGCTTTAACCCCTTGCCAGAAGCCGTGTAGATCGCCATAGGCCAGTTCGACCAGCGCTTCCAGCTCCGGCACCACCACTTTATAAAAGACGGTCCCGATCACCACGGCTTTCAGGATATTGGTCAGCATTTCTACCAGCTTGCGCATCGAAAACATCTGCTTGAACTGGTTGATCGGGTTCAGGCGGTTGAGATCGAGGTTCAGCGCTTCGGGTGCAAACAGCGGACCATACTGGAGCCAGCCGCCGACTACCCGCAGCAGCACGGCAATCGCGGCGGCTAATAGGCAGAGCGTGCCCGCCAGCACGGCGGCATCGTGGAACACCTCTTTCGCCACCTGCGCAAACGGGGCATCCAGCCGTTGCAGCGGCAGTTGTACCAGCGTTTGCAGTTTCCCCATCGTGCTGTCCGCCAGCGTCAGTACGCACTCCAGCAGGCCGATGCAGATCAGCAGCTTGGGCACATCCTGACTTTGCCCGACTTCTCCTTTACGGCGTGCATCTTCGAGCTTTTTCTCTGTGGGTTCTTCCGTTTTCTCGCTCATCGCTTCTTCCTTATCCGCTGTTTGATGTCGTAAAAAGCAGTGGGAGCAGGTGCTTGAGATCCGGTAGCCCCTGAAGTTTATGGTCACCTAAATATTGCAGCACTGGCAGATAGATGATGAAAAATGCCATTCCCACCAGACATTTGGCCGGAATAGACAGGACGAATACCTGGAGCTGCGGGCTATACAGGCTGAGTAGCGCAATGCTGAACTCCAACAGCAGCAGCAGCGCGACCAGCGGCCCGGCGTACACCACAAGATGGGTGAAGGTGTCGGCCAGCAAGCTGAGATACACCTCAAAGCCTTGCTCGCCCGGCGCGGGCAGCCACGACAGCACCGGCCAGATGTGGTAGCTGTCCCAAATCAGCTGCGTCAGCCCTTTCAGGCCAATACCGATAATCAACAGCAGAATCAGCGTCTGTTTCAGCAGATGGCCGAGCGGCGTGGCGTCCGAGCCCAGCGCGGGGTTGAGCTGACCGCCCATGAGCGCACCGCGCTGGTTATCAAACAGGGCACCGACAGATTCAAACAGCCAGAACGGCATTGCCAAAATCAACGCGATGAGGAGCCCGACAATAACCTCTTTCAGCAACAGGCCGGGTAGCATCGGCCAGGACAGTGGCGTCAGCAGAAGCTGTTGCTGCACGATGGGGGCGGGCAGCAGCGTCAGGGAAATCACCACGGCGTTGCGCGTCATGCCTTTCAACACGTTGAGTGAAAAAACCGGCACCAAAATAAAGCAGGGATACAGTCGGGCGATGCCGAGTGTAATGGCAATGATAAAGTCGTAAACGTGCTGAATGGTGGCGATCATGCGGATTTATACTCCGGTGTGCGCAATCATGTTGAATGCGGTGATAGCCAACTGCATCAGCTCTACGCCAATCCAGCGTCCGCAGAGCGCCAGCGCCAGCCCGACGGAAATCAGTTTGACGGCAAAAGGCAGTGTCTGATCCTGCAACTGCATCACCGCCTGTAGCAGCGAAATCAGCACGCCGACAATCACCGCAACCAGCAGCGGCGGCGCAGAGAGCAGCACGACCATCACCATGGCCTGACGGAAAAGCGTGATTATTTCCATCGCGGCCTCACAGGTAGCTGTAGAACAGGCCGTCCAGCAGCCGCGTCCAGCCGTTGACCAGCACGAACAGCAGAAGCTTTAACGGCAACGAGAGCGTCATCGGCGCGACCATCTGCATCCCCAGCGCCAGCAGCACGTTGGAGACGATGAGGTCGATGACGATAAATGGGATATAGATCAGGAAGCCGATTTTGAACCCAGCCTGTAGCTCCGACAGCACAAAAGCCGGAATTACCAACAGCAGATTTTGCGTGTTTACCTTTTCGGATAGCGACGCAGGCCACATTTGCAGGCTGTTCTCATGCAGGTGGGTGAGGATATCGGGGTCAACGTTGCGTGACATAAAGGTTTGCAGCGGTTCCAGTCCGTAGGTCACGCTGGCCTGAAGCGACGTGATGTCGGTCATATCCAGCGGCTTTTCCTGCACGCGTTTGCTGATGTCCTGAAACACCGGTGCCATCACAAACAGCGTCGCCGCGAGTGCGATGCCGTACAGCGCCATATTGGGCGGCACCTGCTGTACCCCGATGGCGTTGCGGGTGATCAGCAGCACAATCGCAATCTTCAGAAAGCAGGTGCAGACAATCATCATCAACGGAATCAGGGAGAGTGCGCCCAGAAAGAGCGCAAACATCAAGGGGTCGAATGCGCCGGAGGTCATGGTGCCAGCTCCGGTTCGGCGGCGTGTTCTTCATCCGCTATCGGCAGTATTGGCGTCGGCGAGGAAAAACGCTGGGTAATCTGTAGCCCCAGCCGGCCTTCCACATCGACCAGATCGCCGCTCGCCAGTGCGATATCGCCGTGATACAGCCAGGCTTGTCCCGGCACTACGTCGCGCAGCGTCAGCACGCTCCCGCTGGCAAGATGCTGCAATTCAGCCAGCGTCATTGTCAGGCTGCCGCAGCGAAGGTGTAAGGTGACCGGTAGCGGTGGTAAGCTCTCAGTGACGTTGTCACGCATTGATGTGAATTCAAGGGCTGAGACCTCTGAGTGGGGATCGGCGAACATCGTGTCGGTAGCGGACGGGGGCATTGAGACAGTCTCCATGTCGGTAACGGTAAAGGTGTAGGGGGCGAGTTCCGTTAGCTGTAGCGTGCCGCGCAGTCGCAGCGTGCCGGCTGACAGCGTCCCCTCACCAGAGGGGGTAAACCACGGGCGATTGGGCAGAATAAGATCGCCCGGATGCAAACGACATAACGCGGACAGCGGCAGCACTGCATCAGCCAGCGTGAGCGGAATAGCGATAGCCATTCCTGCGGGTAGTGCGCGACGCTGGCGGTGCCAGTCTGCGCGGGAAAATAGCGTCAGCCAGACGGCGTCAGTGGCCTGCATCCGGCTGCGCACGGTTATGCCGTTCCAGTTCACGCTGAGCCAGGCGCAGAGTAGCGCATCGTTGTCGTGTTGCTCTGCTGAATCCTGCTCTTTCTGAGAACGACCCAGCGGGTAAATTTCCCCGACCAGCGCCCGCAGGACGGGGTTAAGCGACTGGTTGTAGAGCGTCCAGTACCACTCCTGTGCCGCGTCATCGTCTTCAGAGAGCGGTAGCAGCGGGCAGTCCGACAGCAGGCTGAGCACGGGAAACGGATCGGTCAGAGAGATATTGCCGATGTCGCTACGCCAACGGCTGGCCTGTGCGGTGAACGATGCCTCTGCCTGTCCGCGTGCGTTCGCCAGCTGAAGGTGCAGGCGGCCAGCCAGTCCGTCGCGGGTAAACGGCAGCACGAGTCCAGTGGCCAGCATCGAGCGGATGCGGGCGTGCTGTGCGCTCAAGGTCGGCAGTGTCAGCTGTCGAATGTGTGGGGAATTTGGACTCATCGCTCATACTCTCTGGCGTCAAAACGCAGGTTTATCGGGCAGTCCAACGCACTGGAGAGCGAATGACGGCAGGCTTCGCGCCGATCTTTTAACTGGTGGTAGCTTTCCCGGCTGAAGCGCAGGGAAATATCCCAGCCGCGCGGCACCAGTGCGGCTAACCGCGCATCAATATCGCCCAACTGCGGCAGCTGTAGACTGAAGGAAAACGGCGGGGCGCAGATGTTGTCCATCGCTTCAATCAGCTCACATTGCAGCGGCTGCCACTGTGACGGTGTCACATATTGTGGGCTGTCCGGTGCCTCACTCTGCAACGGCTGCGGGGCATTGACGGAGCCGCCCGGCGCTAAGGCGAAAGACGCGTCCTGATAGAACGCGTCTTCAAAGCCGTCCGAAAACGTGAAGGCTTCCCAGAAATCCCTATGCTGTGGATCGGGTTGCGAATGGTCTGCGCGCGAGGACTTGCCGTGCAGCACGGCCTGCGCATTCTGCGTCGCCTTGGACTCGGATGACGCAATCTGTCGGTTATTCATACGTGCTCCTGAGGTAACGTAAGCAGATATTCCAGTTTCTCCACCGCCTTCTGACATTGGCGAGTGGCATCTCGGGCGTGATCAACCTGACGCTGCTGATCGCGGTGCTGCTGCTGTGTGGCCTGCACCTGCTGCGTTTCTGTCGCGATTTCGCCGAGTAAACGCTGTTCGGCAGCAAGGTTTTTTTTCAGGTTTTCCAGCGTTTGGCATTGCCCCTGAGTGTCTCGGGCAAACTGGTCGCGCTGCGTCTGACTGGCCTGTCGCAGCGCCTCAACTTGCTGCTGATGACGGCGTTGCTGTTCCGCAATGCGGATCAACTGCTGTTCTTCCTGCCGCTGCTGACGCTCGCTGCGGCTTAAGCGCTGGCGGCGTATCGGCATCAGCAGGTTCAATACGGTCTGTAATTCGGCATCGCGTTCGGTGTTATGGGACATAGCGGCTGACTCCGGCGAGCTGTTGTTGAATCACGCCATACGGCATCGGTTCACGCATTGACTGACGCAGAAACTGGGTGATTTCTGCCTGTGCGTTGACCGCAGAATCGGTTAGCACGTCATGGCCGGGCTGGTATTCGCCCAGGCGAATCAGCATCTCGACCTGTTTGTACGCCGCCATCAGACGCCGTACGCCGCCCGCGTTGCGAGTGTGATCGGTATCCACGACGTTACTCATGGTGCGGCTCAGGCTGGCCAGCACGTCGATAGCCGGATAGTGCCCCTGTTCCGCCAGCCGTCGGGCGAGCACGATGTGCCCGTCAATCAGCGAACGCACTTCGTCGGCAACCGGATCGTTCATGGAATCCTGTTCGATCAGCACGGAATAGAGCGCGGTAATGGCACCGTCTTCCGTTTGTCCGGCGCGTTCGACCAAGCGCGGCAGCAGCGTATAGACCGACGGCGGCAGCCCGCCGCGCCCTTGTGGTTCCCCGAGCGCCAGACCAATTTCGCGCTGGGCGCGGGCGAAACGCGTCAGGGAATCAATAATCAGCAGCACCTGACGGCCTTCGGCGCGGTAAGCCTCGGCGATAGCGGTGGCGGTGAACGCCGCACGGGCGCGTTCCATGCTGCTGCGGTCGGAGGTGGAACACACCAGCACGGTGCGGCTGCGCAGTTCATCGTCCAGTTCGTGATCGAGAAACTCGCGCAGTTCGCGACCGCGTTCGCCAATCAACCCGAAAACGATGGCGTCGCATGGCGTATTACGCGCCAGTTCGGCCAGCAGCGTGGTCTTACCGCAGCCCGCCCCGGCGAAAATACCGACGCGCTGCCCTTGACCGATGGTTAACAGGCCATCGACGGCGCGTAATCCGGTGGGGAGCGGCTGGCTGATGCGCGGTCGGGAGGTGGGCGGTGGGGCATCGCCCAGCACCGGCTGCGTGCGGCCGGAAGCCTGACCCGGTTCGACAAACGCGCTCTCGCCGCCGTCTTCCAGCGCCCGACCAAATCCGTCCAGTACGCTGCCCAGCAAACGTTCCGACACCTGAATGCAGTGCGGCTGATAGAGCGGCGTCACGGTGGCCCCTTGTGCGATGCCGTCCAGCGCGCCGAGCGCGGAGAGAAAGGTGTTGTCTGGGCTAAATCCCACGACTTCGGCCATCATCTGGCTGTCATCCTGACGGGCTACCCAGCACAGATCGCCAATGCGTGCCTGCGGCAGGCTGCACTCCAGCAGGATGCCGCTGACGGCCATGACGCGGCCTTTTTTCTCCACGGGCGCATAGGCTGCCAAATGCTGGCGCTGCTGTGTGACCCACTGGTCGAGCAGCGGAAAAGAAGAAGGTTGTGTCTGCATTACCAGTTCACCGTTATCTGTTGTCTGCCACTGAATTCAATCTGGTGCTCGTCAATTCTCACCAGACGCAGGTTGTCGATCTCATCACCGATGAAAAAGCGCTGACCGTCCGCCGTGACGACGTTGGCGCGTGACCCGCTGGTTACCTGAACGATCTGAAACGGCAGTTGCTCTGTTTTTAGCTGCGTGCGGTTATCCACGGATAGCGCGGTTCTATAACGTTGGTGGAGTTGGGCGAGCATCCGTTCCAGCTTTTTTTGATCGTTTGGCGTTAATTGTCCGGTGAGTGTGACGCGATCCTGATACGCCGCCACTTTCACGGCCGCGCTCAGTTCCCGCTCCTGCAACATGATGCGCAGCGTGCTCTCCAGCTGTGGCAGGGTGCCGAGCGGCTTGCGGGTATCCTGCGGCGATGGGGCGGCAGGCATCGCGACGCTCTCCTGTAGCTGCCAACTGCCCACCATCACCAGCAGCAACGCGCCAAGCAGCAGGTAACTGGCTTTGGCCCACAGCGGCAGGCGCGGTGCGGGGGCAGGCGCAGGAATCGGCGTAGCAGTATGGTGCGGCGGTTCCTCGACAGGCATCTCCGCAGGAAGAACATTCTCTTCCGCAGTCGGAGGCGTTTCGTTGTCGTCAGGCCAGGGCGTATCGGCTGCGACGATGCAGAGCCAAATCTGCCCCAGCGCAAACGGGGTGCCGGGCGGTAGGGCGTCAATCTGCTCGACGGTATGGCCTTCCGCGTTGCACAACGCGCCATCCTGTGCGCTGAGCGCCCAGCCGCCAGCGGTCTTCTCCAACTGGCCGTGATAAGGCGCAATGCCGGGATCGTAGAGCACGAGATCGGCATCATCGGCTGCACCGATACGCCAGGCGTTTCCACAGAGCGGCAGCGCTGCACCGCGATGTAAACCAGTCAGCACGCGTAATTCAAACATGGTGTGTTCCTATGCGCTAAAGGGGTCGGGGGAGTCGTAAAGATCGAGACGTCCAATGACGTTGATCGACAGGGTGGATTCCAACTCGGTGAAGGACAGCACCGGAACGTGGTGAAATTCGTCCTGCAACAGCGTGCGCAGCGGGCTGCGTAAATCCTGTGCCACCAGCACCAGACTGCGCTGCGGCGAGAGCGGTGGAAACGCCTGTCGCAGCTGACCGAGCAGCGTGGAGGCGTAGTCCTGCGTCAGGGCGAAGAAGGTTTCGTTCTGCGTCTGGCGCAGCGCATCGCGCAGCAGCTCTTCGCTTTCTGGCGTCAACAGCCAGACGGCAAGGTTGTTTTCGTCGCTGTACTGGTGACAGATTTGCGATTTAAGCGCCAGACGCACGTAGTCGGTCAGCGCCAGCGTGTCGCGTTCGTGCTGGCCGACTTCAATCAGCGCCTCGGCGATGGGGCGTACCGACCGCAGTGGCACGCGTTCTGAAGCCAGCCGTTGCAGCACGCTGGCGAAACGCGAAAGCGGCATGATGCGCTGAAGCTCCTGCGCCAATTCCGGCTGCTCGCTCTCCAGCCAGGCCAGAATGGATTTGGTTTCCTGCAAACCAATAAATTGTGAGCCAGTGCGGTGAATGGCCTGTTCCATGCGCGCCAGAATCAGCTCATCCGCACCCCAGCGCGGCACGTCGTCCGGCTGTTGCGCGACCTGTGCGAGCGGCAGCCAGAGCCACTGGCTTTCATCCCGCAGCGTCGGACCGGGTGTGGCAAGATCAACATCAGTCGATTCGACAGCACCGCTGGCAACGGCCAGCCGATCGGTGACAAACGTGGCTTTCACATAGGGGATTTCGTAGACGCAAAACTGAAATTCATCCTCTGCCAGTCGATCGCTGAATTCGATATCAAAGGACGGCAGCGTAAAACCGAAGCGGTAGACCAGTTTGTTACGCAGGCGGCGAATATTCTGCACCAGCGCCGTTGCCGTTGGCTGCTCTTGCCAGACCGGATGAAACAGCAGCAAATAGGCGCGTGTGGGATTGAAGCGCCGCAGATCCTGATAGCCGTTCTGTTCGGCAGGTATATTGTCCGCTTCCAACTGACTGGCATCCAACTGACCTTGTTGCTTGATGCGCCAGAGCTGGAACAGACCGCTGCCGAGCGATGCCAGACTGATGGTGACAAATACCAGCGTCGGCATCCCTGGCAGCAGCGCAAAACCGAACATGCCGATGGAGGAGATAATCCACGCTTTGGGCTGGCTGGTGAGCTGTTCGGCAATTTCGCGGCCAATATTGGCATCCACTTTTTGCCCGTCTGCCGAGACGCGGGTGATGATCATCCCGGCGGTCAGCGAGATCAGCAGAGCCGGAATCTGGGCGATCAGCCCGTCGCCGATGGTCAATACCGAGTAGACGTGCATCGCATCGGACGCGGCCATGTTGTGCTGCAACACGCCGATGGCGAAACCGCCGATCATGTTGATGAACACGATCACCAGCGACGCAATGGCGTCGCCCTTAACGAACTTCATCGCGCCGTCCATCGCCCCGAACAGCTGACTTTCTTTCGCCAGATTTTCCCGCCGCTGCCGTGCCTGATGGGCTTCGATTAACCCAGCACGCAGATCGCTGTCGATGGACATCTGTTTACCGGGCATCGCATCGAGCGTAAAGCGTGCCGCTACCTCAGCCACGCGTTCGGAGCCTTTGGTGATCACCAGAAAGTTCACCACCGTCAGAATCAGGAAAATAACCAGACCGACCGCCAGATTCCCGCCCACCACGTAGTTACCGAAGGCCTCAACGATATGGCCACCGTCCTGCTGGAGCAGAATCTGGCGCGTGGTGGAAATGGAGATCGCCAGTCGAAACATGGTGGTCAGCAGCAGGACCGCCGGAAACGTCGAAAAGGCCAGCGGTTTGGGTAAGTACATTGCCAGCACGATCAGCAGGGAAGAGACGCAGATATTGAGTGCGATCAGCACATCGATCAGCCCGGTGGGCAGCGGAATGATCATCATGAAGACGATAGACATCACGATGACCGCGCCAACGACCTCCGAGCGCTGCATCGCGCTCAGCGCAATGCGGTTCAGCCAGATAATCAACAGATTCATGGCTGCTCCTTATCCGAATCGCGCGCACTCTGTTTTTGCCACGATGCCGTATCACGCTGCGTCAGGTCATCATGCTGAGTGCCTTTGGCCTGCTGTTTCTCATATTGGGCGATATCGCCAATCATCCCGCGTATCAGCTGGAGCGCCGTTTGCCGGTTTTTACTGTCGCGCCACAGGGGATGCGGCAGGTCGCTGACGAGCGGCAGCAGGGCGCTGAAAAACATGGCTTGATGCTGTACCTGCGTACCGGCGACTTCCCGTCCGAGATTATGCAGGTCGCGGGCATAGGCACCGTTGGCGCTCAGACCAATCAGACGGCGGGTTAGCTCCACGGCACCGAGCGTAAAGGCGGGCACTTTGTTTGCTAACCGGGTAAGCAGCGTCTGGCTGGATGACAGCGTATGGCTCAGGTGACGAGAATCATTGAGGTTGCTCAGCATTTTGCTGAGTACGGCTTTCGAAATCGACGGCGTCAGCGAGGCAATATCCGCCGCCAGCGCCCGCTGCAACGTGCGCAGCCCAATGGAAAACGTCGCGGCGTCAAAGCGTTCCAGCAGGGAATCCAGCAGTGCACTGGCCGACTGCTGATGTACGATTTTCTGGTAGTACAGATCGCGCATCGCCTGTTTTTGTTCCGGCTGGGTGCTGAACAGCGCAATGGCCGTTGCCGTATTCAGACCGGCTCGGACTTCCGGCCCTTTCTCCTGATGTAACTGCTGTAACGCACTTTCCGCCGCCGCGGTCAGCTCAGGCTGCTGGGGAGATTGCTGCTGGATGTGGCGCAGCAGGATATCGCCGCGCGCCGGATCGTTGCCCGCGGCTTCCAGCACCGCCTCAAGAGACGACGAGCCCTGCTGCATGAGCAGATCGCGCATCCGGCTCAACTGCTGATCGAGCGTACTTTGCGATGGATTTTCCAGCATCCTGAACAGTTCGGTCAGTTTCTCAATCCGTTCGACATTGGCGGTGGCGCGCGCGTCCGGCTGCTGGGCGATGTGGCGTCGGTTCAGCGATTTGCTCCTTCGCTCGGCCTGCTCGCCAAACGCCATCGCCACTTCCTCCATCGAGGTGGATAGCGGCGAACCGGGAGACGCGTGGTGCGAACTCGTCTGCTGTACCGCAGCCTGCGGCGCGGGATCGTCATCCACCACGACAGGGCGCGGCAGGGCGCTACTGGAGGGAAGAACCGTCGGCATTTTGATCATGATGTCATCCTGAATAAATCGGCTACGTGTCGTGGTGTGAACGTGCAGCGGTATGAATGTATTGCTATGTGGACGCAGAAAAGGATGGGTTCCCCGACGTGAAGTCATCGGAGCAGGCCGAATTTGATGGCGGATTGGATTAAATGCCGTTACTTATTGAAATTACGGATTGCAATAACTTGCAATTTCGTGCTGTGGGCGCTGGCAAAAAATGGCACGATAGTAGGCAAGATAAAAAATAACTGATGAAAAATCAGTGTGATAAAAATATTTTCGGGCTGGCACAAGGCTTGCTCTTCCGTTTTTGCCAATAAGGCACAACAACGGAGAGTCAGCAAATGGAAATGTCTACCAAACACATCGAACAGACCCCTTCGCTTTACCCGGCGTTATCTGTCGATTGGGAACAGGTGTTTCGTCAACACGGAAAGAAATTGCATAACTTTATCCGCAAGCGCGTCAGCAACCATGACGACGTGGAGGATTTACAGCAAATGACCTATCTGGAAGTGCTCAAACATCAGGATAAATTTGCGGGAGCATCGCGGCCGGAGACGTGGGTATTCGGTATTGCCCTCAACCTGGTTCGCAATTATTTCAAGCAGGCACGCCAGCGTGCTCAGGAAATGGGCGATGAGATGCTGGAACATATCGCGATAGAACTCGATCCCGGTGCTATCACCGAAAGTCAACGGTCCTTGAAACGCGCGATGGATGCCATCGTCTCACTGCCTGAAGATACCCGTCAGATGCTGATGCAATTGCTGGATACCGATGCCAGCTATCAGGATCTTGCGTTGCAGTTGGAGATCCCGATCGGTACGGTGCGGTCGCGACTATCTCGTGCCCGAGGTGTGATCCGTCAGGCTGTTGAATCCTGACGGCATTTCACGGGACGAAAGGACGCGCCTGCACCTGCCGTTTTTCACTGACTGAGGTGGTGACCGCTGTATTTAATGATGGTGGTTGCCGTTCAGTTCGTGGTCGCACGCCGTGATATCAGGTCGCATTGATGCCGTTGCAGGGTTCCCTGTCCATCTTCTGGAATGTTGAGACGCCGTATTGCGCTACCTGCACGGTGGGTGGCTGCACAACAGTCTTAATTCAAATAAGGAGATGGCAATGATGTTCACTCAACCTTTTCGTTCCGGTGAGAAAACCAAGGCTCCCGAGCTAGAGCTGGTGGATTTTGCATTTGGTCGTATCAAGGACGCGATTTATATCGTCAACGAAGATCAGCGTTTTTGTTACGTCAATGAAGCAGCCAGCCAGACGCTGGGCTACAGCATTACGGAATTCATGCATTTGAGCGTTGCCGATATCGATCCCGACTGGGTCGCTGAGCATAGCTCGCCCGACTGGTTTCATGAGTACGCATTGGGCGTCGGCACCACGTTTGAAACCAAGCACCTCACCCGCCATGGCATGACTATTCCGGTCGAGGTTAATCTCACGCATTTCCAACACAGAGGACGTAGCTACAACATGTGTGTCGTCAGAGATATCAGGGATCGTAAACATATCGAGCAGTTGGCTTACGCGCGAGAACAGGAATTTCGCGCGCTGGTTGAGAACACGCCGGATTTGATTATTCGCTTCGATGCCAACCTGAACTGCCTGTACGCCAACCCTGCCAGTCTGAAACATCTGGATTTCACCATAGAGCAACTTCGGGGCCGTATGATTACGGAACTGATGCCCGGCGTGGGCTGTGCGATCCGCATGGAACAGCTGGTGCAGATGGTTGTCGATACCCGCAGTAGTGCGGAAGGTGAAGTCATGGAAGAACTGGGGAGAGGTGAGCAGCGTCATCACCATATTCACCATATTCGCTGTGTGCCTGAGTTCGATCAGCACGGCGCGCTGGTGTCCATTCTGACCGTCGGACGGGACATTACGGCGATTCGCTATGCGGAGAAGAAACTGGCCGATTCGCACATGCAGCTGCGTTTATTAGCGCGCCAGCGTGAGGTTTCACGCGAAGAAGAGCGTAAGCATATCGCTCAGGAAATTCACGATGAGCTGGGGCAGCACCTGACCACGATCCGCATGAGCCTGTCGCTCATGCGCATGTGTTTTGCCAAGGAAAACCCAGAGATGCAGGCGCATTTGCAAAAGCTGATGCAACTGACTGACCAAACGATCCAGGTGGTGCGGAACGTGTCGACCCGGCTCCGGCCGAATGTATTGAATATGGGGCTGACGCCCGCGCTGGAGTGGCTGTGTGACGAGTTTAACCGGCACTACAGCGCAACCTGTCTGCTGCGAACGTCGGGAGAACCGCTGGCGCTAAATGACGAGAGCACCACGGCGGCCTTCCGCGTCGTGCAGGAGTCGTTGACTAACGTAGCGCGCTACGCCGCTGCCACGCAGGTCATCATTACGCTGGATAACCAGCAGGACTGCGTGGTGCTGTGCACCAAGGACAACGGTAAAGGTTTTGATTCCCGCGCTAAAAATAAAAACGCTTTCGGACTCATGAGCATGAAAGAACGCGGACGGATGCTGGGAGGCGAAGTGGTTATAGACAGCGCGCTCGGCAAAGGCACGTTGGTGCAGCTAACGTTTCCTAAAAATGGCGATACCCGCTAACCGCGGGATAAGAATAACAAAAGGAAGAAATGAGCGATGGGAAAATCAATACGTTTAATGATCGCCGACGATCATGTCATCATGCGTGAAGGTCTCAAGCAGATCTTTGCGCTGGATGACTCGCTGAGCGTCGTCGCTGAAGCGGGAAATGGCGCACAGGTACTGGCGCAGTTGCGCAGCGTGACCCCCGACTTGCTGCTGCTGGATATGTCGATGCCTGGTATCAGCGGTGAAGCGCTGATTTCGCGCGTGGTGGCGCAATATCCGCGTCTGCCGATTCTGGTGCTCAGCATGTATAGCGAGGCACAAATTGCGCAGCATGCGCTGAAGAGCGGTGCCAGAGGTTACATTACCAAAGATAAAGACCCGGAAGCGCTGCTGTCGGCGATCCGACGCGTGGCGCAGGGCGCTCGCTATATCGATCATACGATTGCCGAGCAGCTGGTGTTTTCCAACTACACGGAGGGTGACAGAGCCGCGCACGATGTGCTGACGGCCAGAGAACACCAAATCATGATTATGTTTGCGCAGGGGATGGGTATCAACGCCATCGCCAATGAGCTGGCCATCAGCAACAAAACGGTCAGTACCCATAAAGCGCGTCTGATGGAGAAAATGCAGTTCAGTACCAATGTGGAAATTGTGAAGTATGTCGTGAGTAAGAAGCTCATTCCCTAGTTGCGGAATAGGAGCGGAAATCCGCTGTGCGAGAAATAACAGATAAAAGGGATTCAACAGTCGGTGAATCCCTTTGCTGAGATTTACGCTTTCCTGACAATATCTTTTCGTTTTCCTGCTAATTGTTCAGGGAAGTAACAGATTGTTTTTGCTTATGTTGATCGTTTTTTGTAGGTATTTCCCTACAAATTCCTCTGGAATTCCTACCTGATGTTCAGCGATGCCTGATGGTTTCATTATTCAATGGCGGTAATGCTTATCATCGTGCTACCGGTGAGGTATCTGTCGACGTTATGCGGAGAAACGCGACAGATGCACGGTAGGGCACCACGTTATGGAAGGCAGTCAGTTAGCCCATTTGGGCCTCAGGAGTAGTTAATGAATCATTATTACCGTCAGGACAGACAGCACGATTCGTTATTAGCGCATTCGTCATTAGAAAAGCCCTCATTAGAAAAAGCTCGGTCATCAGTAGACTATTTCCCGCCATCGTCGGGACATTCCACACACACAGCAGATGATATTCATTCATCGCTCTCGCCCATCATTAATGTTATTGCGCCTCTCAATGTCGACATCGTGCTGGAAGGTGAAACCGGTACGGGCAAAGACACGCTGGCGAACCGCATTCATCAACTTTCTCGATGCAGCGGCCCGCTGGTGGCGGTGAACTGCGCCGCCGTGCCGGAAAACCTGGCCGAAAGTGAGCTGTTCGGCGTGGTCTCGGGTGCCTATACTGGCGCGAACCGCTCCCGCGCCGGCTATCTGGAAAGTGCAGATAAAGGCATTCTGTTTCTGGATGAGATCGACAGTATGCCCATGACGCTGCAGGCCAAGATGCTGCGCGTGCTGGAAAGCCGTGGCGTAAAGCGGCTGGGAAGCACCCAGTTCACGCCCGTGGATATGCGTGTGATTGTGGCGACGCAAACGCCGCTGCTGCAACTGGTGGAAAAAGGGCTGTTTCGCCGCGATCTCTATTTCCGTCTGGATACCGTAAAGATTCAACTGCCAACGCTGCGTTCCCGTAGCGATCTCATTCTGCCGCTGTTTCAGCGTTTTAGTCAGGAAGCCGCTGTGCGCCTGAAAATGGCGCTGCCACCGATGACGGCGGAAATTCACGAACAGCTGCTGACTCACAGCTGGCCGGGCAATATCCGCGAGCTGAAAGCTGCGGCGGATCGATGGGCGCTGGGGCTATCGCCTTTGGCTGAAACTCAGCCGCTGCTACATCCGCGTCCTTTGCAGTTGAAAGACCGCTTAAAGCGGATTGAAAAATTTCTGATTCAGGATGCGCTGCGCCGCCACGACCACTGCATTGACGATGTGATTGTGGAACTGGGGATCCCCAAGCGGACGCTTTATCACCGCCTGAAAGTGCTGAACGTGACGGCGCGAGAGATGTGCGCAGGGGGCGGGGAAGCCTGTGAGGCATGAGGTAGACTCTCCGCCGTTTACCGATTGGGGTACGGTAGCCAATGACGGCAGGCCGACTTTTGCCTGTAGGCCTGCTTTCAGGTTACACCGTCTCTATCGGCGGGCATGGATAGTGATGGATATCCGGTAGATCGTGCAAGGCTACCGCCTTACTGAAATACCATCCTTGCATAATCGCCGACGGGCACTGTTGCAGGATGTAGGCGGCTTGCTCGCGCGTTTCTACCCCTTCGACGATCACCGGGACGTCGAGTTTTTTGATGAGGGTAAATAACAGATCGGCCATAGCGGCATTAACCGTGTCTGTGCCGATAGCGTCGACAAAAATTTTGTCGATCTTGATCATATCGAACGGTAAATGGCTCAGATAATCGAGATTGGAATAACCCGTGCCGAAATCATCAAGCGCGATCTTATAGCCCGAGCGCCGTAGCGCCTCAAGGCCATCAGCCAGCGTCTTGTGGGACGTGCTCGAGCGCTCGGTGAGTTCCAGCATGACGCGTGTTTTATCGATCGCCAATTCATCACACATTTGCTTCAGGAAGTGATGATAATCCGGCGAAATAATGTCGGAGACGGACAGATTAATACTCAGAAGAAAGGGCGTGTCCTGCGTGAGGTACGGCTGCATGTCACGCAGCGCCTGACGCGTAATGATGCGGGTTAGCTCATCTGAGTAGCCCATTTTTTCTGCAATATTGATGAAGTATTCCGGTGAGACACTATCGCCGCGTTCATTTTTCCAACGCGCTAGCGCCTCTACGCCAATAATGGTGCGCTGCGGCAGGCTGATCAGCGGCTGATAATAGACCTGAAACCGCTGGTGTTTGATCGCGCGTTTTAGCTGTGATGGTAAAGCATGGTGCCGATCGTCATAGAGCTGGTAGGACAGGGCAAAACTGGTCCCGAGGATCGCCCCGACAGAAAACAGCGCCGCGATGATATACCAGGGGCGATACAGGATGCCGGCAGAATCCAACTGAGCCAGCACGCAGACATTCAGGGTTGTTGCGCAGAAAAACGTCTGGCGTTTTCCCATGGTCAGCCACCCGTTACTCTCATGCCGTTTCTCTTTGAACATCGTGAGGTCGATGTTGCCAAAGGTCTGATAGATATGCCCCAGATTACGCGTGAGCAGCATCGCGCTGTATTCGGCGGGGGGCTGAGTGAAATGACGAAATGCGGCGGCTGCGGTGACAGTGACGACACCGTTGAGACTCGCCATATCGGCGGTAATACGTGGATCAATCACGTCTTTCATCGCCGTCCACAACTGCATGCCTTCATCGGTCGTCAGGTTTGGCTGTAGCAGATAAATCGGTGGGTTGAGGATGCCCCAGCCCGCGGAACAGATGAGATAGTTGTTCTTGATTCGCCCAATATCACGCAGATAGACGGAGTAAAAGGAGAGCAGGCGTAATTCTTTCAGATCGGCGCTGGAGCAAGGCGTGTTATTCAGCGTCAGTACGCGGTCTATGGTTTCCCGGCTTTCACGGGCGACGGCGGTTCCTTGTTCGAGCACGTTCTGGCTATAGTGCTGCAACTGCGTTTGTTCCAGCCTGGCTAAAATTCCCTGACCAATAAACAGCGCCAGCAATGCGCTGGCAAACGAAATCAAAATAAGTCTGAACCACAATCTGGTATTGGTAGTTAAGGTGAGCATAGCGACCATTTGGCAGCGTGACGGAATAGTACGGCATGGGTTCAAATATCGCATCCTTGCCAGTTGCACAGCATAAAAACGTCCCTGCAAATCAGAAACAACGTATGGCCTTTCGGTCAGGTAATAACGTTTTTTATTATTTTAAAAGAAAATCTATGATAACTAACGGCCGGAAACACAGAGAAAACTAGGCTAGTTCTTCCCCTCGCATTGTCATTACCGAAAGAATTTCCTTTTCGTTGGAACTCACTGACCCGCTATCCCACTTAATGAATGAACAAGATGACTGTATGTACAGCATGACAGTTCACTACCGTAAACATTTATTATATTTGGAGATATATCATGAACTTTGGACTTTCCCAGATTGCATCTCAGGCAGCTTCTCAGACTCTGGATACCGCGATGGCTGGCTCTCTGACACGTGCAGCAGGCGCCCAGGCAGAGAAAATGGCGATAGATACGGAAAACTCCATTCTGGATGGTCAGATGGATTCCGCGTCTAAAGCACTGAACTCCGGGCAGAAAGCGGCGAAAGCTATCCAGTTCTGATCGTGATGCAACGAGCCGGAGCTTTGCTCCGGCTTTATTTTTTATCCCGTCCGCGATGGAATCCACACCATGAAAATCAACCACGCTACTACGCTGCCCCAGCCGGGGGATGCTCCGCTGGCGGACAACGGCACGTCTTTTTCCTCTTCTTCGACCAATCAGGATGTGTCCTGGTTTAGCGCAGCGATGTCGTCGGCACCGATGACAGCAGAAAGCGGCAACAGTCAGTGGCTGGGCGCACTGGCGGAAAAATCTCAGGGACTGAACGGCGTATTTAAATCCGCCGAACGCGATGTGAGCCAGTCGATGCGCTCCAATAATCCAAAAGATGTGCTGGATGCGACCCGAACGCTGTCGTCGTTCTATCTGGAAAGTCTGCTGAGCGCTAAATTGGTGGCGAAAAGTGTGCAAAGTCTGGAAAAACTCACCAACTTACAGTAGCGGCCTATGAAAATCGATAAGCGAGTGTTTCTTCTGCTGATCGGGCTATTGACCGGCTGCGGCGAGCCGATTGAGCTGAATCGTGGGTTGTCGGAGAACGATGCCAACGAAGCGATTTCGATGCTCGGCCGCTATCAGATCGGCGCGGAGAAACGGGTGGATAAAACCGGCGTCACGCTGGTGATCGATGCAAAAAACATGGAACGTGCCGTCAATATTCTGAATGCGGCCGGTTTACCGAAGCAATCGCGTACCAATCTGGGCGAGGTCTTTCAGAAAAGCGGTGTGATCTCGACGCCGCTGGAAGAGCGCGCCCGTTATATCTACGCGCTGTCGCAGGAAGTGGAGGCGACGCTGGCGCAGATCGACGGCGTGCTGGTGGCGCGGGTGCATGTGGTGCTGCCCGAACGTATTGCTCCCGGCGAGCCGGTTCAGCCAGCCTCGGCAGCGGTGTTTATCAAATACCGTGCCGAGCTTGAGCCCGATGGGATGGAGCAGCGCATCCGCCGTATGGTCGCCAGTAGCATCCCCGGCCTGTCTGGCAAAGATGATAAAGAACTGGCGATCGTCTTTGTTCCGGCGGAACCGTATCAGGACACGATCCCCGTGGTCACGCTCGGGCCGTTCACGCTTACGCCGGATGAGATGCGCCGCTGGCAGTGGGGCGCAGGGCTATTTGGCCTAATGCTGGCTGGGCTATTAGGCTGGCGCATCGGCGCGCCTCACCTGCGACAATGGCAGCAGAAAAAAGCGAAGGAAGTATCGTCACCATGACCATACAAGCGCAACGCCAACGGCATGAGTCGGGCGATCTCACACCGCTTGCCTGGCTGACCTGGTGGGCAGAGGATTGCCTGTTACAAGCCGATCTCAGTTGGTGGGACGGGAAGGTGAGGTTGCCCGATTCGCCGCCGCGCCGCGACTGGCTGCATGTGAATGCCGTGCAGCTTCATCGTCATTTTTCTCTGCCGTCGGTGTTGCCACCGGATCCGCTGGCTTCACTGATGCAAATAGGGGCGCTGGATACGGCGCAGCGCGAAACGGTATTGCGGCTGATGGTGCGGGTGTGTCAGCCCGTACGCAATCCGGACCGCTCGGACGCGGAAGGTATATGGTGCGAGCGGCTGGCAAAGGCGCTGCGGCCGGGCTTATGGCTGCCGTCAGCGGTCACCTTTTCTGCCTTATCGTCGACGTCACCCGCCACGAGCTATCAGGATGCGCTGACGCTGCTGCGCATTCGCTATGGTGAAACGTGCTGGCCGCGTCTGCGGCTGCTTTTTCCTCGCGATTGGCCCTGTTGTGGGGATACTCCCTGCCATGCCCCGACGATGTCATTGCCCGCCGCCCGGCTGAATGCGCTGTGCGATGCCCTGATTTGGAAGGCATCGACACCCACATAACCCTCCTCATTTCTATTCATTTTGCTAAGGACGAAGCATGCTGATGACAAAGACGTTTGCGACATTACCCGGCGGCAGTCGGGAGGAAACGGTGATTATTCCGGCGGAGCGAGTCGCGGCGCACCGCCGCAGTCGGACACTTTGGGAAGAGGCCACTGCGCAGGCCGATACGATTGTGGCGCAGGCGCACGAACGTGCCCGAACGCTCGGTGAGCAGGCTGTCGAACAGGCAGAAGCGGAATTCTGGCAGCAGGCAAACGCGCTATTACAGGGCGTTCGACAAGACCGAATGGATCTGGAAAAGAGCATGATTACGCAAGCCGGACAGCTGCTGCGTGATGCGCTGGCGCATTTGCTGGATAAAACGCCTGAACCGTCGCGCCATCACGCTTTATTGCGACAGTTGTTGAAGCAACAGCAGGGAGAAAGTCGGGGAACGCTGTATTGCCATCCCGCCCAACTTGCCGATGTACAGCACTGGCTGGATGCACATACGCATCTTGAGTGGCGTCTCGCCAGCGACGACACGCTGGATAGCGATGCCATGAAGCTGATTACGGCGCATGGCGTGATGTCGCTGAGCTGGCGACAGGCGACAGCACAGCTGATTCCTCCTGAATATCCCGCTGCGATGTGAAATCACTGTCTGCTAATGGGAACTGCATGCCGGGGTTAACCACTCACTATTGAGTCAATGACGAGAACGCTCAGGTTTACGACCAACGTTCTCGTCACCGACCCAAACCCTGTTGTGAGGAAAATACCCTATGAGGAGAGCGTGCTATGTCCCTTAACCCCATTCAACGTCGCCTTGACGCGCATCTGGTCGATTCGCAGCAACAGCTGGATGATATTGCGCTGAACGTTGCCGAAGGTGGAGCCAGTCAGGCAGACAGTTATGCCTTTTTTGAAGCCAGCATGGACTATTCCAATGCCAGTTGGGCGGTCGGGCAGTTGCTGAGCGTGAAACACGGCTTGGCAAAGGCCATCATCAATGACTTCAACTGAGTTGGCCGTGATGCTGGAGCGTTGGCTAAACGGCGGGACGCCGACGCTGAAGTTGAACATTGATGGCGGGGCGGTGGCGCTTGTACGGCAGTCTTCGGGCGTGGCGTGTAGCGCGGCCATTCCGCTGCGCGTGTTGCCGGATGAGCCGATGCTGGCGCGTGCCTTACAGCTGGCTGACGCCGCCCGCGCCCAGTTTCAGGATGATACCGCCATACTGTCGCTCTCCCCGCAGGATGAACAGCTCTGGCTATGGATGCGGCCTGATGCCGATGACGTCATGCAGCTGTGCCGCAGCCTGGAAACCTTACTAAACCAACGGGACGTCTGGCTGAGCCTGCTCACGCCGCGGGCGAAAACGCCCGTTTCCGCTCCACTGAATCTGAACACGCTGGCTTTTTTGCAAGGAGAACGACATGCGTAAGGGACTGATACGTCATCAAGCGTATAGCATTTTTCTGGCGGTCTATCGCTGGTTTTGCTGGGCGGTAGTGCTGATGGGGATTATCCCGGTGAATGGGATGATTTCGCTGGCGCACGCTGCCACGCCAGCTGACTGGAACAAGGGCGCGTATGCCTATTCTGCCGAGCAAACGCCGCTGTCCGCGATTCTGACGGATTTTGCCAACAGCCACGGCGTGGATTTGGTGCTGGGCAATATTGCGGACAATGAGGTTACGGCGAAAATTCGCGCGGATAACCCCACGTTATTCCTCGACAGGCTGGCGCTGGAGCACCGTTTTCAGTGGTTCGTGTATAACAATGCGCTGTATGTCAGCCCGCAGGATGAACAGGCGTCGGTGCGGCTGGAGATTTCTCCGGATGCCGCGCCCGATATCAAACAGGCGCTCAGCGGTATCGGTCTGCTCGATTCCCGCTTCGGCTGGGGGGAACTGCCGGAAGAGGGCGTGGTGCTGGTCACCGGCCCGCAGGCGTATATCGATCTGATTCGTAATTTCAGTCAGCAGCGGGAAAAACAGGACGAACGGCGCAAGGTGATGATATTTCCGTTGCGCTATGCCTCGGTATCCGACCGGACGCTGCAATATCGCGATCAAAAAGTCACCATTCCCGGCGTCGCGACTATTCTCAATGAGTTGATGGATGGTCAGCGTGCGGCACCGGCAGGCGCATCCGGCCCGATGCCCGTGCAGCCGGATAACGGCATGGAAGCGATGCGGGAGAGTACGCGTTCGCTGATGACCCGACTGGCAACCCGTAATAACCCAGGTCGCAACGGCGAGGCGTCAGGCCGTGTGACGCTAAGCGGCAAGATTTCCGCCGATGTGCGTAATAACGCGCTGTTGATTCGGGATGATGAAAAGCGCCGTGCGGAGTATCAGCAGCTCGTCGACCATATCGATGTACCGCAAAATCTGGTCAATATTGATGCCATTATTCTGGATGTGGACCGAACCGCACTGTCGCGGCTGGAAGCGAACTGGCAGGCGCAGCTCGGCAATGTGAGCGCGGGCAGCACCATGATGATGGGACGAAGCACCCTGTTTGTCAGCGATTTCAAACGCTTCTTCGCCGATATTCAGGCGCTCGAAGGGGAAGGAACGGCGTCCATCGTCGCCAATCCTTCCGTACTGACGCTGGAGAATCAACCCGCGATTGTTGATTTCAGCCGGACGGCGTTCATCACGGCGACGGGTGAACGCGTCGCGGACATTCAACCGGTGACCGCTGGCACCAGCCTGCAGGTGACGCCGCGCGTGATTGGCGAAGGGGCGCAGCGCAGTATCCAACTGGTTATCGATATCGAAGACGGTCAGGTGGAGACCGGGCGTGAAGGTGAGGCCTCCGGCGTGAAACGTGGCACTGTCAGCACGCAGGCGCTGATTGGAGAGAACCGTGCGCTGGTGTTGGGTGGTTTTCACGTTGAAGAGAGCGGTGACCGCGATCGCCGCATTCCGATCCTCGGGGATATCCCGCTGCTGGGGCAGCTGTTTACCTCGACGCGTCATGAAGTCTCGCGCCGTGAGCGCCTGTTTATCCTGACGCCACATCTGGTCGGCGATCAAACCGATCCCACGCGCTATGTGTCCTCCGCCAATCGTCAGCAGTTGAATGGTGCGATGAACCGCGTCGCGCAGCGCAACGGTAAAACGGATCTCTACAGCCTGATTGAAGGCGCGTTTCGCGATCTCGCCAGCCGCCAACTTCCCGCCGGGTTTCAGGCAGACGGTAAAGGTACGCGATTGGGCGAGGTATGCCGCTCGCAGTCGGGCCTGATCTACGACAGTTCGCGCTATCAGTGGTATAGCAATGGTCAGGTGCGCCTGAGCGTCGGCGTCGTACGTAACGGCGGCACACAGCCCCAGCGTTTTGATGAAGCCGCCTGTGCCAGTAGCCGCACGTTAGCGGTGGCGGTGTGGCCGAAAACGACGCTAGCACCGGGGGAATCCAGCGAGGTGTTCCTTGCGTTGCAGCCCGCGCTGACGTCTCAGCCCGCCCGACGTAATCTGCTGACATCTCAGTAGCGATTCCAATTAAAACAGGAAATGGTCATGAATCATAAAGCACTGTCCGTCGCGCTGATCGCACTCCTGCTGAGCGCCTGCAATACCCCGCGGCAGCTCGCCAACTGCGCCTCGGTGACCTGTCGTCCGCAGCCGGAAACGCGGCAGCTCATCATCTGGTGGCAGCCCGATCTGCGTAGCAGCCCGGCGGATTACAGCAGAGTCAGCGTGGATGAGTGAACCCGTGGCGGTATTCGATAATCAGCATGATTTCCTCACTGCGCTGAAAACCGCGACGACGGCCTGCTGGGCGGTACAGTCGGGCGTCACGCTGTGGTTTACGGCGGTGTCGGCGAATAAGGCCATGCTTATCTTAACGCTGGCTCCCGCTCGACATTACCCCGGTATGCTGCGGCAAATTTTACAACGCCGCTTTCTGGAGGCCGATGCGCTGTTTGCCTGCGACCTGAGTCTGGATGAACAGCAACATCTGCGGTTACGTCGCGCGTTATCCACATTGGCAGAGTCGGTTGTGGCAATCGACGAACTGTGGCGTTTGGCCGGTCTGCCGCCGCGCTGAACCGTGAAAAAGTCATGCGTTTTCGTGCATAAGACGGGAACTGAGCGTGCAAGGAAATCACTTAATGGGGGAGTGTCACAATCACGCGGGTTGACCGCACATCATTGGCGCTTTCATAACCCATTTACTCATTGAGGAAACATTATGCTTAATTCTCTTGGTGGCGGAACCTCTCTGCAAATCACGATCAAGGCGGGCGGTAACGGCGGTTTATTTCAATCACAGTCTTCACAAAATGGCGGATCGCCATTGCAGTCAGCGTTTGGTGGCCAGCGCAGCAACATCGCAGAAAAACTGTCCGATATCATGACAACCATGATGTTCATGGGCAGCATGATGGGCGGCGGCATGGGTGGTGGGCTCGGTGGTTTAGGCAGCAGCCTGGGCGGACTCGGCGGCGGTTTGCTGGGCGGTGGCCTAGGGGGCGGTCTCGGCAGTAGCCTTGGTAGTGGGCTGGGCAGTGCGCTCGGCGGTGGATTAGGCGGGGCGCTGGGTGCCGGCATGAATGCCATGAATCCATCGGCCATGATGGGGAGCTTGCTGTTTAGCGCGCTGGAAGATCTGCTGGGCGGCGGCATGTCGCAGCAGCAGGGGGGGCTGTTCGGCAACAAACAGCCGTCGTCACCGGAAATTTCTGCCTATACCCAAGGCGTTAACGATGCGCTGTCTGCCATTCTGGGCAACGGCCTGAGCCAGACGAAAGGGCAAACGCCACCGCTGCAACTGGGCAATAACGGTCTGCAAGGCCTGAGCGGTGCGGGTGCGTTCAATCAACTGGGTAGCACGCTGGGGATGAGCGTTGGGCAAAAAGCCGGTTTGCAGGAACTGAACAACATCAGCACGCACAACGACAGCCCGACGCGTTACTTCGTGGATAAAGAAGATCGGGCGATGGCGAAAGAAATTGGTCAGTTTATGGATCAATATCCTGAAGTCTTCGGTAAACCGGAATACCAGAAAGATAACTGGCAGACGGCAAAGCAGGATGACAAATCCTGGGCGAAAGCGCTGAGCAAGCCGGATGATGACGGCATGACCAAAGGCAGCATGGATAAATTCATGAAGGCGGTTGGCATGATCAAGAGCGCGGTGGCGGGCGATACCGGCAATACTAACCTGAATGCTCGCGGCAATGGCGGTGCGTCTTTGGGTATTGATGCGGCGATGATCGGCGACCGTATCGTCAATATGGGGCTGCAAAAGCTCTCCAGCTAAAACAAAAAAACGACAGGGAGCAGGGCGGAAGCACTGCTCTCTTGTTTTAATGTGATTATTTCAATTCAAATCAATTCAAATCAATTCAAATCAATTCAATCAGCTTGCTTCGTTTTAGTCCTTTCTTTGTATTGTATTATGGTGTTTTCCCTTCGCTTGCTATCCTTTACGCGCAACTTTTTCTGAACGGGACTTGCGTCAAGGAACCACATGGAACGTTTTCATTATTTTATTTCGCTTCGTCAAACCAGCCTCTTGTTGAGTAAACCCATTGGCAATCACGATACTGGGCACAGTAAGGACGTCAGTAATGACCGAGAAAATCACCCCTTATAACCCATACCCCTACGGTTTTAGAGGGGATGTTAGAGACGGTTCCTACTGTGAAATGGATATCAATGGCGGTAAGGATTCACGTTTTATTATCATCAGACCCAGAGCTTATTTCCCTGAAGAGATGCTCGAAAGAGAAATGGGTTTTCTGGAAAAGGGAATGCTGACGCTGGAAGAGATGTACCCAGAGGTAAAAGCATTAGGCTACGTTCCTGATAGAAACAATGTTTTCTGGCTCTATAACCTAAATATTTGCGATATTGAAAAGCAATATCTGGAAGACTCTGACTCCGAGGTTTTCGCTGCACACGTGAAGGATGACGAATATTATACCTTCGATGATTTCTATAAATGTATGGCCTTCATAAAGCAGAGATTTGGCGTTAATGAAAGTCACTTCAAGAAAAATTGGGAAACGCGTTACCCACAATACTAAATGATCTGGTGACGCTGGAAGAACAAGATGATCAGGAATGGTCATCTTCTTTTTTATTGTCAGTAAGTAATAAAGCCAGCGCAGGTTTCCCTGGCTGGCTTTTTCCCGGTGTGGCATGGCGCACGTATTACAGTTGACGCACCGCAATAAAACGATCGGCGATCAGGCGGGCGATCCAGAACGAGGTCTGCGCCACGTCGCTATGTAGCCCGTTCTTCGTATGGACGTCGGCCTGATGCAGAAAATCCTGCTCCAGCGAATCCACAAACGCATCGAACTCGAACTCACCCCGCCGCAGCGATCCTGACTGGCTGAGTACCGTGTTCAACTGTGTTCTCACCAGATGGATAGCCTGCGTGAACGATTCACGTTGCGCCGGTGTAATATATCCGCCTTGTCTGGCGATATCCGCCCAGCGTGTCGGTGCGGGAGATGTCATCGTGGTTGGCATTTTACTTCACCTGTAAGTTGGCGGAATCCGGCACTTTGTAGTGATTATTGACGTTCGTCAGGTTGATGTTGCTGCCTTTGACGTTCAACCCTTCACTGTCGCTTTTCACGAACGAGAACTTGCCGTTCTCTGCGTCAATGTTGCTCAGATTCAAGTTCCAGTTACCCTGTTGTCCACCGTTGGTGCGGACAAACGTACCGAAATCTTTCGCTTTGAAATTATCGATGGTCAGATTGGCATCCGCATTCAGCTGGAAAATCTTATCGGAAGCGCCCTGAGCGCTACTGTTGGTGATTTCAACATTGGCTGGCTTACCAGTATTGGATTTTACCGTCAGCGCATCTTCACCCACGTTGGTCCAGTGTACGTTATCAATTTTGGCATCGCCGCGAACGTGTACGCCATCCGCCGCATTATCACCAAACACCACGTTTTTCAGCGTTGCGCCTGGAGCCAGTTCAAAGACTGGCTTCTGGCCTTCAGCCTGGCCGCCATCGCCTAACTTGCTGCCAGCGGTAAAGGTTTTACCGCCGCCGTCAAAGACCTCTCCGGGGCCGACTTTGATGGTGTCATTGACCACGGTGGCATCACCGCTGGCTTTAGGGAAGGCAACTGGGCCAGCACCTGCTGTTGACGTCGTCGGCGATGCTGCCGAACCGCCATCAACACCGGTTGGTGCGGCTGTTAGTGGAGCAGGCGCGCCGCCGCCGTTACCACCAACGGGTGAAGGCGGCGCTGATGGTGCAGCAGGTGAACCCCCACCGCCGGCAGAAGGTGCGCCCACCGATGGCGATCCGCCACCTTGTGACTGTCCTTTTTCTTGCGGCTGGCCGAATTCACCTTTCTGTGAATCCATCAGATTGCCGATCAATTCCATCAGCGCTTTCAACAGAGCGTTGCCACTCAGTTGGCCACCGCCGTCTGCCGTTGGGCTGATGGCGTTATCTAATGCGCTGCCAGCCGAATCTTGCAGTAGAGAACGGCTTAAATTTTCTGGATTTTGTGCACCGCCTGCGCCGCCCGTGCCGGATGAGCCGGCCAGTGGTGAGGCACCGCCACTGCCGCCTGCCGCGCCTGACGAACCGGAAGAGAGTGGGTTCCCTGCTTCCTGCCCATTTTTGCCCGGAATCAGCGTTTCCAGCAGTTTCATCAGCATATCGGCAGGGTTGCCATTTCGTCCTAATGGCGAGCTGCCGCCGTTGCCTGCGCCAGTCTGGCCCAGTGGACTGCCATCGGTTGATGACGGCGTATTGCCCTGTACATTAGGCAAGAGCGCGCTAAGTAAGGTGCCCAGCGCCTCCATGAGCTGGCTATCCTGCTGTGCAGAGCGTGGCGATGCCCCGCCGTTACTGCCTGACAGCGGGGAATTCAGACCTGTTGATGACAGGCCTGCGCCGGGTTGTATGCTGAGCGTGATCGTCATATCAGCCATAACATCTCCTTGAAAGTGAATAATGTGGGTCATTAACAGGCTTACGTCTGTTGCGTATTAAGTGAGGGAAGCTGTGGTGCGGTTCCCGTTCAGGGAGAGAAAGGTGTCGGGAACCGGAAGGAGAAACTGACCACTTAACCGACACGATCAATTCATCACCCTTGGAACCTGTTATGCAGAAAATCCAGCATGTTCAGCCCGGTCTATCCGTGTCGGAAATTGCGCCCGCTACGCTAGCTAACACATCGCTATCGCAGGGCAGTAGCACCAGCGCGAGCCAAAAAGGCGCGCAATCCCTGATTCAGCAAGGTTTGCATGATAAAAACAAACCGCCCCAACTGGAGCAGGGAAGCGGCAGTTCAGTGAAGAGTCAGGACTCGCGCTCGAAGACCTTGCGCGAACTATTTTCAGCGGAAGGCGTGAGTCAGAGCGTAGCGCGTGCGCCGCGTGATTCGCTGGCATCCGGTGGGCCGATCCAGAGCCTGCCGCGTTTTGCCTCCACTGAAGCCGCTGAGATCAAAATAAATGGCAGTCATACCGCTACACCTGCCGCGAAACCCGATATCGCGCTGGACAGCCACGGTAAGCTTCAGTTTGGCAAAGGCTTGCCGGAGGCGCTGAGCACGCTGCTACAACAGACTATCGGGAAAAATAGCCAGCCGTTCGTGGCTCATCATGAAAATCAGGATGCACAGCAGCACGCGCTAGCCGACAAATCAGGGCGGCTGTTCGTGATTCAAAGCGATGACAATCAGCATATTGCGCTTCACAGTAGCGGCCGCGGCGCGATGCCTGCGGGCAAGCTGAGCGCGGGTAACATACAGCTGGACTCCACGCCGGAACGTATTTCTCTGAAAGCAACCTCGGGCGAATCTACGAGCGTGCCGCTCTCTGGACGCATGAACCACGAGTTGTTAACCGGTGTCCACCGACAGCCCGATTCAGCGTCAGGCGCGGGCGAGCAACTGCGTCTTCATGACGGCAAGCTCTTTGCACTGAATACCGAGTTTGGCGTCTGGCAGCAAAGCAGCGATGTCGCCCACAGCCAGTTATCCCGGCAGGGCGATGGTCAACTGTATGCGGTCAAAGACGACCACACGCTGAGCAATTTGTCGTCAGGCACGGCGTCATCAGCCTTCAGCGATAAAATTACGGCGTTTTCCGCCAATCAAAACGGGCAATCTGCCGTGCTGACCGAGCAGGATCACCTTACGCAGTTGCATCTGATGAGCACGTTGGATGCTGCGCCGCAGCCAGTGGATCTCAAGCTAGACAATGGCGAACCGGTGTATGCGAAAGCAGTGGGGTTAACCGCAGAACACCTGCTGATTGCCGACAATGACGGCAAGCTTTACCACGCACCGCTGCCCGAGGCGGGTGCGTCACACGCCACATTAACCCCGGTCAGCACGCCGGAACTGAATGCGGTGCTGGGTGACGACCATCGTATTACCGGATTTGCCCACGATGAACACGGCCAGACGCAGGTTCTCGCCACCGATCGTCAGGGACAAAAGCATGTCGCGCCTCTGGGGCAGAATGGGTTGTCCCCTACGCCGGGGTGGAACCTGAGCGACAGTCTGGTGGTGGATAACAAGCTAGGGCTGACCACGGCAGCACCCGAGGCGAAAGACACCTTAGATCTGGGGCGACTGGGACAGGTTGGTCTACAGGAAGGCAAAGTTCATTTTTACAACGGCAATACCAAAAGTTGGGAGGCATCCAGCGTTGAAGCCAGCCAGCTCAAGCGCGGGCTGGACAATCAGGCTTACACGCTAAAAGACGGTGAAATAAAGCCGCTGTCCATTAACCAGAAATCAGACTCGTTTACGCACGGTGATAATACCGTGTTTACGCTGCCGCAGGTGCGTATGACGCCGTCAGCGGGCACCGCGCTTCCGGGAATTGCCAAGGATGATGACGTCTCGGCAATGGCGGTGGTCAACCGTAATAAATTTATTGCCGTCGATAAGCAGGGCGATCTGCACTTTCACCAGATCAAGCCGGGAACGGATAAGCTCGCCGCGCCACCGCTGGCCCTGCCTAAAAATGGCTTGTCCGGTGAGATACAGGACATCGCGCTGGATCACCAGCAGACGCTCTTTGCCCTGAATAAAGAAGGGCAGCTTTTCCAACTGCCGAAAGCCGACTGGCAAAATGCGGCAAATCACGACAGCGCACAATGGCAGCCAGTGAAGACGCCATCAGAGGGCAAAGTGAATTCACTGGGCACGAATGCGCAGCATCATGTGCAGGTGGCGCAGGACGAGCATGAACTCCATACCCTGCAAGGGAGCGCGTGGAAAACGACGGTGCCAAAAGGGGAAGCGCCGTTAACCGCGGAGCCACGAGCCGCAGAAACGGTGTTTGGTCGGCTGGATGTCGCGACCAAAGGGGGAAAAATACCGTTAACCGGGGTCACATTTAAAGCCGATGTTCAGGTTCTCGGTAAAACGGGCGAAGAGTCGCAGCAGGTGAAAAGCAAACTGTCAGATCTGCTGCGAGCCCATCTGGTCTCATTCACCCTGGACGTGCCGCGGCCGTTAAAAACCTTTGCCGACCATGTGCAGCATCAGGTCAGCGGACGTGAAGGCCTGAAACCTGTTTATGACATGCAAACCGAATTGCTGAAAAAGCTGGATGCCACAACGAGCCAACCGCAGGGCACAGTGATGGATCTGGCGAGTAAGCTAGACAAGCTGGATCTGGGGGAAAAAGGGAAACCGCTGGTGAACCTGTTAAAACAGTTCCATACCGAACTGGAAAGCAGCTCGGCCAAAGCGGCGCTGCTGATCGGCAGACAGCAGGGCGTGGTGAACGATAATGGTGTCATGAACACGGAAGGCAAACCCGCCAGCCTGCATGGCAGAGAAAAAGATCTGGCCCCGATGCTGCTGGCTGCGATGGAAAGTCATCCGTCATCGAAAACGAGTACGGCCGGTACGCTGCTCAAAGCCTTTGTCGACAGCAAAACGCCGATAGCCCAAAAGCCGAATAGTGAATCATTTGGGCAGCAGCGGGATACCAGCGATGCACTGTCACTGGCGAAAACGCGGCTGGTACTGGATACCCTGGTGCTGGGAGACTTGCATAAGCTGACCGATCGCATCGATACGCTATCCGGCACGTCGCCGGGTGAGGTGGAATTGGCCTCGATGATGAAAGCGCTTAACGCGCTGCGGCAGGGTGATTACGGCGAAAACCCGGTGAAGAAGATGACCGACATGGGGTTCACCAGTCATAAGTCGCTGGAGGCGGATTACGATTCGGTTAAAACCTTTATGAAGGCGTTCAGGAAAGAGGATAACGCCATCAGCGTCACCTCGAAAACCGTGATGCAGGCAGCCAGCCAGACGGACATGATCGATAAAATGAAGGCAACCGTCCTGTCATTGGACAGCAACGAAAGCATCGCGTTTAACCGGACCTATGGCGGCGGGGCATCCATGTCGTTTGTGGTCAGCGGCACGCCATTGCCTTTCCCTCCGGTGCCGGGCGGCGGTGTTAGCGGTGAGCGCAATTACAATCTGAGCTTTTCTCGCGGTGAAAATGGCATCAACGTTGCCTTCGAGCGTTCAGGCGGAATTACCGGGAAAGTGAGTTACTCCGGCGGGTATGACGTCAGCCAGTATCTGACAGGGAAAACCACGGAGCAGATGACGCAAAATATTAACAGCAAACACAGTTTTGCACCGGATGTCCGCGCCTCATTCGGTGTATCCGCCAGCCTGCAAATGGCACAGCAAAACGCTCTGAATTTCACCCTCAGCGAAGAAGAACTGCCCGGCTTTATTGACGGTTTGTCGAGCGGCACGATCAACCCGCTTGCCCTGCTGGATAAAGGGGAGCAGCACAGCGTGAAGACGGGTAAAACGGTTAGTTTTAATCTGGATGGCAATGCGGCGCTGGAGCTGCGCGGCGGAATCAACCTGACGGAAAAAGGTGCGGCACCAACCAGTGCGACGCTGCGCGGGTCGGTTGGCGTGACGGCGAGCGTTAACGTGCTGTCTGGCACCAGTTCATCCAGCGTTTCACAAGGGGAGAAATCCACCACCTATGCGGAATCTGACAACCGTCTGCGCTTCATGAATCAGGCCACTGGGGGGCTCAATGCCACTATCAGTGCTGGGGCGGCCAGAACGACACCGGATGGCACCGTCCCGTTCTTCACTGCGGCCAGTGTTGGGGTGAATGTGGCGACCGATTCGCGCACTAACCAGTCAATTAGTCTGGGCATGAAAAAGGCAGAACCGCTGGAAAACAAAGACATTGAGGCGGTGACCAAGACGCTGGCTTCCGCCTTTAGCGATCCGGCCAGTCAGCTGTTGATCGACAGCGTGAAAGGAATGGTGGAACCGGTCGACCAACTGGCCATCCTGAATGCGCATTTTGCGGATAAATCGGCAAAAACCGACGATCAGCATCAGGGATTAATGAGTTTGAAAAAGCTGAACGTGCAGCAGGATGTTGCGCTGCGCGACGGGGCAACGCTGGATAGCGTCAAGCACACGACGTCCTATACCAATCTCAGCAAACTGACGGAAAACGGGCTGTTTCAGGTGATCGGCAACCATTTGTTTTCTTCGCTGCCGCCGAGTAATGCCGATCGCATTAATCAACTGATCGCGGACAATCCGGCGCTGAAGGACATCGTGAGCCGCTTGCAGAATAACGACCGAGCGTCGGTGACGGTCTCGCTGGAACTGAAAGACGATGTGCGGGAAAAGATCGAGAAGGGCATTCAGAACAAGACGCACGGCAAGGATGACGTCATCGCGCTGTTTAAAGACGGCAATAATTTGCGTCTCGCCAGCATTGAAGTCTCGAAGGCGGTGAAGAAAAGCGAAGGGTTCAATACCCCAGCGGTCATCATCAACGCGTCAAGCAGCGCGGGCGTCAGCATGAATAAACTGCTCGGCAACGTCAGCTTTAGCTACGGGCAGGATCAAACCGTACCGCAAAGTTACAAACTGAGCGGCGAGATCGCAAAAGCCAATCCCGCGACCGCTAACGCGTTGCAACAGCTCCAGCAGGTAGGCTTGCAGCTAAACAGCTAATCGTAAATATCATGCGGTGATTACAGGAGAACAGAATGACACCCACACAACAGCATATTACTCGGCTATTACGCCATTACGGCGCGCTCAGCCGTACCCAACTGGGCTTGCAGGACGGCATCTGTGCACTACGCGAACCTGACGGCCAGGAGGCGGTGGTGTTGGAAGTCCCCGCCAGCAGCGGCGTGCTGCTATTGCACTGCGACGTGATGCGATTCCAGGGGGACATTAGCACGGCGGTGTATCAGTTCATGCTGATGCTTAACTTTGAAATGGCGGCGATGAAAGGCTGCTGGCTGGCGTTGGATGAGAATGCGACGCTGCGCTTGTGCACTCAGCACTCCGCAGAATCGCTCGATGAACCCGGCTTTACCGCGCTGCTGCCCGCGTTTATCAGTCAGGCAAAAGAAACCCGACTGCTGATTCGCGGCTTGTTGCCACGACTCATGGCGGCGTAGCGCGGTTGAGCCACGTCATGCTATTGATCGATGGCAATAAAGGCCAGCATCGTTTCGCTGCCGTCCAGAATATCGGATTGGATGGCCTGTCGAGCGGCGCTGGCATCGCTCTGCTGTAGCGCCGCGAAGACCTCTTCGTGATGTTCGATCGCCATTTGCACGGAAAAATGCGCATAGGCCTGCGCAATCAGCGGGCCGGTGCGCATCCACAGGCTACCGATAAACTGCGTCAACAGCGGCATACGCGCTGCCTGCGCCAGAAACAGGTGAAATTCGCTATTTAACCGCAGCGCTTCGCGTAGATTTTTCTCGTCAATCGCCAGACGATTCTGGCGAATATTCTCTTCAATCTGCTCCAGCGTCTTCGGCGTAATATGCGCAGCAGCCTGCTCGGCTCCCGTGCCTTCCAGCGCCAGCCGCAATGTGCGGATCTCGATAAACTGGGCTTCGGTCAATTGAGGGACGCGGATATCGCGCGGCGTCTTGAGCACCAGCGCCTGTTCTTTTGCCAGTTGCAGGATCGCATCTCGCACCGGCGTGACGCTGGTACCAACCTGTGCGGCGAGTTCCCGAATTCTCAAACGATCGTCCGGTTTGAGTTGGCCGGTAATTAACGCTTCACGCAGCATGGTATAAACGCTGGAACCCAGATAGCTGTGATTGATCTGCCCAATTGGATAATTCACTGTTCCCCCAGAGAGAAGCGCCGCGCAACGTGATGAGATAAACATGAGTTCGCACCGCAACGACCTGCGGCGACGAGGCGCTAATATACAATATGATGCATCAACGAGGCTATGGGGTGAGGTATCGCATGGGTGAAGAATTGACAAGAAAAGGTCATGAAATACGCAGCATAGTATGACGAGGCGTAACCAATCTAAAATTATTGGTTAAGAAAATATTTTATCGCGACTTAACGCAAACCCATTGTCATAAAATTATATATTACCTGACATATTGAGCTTGGTAATTAACGGTTCTACTATGCCGAAAAAAATTATTATCAGGGATGAAGCCATGCGTGGTTTTTTCAGGCTGATCGTTATCATGCCTGCGCTATTTTCTTATACTGTATTCTCTGCGCCGCTTAATCCGGCAGACCGAAATGACATTCAGCAGCGGCAGGCCGAGGTGATTGACCAGTCTCGGCAGCAGCGCGATGCTTTATTACAGTTAAATCAACCTCAAACGACAATAAATCCTAATGGCGGAAGCGATGCCGGGCACTGCTTTTTCATTAAGGATATTAATTATCACAATAGCTCTCTGCTGCGTGAAAAAGATAAAAATAAGTTAAATAAAGATTATATTAATCGTTGCCTTAATGTTAACGATATAAATCAGCTGATTCATGACGTCAGTAATTGGTATATCGAACGGGGTTATATTACCAGTCGAGCCTTTATTGCTGAGCAAGATCTTTCTGGCGGCGTATTACAGATCGATATTCTGGAAGGCCGTCTCGAATCTATTAATCTTAATAACCAATCAACGTGGGCATTAAAACAGGTTTTCCCGGGGCTGGAAGGCAAAATTCTCAATCTCCGGGATATCGAACAGGGCATGGAACAGCTCAACCGCATGCCGACGCAGCAGGTGAGCATCGAAATTCAGCCCGGTAGCCAGCCCGGCTATTCCATCGTCAACCTGACCAGTAAAAAGCAAATTCCGCTGACGGCAAACATCGGTTTTGATAATAGCGGGCAAAAAAGCACCGGAGAGCAGCAGCTAAGCGGCGGCCTGTGGGCGGATAACGTGCTGGGGCTGGCTGACCAGTGGTTTGTCAACGGCGGGCACAGCAGCGAGTTTCGCGATAGCCGCAATGTCGAAAGCCTGCAAGCGGGTGTGTCGTTGCCCTATGGTTACTGGACGCTCAGCTACGACTATTCTCAAAGTCGTTACCGTAACGATTTCATCAACCGGGATTTTCTCTGGCATTCAACCGGTGACAGCCAGACGCACCGCGCCACTCTGTCACGCGTGATGTTTCGCAACGGCGACATGAAAACCAGCCTCTCGGCGGGCCTGTCGCACCGTATCGGAAAGAACTACCTGAACGATGTGCTGCTGCAATCCAGCAGCCGTAAACTCAGCAGCGCGATTATCGGCATCAACCACAGCCAGAAGCTGTGGGGCGGGCTGGCGACGCTCAATCCTGCTTACAGCAGGGGAACGCGCTGGTTCGGTGCAGAAAGCGATGAAGGAAAATCTGATGATGCGCTGCGCGCTGAGTTCAACAAAGTGACGCTGGCGGCCAGTTATTACTACCCGATTGCTGACAACCTTCATTATCTCACCAACTTCTACGGTCAGTACTCACCGCAGCGCCTGTATGGCAGCGAACAGGTCACGCTGGGCGGGGAAACCTCCGTTCGCGGTTTCAAAGAGCAGTATCTCTCAGGCAATCGCGGTGGCTACTGGCGCAACGAAGTCAACTGGCGAGCGGCGCAACTGCCGCTGCTGGGCAGCGTCACCCTAACGGCGGCGGTTGACGGCGGGCATCTTTTCTCACATCAGGCCGACAGCGAATCGGCAGGTACCTTGTGGGGTGCGGCGGTAGGCGCGGGTGTCGCGAATCAATATCTATCACAACAAATCACGGTTGGCTGGCCATTGGCACATCCTGACTGGCTAAAACCGGATAGTGCCGTGGTGTATTACCGCGTTGGGCTGTCTTTTTAATTTTTAACTTTTCGTTGTTCATGAGTAATCATTAAGACTGGGGATCAGGGATGAAACCAATAAAAACCACACAGCGCCTGCTGGCGTATACGCTGATCCACCTGATTGCATTTCAGCCACTGCTGCCGGCGATGGCGGCGGGGGTGCAGGTCGCGACGGGCAATACCGCGCTGGATCAGGCTGGTAACGGCGTCCCGGTCATCAATATCGCCACGCCAAACAGCGCGGGGATCTCCCACAACCAGTACCACGATTTTAACGTCGACAAGCCCGGTCTGATCCTGAATAACGGTACAGAACAGCTCAATCCGACCCAGCTCGGCGGGCTGATCCAGAACAACCCCAACCTGAAGGGCAAAGCCGCCGACGCCATCATCAACGAAGTGGTGTCCACCAACCGCAGTACGCTGGCGGGCTACCTGGAAGTGGGCGGCAAGCATGCCAGCGTGATTGTTGCCAACCCCAACGGCATTACCTGCGACGGCTGCGGCTTTATCAACACCCCGCAGGTGACGCTGACCACCGGTAAACCGCAGCTGGATGCGCAGGGTAACCTGCAGCATATCGACGTGAAACGCGGCGATATCACGCTGACCGGGCAGGGGCTGGATGCGAGCAAGAGCGACTACCTCAGCCTGATTGCCCGCACCGCGCAGATTGATGCCGGGCTGAATGCCAACGATGCGCGGATTGTGCTGGGGGCTAATCAGGTCGATGCCAATGGTTCGGTCACCGCGCAGGCGGCGGACAGCGGCGTGGCTGGCAGTCATGTAAAAGTCGCGCTCGATACGGGCGCACTCGGCGGAATGTACACCAACCGCATCAAGCTGGTTTCCAGCGATAAAGGCGTGGGCGTTAACGTCGGCAATCTGAGCGCGCGCAGCGGGGATATCACGCTGTCGGCCAACGGTAAACTCAGCCTCGGCGATGCGGTGGCGAAAGGCAGTATTCAGGCCGACGCCGACGCGCTGGCGCTGCGGGGCAAACAGCAGGCAGGTGAAACCCTGACGCTGAAAGCGAGGCAGGACATCACGCTGCAGGACGCGACGCTGCGTGCCGGGAAGGATATCGCTCTCCGCTCAGACGGGGCGCTGAACGCGCACAACAGTGTTATCAGTGCCGGCGTGGATGCACATGGCACGGTCAAATCTGCCAATCAACTCTCTCTCAAAGGTGACGGCGTTACACTCAGCAATACCCAGCTTGCCGCGGGAAAGGTGACGGTCGAGGCGGGGCAATCGCTGCAGCAGGATGCGCAAAGCGGCATCAAGGCGGAGTCGGCGCTTGAGATGCGCGGCGACGCGGTATCACTGGCGGGCAGCGCGGGCGCTGAAGACGTGCGGCTGGAAGCGAAGACCCTTAACGGTGCCGACAGCGCCCAGCTTCAGGCGAAAAACAATGCCACGGTGCGCGTCACGCAGCAGGGTGACTGGCAGGGGAATCTGACGGCGGGCAATACGCTGAGTGTTGAGGGCGGGCAGTTGTTACAGCGCGGCACGCTGGCAGGGAAAACCCTCGCGCTGACGCTGGATGTGCTGGATAACCGCAGCGATATCGCCGCGCGGCAGGCGCTGACGTTCAGCGGCGGTGACATAACGAACCGCGGCACGCTGGCCGCCGCCGAGCGGTTGACGGTTAACGCGCAGCGCCTGGACAACCGCGGATTGCTCAGCGCCCGCCATGACGTGAAGCTTGAGCTGCAAACGGTGCTGAACAATCAGGGCAATATCCTGACGGATAACTCGCTGTTTTTGCTGGCTGGCAGTATCAGCAACGGTGGGACGCTGCAGGCCGCCACGTTGACCGCACAGGCTGACCAGTTCACCAATCAGGGTGAGGTGACGGCAAACGCACTTGACCTGACCAGCCAGACGACTGAGAACCACGGCGTTATCAACGCCCGGCAGATGCTGGCGCTGCACGGCGGCAGTCTGGTGAACCGCGGCACGCTCAGCGCGGGTGAAAAACTGGCGCTGAAGCTGGATGACTCACTGGATAACCGCAGCCTGATGCAGGCGGGCCACACCCTGCAGGTGACTGCCGACCGTGTCAGCAATGACGGCACGCTCACCGCTCCTGACTTACAGCTGCACACTGGCACGCTCGCCAATCAGGGGTCGATTCAGGCTGACAAGGCGCTGCAGCTGGACGCCACGCGTTCACTGACGCAGTCCGCCCAAGGCGTGCTGCTGGCGGGCACCGACCTGACGATAAACGCGGGACAGGCGGAGACCGATGGCGGTATTCAGGCGCAGCAGTTCCTGCTGAATGCCGAACGCTGGCTGAACGCGGGCAAAACCAGTCTTACCGGCGACGGACAGATTACCGCCGGGCAACTGGACAACCGCGGCAGCCTGTTGACGGCGGGCAACTGGACCATTCACAGCGATGCAGTCAGCAATGCGGGTGCGTTGCAGGGCAATGTCCTGACGATTCAGGCCAATACCCTCACCAGCAGCGGGCAGGCACAGGCGCGGGGGGCGGTGAACCTGACCGTCGCCGATACCTTTACCAATAGTGGCGACTGGCTCAGCGGGGAGATGCTGCGTCTTCAGGCGGCGAAGACCGAGAACCGGGGCTCGCTGCAGGCGTTAACCCTGACGGCAGAGGGCGCGTCTTTCGACAACCGCGGCACGGTCAGCGGTATCAATAATCTGTCGCTCTTCCTGACTGGCCATCTGGCTAACGCCGGTACACTACAGGGTAATGAACTTCGTGCGAATGCGGCACAGCTTGATAATCAGGGTACGCTTCACGGCAGCGATGCGCTGACGCTGGCTGTCACTGGCCATCTGGCGAATACCGGTACGCTGCAGGGCAATCGGCTTCATGTGGACGCGGTACAGCTTGATAATCAGGGCACGCTGCGGGGCACGGACGTGCTGACGCTGGCGATAGCGGGCAACCTGTCCAGTCAGGGCGAGTTGCTGAGCGACGGTGACAGTACCACGTCAGCACAGCGGTTTATCAATCAGGGCACCTTGCAGGCGAAAAACGTCGCGCTGCAGGTGGATGAACTGGATAACGCGGGGAAAATCCTCGGCGTGTCCTCGCTGACGCTGACGGCGGCCAACGGGCTGACCAACCGGCAGGCGGGCAAGCTGCTGTCTCAGGGCGCTGCGGCGTTAACGACAGCAGAAGCCGTCAATGCCGGAGAGTGGCAGGCGAAAGCGCTGACGCTGACGGCGAATAATCTTACCAATGACGGCCAGATCCAGGGCGATGACGCCTTATCCCTGACGCTGCCCGCTACTGACGGCAAAGGGACGTTAATCAACCGCGGCACGCTGACGACGGGCGGGGATGCCACGCTGTTCGCACGCCTGATGGAGAATCAGGGCACGCTCTCCAGCCTAGGGCGTACTGAGCTGACCGGTGTGTCGCTAATGAACGACGGGCGAGTGGTGGCGGCGACGGGGCTGTCGCTGCGCGGCGACTATCAGGGGCATGGTCTGCTGAACACGGCGGGCACACTGACGCTGGATGGCGACACGCTGGTTAACGGCGGGCAATGGGAAAGTCGTGCGCTGTCCCTGCAAGGAAAGCACTTGACCAATCAGGGCACGGTGCTGGGGAACACGGTCGCGCTGTCTCTGGATCAACTGACAAACCACGGCGATATCACCGGCGTTGATACGTTAACGCTGTCGCTCGGCGACAGCCTGAATAATATCGGCACGTTGCGCAGCGACAGCCTGTCGGTTGCGGCGGCGGAGGTGAACAACCGCGGCGACATGCAGGGCATCAATACCCTGCAACTGAACACCACCGGGCTGCTGGATAACGCAGGCGTCATCAGCGGCAGCAATACGCTGGCGGTAACGGCCGGTGACGTTAAACAGCGCGGCACGCTGGAAGGAAAAACCGTCACGCTGGACGCCGCCTCGCTGACCAATCAGGGCAAAATGCTGGGGTGGGATGCACTGACGCTCGCCATCGTGGGCACGGTCACGAACAGTGGTAATGTGCTGACGCAGGGCAACGGGTCGGTTACCGCTCAGCAGGTGGACAATAGCGGCCTGATGCAGGCGGGAAGTCTGACGCTGCAGGCCGACGATATCGTGAATGCCGGGCAACTGTTGGGGATTGATGCGCTGTCCATCACTGCACAGCACGGACTGACCAACCAGCAAACCGGCACACTTCTGACGCAGCGCGCGGCGGTGTTACAGGCTGCGCAGGCGGCGAACCACGGCGAGTGGCGGGCAGATAGCCTGACGCTGCAAGCCGCCCATTTTAGCAATGCGGGACGGGTTCAGACCGAAGGCAATATGGACATCGCCATAGAGCCTGCGGGTGCCCCTCGTCAACGCTCATTCCTGCCGATGGCGCTGTCGCTGGCGACAGATATCCAGCAACTCAATGCGTCATCCTCACGCCAGGACGACGGAGCAATAGACGGTGTTCTGGACAACCGCGGCACGCTGATTTCCGGCGGCGACACGCAGCTGCGCGCTGCGCAGCTAGCCAATCAGGGCTCCCTCGCCAGCAACGGTGCAGCAACCCTTGTCGGCGAGACGGTGGAGAATGCCGGCGATATCGTGGCCGTCACCGGGCTGTCACTGGCGGGTAATTATCAGGGCCACGGGACGCTGCAGACTGACGGTCTGCTGGACTGGTCCGGCACCACGCTCACCAACCGCGGGCGCTGGCAGGCGAACGCTATCCGGCTGCAGGGGTACGCGCTGGATAATCAGGGCACGCTGCTGGGCGTCGATGCGCTGACGTTGTCCATCCGTGATACGGCACGTAATCAGGGCAAGTTGCTGAGTCAGGGAGACAGTACACTGACTGCCAGCCGACTGGAAAACCGTGGACAATGGCAGGCGAAGACGCTGACGCTGACAGCGGATGACGTGGAAAATGCCGGCCAGTTGCTGGGGCTGTCCGCGCTGTCGCTGACGGCGAAAAACACGCTGAGCAATGCGCAGACTGGCACATTGCTTACCCAGGGCCTCGCGGTAGTGCACGCGGCCAATGCCGACAATGACGGTGAATGGCAGGCGGACAGCCTGACGCTGAACGCGCAGCAACTGACCAACCGCGGTCACCTTCAGGGTGACCAGTCACTGACGCTGACGCTGGCAAACGGTGATGTAGACAATAAAGGTACGCTGTGGAGCAAGTACGCCACGATTGCTGCCCGGACGCTGACCAACACGGGTGAGATGACCGGCGTTAACGGTCTGCAACTGACGCTGGATGACGCCTTAACCAATCAGGGGGCGCTGAGCAGCCATCACCTGACCGCGCAGGCCGACAGACTGGACAACCGCGGGAAAATCAACGGCCTTGACCGGCTCGAACTGACCGTTGGCAATAGTCTTGATAATCAGGGCTCGCTCTACGGGGCGGCGCTGGCGCTGAACGCGAACGACCTGACCAACCACGGCACGCTCACCGGTGTGGACAGCCTGTCTCTGAACCTAAACGGAACGCTGAATAATATCCGTGACATCAGCAGTAATGCGCTGACGCTCAGGGCCAATGACGTTGTCAACCACGGCACCCTGACGGGTGTGAACGGGCTGACGCTGCAGCTTGGCAATCAGCTGGATAATCAGGGCGCGCTGAATAGCCAGGCGCTCGCCATTGCCGCCCGCGACGTGACCAACGGCGGACAGCTGAACGGCACGCGCAGTCTGCAACTGACGCTTGACGATGGTTTGACCAATACCGGTGACCTCAGCAGCCAGCGCATCGATATCAGAGCGGCTGACGTGCTGAACCACGGGCAGGTCCTGGGCTCGGACGATCTGCAACTCGATCTGCGTAATACACTGGATAACCGCGGTTTAATCAGCGGCAGCACCACGCTGGATATCGTCGCGAACCATATTGACCAGCAGGGGACGCTGGAAGCCCGCGCGCTGACGGTGGACGCGCAGACGCTGGATAACCACGGAAAAATGCTGGGCGTCGATGCGCTGACGCTGGCGATTGCGGAGACGGCACGCAATCAGGGGAAATGGCTGAGTCAGGGCACCAGCACGCTGACGGCGGATCGGGTCGACAATCACGGCCAGTGGCAGGCGGGTGACCTCACGCTGCAGGCGAGCGAGCTGACTAACCGCGGACAGATTTTTGGTATTGATGCGTTGTCGCTGAGCGCCGCCAACGGCCTGACGAATCAGCAAAACGCGACACTCCTGTCGCAGGGACTGGCTGTTTTGCGCGCCGCGAGCGTGATAAACGACGGCGACGCGCAGGCAGACCGCCTGACGTTTGAGGCGCAGCAACTGACCAACCGCGGGCGGATGCAGGGGGATAACGGGTTAGCCATCACGCTGGATCGCGCCAACCCCGCCAGCCGGTTAACCAATCAGGGCACGCTGCTCTCCGGCGGTGACGGCTGGCTAAGCGCTGGCCTGCTCGACAATCAGGGCACGGTGTCCGGCGTGGGTACGCTGACGCTCGACAGCGATGCGATAAACAACGCGGGCAACGTGATGGCTGACGGCGCGCTGACGCTCAACGGCGATTATCAGGGCGCGGGTCTGCTGCATACCGCTGACACGCTGACGCTGCATGGCAATCAACTGCGCAATAGCGGACGCTGGGAAAGCCGGGCGCTGGCGCTGAACGGCGGGTCGTTCAGTAACGCTGGCACGGTTATCGGTGAGCGCGGCATCACGCTAGAGCTGCGTGACGGCCTGACGGTCGGCGGCACCGGCCAGTTGCTGACCAACGGGGCCCTGCAGGCGCAGGCGGGCACGGTCATGAACGACGGGCGCTGGCAGGGCAACACGCTGACGCTGACGGCGGAGGACGTCGGGAATGACGGCCAACTGCTGGGGTTGTCGGCGCTGACGCTGACGGCGAAAAACACGCTGAGCAATGCGCAGACTGGCACATTGCTTACCCAGGGACTCGCGGTATTGCACGCGGCCAGTGCCGACAATGACGGTGAATGGCAGGCAGACAGCCTGACGCTGTACGCACAAACTCTGAACAACCGCGGTCACCTTCAGGGCGACCAGTCACTGACGCTGACGCTGGCAAACGGTGATGTAGACAATAAAGGTACGCTGTGGAGCAAGTTCGCCGACATAGCTGTCCGCTCGCTGACCAACGCGGGTGAAATGACCGGCGTTAACGGCCTGCAACTGACGCTGGATGACGCTTTAACCAATCAGGGCAGGCTGAGCAGCTATAACCTGATCGCGCAGGCCGGCAGGTTGGACAATCGGGGGAAAATCAACGGCCTCGATCGGCTCGAACTGACCGTTGGCAATAGCCTTGATAATCAGGGTACGTTGTACGGCGCGGTGCTGGCGTTGAACGCGAACGACCTGACCAACCGCGGCACACTCACAGGTGTGGACAGTTTATCCCTGAACCTGAACGGAACGCTGAATAATACCCGTGACATCAGCAGCAATGCGCTGACCCTCAGGGCCCATGACGTATTCAACCACGGCACCCTGACGGGCGTGAACGGGCTGACGCTGGAGCTTGGCAATCAGTTGGATAATCAGGGCGCGCTGAACAGCCAGGCGCTGTCCATCACCGCCAACGATCTCACTAACGATGGTCAGATCAACGGCACGCGTGACCTGCAACTGGCGTTGGACGGTACGCTGACCAATACCGGTGACCTCACCAGCCAGCGCATCGATATCAGAGCGGCTGACGTGCTCAACCACGGGCAGGTGTTGGGCGCGGACAACCTGCAACTCGATCTGCGTAATACGCTGGATAACCGCGGTTTAATCAGCGGCACCACCACGCTGGATATCGTCGCGAACCATATCGACCAGCAGGGGACGCTGGAAGCCCGCGCGCTGACGGTGGACGCGCAGACGCTGGATAACCACGGAAAGATGCTGGGCGTGGATGCGCTGACGCTGGCGATTGCGGAGACGGCACGCAATCAGGGGAAATGGCTGAGTCAGGGCACCAGCATGCTGACGGCGGATCGGGTCGACAATCACGGCCAGTGGCAGGCGGGTGACCTCACGCTGCAGGCGAGCGAGCTGACTAACCGCGGACAGATTTTTGGTATTGATGCGTTGTCGCTGAGCGCCGCCAACGACCTGACGAATCAGCAAAACGGGAAACTCCTGTCGCAGGGACTGGCTGTTTTACGCACCGCGAGCGTGACAAACGACGGTGACGTGCAGGCAGGCCGCCTGACGTTTGAGGCCCAGCAGTTGACCAACCGCGGGCGGATGCAGGGGGATAACGGGTTGGCCGTTACGCTGGATCGCGCTAATCCGGCCAGCGTGTTAACCAATCAGGGCACGCTGCTTTCCGGCGGTGACGGCTGGCTGAGCGCCAGCCAGCTCGACAATCAGGGCACGGTGTCCGGCGTGGGTACGCTGACGCTCGACAGCGATGCGATAAACAACGCGGGCAACGTGATGGCTGACGGCGCGCTGACGCTCAACGGCGATTATCAGGGCGCGGGTCTGCTGCATACCGCTGACACGCTGACGCTGCATGGCAATCAACTGCGCAATAGCGGACGCTGGGAAAGCCGGGCGCTGGCGCTGAACGGCGGGTCGTTCAGTAACGCTGGCACGGTTATCGGTGAGCGCGGCATCACGCTAGAGCTGCGTGACGGCCTGACGGTCGGCGGCACCGGTCAGTTGCTGACCAACGGGGCCCTGCAGGCGCAGGCGGGCACGGTCATGAACGACGGGCGCTGGCAGGGCAACACGCTGACGCTGACAGCGGATGAGGTCGAAAATGCCGGCCAGTTGCTGGGGCTGTCGGCGCTGACGCTGACGGCGAAAAGCCGTCTGGACAATGCGAAAACCGGCCAACTGCTCACCCAGGGACTGGCAGTGCTGAACGTGGCCGAGGCAAGCAACGAGGGTGAATGGCAGGCGGACAGCCTGACGCTGAACGCGCAGCAACTGACCAACACCGGTCATATTCAGGGCGACCAGTCACTGAAACTGACGCTGGCAAACGGTGATGTCACTAATCAGGGCACACTGTGGAGCAAGCTCGCCACGATTGCTGCCCGCACGCTGACCAACGCGGGTGAGATGACCGGCGTTGATGGTCTGCAACTGACACTGGATGACGCCTTAACCAATCAGGGTTCGCTGAGCAGTTATTACCTGACCGCGCAGGTCGACAGGCTGGACAATCGCGGGAAAATCAACGGCCTTGACCAGCTCGAACTGACCGTCGGTGACAGCCTCACCAATACCGGCACGCTGTACGGAACGGCGCTGGCGCTGAACGCGAACGACCTGACCAACCACGGCACGCTCACCGGTATGGACAGCCTGTCTCTGAACCTGAACGGGACGCTGAACAACGCGCGTGACATCAGTAGCAATGCGCTGACGCTCAAAGCCAATGACGTCGTCAACCACGGCACCCTGACGGGCGTGAACGGGCTGACGCTGGAACTCGGTAATCAGCTGGATAATCAGGGGGCGCTGAACAGTCAGGCGCTCGCCATTGCCGCCCGCGACGTGACCAACGGCGGACTGCTTAATGGCACGAGTAGTTTGCAACTGACGCTGGACGGCACGCTGACCAACACCGGCGACCTCACCAGCCAGCGCATTGATATCAGAGCGGCTGACGTGCTCAACCACGGGCAGGTGCTGGGCTCGGACGATCTGCAACTCGATCTGCGTAATACGCTGGATAATCGCGGTTTAATCAGCGGCAGCACCACATTGGGTATCGTTGCAAACCATATCGGCCAGCAGGGGACGCTGGAAGCACGGGCGTTGAAGGTAGATGCCGAGACGCTGAACAATCAAGGCAAGATGCTGGGCGTCGATGCGCTGGCGCTGGCAATTGCGGGAACGGCACGCAATCAGGGTAAATGGCTGAGTCAGGGCACCAGCACGCTGACGGCGGATCGGGTCGACAATCACGGCCAGTGGCAGGCGGGTGACATTACGTTGCAGGCCAACGATGTGATTAACAGCGGACAGATTTTTGGTCTTGATGCGTTGTCGCTGAGCGCCGCCAACGGCCTGACGAATCAGCAAAACGCGACACTGCTGTCGCAGGGCGTCGCGGTACTGCGCGCGGCGACGGTGACAAACGACGGCGACGTGCAGGCAGACCGCCTGACGTTTGAGGCGCAGCAACTGACCAACCGCGGGCGGATGCAGGGGGATAACGGGTTAGCCATTACGCTGGACCGCGCTAATCCGGCCAGCCTGCTCACCAATCAGGGCACGCTGCTCTCCGGCGGTGACGGCTGGCTAAGCGCTGGCCTGCTCGATAATCAGGGCACGGTGTCCGGCGTGGGTACGCTGACGCTCGACAGCGGGGCGATAAACAACGCAGGTACTGTGATTGCCGACGGGGCGCTGTCGCTCAATGGTGACTATCAGGGCGCAGGCCTGTTGCATACCGCTGACACGCTGACGCTGCATGGCAATCAACTGCGCAATAGCGGACGCTGGGAAAGCCGGGCGCTGGCGCTAAACGGAAGTTCGTTCAACAACACCGGCACGGTTATCGGTGAGCGCGGTATCACGCTGGAATTACGTGACGGCCTGACGGTCAGCGGCACCGGCCAGTTGCTGACCAACGGGACCCTGCAGGTGCAGGCGGGCACGGTCCTGAACGACGGGTTCTGGCAGGGCAACACGCTGGCACTGTTCGCAAACGATCTGACAAACGGCGGCACGCTGCTCGGTCAGGACGGGCTGCGTCTTGAGTTGCCGGGCACCTATCAGGGGAATGCACAGTCACGCCTGCTGAGCGACGGTGAGGCCGTTATCACGGCCAACCGCCTGACGCAGAGCGGTGAGATAGCGGCGGGCACGCTGAACCTGACCACCAATACGCTGGATAACAGAGGGCGCGTGTTGGGCAGCAATGGCCTGACGGTCACCAACCGTGATGAGCTGATTAACCACGCCGGAGCGGAACTACTGACTAACGGCGCAGGCCACCTCGACAGCGGTTCGCTGCGCAATGCCGGTACGCTACAGACTAACGACCTGCAACTGCGCGCCAATGAAATCGACAATCAGGGGCGTATTCAGGGCACTGACGCGCTGCGTCTGCTCGACGTGTTGCGCTATGTCGGCGATAAAAGCAGTCAGTTGCTCAGCAAAGGCGCGGCCACGCTCCAGACCAAACAGACAGAAAACGCCGGTTTATGGCAGGCGGGCACGCTGACGCTGGACGGTGATACGTTCAGCAATAGCGGCACGGTGGCGGGGCTGAACCGTCTGTTGCTCAACGGCGACGCACTAAACAATCAGGGCGAACTGTTCTCGCAGGGGGCGGTGACGTTAACCGGTAAGAGGCTGGAAAACGGCGGCACGCTGACGGGCATCGGCGGCTTTACGCTGAAGCTTACTGACCGTGTTGATAACCTGGCGACGGGGCGGCTGCTGAGCGGCGGTACCGGGGAACTGACGACCGGCGTGCTGAGCAATCAGGGGCTGTGGCAGTCGGACGCGTTACACCTGACCGCCCGTGACCTGGAACAGCAGGGCAATCTGCTGGGCGTGCAGCGCGGGACGCTGCAACTGAGCGGGACCTATCAGGGGGCGCAGGGCAGCCAGCTGGTCAGCGGCGGTGACCTGAGTCTGACGGCACATGACATCACCAACCGCGGGCAGATACAGGGAAGCACACTGACGCTGGGTACCGATGAACTCACTAACCATGGTACTTTGCGTGGCGATAGTGCGCTCAACGCGACGGTCTCCAGTCAGTTTACCAATGCCTCGCAGTCACGTCTGAGCAGCGACGGCACGCTAAACGTGCAGGCAACGACGCTGGCTAATCAGGGCGACATCAAAGCTGGCACTACCACGCTGACGGGACATACAGTAACCAACGGCGGCACGGTGCAGGGCATCGCGGCCTTGCAACTGGACGCGACAGACAGGATTGTCAACCAGCAGGCTGGCCAGCTGTTGTCCGACGGCACCACGACGTTAAATGCGGTGGCGGTCGACAACCTCGGCTGGCTGCAGGGGCGCGGACTGGTGGTGAACACCACACAGCTGACCCAGCAGGGCAGCCTGATGGCGCAGGATAAACTGACGCTGAAAATCCCGCAGTGGGTGAATAACGGGCTGGTACAGGCGGGCGAACTGGAGATTATCGCCGATGAACTGGACAACCATGGCACGCTGCTGGGCTTAACGCAGCTGGCGCTGCAGACGCAGCGGCTGATTAACCGTCAGGGGGCGAAACTCTACAGCGCACAGGATTTGCGCCTGAAAACGCAAGAACTGCAGCAGAACGGACAACTGGTGGCGCTGGGCAACCTGAGCGCCGACATTACCGGGTCGCTGGTCTTTACGCAAAGCATGGCCGCCGGGAAACAGCTGGCGCTGAACGTGGCGGGCGACCTCGACCAGCGCGGCACCTTGCAGGGGCAATCCGTCCAGTTGACCAGTACCGGCACGCTGACCCATCAGGGCCGCATTCTGGCGGGTGGCGGGGAATCGCGCCTAAGTGCCAAAGATATTGTACAGCTGGAAGCGGGCAGCGTGCAGGCGGGCGGTAACCTGACGCTGATAAGCGACAATACGCTGAATAACAAAGGGCTGATTGGCACCACGGGTGACCTGCTGGTGCAGGCCGGCGGTGTGTTACACAACAGCAGCATGCTCTATGCGGGCGGCAATATACGCCTGCTGTCGGACTCCCTGACCAACGTCTTTGGCACCATTCTGGCGGGCAATAACCTGCGGATTCAGCGTGATGATCAGGGTAATGCCAGCACCTCGCTGCTCAACAGCTCCGGCACCATCGAAACCCAGTCTGGCGATATCACTATTAATACCGGCACGCTGACCAATCAGCGTGAGGGGTTGGTGGTGACGGAAAGTGAATCTACAACGGAATCGGTGCCGGATTGGGTCGGGAAAACAGATGCTTATATTCCCATTGATTGGTTTAACAAGGAAGACTATGGCGTTTATGTGAGTGGGTGGTGGGAGACCCTCCCTGGTTCTCAATACTGGTTTATGTATGCGCCCTATGAACATTTAGAATATATAAAAGTAGTAACCCAGAGCAAAGAAGAAAAAGTAGTCTCTCAAGGTAGAGAAGGAGAGTTAAAAGCTTTTGGTAACATATCAATTGTCACTCAAAATTTAATTAACAATGCATCTCAGATAGTTGCAAATAACGATATTTCTATTGAAGGAGAAATATTAAATAACACTTCATATCATACTGGTTCATTAAATGAATATCTTACTTATAGATATTATGACGCCATATATGTAGAAAGGGGGATCAACCCTGGCCCCGTTGCTTTTCCGACTGGCGATAATGATGTGGCGAGCGGAAAATACAGATATGCGGTGGATATATCAGACAATAAAATATGGTACATCCTAGTCGGCACCCCAACCACCGAAAAAACCGTTGGCGAAAGCTATAACGCGTTAATTCAGGCGGGCGGCACCATTACTGTCGATGTTAAACAGGATATCAGTAATACCACGCTGCAGCCGGGCAGTGACGGATTTATGCCGGCGACCACCAAGCCGGTGCTGGATGCCATCGCCACGCTGTCACCGTTGCAGAAGCAGACTACGCGTCAGATGGTCAGTCAGGATTCGTCGTTTAACGCGGGGGCGGTAGACGTCACCAAAGCAGGGAGCGGACCGGCTGCATTGTCAGGCAATGCTGCAGGCGTGAATGCGACGGGTAAAACCGTGACGCTGACACAGCAGTCTGGCTCTGCGCTGCAAGCGGGCGCACAGGCGGACAACATCACCGCAGCGATAGCGACCCCGAATGCCACAGGCCCGCTGACGCTCAACACCGGTGACGCAGTGGTGCTATCGCCTTCTGCTTCCGGCCACGTCAGTAATCCTGATGCGGTCACGCTGACGCCACAGGCCGGTACTGCGCTGCACGCGGGTGCGCAGGCGGATAACATCAGCGCGGTGATAGCAGCACCGACTGCCACAGGCCCGCTGACGCTCAACACCGGTGACGCAGTGGTGTTATCGCCTTCTGCCTCCGGTCACGTCAGCCATCCTGATACGGTCACGCTGACGCCGCAGGCCAGCACTGCGCTGCACGCGGGTGCGCAGGCTGACAACATCACGGCGACGATTACGACACCGAATGCCGCCGGGCCACTGACGCTGAATACCGGCGACGCGGTGGCATTACAACCCTCAACCTCCGGCCATGTCAGCAACCCTGATGCCGTTGCGCTGTCGTCGACAGGCCAGCGGCCCGATGGCGGCAAGAGCCTGACGCCGGTTAACGTGGACAATACCGCAACGGGCATCACGATAGCGGGCACGGTGGACACGCCTGCTGCGTTAGCAACACCGGGCATGGCCGCGATTGACGAACCGAAGCCGACGGTCAGTGCAGACACCCTGCCGGGCGGGGCGACGCCTTCTGCGCCACCACAACTTTCTGCCGCAGATTTGCTGAGCGCCATCGGCAACGGGCTGCAAAACCTGAGCACCAACCCGCTTGCCGAGTACCCGCTGCCGACCGGCAATAGCGGGCTGCTGGTTGTCGACCCGAATGCCGACAGCCGCTACCTGATCCACACTAACCCGAAACTGGAACAGCTGGGACAGGTCGACAATGCGCTGTTCAGCGATCTGCAAACGCTGCTGGGGCAACAACCGTCAACGGTGGTGCCGGTTGAGACGCGTTCGCAGTGGACGCAGGCCGACCGGGTGCTGGGCTCGTCCTATCTGCTGGATAAGCTGAATCTGGATGCAGATCACGATTACCGCTTCCTCGGGGATGCGGAGTTTGATACCCGCTATATCAGCCAGGCGGTATTAAAACAGAGCGGGCAGCGTTACCTGAACGGCACCGGCTCCGATCTGCAACAAATGCAGAAGCTCCTGGATAACGCGGCGGCGGCGCAGACAGGCATGAACCTGCAACTGGGCGTCAGCCTGACGCCGGATCAGGTCGCAAACCTCAGCCAGAGCCTGGTCTGGTGGGAAAATATCGAGGTCAACGGGCAGACCGTATTGGCACCGAAGCTGTATCTGGCGCAGGCGGATAAAAGCAACCTGCAGGGCAGCGCGATTGTTGCGAATAAGGTCGAGCTGAACGCCGGCGGCAGCATCACCAACAGCGGCACGCTCAGGGCGGTCGACGTGCTGGCAATTGCCAGCGGCGATAAAATTGATAACCACGAAGGCGGCCTGATTAAGTCAGACGGCGGCCTGAATCTGGTGGCGCTCAACAATATCACCAACAGCGGCAGCCGGATTGAGGGCAATACGCTGCAGCTCGCCAGCATTAACGGCGATATCATCAACCGCACCGAAAGTCGCAACTTCCAGACCGCGCAACCCACATCGTCGCGCAGCGGTACTGGCTCGCTCACGTTCACCGAACTGGGCAAAACCGCTGAAATCGTCGCGGGCAACAGCCTGACACTCAGTGCGGGCAAGGATATCCGCAACGTGGCGGCTACGCTGAACGCCGGGCAGGACATGGCGCTGAACGCCAAGGGTAACGTGGCGATTGAGGCGCTGACGTTGACCAACAACCGTGTCGATATCGGCTGGGGCAGCAGCAATACCGCGCTGAATACGGCCGTGCAGGGCAGCACCGTCACGGCGGGCGGTACGCTGAAAGCCGTCGCGGGGCAGGATATTCAGATTGATGCCAGCGCGCTTTCCGGCGGCACGGCGCTGGCGCTGGCAGCGGGTAACGATATCCGCCTGACCGCACAGGATACGCTGAAAGAAACGTTCTATCAGGGCGGCAGCACCGCGCAGCGTCGCACGCAGGAGGTGGCAAACAGCCAGCTGCTGAGCGGAGGCGATCTGAATCTGGTGGCGGGACGAGATGTGCTGTCCGAAGCCGCCAGCCTGAATGCCAAAGGCACAGCGACACTGGCCGCCGGACGTGACCTGAATCTACTGTCTGAAACCGAAGAAACCTACAGCGGCAACTGGTGGAATCGTCACGCCGACTGGCAACAAAATATCACCCAGCAGAGTACTGAGCTGACGGCTGGAAAAGGTCTGAACCTGCAGGCAGGCAGAGACATCAACCTGCAGGCGGCACAGGGCGTGGCGAGCGGCGCGGTGACGGCGCAGGCGGGCAACAATATCAATCTGCTGTCGGCGACGGAGACGCAGCATACTTTCTTTGAAGAAACCCAGGTCAAGAAGAAGCGATTTTCGAAGACGGTGACGCACACACTGCGGGAAACGTTGCAGACCGATGAAAAAGGCAGTCTGTTGTCGGGTGACAGTGTCACGATGGCGGCCAATCAGGATATCAATCTGCAAGGCTCCTCCGTGGTCGGTGACAAACAGGTCACGCTGCTGGCGGATAATGACGTTAACACCGCTGCCAGCATCGAGAACTACCAGAACTATGAAGAGCACAGCAAGAAAAAAAGCGGCCTGTTCAGCGGTGGCGGCATTGGTTTTACCATCGGTTCAACCTCGACGAGCCAAAAACTGCGCGATCAGGCCGCGACACAAAGCCAGAGCATTAGCACCCTCGGCAGTACGACCGACTCGGTGACGGTGAAGGCTGGGAACGATGTAACAATCAGCGGCACCGATATGGTGGCCGGAAAAGACATCTTCCTGCAAGGCAACAATGTCACAATCGATCCGGGCTATGATACGCGCAAACAGCAGCAGGAATTTGAGCAGAAAAGCGCAGGTCTGACAGTGGCGCTGTCCGGCGTGGTGGGCTCGGCGCTCAATAGCGCGGTCCAGAGCATTCAGGCGGCAAAAAATGAAAGCGATGGCCGACTGGCGCTGCTTCAGGGAATGAAGGCTGGGCTGTCCGGGTATCAGGCCTATCAGGGCAGCCAGTCTGAACTGAACAACAAGGGGGAAGCGTCTTTTGTTGGCGTCAGTATTTCTCTCGGGGCACAAAACTCACGCTCCAGCCAGACCAGCGAGCAGAAGCAGAGCTTTGGCTCGACGCTCAATGCGGCGGGGGATATTGGCATTGAATCACGCACCGGGGATATCACGGTCGCGGGTAGCCAGCTTAAAGCGGGCGGCGATGTCCTGATGAACGCGGCGCAGGATATTCACCTGCTCTCTGCGCGTAACAGCGAGGAAATCAGCGGTAAAAACAGTAGCAGCGGCGGGAATATCGGCATCAGCCTGGGCTTAAGCAACGGGAGCGCGGGGCTCAGCATTTTCGCCAACGTTAATGCGGCGAAAGGGCGCGAAACCGGTACGGGCAATAGCTGGTCAGAAACGACGGTGGATGCGGGTAACCACGTCACGCTGAAAAGCGAGCGCGATACCCGACTGATAGGGGCGCAGGTGAACGGTGAGCGCATTGATGTTGATGCCGGACGTAATCTGCTGCTGCAAAGTCAACAGGACAGCGAGCGTTATGATTCCAAACAGACCAGTGTAGCCGCCGGCGGCAGCTTTACCTGGGGATCGATGAGTGGTAGTGGTTACCTTAGTGCCAGCAAAGACAAGATCCACAGCAACTATGACAGCGTGCAGCAGCAGACGGGATTCTTTGCCGGTAAAGACGGATTTGGTATAAAAACCGGTGAACACACCCAGCTTGACGCCGCGGTAATTGGCTCAACCGCCAGCGCAGAGAAAAACCGGCTGGAAACGGGGACGCTCGGCTGGAGCGGGCTCAACAACAAAGCCGAGTTCAAGGTGGAGCACAGTGGCATCGGCCTCAGCGCCAGCCCCTCAATGAGTGGCAGTATGCTCTCGACGCTGGCGATGACGGCCCCGTCGGCGCTGATGTCGCTGGGTAATAGCGGCAGTGCCGCCAGCACCACCTATGCGGCGGTGAGCGATGGCACCTTGTTGTTGCGGGATACGGCGAAGCAGGTGCAGGATATCGCTACGCTGAGCCGTGACGTTGAGCACGCGAACAACGCGCTCAGCCCGATCTTTAACAAAGAGAAAGAGCAAAAACGCCTGAAACAGGCGCAGCTGATTGGTGAAATCGGCGCGCAGGTAATGGATGTCGTACGCACGGAAGGCGAGCTGAAAGCGCAGAAAGCTGCGGAGGCCAAGGGAGATTCCAAAGTCAAACGTCCGCAAGACGGTGATTCGGCGCAGGAATGGGAAGCCTATAAAAAGGCGCTGACGGAATCACCGACCTACAAGGCCGAGATGCAGAAATACGGCACAGGCAGTGACTTCCAGCGCGCGGCACAGGCGGCCACTGCGGCGATTCAGGCACTGGCGGGCGGGGACATCCAGAAAGCGATTGCCAGCGGCGCATCGCCGTATCTGGCGCAGTTGGTGAAAGACGTCACGATACCGAAGGATGAAAGCAAAATCACGGTGTCGGATATTGCGGCAAACGCGATGGCGCATGCGGTGGTGGGTGCAGTAGTCGCGCAGCTGTCGGGTCAGGATGCGGCTGCAGGGGCAATTGGTGCCTCCAGTGGCGAACTGATCGCCCGCGCCATCATGGCCGATCAATATCCTGGCAAGACAGCGAATGATCTGACGGAAGAGGAAAAGCAGTCAGTCAGCGCGCTTTCCACGCTGGCCTCTGGGCTGATATCCGGTCTGGCAGGCAACAGCACCGCCTCCGCCGCCAGCGGCGCGCAGTCCGGGCGTAATGCGGTGGAGAATAACTATCTGAGCAATCAGCAGCGCTCAGAGCGAGATAAAGAGTTTGATGCCTGTAAAGGTAATGTTTCCTGCCAGTTGCAAGTAGGTGCCAAATGGGATGCTATCAGTTTGGGGCAAGATGCTGCCTATGGTGCAGGTATGCTGGTTGGTGTTCCTCAAGGGATTTACGACTCAGTTGAGAGCTTATCGAAATCCATCAGTGATCCTGCTGCGACTTATGATGCAATCAAGCAATTGATAACGAGCGATGACATTTTTAGTACGATGTCGGATGCGGTTAAGCAAAGCTACATTGACCGTATCAATCTGATGGAGTCTGAGTATCAGAAGGCTGGCGCAAGCGGTGCGTACAATGCCGGTGTTGAAGCTGGTAAACTTGTGTCTGATCTGATTGGTGCTGTTGCTGGTGGAGTTGGTGTTGCGAAGGCGGGCACGGCACTAACAGAGAAAATCGCAGCGAAAGTGGTGGGTAAAGCTGAATCTGCGGCGGCTAATACTGCTCAGAATTTTGCTAATGGTTTTGATATTAAGCAGTTACCAGATGCTAACGGGAAAAATCATTCAACAGCAGTGAAAGGTGACGCAAAAATACCGGTAGATAAAATTGAACTCTATATGCGTGGTAAGGCATCTGGTGATCTTGAGTTTTTGCAAAAAGAATATAATTTGTTAAAAGATGCAAAAATTAGCAGCCAAAAAGAATTTGCAAAAGATCCAAGTAATGCAGTTAAACTGAAGCAACTATCGGACCAAATTCATAATATAGAAAGATCGCGCGATATGAATCGTGTTCTCAATAATGCAGGTATATCTAATACATCGGCAAATAACAGTATGATAATGGATAAATTATTGGACTCAGCACAGAGTGCTACACCTTCAAGCAGACAAACATCTGTTGTTGTCTCAGGGCCTAACGGTAGCGTAAGGGTTTATGCTACATGGACAATATTACCTGATGGCACAAAAAGGCTTTCAACTGTCAATACGGGAGCATTCAAATGATGATGAGCCCAAATAAACCAGAGCTAAAAGAACTATTTGATGGGCTAAATAGTTACCTATCACATGGTTATGTTAATGAACTTTCGCCCGAAGATCCTGCGAAAGATGCATTTGATTATCTCAATGCTCTTTACTTAGCTAATCAACATGAAGGACTCGTTTTTTGCAAGTTAATCTTGGAGTCAGAAATATTATATAATGACTTCCTGAGAGCGACTTGTTTATCGTATTTACTATTGTCAGATAGTGGTTGGCAATATGCTTTTTCATTTTTTCTTGAAAATAGTAAAGTTTTATCAGTTCCGTCTCTGAAAGAGGCTCTATTCTATTTTTACTGTGCAAAAAATGAGACAGATCCTTATCCCGTACCAGAGCGTTTATTCAAAAAACTAATGGAAAGATATGAAGAACTGAAAGATGATCCTGATGCAAAAATTTATCATCTTCATGAAACGTACAACGATTTTTTAAAAGCTTACTCATTGAATAATTAGAAAAAAACCAGCCCTCGGCGGCTGGTTTTTTGTCTTTCATTCAGCCACAATGCGTATCAGCAACTGGCCGTGCTCAACGGTGAGGCGAACTGATCGCCCGTGCCATCATGGCCGCTCAATACCCCGGCAAGACGGCGAACGACCTGACGGAAGAGGAAAAGCAGTCAGTCAGCGCGCTTTCCACGCTGGCCTCCGGGCTGGTATCCGGCCTGGCGAGCAACAGCACGGCCTCCGCTGCCAGCGGCGCACAGTCCGGGCGTAATGCGGTTGAGAATAATTTCCTCGGTGCAACATCTTCAGACAAACTCGACAAGGCTGTTGAGAAAATTAAGAACGGTGATAAGACATTAGCGACCGCTAATGAGCTGATTAAGCTGGAAAACGCCGATAAACGTAGTGATGCACTGGTGGATAAATTTACCAGAGACCCTTCACAGATGAGTAGTGCTGAGCAGGCTGAACTGGCGGGTTATCTGCGTGTTTATGCGTCTGAGATGGAGAAGTAGTACGGTTCCGCTGTTTCGCAGGAACTGGTCAAAGGTTTGCTCTCTGGACAGGATTACATGAAACGTAACCCTGACTCCGAAGCCATGTCTAAGGCTAAGACAATCATGAACACTTGGGGCTATCACAAATCTAATGCCAGTATAGGCGATGCGCCTACTATACTTGTAGGCAGTGTGCTGGGGGTTACTGTGAAAGGTATGGCGGCTAATGCAGCGATTGGTGTGGGGGTTAATACCGGTGTTCAGCTCACCGGAAAAGATCCGTTCAGTTACGTTGATGCGATTATGGCTGGGGTCACAGCAGCAGCAACGACGGGGAAAGGTATTATAGCCTCAACACCCATCAATATGGGCGGTGCAGCAATTGGCAGCAGTATTAAGGGGGAAGATCCGACTAACGCTGTTGCAGGTGCTGGAGCGGGTACTGTTATTGTATTGGCGGTGTCGGAGGTGAAGTAATAAAAGTTGCCACTTCAAAAATTGGAAAAGATGCCATATCTGATTTAACAGGTACAATTATCGGGGGCTACATCAGTGAGAAAACAGGAAATGCAGTAAAAGATACTCTCGATAAAAAGGACGATGCTAATGCTAAAAAATAGCCTTATCAGATTATCTAAGTTGATAGTATGTTGCTTGGCTTTATTTTTAGTTGCTGATGCGGTATCAGTGCTTCTTGCGTCAGTGATTATTTATTTTAAAAAGGGTTTTTTCCCATTCAGTTGGCAGGATGTTTTTTCATCCTTCTTTGAATCAGGATATGTTGGAGGCGTTATTTTAGGTGTCGGAATATGGATAAAGGTCACGCTAGAAGAGCGTAAGACCCGAAGAGAGTCAGCCAAATAACCCTATAATGTAATCCCAGCCCTCAGCGGCTGGGATTTTTTTGTCTATCATTCAGCCACAATACATATCACCAGTTGCCCTGTTCAACGGTGATAACGATCGGGGTATCGGTCGCAAATCCTGCTGCTTCCAGCCAGTTGCCATGAAGGTGCAGGCTGGAGCTGCAACTGTAATAGCGGGTCATGTCATTGCGGTCGGCGTGACGGCGGCTGACATAATGATGTTGAGTACGCGAATAATGCGCTCAGCCCGATCTTTAACAAAGAGAAAGAACAGAAACGCCTGAAACAGGCGCAGGAATGGGAAGTTTATAAAAAGGCGCTGACGGAATCGCCGATCTACAAATCCGAGATGCAGAAATATGGCACAGGCAGTGACTTCCAGCGCGCGGCACTGGTGGCCACGGTGGCGGTACGCAAATATTTTTACCTAATCCAAAGAATGAGTGGATCATCAAAAAATGAGTGTCAATGAATTAATCAAAATATGGATCGCAGGGAAAGAGTCATTCTACTTCTTTTTACCCGACGCTCCTTATGGGCGCCCCTTTGATAACCAATACGCTGTAAAAAAAGTGGAATCGGTTGACGATTATCTGGTAATCCAGTTTGACGGTGACATTGTTTTATCTTTTATTGGTGAATTAAAAATAGTAGATGAAGGATGTAATCTATTGATAAGTAATTATATCGAATGTAGGTTCGAGGTCTATGGGCAAGCGGCGAAGTGCTTTGATTACGGTGAAGTTGTATTAAATGGGTTTTAAAAATGAGGATCCTAGCCCCTAAAAAGGTTGGGATTTTTTTTGTCTGTCATTCAACCATAATACGGTTCAGTAGTTGATTATGCTCAACGATGACAACTACAGGTAATCCTACCGCTTCCAGCCAGTTCCTGGGTGAGTTGTACCTTATTGCTGCGGAATAAGGCGAAGCAGGTGCAGGATATCGTCACGCTGAGTCGTGACGTTGAGCATGCGAACAACGCGCTCAGCCCGATCTTTAACAAAGAGAAAGAGCAAAAACGCCTGAAACAGGCACAGCTGATTGGTGAAATCGGCGCGCAGGTGATGGATGTCGTACGCACGGAAGGCGAGCTGAAAGCGCAGAAAGCCGCAGAGGCCAAGGGAGATTCCAAAGTCAAACGTCCGCAGGACGGTGATTCGGCGCAGGAATGGGAGACCTATAAAAAGGCGCTGACGGAATCGCCGACCTACAAGGCCGAGATGCAGAAATACGGTACAGGCAGTGATTTCCAGCGTGCGGCACAGGCGGCCACGGCGGCAATTCAGGCACTGGCGGGCGGAGATATCCAGAAAGCGATTGCCAGCGGCGCATCGCCGTATCTGACGCAACTGGTGAAAGACGTCACGCTACCGAAGGACGAAAGCAAAATCACGGCGTCGGATATCGCAGCAAACGCGATGGCGCACGCCGTGGTGGGTGCAGTAGTCGCGCAGCTGTCTGGTCAGGATGCGGCAGCGGGGGCGATTGGTGCCTCCAGTGGCGAACTGATCGCCCACGTTATCATGGCCGATCAATACCCCGGCAAGACGGCAAACGACCTGACGGAAGAGGAAAAACAGTCAGTCAGTGCGCTTTCCACGCTGGCCTCCGGGCTGGTATCCGGCCTGGCGAGCAACAGCACTGCTTCCGCCGCCAGCGGCGCACAGTCCGGGCGTAATGCGGTGGAGAATAATTATCTGAGCAATCAGCAGCGCTCAGAACGAGATAAAGAGTTTGATGCCTGTAAAGGCAATATGTCCTGCCAATTGCAAGTGGGTGCAAAATGGGATGCCATCAGTCTGGGGCAAGATGCTGCCTATGGTACAGGTATGCTGGTTGGTGTTCCTCAAGGGATTTACGACTCAGTCGAGAGCTTATCGAAATCCATCAGTGATCCTGCTGCGGCTTATGATGCAATCAAGCAATTGATAACGAGCGATGACATTTTTAGTACGATGTCGGATGCGGTTAAGCAAAGCTACATTGACCGTATCAATCTGATGGAGTCTGAGTATCAGAAGGCTGGCGCAAGTGGTGCGTACAATGCCGGTGTTGAAGCTGGTAAACTTGTGTCTGATCTGATTGGTGCTGTTGCTGGTGGAGTTGGTGTTGCGAAGGCGGGTACAGCACTAACAGAAAAAATCGCAGCGAAAGTGGTGGGCAAAGTTGAATCACCAAACCTTAAAACACCATCTGGTAACCCTAATAGTTTAAGTGCAGTTACCGATGTTGAGGCTGGCGGGTATTCTTACTATGACCAATTCAAGAATGCTAATGGGGGGTGGGATTGGCCTAAGAATTTGGGATTTGAAGGCGATCCTGCCAAAACTACAATACCAGTAGGCACTCGTTTGGATAGATATGGAGATCCTGACGGTTCTTTCCTTGCACCGAAAGGGACTCCTTACGAACAACGAGCCCTTGCTCCGGGCTCTAAAGCTGAAAGCTATTATGAGTATGAGGTAATAAAACCCTTGCCTGCTATACAAGGAGAAATAGCCTCTGCTTTTGGTCAACCAGGTGGCGGTATCCAAATATTACCCAATATGCAAGAACGAGTGAATGTTAACTGGTTGGTGAAAAATGGATATCTACGGGAGATAAAGTAATATGCTGCTTTCTTTTTCTGAGATACAAAAAAAAGTTAATGATCTAGGTAAGCGTGTGGGGATTCCTGAAAGTGATTTACACATTTTCTCATCATCACCTGGTGATGGTAGACCACACATTTCCTATGATAGTGGGTTGTACAATTATATATACTCAGAGAGAGGTGTGGAGTTTTTTAGAAAAACAACGAGTTCAAAAGATGAGTTGTTTTATTGGATTATGTCTGATTTTGTTTATAAGGTTGCTTTTCAATATGAACTGGAAAATCGTGTTGAGAACAGGGATGGAAGGCGAATTGCATTTAGTAAAGCACTTTCTCTTATGGGGATTATTAGTGATGAGTGGAGATTGAAGGCTCAGAATGAAATTGATGATATCCTCGCTAAAAATCCGTATACAGATACTCTTAAGTTAAAGTAACAAAATCCCGGCCCCTAAAACAGGCTGGGGTTTTTACATTTACCGGTCAAAATTCCAGCTCAGTCTCAATCACCAGTTTACCCTGCTCAACGGTTACAATAACGCTCACCAGAAACACGAAGGAGAACAACAGATGATCCCCATCGGATACTTAGCTAAAAGAGTCGCACTAAAACCTGACTGGCTTAACGCCGATCAGGTAAAAGACATTTACTCGGTGAGCTGCTGTGTCTCTGATGCCTTTTGTGAATATATTCCGTTTTGGCGTCATAACGGCTACTGGCTGTTTGATTCGCCGGAGGTAATTTATTCTCTGGCAAAAGAACAAGGAATTGATCTGGCCGATACTACGATGTTTTATTACGAGGCATACGAGTATCAGTATGATGAAGATACAGTAGAATGGAGCCTGTTCGAGCCGGAAGCATCTTTTGATACCGATGTGAAGATACCACAGCAAAAAGTGTTGCAGGGTTTTGATATTGTCTCTTTCCACCTTGAGCAATCACCAGAGTGTTCCTATTTATCCTGCAACCATATGGCGCAAGAGCTGGATGTTAATGAGCATTGCCTGCTGGCGTCTTTTGATGAGGCGAAAAGGCATCTGGAAAGTGGCGTTTTTTACGGCTGTGAACCTGGCCCATGCAGAATATTTGCAGTGTATTCGGTGCCGTACGCGCAATAAGTTGATATAGAATATGGCGAAAATCAGACAGGTTAGGGATGTGCATTATATGAATAGGGGATTGGTTCAGCAGGCATTTAACGCTTTTTTTAATCGAGCTGCCTGTGCCACCGTGGCTGATTTTGATCTGTTTCAGCATTATTTATCTGAACTTCGAACCTATATCGCCGAGCTTGAACTGGCTTACGATCCCATCGATCAATGGTCGTTAGCGGAACTGGAAAAAGTGGCGGAGTTTTTACGGTATAACCAGCAGTGGATTGCCGGTGCAGAAAAAATAAAAGTGCCGTTGCAGCAAGCGTTTGCAATTATTGCGCAGCATCGGGTGTTTCTGGATGAATATGGTCTGCTCCCGGATTATCTTGACGTTATGCCAGAAAATGTATTCTCCGGTGATGTTTTTCCCTCTGTTAAAAATAAATTGCAATCCTAATATTCTCATTTTGGTATGGTATTAAGTAATATCATTAAAATTGGAATGATTTCATAAGATAAATAACCCCATCCTATCTTTTCTCGATACTGCATTTATCCCACATGAAAGCGTGACCTAATTTTAGCCATTCAATATTTTTAACTATATTGTTCGCTTTTTCTTGGTATGTGTTTTTATTTAATCCTGTAAACTCGATGCGAATTATCCTAATGGAAACGGGGAGATGATCCTCGGATGGGAGATATATCAATGAAGGATTATACGCTTTATATTCTTATTTACGTTTGACGATCCTCTAACGTCGCTCCAATCCTGCGCGTCGCTGACTCGCGATCCGCTGGTTAGACCGTTGCCGTTTTAACGGCTGCTATCTGTCGTTTGTCGGTGCGGGTTTTATTCATTAAGTGAAGGAAATCACAATGCAATACACTGGGAAGTACCTGAAGAAAACAGTGCTGATGCTAGCCATGATGGCCGGTCTCAGCGTCGGGCAAAGTCAGGCGGGCGTCGAAATTGAGACGCGTTCGCTGGATCAAATCTATCAGAGTGCGTTGAGAGAAGGCGGTACGGTCACCGTGTATGCCGGTGGCGATGTGCAGTCACAGCAGGCTGGCTTCAAGCGGGCATTTGAGACGCGTTTTCCTGGCATGAAGCTGAATGTGATTGTCGATTACAGCAAATACCATGATGCCCGTATCGATAACCAACTGGCGACCGGCACCCTGATTCCTGATGTGGTGCAACTGCAAACGGTGCAGAATTTCCCGCGCTGGAAAAAAGAAGGCGTGCTGCTGAACTACAAAGCGCGTGGCTGGGACAAAATCTACCCGGAATTTCGTGATGCAGATGGTGCCTGGACTGGTGCCTATGTCATCGCATTCAGTAATTTGGTCAACACCCAGCTTCTCGATGAAAAATCCTGGCCGCGTGAAGTTAATGATTACCTTCGTCCCAATCTGAGAGGTAATTTGATTCTGGCCTATCCGAACGACGACGATGCAGTACTGTTCTGGTACAAACTGGCCGTGGATAAATACGGCTGGGATTTTGTTAAAAAATTGCAGGAGCAGGATCCTGTCTATGTGCGCGGAACTAACGTACCCGGTGCTGAGATCGCGACAGGAAAATATAGTGCGACGTTTACCAGTTCCGGTGCGCTCGTTCCGGCAGCCGATGCGGTGACACGCTTTGTTCTGCCGAAGTCCGATCCTTTTGTTTCCTGGGCGCAACGTGCCGCTATCTTCAAACAGGCTAAACACCCGGAAAGCGCCAAGCTGTACCTAAGCTGGGTGCTGGATCCGCAAACGCAAACTCAGGTCTCACGTATGTGGTCGGTACGTACCGATGTTGAGCCGCCAGTGGGCTACAAACATATCTGGGAATACCGTAACACTCGCCCTCAGGCATTTGCTGATTTCATGTACGATCGCGGTGCGGTCGAACGTTTTCGCTCACAGCTGAGTTTGTATGTGGGGGAAGCGAAAGGCGAACCGACTCCGGGATGGATCGGCGTGCACCCGGAAGTCCCTCTGGTTAACTAACGCTTGAAATTATTGCATTACTTCATGCTGGTCACGTTCACCGTGGCCGGCATTGTGTTCTGTAAACTCCACATGTTAAGCAGCATATGATTAAGAATCACACCTGATAATGGCGGTCTTGTTCGGTGAATAATTGAGCAGGATAACAAGAGGGGATTGCCAATGGCAGCGAACCACCATTGGCATGTTGAGGATTAACGCTTACTTCTTGTTGTTGGGTTTCAAGGTTTCGCCAACGTTCAACAGGAAGATCTCGTTATCGCGAGTGGACACGCGAGTTGAACCATCTTCCATACGGTAGCCGCCTTCGGTGAAGCCCGCACCATTCAGGAACGGTGCAACGGATTGTGGCTGATTGCGTACCGCCGCTTCCAGCGCTAACAAAGCGTAAGGTTCGATGGTATCGACATCGGCATATTGTCTGTTGGGATCGGCCATAAAGAAGCCGTTTTGATAACGCGTACTGATAATGTTATCGCCCACTTTTTCCGCCAGCGACAGATAGTCTTTCACTTTACTCGCCTGATACAGATCCAGCAGCGCGAACAGGGCGTAAGGATCGTTGTTCTTGGTAGCGAGATCCACTTTGACGTCTTTACCCGGCGCTGAACCTAACTCACCCAGTCCCTGTGCGCGAGCGATGCCGCGTGCGACACGCCACAGTTCGGCGTCCGGTGAAACGGTATAGGCACGAGAATACGAAAGCAGGAATGAATTATCCGCAGGATAAGGCTTGATCACAGTGCCTTTTTTGCCGTAGTAGCCATCACGCGGCAGAACGTAATTGGAGAGATCTTTGCCGTTAGCGAGCATCGGGCGGAACGTATTATCGGACTCGTTGTAGGCATACTTGGCAAAGGCTTTCAGGCCATCGGTTGTCCACGTCAGAAGTTCCTTGCCTTCCGAACCTAAATCTTTACCCAATTGGAGCTGCATGATCGCATTTTCGGAATAGATCGTGCTGGTGCGTCCTTTCAGCATCATATTGCCTTCCAGCGCGGTAGGGCCGAACTCTGGGCCAAACTGACGCTGGGCGCGATCGCCATATTTGGAATGCGTATCGGTATCGTCGGTGGTTTCATCGCGCTTCAGCGCCTGCGTAAACTGATACACGCCGAGTCCAGTCGCTTTATCCCGCGGCAGCACATACTGCTGTGCCAGACGTTTTGCCCAGACCAGCGCGCCGTCTTCTTTATTGTATTTGTACAGCAGCGAGGCGGAATAGATCAGATCGTTACCCGCATTCAGGAAGCTGAGGCCTTTGGTGGCGAAGAAGGGCGGCTGTTGCTCAAACGGGCTTTGCCAGAGCGCACCCATTTTTTGTCCGTATTTACCGTGGCGACTGGTTTCCATGATCTTCCAGTCATAAACGTGTGCATTCCAGAAACCGCGAATAAAGCGTGCGGTTGCATCTTTATCGACGCTGAACATCAAATCGTAGTAGGGATAGGCATTTTTCAGCTCATGCACCATCTCTTTTTCGCTCGGGCCTTCCGGCTGTAGCGTTTTTAGATCCACAAAACGGTGGCCGCCCCAAATCAGCAGGCCGCTCTCATCTTGATAGTGCTGAAAGTGATACTTCACTATCGCTTCGGCACGCTGCTTATAGCTAGGGTTGCCGCTCAGGTTGCTGAGCCCGACCAGTACGCGCATTAGGTTCTGTTGTGCGGAGAAGTTGGAGAGCACGGCCTGACGACCATCAGGGAAAATCCACTCCATCTGTTTGCCCGTACGCGGATCGACACCATCCGCAAGTAATGGCGTTGGCGACTGACCGTGATAGTGGTCGCCAGCTTTGGTCAGCACGTTATCAACATACTGATTGACGATGGTGAGACGGTCAGGCGTAGCGGCGCTGGCCTGTAAAGCAACCAGACCCGCAAGGAGCGACAGCGCAAATCTTTTCATTTTATCTACCTGTAACGATGATTCATCCATATGCTCGTCATACTTCAAGCTGCATGTGCGTTGGCTACGTTCACTCACCCGAATCACTTACCTGAGTAAGCTCATCGGGATTCCTTCACTTGCCGCCTTCTTGCAACTCGAATTATTTAGTGCATGGCTTGTAATAAAGGGATCCCGCTTGATGAACAGGACCCCCGAGAAAGATGGCAGAGCAGTAAGCTGTTGTTAGAAAGGTAAGCCGTGGTTAGAACGTATAGGTGAAGCCGACTTTTCCTTTCCCTTCACGCGATTTCACATCGCGTCCGCTGGCGACATCTTCAACGCCAACGTGTGCGGTCCAGTTGTCGTTGATGGTGTAAGACACGTCGAAATCCTGCTGGTAGTCATGTTTTTTGTTGTTTTGCAGCACGTAATCCGCGTGATAGTAATAAGCGGTGTACGCCAGCGTGAAATTGTCGAAACCTTTGTAGGCCACGCCCGCTTCATAGCGGTGACGGTGAGTGTCATCATCCGTGCTGGTACGTTTGCTGCGGGTGATTTTTCTGAGGTCATAGCGATATTGCGCATGAAGATCCGTCTTGTCAGTCACCGACCAGGTCAGTTTCAAACCTGGCGTATAGCGCGCGCCGGAACTCTGGCTCGCGCCGATATCACCCACGGCACCTTCGCCGCTGGTGCCGCCGGAATAGAAGCGCGCTTCCAGATTCGGCGTCAGGGTTAACTCAGGCGTTAAGTTGTAGGCATAGCCGGTATAAAAAGCATAAGAATTCGAGACGACATCATCGATGGTCAGATCTTTATTCTTATTATAAAAATTCAGCTCAACACCAACGTACAGGCCATTATCCATAAAATGCCGCATACCGATTTCATCACCGTGATAGCGATTCATTGTTCCCCAGCTATGTTCATAGCTAAGTTTGGTATCAGAGGCAGACGCGGAAATAGCATAAATTTGGGCAAAGAGAATACCGGCCACAAGGTAGCGTTTTTTCATTATGGGCACCATTAATATTGATCGTTAATTATGAAAATTGTGCGCTGATAGACAAAATTCATTCATGAATTCATTTTCTTCATCAACACGGCACGAAATACGGCGTATTTCCTTTATAAAATTCTGTGTTTGTTAGAAAACGTAGTTGAAACCAACTTTAATTTTCCCCTGACGGCTTGAGGATGTGCTGGATTGGCTAATATCATCATACTCAATGTAAGGAGTTAGCTGTTTGTTTAACTTATATTGAACTTTGAACTGATGTTCATAATCCGTTTTCCCATTATCATAAACTGCGTATTCTCTTTCCGTGAATTCACCCTTGCTGTATTTATACGATTTCGTGGTGTTATCACCGATGTAGTAGTTAAAGACGTAAGTCAGATTAATTTTATCCAAACCGGAATACGTTACCCCTGCATCGAGACGATGACGTCCGGTGTCGGATTTTGACAAATAAGATTCCCCTGCGTAACCATATTTGTCAGATGCGGAAATGGTCGAATAACGCGAACTGCGAGAGGGCTTTTTATATTCATAGCGGTAGCGGCCATAAGTGGACCAGTCGCTGTTAATTCGGTAGCCATATTTCAACCCCGGCTGATACATCATGGTTGAATTGCCGATGGAGAATTCAAAGGTAGGCGTTAAGGTTGCGGCCTTGCTTAACTTGAAGTCTTTGCCGATCACCATGCCGCCAGAGCCGCCCTGCATATCGTCATAGGCAACGTCGTAGTTACTGTTTCCACCTGCCGATGTACTGAATTTGACTTCGTACGACCAACCGTTAGTTTTCTTATGAATCAGCTTGATAGAGTCTGAGTGGCGGCGGTCTTCCGTCTTCCAGTTGTGTTCATATTGGAAGGTGGTTTTACCGTCGGTTTCTGCCTGGACGAGGAACGGCATGAATCCGGCACAAACGATGAGTAGGTTACGTGTGTATATTTTCATTCTGTCTTTCTCTTTTTTGATGAATAAATAATATTATTGTCGAGCGCAGTCTCTATCTTTAAAACCAGACAGTTGATGTCATTTTTTGGGCGTAAAAATAGAATCACCAGAAATGATGATGACGCCATTTATAATGTCAGACAGGGCTTTCTCCCTGGTAAATCAGGTTGCTATCAATGCATTGATGACTCCTTATATGCGACGTAGCTTATGCGTATTTCAATCAGCGAAATGGCTTAGGCTGATGAGTGAATGTTGATAATTCCCACCGGTTACCGGTTAATCTAATTATCAGCAGACTTGATAATTAGGATGAGTGGCATTATGGTGAAAAGGAAACGTTGTTTCATTTATATGGATCACACATTTGGTTACTCTTTGAAATTTTTTGTAATCATTTGGTCTGATTATTGTAAGCGTTAGGAATAGACGTAACGGAGGAAATGGTTGCCAGAGAATGGGAGGTATCTCTTGAATGTTAATGATGATAGTGATATGTAATTGAACAACACTTAATCTGTGACCTGCCTTATTTCCCCGCCATCATTCCGAGAATATTCTGTGGAAATCGATTTCCATAAAAATGAATAAGCGACTAATAGCCATCAAACGCCCCTGAATATCGTCAGGAACTTATCGTAGTTTTACGCCACTCAACGCTTAGTTATCTCCGTCATGCTGCGATCGGCACGTTTGCAGGCCTTTTTGTGTTTGCATGACGCGGGAGATTCGCTTGTTAATCCTGACGACAGCAGAATGGGGACGTGAATGATCAATCGTATTGAGGGCGGAAACCGTTGGGGAAGCACCGCGCCTTTGCCTGCGCAACATAATACAGAGGCTAGCAGTCCGGGTGGACAGCTGGCAGCATCGCCAGTTATGCGGTCGGGTTCACGTTCAATCGATTTTGGTGCCGCATCGTCGAACATATCACGGGTTCCCTCTGATTCAAGAACGATGGCACCCACGCGCGCGCTGCCAACCATGCAGATTGCAGACAGTTCGCTGATTGCGGAGCCGAAACCGATCGTCGATCTTCAGGCGATCGATAGCTCGGAGCACAGTAATGCCAGAGCATTGGAAAAGTGGTCGCCGCTATTAAGCGATCTACCGGAAAATGAACGCGAGAAGGCGGCAAAGGCGCTGAATCGCCCGTTGGCGGCGGCGAAAATGCTACAGGATGGCGGGACGAACGCGGAAAAAGCGCTTGTCTATCTGCGTGACAATCCTGCGATCTATACGGCGATGGATACGGCAAAAGACGGTGGTAGAGCAGACGGACATATCTCGAATCGCGATACCAAATCCTTTATTAAAAATATGGAGCGACGTGCCAGCGATGCCAGCCACGCCGTGAAGATCTATAGAGAGAAAAATCCAGCAGCCGATGCACAGTCGTTGCGGTTAGTGCAATCATCCGCAATTTTGCTGGCTAACGAGCCGCTGCTTAATGCTGCCGATGCCAAAAAATCCTATACGCATTCTCCGCCGCAAAAGAACGATCGCACCAGTACCCTGATCGATCTGAATGCGATCGTCACCGATAACCCGACGCTAGCGCCCCAGCTAAAAGCGGCAGCGAGGATCTGGTCGCATCCTGGATTATTTGGGATTCTGGAACATGCGGATGTCAAAGGGGAGAAGCTGGCACGAGTCCCGCATGATGGCAAACTGATGATGAAAGATATGAAAAGTTGGATTCGCGAGCAGGCACCGACGAACAGTCAGGACGCGGCGGATACGCTACATAACGCGGCAGCATTGGGGCTGGCAGCGAAAACCGATATCAGCAAGCTTAATGAAGCGGTTTTTACTCAACCGCAGCAGTACAGCGGGGCGCAAAAGTCGGCGGCGCTGGTCAAACTGCAACAGACGCTGGAACAGGTGGTCGCGGGGCGTGAGTATCGGAATACCGAAGAAACGGAAAAGGTGCTGAATCAACATATTGAAGCGTTACAGAAAGACGGGGATGTGATTCAACATTTTGAGCAGACGGTACCGCGCGAGATAAACACCATTTTGCTGTCCGATCCGTCGCTGGCGCAGGCGGCGATGAACCAACGTTTCTCTACGGCGTCACCGACCACACCGCGGTCTGTTGGGCTGGATGCCTCGCTCTCGGCTGCGACACATTCGGGAGCCGGAGAAAAAAGCGATGCGCAAGCGGTGAAAGAGGCCGGACGCAGCGTAATGAATTTTGCCAAATCGTCGCTACATGCAGAGGACTTAACCAAGGCAGCGGGGAGCAAAACGGCCATTGGGCTGGCGGGTAAAGCGGGCGCAGCGATTGCCGGAAAAGTGGTGGGTGCCATTGCGGGTGAGGCCGCCGGTGCGGCGGCTGCCTCTGCCGTTGGCGCGGCCGCAGGTCCGGTGGGTTGGGCGGTAAGTGGGGCGCTAAGCATCGGTATGGGGATTGCGGAGCTGGTGAATTTCTTCAATGCCAAAAGCAAGCTCCAGAACCGACGGGAAGATTTTGCCAAAACGGTGAATCCCGCATTGGAACAGTTCAATATTCCCAAGCCGCGCTAATACGCCTGCTTAAATTTCAAAGCCTGGGGCGACTTCTTTCACTGGTTTTTTACACTCTTCGGGCTTGGGTTGATTCGCCGGAAGGTTTTTACAGTCAGGCGCAAAAGGATTCAGCGCATCGCGATTCAGATAGAGCACAAACAGGATCAGAATAATGAGAGGGATCAGAATACGTTTTCTTTTCATGGTTATCTTTAGTTGCGTTGCGGAAAATGTGGATATGTTAAAAAAACAGGGAAAATTCTAACGCGTTACCCGGCTTTTGTCTTTAGCCCGCTCGGTTTCCGCCTTATTGTAGTGGCTCGGCATGACGATATCGGCAGAGGTGAAGATGAAAAAGATTCGATTTGCGGCGATTGGATTAGCGCATAACCACATTTATGACATGTGTCGGCAACTGGTTGATGCGGGCGCGGAACTGGTCGGCGTGTTCGAGTTCGATCCAAATAATCGGGAAAAATTCATCTCACTGTTCCCCTCCGTTCCTTTTGCTGACTCTGCGGAACAGCTGATTGCCGATGCGTCTATCGATCTTATTGCCTGTGCGGTTGTTCCCTGTGACCGAGCCGAACTGGCGCTGCTCACGCTGGATGCCGGTAAAGATTTCTTCACCGCCAAACCGCCGCTAACCACGCTGGAGCAGTTGGATGCCGTCCAGCGTCGGGTTGCCGAAACCGGCCGTAAATTTGCCGTGTACTTTAATGAGCGCATCAATGTGGATAGCGCGCTGTTTGCCGGTGAACTGGTGCAACGGGGCGAGATCGGTCGGGTGATTCAGACGATTGGCGTGGGTCCCCATCGTGAACGTGGCGCGCGGCCCGACTGGTTTTATCAAAAGCGGCGCTACGGCGGGATCCTCTGCGATATCGGCATCCACCAGATCGAACAGTTTCTCTATTTTACCGGCAATACCAACGCGCGAGTGGTGACTAGCCAGACGGCGAATTATCACCACCCGCACCAGCCAGAGTTTGAGGATTTTGGCGATGCCATGCTGCTGGGCGACAATGGGGCAACCGGCTATTTCCGCTGTGACTGGTTTACGCCGGATGGGCTAAGCGTCTGGGGCGACGGTCGCCTGACGATACTGGGGACGGAAGGCTATATCGAAATCAGGAAATATGTCGATCTAACGCGTGGCGAAGGCAACGTCGTTTATCTGGTGAATGGCGAGGGCGAACAGCGCTTTACCCCCGCAGGCAGCGTCGAACGCATCTTTTTCGCGGATTTCCTTCGTGACTGTCGTGAACGCACCGAAAGTGCGATGTCGCAAGCGCATATCTTCAAAGCGACGGAACTGTCGATTCTGGCGCAGCAGGCCGCGAAGAAGATCGTTTAAGCGAACGCTTTCCCTGCGCATTAACCACAGCAACCGTGCTCCGCGATGGCGCACGGTTGTTCCTTTTCTGTGCATGATAATCAAATGAACTCATTTAATTCCATATAAATCAATGTTGTGAAAACTGGCATGGTTTTCGCTTTAGTGAATTCAATCTTGTATACCAGATGGGATTCACATCATGCCAAGAATGACAGGGCTCACGCTTCAGGAATGGAAACAGCATTACCAACAGCAGGCTGATAGCGTTGGTGAAACGCTAGGTGAACTGCTCGCCAGCTTATCGACGGACGATCCTGCGTGGATCGCGCTCGCGACCCCTGAATTGCTTCACGCACAGATCGCGGCGCTGTTGCCTCGGTACTGTGAAAATCCAGACGCGCTGCCGCTGTTCGGCGTTCCTTTTGCCGTCAAAGACAATATTGATGTTGCGGGCTTTCCAACAAGTGCGGCTTGTCCGGCATTTACCTATCTGGCTGATAAGGACGCGACTGCCGTTGCCAAACTGAAAGCGGCAGGGGCAATTGTCATTGGTAAAACCAACCTCGACCAGTTTGCGACCGGTCTGGTCGGCACGCGCTCACCGTTCGGTGAGGTGCCAAATACCTTTAATGCGGAATACATCAGCGGCGGTTCCAGTTCAGGATCGGCTTCGGTACTGGCGCGCGGGCTGGTTGCGTTTTCATTAGGCACCGATACCGCTGGGTCGGGGCGCGTTCCTGCCGGGTTTAACAATATTGTTGGCCTGAAACCGACGAAAGGGTGGCTATCGGCAAGCGGTGTCGTACCGGCCTGTCGCCTGAATGATACGATTTCCGTGTTTGCGCTGACCGTCGAAGATGCATTTACCGTCGCCGAGCTGGCTAGCGGGTACGATGCGGCGGATGCCTATTCGCGCAGTCATCCCGCCAGTACGCCTGCGGCGCTGCCAGTGAATCCGCGCTTTGCTATTCCCAGCGATCCCACTTTCTTTTCTGATGCTGTCGCGCAGGCGGCATGGCAGCACGCGCTGGTTGAATTGGAAGAGGCGGGCGCGACGCTGCATCCCATCGATTTCAGTATCTTCACGCAGCTAGCCGATCAACTTTATCAAGGCCCTTGGGTAGCGGAACGCACGGTCGCGGTGGGCGACATGCTGCAACAGCCAGAAAACATGGATCCGGTAGTGCACGGCATTGTGGCGAGCGGTGAACGTTTCAGTGCGGTAGAGGCCTTTAAAGCCGAGTACCTGCGTGCTGAACTGGCGCGTCAGATTCAGCAGACGCTGGCGTCGTTCGATGCATTAGTCGTACCGACCTCACCGACCATCCACACGCGCGAAGCGATGAAACAAGAACCGGTGCGCTACAACTCCCAGTTGGGCGCCTACACCAACTTTACCAATCTGGCCGATCTCTCGGCACTGGCTCTGCCGGCACCTTTCCGCACGGATGGTTTGCCTGCGGGAATCACGCTGATTGCGCCTGCCTGGCACGACCGTGCATTGGCGAGTTTTGGTCTGCGCTGGCAGGCACAGCAGGCACTCACGCTGGGGGCAACGGGAAAATCGCTGTCTGCGGGACCAGCCACCTTGCCGCCTTCGGCATTGCACGTTCGCCTCGCCGTTGTTGGCGCACACCTGACGGGCATGCCGCTAAATCACCAACTGACCAGCCGCGATGCCGTGCGGGTAGAAGAGACGCGCACAGCGGAGAACTATCGCCTTTATGCGCTGGCGAACACGCAACCGGCCAAGCCCGGTTTAGCGAAAAGCACCGACGGCGCGGCGATTATCGTCGAGCTGTGGGACATCCCGCTGGCACGCTTTGGTGAGTTTGTCGCAGAAATTCCCGCGCCTTTAGGCATTGGTACGCTGACGTTAATCGACGGGCGACAGGTTAAAGGCTTTATCTGCGAACCGGCTGCGCTGAGCGATGCCGTGGATATCACCGAATTCGGCGGCTGGCGTCACTGGTTTGCCCGTCAGGAGGCGTCCCATGTTTAAGACGGTATTGATTGCTAACCGGGGTGAAATTGCCTGTCGCGCCATACGCACGCTGAAACGCCTGGGAATAACCAGCGTGGCGATCTATTCCGATGCGGATAAAAACGCGCAGCATGTGAAAGACGCAGACATCGCCGTACCGATTGGCGGCGAGAAGGCCAGCGACAGCTATCTGTGTATTGATAAGGTACTGGCTGCCGCACAGCAGACAGGGGCTGAGGCTGTCTGGCCGGGCTACGGTTTTCTGTCAGAGAGCCTGCCGTTTGCCGCTGCGTGTGAAAAGGCCGGCATCGCGTTTGTCGGGCCAACCGCGCAGCAAATTGGCGAGTTTGGCCTGAAACACCGCGCCCGTGAATTGGCCGCCGCTGCCGGTGTGCCGATGACGCCGGGAACGCCGCTGCTGGCCTCGCTGGAGGACGCGCTGGTCGCTGCCGAAGATATCGGCTATCCGGTGATGCTGAAAAGTACCGCGGGGGGCGGAGGCATTGGCCTGACGCGCTGCGCGAATGCAGAAGCGCTACAGGCTGCGTGGGAAAGCGTGCGCCGGTTGGGCGAGCAATTTTTCAGCGATGCAGGCGTTTTTCTCGAACGCTGTATCGATCGGGCGCGTCACGTCGAAGTACAGATTTTTGGCGATGGCAAAGGCCGCGTGGTCGCGCTGGGCGAGCGCGATTGTTCACTGCAACGCCGTAATCAGAAAGTTGTGGAAGAAACCCCCGCACCGCATTTGCCGGATGCCACGCGCGCGGCGCTGCTGGCCTCGGCGGTGAAGCTCGGCGAGCTGGTTAACTATCGTAGTGCGGGAACGGTGGAATTTATCTACGACGCCGAACGCGATGCGTTCTTTTTCCTCGAAGTGAATACCCGTTTACAGGTGGAGCATCCGGTAACGGAGTGTGTCACCGGGCTGGATCTGGTCGAATGCATGCTGCGCGTCGCGGCGGATGAAGCGCTGGACTGGACGTCACTGACGCAGGCACCGCGTGGCGCCGCGATTGAGGTGCGTATTTACGCGGAAGATCCGCTGAAAAACTTCCAGCCTAGCCCCGGCGTGCTGACCGAAGTAGCGTTTCCTGATGGCGTGCGGGTTGACGGCTGGGTTAGCACCGGCACCGAAGTATCGTCGTATTACGATCCGATGATCGCCAAGCTGATCGTTCACGCGGAAACCCGTGAGCTGGCGCTGGAGAAGATGCAGCAGGCGCTGAATGCCACGCGTTTGCACGGTATTGCCACCAATCTGGATTACCTGCGCCAGATTGTCGCTACCGACGCATTCCGCAATGGGACGGTATGGACGAGAATGCTCGACGGCTTTACGCCGTCTGCGTCTGTGATTGAAGTGATTCAACCCGGTACCTGGAGTAGCGTGCAGGACTATCCCGGACGCCTTGGCTATTGGGATATCGGCGTGCCGCCGTCTGGCCCGATGGACGACTTCGCGTTCCGGCTGGCGAACCGTATTGTCGGTAACGATGAAGCCGCGGCAGGGCTGGAGTTTACGCTGCAAGGCCCGACGCTGCGTTTTCACCGCGAGGCGGTGATTGCGCTGACGGGAGCAGACTGTCCGGCGACGCTGGATGGTGAAACGGTGCCGTATTGGCAACCGGTGACGGTAACGGCCGGGCAAACGCTGACGCTGGGGCGCGCGCAGTCCGGCTGTCGCACCTATCTGGCGGTGCGTAACGGCATTGATGTGCCGCAGTATCTCGGCAGCCGCTCGACGTTCGCGCTCGGGGAGTTTGGCGGTCACGCCGGACGAACGCTGCGCGTGGCGGATATGCTGGCGATTTCTCAACCTGACTTGCCCGCCTGCACCACGCCCGCGCCAGTGAGCGCGCCGCAGGCCGTGGACGCCGCACTGATTCCGCAGTACGGCGATGAGTGGCGCATTGGCGTGCTCTATGGTCCACACGGCGCACCGGATTTCTTTACCCATGCGGCGATTGATGAATTCTTCGCAGCGGAATGGCAGGTGCACTACAACTCAAACCGGCTGGGCGTGCGTCTGGTCGGGCCGAAACCCACCTGGACGCGGGCTAACGGCGGCGAGGCTGGCCTGCATCCTTCCAACGTTCACGACTGTGAATACGCCATTGGCGCCGTGAATTTTACCGGCGATTTCCCGGTGATCCTCACGCGGGACGGGCCGAGTCTGGGCGGATTTGTCTGTCCGGTCACCATCGCCAAAGCGGAACTGTGGAAAGTCGGTCAGGTTAAGCCGGGCGACAGTATCCGTTTCCATCCCATTAGCGCGGACGAAGCGCTGGCGCTGGAACAGGCGCAGTCTGCCTGCGTGTCCACGCTGGGTACGGCGCATTCTCCCACGTTTGATGTGCCCTCGTTGGCGACAACGGAGTACGGTTCCGCCACGGTGTTGGCTGCGGTACCCGCCACCGCGACGACACCCACTGCCGTGTATCGTCAGGCGGGGGATAACTACATTCTGATTGAATACGGCGAGAATGTGCTGGATCTGGCACTACGGCTGCGTATTCACCTGCTAATGGTAGCGATCCGTACCTCAGAAACGGCGGGGATCGAAGAACTGTCGCCCGGCGTGCGGTCGCTACAGGTGCGCTACGACAGCCGGGTTCTCCGCCAGCGTGAGCTGCTGGACGTGTTGCTGCATCTGGAAAGTCAGCTTGGCGACGTGAGCCAGATGAAAGTGCCGTCGCGCATCGTCTATTTGCCGATGGCGTTTGAAGACAGTGCCACGCTCGGCGCGGTGGAACGCTACCGTGAAACCGTACGCGCCAGCGCACCCTGGCTGCCGAATAACGTCGATTTCATTCAGCGCATTAACGGTTTGCCGAGCCGTAATGACGTGCGCGACATCATTTTCGATGCCAGCTACCTGATTCTGGGGCTGGGTGACGTTTATCTTGGCGCCCCCTGTGCGGTGCCAGTCGATCCGCGCCACCGTCTGCTGAGTTCCAAATACAATCCGGCGCGTACTTTCACCGCCGAAGGCACCGTCGGTATCGGCGGGATGTACATGTGCATCTATGGCATGGATTCGCCGGGCGGCTATCAACTGGTGGGGCGCACGCTGCCTATCTGGAACAAATTCCTCAAAAACGATCAATTCATTGCGGGTGAACCGTGGCTGCTGCGTTTCTTCGATCAGGTGCGGTTTTATCCGGTCAGCGAAGCCGAACTGACGTCGCTGCGTGATGACTTCCGCGAAGGACGTGCGGCAATCCGCATCGAAGAAACCGAGTTTGATTTTGCCGAGCACTCACGCTTCCTGACGGCGCAGGCCGACGATATTGCCGCGTTCCGCCAACGTCAGGCCACGGCGTTTGAAACGGAAGTGGCGCTGTGGCAGCAGGAGGATGACAGCACGCCTCAGGACGTGGTTTCGGCCGCGCCCGTGGAGAACGACGAGAGCGCGTTTCAGGTCAGCGCAGATATGAACGGCAACATCTGGAAGGTGTTGGTGAACGTGGGGGATGTCATCGAAGCCGGACAGCCGTTGATTATCGTCGAAGCGATGAAGATGGAACTGACGATTAGCGCGCCGCAGTCCGGTCGGGTGAAACGCATTGGTTGCCAGCCGGGACGACCGGTCAGCCCCGGCGATGCCTTGCTGTGGTTGGAGTAGGCAACGGCTGGAATAAGGCACGAACCTGAATAAACGGCGAGACGGAGAACACGATGCGAACAGGCACACAAAAGAGCAGTAAAGATCGCCCGGAAGCGCTGGCGGAGCGGGTGTATCAAACGCTGAAAAACGACATTTTCGACTTTCGTCTGATGCCCGGTGACCGCTTTAGTGAAAATGAAATTGCCGAACGGATGTCGGTCAGCCGCACGCCGGTGCGCCAGGCACTGTTCTGGCTGGAACGGGAAGGCTATGTCGAAGTCTATTTCCGCAGCGGCTGGCAGGTTCGTCCGTTTGATTTCGCCTATTTTGAAGAACTGTATGACTTTCGCATCGTGCTGGAGCGCGAAGCCATTCGGCGGCTGTGCGGGATGCCGCCGGGGCGCTGCACCGAGCTATTGGCGGACCTGAAACGCTTCTGGATTGAGGCTCCGCGTCTGGACGACGGTAAGATCGTCTCCCGCTACGACGAAGGGTTTCACCGTGGGCTGGTGACAGCGGCGGGCAACAGCGAAATGGCGCGGGTTCACGGCGAACTGACGGAGAAAATCCGTATTATTCGCCGTCTCGATTTCACCCGCGAGGATCGTATCGACGCGACCTATAAAGAACATGCCCGCATTCTGCTGGCGATACTGCAACAGCACACCGAGGAGGCGCAGCGCATTCTGACCGACCACATCGCCGTCAGTAAGGCCGAAGTCAGAAAGATCACCTTACACATGCTACAGCAGGCGCGGCCTCAATCGGTTTCAACCGCATCTGTTTCACCTGACGCCTCACACGATTCCATTCTCACTCAACACGACTTAAGGGCTAATAAATGAAAAGACGTTCATTGCTAAAAGTTTTTGCGCTTTCTGCGACAGTGGTTGGTATGGGGTTGACCTGGAGTGTTCAGGCGGCGGACACCATCAAAGTCGGCATTATGCATTCGCTGTCTGGAACGATGGCGATTTCGGAAACGCCGCTGAAGGATGTGGCGCTGATGACCATTGATGAAATCAATGCTAAAGGCGGCGTGTTGGGTAAAAAGCTGGAGCCGGTGGTGGTCGATCCAGCGTCAAACTGGCCGCTGTTCGCTGAAAAGGCGCGCCAACTGCTGACGCAGGATAAAGCGGCGGTGGTGTTCGGCTGTTGGACATCGGTGTCGCGCAAGTCGGTCCTGCCAGTATTTGAGGAATTGAACGGGCTGCTGTTCTACCCGGTACAGTATGAAGGCGAAGAGATGTCGCCGAACGTGTTCTACACCGGCGCGGCACCGAATCAGCAGGCTATCCCGGCCGTGGAATACCTGATGAGTGAAGACGGCGGGGCGGCGAAGCGTTTCTTCCTGCTGGGTACGGACTATGTGTATCCGCGTACCACCAACAAGATCCTGCGCGCGTTCCTGCATTCCAAAGGCGTGCAGGACAAGGATATTGAGGAAGTGTATACGCCGTTTGGCCACAGCGATTATCAGACCATCGTTTCTAACATCAAGAAGTTCTCGACGGGGGGTAAGACGGCGGTAGTTTCCACCATCAACGGCGATTCCAACGTGCCGTTCTATAAAGAGCTGGCGAATCAGGGAATCAAATCTACCGATGTGCTGGTTGTCGCGTTCTCTGTCGGTGAAGAAGAACTGCGTGGAATCGATACTAAACCGCTGGTCGGCCATTTAGCCGCGTGGAACTATTTCGAGTCGGTCGATAACCCAACCAATGCCGACTTCGTGGAAGCCTACAAAGCCTATGCCAAAGCGAAAAACCTGCCGAACGCGGGTACGGTGGTGACTAACGATCCGATGGAAGCCACGTATGTCGGCATTCATATGTGGGCGCAGGCGGTAGAGAAAGCGGGCACCACGGACGTAGATAAAGTCCGCGCCGCGATGGCGGGACAGACCTTTGCCGCACCGGATGGCTTTACGCTGACGATGGACAAGACCAACCACCACCTGCACAAGCCGGTGATGATTGGTGAGATTGAGGAAAATGGTCAGTTCAACGTGGTCTGGCAAACCGATCAGCCGGTTCGTGCCCAGCCGTGGAGCCCGTACATCGCCGGCAATGATAAGAAGCCCGATCACCCAATTAAAGCCGCGCAGTAAGTATCGGTCCTATACGCCCCGTCCAGTATGTCGGACGGGGATATTCCCTCTCTTATATGGCGGACATTGCGATGATGAGTCATCGATTATCTACGTTTGTGCTGTCGCTGTGTCTGATGTTTCCCCTGTTCGCGCAGGCCGGACCTGCGGCCGATTTCGCCGCCGCCAGCCGCACACAGCAGGCTGAACTGTTGCAACAATGGGCCGCTGCGCCGGAACCCGCACGCTTGCCGCTGTTACAGGCGCTGAGCGACGAGTCGGTCGTGCTTGATCGGAACCAGCAGCCGTTTATGGACGTGCAGGGCACGTTAACTCCGCTGGAAGGGCGCGCGGAACCGATGGGCACGACCAAAAAACTGTTTATGAATAACCGTCTGCGTGGGCTGGTTGCCACCGCGCTGGCTTCGCATCAACTCGTCAGCGATGATGCCGCAACGCGCCTGAATGCCGTACGACAGCTACAGAGCGACAGCAGTGCGGAACAACTGCCGCTGTTGGTGCAGCGTCTTGGGGTAGAGAAAGATGCGCAGGTACATGAGGCGCTGAATACCGCTATTGCGACTCGGCAGTTAAGCGATGCCAATTCGCTGGTGCGTCTTGAGGCGGTCAAACGCTTAGGGCAGACCGGTGACCCGCAGATGCAGGCGCGCTTACAGCCGCTAACGCAGGCGCAGAACGAACCGGATACCGGCGTGCGGGCGGCGGCGCAGGAGAGTCTGGATCAGATTAAGCAAAGTTTGATCGTGGGCGATCTGTTGGGGCAGGCGTTTACCGGGCTATCGCTCGGCTCTATCTTGCTGCTGGCGGCGCTGGGACTGGCGATCACGTACGGGCTACTGGGCGTTATCAACATGGCGCACGGCGAAATGCTGATGCTGGGCGCGTACGCGACCTGGCTGGTACAGTCGCTGTGTCAGCAATTTGCGCCGAGCTGGCTGGCGTATTATCCGCTGCTGGCGTTGCCTGTCGCCTTCTTTATCACCGCTGGCATCGGTATGGTTCTGGAGCGTACGGTGATTCGTCATCTTTATGGCCGACCGCTGGAAACGCTGCTGGCGACCTGGGGTATCAGCCTGATGCTGATCCAACTGGTGCGGATGCTGTTCGGTACGCAAAATTTGGAAGTCGCAAACCCCGCGTGGCTGTCTGGTGGGCTGCGTGTGTTGCCGAATCTGGTGCTGCCGTATAACCGCATCGCGGTGATTGTGTTCGTCCTCGGTGTACTGCTGCTTACCTGGTTAATCCTCAATAAAACTCGTCTTGGCATGAATGTGCGTGCGGTGACACAAAACCGGGCGATGGCGGACTGCTGCGGCGTGCCGACCGGGCGTGTCGATATGCTGGCCTTTGGGCTGGGTTCCGGCATCGCCGGGCTGGGTGGCGTAGCGCTGTCGCAACTGGGCAACGTCGGGCCGGAATTAGGGCAAGGTTACATCATCGATTCCTTCCTCGTCGTCGTGTTGGGTGGGGTTGGACAACTGGCAGGGACGGTGGTTGCTGCGTTCAGCCTCGGCATTCTCAACAAAGTGCTCGAACCGCAGATGGGTGCCGTGCTGGGAAAAATCGTCATTCTGATATTGATCGTGCTGTTTATTCAGAAACGGCCACAGGGGCTGTTTGCATTCAAAGGACGGGTGATTGACTGATGACGCAACCTATTACGCAACCCATGACGATAACTCTGACGCAGCGCGCGCCGCGACTCATGCTTGGCCTTGGCTCGATCACTTTTCTGGCTTTGCTGATCCTGCCGTTTCTCGCACTATTGCCCACAGAGAATCCGCTGGCGATTTCGACCTATACGCTGACGCTGATCGGCAAAATTCTATGCTATGCGATTGTCGCCATCGCGCTGGATCTGGTGTGGGGATACGCCGGTCTGCTGTCGCTCGGTCACGGCCTGTTTTTCGCGCTGGGTGGCTACGCGATGGGCATGTACCTGATGCGGCAGGCGGCTGGCGAGGGCATGCCTGCGTTTATGTCATTTCTGTCGTGGACGGAACTACCGTGGTTCTGGGCGGGAACCCAGTATTTCGTCTGGGCGCTGTGCCTGATTGTGCTGGTGCCTGGCGTGCTGGCGTTTGTGTTCGGCTGGTTCGCGTTCCGTTCTAAAATCAAAGGCGTGTATTTCTCAATCATGACGCAGGCGCTGACCTACGCTGGGATGCTGCTGTTCTTCCGTAACGAAACCGGCTTTGGCGGCAATAACGGATTTACCGGTTTTACGACGCTGCTCGGTTTCCCTATTACGGCCACCGGTACGCGCATTGGGCTGTTTGTCGCTACCGTGCTGCTGTTGATTGCCAGCCTGCTGGTGGGATTTGCGCTGGCGCGCAGTAAATTTGGCCGTGTACTCACAGCGGTGCGTGATGCGGAAAATCGTCTGATGTTCTGCGGCTACGATCCGAAAGGCTTCAAGCTGTTCGTCTGGACACTTTCCGCCGTGCTGTGTGGGCTGGCGGGCGCACTCTATGTGCCGCAGGTCGGTATTATCAATCCTGGCGAAATGTCGCCGACCAACTCCATTGAAGCCGCCATTTGGGTGGCGTTGGGTGGGCGCGGCACGCTGATTGGGCCGCTGCTCGGCGCGGGCATCGTCAACGGGGCGAAAAGCTGGTTTACCGTCGCTTTTCCCGAATACTGGCTGTTCTTTTTGGGGCTGATGTTTATTCTCGTCACGCTGTTTTTACCGCGTGGTGTGATTGGATTACTGACGAGGAAGAAACATGACTGAGTCTTTATCTGTGCCATCGGTTCCTGTGCCTTCACAAACCGCGCCTTCACAAACTGTCGCGGCTCAGCCCGTATTGATGGAACCAAAATTCGCGCAGCCGCACCCGTCGGATCGCCATCGGCATCAGACCGATCCGGTGCTGCAACTCGACAAGATTAACGTGAGCTTTGACGGCTTCCGTGCGCTTACCGATCTGTCGTTGCAGATTGGCGTAGGGGAACTGCGCTGCATCATCGGTCCAAACGGCGCGGGAAAAACGACGTTGATGGATGTCATCACCGGTAAAACGCGACCGGATAACGGCAAGGCATTTTACGATCAATACACCGATCTGACGACGCTGTCACCGGTAGATATCGCCCGTGCGGGAATTGGCCGGAAATTCCAAAAACCGACCGTGTTTGAAGCGCTGACGGTATTCGAAAACCTCGATATCGCGCTGAAAACCGACAAATCGGTGTGGGCGAGCCTGCGTGCCAGACTGAACAGCGAGCAGCGTGACCGGATTGATGAGACGCTGGCGCTGCTGCGGCTCGGTCATGAACGTCAGCGACCTGCTGGGCTGTTGTCCCACGGGCAAAAGCAGTTTCTGGAAATCGGTATGCTGCTGGTACAAGAGCCGCATCTACTGCTACTCGATGAACCTGCGGCGGGGATGACGGACGCCGAAACAGCCTATACCGCCGAGCTATTTCGCAGTCTGGCGGGCAAACACTCGCTGATGGTGGTGGAACACGATATGGGCTTTGTCGAGAGCATCGCTGACCGTGTGACCGTGCTGCATCAAGGGCAGGTGCTGGCGGAGGGATCGCTGTGTGAAGTGCAGGCGAATGAGCAGGTGATTGACGTTTATCTGGGGCGCTAACATGTTAGAGATTGCTGAACTGAATCAATATTACGGCGGCAGCCACATTCTGCGCGGCCTGTCGTTTGAGGTAAAATCCGGCGAAATTACCTGTCTGTTAGGGCGCAACGGCGTGGGGAAAACCACGCTGCTGAAATGCCTGATGGGGTTGATTCCGGCGAAGTCCGGCACGATCCGCTGGCAGGGTGAAACAATTAACTCGCGTAAACCCTATCAGCGCGTGCAGTCTGGCATTGCTTACGTGCCGCAGGGACGGGAGATTTTTCCTCGTCTGACGGTGGAAGAGAACCTGCTGATGGGGCTGTCACGCTTTCCGGGCAAACAGGCACGGGAGGTGCCGGATGAAATCTATCAGCTTTTCCCTGTGCTGGATGAAATGAAGCAGCGACGCGGCGGCGATTTGTCCGGTGGGCAACAGCAACAGCTGGCGATTGGACGTGCGCTGGCCTGTAAACCGCAGTTGCTGATTCTGGATGAACCGACAGAAGGCATACAGCCGTCGGTGATCAAAGAGATCGGCGGGGTCATCCGCCAATTGGCACAGCGTGGCGATATGGCGATTCTGCTGGTTGAGCAATTTTACGACTTCGCCGCCGAACTGGCCGATAGCTATCTGGTGATGTCACGCGGGGAAATCATACAGCGCGGACGGGGAGACACGATGGAGCAGGACGGCGTGCGGGGTTTGGTCGCGATTTGACTTTAGCTTCATGCCGTGAGTACAAAAGTTTCAGGCCGAGTGAGCAAGAGTTAAAAGGAAAAGGAACTTAAGGATGAGTAAACCGCTGAAGATTTTTGCTGTTATCGGCATCATCGTTGTTGCGGCTGTGAGCGGTACGATATGGCCGTATATCAGCATGAATTTTGCCAGTAGCGCGCACTATAGCGAACAGGATGAAAGGGAATATGCGTTCTATACCCCCGATATTCTGAAAAATATGCCGCGCATTACCGCACGCTATGACTTCAATTTTTCGAACGTAACCGGTCCGGAAGCTAAAGTATGGACGGTGAACTTCTATGGCATTGAAGATACCAGCAAGGTTCATATTTATCTGGCGTCGATGGGTTATGAGAAGCAGGATCGTTGCGATGTTGAGGCTGAATGTTGGCGAGCGGCGGGTACTCATGACGTTGTGACAGTTGCGACGTTTGATACGGATAAAAGCGTGATGGTTCAGGTTTATAGCAGCCCATATGCTGAGCCATTGTCAGCAAAATAATCATTTACGCACGATTTCATGAGGCTCACTTGTAGCGAGCCTCATGAGTATGTCATCGATGAATAACCTTCTCTTTTCCTCACAGCACCTTATTCAAAAAGTTGATCGTCCGCGGGTGGCGAGGGTGGTTCAGCACCTGCCAGGAATCGCCGCTTTCGACGATTTTTCCATCCACCATGAACACGACGCGGTCGGCCACTTCGCGCGCAAAGCCGATTTCATGCGTGACGACAACCAGCGTTACGCCGGAGCGGGCGAGTGATTTGATGACATCCAACACTTCCCCGACCAGCTCGGGATCGAGCGCGGACGTCGGTTCATCAAACAGCATCACTTTCGGCTTAAGTGCCAGCGCACGGGCGATGGCGACGCGCTGCTGCTGGCCGCCAGACAGGTGACGGGGATAAGACTGGGCTTTATGGCGCAGGCCGACGCTTTCCAGCAAAGTAAAGGCGATGTCTTCGGCTTCCTGACGCGAATACAGCTTATGCGCCAACGGGGCTTCAATGATGTTTTCCAACACGGAAAGGTGCGGAAACAGATTGAAATTCTGGAACACATACCCGACGTTGATGCGCTGGCGTAGTACTTCCTTTTCTTTCAATTCATAGAGTGTATTCCCTTTGCGCCGATAGCCGATGTAGTCGCCGTCGATGCGGATAAAACCTTCATCCACGCGCTCAAGGTGATTAATGGTACGCAGCAGCGTGGATTTCCCCGAACCGGACGGCCCCAGGATCACCGTGACAGAACCGGGTGCCAGCGTCAGATTGATATCCTCCAGCGCTTTGTGCTGGCCAAAATGTTTCGCCACGTTGCGGATCTCAATCAGCCCACGAGCGCTTTCTACCTGTGGCTGTGCGGTGGTGCGCGCGTGAGCAAAGTAGTCGATAGCTTCAGACATAGTGACTCTCCTGAATCGGATAGATTAACGTGCGAGCTTGCGCGTGAGGAAACGGATGAGTTTCTGGCGCGGTGTTGGCGGCATTTCACGCACGGCACCGCGGGACACATAGCGTTCCACGTAGTATTGGATGACGGATAGCACCGTGGTGATCAGCAGATACCAGATGGTGGCGACCATCAGCAGCGGAATAACCTGCTGCGTACGGTTGTAAATGACCTGCACGGTATAAAACAGCTCTGGCAGCGCCAGTACGTAAACGATCGACGTACCTTTTGCCAGACTGATGATCTCATTGAAACCGGTCGGCAGAATCGAACGCAGCGCCTGTGGCAGAATGATGCGCACCGTACGGCGACTGCTGGGCAGACCGAGTGCAGCGGAGGCTTCAAACTGTCCGGCATCGACGCCAAGAATACCGCCGCGAATAATCTCTGCCGTATAGGCGGACTGCACCAGCGTCAGGCCGAGTACCGCGACGGAAAACTGATCCAGTAAATCGATTGTCGGATAGCGCAGGAAGACAACGGAGGTAAACGGAATTCCCAGCGCCAGCTCGTCATAGAGATACGAGAAATTGTAGAGAATGATCAGCACCAGAATCAGCGGCAGCGATCGGAATAGCCAGATATACAGCCACGATAGCGTGGACAGCAGATAAGACGGCGAAAGCCGAGCCAGCGCCAATGCGGTGCCGAAAATAATGCTGAATAATGTGCCAAGCGCAGTCAACAGCAGCGTTTGCCCCAGACCGGCGAGAATGACTGGATTGAAAAACCACTCGGCAAATACCGCCCATTCCCAACGCGGGTTCAATGCGATTGACTGAATAACCCCGGCAAAAATAAACAGGGAGAATAGTGCACCGGCAACACGAAAGGGATAACGCGCGGGCACAACGTGCAACGGCGGTTCCTGCGTCTGGCCCAGCGGCGCTTGCTGAGAAGACGTGTGTAGAGATTGCGTCATAATCGATACCCTTTGAAGGTGATTCTGAAAAACGTCCTTTTGCTTTTAATCACCACACAGGGTGAGTCTCGGTGTGCTGGGGTCAGCACACCTTCAAATGGCGAGCGATAAGATCGACTTCCGTTTGGCGGGCAGCCTGAGGCGCTGCTACGTCAAACAGCGCTTTCTTAAACGGCAGCCGTCCATCGTAAGGCGGAATACTGTAGGTTGCGGGATCGACGCGGATATCGAACTGAGGCGTATAGCCGTGGCTCAGATAGAGATTCACCGCTTCTGGCTGGCGGAAACCCGTGGTCAGGAAAAAGTGCTGATAGCCTAACCGACGGGCGTGCTGCTCCAACTCCTGCATCACTTTTCCTGCCAGCCCCTGACGACGCAGTGAGCTATCCGTCCATACCCGCTTAATCTCGGCAGTGGTGCTGTCGTAGCGTTTAAACGCGCCGGTAGCAATCGGTACGCCTCGACGCAGCAGCGCAATAAAAATGCCGTGCGGCTGCTGGTAGATTCCCGGTGGATCGCTTTCCCGCTCACCAAAAAAATCGCCATAGCGCTGTTCATATTCCGCGAACAGGCCGTCGATAATAGGGGCCACGATAGGGTCCTCGGGCTGGGTCACAATGAAGATGTCGTCGGACATGGGATGCTCCTGATTCGTTAACATATTTGAGCTATCGGTAACCATTGTGTGTCGAGCGTGGCGTCCCGATAGCCATCGGCGATATTAATCGCCCAGTCCCGGCGGATTGATTTCTGAACGGTCAATACGTTCGATACTTTCGCCCCAACGGTTCAGCACCTTGTCGTATTCACCGCTTTTAATTACGCCGTTCAGCGCGGTATTAATCGGCTGTACCAGCCCGCTGCCTTTGCGCGTGGTGACCGCGATATGCGCGACATTGGGGTAGCCGCCGTTGACTGTACCGACATGTTTAACTTTGCCAGTCAGTTCCGCTTTGTAGGCACCAATCACGTTGGGGCCGAAATAGGCATCTGAACGACCGGATTGCAGACTCAGGTTGGCGGCCGCATCGTCCGTGACATAAATCGGCTGAAAAGCGGGCAGGCCGTTAGCGCGATTCTGTTTATCCCACGCCAGCAGCACTGCTTCCTGATTGGTGCCGGAGCCGACAATAATCTTCAGTCCAGCGATGTCCTTCGCTTCCTTGATGGACTGAATCTTACTGGTGGATTTCACATAGAAGCCGAGCGAGTCGATGCGGTAGGTGGCGAAATCGAATTTTTCCTTACGCGCTTTGGTGACGGTGATGTTAATGATGGCGGCGTCATACTTACCGGAAGCGACGCCGAGCGGCCAGTCTTCCCACGAAGTGGGGACGATATTCAGTTCCAGTCCGAGACTGTCTGCCACCAGCCGGGCGATATCCGGCTCGCTGCCTATTACGGTTTTGTTGTCATCGGCCAGAAACGCCAGCGGCGGTGACGACCCTAGCGAGGCAATCGCCACGGTGAATTTACCCGGCGTGACGAATGTAAAGTCAGCCGGAATCTGTGCGATAGCTTCCGCATTTTTCGGGGCATGGATCGGCTGCTGATTGGCTTTCAGGTCGATAGCCGCCTGCGCGCCAGTCGTAACGGACAGCGACCCGAGTAGCAGCGATCCCGTCAGTAGCCTTGTCAACAGCGATGGACGTACACGATGCGTCTTGGATGAATATGCGATGGTGTAGGCGAGCTCTTTTTGCATCTGTCTTTCCCTTGCAGGTGATGATTTATAGTGGTGACAATGTCACTTTTTTAGGTGTGCCATTTTTACTTAATCGCCGATACCCGGCGGATTTACGACGGACTGTGTGATTTTTTCATCGTCTTCACCCCAGCGGTCCAGCACTTGCGCATAGCTGCCGTTGTGGATTGCGCCATTGATGGCGGTGCTGATGGGCTGAGCCAGACCGTTACCTTTCTGCGTGGTGACCGCGACGTAAGCGACCGTCGGGCCTTTGCCTACCATGCGCGTTTTCCCCGTCAGCGCGGCTTTATAAGCCCCTATTGAGTGCGGACCGAAAAACGCATCGACGCGCCCGGACTGAATGCTCAGGTTGGCGGCGGCATCATCGGTGACGTAGACAGGCTGTACGGGAGGAAGGCCGTTGGCGCGGTTTTGCCGATCCCAGCCCAGCAGAATGTTTTCCTGATTGGTGCCGGAACCGACAATCACTTTCAGACCCGCCACGTCCTCCGGTTTGTTAATCGACGTAATCTTACTGGTCGATTTCACGTAGAAACCCAGCGTATCAATGCGATACGTGGCGAAGTCGAACTTCTCTTTGCGGAGCTTTGTCACCGCGATATTAAAAATGGCGGCGTCATATTTCCCCGCAGTGATGCCCAGCGGCCAATCTTCCCAAGAGGCGGGCACCAGTTTTAGCTCCAGCCCGAGGCCGTCGGCAACCAGCCGCGCGATATCGGCATCGCTGCCGATAAGCGTTTTGTTATCGTCAGCCAGCAGCGACAGCGGCGGTGAACTGAGCGCCGAGACGGCAATCGTCAGTTTTCCCGGCGTCACGAATTTGAAATTAGCCGGGATCTGCGCGATAGCCTCAGCGTTTTTCTCAGTACGAATAGGCGTTTGGTTGGCTTTCAGGTCGATACGGCTAACGAATCCCGCATCTTGCGCCTGCGCATGGGTTACCAGTGTGGCGCTCAATAATGTCGCCAGACCGGTCACGGTGATAAAAGGGGAACGCTTCACGGTGAATCTCCTGTTGCGCGAATTAACGCGTGAATTGATTCACCGGATAATCCAGCGCCAGATTTTCCCGCAGCGTGTAGCCGGGATACTCCTGACGGAACAGGCCGCGCTGTTGCAGTAGGGGAACGACGCGATCGACAAAATGGTTGAGCGTATCCGGCGTGCCGCCCTGAATGATGAAGCCGTCGGCGGCACCGTTTTCAAACCAAAGCTGCAAGCCATCCGCCACCTGTTCGGGCGTGCCGCTGAATACGGGGCGCGGCGACGCCGCTTCCAGCGCGACCTGACGCAGCGTTAAGCCTTTTTCCTGCGCGTTGCGTTTGATTTCATCGGTGGTGCTGCGGAAGCTGTTTTTCCCCAGATCGCCGATATCGGGGAACGGTTCATCCAGTGGATGCTGTGAGAAGTCGTAGTGCTCAAAGTAGCGTCCCAGATAATTGAGAGCATCTTCAATCGTGACCAGCTGTGCGGTTTCCTGATACTGGCGCTCTACGTCCTCCGCGTCATTGCCGACAATCACGCTTACGCCCTGAAAAACATGCAGTTGATCGGCCCGGCGACCGTTTTCTTCCAGCTTCTGTTTTACCTCGCGGTAATAACGTTGCGATTCTTCCAGCGTGTGTTGATGGGTGAAGATGGCATCGGCGTGTTTGGCGGCCAATTTTTGGCCGTCTTCAGACGCACCAGCCTGAAACACAATAGGGCGACCCTGCGCGGATCGGCCAATATTCAGCGGCCCCTGTACCGAGAAGAATTCCCCTTTATGGTTCAGCGTGTGCAGCTTTTCGGGATCGAAGAATTGTCCGCTGGCTTTGTCACGAATAAAGGCATCGTCTTCCCAGGAATCCCACAGGCCTTTCGCCACCTGAAGGAATTCATCGGCAATGCGGTAGCGCAGCGCGTGTTCCGGGTGCTGTGCACGGGAAAAGTTTTTCGCCGATCCTTCCAGCGGCGATGTCACCACGTTCCAGCCTGCGCGACCGTTGCTCAGGTGGTCAAGGCTGGCGAACTGCCGGGCGGTGGTGAAAGGCTCGGAATACGACGTCGAGAGCGTACCGACCAGACCAATATGGGTGGTGACGGTAGCCAGCGCAGACAATAACGTCAGAGGTTCAAAGCGATTGAGAAAGTGGGGGATCGATTTTTCATTGATATACAGGCCGTCGGCCACGAAGACAAAATCAAATTTCCCTTGTTCGGCTTTTTTTACCGCATCCAGAACAAAGCCAAAATTAATGCTGGCGTCGGGTACGACGTTTTTATGTCGCCACGCGGACATATTTCCTGCTGCGCCTTGTAATATTAAACCCAGTCTTAATTGTCGGTTTGAAGATGTTTGTTGTTTACTCATTATCAGGAACCTTTTATTAATTGAATGTGCTTGTTATGAGTTGAATATGTTTATTATTAATTGGTCGTACTTCCATGAAAGTGAAAACAGTCCGTCAATAAACCGGCTATCAATCAACAAGCCATCAATAGGCATTCACGTATTCAATGAAAGGTTAATAGGGCGTTAATGGCGTGTTTTCACTATTGATGAGGCGAGACGTGATGTAAAACAACAAAAATGGATAATGAAATTCGAAAATTTCAGATGATGACGCGGCTTATTTTGTTAGTATAATGTTAATGATCGTGTCTATCGCCGTATTTAAAGGAAGCATTTAATGTCTGATCTTGTTGCTGAACGACTCGTTACCGCGAATGACGCGGCTCTCTCTGCGGCGGTTGCCAGCGTTGACCAGCAGGCGTTTCGCGATGCGATGGCAAAGCTGAGCGCAGCGGTTAATGTCGTTACGACGGATGGCCCGGCAGGTAAGGCCGGATTTACGGCATCCGCCGTGTCCAGCGTCAGCGATACGCCCGGTACGCTGCTGGTGTGTCTGAATCGCGGATCGTCGGTATATCCCACGTTTCAGGCGAATACGCATTTGTGTATCAATACGCTGGCCGCTCATCATGAAGCGCTGTCATCGCTGTTTGGCAGCCGATCTTCTACCGAAGAACGGTTTGCCGCGGCAGAATGGGACGTGTTACACACGGGCTCGCCGGTATTGCGGGATGCGCTGGTGGCGTTTGACTGCGTGATTGAAGAGGTGGTGAGCGCGGCGACGCACGATATCTTCATTTGCCGGGTGTTAGCGATTAAGCAGGGCGAAAGCACCGATGGTTTGGTGTATTTTTCCCGCCGTTATCATGCCGTTCGTGGTTAATGAAATACACTGACTATACGTTAAACCATATACGCGCGTTGAGTGGTGGTAATGGATAGATCGTAAAGACGCTGCAAGTACCTCCCTGTAAGCTCGAGCCGCGCAGATAGGAATCTCATCCCTGAGATTCCCCCTTTCAGGGCCGTCGCAAGCGACGTTCAAAAACGTTCCTGACGTTTTTGTCCCTGGCGCGGACGCTTTACTCCTCTATTCCATTACCCCCGTTCTCGTTCTGAAAATAGGTTTTTCACCAGTTTGCCAACGCGAATGATTTAGGGAATAGTTACCTCCGCCCAATCGATCGCGCGGAGGTGATTGTATTTGTAGATCAACTTATTAAGATGAAGAAAGCACTGCCTGTGGTGGGGTCACTTTCGTGGTGCGCAGGCGATGCAGTGCGGCTTCCGCCAATTGAGCGAAATAGCGTGAGGCTGGCGCAATCGCGCTTTCATCCGGGTTAAACTGAGGATGATGCAAGCCAAATTCGCTGTTTGAGCCAATGCTGACGAACGTGCCCGGCACCTCCTGAAGATACAGCGCAAAATCCTCGCCGCTCATTTGCAGTTCGGCGTTTTCTACCTGATAGCCCGCATCTCTGGCAATTTTCTTGCTGAAATCCGCCCATTCACTGGTGTTCACAACCGCAGGCGGGCCGGGATACCATTTCAGCTCCGCTTTTGCGCCCAGTGCAAGGGCAATGCCGCCGATCAACTGCTCAATTCGCTCCGGGATTTCCGCGCGAATCGCGGCATTGTAGGTGCGTACCGTGCCTTCCAATTCTACTGTTTGTGGCAGGACGTTCCAGGTGTTGCCGCCCTGAATGCGCGTGACGCTGATGACCAGCGACTCCAGCGAACTGAAGCTGCGGCTGGGCAATGTTTGCAGCGCATTGACGATATTGCAGGCGGTGACGATGCTGTCGATGCCCTGTTCGGGTTTGGCCGCGTGTGCGCCTTTGCCCGTAATGTGAATAGCGAAGCGATCCACATTGGCATAAAACGGGCCGCTGCGTGTCGCGAAGGTGCCAGTGGGAAGCTCAGGGGCGTTGTGCAGGCCGAAAACGGCGGCGACATCGGCGAGTGCGCCGGCGCGGATGAGCTGATTAGCGCCGGTAGAAACTTCTTCTGCGGGTTGGAAAAATACCCTGATTTTACCCGGTAAGACAGATTCGCGTTTTTTCAGCAAACAGGTAGTACCCAACATTACGGCGGTGTGAAAATCGTGTCCGCAGGCATGCATGACGCCAGCGTGCTGAGAGCGAAACGGCACATCGACCAACTCTTCAATCGGTAGCGCATCAATATCGGCTCGCAGCGCAATCGTTGGACCAGTACCGTGACCGATCTCGGCAACGACACCCGTGGTTAAGGCAAGGGGCAACAGGCGGATGTTTTTCTCTTGTAGCCAGCGGGTAATGTGCGCGGTGGTTTGGTGTTCCTGATTGGATAGTTCTGGGTACTGATGCAAGTGTCGTCGCCAGTTAATTAACTGCTGCTCGAATGACGTATCACAACAGGGGATAGATTCAGCCATATCAATACACCTCCTTAACAAAACTTAAACACGATAAAGGTAGCCGATAGCCACTCTACGGATAAATACCGTCTGGTTATATTTCATGCCTTTTTATCCCGTCATATTTCAAACGTCCCATATTGTTACCTTTACGTTACTGGGTTAGCCGTGACGCCGCCAGTAGGGGACGCGAATGACGTAGTGGTGTCATTTATTTTATACCGTGATGTTAATTTCGTCTTTATTAAAATATCTGCTAATAAAATCCATTATTGATATTTATATTTCACACTATTATGCAACATTCTTCTTATTCTGCTTTTGCACTGGCTGGTTTTTATTACCCCCATTTATTTAAACGGCGTTTTGAAATGACGGGTTTTTACATGCATAGCCTTGCAATAAATAGCGCTAACGGATAGTCGCTGAAAATAAGGAAACATCGTGGGATATAAGCTCAGTTTATTAGATCAAAGTCCGATCGCCGAAGGAATGAATGCGGCGCAGGCGTTGGCGCAAACCGTGTCGCTGGCGAAAGTGGCAGAAGCGCTCGGCTATTACCGTTTTTGGGTTTCCGAACATCATAATTCCGATGAGTTAGCAGGGTCGTCTCCCGAGGTTTTGATCACCTGGTTGCTGGCACATACGACAACGCTGCGCATTGGCTCCGGCGGCGTGATGTTGCAGCACTACAGCCCGTATAAGGTCGCGGAGAATTTTCATGTGATCAGCGCACTGGCGGGCGGGCGTGTGGATTTGGGGATCGGCAAAGCGCCGGGCGGATTGCCGCTGGCGACGCGTGCGCTACAGCAGGAAATCGGTGAGACGCAGCGGGTTGCTTTTACGGAGAAACTCCATCAGCTAAACCGCTTTCTCGACAGTCATGACGAGACGGGCGAGCATCTGAATGCGACGCCATTACCTGAACATACGCCGCAGTGCTTTCTGTTGGGTGCCAGTCAGGAGAGTGCGCAGTTAGCCGCCTCGCTGGGCTGGAGTTTTGTCTTCGCCGGGTTCATCAATGCCAGTGAAACGCTGCTGACGGAATCTCTCTTGAGTTATCGGGAATTGAAACCCACCAATGCCCAGACGCTGCTGTCGCTGTCGGTGATTGCCGCCGAGCGCCATGAGGATGCGGAGGCGCTGGCCAGCACGCAGCATAACTATAAAGTTTACATTGAGAACAAGCCGCCGCTGACGGTAGGCAGTCAGGAACAGGCCGACAACTTCGTTCGGCAGGCGGGCGCGACTGACTTCCGGATTGTGCAGGAGCCGCGCAATGTGCTTTACGGTACGCCAGAGCATATTCATCAGCGTCTGGAAAGTTACCATCAGCGTTTTGGCGTGGATGAGTTTATCATCCATACGCCCGTGACATCTCCCCGCGAGCGTGAGGCGTCGATTCGACTGCTGGCGCAGCGTTGAAAACGTGAGCGATGACAAGGCGGTGCCGCCGTTTGATCAGTAACCTAACTTACCTGTAGCAGAATAGTCGGGGAAAGATGATGGCGGTACCGGAAAGTAAGGAAGCCTTGATTAAGGCAATCAACAGTCAGTTTGCGCTGTTAATGAAGCGAATCGAGGCCGTTCCCGCCGATCGCGCATTCTCGCCGGAAATGGCAGGGCATGCGCAGGGTACGCAGATGAGCGCGGCAAATCTGGTGGCGTATTTGCTGGGCTGGGGCAATCTGGTGCTGAAATGGCATCAGCATGAAGAGCAGGGTAAAGCCATCGATTTTCCAGAAACGGGCTACCAGTGGAATCAGCTTGGTTTACTGGCGCAAAAATTCTATCAGGACTTCGCTCACATTACCGATTGGTCTGAACTGGTCGCTCGGCTTGTCGCGAATAAACTGGCGCTTATCGCGCTGGTCGAACGTTACACCGATGCACAGCTCTATGGTGAATGCTGGTACGGTAAGTGGACGCGTGGTCGGATGATTCAGTTCAATACCGCCTCGCCTTATAAAAATGCGGCTGGGCGGCTACGTGCGTGGGAGAAAATAAAGTAACTAACTGATAGATAATAAAAAATAAAAGGCTGATAGTTTGCCTTCTCTTTGCGTTTATTCGTGTCGTGTCAGCGGTGTTTTTTCAGACAAAACCTTACATATTCCCCCTGTTTGACTGTTCTATACTCAGTAATAAGCAAGGTAAGTTTTACTGACAGATGAGATGAATAGGGGGAAGAAAAATGATTGGTCTTAACCTGGTTTCTCCAGTGTCATATAGCACCATGCCTGACAAACCTGATCATGTTCAGGGCATTTCTCGCTCGTCGCAGCTGTCTGGTTACTCTAATCAGGACGCGTCTACCCGAACTCGGACGACGTATGAGAATAGCGCGTCGGTCTTTAAGCCACCGATAGCCGATGGGGTTAATCGCCCAACGGAAAATAACCAGCTTAACGTTTACGTTTAAGATGGTATCAGACGGATAAAATGGCAATCGCGTGCTGTAAACGATCGTTTCGGTGCGTAGGTTGTCTTCTTTTTTTCACTTTATTTGCATAAATCCCTCTTCAAAAAGCATCTTCTTAATAGTAGTCATTGCGTTAGGGCATGGTTCGTTACGTCAATAGCGTAAAATGACAGTCGAACACGCACGATTGAATCACGTCGATTGGTTTATCTCTATTAGCTCAGACCTGATCTGGCAATGTTGCTGCGCAGAGCTAAACGTAATCTGACGGGTGGATCTGTGCCAACAACAGGCTAAAAATGCAGAGCATTTGTGCTATCGTCACTGCGTATTAGTGTACTTATCATGGATATCATAAGATGAAGAAAGTGCTCTTATTCCTTTGCCAGGGATTAGAAGAATATGAGGCTAGTGTATTCACAGATACCATCGGTTGGACAACAACATACGGATTAGAACCCATAGAATTAGTGACAGTTGGTCTACGTCAAAAAGTTAAGTGTGCCTGGAATTTCACTATCGAACCAGAATATCAACTACATGAGATTGATGATGATAGCTTTGACGCAATTGCCATTCCTGGCGGGATGAGTCGGGCTGGTTTTTATGAAGATGCATTTGATGAACGGCTTCTAAGTCTGATTAGAAAATTTAACGCCAAAAACAAAATTATTGCTTCTGTCTGCGTTGGCGCTTTAGCAATAGCAAAGAGTGGCGCTCTTCAAGGACGAGCGGGTACAACTTATCATCTGAGTAGTAAGCGTCAAACTCAGTTGCTAGAAATGGGAGTCAACGTTGTTCAGCGCCCCATTGTGGTGGACGGGAATATCATTACGTCCCAAAGTCCGGCAACAGCTATTAATGTTGCATTTACTTTAATAGAGAAACTGACATCCATAGCTAATGTTGAACGAATAAAAGAAGGAATGGGATTTGAATCCCACTCTGGCGTTGAGTTAAAACATCCATCAAGAATATAGTCTTCCGTTGTTCGTTCAGAACGGGCCAAAAAACTGCTTCAATCTGGATTTTCCAATAGCGGACGTTGTTTGAAATACAGTGACTTATCAGATTCAGCCACTGCATTACATTGCATGCTGGCCATTTCACAGCACTACATGCGAATGCTATTGTCAGACAGTAATGGCTTCATGAAACTACGCTCGTAGCTAAGGATAAACTTTTTCTGATTAGCTTCATTGAACAGTTCGACACATTCAGCCTTATTGAGAATGGCTAGCCTGTACTCTTCGTACTGTGTCAGGCTATCGAAGCTGAATAAACAGTAGGCTATGTTATTTGCACCTTCTGATGGTAGGAAGTAGCCGTGATGGATGCCCCCCATCAACTCCACAATTTCGATCCATTTCGAAGCATAATTCTCAAACTCGTGTAATTGATAGGGATCGATAATATATTTGACGTGACAAGTGATCATTCTTTTCCCTCATGTAAAAATAAGATTCTGTTTTTTATACACTATTCAAAGCGTAAGTAAAATTCCCATCTGCCGTGAAAACTATAACTGTCCGCTTCTCGTAGCGGATTCAAACGGGCTGATTACCATACGGCCCGTTCTGAATGGAATCTCTGACCTGTAGCTCCGACAAGAACAGATTGTCTTTCGAGAAATAGCCGCCGTCCAGCATCGCGATCAGGCGGTTAATCACTTCGTTGATCATATCGCTCACCGGATCTTTGACGCTGGAGAGTGACGGCTTCAAAAACGGGGCGGTGGGAATATCATCGAACCCGACGACAGAAACGTCGTGCGGTACGGCAACGCCAGCGTCATCCAGCGCTTTTATCGCGCCAATCGCCATATCGTCATTGCTGGCGAGAACGGCGCTGAACGATACCCGGTTATCGCGTAGGGCGTTAATGGCGAGCGATCCGCTGCGCGGTGTCCACTTTCCTTTCACAATCAACTCATCCCGTACCGCGATATTGGCCGCCGTCAGGGCATCTTTATAGCCGGAAAGACGTTCGATAGCGGTCGGCGAATCCAGCGAACCGGTGATAAACGCGATATCTCGATGACCGCGCGCAATCAGATGCTGCGTGGCGTTATAGCTGGAACCTTTGTGATCGCAACAGATACAGTGGCTCTGGTGTTTACGCAGCTTACGGTTAACCACCATGATCGGCTGTTTATGCTTCTCGATGATGTCGTCCATTTCATCCACGGTGAGAAAACGGGGATAGATGATGATCGCATCACAGCGTAACCCCAACAGGAATTGAATCGCGGCGCGCTCTTCATCGGCGCTGTGTTTGCCATCGACCAGAATTAGCTGGCGCCCGTTGTCTTCCAATTTCTTGGCGGCCTGTGACAGCAGTTCGTTAAAATAGCTGCCGTTATAGAGCGTGTTGGTTACCACCAAACCAATACAGGCGGATTTGCTGGTTGCCAGATTCCGCGCCAGTAAATTTGGCCGATATCCCGTCTCCTCAATGGCCCGATAGACCAGCGTTTTGGTTTCTTCACTGGTATAGCCTTTGCCCGATAGCACGCGCGACACCGTCGCTTTCGATACGCCTGCTTTCTTCGCCACTTCCTGCATTGTCGACATGGGACATCCTGAGACGTTGAATACTCCCATCATTTTACACACTTTAGGCTGGTAGCAGCAGGGTGATGAGTGCAGAACCGAAGCGATCGAGGGGAGTAACACGCTATTCATGACGATCGCGATCACATAAGAAAAATATTCATAACAAAATAATTGAAATTGCATTCATATATAAACACTATCATGTGGAACCGGTTACCCATCGGCGTTTCATCACGTTGCATGGAGCAGGGATACCGGCATGAATACTTTCATAACTGTATGAAATTGAATAATAAATGTGCGTGCATCAAGTGATATTCCCGTTTTGGACGTGTTGAACGGTGTGTTGAATTGGGTGTAGCGCGCGCGATTACGAGAGATTGTCTATCCATGTCAAAGAATTATGCGGCTGTATCCCGTTCGATCGTCGATGCCATCGGTGGTACTGATAACATCGCTGCCGTGACGCACTGTATGACCCGTCTGCGCTTTGTGCTGAAAGATAATGATGCGGCGAATGTAGCCGAATTGAAGGCGATAAGCGGCGTGTTAGGTGTCGTGAAAAATGATAACCAGTGCCAGGTCATCATCGGCAACACCGTTTCTCAGGCGTATGCCGAGGTGGTGAAACTGCTGCCAGAAGGTGCTGGGGCTGAAAAAGCCGTACCGGTGAACAATAAAATTACGCTGCGACGCATCGGCGCGGGGATTCTGGATGCGCTGATTGGCACGATGTCACCGCTCATTCCGGCAATTATCGGCGGCTCGATGGTAAAACTGCTCGCCATGATCCTCGATATGACCGGGCTGTTTGAAAAGGGTGCATCGACGATAACGATTCTGAACGTGATTGGTGATGGCGCGTTCTTCTTCCTGCCGATCATGGTGGCGGCATCTGCGGCGGTAAAATTCAAAACCAATATGTCGCTGGCGATTGCTATCGCCGGGGTGCTGGTTCACCCGACGTTTATTGATCTGATGGCAAAAGCGGCGCAGGGTCAGCCGGTCGTGTTTATGGGGCTGACCGTTACGGCGGTGAAGTATACCTACACCGTCATTCCGGCGCTGTGTATGACCTGGATTCTGTCTTACATTGAAAAATGGGTAGACCGCATTACGCCAGCGGTGACCAAAAACTTCCTGAAACCGATGCTAATCGTGCTGATTGCCTCCCCGATTGCCATCATGCTGATCGGCCCGATTGGGATCTGGATCGGTAGCGGCATTTCTGCGGTGGTGTATACCGTGCATGACTATCTGGGCTGGCTGTCCGTTGCCATCATGGGCGCTATTTGGCCGCTGCTGGTAATGACTGGTATGCACCGCGTGTTTACCCCGACGATCATTCAAACCATCGCTGAAACCGGCAAAGAAGGCATGGTAATGCCGTCTGAAATCGGCGCAAACTTGTCACTTGGCGGTTCTTCACTGGCGGTTGCCTGGCGCACCAAAAACCCGGAACTGCGCCAGACGGCGCTGGCGGCGGCAGCCTCGGCCATTGTTGCCGGGATCTCTGAACCGGCGCTGTACGGTGTGGCTTTGCGTCTGAAGCGTCCGCTGATCGCCTGTTTAATTACCGGTTTTATCTGTGGTGCCGTTGCCGGTATTGGTGGACTGGCAAGCCATTCAATGGCGTCGCCGGGGCTGTTTACCAGCGTGCAGTTCTTTGACCCGACCAACCCGATGAGTATTGCCTGGGTATTCGGTGTCATGCTTCTATCTGTCGTGATTTCTTTCTTCGTCACTTTGCTGCTGGGCTTTGAAGACATCCCAGTCGAAGAAAAACCGGAAGAGAAACGCGTACAGGGCGATGAGGTTTCCGCGCCGCAGCACGCAGTGAACACGAATTAAATTAAGCACTAATTAGCTGAAGTACGAAGGAGAATAGCGTATGTCTGCATCAATATTTCCCAATGGGTTCTTATGGGGGGGCGCGATTGCGGCCAATCAGGCAGAAGGCGCGTACCTTGAAGGCGGTAAAGGACTGACGACGGTAGATATGATTCCCCACGGCGTGAATCGTCTGCCGGTGAAACTGGGGCAAGAACCGCGTTTCGCGCTGCGCGAGGATGAGTTTTATCCCAGCCATCAGGCGATCGATTTCTATCATCGCTATAAAGAAGATATCGCGCTGATGGCAGAAATGGGGTTCACGGTGTTCCGTACCTCCATCGCCTGGAGTCGACTCTACCCGAACGGCGATGAGCTGACGCCCAACGCAGACGGCATCGCCTTTTATCGCGATGTGTTTGCCGAGTGCAAGAAGTACAACATCGAGCCGCTGGTGACGCTGTGCCATTTCGATGTGCCGATGCATCTGGTCACCGAGTACGGTTCATGGCGTAACCGGAAAATGGTGGAGTTTTTCGCCCGCTATGCTCGCACCTGTTTTGAAGCCTTTGACGGACTGGTGAAATACTGGCTGACGTTCAATGAAATCAATATCTTACTGCATAGTCCGTTTTCTGGCGCGGGGCTGGTTTTTGCCGAAGGGGAAAACCAGGAGCAGGTGAAATACCAGGCGGCGCACCATGAACTGGTGGCGAGCGCGCTGGCGACGAAGATTGCGCATGAGGTTAACCCAGAAAATCAGGTCGGCTGTATGCTGGCCGGTGGCAATTTCTATCCGTGGTCGTGCAAACCGGAAGATGTCTGGGCGGCGCTGAATAAAGATCGGGAAAACCTGTTCTTTATCGATGTGCAGGCACGCGGCACCTATCCGGCGTATACCGGCCGTCTGTTTAAAGAGAAGGGCATCACGATTGCCTCTGAGCCGGGCGATGATGAGATTCTCAAGAACACGGTGGACTTTGTGTCCTTCAGCTATTACGCCTCCCGCTGTGCCTCGGCGGATATGAACGAGCACAACAGCAGCGCGGCGAACATCGTGAAGTCGTTAAAGAACCCGCACATCAAGGCGAGTGAATGGGGCTGGGGAATCGACCCTCTGGGCCTGCGCATCACCATGAATATGATGTATGACCGCTATCAGAAGCCGCTGTTTTTGGTAGAAAACGGGCTGGGTGCGAAGGACGAGATTAACGCACAGGGCGAGATTGATGATGACTATCGCATCAGCTACCTGCGCGAGCACATCAGCGCGATGGCGGACGCCATTGGCGACGGTATTCCGGTCATCGGCTATACCTCATGGGGCTGTATCGATTTGGTCTCTGCCTCCACCGGTGAAATGAGCAAACGCTACGGTTTCATCTATGTGGATCGCGATGACCAAGGTGAAGGCACATTAGCCAGAAAGAAAAAGAAATCGTTCTACTGGTATAAGAAGGTGATTGCCAGCAACGGTGCCGACCTGAGCTAAGGCAATAAGGTTACTGCTATAGCCCCCTGACGGAGACGTGTGGGGGCTATTTTTTTATAAAAATGCGAAGAACGTGAATAGTGGTGGTTGACTGCTTTGTGCATAATCGAGCGGGTTAATTATGCGGAATAATGCATAATCGAGCTATAGTGAGCATTGCGGTTTATCATCGTCAGTACTCAACAACGCTGTCAGACCAACGCGATAGGAAGGTAAAACACTATGAGTCAGTCGCTTCCCGATATTGCCTTTTTTCATGAACTTGCCACGCTGGCGAGTCAGGAAACGTTACCGCGTTTTCGTTCCCTTACCGCCAATCAAATTGAGACGAAGCCAAAAGAGGGCTTTCGCTTTGATCCGGTCACGGAAGCCGACCGGGAGGCTGAGCGGGTCATTCGTGAGCACATCACGCGCTATTACCCCGATCACGCGATCATGGGCGAAGAATTTGGCCTGAGCGGGGAAGGTCCGATGCGTTGGGTTTTAGATCCCGTCGATGGAACCCGGCCTTTCCTATGTGGGCTACCCGTGTGGGGAACGCTCATCGGCCTGCTGCACCATGAACGCGCCGTGATGGGGATGATGAGCCAGCCGTTTACCGGGGAGCGCTTCTGGGCCGATGGTTCACAGGCGTGGCGCAGCGATCGGCAGGGGGAAATGCGTTTAAGTACGCGCAAAGGCGTGTCGCTCGAACAGGCGATTCTTCACACTACCGCGCCGGAAGCGCTGGCTATGCACCCCGCGGTCTGCTTCGCAGATCTGGCAGAAAGTACGCTCATGACGCGCTATGGCGGCGAGTGTTACGCGATGGCGATGCTGGCAGCAGGCCAGATTGATATCTGCGTGGAATTTGCATTACAGCCTTACGATATTGTTGCGCTGATCCCGATTATTGAGCAGGCGGGCGGCATCATTACCGATCTCAACGGACAACGAGCGGAAGGGGGCGGCACGGTAGTCGCGACCGGTAATCCCGAGCTACACCAACAAGTGTTAGCCATTCTGAATGGAACGCGGTCATAACCGCTTGTTGGTAAAACCAGTAAAAGATAACGGCTAATAAGGAATCATGATGAAAGTGGCACACGTGGCGTTATGGACAGCCGATCTGGCCGCGCAGGCGGCATTTTGGCAAGAACTCTTCTCCGCTCAGGTGGGGGAAAAGTATGTGAGCCGGAATCGTCCCGGTTTTGAATCACATTTTGTTCAACTGAGTGAAGGCGCATCTATTGAGCTGATGACGCTGCCGGTGCTGGCAGAAGCGCTAACCAATAAAGAAGGCTGCGGCTGGGCGCACGTCGCGATTTCGGTCGGGAGCAAAGCGGATGTCGAAGCATTAGCCAGCAAAGCGGCAGAACGCGGCATTCTGGTTGCCCAACCGCGAATGACGGGGGACGGATTTTACGAAGCGATCGTCAGCGACCCAGATGGTAACCTGATTGAGATAACTTCAGACTGATCCGGAACCTTTGCGTATGCTGTATAAACTGGCTTCATTCCTCTGGCGTCGGGTCAGAAGGCATAGCCTGAAAACAGACCATGCCTTCTGATAAGGGATTCAACGCCTGTTAATGATGCAGCAGCTCATCAACAACCTGAGCGCTGGTGAGTTGATACGGGTAATACGTTGGCCAGTTGTCCATTTCTTTGAGAATCTCTTCTTGCGACGAATTTCCCATAAAGATATGGAAATGGGCGGATTTACGCGGTGCAATGGTGTGATCGCTGAACTGAACGTATTTCGGTGCTTTTGACTGGGCATCTTTACATTCAAACAGATAGCGAACGCCTTTTTTACCCGATACATAGGTCAGGATCTTATGTCCAGAATAGTCATAATGGCATGAGGTCACTTCGCCATCTTTGTAGAACGTCATTACGCCATTATCAATTTTTATTTCTGAAACATTGGTGGCGTAACCTTTGCGGTAATAATCTTTAACCTGTTCAAATGTTTTGCTTTTATCGCTTTCAGCTTTCTTTTTGAACACGGGATCCATCTCACCCGATAGCATAATCGGGTAGACCGATTGCCACATTCCTTCCCAGTCGGTAATCGCTCTGTCTTTTACATCGCTGTCATTGAAAACGCCATTGGATGCTTTCTTTTCAATGTCGGTCATGGGCGCACCATGTGAATGAGCGTGAGTATGGCCATGAGAATGGTTATGCGAATGATCGCCATGCGCGGCGACCTGACCGGTTACGAAGAGTGTCCCCAGAACGAGTGCAAGTTTCTTAATATTATTAGACAAAATCAAACCCTCAATGATTTTCCATGATCGAATTGTTATGTTATAACATATCAAATAATACATGGAAAGATTATCGCAATGCTTGTTTAAAAGCGAAACATTCGTGGTGATGAACCATTCCGAAGCAGAAAAGTAACAATGCAAATCATTAGAGAGTGTGAAATATGGCTGACGTTGTAGCTCAACAGAAAGCAGATGCAAGACTACCTGTGACCGTACTATCCGGCTTTCTCGGCGCGGGAAAGACCACGTTACTTAACCATATTCTGAATAATCGTGCTGGCCGCCGCGTCGCGGTGATCGTCAACGACATGTCAGAAGTGAATATTGATGCTGCACTGGTGAGAGCCGGCGGCGCTGAGCTTTCACGGACGGACGAAAAGCTGGTTGAAATGAGTAACGGTTGTATCTGTTGCACGCTGCGTGAAGATCTCCTGATCGAGGTTAATCGGCTAGCGAAAGAGGGGCGTTTTGATCAGTTGGTTATTGAATCAACCGGTATCGCGGAGCCGCTTCCGGTGGCAGAGACATTCACGTTTGCGGGTGACGATGGGGAAAGCCTCTCTGAAGTGGCTCGGCTGGATACGATGGTGACCGTTGTCGACGGATATAACTTCTTAAAAGATTACACGTCAGTGGACAGCATCCATTCACGCGGAGAATCGTTAGGAGAGGGTGACGAGCGCAGCGTCGTGGATTTGCTGATCGACCAGATCGAGTTCTGCAATGTCATTATCCTCAACAAAACCGACCTGATTGATGCGGCGCAACAGCAGAAGCTGGTTGCGATTATTCGTTCACTGAATCCGGGAGCAAAAATACTTGATGCACAATTTGGCGCTGTGCCGCTGAACGAGGTGCTCGACACGGGATTGTTTGATTTCGACAAAGCGGCGCAGGCTCCCGGATGGTTGAAAGAGCTACGTGGCGAGCATACGCCTGAAACGGAGGAATATGGCATCACCAGTTTTGTTTTCCACGCGCGCCGGCCGTTTCATCCTGCTCGCTTCGCTCAGGTCATGGAAAATTCGCTCACCGGTGTGGTCAGGTCTAAAGGCTATTTTTGGTTAGCAAGTCGCCCGGAATATGCCGGATCGTGGTCTCAGGCAGGCGGCGTAGCGCGTCAGGGGTTAGCAGGTTCATGGTGGGTCAGTGCGCCAAAAGAAAGGTGGCCAACAGATAGCGAATCGCTGGATTACATTCGTTCCATTTGGGTAGATGGCGTGGGCGATGCGCGGCAGGAACTGGTATTTATCGGTATCGATATGGATGAGCACGCGTTGCGAGCCCGTCTGAATGCCGCACTGCTAACGGACAAAGAAATGAAAGAAGGTCTGGCGATGTGGTTAGATTATCCAGACCCGATCGAGCCCTGGTTTGCATCTTAAATGTGTGGCGAATGTAAAAAGGCCTGATTTTTCAGGCCTTTTCTTTTAGCTATTAATGCTGATGGTCATGGTCATGGTCGTGGGAGTGACCGTGTTCATGCACTTTGCCTGAACCGCCAACGGCAACAATATTGAAAGGCTGCCCCTGTACCGTAATCGCGCTGGTTTCTTTCAAATCCGCGGCGTTCAGCATGTGAATTTTGCTTTTCAGAGGATCGGTAATATAGATATTGTCAGCCGCAACCGCGATACGTGGACGCGGATCGTTCCAGTGACCGTCCATAGAGTATGGCTCCGTGACGCGCACTGATTTGGTAATTTCCCCCTTCAGCACATCAACCTGATTTAACTTGCCATCTTCCGTAAAGACGTAGGCGAACTTCGGACGTACCGGATCGACGGCAAAATGTACGCGGCGGGTCGGAAGTTGCACCAGGCGGAAACTTTGGGCTTCGGTTGGGTCGATAAGCACAATGCGATCTGGGCCATAGTTACCGATGAAATACTGCATACCTTTGCCACCGATAAGTGTGGAGACGCTGCCTTTCGGTAATGTGCTGGAGTAAGGCAGATGGCGTATTTCAGGCGTATCACCTTTCTGAGTGATCAGCAGCAGACCGGTTTCGCAGGACAGGGCGTAAGTGTCACCGGAACCGGCAGATCCATGCAGACCCGGACAGGCCACATTGTCGCCGACAGTTTTACTATCCAGGCTAATCACTCGGGCACCAATCGGGCGTTTGGACGCGTCTTCTGGGTTCGGGACAGAGACAACGGCATGGTTGTCATACGGCACGGCAACACCATGATGCGGGACGCTGACGAACACGCGTTTCGCGTCATTGACGCCATCCAGCGCGGCGGCTTCGCTATAGACCATCGTGTAGCGTTCGCCGTCAAACCATTGAGCGACCTTACCCTGACGCTCAACGAAGTGACCCGGTTTGCCGCCAGTTAGCTGAGTTTTCAGTAGCTTGGGTTCATCAATGTCAATATCAGCGTGATCGCCGTGATCGTGAAACGAAATCCCAGAGCCGATCATCGATACAGTGCCTGCGCTGCCCTGAACGGCATATACCGTAGCCCCACTTTCACTGCGATAGAGTGCCGCGGGCCCTTTCAGATCGAAGGACGTCAGTTTGTCGCCATCAAGTGCGTCAATCACATTCACTACGGGCTTATCGTGATCGGCGACGAACAAGCGCCAGGCGGTAACGTCCTCTTCTGCTGCCATTGCCGAGCCAACTGAGCCCAGCAAAAGCACTGAAATGGACAGCGGTAATAAACGCTTTTTCATGTAGTTCTCCATTATAAAATAGTCCGAATTTGGATGAGATTAGGGGACGTGCTTGTCGTCGGCCAGCGCTGACACGATGGTGTTGACGTTGTGCTGCATCATGTCGATATAAGTCGGTGCCGGGCCTGAAGGATCGGAAAGTGCGTCGGAATAGAGCACACCCGCGACGGATAAACCGGATTCGGAGGCAATTTGCTCCACCAGACGTGGGTTTGAGATATTCTCCGCGAAGACCGCAGCGGCATGATTTTTCTTTATCTCGCGCAGAATGCCGGCGACATCTGCGGCAGAGGCTTCAGACTCGGTCGATACTCCCTGAGGGGATAAAAAGTGAATGCCGTGCTCGTGTTCGAAATAGCGAAAGGCATTGTGACCGACCACGACGGTACGACGTGATTCCGGGATACGGGCTAGCGCGTTATTAATATTTACGCCAAGTTTGGTCAGTTTTTCCTCATAGGTTTTAGCATTCGCCTGATAAGTTTCGCAGCCGCTTTTATCCGCTGCGCAAAACGCGGCAGTAATGTTTTTCACGTAGATATGCGCATTGGGCAACGACTGCCAGGCGTGGGGATCGAAAGGCGCAGCGTGAAACACGGCTTTGCCATTGTAGAAATGGTAATGACCACCGGCGGGGTCGCGAATAATTTCCGCGCCGTTTGTCGTTTCAATGACCGGCGCTTTACTCTCACTGGCCTGAATGAGCCGATTGATAAAGCCCTCGAACTGTAATCCGTTGATTAAGATCACGTCAGCTTTGGCCATGGCAATCGCATCCGCTGGGGATGGCTCATAGACATGCGCATCGCTGTTGGGGCCGACGAGGGTACGCAGTTCAATACGATCCTGACCGATATTCTTCGCCATGTCGCCAAGGATGGAAAAGCTGGCGATGACGTTAAGCTTGGCGCTGGCCTGTAGCGACAGGGAAAGCAGAACGGCAACGCCAAGCGTCGTGATAATTCTCATGATGATTTACTCCGTGCGGGAAGGACGCGTGTTAACTAAGGAAGCGTGAGGACGGCGTCGGGCGTTTTTCATCATCGCTACGCCGGTTGAGATCAGATAGAAAATGCCGTTGGCGAGAATAATGGCTGGGCCTGATGGTAGCGAATAATGGTAGGAGAACAGCAGGCCGGAAATGCAGGCCACCATGCCAATCAACACCGAAACCAGACAAAGAGTGATGACGCGCCGAGTCCAGAAGCGAGCGGTGACGGCAGGGAGGATCATCAAACCTACCGACAGCAGCGTGCCCAGCGCCTGATAGCCTGCCACGAGGTTTATCACCACCAGCGTGAGGAACAGAAAATGGACCGGTGAGCCGAGTCGAGACACGGCGCGTAGGAACAGCGGATCCAGGCACTCGGCAATGAGTGCACGCCACAGCAGAGCCAACATCAGCAAAGAAACAGCAGAAACCGAGGCGATCAGAACCAGTGCTTCCACATTCAGCGCCAAAACGGAACCAAACAGAACATGCATCAAGTCAACGCTCGATCCATGTAGCGAGACGATAAGTACCCCGAGCGCCAGTGAAATAAGGTAAAACGCCGCCATTGAGGCATCTTCCTTTTGTACCGTCAGCCGCGATACCACTCCGGCACCTATTGCTACCACTAATCCGGCGACCATGCCGCCGAGTGTCATCGGAATGATTTCCAATCCGTAGAGCAGAAAACCAATGGCGGCACCGGGCAGCACGGCATGAGACATGGCATCGCCCACCAGACTCATACGACGCAGGGTCAGGAATACGCCCACCGGACACGCGCTGAGCGACAGTAGCAATGCGCCCACCAACGCTCGACGCATAAAGCCAAATTCAACAAACGGATTAACGAGCAGATCGTAAAGCCAGAGCATTATCGAGCCCCTGTCGCGTACCGTGCGGTATTGTGCTGACAGAAGACGGGCGAGTGCAGGCTATGCTTCATCACCCAGTCGGTTTCTCCCCAAGCGACTACCGTGCCGTTGACCATCAATGTCTCAGGAAAATGGCGAAGTACCAGTTCAGGATCGTGGATCACCACGATGACCGTACGTTGTTGGGCGTGCCAGCTTTTAATCAGCGCCAGCATCTCTTGTGTGGTTGCTGTATCAATGGCATTGAAGGGCTCGTCGAGCAAAATGATGCTGGCATTCTGGACGATCACCCGCGCAAACAAAGCACGCTGGAACTGCCCGCCGGACAGGGCGCTGAGTGGCTTATTATCAAAACCAGCCAGCCCGACGGCGGCAAGCGCTTGGGATATGCGCACTCGATCGTCACGGCGATGCCAGCGTAGCAATCCTCGATCCTGCCAGAGCCCCAGCGATACCAGATCGCGAACGCTGGCAGGAAAGCTACGATCCAGTTCCGATAGCTGTGGCAGATAAGCGATGCGTGCACCCGATGCGATACGGCAGAAGCCCGATAGGGGTTGTAGTATTCCGGCAATCCCTTTCAGGAGTGTTGATTTACCTGAACCGTTTGGTCCGACTACCGCCGTCAGGGAACCAGTGTGTAACGAACCGCTGACCGCGCTCAATACTGGATTTCCATCGTAGCCGAGGGCTAGTGCTTCGATCTGTACTGCAAAATCCGTCATCTCAGTAATGTTCCATTTCAGCATCAATAATTGAAGTGTTATAACATTACATTTATGAATGTAAATATCTACGACGCCTTTTACTGCAAAAGCTGAGTGCGGTATGAAAATTAACCCAATAAAAACCTACTAAGCGCGGAAAAATCCCTGCCGATGTTTTTGATTACATCGAAATGTTTTATAACAGTAAATGTCGACATGGTTTGCGTCACCAAATGCCACTGACTGAATATGAGCAACCGTATTATTAATGATTAGACGTTGCCTGAATTGGGATAGGGGAATGCGTACAATGAATTTTCGTATGCTGCACAAACTGCCTTCATTTGATCGGCAACATACCGCGATGCTGATTTACGCTGGTGAAATTCGGTTCGGTCCGCCTTATTTTTCGCTCTCCATCGACGGGAAAGCACTGGACGATCGTGTTTTCGGCAAGGACATGCTGTGGTCGCCGGATTCGCGTTATCTTGCGGTGCAAGAATGGCTCTCTACGGCGGAACGCGACGGCCCGCAAACGGCTTTACTCTGTGTTGATGTACTCGAAGAAAGGCAATGTCAGGTTTCTCAGGCTGCAGGGGGATTTATCGTCCCCATGCGCTTTGAGGACGATAAACTGATCTATGAAAAACAGTATCTTGGTGCAGAAATAAACGGTACTACGGAATACGAGATCCCATTTACCGCGCTTTCGCGCTGGAGTACGTTGCGGCTGCGTTAGCTTTCATAGCTAACCGCATGCGCTTCCGTCGGTGCGGGAAGCTCCCATTTCGTCAGCATACCTTGCAGCGTTTTATTGCTCAATGTGGTGTCCCGTTTCCCGTTGCGGCGTAGTAATTCCTGACGCGGACGTTCCAGATAGACAATCTCCACTTCTGCACCGTAGGCGTAGCACAGATCCAACGTGCGGGTGCGCATTTGCTGGCTCAGGTGTGTGGCGTTCCACACGAACGGTTCATGCGTTCGCAGCAGTGAGCGTGCTTTGTCGGTCGCCCAATGCACCGCTTTCCCTTCATTTTCGCCATGTTTCAGTCCCAGCTCTGTTCGCGCATCGTCGAAAGAAACTACGGGTAAATCGTGCCGATGCGTCCGCACCCAGGTGTCTTTTCCCGATGCGGGCAAACCGCACATCACGGTGACTTTCGATCCCGGCTCCTGAAACAACGGATAGTCTGGATGTACATCGGCTCCGCGAAAATAGCTCAAGCGCGTGTGAGCATCGACAAACGATCTCGGTTGGCCGTAACAGCCTTCTTCCCGCGCCAGATCGCGGAACAGCTCAATACTGTCGAGCACGCGCGCTTGATCCTGACAGATGCGCCCGCGCATATCGGCTTCCGCCAGCGTTGCCAGCAGCGGAATACTCAATTGCCAAGAGAGTTCGCGAATCGTAAAGATCGGCGACATCCGACGGCGTTCATCCTCAAGGCAGTAAAATGGCACCTGATGCACCGAAATTAAGCGACAAATCGCTTCCCGAATCGCAAACGGAACGCCTGCATCCCACAGCAGCACCCGGGCGTCGATAGCACCTTTGCGCGAGTGTCCCGGCTGACCAATCTGACCCGTTACCGGGTCAATCACTGTCGTGCGGTATTTTGCAACGTCATGCAGCAACGCGGCAAAAAACAAAATTTCCTGCTGCTCGCGCGTGGCTGTCTGGTAATCGTGAAGCTGCAAGAGCGACTCGACCACCATGATGGTGTGTGTCCAGACATCACCTTCACCGTGATAACGCGGTTCCTGCGGCGTCTCCTTGGCGCATTGAAGCACCGGAAACGCGTCCAGACAGTCAACAAAATCTGGCTGTGCGCCAGAGGCGGGGACCAATCCCCTGATGGTATTCCAATCCATGATAATCATACTCCTTACTTATCGGGCATCGCGGCGGCGAGCGCGTCCAAAGAACGCAACGTATTCAGCCCCAGCATTTCCCAAGATACGGTTGGACAAGGTGCGTACAGATCAGCGCCGTCAGCCAGTTGGTTCGGCAAAATCGGGCGTCGGGAATGATGCGAGCCGCTGTCCAAAATGGTCTGGATGAAGTCATGGCGTACCAGCTTGTAGCGCGCCAGTACCTGTTCATCATCTTCAACCTTCAAATAAAGGCCTTCCGAACGGTCCGATTTATCGGTTTGCTGCCAGCACAGTGAGAGCGGTAAGCCTTCACGCTGTACGGTGGATTCAAACGCAGTCTTCCAGTTCGGACTTTTTGCCAGCGAACGGAACACCAACTTCCACAGCAACGCCGGATTCGTTGGCATCTCCCCGGTATAGAGCACCGGAACGGACAACACAGGTGAACCGGCCAGCATCGCGTGTCGGCGCGCTGTCGATAAAAAAATGCCGTCACGACGATCGTAAATATCAAATTCGTGAAAATAGTGCGGCAACTGGTCGTAAAACACGGAATGCTTGCTGTAAGCCCATTCGCCGTACATCACGAAACGGTCTTCCAGCAGCTCAAGAAAACGCATTTCGTGCGCGGTGGCCCAGAGCTTGAACTGGTTGAACTGCCGTTCCCGTGAGCCGCCAGCCAGATAGTGGCCGCGCGACTGGAGCAGGAGTTCCGCCGTTTCATTGAAGGACACGCCGCTGTTCGCGCCGTCGATCTTTTCTTCGATCACGACGTAACGGCCTGCCAGCGCTTTCAGTGCAATTTGGTCCGACGCATCATCGCCGGGTTGTAAACGCGAACCTTCCAGATGCGGGGTCCGTGGATACTTTAATAACGGTATTGAATGTAAATACATGTTTTTCGCCTGCTGCGTTATTGGCGCAGCCAGGCCCATCTACGGTAAAAAAGAGGGCCGACGAACGTATTCTGGCGCGAGTCAATAGACTGTCCACTGGCATTCCAGAGGTCAGAGTCGCGGGGGAGGAAGCGGGAGGTTCGTTTTCTGCTCCGCACAATAGCGGGGGAAAACAGGGAACTCGTACCGCAGCCAACGCTGGCGCAGACTGCGCCGAATCGAGGCTGCTTAATGCAGTCGTCGGCGGTTAGTGGGGGGCTGACGTACGGGGCACTTTAGGGCTCCAAATGACACACTGGGGTAAGTAAACGGCGCGATTCTAGCGAAGGAATTCTCCGACAACAAGTTTTTGTATAAAAAATGCTATTCTTTCCTGTAGTTGTAGAGGTAGCTGTCACATGTAAACGTGGTAAAAGGCCAGAGGCTATCGACGTCAGCGTGATAAGAATAGCGAGTGGTGGGATAGGGGAATGCATACAATGAATAGCAGGGGAATATAATGAAAATCAGTGTGATAAAGAAAGGGATTGCGGGTCTGTTACTGGTGCTGCCGCTGTACGGTGTCGCAGAGACAAAAGATCCGGATTTGTTCGTCGGCTATACCACGCAGGATCTTACCGATGCATTACCTGCGGAGCTATTGAATATGATTCAGCGGGACAAAGTGGTTGATGCGGCAAACCACATGGTGCAGACCGAGTATGTTGACCCTACGACAGGCAATAAGGCGTTGGTTTCATTGTTTATGCTGCCGCCTGATAGAGATGGCAATGTCCCGATTGCCTCCAAACCCAGCGATCTGGATGCAGTGATTGCCAGTACCGAAAAAGAGATGCTGCGCCAGCGCATTAAGCCCGACCAGCGTGCGGGAAACATTGACGGTGCGACGCCTTTTCGCTGCTTACAAACGATTCTGAATAACAAGGTTCTGCATTCGCTGTGTTCGACGCTGATTAAAGGGCGCGTGCTGGAAGTGCAGGCGATCAACACGGTCGATAATATTCAGGATGACGCCGGGCTGAATAAGGTCATCGGGCAACAAAATGAATTTGTTATCGGGATGGGAAAAACGCTGCTGGCGCTTAAAAAGTAATCCGTACTGACGCCGCAGGCAAACGTCAGCGGTGACAGGCCGCCACGGTTTCTCATCAACATTCCTGAGCGAAGGCGAGCACCTTCGCTTTTTTTGCACCAAAAATCCCCCGGTTCTCCCTTGCCAGATTCTCAGCGTTCGTGCATAACTGCCGATGCCAAAGGGTCGATGCCTGAAATCAGGTATGACGAAACGACATTCATTACGAAATATATTCATCACGAAACGACACCGGATAAACGCTATGCTTTTGTTACTCGTTTTGGCTGTGATTGTAGTCGCCGTTTACGGCTGGTTAAAGCAGCCGCAGTATGTATCACCAGAGGTCAAGCCCCAGCCGGAAAACCCACTCTTTCGCGATGGCGCGTTTCATAATCCAGTGGCTCGCCCGACGGTCGATAGCCAGAACCGATTCGCGCTGCTGTACCGCTTTCTTTTCGAGAAAGACGCTGGCGCGTTGCCAGATATCCGTCTGCCGTCGGACAAAACCGATCTGCACCAGTTGAGTAAAACGGATAACGTCATCATCTGGATGGGCCATTCCAGCTATTTCATTCAACTGGAAGGGAAAACGTTCCTGCTGGATCCGGTCTTTAGCGATAACGCTTCGCCAGTGCCACGCACCAACGTCGCCTTCAAGGGCAGCAATGTGTATTCACCGGATGATGTGCCCACCATCGACTATCTGCTGATCACCCACGATCACTGGGATCATCTGGATTATCCCACGCTGAATGCGTTACGCGGGAAAATCCGCCGCATTGTCACGCCAACGGGCGTAGGTTCCTATTTTGTAAAATGGGGGTTCCCGCAGAAAGACATTACGGAAGGCGGCTGGTTCAGTTGTCTTAAAGAGAACGGGGTCGACATCCATGTGCTTCCGACACAGCATTTTTCTGGCCGGCTCCTTAAGCATAATCAAACGCTGTGGGGCTCGTTTGCGCTGATCACGGAACAACATCGCCTGTATCTCGGCGGGGACAGCGGCTATGGCGCGCATTACAAAGCGATCGCCGAGCGTCTGGGCGGATTCGATATCGCGATACTGGAGTGCGGGCAGTACGATCGGGACTGGCCACACGTTCATATGACGCCGGAAGAGAGCGCGCAGGCAGCCAGTGATTTGCAGGCTAAAGCGGTACTACCGAGCCATAACAGCAAATTTAAGCTGGCGCACCACCGCTGGAACGATCCGCTGGAGCGCATTTCTCAGGCGAGTGAAAATCAAGACTGGCGACTGATGACGCCTCGCATTGGTGAACGCGTTCAGGTCGATAACCCGCAGCAGACGTTTAGTCAGTGGTGGTAATGGGGCGGAACGAGAGTTAAGCATGTTTATCAACATGTTTGCCGCGTGGTTGAATGGATGAGATGTTCGGCATTATACCGCCGTGTCGATCCTGCCCGGTATTCGTCTTGCTGCGTGAACGGCCAGCAGGTGTGAGTACCAGGCAGCGGACGTAATGTGGGGTTTCACCATTTGGCGGTATTAATGGCATAGCTTGTGCCGTTTTTGGTAGGCCATCAAGGCAACATCAGCCAACCCGCTATCATCGCGAAAAAAAGTGCGGGTATCGAAAATAGATGAAATTGCCACCAAATACGGCGATCGTTTGCCATACGTAACGCAATAAGGTTAGCCATTGAACCTTGAAGTAATCCAAAACCACCGATATTCACAGCCCATGTCAGTAGAACCGATGAAGGGACGGCATGAAGCAGAAAGATGGTCGCAGGTACGTTACTGATGACTTGCGAAAGGCCTATCGCCAGCAGGAAATGCGCTCCATCACTCCAATGCGGTATTAACGCAATAAGGTTGCTAAGGATCGGTAATTTCGTCAGGAGGAATACATCAATAAACATCAAAACAAACACGGCCAGCAATCCCCAGTCAAGCTGTAGCAGTACGCGTCGCGCGCACAACAGATAAAACAGCGGGACAAGAATCAGTATCGGTAGGGTTCTGTCCAACTCAAGTGCCACGATAAACAGCACGTACAACACCAGCGTACCTAAAAGCAGTCCATGACGATAATCTCCCCCGAGAGAGCTATCCGGTATCGCGATCTCCTTATTACTGAAACTGCACGCGGTTAAGACCAGTAATGCAATAAACAGCAGGGCGCTCAGGGGGAGCATGGTCATCACAAACTCCATAAAACTTAATCCGCTCTTGCTCCAGAGAAGAATGTTTTGTGGGTTGCCAATAGGCGTGAGTAAAGATCCCGCATTAACGGCGAGGGCTTCAAAAATAATTAATCGTCCAACGGGAAACTCAGAGGATTTAGACAATGAAAGCGTGAGTGGCACCGTAATGAACAGTGCAACATCATTCGTGAGGAACGTTGATAATAACGCTGCTAACGTCACGATAAATAATGCCAGCGTTTTCTGTTTCCTGAACTTATTCACCAGTTTCAAACCCATCTTGTCAAAATATCCGCTGAGTTCAATGCCTTTGGTGAGCATAAGTAACGTTGTCAGCGTCAGGATGGTTTTCCAGTCAACGGCAGCCGTCAATTCGTTCGTTTGAAATACTGCAAAAAAACTGAGTACGATCCCCAGCACAACGAGAGCGTGAAGAAATTTGTCACGCATAAATGGAGTTAGCAATTCGCGCATTATGTCTCTCAGGAATAAATATTAAGATGGAAGCCGATGTGGCTGTTGTTAATTTTTTATCATCAACGGGTGACGGATGAATCTATTGACCGATTTGTCTGCCACCAGATGAGCAACGCCAGTAGAGCCACGGCACCCAACGCGGAGAAAGCCGTGCTGTATGAATACATGCCGACCATAATACCGGTAAGTGCCGGGCTGGCTGTCGCACCAACACCCTGCATGAACATAACAATACTCTGTCCTGCGTTGATATGGCCGCTCCCTTGTAGTTCTTTCACGATATAGCCAGGAACCGCGACGCCAAGAATACCCGCAGAGACACCATCCAAGATTTGAACCGGAATGACGGAATAGGGTGATGAGAAGGTGGCCGCCAACGCGGCACGGATGGGAAGTATCAGTAATGCGATCATAATAAGTTGGCGGTAGCTTAATCTTTCTGCGCGACCGGCCGTCCAAAGCGCAACGGGGATCATGACAGCCTGAGAGATGATGACTGTCGCCGCTGCATAGAGACCAGGATTCACTGAGCTGGGTTCTGAAGCGACACGTATGCTAAGCATGGGTAGCAACGCCGCATTCCCAAGATGAAAAAGAAGTAAAGTGACGCCGATTGTCATAAGAGACGAATGATTTATCAATAGGGATGACCATGAAATCGGTTTTCTTGTGACATTGGAATCAATACCACGGGCCGCTTTATGGTTTATGTCATTTTCACGGATACCCATTATCGCTAACGCTGACAGGAAAGCCATTGCTGTCATAAGAATGAATATTGAACCTATCCCCCAGTACCAGACAGAAATTCCCGCGATCGTTGCGGCAGCCATGTTCCCTGCGTGATTAAAGGCTTCATTTTTCCCCATTTGTTGTTTAAAACCGTTTTGCCCGGTCAGGCCCAACGTTAACCCGGTGAGAATCGGCCCAATAAATGCTGCTGCAATACCGTTGATTATCTGAGAGATCCCTGTAACCCAGGGACTTTGATTGAACCATAAAAGTAAGGTCGCGGACGTAATCATCACGCATCCGAACAATAGCATTTGCCGTTTGTGGTGAGAGAAATCCGTGATCAACCCAGCAGGAATGGTAGCAAGTAACCCGGCAACGCCCCCTAATGTCATGATAAAGCCTATTTCCCCCGGTGCCCAATGCTGCTGTGTAAGGAATATGCCGAGAAAAGGCCCGAGCCCGTCACGCACGTCGGCCATAAAAAAACTTAGCAGGCAAAGCGCTTGCAGTGAACGTAGTGGCATTCTATTCCTTTCTGTCTGGAGATTTTATGTCGTGGCTAAGACAAATTCAGGTTCAAGCCGGTGGCGGTTATCTCAATGTTAGGAGGCTGATAGCACAGCTCGCTCTCTTACTGGAATGTTCATCCATCAGAATCAGAACCAAGGGATGGGATGATGTAATGTTCTCAACGATATAATTTTTAACAAGCGGGTCAACAATCTGATTGTAATGATTCTTAACTAACAGAAAGCTGTTGATCTACCGATCTCTACTTTTCCGTCAAGAAGAGGCCATGCGGTATTAAGAAGGCACGCTATACTCTGGATCATTCAAGTTTCAGGCAGGCAGCGACCTCAACGGGGCGAAGCCCACGCAAGTTGGCTGAGTAGTGCAGACAACGCACAAGCAATGTGAAGTATGACGAGAATATATCGAAGTACAGACTGTTTTTTACCCTGAAACAGGTACGCGGGTGGTGGTGTCTGCGGCGACTCGAATTTTAGTTTATCTCAACAAGCCATTACGTTTTATGAAAATCAATGGCAAAGCCTTGTTTCTGCCAGTGAGTGAGTTGTTCATTTTGGCTGTGAGACAAGGTTGCTTTCCCTGTCCATACAAAGATGTGTTGACCGGGAAAGAGTTCTGGGCGTGGGGAACCGAGCGGTTCTGCCAGAACTTCAATATTCCAGTTCTGCTGTGAAAGTCGCCACGCTTCTAACCATAGCCGTGTGCGGTCATCGTTATCCCATGCGATCAGTAACGCGTCTTCCCCTTTTTTCTTACGCGTCTCTGCAAGGCGCAGGACAGCGTATTCAATAAGAACGCCATCCAGCATGCTACACATAATTCGTGACGTATTTTGATCAAGCCCAAGGCGTTGACGGACGGGGACAAAAAGGTGGTCGATGATAGAGTCGGCTGAGTGCTCGCGGTTTATTGCCATGATCATGGTTCGCAGTTTGGCAGGGCGCACATGGCGTAACACGGTCATCATCTCTTCCTGAAGTGATGACCAGTCATCATCTATCGCCATGCTTCTTTCCTCCAGTAGCGCTTTAACCTTACCCACTGGAACCCCACTTTCGACCCAACGCTTAATTTCTTCGATTCGCTGAATATCAGTTTCATCAAACTGGCGATGTCCTCCTTCGCTGCGCTGTGGTTTCAGCAACCCATAGCGCCGTTGCCAAGCACGCAGTGTTACAGGATTAATTCCACATCGTTCAGCTACATCACCAATACTATAAAAGGTCATTGACACCCTCATGCTAAAAGTCGCACGCTTGCTACTAAAGTTAACTAATCAGAATAAGTTGTACAAACTTTTTTTTATTGTACAAGTAAGGGGGTTGTGTTTAGCCCGCTAATGTTTTGATTTTAAAAATCTGATTTTTTTTCTGGCCAGGCAACTGCGGGAATTGTGCCAATCTCCGGCTTGGCGAACAAATATCCCTGAAACAGAGAAACGCCCGCAGACTCGAGCCACATCCACTCTTCAGGTTTCTCAATGCCTACGGCGGAAACCGAGATTTCAAGTGAGGTACAACATTTGATAATGGCTTGAACAATGGCCTGACGAGAGCCGCTTTTGTGTACATCTTTGATCAGGTCCCGATTGATTTTTATCCTGTCAGGTTGAAACTGAGCGAGCAATAATAACCCGGCAAAACCGGCACCGAAGTGATCAATGGCGACGCGAATGCCCGCGGCTTTCAAAAGCCTGACCGCGTCCGTAAATTCGTCAAAGCGTGAGATAACCTCAGTTTCGGTAAATTCAATAATAATCTGCTCTGGTACAAGCCCGTTTATCTGAATTTCTTGCAAGAGAAAGTTAACCGCTTGAGGAATCTTAACCAACGTCATCGGCCTAAGATTAATCGACAGGCTCTGTTCTCCGAGCTGTAGTGCAGCAGCCATAGCAAAGGCGACTTTTTTACTTTTGAGATCCGTTTCGTAGGCCTCATCATCTGTCAGCCCCTCGAAATAAGTGTGGGGCAGTTCACCTGATGGGGGACGGATTAATGCCTCCAGCGACACAATTTGCCGGGAAAGTGGGTCGATGATCGGCTGAAAAGCGAAGCTACAATCCGATGCTTTATCCGTGGCAATGGTTTTGGATTGAGTGGAATTCTCGTCAAGAATGAAATCCCATGAGCCAGCCGGGGGGATTTCAAAATAGTTCTCTTTTTCTCTGTCCTCAACGAATGTTCTGAAGAATTGAAGTGCACGGTCATCATAGATCAACTGATATTTAGACGTGCTTTTATCCAGTACATTCTGGAGCACTTCATTCCTGTCATATTTTCTTAAATCAAAGAGCTCCATCCCTGCCTTACCAAACCGTCGCGATGGCGCGTGGTCACATAAAAGCTCTACCACGTTATGGTGACGAGAGTCTTCGCAGATATGACGGTAGATAGGAATAATATTTTCCTCTGGCCCTTCAAGCAGTTGAAAGAAGTGGGTGCCATTGAAAAGCAAAATTCCTGTTACGTTAGCCCGGCTATTTTTTTCATTTGCAGCAGCTACCATGTCTTCCAGTGTATTAATCGGAATGTTGTCGCAAATATGGCTACGGTAAATGATGGTTGTGAGCATGGTAGTCCTGAAGCAAAAAAGGATGAACCACTACACTAGCAGATGCTTATCTGCACGTCTTGTAAGGAATGTCATTTGCGCTAACGTTAGCCGGGGAATATAACACCTTGACATAGCAATACTTTTTCTGATGCATATACGTTTTATCTCTGCCTATTTTATACCCCTGAATATTGTACAACTTAAACGCCTCATTGATTTTGCCCTAATTTATATAACCCATTGAAATAATTTGTTTTTATTTTATACAGCTATGTTTTTGAAAAAATATGTACAGATTTTATGTACGGATGTGATTTTTTTGTATAACTTTAGTGGCGATTTCATTGATTACTAAAAATTAGAGGAGTGACATATGCATCAGAATGGCTACATTCCAGATACTGCTAATGCCATTACCCGGTATTTCAATAAGGCAACCCTGCCTAGCCAGCAGGAAACGTTAGGGCAAATTGTCGTGGAAATTTTAAGCGAGGGGAAAAACCTGAGCCGAAAAGCACTTTGCAACAAATTGCTTCGCCGAGTTGAACTGGCGTGCGATGAAGAAGAGGAAAGACATTATTACACGTTGATTGGCTTGCTTTTTGACCGTTAAAAGTGCCTGATTAATCGTAATAAACGTTACAAAAGTCAATTTTGGTTGGAATAAAGGTTTCTCAGAGGACTAATAATCTTTTGACTGATACCTCCATCAGAGTATCTGACTAATGCCGCGTTCCACTCCGGTCATTGCGGCGACCAGAGACGCAGTTATGAAAAGTAGTGAAATTAATCAACTGACAGATGAATTAATCGGAGAGGCGGTATTGTCCCTCCTCAAGGAACATTGTCCCATTAGCCTTCAGTCGCTTATCGCGAAGCTGGAAGCAATGAAGATTCATGAGCCCAATGTGCAGCGGCGAGAAACGATGGCACAAATTATCGCTCAAATGAATCACAATAATGGTAAATCAATGGATACCAACCCAACGCATGAAGAAAGCGAATGGAATAGGGATGAAATGGATAATGTCTATCCGTTGTTTGGTGACCGCCAACAGGGTAGTACCGATAAAAAACACTGACAGTACCTAATGACAAATAAATCAATAACGGTGTGAATCATGAGTCAGACTACACTTAAACAGTCAGAAAATTATACAGATATCCCTGATACGATATTGTCTGAATACTTTCGTAATGCTGGCGATATGCTGGCAGATGAATCTGCAATGCTCGGCGCAGTTATCCGTAGCATGCTTGCCAGCGGTGAACCTCTGACCAATAAAACCATTATCTTGCGACTGATGGAACTGCTTGAGTCCACGGATGATGTGGTTAAGGGCGATGTTATTCGTAAAACACTAGAAATTATTGTGGACCATACAACGGATGATATCTGAGCTGTTGATGCAACCCGCCAGTTAATGTAATCGATTTATCTTTCTTCTCTATTGAACATTCGTAGCAGTGAATTTCCTATGTGAATTGATGGATATAAAAAATCCACGCAACTGCGTGGATTTTAGAGGATTTTCTAGTCTTCATGCGATTCACTGAAATCGCATGAGACAACAGAAGCGATTAGACGTTGAACAGGAAGTTCATCACATCGCCATCTTTAACGATGTATTCTTTGCCTTCTGAACGCATTTTTCCGGCTTCTTTCGCACCTTGTTCACCTTTGTAGGTGATGAAGTCTTCATAGGCGATAGTCTGGGCGCGGATGAAGCCTTTTTCAAAGTCGGTGTGAATCTTACCGGCTGCCTGCGGAGCGGTAGCGCCGACAGGGATAGTCCAGGCACGAACTTCTTTCACGCCAGCGGTGAAGTAAGTTTGCAGGTCCAGCAGTTCATAGCCCGCACGGATAACGCGGTTCAGGCCTGGCTCTTCTAACCCTAACTCAGCCATGAATTCTTCACGGTCAGCATCGTCCAGCTCGGCAATATCTGATTCAACGGCGGCGCAGACGGCCACAACGACAGAGCCTTCAGCGGCGGCGATTTCACGCACTTTATCGAGGTATGGATTGTTTTCGAAACCGTCTTCGTTGACGTTAGCGATGTACATCGTTGGTTTCAGCGTCAGGAAGCTCAGGTAGCGGATGGCGGCTTTATCTTCATCGCTTAAATCCAGCGAGCGCAGCATGCCAGCGTTTTCCAACTGCGGTAAACATTTCTCCAGCGCGGCCAGCTCGGCTTTAGCATCTTTATCGCCGCCTTTGGCTCTCTTCTGCACGCGATGAATAGCGCGTTCACAGGTGTCGAGGTCAGACAGTGCTAATTCAGTATTGATGACTTCGATATCATCAGCTGGATCAACCTTGTTGTTTACGTGGATGATGTTGTCGTTTTCGAAGCAGCGTACAACGTGGCCGATGGCTTCCGTTTCACGAATGTTGGTCAGGAATTGGTTACCCAAACCTTCACCTTTGGACGCGCCTTTTACCAGACCGGCGATATCAACAAATTCCATGGTGGTTGGAAGGATACGCTGTGGCTTAACGATTTCAGCCAGTTTGTCCAGACGTGGATCGGGCATCGGTACTACGCCAGTGTTCGGCTCGATGGTACAAAACGGGAAGTTGGCCGCTTCGATGCCAGCTTTGGTCAGCGCATTGAACAGAGTGGATTTACCGACGTTAGGCAGCCCAACGATACCGCATTTGAATCCCATGTTTATATCACCTTAAATAACTTATTAATCAGGCAATTACTATCTCTTGCCTGTCAGAATGGAAATATTTCGGCCGATTATACACGGAATGGCGATTTATCTCGATCTGCCATCCGCATTCTGATCAGATTATGCCGCTTTGAAGGCATGCAAGCGGTTCATCGCTTTGATCATGTCTTCTTTCATCAGGATTTCTGTGCAGCGTACGGCTTCGTCAATGGCATCGTCGATCAGCGTCTGCTCGCTCGTCGGCGGTTTGCCCAGCACAAAGCCGGTCACTTTGCTTTTATCGCCCGGATGGCCGATACCGATACGTAAACGATGGAAGTTCGGGTTGTTACCTAACTTACTGATGATGTCTTTCAGACCGTTATGGCCGCCATGTCCGCCGCCCAGCTTAAGTTTGGCAATTCCCGGTAATAAATCCAGCTCATCGTGTGCAACCAGAATTTCATCAGGCTGAATGCGGTAGAAGGTGGCCATTGCCGCGACGGCTTTGCCGCTCAGGTTCATGAACGTGGTGGGAACCAGCAGACGTACATCTTGCCCAGCCAGATTCAGGCGGGAGGTGTAACCAAAAAATTTGCTTTCTTCTTTCAGCGGCTGACGGTAAGCGTCCGCCAGACGATCGACAAACCAGGCGCCCGCATTATGGCGGGTGGCGGCGTATTCAGCGCCGGGATTCGCCAGGCCGACAATTAATTTAATGCTGCTCACGGTATATTCCAGATTACGTGCTTAAACTGACGCAGGGTAGTGTGATAACGAAAGCGCTAGTTTACACACCGCATGAGGTATAGCCAAATATACCCGTCATACTTCAAGCTGCACGTGCGTTGGCTTTCCTCGCTCACCCCAGTCACTTACCGCTGTAAGCTCCAGGGGATTAATGGACCTCATAAATGAGGTCCACCCTTCGGGCCAGCGTTAGCGCTGTTCAAATCGGTCTCTAACCGATTTGTCACTGCGTTGCCGCCTTCTTGCAACTCGAATTATTTAGGGTATGTCGGTGTTGGAATGTAAAAATACTGTTATTTGTTTAGTAGCGTGATTATTCGGATTTTTGTCTATTTGTTTGTTTAAACGTAAAAAAATATTAATCATTCCCCTTATCTGTGATCGCTCCCGCAATCATCTACGTACATTGTTGTCTATAATTACATCAATAATAAGACAGTAAACAGTAATGGCACTCCGATTCATCCACAGAATTAATCTGGAGGTGGCAGATGAAACGCAAGAACGTGACAGTACTAGGTAATGTATTGATGGGTATCGGGATGATCATGATGATTGGCGGCATCGGTTTTTCTATTGCCAGCCAGTTCCCGAAACTGAATGTTCCTGAATATATGACTTACATTGATCTGGTCAGTATTTTTTCTGGCGCAATATTTTGGTTGGCGGGGGCGCGTATTAGCGGACGTGAAGAAGTCGCGGATCGTTACTGGTGGGTCAAGCACTTTGATAAGCGTTGTCGCCGCCAGCACCATCAATAACCGTTAATTACCCACAAGTATTAATACGCTATAAGTATTAATAAAATGAACAATAGAGCCGCTGTAGCCTCGCTATGGCGGTTTTTTGTTTTTGATCGTGATAAAAATAAAAAAGCCACCTTGTTACAGGTGGCTCCTTCATTATCGTTTTTGATCGATTACCCGATCAGCGGCGATTAATGTTCAAACATTGCAGAAATGGATTCTTCGTTGCTGATACGACGAATCGCTTCGGCCAACATACCGGACAGCGTCAACGTACGAACATTCGGCAGTGAACGAATGTTTTCCGCCAGCGGAATGGTATCGCAGACAATCACTTCATCAATTACAGAGTTCTTGATGTTCTCGTAAGCATTGCCTGAGAAGATCGGGTGTGTGGCATAAGCGAATACACGTTTAGCCCCACGTTCCTTCAGCGCTTCCGCCGCTTTGCACAGCGTGCCGCCGGTGTCGATCATATCGTCAACCAGCACACAGTCACGGCCAGCGACGTCACCGATGATGTGCATCACCTGAGAAACGTTGGCACGCGGACGGCGCTTGTCGATGATCGCCATGTCGGTATCGTTCAGCAGTTTAGCGATTGCGCGGGCACGCACAACGCCACCGATATCTGGTGAAACCACGATCGGGTTTTCCAGATTCTGTTGCAACATGTCTTCCAGCAGGATCGGGCTACCGAATACGTTATCTACCGGGACATCGAAGAAACCCTGAATCTGCTCAGCGTGCAGATCCACAGTCAGAACACGGTCAACACCCACGCTGGACAGGAAGTCAGCAACGACTTTCGCGGTGATTGGCACACGTGCGGAGCGCACGCGACGATCCTGACGGGCATAGCCGAAGTAGGGGATAACGGCGGTAATACGTCCCGCGGAAGCGCGACGCAGAGCATCGACCATCACAACCAGTTCCATCAGGTTGTCATTGGTGGGTGCACAGGTGGACTGGATGATGAAAATATCACCACCGCGTACATTTTCATTGATTTGCACGCTGACTTCGCCATCGCTAAAACGACCGACAGCGGCGTCGCCAAGGCTAGTGTACAAACGGTTGGCAATACGTTGTGCTAGTTCCGGGATGGCGTTACCAGCAAAAAGCTTCATATCAGGCACGAGAAGAACCTCAGGCTTGCGTCCAGAGAAATATTGCACCTGCCAAGCAAGGAAGAACAACAGGTACAATATGCATACGGGTGTATGAATTAAGTTTGCTACAGACTGGCCGCATGGCAGCCGGTGTGTGGCAAAACCTAACGTTGCCCAGAAAGCGTGCGGTGTAGCGGAGAGATATTAACACCTCTCGCGACGAAACCGTTTAACCATTCCGGGGCCTGGTCAAGCACCTGACGGGCTGCGAACTCGGTGTCAAACTCTGCAAACACACAAGCCCCCGTTCCAGTCAGGCGCGCCGGGGCATATTCTAGCAGCCATGAAAGTAGCTGTTCAACCTCACGAAAACGTTTTCTTGCGATAGCTTCACAATCATTGACGAAGGTCTGGTTTAATAAAGTTTCTAAATCACGAATTGGCGAATTCCGCGTCAACTCAGGATCGCCGAAAATCAACGGTGTGGCAATACTCACGCCAGGGTGAGCGACCAGATACCATTTTTCTGGCGGATTTGCGGGGGTTAACTGCTCGCCAATGCCTTCGGCAAAGGCAGAATGCCCACGAACAAAGACGGGAACATCTGCACCTAATTGAAGCCCCAGTTCGGCCAACGTATCCACGCTCAGCCCGCTTTGCCACAAATGGTTGAGGGCGACCAAAACGGTTGCTGCATTCGATGAACCACCGCCCAGCCCGCCGCCCATCGGCAGACATTTCTCAATACTGATATCTGCGCCGAACTGGGCAGGGCGAATATCGTAGCGTTCGCAGTGCTGCTGTAATAAGCGTGCGGCGCGGACGATCAGGTTTTGCTCGTTCTCTACATCGTCAACAGGGGTAAGCAGGTTAATCTGCTCGTCATCACGCGGCCGAATCGTCAAGGTGTCACCGTAATCCAGAAACTGGAATAGCGTTTGCAGCAGGTGATACCCGTCTTTTCTCTGACCGGTAATATAAAGAAACAGGTTCAGTTTGGCGGGGGCAGGCCATGTCTCGATAACCTTCGGCTGCATCGCTTATTTAACCATCCAGTTATTCATCTTCAGCTTAATACGCTGTTCACCCTGAACCAGCTCCAGACTGGTTGGCAAAGGAGGCGTTAACTCGGTGTTGTAGCTCTGATAGCTGACGTTCCAGTTTTGGTTGCCCTGACGATAGGTGATGGTTTTCAGCAGATAGCTTTCATCCAACGTGAATTCGGTGGCGTCACCTGGGATGCCGAGAATCCACTGGCGCAAATTATTCAGCGGGATCGCCATGCCGGTCAGTTGCTGAATCATGTATTCGGCATCTTTACCTACGTAACGCTTACCCTGATTGTCGGTGATTTGCACGCCGTCAGGCTGGGCACGCAGTTCTAATTCGGTGCTGCCGAGCGGGTTGGTCAGCAGCAGTCGATAACGCTGCGGCGGAGTGTCTTGCCAGAAGAAATTGGCTGATACTCTTTTGCTATCGGAGATATAGGCAAAAGCGCCGCGAGTCTGATATTGGCTGAGTTTCTGAACCTTTTGCTGATGCTGTTGCCACTCTGGCGAGGTAGGGCTTTTACCCGTTTGGGTGGGTTGATTAATGCTACAGGCGGCAAGCAATACGCTGGCTAAAGGCAGTAAACGCAGGCATCGGACGGTTTTGGTTGGCATGTCGGTCGTATCCTGTAAATGAACGAAGTTCGTGAAATACGTCACGCTAACGGGCTTACCGCTCAGCGTCAATGATTGTTATTCGTTAATGGCGTTTATTGTTTTTTGTCAAAAAGTGACTACCTCAGACGAGGTGTATCGCGTGCTGTCGCTTTTCTTGCACTCCTGCATCAAGTAGAATGCGATTCAAACGAAATCCATACTAAGACCGGTATTACTCAGAAACAGCCTAATGACCCTGCTTGCGCTTGGTATTAATCACAAAACCGCACCGGTTTCTCTGCGTGAACGTGTTGTGTTCTCACCAGATAAACTCGGGGTGGCCCTCGACAGTCTGCTACAGCAACCGCTGGTGCAGGGCGGCGTTGTGCTGTCTACCTGCAATCGCACGGAACTCTATCTTAGCGTTGACGAACAGGAAAACCAGCGTGAGCAACTGATTCGCTGGCTGTGTGAATATCACCAATTGCGCCCGGAAGAGGTCAACGGCAGCCTGTACTGGCATCAGGATAATGCCGCCGTTAGCCATTTGATGCGCGTTGCCAGCGGTCTGGATTCTCTGGTGTTAGGCGAACCGCAGATTTTGGGTCAGGTGAAGAAGGCGTTTGCCGAATCACAGCGTGGTCATTCTCTGTCCAGCGAACTGGAACGGCTGTTCCAGAAATCCTTTACCGTGGCCAAGCGGGTTCGTACGGAAACGGATATCGGTGCCAGCGCGGTGTCGGTGGCATTTGCAGCCTGTACGCTGGCGCGGCAGATTTTTGAATCACTGTCGGATGTCACGGTGCTGCTGGTCGGTGCCGGAGAAACCATTGAGCTGGTCGCTCGCTATCTTCGCGAGCACAAAGTACAGAAAATGGTGATTGCTAACCGCACCCGTGAACGCGCGCAGGCGCTGGCAACGGAAGTGGGCGCAGAAGTCATCACACTGGCAGAGCTGGACGAACAGCTCGTTCATGCCGATATCGTGATCAGTTCAACGGCAAGTACGTTGCCGATTATCGGAAAAGGGATGATGGAACGGACGCTGAAGGCGAGACGGAATCAGCCAATGCTGATGGTAGATATTGCGGTTCCGCGCGATATTGAGCCGGAAGTCGGCAAATTGCCGAACGTTTATCTCTACAGTGTGGACGATCTTCACGCCATCATTCAGCATAACCTCGCGCAGCGCAAGGCGGCGGCGGTGCAGGCTGAATCTATCGTGCAGCAGGAAAGCTCTGACTTCATGGCGTGGCTGCGTGCGCAGTCCGCGGTGGAGACCATCCGCGATTATCGGGCTCAGGCCGATGAATTGCGGGCGGAAATGACGGCCAAGGCGCTGGCCGCCATCCAACAAGGCAATGACGTTGAAGCGGTGATTCAGGAACTGACACACCGTTTAACCAACCGTCTGATTCACGCGCCGACCAAATCCCTTCAGCAAGCCGCTCGTGACGGCGACCAACACCGGTTACAAATTTTACGTGACAGCCTTGGGCTGGACTAGCATTCATCTCTATTACAGGATTTAACCGCCCGCATGAAGCCTTCTATTGTTGCTAAACTGGAAGCGTTACAAGAACGCCATGAAGAAGTCCAGGCGTTACTCGGTGAGCCCAGCGTCATCGCTGATATGGATCGTTTTCGCACGTTGTCGCGAGAATATGCGCAGCTCACTGATATTACCGGCTGTTTCCAGCAATGGCAGCAGGCGCAAGAGGATCAGCAAACCGCAGAGATGATGCTGGACGATCCTGAAATGCGCGATATGGCGCAGGAAGAGTTGAAAGAAAGCAAAGCGACAATTGAAGCACTGGAGCAGCAACTTCAGGTGCTGTTGTTGCCGAAAGATCCTGACGATGAGCGTGGCTGTTTTCTGGAAGTTCGCGCCGGAACGGGCGGTGACGAAGCCGCGATCTTTGCCGGCGACCTGTTCCGCATGTACAGCCGTTATGCTGAATCACGCCGCTGGCGCGTTGAGGTGGTGAGCGCCAGCGATGGCGAACATGGCGGCTATAAAGAGGTTATCGCCAAAATCTCCGGTGACGGTGTGTACGGCCAGCTTAAATTTGAATCCGGCGGTCATCGCGTTCAGCGCGTTCCCGCGACGGAATCTCAAGGGCGCATTCATACTTCGGCCTGTACGGTCGCCGTGATGGCGGAAGTGCCGGAAGCGGAGATGCCGGACATCAACCCGGCGGATTTGCGCATCGATACCTTCCGCTCTTCTGGCGCAGGCGGTCAGCACGTTAACACCACCGATTCCGCTATCCGTATTACCCACTTGCCAACCGGTATTGTCGTGGAGTGTCAGGACGAGCGTTCACAGCACAAAAACAAAGCCAAAGCGCTGTCGGTGTTGGGGGCGCGTATTCGTGCCGCAGAAGTGCAGAAACGTCAGCAGGAAGAAGCGTCAACTCGTCGTAACCTGCTCGGTAGCGGCGATCGTTCTGACCGTATTCGTACCTACAACTTCCCACAGGGAAGGGTAACCGATCACCGCATTAACCTGACGCTTTACCGGCTGGATGAAGTCATGGAAGGGAAGCTGGACACGCTGATTCAACCGGTTGTGCAGGAATACCAGGCCGATCAACTTGCTGCGTTGTCCGAGCAGGAATAATGACATATCAGGATTGGTTAATCTCTGCTGCGGCGCAGCTCGCGGCGGGAGAAAGTCCGAAGCGAGATGCGGAGATTTTGCTGGGATTTGTGACTGGCAAGTCCCGCACGTTTCTGCTGGCGTTTGGTGAAACTGAGCTGAACACGGCTGAACAGCAGCAGTTAACTGAACTGCTGCTGCGTCGTGAACAGGGGGAACCTATCGCTTATTTGATCGGCGTGCGCGAGTTCTGGTCACTGCCGCTGGCCGTGTCGCCCGCCACGCTGATTCCTCGTCCCGATACCGAATGTCTGGTCGAACAAGCCTTGCTACGCCTGCCTCAAACGCCGTGTGCCGTGCTGGATCTGGGCACTGGAACCGGCGCGATTGCGCTGGCGCTGGCGAGTGAACGGCATGATTGTCGGGTGACTGGCGTTGATGTTCAACCCGATGCCGTTGCGTTAGCGACAAAAAACGCCCAGCAATTGGGGCTAGGCAATGTCCATTTCTTATCCGGAAGCTGGTATTCACCGCTTGATCATACGCGCTTTGCGCTTATCGCCAGTAATCCCCCGTATATTGATGCCGATGATGTGCATCTGTCGCAGGGCGATGTCCGGTTTGAACCTGCCAGCGCGCTGATTGCTGCCGACAATGGCCTGGCGGATTTACGCACCATTATTGAATCTGCGCCGCATTATTTGGACGACGATGGCTGGCTGCTGCTGGAACATGGCTGGCAGCAGGCTGACGCGGTGCGTCAGCTATTGCATGCCCGAGGATTTACACAAATAGAAACCTGTCAGGATTATGGTGGCAATGACCGTGTGTCGTTAGGACGCTGGTCGGATGCCCCAATTTATTAGGAGCAATGGACGTGATAACTCTTTACCCAGCCACGATATATCTGCATCTGGCAACGGTTGGCATTAGTATTTCCCTGTTTGTGATTCGTTTTTTTTGGCTGTGCCGACAATCCGCTATGCTGCAACAGCGCTGGGTTAAAATCCTGCCGCATATTAACGACACCTTGTTATTAATCAGCGGTATTGGTTTAATCACGCTTAGCCATACGTATCCGTTTACTCCCGAGCAAAGCTGGCTGACGGAAAAACTGTTTGGCGTTATCATTTATATCCTTCTTGGCGCTATCGCCTTGGGGAAACGCCCCCGTAGCCAGAACGTTCGCTGGTTGGCGTTTGTATCTGCTTTAATATGCTTTGGTGTGGTCGTGCTGCTGGCACTGACGCAGTCACCGTTGCTGATGGAATAATTATGAGTGCTATTGCTGATTTTGAATTCAACCAGTCACTGCTAAGTGATGGTGTCGTGTTGGTTTCACAGGCGATTCGCCGCGACTTTCCCGCTCAGGATGTGCGGCAAAATCTGCAACAGCTGGTTGAGAACGCTCGAGCTGCTATTCCTGACGACCTTGAGCAAGATCTTCAGCTTGAAAAGCTGATTGAGCTGTTTTATCACACCTGGGGATTCGGCGGTGCGGGCGGTGTTTATCGTCTGTCTGATGCGCTGTGGCTGGATCAGGTGCTTGAATCTCGTCAGGGCATGCCTGTATCGCTTGGCGTCATCTTTCTGCATATCGCCAATGAGCTTGGCCTGCCGCTGATGCCGGTGATTTTCCCGACGCAGCTGATTCTGCGTGCCGACTGGCTCGACGAAGAGATGTGGCTGATCAATCCGTTAAATGGCGATACGTTGAGCGAGCATGTGCTGGAAGTCTGGCTAAAAGGTAATATCGGCCCGTCAACCCGCCTGCTCGATGAAGATCTGGATGAAGCTGAAAACGTCCTGATTGTGCGTAAAATGCTCGATACGCTGAAAGTCGCTCTGATGGAAGAAAAACAGATGGAGCTGGCGTTGAGAGCCAGCGAAGCGGTGCTGCAGTTTGACCCGGACGATCCCTATGAAATTCGCGACCGCGGCCTGATTTATGCTCAATTGGATTGCGACCATATTGCGCTGTCCGATCTCAACTATTTCGTTGAACAGTGCCCGGAAGATCCTGTGAGTGAAATGATAAAAGTGCAGATTCACTCGATAGAGCAGAAACAGATTGTCTTGCATTAAAAAAACAGTCTTACATTAAGAAACCGTTTTGCAGTAATGCAACGTTAATTTATTTCCCGACATGAAGGTAAAAGTATGACGAATAAAGTGGTCAAGATAGGGGATATCCCCGTCGCCAACGATCTGCCTTTTGTGCTGTTTGGCGGCATGAATGTTCTTGAATCACGCGATCTGGCGATGCGCATTTGTGAGCATTACGTCACGGTCACGCAGAAGTTGGGCATTCCTTACGTGTTCAAGGCGTCATTCGATAAGGCTAATCGTTCCTCTATTCACTCTTACCGTGGTCCTGGTCTGGAAGAAGGGATGAAAATCTTCCAGGAATTGAAACAGACCTTTGGCGTAAAAATTATCACTGACGTGCATGAATCGCATCAGGCTCAGCCCGTTGCCGATGTGGTTGATGTGATCCAGCTTCCTGCGTTTTTGGCGCGCCAAACCGATCTGGTGGAAGCGATGGCGAAAACCGGTGCGGTAATCAACGTGAAAAAACCGCAGTTCGTCAGCCCAGGCCAAATGGGGAACATCGTCGATAAATTTATCGAAGGTGGCAACGATCAGGTGATTCTGTGCGATCGCGGCAGCAACTTCGGTTACGACAATCTGGTTGTCGATATGCTGGGCTTCAATGTCATGAAGCATGCTTCTAACGGTGCGCCGGTGATTTTTGACGTGACGCATGCGCTACAGTGCCGCGACCCGTTTGGTGCGGCGTCCGGTGGCCGTCGTGGACAGGTAACAGAACTGGCGCGTGCCGGTATGGCCGTCGGTCTGGCAGGGCTATTTATTGAAGCTCACCCGGATCCTGCGAATGCGAAATGTGATGGTCCGTCTGCGTTGCCGCTGGATAAACTGGAGCCGTTCTTGCAGCAGATCAAAGCGATTGACGATCTGGTGAAAAGCTTCCCAGAACTGGACACCAGCAAGTAACAAGAGTTGTGGATCTGTGCGCTGCTGAAGAAATATTGCGGGGCGCGCAGATCACGATCTCCAACTGATGGTCGTCGGTCATCACTTGGATGAAAAATAGTAAAATGTGATACTAATCAGGTTATCCCCCCTCCTTTTTTCCTCGTGATTTTTTTATTTCCCTTTAATTAGCGTCCTTTTACCCGCTTTTTCTCTATGGAATTAGATTACAGCTATTGATGTAATAGGTACCGGGTACTCACGTCTTTCTGTTCCCATCGGTAGAGTATCCGGTATTCCGACACGGGCTCGGAATGCCTTGTGGGCTGAGGCGAGGAAATACACCATCGCTAACGCGGCAGGGAATGGACTTCACGACAATAATGAGGACTGCGTTATGAATTATCCCTTTGTGAGCAATCTCTTTTCCTATAAAAAAAGTGCGGCAATGGTTTTGCTGGGACTTTTTGCTTCTTCGGTTAGCGCGGCGACCTTGACGCGTGATAATGGCGCGCCAGTTGGCGATAATCAAAATTCACAAACGGCTGGTGATAATGGGCCGGTGCTTTTGCAAGATGTGCAATTGTTGCAAAAATTGCAGCGATTTAACCGTGAGCGTATTCCTGAACGCGTTGTTCATGCTCGTGGTACAGGTGCTTATGGCGAATTTAGCGCGACAGCGGATATTTCCGATTTAACCATTGCTGAGGTGTTTAAGGCGGGAAGTACGACGCCGGTTTTCGTTCGCTTTTCTAGCGTGGTTCATGGTAATCATTCACCAGAAACGCTACGCGATCCGCGGGGATTCGCGACCAAATTCTATACGTCTCAGGGAAATTGGGATTTAGTCGGTAATAATTTCCCCACATTCTTTATCCGGGATGCGATTAAATTTCCAGATATGGTGCATGCGTTTAAGCCCGACCCGCGCACCAATTTGGATGACGACGCCCGTCGATTCGATTTCTTTTCCCACGTACCCGAATCCATTCGTACGCTAACGCTACTCTATTCCAATGAAGGCACGCCTGCCACTTATCGCAATATGGATGGTAATGGCGTACACGCTTATAAGTTAGTGAATAGTAAGGGCGAGATTCATTACGTCAAATTCCACTGGAAAACGCTGCAAGGAATCAAAAACCTCGATCCGCAACAGGTTGAGCAGGTGCAGGGGAAGGATTACAGCCATATGTCCAACGATTTAGTGTCGGCAATTAAGCGCGGCGATTTCCCTAAATGGGATCTCTACATTCAGGTCCTCAAGCCGGAGGATTTGAAGAAGTTTGATTTCGATCCGCTGGATGCGACAAAAATCTGGCCTGATGTCCCCGAAAGAAAAATTGGACAAATGGTGCTGAATCGCAATCCTGAAAATATTTTTCAGGAAACAGAACAGGTTGCGATGGCTCCTTCCAATCTGGTTCCGGGAATTGAACCTTCGGAAGATAAATTGCTTCAAGGGCGGCTCTTTGCCTATGCCGACACGCAAATGTATCGCATCGGAGCCAACGGACTCAGCTTGCCAATCAATATGCCGCAAAATGGCGTTAACAACGGTAATCAGGATGGTAGCCTGAACAGTGGGAAAACGCAGGACAAAGGCGTCAACTACCAGCCTAGTCGATTGTATCCTCGTGAGGAGTTGGTTTCCGCACGTTATAGCCACTTGCCATTACAGGGCAGTACGACACAGAGTAAAATCCAGCGAGAGCAGAATTTTAAGCAAACGGGAGAACTGTATCGTTCCTACAGTGATAAAGAGCGGACCGATCTGGTTAATAGCCTGGGTACGGCGTTAGCAACGGCCGATAAAGAAAGCCGCGACATCATGCTGTCGTACTTTTATAAGGCTGATGCGGAGTATGGCTCGCGTCTGACTGCGATCGCAAAAGCTGAGCTTGCCACGGTGAAAAAGCTGGCTGAAAAACTGTCTGACTAAGCGTATTAAAAGCCCTACGTCATGACTGGCGCAGGGCGTTTATCTCAAGGAGGAAAGACAGTGAAAACACTATTGCTGATTCTAGGATTGTTCGTCGCTATCCCCCAGGTGGCACAAAGCGAAGAAACGAGTCTAAAAGAAAGCGACGTCACCTCATCGCTTAATCAGTACTTATGGGATTCAGCCAGGCATGGCGATATTGAAATACTCCAGACCTTCATTACATCACACTACAATCTGAATGTAGCTGATGAAAAGGGCTACACAGCGGTAATCCTTGCGGCTTATCACGGACATGATGCTGCGGTGGAAGCGTTGATAAAAGCAGGTGCCGATCCATGTCTGCGTGATGCACGTGGTAATACTGCGTTAATGGGGGCGGTTTTTAAAGGTGAGATCAAAATCGCCCGCCGATTGATTGCCGCTGAGTGCAACCCTGATGAGCGTAATCATGCAGGACAAACGGCCGCGATGTACGCCTCGCTGTTCCAGCGTTCAGAGCTTTTGAAAGCGCTGAAAGAAAAAGGAGCAGATTTTGAGATCAAGGATGCGAATGGCAATAGCGTGGAAACGCTGAAGAAGGGGGAGTTTACTACCCGATAATGTTTAGCCCGCATTGCTGCGGGCCGTTTCATTTAACTTATTTATAAAGGTCAGCGCTGATTGTGATGTTGTTGCCTTTACCTTCCCACTGTCTGGTGATGTGGTAGTACTTGGCACCTTTCTCGCCTGCGCGTTTAGCAACGGCTTCAGACACCTGCGTCATGTTGGTGTAGTTGCCGCGGAATTTAATCGAATCGAAAGGCACCATCTGCGCTGCTGTAGCATTGTTCAGTTCCTGAATCTTGGAACCATCCGCTAACGTTACCGTGTAACGTCCACCTTTTGATGACTGTGTTTCGAAGAAATTACCTACGTTACGGCTAGGGCTGCCAGAGTTGGCAACACCAGGGATTTCCACCTTGGCGGCTTCTGCACCACCCGCAGCCAGCGCCGCACGGCCTGCATCAGAATCCGCAGGGATGACGTCGGTGCTCTGGGTCTGACGCTTTGGTGCGTCGGCTTTATAAATGTAGGCAGTAATTTTTTGGTTGCCGCTATTCGAGTTCACATCAACCTGACGAACGATGTAGAACGAATCGGCATTTTTCTCTTTTGCTGCTTTCGCAATCGCGTCGTTCACGTCCGGTTGGCTGCGGAAGAATCCGCCAACGGTGACGGTGTCATACGGTTCCAACCCGTACGCCACATCTTTCGGCAGCTCTTTCACACCGTAGAAGGTGCGGAATTGGACATCCTGGTTCGCCTTTGGCGCATCTTTGCGATACAGGTCGACCGTGACATTCCAGTTGCCGCTCGAATTAGCGTCATCCATCGCTTGTACATAAAACGACTCTGCGCCCAGCTTGTCGGCGCGTTTTGAGGCTGCGGCTACCGCTTCATTGATCGCGTTAAAACGTCCTTTAAACGTAATTCGTTCAAAGGGTTGCAGGGATTCTGCCTGTTCAGGCGTCAGTTCCTGTGCCGCCTGCGCTGAAAATGCCGAGAGTGATAACAACAATGTAGATGCAATAACAGTAGTCTTCAGCTTCATAAAAAATCCTTTCGCCTTCCTGCCACTCGAATTATTTAAGGTATAGCAATCAACCTGTAACGGAATAGGGCTGATTATCGCACGGAATAAATTCTTGTGCTTTAGCATTTTCAGCGGGCTGAAAAGCCATGATACTTCGGTTTGCAACAAGAAAAGTGCTAATAATAACGGTTAATGATTGTTTTGACATCATAAGGGATATTTATACAATTTATCGCATTAACAACCTTGTAACACATCGTTTTTGTGAAACAGCCCAGAAAAATACTTCTGTAATAATGCTACAAAAGGCAGAGAAGAGCATGATTTTCGACCAAGAAAGGCTGACAGAACCTGTGATAACTCGGCTTTTCTGTGAAATTCATTTTATTTATGGATCATCGATCACATTTTCAGTACGTTATAAATGAATTCGCCTACAGTGAGACGCCTCAAAAAACGAGTGGTAAGAAGATGATAAGACCCTCTTCCTACCGCGTGAATGCGGGGATACAGGGTGCAGTAGGTCTCGGCGAATTCGTATAACAGAATAGGGTGAGAATAATAACCTTCGTTAAAATAAGCGAAAAGGGTATCAGCATGCGTATTGGTGTACCAAGAGAGCGGTTGGCCAATGAAGCCCGTGTAGCAGCGACGCCGAAAACGGTTGAACAGCTGCTGAAACTGGGCTTTACGGTCTCGATAGAACGTGAAGCGGGAAAACTGGCAAGTTTTGACGATGCGGCATACGAAGAAGCCGGTGCGTCGATTGTTGACAGTTCGGAAGTCTGGCAAGCCGATATCGTCCTGAAGGTGAATGCGCCGCAGGATGATGAAATCGAACTGACCCGAGCGGGCAGTACGGTTGTCAGCTTTATCTGGCCAGCGCAGAACCCGGAACTGCTGGCGAAGCTGGCTGCCCGTCAGGTGACGGTGATGGCGATGGATTCCGTGCCGCGTATTTCGCGCGCGCAATCACTGGATGCGCTTAGCTCGATGGCTAACATCGCGGGCTATCGTGCCATCGTTGAAGCTGCTCACGAGTTTGGCCGCTTCTTTACCGGACAGATTACCGCCGCAGGTAAGGTCCCGCCCGCTAAGGTCATGATTATCGGGGCTGGCGTGGCTGGTTTGGCTGCGATCGGTGCCGCAGGTAGCTTAGGTGCTATCGTTCGTGCTTTTGATACCCGCCCTGAAGTAAAAGAGCAGGTTAAGAGCATGGGGGCTGAGTTCCTCGAACTCGACTTTGAAGAAGAAGCTGGCAGCGGCGACGGCTATGCTAAAGTCATGTCTGAAGCCTTCATTAAAGCCGAAATGGAACTGTTTGCCGCTCAGGCAAAAGAAGTCGACATTATCGTCACTACCGCACTGATCCCTGGAAAACCGGCCCCGCGCCTGATCACCAAAGAAATGGTGCTGAGCATGAAACCCGGCAGCGTGATTGTCGATTTAGCGGCACAAACGGGCGGGAACTGCGAATTGACCGTAGCCGATCGCGTCACCGTGACGGAAAACGGCGTCAAAATTATCGGTTACACCGATTTACCTAGCCGTCTGCCGACGCAATCCTCACAGCTTTATGGTACGAATCTGGTTAACCTGCTGAAATTACTCTGCAAAGAGAAAGACGGCGAGATCGACGTCGATTTTGACGATACCGTGATTCGTGGCGTGACCGTCATTAAAGAAGGTGAGATCACCTGGCCGGCACCGCCCATTCAGGTTTCCGCACAGCCACAGCAGGCAAAACCTGCCGCTGCCGTGGTGAAGGAAGAAGCCAAGCCGACGTCGCCGTGGAAGAAATATGCGTTCCTTGTGATCGCCATCCTGCTATTTGGCTGGCTGGCTGATGTTGCGCCTAAAGAGTTCTTGTCTCACTTTACCGTTTTTGCGCTGTCCTGCGTGGTGGGCTATTACGTTGTCTGGAATGTCAGCCACGCATTGCACACGCCATTGATGTCAGTCACTAACGCCATATCAGGCATTATCGTTGTCGGAGCATTGTTGCAGATCGGCCACGGCGGATGGGTGTCGTTCTTTTCATTCATTGCCGTATTGATCGCCAGCATCAATATTTTCGGTGGTTTCACCGTGACTCAGCGCATGCTGAAAATGTTCCGTAAAAACTAAGGGGTAACACATGTCTGGTGGATTAGTAACTGCTGCATACATTGTTGCCGCAATTCTCTTTATTTTCAGTTTGGCTGGGTTGTCCAAGCACGAAACGTCGCAACAAGGGAACATCTTTGGTATCAGCGGCATGGCGCTTGCGCTGATCGCGACGATTCTGGGGCCAGATTCTGGCAACGTGGGCTGGATCATCGTCGCGATGGCGATCGGTGGATCAATCGGTATTTATCTGGCGCGTAAGGTTGAAATGACCGAGATGCCAGAGCTGGTCGCGATTCTTCACAGCTTTGTGGGCTTGGCTGCGGTACTGGTTGGCTTTAACAGTTTCCTCGATCACGGTGAAATCACCGATCCGGTGATGGTCAATATCCATTTGACGGAAGTTTTTCTGGGTATCTTCATCGGTGCTGTGACCTTCACGGGGTCAGTGATCGCGTTCGGCAAACTGCGTGGCAACATCTCTTCCAAGCCATTGATGCTGCCTCATCGCCATAAAATGAATCTGGCGGCGCTGGTTGTGTCCTTCCTGCTGCTGCTGGTTTTCGTCAATACGGGCAGCGTTGCATTGCAGGTACTGGCGCTGATCCTGATGACGGCGATTGCACTGGTATTTGGCTGGCATCTGGTTGCATCGATTGGCGGTGCGGACATGCCGGTCGTCGTTTCTATGCTGAACTCCTACTCTGGTTGGGCGGCAGCGGCAGCGGGCTTCATGCTGAGTAATGACCTGCTGATCGTGACCGGTGCTCTGGTGGGTTCTTCGGGTGCGATTCTGTCTTACATCATGTGTAAAGCGATGAACCGTTCCTTTATCAGCGTGATTGCCGGTGGTTTTGGTACGGATGGCGTGTCCTCTGGTGAGAGTGAAGAAGTCGGTGAATACCGTGAAGCTTCAGCGGAAGACGTGGCTGATTTACTCAAGAACTCAACTTCCGTCATCATCACGCCGGGATACGGCATGGCCGTCGCGCAGGCGCAGTATCCTGTGCACGACATCACCGCAAAACTGCGCGCACGTGGCATTAACGTTCGCTTTGGTATTCACCCAGTTGCAGGGCGTCTGCCTGGTCACATGAACGTGCTGTTGGCTGAAGCAAAAGTACCTTACGACATCGTGTTGGAAATGGATGAGATTAATGATGATTTCACCGATACCGATACCGTACTGGTCATTGGCGCGAATGACACCGTTAACCCAGCGGCGCAAGAAGATCCACACAGCCCAATCGCTGGCATGCCAGTGCTGGAAGTGTGGAAAGCGCAGAATGTTATCGTGTTCAAGCGTTCCATGAATACCGGTTACGCTGGCGTACAGAACCCGCTGTTCTTTAAAGAGAACACGCAGATGCTGTTTGGCGATGCCAAAGACAGCGTTGAGGCGATTCTGAAAGCGCTGTAAGCGTAGGGGAAGTAGAAAACGAAAGGGGCGGAGTCGCCCCTTTTTTACATCTCAAATATAGTGATGCGTGGCATCGCTAAAAATAATGCCAGCGCTGAGGCTGGCATTATTTGATGTTGAGCATGATGACACGAGCAATCAGCTGTTATCACCGTCTTCTTCGAGCGTAATCGGTGACACGAAATCATCGGGTTTGATCGCAAGTAAATCGCACTTCAAGTGATCGATAACATGCTCGACGGTGTTGCCGATAAAGGCAGCGGAAAGGCCAGTTCTGCCCAGCGACCCCAACACCACGACGCCCGCCTGCAAATGCTCCGCCAGATCGGGTATCACTTCTTCCGGCAACCCTTTTTCCACGTGCGTTACGCGTTCATCCAGGCCGAATTTCTGCCGTAGCGACTTCATGGCGATAAGGTGCTGCCCTCGAATTGCATCGTTATAGACGCTGGGATCGAAATCAGGCAGTTCAATAGCGATATTGATGGGGGTAACAGGGTAGGCACCGACCAGATGAACCTCAGTCTGATCAACATGCTGTGCCAGTTCCAGCGTTTCCGATACCAGTTTGATATTAAGCGGATCGTGATACGGATCTTCGCTAGCCAGATTGACGGCAACTAACGCACGACCTTCGACTGGCCAAGGCTGATCTTTTACCATCCACACGGGGCAAGGGCACTTGCGCAGTAGCTGCCAGTCGGTTGGTGTAAAGATAACGGCTTCCAGCCGATCGTGCTGATGCGCCATCTTCAACAACAGGTCATGCTGACCGGAAATCACTTCCCGGATAATGGCTTCAAAGGGCTTGTTGTGCCACACCACTTTGATTTCTATCGAAACGCCCGCTTCGATGTAGTATTTGCACTGTTCTGCAATCCACTCGGTCCGTTGCTGAATAACGCCCTGACGCATTTCCACCCGTTCATCGGGAGAAAGCAGGGTTGTCATTTCATAAGAGAAATCATAAATAGGCAGAAATGCCTTGATACGGCCGCCAAGTCGCTGAACCAGGTAAACCGCCCGACGCAGCGCTGGTTGGTCATCCTGATTTGGGTCAATAGCTACCAGTAAGTTCTGATACTTTGCCATAGCTCCTCCAAACAGCTGTTACTCCACAGCCTGTCTTTCAAGAGTACCGCAATGGAATCGTTTTGAACAACAGAGATAAGCTGCAGAATAACAAAATAGGAAATATCACGGAGGGGGAGGAAAAGAGGGGGATAAAATTGACGTTGCCACAGTAAAAGAGCGGCAACGTCAAATAGTTAGGCTGGAAAGGTTACTTGCGTGAAGAGCCTGCTAATTCGGAAAGCGCATCCAGATTCTCGATCGTGATGTATTTTCCTTTTACTGCCAGCGTACCGCTTTTCTGGAAACGCCCCAGCAGACGGCTGATGGTTTCAACGGTCAGCCCCAGATAGTTGCCGATATCACCGCGCGTCATGGTCAGACGGAACTCACGCGGCGAGAAACCACGCTGAGCGAAACGGCGGGAAAGGTTGTAGACAAACGCCGCCAGACGCTCTTCGGCATTCTTCTTCGATAGCAGCAGAATCATGTCCTGATCGCCGCGGATTTCGCCGCTCATCAGGCGCATCATTTGCTGACGCAGGTTAGGCATTTTCCCTGAGAGATCGTCCAGCGTCTCGAAAGGAATTTCGCAGACCATTGACGTTTCCAGTGCCTGAGCGAAGCTCGGGTGTTGGGCCGTACCGATAGCATCAAAGCCCACCAGGTCACCTGCCAGATGAAAGCCGGTGATTTGCTCGTCGCCTTGCTCCGTGATGGTATAGCTTTTTATCGTACCGGAGCGGATAGCGTACAGCGATCTCAGTTCATCGCCAGCCTTAAACAGCGCCTGCCCCTTCTGGATAGGCTTCTTCCTTTCAATGATGTTGTCGAGCTGATCGAGCTCGTGTTCATTCAGGGTGAAAGGGATGCATAGCTGACTGATACTGCAATCCTGACAGTGGATTGCACAACCGCCAGACTGGATGCGTCGGATAATTCGCTTTTCCGGGATCATAGGCTTTGCTCAGGCAATAATTGATATTGGTCAATTTTAACAGCTTTTATCGGCTCTGATAAGACCGGTAATCACCGGAATAGACCAATAAATAGTGAACTAACTATAATTTTTCGATTTTTCTGGGAAATATTCCGATATATAAGGCCCGTGCGGAGGTCATATTTTTGTCTATTACGTTACAGTGCAGTTAACACATTGATTAATCCGAATTGCTTACGATGATAAGCAATTCGGAAGGCATGTTCGCGTGTTGTGAAACGTAAATTATAACGGCAAATTATTCAGTCTAGCTAAATAGCTGTCGAGGTAAATAACCTTCGTGAGCGAGCAGCCACTGTTTACGGTGAATGCCGCCTGCATAGCCCGTCAGCGCACCACCCGTGCCGATAACACGATGGCACGGAACCACGATGCTGACAGGGTTGGAGCCGTTTGCCATCCCGACTGCACGTGCTGCACCGGTGCGTCCCAGTAGCGTTGCGAGTTCGCCGTACGTGGTAATTTCTCCACAGGGGATTCGACGTAATTCCTTCCAGACCTGCTGTTGAAATTCGGTCCCAACGGAAGCAACGGGCAGCGTATCAATAATCGCTAATTCACCATCAAAATAGCGTTGCAGGCTCTCTGTCAGACCACCTGGATTATGGCGCGGCTGTAACGAAAAGGGATCATTTCGATAACTGCGATTGAGCATGCGAAATAAATCGTCTTCATACTCGCGCCACTCGACGGCACGCAAATGATTATTTTCATCCGCAATAATCAATAACTCCCCCAGCGGAGTTGCCATAGTGTCCTGAAAAAAAGTCTGCATAGTGATTCCTTACGCGCTTATCGCTTTCTTGCTTCTCTCATGGGTGACGTGCCGATTATCCGGCATCCTCCGACGGATTGAAAATAAAATGCGAGATATGTCACGCGGTAAGGTGAAAAAAGAGAAAACTGTCACGCTCGTCACTCGTGTTGGGTTGCGCCACGTGAGAGCGAATCCTGTTGATGTACGAACACGTAAGAGAGGCAATGCACATCCAACGTAAGGTATAGGGATGCATTTCTTCTAACATTGCCAATAAAATCAATCGTTAATGTGGAAAATACTCAATTTGTATTTATGAGAGATGGAACATGCCAATCTTCATCCTACTGCCAGACAACATCATCACATGGCAATAATATGAAGGTGAACGATGTTGGTATGCTCTATTTTTTTATGGCAAAGGCATCAGCGTGTGGGTATGGCTTGTCATAATGAAAATCACTCAGTCAGCCTCTTGCCTGTCAATCCGGTAAACGTTTTAGCATCCTGTTTTTATGTACGAATAGCTATGTGTCCTACGTTATTTGGAGGAAATGCACAGAATGAAAAAAAAATATGCCGTAGTGGGAACGGGAGGCCGTGCGGGCCTTTATCTGGAGTCAATCGCCAGGGATTATCAGGATCAGGGACAGTTTGTTGCTTTTTGCGATACAAACCAGACGCGAATGAATTACGCCAACCAGATTGTCCATAAATATGGACACGATAATGTGCCGACATACCGCGCCGAACAGTTCGAACAGATGATCGCGGAAACCAAGCCGGATGTGGTTATTGTGACATCTCTGGATCGGACGCATCATCACTATATTATCCGGGCAATGGAATTGGGCTGTGATGTCATCAGTGAAAAACCGATGACGATTGATGAAGAGAAATGTCAGGCGATTATCGATGCGATTAACCGTACTGGCCGTAAATTGCGCGTGACCTTTAATTACCGTTACGCCCCGCATCACAGTAAAGTCCGTGAATTAATTGCCGCTGGAGTGATTGGCGAAGTCTATTCCGTTCACTTTGAATGGCTGCTGAATACCGAGCACGGGGCAGATTATTTCCGTCGCTGGCACCGTGACAAACGCAATAGCGGCGGGCTGTTGGTACATAAATCCACGCACCATTTTGATCTGGTGAATTTCTGGTTGAATAGCGAACCGGAAACAGTCTATGCGCAGGGTGATTTACGTTTTTACGGTAAAGCGAATGCCGAAGCGCGCGGTGTCACAGAATTTTATTCCCGTTCACATAATAGCGCGGCGGCAGAAAACGACCCGTTTGCGCTGCACATGAATAAAAGCGAACAGCTGACCGCCTTATATTTAGACGCTGAACATGAAGACGGCTATTACCGTGATAAAAGCGTGTTCGATGACGGTATTAATATTGAAGATGTACTGGGTGTGATGGTGCGCTATAAGAGCAAAGCTATCATGACGTACTCATTAAACGCCTATTTACCCTGGGAAGGGCTGAATGTGGTGTTTAATGGCAGCAAGGGCCGGTTAGAAATGAAACTGGTAGAAAAATCTTATGTAAACGGAGGCGGACAAAAAGAGGATGAAGGTGCGCTGAATGAATGTGAAATAAAGATCTATCCGATGTTTGACGAGCCTTATGTCGTACCGGTTGAATTTAAAGCGGGCGGACACGGCGGCGGCGATCAGGTCATGTTGAACGATCTGTTTGGTACACCGGAACCCGATCCATTACATCGCGCAGCAGATTATCGTGATGGGGCCATGTCTATTTTAACTGGCATCGCTGCCAATCGATCATTACGCACCGAACTGCCAGTGAAAATAAGCGAACTGGCCGTTAACCTGAAAAGAGGGAATTAATCAGAGTACCTGCCATTTCAGGCAGAAAATGCTTCCGCATCCGTAGTACCTGTCTGTCCGCATACCGGCAGACAGGTGGAAACCTCCGAATACTATTATAAGGGTTCTATTATGGCGAAAACACGGAACAAATTATCTCACCTACTCCTGCTCTGTGCTGCGCTGCCCGTGGGCGCGGCATTTTCTCACTCCGCTGACGCCGCCGAGATCCGTATCTCTTGGTGGGGGGGCAATCAGCGGCATGAAGCGACACTCGCGGCAATTAACGCGTTCCAAAAAGCCAACCCGACGATTACCGTCAAAGCCGAATATGCTGGCTGGGATGGCTACCTTTCCCGTCTGTCAACCCAGATGGCAGGGGGGCAAGAGCCAGATGTGATTCGTATCGACTGGAACTGGCTGCCACAGTTTTCCCGCAATGGTGACGGCTTTTATGATTTGAATAAGCAAAAAGATATTCTGGGGCTGGGAGATTTTCCGCCTAGTGCCCTGAAAACGGCAGACGTAAAAGGGAAGCTACAAGGTCTCCCGATTTCGATGACGTCCCGCAGTATGATTTACAATAAAACCACCTGGGATAAAGCAGGCATCGCCTATCCGCAAACCTGGGATGAGCTGTTTGCCGCCGGTCCGGTGTTTAAACAAAAACTAGGCGACAATTATTACCCACTTGGTGTTGCTCAAGGTTCAAGCGATGTGCTGGATATTCTGACGCTCGGCCGTAGTTACATGGCCCAGAAATACGGCATTGATATGATCGATGAGAAGAAGCAGAGCATTGCCTATAGTCGCGATCAGGTACGGGAACTCTTCGGCTTTTATAAAAAGCTGGTTGATTCCCATGTGATACCCGATCAGCGTTATTTCTCCTCGTTCGGCCGCACCAACGTCTATGAGATTCGCCCCTGGATTAACGGCGAGTTAGCCGGGATGTATTTATGGGATTCGGCCATCTATACCTACTCCAGCAATATGCCGAAGGATGCGGTGTTGGAAACGGGGCCGTTCCTCACCATGCCCAATGCCAAAGATTCGGGACTGATCTCCAAACCGTCTTCGCTGTTTGCCATCAGCAAGAACAGTAAGCATCCTAAAGAGGCGGCGATGCTGATGAGTTTCATGCTGAGTAACCCGGAGGGCGTGAAGGCATTAGGATTGCAAAACGGGATGCCTGCTAACCCGAAAGCGCAAAAACTGCTGGAGGATATCGGTGTGATCAACCCCGGTAACCTGTTAGCGAATGCCTATCGGGCGGCAGCGGAGCAGCCTGCGACTAAGGTACCTGTTTCACCGTTTATGGAAAATCAGGAATTGGTTCAGCTGTGGACGAGTAGTCTGCAAAAACTGGATTACGGTAACGGAGAGGTGAATAAGGTTGCCGATGATTTCCTGAACAGCGCTAACCGTATATTAAAACGTGCGATCCGCTAACTACCGCTGTTAATGTGCGATGCCATGTCGAAACGAGATGGCATCGCACGTCTCGAATGTTACGCCTTACTTAATCACCCCACACGCCATTCTGGCTCCGCCACCGCCCAGTTTTGCTGGCGTATCCGCGTAGTTATCCCCGCCGACGTGAACCATCAACGCATGATTTTTCACCTCAGACAGTGATTTTATCCGGGGAGCCAGAATTGGGTAGGTTGACGTGCCGTCGGCATTAGCCACCAATCCGGGTAAATCGCCCAAATGTCCTTCGTCGTTATAAGGGCCAAGGTGTTTGCCGGTTTTTTTCGGATCGAGATGGCCACCTGCCGCCAGAGCGGGAACTGATTTACCGTCTTGCTCGGCAGGTTCACAGCTGGCATTTTCATGCACATGGAACCCATGAATGCCTGCGTCCAGCCCCTTCAGAGTCGGCGTGAAAAGCAGGCCGTACGGCGTTTCCGTAATGGATATTTCACCGATACTTCCGCCTGTGCCTGTTGGCAGAGCTTCATTCAGCGTCACCGTGGTGCTTGCCGCGAAGGTGGAACAGGAAAAGAACACGCCTGTCAGGATAAGTGCCTTCAGTTTCATTGTCTTTTGCCTCTTAGGGTTGAGTGTAAAGAATCAGTCGCGATGCTTTTTGCTCATGCTCTTTCTGCGGTGAGCTGTACCGTGCTAATAGTGCGTGCGCGAAAGCCCGCCTCACAATAGCAAAGGTAAAACACCCACAGGCGTTGGAACGTTTCATCAAAGCCCTGAGCATCCAGCATATGCCACTGCTGATAAAATCGTTGCCGCCATTCGCTAAGGGTACGGGCATAGTCCTGACCGATATCAAACAGATCGCGGGTGATAAAGTCGGTATGCCGCGTCATGGTGGTAGTCATCGCAGTAATCGAGGGCAGAAAACCGCCGGGGAAAATATAACGCTGGATAAAATCGACATTGCGGCTGTAGTGGCTGTAGCGCTGGTCGGCAATCGTGATTGCCTGAAGCACCATGCGGCCTTGTGGACGCAGCAGTTGCTGGCAGCGCTTGAAGAAGGTGGACAAATAAGCCTTTCCGACCGCCTCGATCATTTCGACCGACACCAGTTTGTCATACTGACCAGTCAACGCGCGGTAATCCTGTAGCAGTACCGTGACTTTGTGGCTCAGTCCGGCGTGCTGAATGCGCTCAACTGCATAGTCATACTGCTGTTGCGACAGCGTGGTAGTGGTGACGTGGCAGCCATATTCACGCGCGGCCAGCTCGGCTAATCCTCCCCAGCCGGTGCCAATTTCCAGTAAGTGATCCGTTTCACAGAGCGCTAACTGTTCGCAGAGGCGACGCAGCTTGGCGCGCTGTGCGTCTTCCAGCGTCATTTCGGGTTGCTGATACCAGGCGCTGGAGTAGAGCATCTCGCTATCGAGAAAGCTGCGGTAAAAATGGTTGCCCAGATCGTAATGGGCGGCAATATTTTTCTGTGCCTGCTGCGGACGATTACGACGGCACCAGTGGATGACACGATGAAATGGCCCCGTCAGCCAGCCAAAGCGCGTTTCAAGCGTATCGACTAGTGCCTGATTCTGCGCCAAAAGCTGGAGAACGAGCGTGAGGTTGCTTGAGCTCCAGTCGCCATCGATATAGCTTTCACCCGCAGCGATGCTGCCACCCAGCAAGGTACGGCGATAAACACGGTGGTTATGTATCGTGATGTCACCTTGCAGTGCCGCGTGCCGATCCCCGAATAACGTTTCATTGCCTTCTGGTTCGCGAAGGCGCAACCCTCCGCCTTCGATTCGACTAAGCAGAAGAAATACCACTTTTCTGGCCCGCGTATAGCGAGCGGTATTGCTCGGGTGACGTACCAGTTGGGTTTCCGTTGAACTCATGGGTTGTCCTTCTTTCCAGACTGCGGATGAGGATAAATGGGCGAGCGTTTAATCCACAGTTTCAAAGCCTGCCAATATATGGTGCAGGCGGTTTTCATCGTCATTAACGGCAGAGACCAAAGCTGAGCGCGCAGGGCGGCACGAGTGAGCGGCTGACGATGCAGCACCAGCGTCGCGTCAAACTCACGTCCTTGTCTGTGGTTCTCGATGTGGACCCGCAGACGCGCGTCTGGCGGCGTGAGTCGCCAGTGATATACCATATCCATCGGGTTAAAAGGCGACACATGAAACGCTTTGGAAACCGGCGTAGAACCATCGGGGACGACGGCATAAGTATGGCGTTCGTTCCAGGGCGTATTACGCACTTCTGCCAATAACCAGCGTAGTTCGTTATGCCCATCGTACAAATAATAGAAATTGACCGGGTTGAAATAGCAGCCCAGATACCGTAGCTGGCACAGTAGCAACACTTTCCCTGTGAGGCGTTCTCCGGTCAGTTCTGCAATCCGATCCTGCGCTTTGGTTTTGATATCGCCGCCACCGAGGTAATCGCCGCGACAAAATGACGCAGGGGAAAAGCGCTCCAGCGCAATGCCGACATGCGGTAAGGCGGGAATCTCATCTAAATCAATTAACGTCATGAATAACGCATAGTCGAAACGATGCGTGACGGGCGTGAAGCGTCGATGACGAACCTTGCCGACATATAAGGCGCTATTCATCTTGCACACTCTGATGAAGGTAGTTGACGACATCCAGCGAGCTTCTGATGCCATCTTCGTGAAAACCATTGTACCCATCGGCACGACAAAACCCGCTGCGGTTGTGCCTATTACTACGTTCGCGCTGCTGTTGGTGTTGTTTCATGTCTGAATTCTTGATTTCAGGTAGCGGATAAGCGAACCAAGCAGGGGAACATGCTGATAAAGCATCTCGCCCATATCGTAATAGTCACGGTGGTAGATCACTTTGTTGTCGGCGAAGAGCAGGTGGCTACAGCCTGCTAATGTCAGCGGCGCGTTACGCTTTAACGACGGGTGTGCATAGTGCATCGTCCAGAACATCGTTGCACCGCCGCGGAAGGTATGGACATCAGCGATCTCGAACTGACAGTAGCGCAGATTGTCGAGTGAATGAGAAAAGTAGCGATGCAAAGCATTCAGCCCATGATAGCTGGAAACAGGGTCAATAAAGTGAATATCCTGGTGATAGATATCACCCAACTCCGTTAATTTCTCGGCTGTCAGTTCTCGATAAAATGCCCTTATTTTCAGCAGAATAGGTTCATGCTCGCCATTCTCTACCGAGATGTCGTCTTCCTCGCGCGCTTGTTCTATCGTCATAACCACTCCTGTTAAGGTCACCCACTCCCACGCGGTGGAAATGGCTAACAGATAGAGGAACGTCAACGCTTATTAATTGAAAGATATCAACTTAGGTATAGATTGAATCCACCGTTCGTCAATAAGATTTTTGAGAACGACAGGGGACGGTAAACACATGTGGAGGGAAAATATGGCGGAAAAAAGGAAACATAGCGCAAAGTATAGTGACAACGTCACGCCATGTTTCCTCGGTCGACAGCAATAGGCTGAATATTATTTCTCAGCAGGCTTAATCAACGTCAGAATCGTGCCCAATTGTTCACGTTGTTCATCGCTGACTTCTCGCGCAGCGGAATAGCCTGCATTCTGGATGATCATTTCATTCAGACCCACCAGCCAGTCATAGATATAAAACGCGGTATTGTTGGTCGGCGTGAGCGACAATTTGGTTAAGCGCTGTGAAGCCCCAAAGCTGACGGCCTGCTTTTCGGGTTTAGCGAAAATTTTATGACCGCGATTAATGCGGCTGGCAGGGCGCAGGGATTCATCAAGCTGCTGGAAGCCGAGCCAGGCAACGAAGTCACCAAGAATGGTCAGCACGCGTGAAACCTGACGGTCAGCTTTATTCTCGCGGTTGATGCCCAACTGCTCACCGTCGACCAGCATATCGACCAGTGCCTCTTCGATCCGCAAACGGATGCTGCCGGTAATCAATTCTTCAACCAGCATTTCGATCGTCGCTTTCGGCACGTTCAGCAAATCGAGAAGCGGGGCATTTTCCGGCAAGCCACGTAGATAGTTAATCCAATAACGATAAACGCCGTGCGCGTAGTCTGCCTCATAGCCGTGATCGATCGTCAAAATCGGCGGTGCAGGCTGATCGATAGCGATTGGTTCATCAGCAAACAGATCGATTTCGATCCCGACACCAAACGGATCGCTATGCGCGGACGGGGCGGAAAGGTCTTCGGCATCAGCGTGGAAACCGCCATAGCTTGCCCCTTTCTGTTGCAGGTACAGGCGGCGCAGTTCATCACGCGAAGGCAGCAACCGTTCCAGCAGTTCACCGTGCACGCCGGTGCGGGTCTGGAGCGATTTGAGCAAGGTTTCTGCGATGCGCTGTTTTTCCGCCGGATCGTCAACATCAACGGGCAGATACCAATTACCCAGCAGGTTATCGCTGAGTTCTCGTTGGAGTTCGCTCAGCTGTTCGCTGATGCGCCCCAGTTTTACATCCCGGTGAACTTCCGCGCCCAGCCATGTTGCCATCCGCGCTACGCCGCGCTTATCCATCGCCAGCATCGTTCCCCAGGCATCGCCCGGATTACCGACATAGCGCTGTACCGCGGCATCATAGTTTTGCCCGTGCGTAATACGGCGATCGTGACGGGTGACCGCCCAAATCAGCCCTGGTTTACGGTGGCTACGAACCTGTGCATTTTCGCCTTGCGTCTGTTTAACCCAGTGGTCCAGCGCCTTGCCGACCACTTTAACGTCAGCGCGGTTGCCCGCGGCGCTGCATACCATCAGTACGTTCATTTCCTGATTATCGGTATAGCGCTCCAGCAGATAGGCGCGTTTCGCTCGCAATAGCGTGTGCGCTAGTGGATGCGGTGTGCTTTGCTGTCTTGCTGGTGGCTCGTTCCGCGTTTCGCGAATCTCACCAAAGCCGGGGAAATCCAGCACATCAACCTGCTCGAACAGCGCTTCTTTAGGCGGCAAATGCAGTGGGATAAGTAGCTCCGCCGTCAGCATCGTTAACTCGGCCAGCGAAAGCTCCGTCGTTTTCCCTGCACGGCCATTCTGAACCGGCCGCACCAGCACGCCGGGATCGTCAGCACTGTGCAAGCGTTCCAGCGCAGAACCGTCGATCAGACCGTCTGCCGGATTTAATTCATCATCCACCAGTATCCGCAGCGGCGCTAACAGCTTGCGCGTACCGGATAGGTGTTGCAGCGTGTGGCTGAAATGACGATATGCGGTGGTTAGCGAATTCAACTCGTCCCACAGTACGGAGAAAAGCTGGGCGCGATCGTCAACGGTGAGGTAAGGCGCTAATTCAATCGCAACTGGCCAGAAGTGGGTTTCCAGCTGTTTTTGTCGTTTAACATCGTGACGTGCCAGATAGTCCCAGAGTTCGACGACTTCATCGCGGCTCATCCCTTCAACCGGTTCTGGCTGACGGTGCATCACCAGGGTTTTAATGTGTTCGGCAATATGGCGTTCGTCCAACTCTTCAAACGTGGTCTCTTGATTGAGATCGTTTAAAAACGCGTTGGCCATGATCTTAGCGATATCCAATTCGTTGAGCAGTTGCAACTGAACGGGAAACGATTTGTTCTTCACGCCCGACTGTCGGCTGAAGCGCGTGACGAGCGCGGTTGCTCGGTCGGACGGATTAATGTGATCGATAAAATCCAGCTCTTGCCCTTCAAAAGCGGTTTCCAGCTTGCCGTTTTCACCCCCGGCCAGCGACGCGATCAGGTAAGATTTTCCCGCCTGAGACAGGCCAAAAAAGCCGATGGCGATCTCTTTTTGCGCCACGTCGGACAGGTGTTGCGCTTTATTGTGATTACGGCGCAGTTTGACGATCAGACGGTCGGCTTCGATATCCAGACGCGGGGCGTTCTGGCGTGTGCTTTCAACCCAGTCGATGGCCTGTTCAACACCTTGCGCAACGGCCTGTAGCTGGCCGTGAAGTCGGGTAGAAAGCTGTTTGGGCGTTAATCGTTTCATTTTTTAAATACACTCCCACTATCGATCCAATAATGGGTCGCACCTGAGCCGTTAGCGGATAATGTGTTCAATTTGAGTCGTAAATGCTGTGGTGGAACTCGGGTGCCGTCTTCCAGTACCGCATCGGCAATCTCAAAGCGTTCGGGACTGTCTTGATCGTCGCTTTTCGTTACGGCCAGTCGGACACGCAGCTTACTGTCGCCGACGACCTTACGCGCTAAATCCTGATCGACGATTGAGAGCATATAAAGTGAGGACGCAGGCCAGCGCTCGTTGTCCAACTGGCGGAAGCCGAGGCAGAGTGAGCCACGTACCTGGAAACTGAGTGTCGGGTCGAGCTCGAAATCCGGCGCATCCAGATCGATATCGCTGTAGTAAACGTTATCCAGCGTCAGCGCGTTGCTACTGTCCATCATGCCTAGATAGCGCACCGTAGAATAAGGCTGGAAATCACCGACCTTAAAGTAAAAGCCCGGCAGGCGCAGATCGAGCGCCAGCAGGCACAGCATCGCGCCGACGGCGGCAGTGGATTTCGGATTATCGATGCGCCCACGTTTGTTAAACGGATACCAGTCATTGGTGTGATAGCCATCCAGCGACAGCATCCGATTAATCGGCAGCGGCTGCAGGTGGCGGAACAGTGCCTGAATTCCTGGGAAGCGCGAAGGGCGACCGGTCAGCAGCAGCACATCGCATGAATACAGCGACACCACTTCAGACATCAGGCGCAGATTCTGCGTGATGTTCATCTTGTTAGACAGGAATTCGCCGTGCAGTTTGCTCAGTTTGAGAATCAGCGGCACCTGCAAAATATCGAAGACCTTGTCGCTGACGGGTAGCTCGCGTTGCACTTCTGTATTGATGTATTCCAGCACTTTTTCCGTTGGTGCCTGTTCCAATAATTCGCCGAAGGTGGATTCGATCTCGGCGCTGGTGTCCAGCGGATCAAAGCGTTCATAGGCTTCCAGGATCGCCCGGCCGATCGGGATGAAGACCTGCAACGTCACCTGCTGGCGCAGCGTGAGCTGTGCGTCCATACGACCTTCATTGCCGAACAACTTCGCCATCAGCGCATCCGGGCTGGCCATTCCGGCGGTTTTCAGCGCGGCCTGTAGCGCCGGGAGGATATAAAGCTGAATCACATCCAGCAGAATATCGTCGCCAGCGACCTTAAAGCCTTCACGGAACAGCAGGCGGGGAATGATTTTAACGTTGTTGCCGACGCCGTCATCGAGCAGATATTGCGTAATGGCGAGGTCGGTGGTGCCGCCGCCGATGTCGATTGAGGCAATGCGCAGCGTTTTGCCAGCGGGTTCGCCCTCATCGAGTTCTTTATCGGGGCGCGCCATACTGGCGAAGAAATCTTCCGCACGGCCGCCAAAATTCACCTGCGCTTCGTTATACAGGTAAACCATCTGTCCGCATGTGGCTTCGTCCCACTCGATTTGCACGTCAGGCACCGGAACCCGGCTGTGCTGCTTGTCGGCTGGCGTGGTGAAATCCTCATCCATCGGATGCCAGTCCATCGCTTTCCAGACCAGCGCGATCGCTTCATGCATACGGCGGCGGAAAATTTCACGCTCGGGTTTCGGCATCGCGGAAGGCAGCGTCAGAATAATATTTCGCAACTGACGCGGCGCGCTGCTGTGGATCATCTTCAAACGCTGAGCGGCGCTGTTCATCTGCATCAGCGCCTGTGCCAGCAGTTCGGAGAGCATGAATGTCATGATCGAACTGCGGCTGTAGTGCGGTGAAAACACCGGTAAACGCTCTTCCAGCGGCTGACTGTAGAGCGGCTGACCTTCATCATTCAGCATGATGGTCAATGGCATGGCTGTCGCTAGCGGTTCGGTCTGCGAATGTGCGTCGGTCTGGCTGAAACGCCAGCCTGGCGCATAACTTTCTTCGTCCCACAGGTAGCGACGCGGGCTGGAAATACCGCTCGATCCTTCCGTTCCCTGACGCAGCAGCGCCATGTGGCTGGCTTCGCGTCCGACGCGAGTGATTGACGGCCAGATAAAGGCGTCATCACGGCCGCTTTCTACCGAGAAGTTTTCTTTACCGAACTTCGCCTGTGAAAACTCAACGCGACTCTCGAACAGTTCGTTGTACAGATAATGTGGCTCACTCAGATCGCGCAATTGCAGCTCATAGGTCTGCTTCAGACCGTTGCTTTCGTCTGCATGATCCTCAACCAGAATGCCGCAGGTGTGCGAGTTACCGACGTCCAAAATCAGGTCAACGTTAACTGCCGGTTCCTGCAACGTGCTGGTATTGATGCGGATTTCCGGTATTTCGAGCTGGTTACCCAGCATATCCAACACATTCAGGTAATGTGCCTGATATTCAAACCCTCTGAGCGCCACTTTTACATCGTGGCTGTCGCGGCTTTCCAGCGCTTTAACCCGCTGAGTAAAGACTTCGCGCAGCCAGCCATCGACCCAGGTTTCATCAAGGAATTCACCCAGTTCGTCGCTGTGGTAAGCCAGCGCGAAGCTCCCGCCGGTTTTGATGTCATTGGCATTAGGTGCCAGCGATTCGTACTCGTGACCTTCTGGGTAGGTTTTGGTATCGAACGCCAGACAAATGCGGTGCGTGTTGCCGTCCTGATCGGGCTTATCCAACGCAAGAATCTGCATCCGCGCCCAGTTATCCGGTCCGCCCATGAAGGTGCGAGGCGGATTAAAGCGGAAGAAGGGCAGCGGCAACCAGATGTTCTCCAGCAGCTTCAGCGATTGCTCAAGCGAAATACTCAGCTCAGGCTTCACCACCTCCGGCGGCATACCGGTGGCAGAAGGCAGCAGGAATTTGTCCGAGTGTTCATCGTACAGCAGGTGCAACAGAGGGCCGTTGGCACTTTTACGCACATAGCGGTTAGGCTGCTCAGCTGAAAACTGCGGCTTTAAGGCAAAATCCAAAAACTGAATTCCGCTGTCCTGGATCAACGTAATGCGTTGTTTATAATCGGTAATCGTCGCCAGCATGATTATTTACTCTCGCGCTTTATCGTCATCGGGAAAACGGTGTCTGCGTCGTAACGACCGATACACTCCGCAGCGGCGCCGGAAGCGCCTTGTTTACAGACCAGCTCTGGCATTTGGAAACGAGAATTATCGGAACAGCGGGCACCGGAACGGCTGTTGATGATCAGATTGCCAGAGCTCATTAATCCTGCCTCAACGTTAGCGCGACACGTGACACCGTCACCATGAGTGATACGTGCCGTGCCTTTTCCATTTTGAATCTGGTAGCGCAGACTAGGTGGCCTACCGGTAATCGGCGCTTTGCCATCAACAATGACGCGCCAGTTGCCGTTCAGGAATTTGATGGAGCCGATTTTCACCGCGTCGGCTGGCATGACGAGATCGTCTTTGCCCGCAGGAATCGCTGGCACTTGCTCAACAACGGGCTCAACTGGCGGCGCAACAGGCTCTTTTGGTTCCGTGACCGCAGGCGCTTCCGGTTTGACCGCTTCTGCTACTGGCGCAGCAGCAACCGGGGCCGTAGCGACTGGTGGCTCAGCGGCTTTCGCGACCTCTTTTTCTGCGGCAGGCGGAACAGGAGTGCTTTCTTGCTGCGGCGCAGGTTCAGCCGGAGTTGAAGACGGCAGGGCGCGTTTTTCTGGTTTGACCGTCGCGGCTAAATCGGATGTCGGCTTGTCGTCTTGCCCTGACACGCAGCCACGTATCTGCAATGACAAAATCGCTAACAGCGCGGCGGCAGGTAACAGCCACCACAGGCGGAAGAACTGTGGGCGAGCTGGTGCCGCTGCGGTGACGGCTGGCGCTGGCTCGACGGGTTCCGGTGGGCTGACCGGCTGTGGCTCAGGTTCAGAAACGGGTTCGACCAACGGCTGTGTTGGTGCGCTTGCTGCGGGGGCGGGTGCAACAAAAAGCGGTTCCGCTTCCCTGATGACAGGTCGCAGGCAGTCTAACGCATCAAGACGAGATTTTTTATCAAGGTTGACGAAGCCCCAGAACGTTAAGACGGGTTTGCCATCAACCAGATAGACGTGGTTTGCTCCAGGGAACTGTATCGCTTTTGCCAGCAGGACACCGAAAAGTTTCTGCCCGGCTTTTTCTGCATTTTGCGCACGCTGGCTGATGTCGGCCACCGCAGCTTGATAGGTTTCCAGTAACGCCAGCGCCTTTTCTCGTTCTTCTTCGCTCGCGGCAATCCAGGAGGTGACTTTACCGTCAACCGGCGAATACCAGTCAATGCGGTCGCCATGCTCGTTGGGTTGGGGAATCGCCAGGCAATCGGCAATCTGCTGCTGTTTTCTGAGACGTAACGTTTCCCGCAATTGAAGTGCTGATGCATAAACTGGCTGCCCGTTCTCACCCAGCGCCAGAAAATCATCCAAACTTCCACTACGTAAAAATAATTTTGCCACGCAAAAGAGACCTTTTGTAATGATGCCTAAAGCAGAAAATAGAGTGTAATCTGCGACAGGGTATACTGTAGTGCGAATGATGGCGAATCAAACGCTTAAAGAAGTGATAAAACTAACAAATATTTGAGCAATAGAAAAAGTGGGAAACGGGAAGTGTACGCACGTACAGCCGACCACGTCCAGATAATATGATGAAAACGCTGGTAAAAACGAGGCATTCTCTTTCAGTAGTGATTTGTGGAAACGAGGGAGGCTGCGCGACGTCAGCCTCCCTCAAGGCCGTGAGAATTAAAGCTGGACGTTACCCGTGATCAGGTAAGCGGATGAGGTGCTTTGTGACATCGGCGGCAGCGTATCGCTGAGGACATTACCTTTTACGTCGGTAAATTCAATCGGAATATCGTTCATTCCAACGTGCTCAACAATAAAGTGGTTATAATCGGTTTTCTGTGCAGCAATCCATTGGTTATTGCGCATATATTTCATTTCAATAACGGGATATTTTACGTTCCTGAATTGCACCGCAGCCCAATAAGGGTTTGAACCTTCCTTTATACGATAAATAACGTTGCCATTTACTGGCGCTTCGATCAGCGTCCAGTCGATATTAATTTTTCCGTCTCGCAGATCGCCTATTTTTTCAAAAGCGTTAAACGATAAATCCAATGCACAATCGCCACCTTCGGGATAGAGGTCAGTGACATAAACCACCGTACTGCCTTTTGGTCCATTCACTTTCAGGTAGGCCCCAGCCAGCGACGCCTTCACGCCACGGTAATCCAGTTGGTTCCGGTTTAACGCCGTGATCTCCATATTCTGCGGGATCGGATCCAGCAAAAGGGCACCGCCCTGATAGCCAGAGCCTGTTGCGGTGGCGTAGCCGTAACAGATATCGTCCAGTTCCCACTGGGCGTGAGCGGTATTAATTAGGGGAATAACGCATAATGCAGACAAGGCTAATGAGGTTATTTTATTCATGTTTCACATCCAATATGATTCAAGATTAATAACATAGGTGAGTAGTAAAAATAAAAACGCCAAAACGGAAATCCATTTTTTGGCACCTGAATAATCGGTCTTTTGTATAAAAAGGTAAATCGGTTTTATCTTAAAAAAGTAAAGCAGTGAATATATCACTGGGTTTATTTCTATAGAGTGAAATAATTATGTGCATGAATAATTGATTTGGATTTATTCAGAATATGTTCTACGGTTTAAAGGGTAGGCCGATAATATTATTTCGCACCAACGCGGATAACGGCGAATGGCTAATTTATTATGATGAAGAGGAGACAGCATGACCATTCATAAGAAAGGGCAAGCGCATTGGGAAGGGGATATCAAACAGGGAAAAGGTACCGTCTCAACGGAAAGTGGTGCATTGCAACAGCAGCCTTACGGCTTCAATACCCGCTTTGAGGGTAAGCCCGGCACAAACCCGGAAGAACTGATTGGTGCGGCGCATGCGGCCTGTTTCTCTATGGCGCTCTCGCTGATGTTAGGTGAAGAAGGACATAAACCTGAGTCGATAGATACCACGGCGGATGTGTCGCTGGATAAAGTCGATGGCGGGTTCGCCATCACCAAAATCGCACTGCACAGTACGGTGAAATTACCGGGTATTGATGAAGCAACGTTTGATAGCATCATCCAAAAAGCGAAAGCGGGCTGCCCGGTATCCAAAGTGCTCAAGGCCGAGATTACGCTGGCCTATCAGTTGAATTAAGTACGAGCAGTTGGACTAAGAACACGCTGCTGAGCCAGGCTGTTCCGATAAAAATTGTGCTGATAAAAAGGCTTACCGGCGTCGTGCTGGTAAGTCTTTTTACATTTGTACAATTAAAAACAACGAAACGATTAAAAATAATTTAACATCTTTACGATAATAACCATAAAATTAGCATTGTCATCGCTGCGTGATACGGGCTATGGCGTAGGACGCAATATAACAAGAGCAATATTGGGCTGGCCGGTTTGTGGTGGTCAGATTCTCTGAGTATGTCGTGCTGTGGAACACAAGCGAGAGTTCAAGATGAATAAAATGACCAAGATCTGTTTTTCTGTGCTGTTGGCCGGTAGTTTGCTGACCCCTGTTTTGGCAAACGCCACCACGTCGGAAGACATGCGTGGTATGCAGAAAAGTTATACCGCCGCCACTAAAGCGGACGATGCCGCTGCGCTGAAAACCGCGCTGAGCACATTCCGTGAGCACGTCGAGCACGCTAAAACGCAGGTGCCGCCTGATTTCGCCAAACAGCCTGCCGATGGCCCAGACAGAAAAGCCTATGTGGAAGGTTTGGATAAGATTTTGCAAAAAGTGGACAGCGCACAGGCTCTGGCGGATGCCGGTAAATTGAGCGAAGCCAAAGCGGTATTAGCTGAAATCAACACGTTGAAAGGCGAATACCACAGTAAATTGAGAGGCTAAGTCGCTTTTCGTTTACCATAAAGCCGCCAGTGGGATCGCATTCACTGGCGGTTTTTTTTATTATAAACGTTATGACAGTCAGGATTGCCAGCTAAGGGGAAACAGGATGACGTCACCATCACACGATGCAACGCATGATGGCAAAGATACACAAAGCAGAATTCTTGAAGCTGCGTTGGAAGTCATACTGGATCACGGCGTGAGAGGGGCAACCTACCGAAAAATAGCGCAGCAGGCCGGATTGTCACCGGGGACGTTAACCTACCGCTACAGCAGTATTGAAGTGCTGTTGAGCAGCGCGTTCATCTATATGGTCGATGGTATCTCACATGCATTCCGCGTCCGCCTCAAGCAGGCAAAGGATATCGGCAGCGCGCGTGAAGCTGTGGTTGACCTGATCTGTGGAGACATCTGGGCAACGCCGCGTCACCTGACGTTAAGTTTTGAACTGTACGCGCTGGCATCGCGGAAAGAAGAGTATCGGCTGATATTGCAGGAGTGGATGACGCGCAGCAGAAAATCGCTTCACCTCCATTTCAGCATTGCAACCGCGTGTTCACTGGATGCAATAATTGAAGGATATACGATCCATAACTATCTCAATAATGAAGCGGTCAGCCGTGAAGACATCCTCAATACGGTAATCAAATTGACCTCCTGACTCCACCTGGCGCGATCTTGTCAGGCATTTCCGATTTAAAAAAGAACCTAATGAAACAGGTGCAAAACGGTGTATATTCGTGCGATAGTTTTTCGTACATATGTACGAATTCATTTAGATAAAGACGACGAGAGCTATGACCACAAAACCCGCTATCAATAAATTTGCACTGTTCGGGCTGATGTTCATTCCCGGTTTTACGTGGGCAACCTGGGTGACCCGAACCCCTGTCATGCGTGACGTTCTGAATGCCTCAACGGAAACGATGGGCATGATTCTGTTTGGTTTTTCATGTGGTTCCATGCTCGGCGTATTGGGGGCAGGTAAAGTCATTAATGTCCTCGGCATCCGTAAAACCATGGCCGGAGGATTCCTGCTGCTGCTTCTTGGGCTGCTTATGCTTGCTGCGTCGCTTTCGATTCAAAGCACGCCCAGCGCCTTTATGGGATTGTTGATTTTCGGCGCGGGAGTCGGTCTGGTTGATATTGCTATCAACATTGAAGGGGCGGCGTTTGAGCAGCATCTGAATAAAAGCCTGATGACCACGCTGCACGGCTTTTTTAGCTTGGGAACGCTGGTCGGTGCGCTGACAGGAATGGCGATGACGGCGTTTGGCATCAATACTACGCTGCATTTTGTTGTGGCCGTAGCACTGTCGATACTTACCGCGATTGTGCTGATGCGCCAAATGCCGTGGCTGAGCGATTTGGCCCGTTCTGAGCAAGAGGAAAAGGGCGACTATAAGACGCAGGTCTTCAACGAACTTAAAGACAGCCGCTTGCTGATTCTCGGTGTGGTTATTCTTGCGATGGCGCTGGCCGAAGGTTCTGCCAATGACTGGTTGCCACTATTGATGATCGATGGTCACAATTTTGGTCACACGTCAGGCACGCTGGTTTATGTCGGCTTCACTGCCGGTATGACGCTAGGGCGTTTTGCAGGCGGGTACTTTGTCGATCGCTTCGGCAAGGTCAATATGCTCCGTTTCAGCGCCGCTTCCGCCGCACTTGGGCTGACGCTGGTCATTTTCTCTAATGCGCCGCTGCTGGCCGCTGCTGCGGTTATCTTCTGGGGTATCGGTGCATCGCTGGGTTTTCCGCTCACTATTTCTGCCGCAGGAAGCGGAGAAAACAGTGCCGTTCGCGTCACGATTGCGGCAACGCTGGGCTACTTTGCTTTCCTCGTCGGCCCACCTGCACTGGGCTTCCTTGGCGAGGTTGCGGGGTTACGCATCGCCATGCTGCCGGTACTTGTCATGGTAATTTTGGCATTTATCTGTTCGTCTTCCGCCCGTGAACGTGCGACCAGAACGGCATCTGACACCCTATCCTGATGTTTCTACGCGGTTCCGTTTCGTGTTATCGGAACCGCGCAATCTGTTCCACGCTATTGATTACGTTGATTATAAGTGATGTGATAAATCACGGCCAGCGAGACTGGCCGTGACTCTGAACTGGGAAAGTGAACACAATGGTAAAGTTAACGGATATGGCTGAGGGGGATTACCCCGAATATCGCCAGTTTTTTATTCTTGAATATGCTCAGGATCTACAAGAATCTCGGGGATATGACGCGGAAAAGGCGAGGGCGATCGCCACGCAATCGATCGATATTGCGCTACCGCAGGGCGTTCACACGAGAGCCAATAAGTTATGGTGCATTCATTCCTCAGATGATGCAGGCGTCATCATTGGTTACTTGTGGGTAGTTCTGAAAGAACACGCAGCCTGGGTCTCTGATTTTTGCCTTCTGCCCGCGTGGCGGGGCCGTGGTTTCGGTAAAGCCTCGCTTGCCGCGATGGACGTCGCGCTCACGGCATTAGGTATTGGCGAAATCGGGCTAAGAGTGGCTGCACATAATCCGGTTGCCAAGATGTTATATGAAAAAAATGGCTTCCAAATCACCGGTTTCAACATGCATAAAAACCTGGAGCCGAACCCTCATCAGACCGCAATTAACCCGATGAAATAGGGCAAGTACACCTCAACGACCACAGGCCCCCAATGCCACTATTTTGTTTACATCTGTGTAACTAAAGTTCAAAAAAAAGACGCCGATAAACAAATAGTAGGAGCTCATTGCAACGGAATGTTGATTACGATAAGTATCAACTCTAGGGGAGCCATAATGGCCAAACAATTAATACAAAAAAAAACAATGAGTACCCGCGCTCAAGTGCTGCTAACTGGCGCATTAACTATCGCACTCGGTTTCGCTGTCACCATAGGGGTGCTCAGCTGGCAGTCTAGTAAGGAACAAAAGTCTCTGGCCGAACGCTATTTGCAGCAGATAGCCCAAAGCGAAGCATTAAGAATTCAACAGGAACTCAACTACGCCCGGGATGTGGCACATAACCTTGGACAAGGACTGGCTGCATTGCCCGCTGCAGGCATTAAAGATCGCGCAGTGGTCGATAAAATGATGGAATATGCCCTAAGGGATAACCCAGAATACCTCTCGATTTCAGTCATTTTTGAAGAGAATGTGTTTGACGGTCGCGACGCCGAGTTTGCCGATCAACCAGGCCAGGCACCTAAAGGCCGCTATGCCTGGTTTGTCGACCGCGATCAGGCTGGCAATTACAAGATGCATCCGCTGCTTTCCTATCTGACGCCCGGCCAAGGCGATTACTACCTGTTGCCGCAAAAGAGCCAGAAAGATACGCTCATCGAACCCTACTCCTATGCTTACAACGGCGTACCTACGCTACTGACGTCAGTCGCCGCACCGATAGTCAGTCAGGGGAAACTGTGGGGCGTCGTTACGTCAGACATCTCCCTTGCGTCATTACAGCAAAAAGTGAACCAGATTAAGCCTTGGGAAGGCGGCGGCTACGCAATGCTGCTATCCAGTGAGAGTAAAGTCATCTCTTATCCGGATAAATCCCAGACGAGCAAAGCCTGGCAAGGGCCGACGGACAACTTCACGTCCTCAGTGGTACAACACGACGATGCCATTTTGGGTGAAGAAGCGCTGATTACCTGGCAACCCATTGCTATCGGCAACAGCACAGATAAATGGCATTTGGCCATTGTTGTCCCTGTGAGCCAAGTGATGGCGGCGTCTGAACGTCAGTTAATGAATGCCGTCATCATGATGGTGATCAGTATCCTGTTGGTGAGCGCGCTGCTGGGCTGGGTATTCAGCCGTAAAGTGCTTAAACCACTGGGTGGCGAACCACGCGAAGCGGCCAACATTGCGCTGGCTGTTGCGGAAGGTCGACTGAGTAATGTGATTGACGTGCAACCCAACGATCGTAACAGCCTGTTCTTCGCGCTGAATACGATGCAGTCACAGCTGCGTCAGGTGGTCGGACAGATCAAAGACGCCAGTGATTCCGTACGACAAGGCGCTGCGGAAATTGCCAGCGGTAACCTCAACCTGGCATCGCGTACGGAGCAGCAGGCTGCTGCGCTGGAGCAAACCGCGGCGAGTATGGAAGAGATCACTGCAACGGTGAAACACAATGCCAACAATGCTCATCAGGCCACGACGCTGACAGAGAATGCCACGAAGATTGCTCAGCGCGGTGAATCGCTGGTCAGTCAGGTGGTTCAGACGATGTCGCAGATTGATGAGAGCGCGAAGAAGATTGGCGATATTACCGCCATGATTAACAGCATCGCTTTCCAGACCAACATTCTGGCGCTGAACGCCGCAGTAGAAGCGGCGCGAGCGGGCGAGCAGGGAAGAGGATTCGCCGTTGTGGCATCGGAAGTTCGCAGTCTGGCACAGCGCAGCGCCAGCGCGGTGAAAGAGATTGCCGCACTGATTGAGGAATCCAGTCAGCGTGTTGAAAGCGGCGTTAAACTGGTGAACGATGCCGGTAAAACCATGCAGGATATGACACACGCCGTCAGCTCGGTACAAAGTATCATCGGTGAGATTGTCACGGCATCGGATGAGCAGGCGAAAGGCATTAGTCAGGTCACGATTGCCGTCAATGAAATGGATGGCGTCACGCAGCAAAACTCCGCACTGGTACAGCAGATGTCGGCTGCAGCCAGTTCGCTGGAAGATCAGTCCATGTCGTTAGCGCAGGCGATAGAGCATTTTCGTTTGGAACAGCAGCACGTGTCACCTCGTGCGCTCTTAAAATAAAAAGTGACACTGTCACCCGGCAGCCGAAAGGTTGCCGGGTAATATTCTGATATCCTTCTGCGATTCTTACTCACATTCCCCCCTCAATTTTCCTCACTATCACGTATGGCATTCACCACTAGTTGTATCGAACCTTTAATTAAGGCAGATTAAATCATCCTGATATTGTTAAGAATAAATAATCATGAACCTGAATTACCCCTGTCTGAGAGCTTTCATGGAGATTGTCCGTAGCGGCAGCTTTGAAATTGCGGCTCGTAAACTCCACGTCACGCCGTCTGCCATCAGCCAGCGTATCAAACAGTTAGAAGATCAGCTTGGTCAGGTACTGATCGTAAGGGGCAATCCGTGTCGAGCAACGCTGACGGGGCAAGCGTTACTTCGACACGCAGAACAGATAGATATGTTGGAGAGTGAGCTTTTCAGCACGCTTGAAATGCCGGCCAGACAGAGTCTTTCAGTGGCGGTGAATGCGGATTCAATAGACGGATGGTTTCTGGATGCGATGGACGATGCCTGTCACCGATCCAGTATTTTGCTCGATATCCTCGTCGAGGATCAGGAGCACTCGGCAACCTTGCTGCGTGAAGGTCGCGTCATGGCAGCGGTCAGCGCTAGCCCGGAACCGATTCAAGGCTGTGGCGTAGAATATTTAGGAACGATGCGTTACCGCGCGTATTGCTCACAGATTTTTCACGAGACGTACTTTGCGGATGGCATCAATGCGGACAGTTTGCAAAAAGCGCCGCTCCTGATATTTAACAATAAGGACAGATTACAGTCCTTATTTATAGCATCGCTGGTTCCGGCAACCATTGAACCACCGCAGCAATTCGTTCCTTCAACGGCAGCTTTTGTCGGCGCCATTCTCAGAGGGCTAGGGTGGGGGATGATCCCAGAACATATGGCATCATCTCATACGGAAAAAGGCGAATTAGTGCCGTTTCAAGCCGGAAATCCTATCGATATTCGTCTGTACTGGCACCGTTGGAATATCCGTTCTGCATCGCTGGAAGCATTAAGCCAGAGCGTGCGAACTGCGGCTGTTCGGCATCTTTTTCGGTAAATAGTGTCAAGCCAGGGATACAGCAATCATTGACGTAAATGCTAGCGGCGGCCCCGTAGGTTTGTACTGGCTGACCATTCATATGTTGCTGAGGAATCAGGTTTAAACTTATTTTTCTTCTTATCAGCCTTCACCTGTTTTGCTACGGTTTCACGTTCCTTCATAAGCTTATCGATGTAATCATCTTTAATGTGATTACTCTCAGAGTTGGTCAGCGTGCGGCCCTGTTTTTTTCGCGCCTGATCGAGTAGCGTCTTAAGCTGACGTTGTTCACTTTCGGTCATGTCTTTCTGAGTCAGTCTTTGCATGGGTATGAACCTGATAAGCGGGCTGGAAAGTACATTGTAGAGGAAAACGCTCTGAGGCCCAGATAAATCTACCGCGAGCCTTCCTGATTTCTTGATAATTGGCACACAATTTATTTATTCAGACACAGTAGAAAAACACATAGTAGGGAGAAACCATGTCACCAGAATCGGCCGTAGCGGCACAGTTTAAGGCTTATAACGAACATGATATCGATGCATTTGTGTCATGTTTTGCACCTGATTTCAAAGCGTACCGTATGCCAGCAGAAACGCCGTCGATGGTAGGAAAAGAAGCGCTGAGAGAGTTTTACGTGAATAACCGATTCAACAACCCAAAACTGAGAGCGGAATTGGTATCTCGTACCGTGTTAGGCAACAAGGTATTTGACCATGAATTGATACATGGACTTGCGGCAGAACCTATAGAAAGTGTTGCCGTCTTTGAGATAGATAACGGCCTTATTAATACAGCTTGGTTTTTCTTTTCTTAGTAAACAATGGATGAGCTCAGAACTCATGATTTCAGAGAGACAAAAGTTACAGTCGCTGATTGTACATTATGAAAGACAACTTCATTGCCAGGCAACGCGCAGCAAGAAGACCATCACTGATCAGCTGCTGCACCGCGACTTTTTTGAAATTGGCCGTTCTGGGATGCGATACGACAAACAGCAGGTTATCGACGCACTAATTTCTGAAACGGTTGAACAACAAATACAGGCCGATAACTTCGAGTTATCAGTGGTGGATGAAAAAAGTGTGTTGCTGACATACATGAGTTACAAGGCAGACGAGAATAACATCGTCAGTAAAACATGGCGGACATCGCTATGGATTAAAAATGCTGACAGCCCAAATCCCGATGCCTGGCAAATGCGGTTTCATCAGGGAACACCAACAGCAAACTAAGGATCCATGGCTGACATGAAGCATTTTACTTATGGGGATTTGCTCAGCAAAGCTGCCAGTTCCCGCGAGCATCTCCGTTGGTTCGCATAATGTATATTATGTTAAATTTAGTCTGCCATCCCTTTAGTTCATAACCACCTGCAGACTACGATCAATCATACACTTACCCTACACTTCATCTTCTCCTTGCTACGCATTATGTTTGCCGGTTATTTTCTTTATACACATATTACTTGTGAGGATAAATGCCGCATGTTCGCACTCGCACAGTTCAATATCAACCAACGGCAGCGCCTATGGGTACTGATGGATACTCATACATGCCTGCCGCTTTTGTACCCGCTACAATATCTTGTGGACCACCTGGCTTTGCGTACAGCAGCTACCCAATCCGCTTCACTTCAAGCGATCAAGTTTTTCTATGAATTCTGGTACCAGAAATATGGCGTGACGTTTTGCTTCAGTTTCAATTCCTCGGACCACAATCCATTAATCGCCATTGAAGAACTGACAGCCTTTTTTCATTATCTGGAAAATGGGCATTCATGTGCACCAATCTTAGCTATCGGCTCTATACAGAACACGTCTTCACGCCGCACAAACGTTGGATATGTACATGCGGTTATTCGCTTTATGAGATATCTGATTAATACGTATGTCTCGCCGAGGTATGTTGATGGCTCGCCTATAGAACTCACACGGCTTGCCACACAGTTAACTAGTCGGTTATCGATACATAAAGAAGAATTCCGCACTCTTGCTCATTCTCGTCAGATGAACAACAAAATTACCCATCAGCGCTTTCGAAGTCTAACGACTGATATGATCATAGCTTTTTACCAAATCATTACACCCGATTCAGCTTCAAAGAAAAACCCACTTAATCCCTTCCCTGCTGGTGAAATACAATTACGTAACTTTCTGATTTGCAGATTACTTTTAAATTATGGATTACGTGTCAGTGAATTACTGCTTTTGGAGTGTCATTCTATTAAACCCAATCTCCGAGGGGATCAGTTCAGCCTAATTGTGACAACTGTGGATGAAGACATACCAGACCCACGAAAAAGATTGCCTTCATTAAAGAATATCTATGCAAACCGGGTGCTGGCGTTAGATAAACTGGACTACCACTTTCTAAGTCTTTATACCCGTAAAGTTCGCCATCGAACCTCGCATAGTTTCCTGTTCACTTCGACTCAGGGACAACATCCGCCGCTGTCATACCACACTATTTATGACATTTTTTCCAAGATAGATGACACATTTAGCGTACAGCATCCTGAATATAAATCAGATAAATGCTTTGATGCCATTGAAAGCATCTCGCCTCATATAACACGACATACATGGGCCTATTTGACACTTCAACGCATTTATGGTGAAAAACTTAAAAAGATTAATGTCAACTCACGTTTGGCGGCAATAGATTTTTCTAGCGCTGGATTGATGAATGAGGCCAAGGATGAGTTACGACTGCTTGGCGGCTGGAGTTACAATAGCCATATGCCTGATATTTATGCCAAAAGATTTCTATCGCAGCAGGCTAATACGGCCAATCTTCATCGAATTGCGATGGATAACGAGGCCCTGAGAGCAACCTTTTCAAATGTATGCGACGAATGGAGTGTATATGAGTCGAATTAATAGACAGCTAAATGAGCCGAGGAGTAGCATTTACGCATCTGTATTTGTTGAGCGTGTTTTAAATGTTAATATACCAGCTAGCATTTATCTCAAGTCGGCAGATTTTTTCGATGATAAGTATATCAACTCAACAAGTGATAGTTGGGTTTTCGATTATTCAGGTAGCCGCTGCTATGCCCACTATCGTCAGGATAAAATCAGCAACCAATTAATCAAATATATTTGTTTCCGTTATGCGTCAGCCAAGTGTCCAGCCCAGGTTCCTGGAGTTCTCCATGCATGGTCTTTGGCAACGGAACATTGCATAACCAAATCTTCTTTCACGTTTGCAGTGTTGAAAGATTACCTTGAAACACAGGAAATAGAACCACGATATTTTTACTATATCATTTTCGGCTTAAAAATCCTCTGCGCTGAAGCATTCCCCGGCTTCACCCTCGACGATTACGAAGAGATCGAATTCATTCCACGCCCACATTCCAATGACTGGGGCATCTATCAGGAAGTTGACAATGTCCTCGATCCACTCGAAAAAAACATGATCAGCGCAGGACTGTTTGAAATGGCCACAGCGATTCGGGTAGGTTTGTTTAAAGTCCCACCATGGTCCTTCCTTTCCACTGGCAATCAGTTTTTCGATGGTTTCGTTCATAGTCCCCTCTATCCGATATGGCGTGCGTTTGCTTGTACCAAGTATTCCTTCAGTCTACTTAAATTGGTAGTGTGAAATGGCTCTTCTGGCATTCGATGCCAGGGCAGCCAGTTGATTACTTAATAAGTATCGTTGTCAGCAGTTAAACGGCAGTTCCTCTTCTCGTAAAACTACTGGCGCCTTGTCTGCCCGGTACTGGAGCCAAGTTTTCAGGTCTATTTGCGAGCCGTTACGGCCAGCTAAATCAAAATATCCCCTGTTAGCAAAACGGCGATATATAAGTTCTTCACCTGTTATGGACAGGTAGGCGTTCAACGCCGAACGATGAATGAAAAGTCCGCTTTGTCTTACACCTTTATGATGGAAGGCGATAAGTTTGCCAGAACGATCAACCCAACCGCTTTGACAATCCCATAAAAGTTCGAGTTTTTGAATGATTCCCTGGCATGGCGCAATAAGGTTATCCTGGCGCTCGGGCGTGGTATATGAGTAGTCATATTCCCATTCGCTTCCGCGTAGTAAACTGACTTCTGTAAAATTAAATGCTTCACTATCTTCCTCATTATTAAGAAGTTGTTTGTACACTGGGCTGTCAGGATATTCAGCAAGATAACCGCGATAACAGCTATTCCCCTGATTATATTGGAAAATATCGCGCGCACTTTTCTGTTTAAAGTTCTGGATGCTTTCATTTATGAGTGCGCTTGAATAATAAGCACGCACTGCCAGGTAAGGTGAATTCCAGCTATTTTCATTCGGCGCTTTATCCTCGTCCCAATAGCTGTGTGAAAGCGCTACCCACTGTTCCCCTTCCTTGTCAGTTCGAATCAGACAAGCTTCATAAGGTGACAAATCATCGGTCCGAACCCAACCTTTGATATCTGAATTGCGGTCAGGAAATGCATAATTTGTTTCTTCCATCAGTACTGGATAGACACTTTCTGCGGTGATGTCGCGTACATCGGTCAGGTCGACTTTACGGACGTCGACTGACCATAGATGATCACTTGTAGGTTCGTAGTCGGAATATGGGTCTTCCAGTGCGGGAACATTACTGGCCAGAATGCCCAGTAGTCGATGTAAGGCGATCCAGTAATATTTTTTACCGAGTCGGTCAGCATACCCTTTTCTACCCCGTCCCGAGCCATACTGACTCCCGATATGGCGATCATAATTGAGCGCGCAGTGGTTATAACCGGGATATCCTAAATTAAGTGCTTCTCGCATTAACCAACAGGCAATGTTTTCATGGCTGATATTGGCGCTCTCCAAGTCAAAGCCGGAAATCTTCGATTCCACCTGATAACGCCAGAAATCCGGGGCCATGGACTCTCCCCAGAGCACCATGTTTGATGGTAAATGTTCCAGATCTAGGAGGGGTTTGACATCCGCCAGTACAGGCCATCGTGATGGTAATGATACGTTTGTCTGGTAATGCTGTAATTGGCTTGTTACGGCTGTGGGAAATTCTCCTGTTTTCAACAAGTTTACTAATAGCTGAACCGTATCCCGGAGCAGAATATTCTCGCTTTCGGACGCAATGCTTAATAGACCAGGGAGCGCTGGCATAAACGCATTTCTACGTTGGCGTGACAATAAGCATGCACTGTAGATAGCAAGGCTAATACGCTCTAATACGTAATCATCATCACAATATGCAAATTCACTGATTACTGTTTGGCAGTTTTCCGGGTAGCTTGCCAGGATTCTGCTTAGCCCTTTTGAGGATAAATCCCTGATTCGGCGGTCAGCACACGAAGTGAGCCAGGCAAGTGTTAGACTGGCCAGCCTCCGGCTTTCAGCAGGCCAATGGGTTATGTCAGCAAATAGTGCTGCATGGATGAGTGAATAGACAGCAGTCTTGTTATCAAATGATCCCAGCGCAGCTAAAGACAAGTAGGTGTCACGTTCAGCTAAGGATGACTGCCGTAAAAATGGCCCCAGCCAGTTAGTTGCGTTTAGACGATGGTCAGGAACCAGACTAAGTGAAAACAGCGCTTCATAAACCGACTCCCATAATCCAGGTGTATGCAGTGCTGCATGGATGTGTTCTTCAATTTCTTCCACTACACTTTGTCGGGAGCGCCAAACCAATGACTGGATGAACAGCTTATGGGCTTGTTCGGATGGTAATCCTACTTCTTCAGCAGTAATTTCAAGAGCAGTTTTCTCTGGCAGCACGGCGGCAAGAGCTTCCAGCAATCCAGCATCTTCTTCTGTTAACGCTGCAATTTTCTCCGCTAGTTTTGCTGTATCCGAATCAAGAGCTTCCACAAGGCTGATAGCACGGAGTATGTCACCGTAGCGTTGATAACCCAGACGGATCAGGAAGGTATCCTCATCTACAACAGAAAGGATAATGAGGCCTTCATGCGCCAATGCATTTAAAAAGGATTCAGGTGTGGTCTCAGTTCCCACTATTTTGCTCAGTGCTTCGCAACAGGTTTCCCAGGTTCGGTTCTGCGGCAACTCATGTGTCAGGGTATTCGCGAGTGCCATCATTGCAGCCCTTACCAGATTGCCAGGGTTTGCGTAGTGGAGGCGTTCTCGAATTAAAACATCGCAATGTTTGAGATGTCCTTGAAACAGAGAGGTAAAACCCGGCAAAGAAATATCCAGACTGTCACGGCCTTCGCTCTTTAGCGTTTTACAGGCCAAGTGTAAAAATAAAGGATTACTGAGTTCGGGTGAAAAAAGTGGTGTAATCTCTGCATCCAGCCCATAGTATGCTGCGAAAGCTTGTACCGCTTCGAATTGATGTCCTGAAAAACCGATGTGTTCGAAAGCAAACCCTGGAAAGCGTGAATCGACCACAAGATTGCGATAGGTATCTCGGGTTGAAACGCAGATTTTGATGTCTGGATAAGACTTGCATTGAGCGAGCAATTCGGGAAGCTTGTCCTTCCAGCGAACTTCTCGCGGGCTTTCGTTCAAGGCATCGATATAAATGACAAAAGGTAAGCCAGTATGTTCGGCGCAGGCCTGTATGCATTCAAATAATGTCGAACGATCGATGGCGGCACCCAGCCCTATTTTACTGCGTAGCACTTCCCAAGGCTCTGCTTTGCCAAAGTCGTCTCCAAAGACGACCAGGGAAAAACCACCATGTTCCAGTCGACGCAATGCTGCGCTGACAATCGCGTGGGTTTTGCCGATACCCGCTGGCCCAACCAGCAGTAAGGAATGTGCTGTTGCGGCACCAATGACCTGAGAAGTCAGCAAATTTTGCAGTTGCTGCGCCTGCTCTTCCCATTTTCTCGCCGCATCCATATCTCCGGCAGGAAATGCACACATATACTCTGCGTGGAACTGTCGGAACGATTCTGTATCACTATGCTTGCCATGCTTTTCATAAAATTTATCTTCTTGAGCATGGCGGGCATCAGCGAAAAGTGTCAATAGGGATGACAGAGCGACGCAAAGATCTGTAACCGATGTGGCCGTGACATTGTTATCTCTCATGCTCTCACAGTAGGCAATTATTTCTTCAATCAATGCCGTGGCGGATGTAGCACGGGTTTCGCCGAGTATATCCAGCGATTTGCGTCCGTATCCATTCAGTGAATGGAACTCTCGAACGATTGGTGTTAATGATGTTTCGTACCACTCGCAAAAGTCACCACTCCCACCAAAGAAATCCAGGCCGACATGAGCATTCGTCACCACATCCAGCATTGAAGTATATCTTGGCCCGGCAAAAGCAATGGCGTCATCCAGACATTGTTGAATTTGAGCTGCTGTCAGCAACGTGTCATCAAACCAATACCTGCGCATCCCTCCGTAAGGGTCTATCTCAAGTAATTGATTGCAGATAACAGCAGCGGTACAAAGGACAATAGAAAGCGACTTCCCTTTCGCTGACGCTTCCGATTCGACTTTACTTTTCCATTCTTCAAAGCGTTCCGCCTGGCTTTTTCCTCGCTTTCCCGCAGCAACACGCCCGGTCAGGTCAAACGGTATATAAATCCAGTATTCGGTTAGTGTGGGATGGTTGCTTAGCGCGGCTTTAAGGGAACTATCAATCTGTGTAAGCTCTGCGGAAGCAAGCTGGAAAAAGTATTTTGCCTGAACACCGAATACGGCACCGTCCGGTGAGCGGAAATATGCCTCAACGCCACCGTCTCCACCATCTCCACGCAGACTAATAAATGTTGAATTTGTCGGTACTCGACAGGTTTTCCTAAATAACTGTACGGCGAGTGCTTCAAAGCTATCGTTACGGCTTTTGGGGGCGCTGCGAATTAAACTGAAATCAATATTCATCACCAGTCCTTGTTCCTGTCAATAATGCGGCAAAAGCAGTCACATATTATACCCATTAAAAATGTATTGGTATTTAAGCGAGGTAAGATGTTCGCTATTATCAGGCTTGATAGCCCGTAGCCACTTGTAGAGGCTGTGCGCAGAAACGCCAAGACGGTCGGATACTTCGGCAACGGAATAACCGCGTTCCGTTATCTGACGGACGGCTTCTTCCTTAAATTCAGGGGTAAATCGTGGTGTGCCCATATGCTCCTCCTATGCTCAAACTATAGGGCAGGATCGTCTACCGGGGCGGGGTCAGTCCACATTTAATCAAATCATGATGTTGTATGCAATTTGCCTGCAATCAGGTTCCGTTCACATTGAGGGGTGCCTCTCAAATATGTAGACGATGGCAACGCTTCTCAAGGGGCTCTTATTCGTCCCCATGGTCGCTTCGTAAGCAAACCTCGTAGATAGCCTTTCCCGAAACCAGTATCAGCATGTTGCCACCAGATAACGATAAGACCGACAAACATCACCTTTTTTCTGTTAGTTCATGAAGTCATCTATGCAGCCAATAGGCCTGTTAACTTAAATAATAATTAAAAACAATATGATACTGATATTTTTTTCATGAACTGAATTCTCGCGCAACATAAGTTAAATGAAAGCTCTGGTTAGGTATTTTGCCCCGCTTACCCGTTCCCTGCTGTGTTGTTCTCGTCAATGATCGTTAATTATCAAGGAACCTGATACGGACTTACTGAAATCTGGCGTAAACTCCGGCAACATTTCAATTCTCCTCGCGAGGCATGCTCACCCTGCATTGCACAGCTGTCCTCTTAGATTGCTGCAACGTGGATAATCACGCTGATGGTGAACACTCGCATCATTTTCAATACAGCGCGCCCGCGATGAGCCTCGGACGCGCTTAGCTTTTTAGTTTGTCGCAGCGGATGCTTTATTGATCGCATCCTGCAGCGCTTCCTCCATGGCTACAATGGGTAGCTATGATTTGAATAGCGCTGAAGAAATTATCATCTAAATTTGAATTTTATAAGGGAGAATACCGGATTCCGGGTATCTCCGTATTCGACAGTTTCAAAGTGCTTAATGAAATACTTGGCTTCAACAGAGTCATCATGGGGTGAAACCTTATCATTAATATAGGGGTAGAGCGAAACACCGGCATTATGAGCAAGGGCCACGTAATTTATAAAAATATCCTCTTTAGCAAATCCACTGGCCTGTGCAGAAGTTTCAAATAATTCGGCATTAAGATACTCTCTTACTCTTTCTCTTGCTTCAGGTTTGAGCCTTGACTCACTTCTCGGTAATGAAAGCATTTCATCAATATCTGCCCAGCTAATAGGAACATCAAAAAAATCACCTCCGTCCTCTGTTACTGGCGTATCCACATAAAAATACGTTTTCTCCTTTTCAGGAGGGTCAACTTCATAACGATGATAAGTTGGAAGTGTGCGGATTCTGTTAGCCTTATTGTGATGGCGAGCGTTCCTAATGACCAGAACAGATAGCAACTCATGTGTTAGATACCAATCAGGTGGCAATTGAAGTGCCAGCATCTGATCATAAAAGCTGTGAAATGCATTCAATTGGGTGTTAATTCCAGACTCAAGATTTCCAATAGCTTCGGCTCGGTCTATATTTAAGAGCCTTTTATAATTCCAGTCAGCTTCAATCATTATACGAAATGACTGGGCAAGCGTTTCGAAAGAGTGTGTAAGCATTGAAAAACCTCTTTAGACTAAGTATCGGAATACTATGTTTTATGTTAATTATTATAGAATTCTAGATTGCATCAATATGATTGATGGCTCCCTAAAATCCTATGGATGGATAAGATCAATAGTGTCCTTTTATAGTTAGGCTTCATAAGTATAATTCATCTTCATCCGAAAGCATTCTGGAATAATTACGAGAAATAAATTTTGCTGACCTCTCAATTTCAGGGAAGAGAATGCTTTCATAAATTCCTAAACGCTCAAGTTGCACCCTAATTTGCTCTTTGTGTTCAGCAGCGATGAAGATCCTGCCTGTTGGAAGTACTTCTTCAGTTGATTTCACCGTGTTAACTTGCGAACCATAGAGCATAAATGCGCCAGACTGTGCAATAATTCTTTTATTACTCAGTTTCGGTTTCACATAAATGGGTTTGAGTAAGTCTTGAGGGTTCATTAACTTTCTGAAGTGAGGTTTTTCCATACCTATATGATAGTAAAGCTCATCCAGCACATCTTTGTTAAAACCATGAATATTTTTTTCGTTCGCACTCTTTTCTAGGAATGTCTCACAATCAGTGCTATTAAGCGCCAAACTAAATAACATTTCTTTGCTTTTACCACTCAGGTTAGCCACGTTCGCCATACAACTTACGCGGTCGCTGTCATAGTAACGCTGCCTTGATTCAGGGACAAAATAAGCTGTAACCGTCCCTCCCTGCGGACCTTTAACTATAGATTTGCTATTATCGGTAAAAACGTAATCCTCTGTAGCAAACCACAATGCGACAAGCGGGTTTAGAGTGATGTCCATGAGTCTTGTTGGCAGACCAAAATGTTGCATACGCACCAGACGATCAAACATTGTTTTGTCTGACTCAAATTCAGAGGGGTGAATTGAAACTATATCTCTAATCGCCCTGTTCTCATTTTCATACATTTGTCCTTCTCCACGGAATATCTTAGGCTTCGCAATCCATCCATAGAAAGCTTGCCCCCGGAAAGCTGTAGGAAACTTTCCTCCGTGTGTCCAGCCATTGACGTATTCAACAAAATCTATGACAGACTCAATTGCTTCTTCAGGTTGTTTCCTGTAACGCATTTTATTCTGTTTCCTCATTAAGTCCGAACAGATTTATCAGCCGTTTTTTTTGCCAGAAATTCGGTATCAACATTAGTGAAGTCTGGCAATGAACTCATCAGGTCTTTAATGGTGTGTACGACCTCCCAAGCATCATAATGAATGGTTAGCCAGGACGAAGCGGTTGCCTCGTCCTGTTTTACTTTCTCGCCCCTTCTCTTTTCATCATTCTTATCCCTGCGGAGAAAGCGGTATTCTTCCGCATGCGTAAACGAATACCTAAATTTTATAATTTCCTGATTTAATCATTCAGTTAATACAGGAAAAGTCACAATCGATTATGATCTGTTTTAGGTTATTATTTCGATTCCGCACCTCTTCGGTCTTTCTAAGAAAGGTTACTATCCCAGCAAAATAGTCAAATTCTTCAGGCATACCTGTTTTATATTGTATAAAAAAGCCATCAGTTTGAAGATTATGGTCGCATTCGTCATATCCTGCCACGCCCGAGTGCTCAAGAGAACTAACTATGTCTCTTAGTTTTCTTATGTCTATATCATCAATTGATCTTTCTATTACCGTTCTAGGGGCGAGGCAATATTCTATCCACTTAGATTTATACTCATTCATAGTCCATTCCATTACCCTGTAAATAAACCAACGTTGATCATTAGAAAATTTACTTAATCTTTCTTTTAAGCTTATCAGTTGATCCCTTATGTCATCTACTGAGCAATTTATATGCTCATCTGTTACAACTATATCATTTGCATTTAAAAAGAAACCAATGATCGATGACGGATCAACTGATGAGCGTAACGTTGGCTCAAGCATGCTCCTGTTATTATTAGGAAAATATACGCTAAAGTTCGATTCACAGTAAGCATATACTTCATTAAAACGCCCGTCTTCTAGATCGCATATCTCTTTAGCGAGATCTGATAAATTATTTACTTCTATATCAAATGGCTTTCGTGAAAAAGAAATCTTAGGGTCATTAGATATGATGAGAAACGATATTTTACTGAACGATTGTTGCAAATTGTGTTTAATAAACATATCGATTGTTTTTTCAAACTTTGCTTTTGAACCGTCAGATGTTACCTGTATGGCCGATCCTGTTGCGTAATCTCCTAAATCAATAGCAGGATGGTTATGCTTTATTGTATTGAGATTTACCAGTGAGAGACCCAGTATCTTATTCAACAGGCCAGTCAACACTGTTTCCATCACTTTATTTATATCGAGCTTGGACTGCTGGCTGTTGAAGGTAATATTTGTACTGAGTAGTGAAAATACATAGGTTATGTCATATTCCCTACGCTGGCGATCAAGCATTGTCTTTTCCCATTTAATGTAATTTTACTTGAGTGCGAACATGAACTGTTTTTTACAGCATACCCTGAGTGTCCGTCTGCGTTAAACATTTTTATTCTGTCTCTGCCCTTACCTCCTTATCGTTCACATGTCTGAATGTGCGGATCTTCTGTTATTCTTCCACACGCCCTTCACTTTCACTCTAGTTGCAACATGTAGTGCCTTATTAGGTGATATATACCACTATATGTTGTGTTTGACGAGATTCTACATACCCGAAAGCCGCTGAGTACAGCATCAATTAGCGCGGTATTTACCTCTGCGATACAGAAACTTCCGCAAAACGGCACTGATACCAAATAATTATTTTTCTTGACCACTTCTGATTTTACTTGGTTTGAAGCAGATGCTTGGAATTTTCAATCTTATATAATTATGTTTATATAAGTACAGGTAAGGGACTGACAAATTCATTTGTCAGTTAGCTGGCTACTACGGACTGAACTTATCACCCTTCTGGCAAAACAAGTCAGCCTGGATTAGTACGATGAAAACAGCCATACGATTCTTTGCTCTCTTCCTCCACATGAATTCCGGTTTCGGTTAAATTAAGAGCAAAATTTTATAGTGGTGTTAAGCATGAGATCTAAGGCTACATACGATTTAGGTAACCCAGCCCGCGGTAAGGACGCTACCGCCATCAGAGACTTCAGCCCTGATTAAGTATTGATGTATCCAAATGTTACCAAAATTCATTAATTGTTCAAGAAGACAATCAGATAATCCCTAAAGCTTGATGGGCCTGGCTATGCGATTACGTTGGGAAATGGTTCATGAACAGAAGTAGAGCAAGCTGCCAAGAAATGCTCATAATTCCTGTTAGTTCATGAAGTTACCTGGAAGTGAATTCATCTTTCTATTAAAAATATTCATTTAAAGCAAAGAGATATGTCATCTGTGGTTTATGAACTGGATTCTCGCTCAATATAAGTTAAATATCCTACTGCGACAAACAACTTCATATCTCACGAGCCATTTCTAACAAATCAATATGACGAGCTCACGCTTTATCGCTGGTTTTAAAGCTTTTTTTCAATAACATCTTTGATGTGCACGGCACTCCAGACTCAGATCGGCAAACATCTGTTTCAGCCGTCGGTTTTCGTCTTCCAGATCTTTCATCTTTTTGATATCAGACGCTTCCATACCACCAAATTTGGCTTTCCAGTTGTAGTTCGAGGCCTCGGATATCCCCGCTTCGAGACAAACGTCTTTGACGGTACGTCCGGCTTCAACGGACTTCAACACGGCGATGATCTGGTGCTCGGTAAATCGGGCTTTGCACATAGCGATCTCCTCAATGGAGACATAATCAGTATGTCGGAAGATCTCTAAAAGTGAATGGTTCGGTTTACCGGGATACTTACACCACAGGCTATAGCAGTTTTGGTTCGGGTATGCTGAATTATTTTACTGCCCCCTTGAAGGATCACCTTAATTAAGGCTAAACTGATAGAATAAAATTTGGTTTCAGTCGTCTTATACGCTCTGTTACTCCGGTACGAAAAAACAACTCAAAGTGCCAGCTAATAATCCTATGTCGCATTTTTTAAGTTTAAAAAAATTAGTCATTTCATTAAAAAGAGCAAAAAATGCCCTTCACGATTATCTTGTTAAGATAAACGATGATTTGTACGAAATAGAAAGTAAATTCAATAACTATTGGTGGGTTTCAGATGATTACACAGACCTACATTTTCATGTAATAGCAATAGAAGATAGGCGTTTTTTCTATCACTATGGCGTTGATATTATATCGATAGTGAGAAATTTAATAAAAATGGCTACTTTTAGAGACCATGGAGGAGCCAGTACAATAGAGATGCAACTCGTAAGAACAATAACGAAATATAAAGATAGAACTTTATCTAGAAAAATTAAAGAAATACTTCTAGCTATAGCTATCAATAGAAGATATTCAAAGTTACGTATATTAAATTGCTATCTTAATTATGCTTATTTTGGAGCCTATATGAATGGTGTTCACGAGTCAATGAGCTACATGTTTCATAAATATAATGTTGCAGACCTAACAATATTTGAAAGTTCCATGATAGCAGCCATGCTTCAACAACCAAGACCTAAAAACCCATCAGTAAAAAGAGATTTACTCCTTATAAATAGAGCGATTCACACTCAAAGAAGATCGATTAAAATTAAAGAGTCTTTTTACAAGAGTAAGATTACTAGCGATTGGTAAGTTATATTGAGTGAGAGGTTCTGTTTTATCTAGTGTCTTATCCCATGATGCATCAGCCATCTCCGATATAACTCTAGAATAAAATGACGACTTATTACCAATTTGATGAATTGATTTTTTTATTTCAAAAATAACAACTGGATCTACATACTTCTTCTCAATGTTCTTAACAAATAAATTATGTATTCTTACAAATTCATTATGTATGTCAGACTCGATTTCGGTGGAAAGGTCTACAATGTCATACATGTTGAGTGAACTATATATTGAATGAATTTTACTGTTCCATTCTGATACAGACTTCCGATAATGCTCTCTCGTAGAATCACTCACTCCGCCAGACGAGATTCCTTCACAATAAATTTTAACTGCATATAATCGATAATTAACTAAATCACTTAAATCCTTTGCTATTGTTTTTATAAATGAAGCTCTCTTGTCCAATCGATCTAGCTTTAATTTATTTTTAGCCAATTTATTCTGAAATGCATAGGTGACTCCAGCAGTAATTACAACTGTAAAAAACCACCACGATATATTTAGATTGGTTACCTTTACTTCTTCCACTTTATTGAAGTTACTAAATTCATGCTCATTTGAAATGAAAAAATATTTATATATAAAAAAAGAAAATATGAAAAACAAAATCATTAAATAATATTTTAATATCTTTTTTTTATTTAATACTTTCACCGCTCTCCCCCCTCATTTAGTACTATTGCGTGCTTGTTTAAACAACGTTTTTGATAATCCTAATTCCATCGCTCTCAAAAGTATCAGTCCTGACCTGTAACGAAAAGGATTCCATACTGATTTTCCTCCTCAAGGGCAGAACGGTCAACTCATCCTGTTCCTCACATGACAGAATCCCGTTTTATTTGTACCAAGATTGCTGGCCGTCCCGCTTTCTTGTAACCTTCCCTTGCTACAAGCCGAATCCTGAACATAAAAACCTGAAACTACTGGACGTTACATGACAGCTCATACTTCTAAAGATCCTTTGCATGGCGTCACGCTTGAAATGCAAGTCAATGCACTGGTTGCCCGTTTTGGCTGGGTTGAGTTGGGTAAACGGATCAACATCAATTGCTTTAAAAGCGATCCAAGCGTTAAATCCAGTTTAAAGTTTCTGCGTCGGACGCCCTGGGCGCGTGCGGAAGTTGAAGCACTGTACCTTGATTCTCTGGACGGTTCCGCTCCCGTAAAACCAGATGATAGCGCTGTTGATCCCTGGGCTAATAGTCGCAGAAATAAGAGCTAACCAACGTGAAAAAGCCAGTCGTATTGATTGCCGCTGCGCTTCTACTTGTCAGTTGCGCGTCTAAACCTCCGAGTTCGCTTGTCACTCCACTTCCTCCTGTTAAACAGCCGCTTCCAGGGAAATCTCAGCAGAATAAGGAACCCATGCGCGGTGTTTGGCTGGCGACCGTTTCCCGTTTGGATTGGCCGCCGGTGGCATCCGTTAATGCCAGTAGTCCTGCTATACGTATCACTCAGCAGCAGGAAGCGCTGACAGGTAAGCTGGATAAATTGAAAAGTCTCGGCATCAATACCGTATTTTTTCAGGTTAAGCCTGATGGTACCGCGCTCTGGCCTTCTAAAATATTGCCCTGGTCAGATATGTTAACGGGCAAGATTGGTGAGGATCCGGGCTACGATCCGCTACAGTTCATGCTGGATGAGGCGCACAAACGCGGTATGAAAGTCCATGCCTGGTTTAATCCCTATCGCGTCTCCGTTAACACTAAATCGTCAACCGTGACAGAGCTAAATCGCACCTTGTCGCAAAATCCGGCCAGCGTATTTGTGTTGCATCGTGACTGGATCCGCACCGCCGGCGATCGCTTTGTACTGGACCCGGGTATTCCGGAAGCGCGAAACTGGATCACCAGTATCGTGGCCGAAGTCGTTGCGCGTTACCCTATTGACGGCGTGCAGTTCGATGATTACTTCTATGCCGAATCATCCGGCTCGATGCTTAACGATAGTGAAACCTTTAAAAATCAGGGGCAGGGATTTGGCTCAAAGGCGGACTGGCGGCGGCACAATACACAGCTGTTGATTGAGCAGGTGTCACGCACTATCAAGCAGTTGAAACCCGAGGTTGAATTTGGCGTCAGCCCAGCAGGCGTATGGCGCAACCGGTCACACGATGCGGCAGGTTCCGACACGCGAGGCGCGGCCGCCTACGATGAAGCTTATGCCGATACCCGCCTGTGGGTGCAACAAGGGCTGCTGGATTACATTGCCCCGCAGATCTACTGGCCTTTCGCACGTGACGCAGCGCGTTACGATGTCTTGGCAAAATGGTGGGCGGATGTGGTGAAGCCCACAAACACACGCCTTTATATTGGCGTCGCGCTGTATAAAGTGGGGGAACCTTCAAAGAATGAGCCTGACTGGACGATAAATGGCGGCGTGCCGGAGCTGAAAAAGCAGCTCGACTTGAACGAGTCTATGCCGCAAATCAACGGGACGATTCTGTTCAGAGAGAACTATCTCAATCAACCACAGACCCAGGAAGCGGTTAATTACCTCAGAAACCGTTGGAATCCAATTTAACGGACTGCAGAGGCTTCAAAACCTCTGCTCTTTCCTTTGGGTGCTGATTCACGCTTGAATCAAGCGCTTAAATAATAATTGCTGAATATCTTGTCGGTGAGCAAGAAGAGCATGGACGGTAACCAGATTATTTTCGATTGAATAGAGGACTCTGTATCCTCCCGAAGCATTATATTCTCTGTATTTCCCACACCCAATTTTCAACAGCTCTGGGCAGATCTGACAGCTCAAAGGAAACTGCCGGATTTTACTCTCAAATTGATCCAGAATTTCATGGATCACCGGGCCGGGTTCTACGTCAACACGACGGAGATGGCTGACAATATCACTGATACAGACTCTGACCGTTGAGGTGTATTCTATCGTTACTCTCGGTTCTTCCATTTAGCGTCCCTTCCTGATGACATCGTCAGTTCAGAATTCCAGCCTATCCAGCAATTGCTCTCTGCTGAATACTTTCCCTTCAGACTTGTCTTTCTCAGACAGCGTCAGAAGCTTCAGCAATGCAATGGCATTTTCCCGTTCCTGTTGTTGATCGTAGGATTCAATAACGTAGGCAGGAACGCCATTCTGAGTAACCAGAATGGGTTCAGCGAGGTCAAGCGTGGCTGCATTTTTCTTTATATAGCTAATCGTCTCGATCTTCATGATGCTTCCCTCCCGACATCTATTTCAGTCTTAATTTAGTCTTTATATAGACTGAAAGCAATGTGTAAAGCATCATCACGCCTTTCTCTTGTGGTTTTCTCTCTGAACGCTATAGCTAAACGTGCTGTTTTCCCCTCTTATTACCGCTTTTTCGGTTCAAGAATTCTGCGGTCGGCGGATTTTTTTTGCTTATTTAATAAGCATGTAAAATAGCCATGGCATCATGATTCGTAGAAATACAATCAACCACTTGATTTTTATGTGAAAAAATAAAAGTTTCGAAACGAAATAAATCATTGAGTCGGTGACTGAAAAAACCTATATTGGCCGCGTTTTTCTTATAGTCGTTATGTGTTTAATTCATTTATTCAACTGTGGTTGCCTGCGAGCCCACGGTTGTAGGAGAGATATGATGACGGATAAAGTCCGTATTGACAGTTTAGGTGCGAATTCATTAAACGGAAACAATGAAACCTATTTGGCAAGACAAGCTGAATTTGAATCGAACGTGAGGAGTTATCCACGCAAATTGCCTCTGGCAATTGCGAAAGCCGAAGGCGTGTGGATCACCGATGTTGAGAATAATCAATATCTTGATTGTCTGGCCGGAGCGGGAACGCTGGCGCTTGGACATAACCATCCTGACGTGCTGCAAAGCATCCAACGTGTCATTACTAGCGGCTTGCCGTTACATACCCTTGATCTGACAACGCCGTTGAAAGATCAGTTCTCCGAGTATCTGCTTTCCTTACTGCCTGGTCAGGGCAAAGAGTACTGCCTCCAGTTTACAGGCCCTTCTGGTGCCGATGCTGTTGAAGCTGCGCTGAAGCTGGCAAAAAAATACACCGGTCGTGCTGGTGTGATCAGCTTTTCCGGTGGCTACCACGGCATGACGCATGGCGCGCTGTCGGTAACGGGTAACCTGTCGCCGAAAGAAGCGGTCGACGGCATGATGCCTGAAGTCCAGTTTATGCCTTATCCGCATCAGTACCGCTGCCCGCTGGGTATTGGCGGTGAAGCTGGCGTTAAAGCATTGACCTACTACTTTGAAAACCTGATCAACGACGTTGAGAGTGGCGTACGCAAACCGGCGGCGGTTATTCTGGAAGCCGTTCAGGGCGAAGGCGGCGTTAACCCGGCACCTGTCGAGTGGCTGCAGCGCATCCGTAAAGTGACGCAGGAACACGGTATTCTGCTGATCATCGACGAAGTTCAGGCTGGTTTTGCACGTACGGGTAAATTCTTCGCCTTTGAACACGCAGGCATTGAGCCAGATATCATCGTGATGTCTAAAGCAGTAGGTGGCGGCCTGCCATTAGCTGTACTGGGTATCAAGAAGCAGTTCGATGCCTGGTCACCGGGCCACCATACCGGTACCTTCCGTGGTAACCAACTGGCGATGGCAACTGGCCTGACGACGCTGAAGCACCTCAAAGACAATCTGGTTGCAAACAAAGTCGCTGAGCAAGGTGAATGGTTGAAAGCCAAACTGGCTGAACTGCAAAAACGTTATCCGGTGATCGGCCATGTTCGCGGTCTGGGATTAATGATCGGGATTGAGATTGTTAAGCCTGACGAAGCGCAGGATCACATGGGTTGCTACCCGGCTGACGGCGAGCTGTCTGCCCTGTTGCAGAAAAAATGCTTTGAAACGGGCTTGATTCTGGAGCGCGGTGGCCGTCATGGTTGCGTTCTGCGTCTGCTGCCTTCCCTGCTGATCAGCAATGCTGAATTGGAAATCTTCCTGGATAAATTTGAAAACGCCCTGCTGTCTGCTGGCGTGAAGCCAGTCTGAGTGGAGCGAATGACCACGATGTCCAAGCAAGTTGAAACAAAAATCAACCCGATTCTGGCCTCCTCGACACAAAGCATCGAGGCCTATCAGGAAGCGATTACGCAGAGTAGCCAAGCCGTCATGCAGTGGCTGCAACAGCCTGAAATGTATCAGGGCAAAACCGTTGCTGAACTGCGTGAGCGCATCACGCTGGATTTTAATCCGCAGGGCCTGGGTAACCAGGCCGCTATCGAACGTGCGATTGAGTACTTTTTGAAAGACAGCCTGTCGGTGCATCACCCACAGTGCGTCGCTCACCTGCACTGCCCGAGTCTGGTGGTCAGTCAGGCGGCGGAAGTCTTGATTAATGCCACGAACCAGAGCATGGACTCTTGGGATCAAAGCCCGTCAGCGACCATCATTGAGATGAAGCTGATTGAATGGCTGCGTACTCAGGTTGGCTATCAGTCTGGCGATGCGGGCGTGTTCACCAGTGGTGGCACTCAGAGTAACCTGATGGGGCTGATGCTGGCGCGTGATGCCTTCTTTGCCCGTCAGGGACATTCGATCCAGCAAGATGGCTTGGTTGGTAACCTGAAGAAAATTAAAGTGTTCTGTTCTGAAAATGCCCATTTCTCGGTGCAAAAGAACATGGCTTTACTGGGTCTGGGTTATCAATGCGTTACGTTGGTAAAAACCGATCGCTTCGCGCGGATGGATCTGAACGATTTAGCGGAAAAAGTGGCGCAGGCCAAGGCTAACGGCGAACAGATTCTGGCGATTGTGGCGACGGCCGGTACCACTGACGCGGGTGCGATCGATCCTTTACGAGCAATTGCAACACTGGCGGCAGAACATCAGATTTGGGTACACGTTGATGCAGCCTGGGGCGGCGCACTGCTGCTGTCCGAGAAGTATCGCGATTATCTCGACGGTATTGAATTGGTGGATTCCATTACGTTGGATTTCCACAAACAATTCTTCCAGACCATCAGCTGCGGCGCTTTCTTGTTGAAAGAAGCGCGTCACTATGAGCTGATGCGCTATCAGGCAGCTTACCTGAACTCTGAGTTCGATGAAGCGCAGGGCGTCCCTAACCTGGTGTCGAAATCATTGCAGACGACGCGTCGTTTTGATGCGCTGAAACTGTGGATGGGTCTGGAAGCATTGGGCCAACAGCAGTACGCGGCAATCATCGATCACGGCGTTACGCTGGCGCAACAGGTTGCACAGTATGTGGATGAACATGCCTCGCTGGAATTGGTGATGCAGCCACAGCTGGCAAGCGTTCTGTTCCGCTTCCGCCCGCAACAGCTGGCGACAGCGGATGACGCGACTATTGCACTGCTTAACCAACGTATTGGCGATGCCTTGCTGGAATCAGGTCGTGCCAACGTAGGTGTCACCGAATTTAACGGTGTTACTTGCCTGAAACTGACGTTGCTGAACCCAACGGTTAGCCTGGAAGATGTTAAAGTTCTGCTGGATCTGGTTGAAAGCACGGCACAGCCTCTGCTGACCGCGTAATTCCTCTGCTTTACTGCATCGTGAAAAGCCGATAACAATAATAGGTTATCGGCTTTTTTATTACTGAGTTTTCTGACCGAATTATTGCACCGGCATACGGAATAAATAGAAACGTTAGGATAGATGAATAAATGACATCACAAAAAGCAACGCTAATAGGGTTAATTGCGGTCGTGCTGTGGAGCGCGATTGTCGGGCTGATTCGGAGCGTGAGTGAAGGATTCGGCGCCGTCGGCGGCGCGGCGATGATCTATACGTTAAGCTCGGTGATGCTATTAATGACGGTGGGTTTTCCTAAGATAAAAACCTTTCCAGTATCCTACCTCATCACCGGCAGTATTCTGTTTGTCTGCTACGAACTGTGTCTCTCCCTCTCTCTTGGCTATGCCAACAACAGCACGCAGGCAATAGAAGTCGGCATGGTTAATTACCTCTGGCCGAGCCTGACGATCCTATTATCCGTATTGGTTAATCGGCAAAAAACCAGTCTGGTTATTATCCCCGGCATGTTGCTTGCCATCACGGGGATTGGCTGGGTATTAGGCGGTGATGAAGGTTTATCGTTGAGCAGTATTATGAATAACCTCTATAGCAATCCATTAAGCTATGGGCTGGCTTTTGGCGGGGCAATTATCTGGGCGATTTACTGCGCGGTGACAAAGAAAATCGCTAACGGCGCGAACGGTATTACCCTCTTCTTTATTCTGACGGCATTAACGTTATGGGCTAAATATCTACTCGCTCCTCAACCTGAATTTATTATCAGCACACCCGTTATTATCAGTTTGATTCTCGCCGCTGGCGCTATGGGGTTTGGTTACGCGGCGTGGAATATCGGTATTCTGCACGGTAATGTCACCGTTCTGGCAACTGCGTCTTATTTCATTCCCGTTATTTCCGCTGCGCTTGCAGCATTTATTCTCAACTCGACGTTAACCGTGGCCTTCTGGCAAGGTGCGGCAATGGTCAGTCTGGGATCGCTGCTGTGTTGGTGGTCAACCCGCTCCGCTACATTGAAAAACGTCTCGGAACAGGCCAATTAATGCGCCCGGATGCGGGGAAAATTAATACGAATATCCCGGCTTTTTCGGCAACGTGTCCAACTGCGGTTTGATGAACGGGTCGTAAACGTCATCTTTCCAGCGCTCCGGCTGGATTTCGTTTAACGCGACAGAAAGCGATTCGTCGGAAGAACCGAAATGCTTCTTCAGGACCGAAGCAAGATCTTCCGCGACGGCTTTCTTCTCTTCTTCAGACAGATTCCTTGGGAAGTGTTTGACATCAATATGGGGCATGGAATGGTCCTTTTCAGTGATGAAACAGCACGTTGGTTAAGATAGCCAGTTAGTTAAGATAGCTAGTGTGCATGAAGACAGTATGTCGCACAAATAACATCATGTTCTCAGATATTACCTCCGCGCGTATGACATTCGCCAAACGGCTAAATGCCGTATAGGCAGCAATGCACCCTATTGTTACCGTAGCCCATAGAATGACGGCCCCTCACGGGTAACATTAATAGGGAGAATCCAACATGCGGCACTTGAACTATCTCTGGGTTGCTTTTCTCACCATATTTTTTGCCACATCCCTTTCTCTGTCAGCGGCAACTCAAACGCTGACGCCATCCGAAATTGAAGCATTCAATACGCAGATCGCTAACGCACAGCGTATTGATGCAACCCTCTCCATCAAAGGACAGTGCTATACCGACAAGGACGCAGAATTTCAGGCTAATAGTAATGGATTGCAGGAAACTGCGGGTGAATTGCACGCCCAGAAACAGAAATTAGCTACCGAGTTAGAGCGTGCAGCATTTGCCGCTAAGGAGTTTTCCAACCGTTTCGAAATGGCATCGAGGGAACGGCATGATCTGGAAAACCAGATGCAGGAAATCAAGCATCAAATTCATGCAAGAGAGGCTGAACTTGACAATTGCAAACATCAGTTTGGTTTTTTGGGTTTCATGTGTGACTTTGCCGGAGAAATTACGGGCCTGAACGGGGATTTGCGTAGGCTGGAGGGCGCAAGGAAGGAAATCGACATTCGGGCCTCCGCAGCCAAAGAACGGTACGAGGCAGCACGCAATGAAAATAATCAGGCTGAAGTACGGTTACATGAAAACCAGATGAAGTCTGAGCAAAACAGCGCTGATATTGCGGCAGTCGAAAACAAGATCGGCATGCTCAAAGTCTTATTAGCCGAGATCAGAAAGCTCAAACAGGATAACGCCACCCTACTCGCCAGGTTTACCGACTCTATTGCGGAACTTAACGGTCTCGACCCAGCCTCAGACCGGCGGTTCATTGTAAATCGCCTGCGCCAAGAATCTGAATCGTTGAATGTTTTACTGCTTAAGTCTCAAGAATTGCTCGACATAAACGGCCTGCAACTTCCGGGTGGCGAGCGTATCTGCACAAACTAACCTTTTTGCTGAATCTGAGGAGAGAAACATGGCTGCTGAAAATAAAATCATCAGTATCGAGTTCGATGTCAATAAACGTATTGACGCCCAAGTCGAGGAAATTCTGGACAGTAATAATGTGGCGTTGCCTGATGTTAACCACCCTCTGGTTGAGGATTACATCAGGAGGATTGAGGGCACCTATGACGTTTCCCGATCCAAGGAAGACACCGATAACGCTATCGATTTGCTTTATATCGCCTACAACACAACGCCCCAGGAAGAAGGAAAGATCAGGGTTGAGATTGATAAGTTGATGAGTCGCCTGATTGCGGCTCAGCAGGAAAGCGAACAGAAAATGCGCGGCGCGTCGACGGATGCTGAACGGATTCTCAAATTATTACGCACCCTGTTCAGTGACTGGGCGGAGGCCCGTGACAGCAATGACCCTCAGGATCTGCAAGATTTCATTGGCGAGGATTTAGTGGATCTGGCTAAAGAAATCAAGAAACGGGCTGAGCGGGTCAGTGCCGATTTGACAAAGATCGCGAATACCTACGATAGCATTATTGACGATACCACCAAGACGACACAGCAGGGAGAGCTGGCGCTATCTGCGCGTTTGAAAAATAAGGAAAAGATAGAAAAAGAAATTGCTGAGAACAATGCACAACGCGAAAAACTGGACAGCCTGGTACAAGACCTGCAAAACGATATCGCCAAGTATGAAAAAATGGCGAACGAATATAAATCGCAAGCAGAAACGGCTGAGGATCGCGCTTTTATCATGTCTATCGTGAGCGTCGGCGCACAGATGATTTCATCCATGGTTCCGGCAATTACCGCTGGCATCACAGGGGTCGCCACGGGAGGCGCATCGCTGGTTGCCGCCTCAGTCAACTCTACGGCACGGCAGTTGATCAATGCGGAAACTGCGACAGAAGAGAACGACACAACAGCGAAGGCAATAGAAACTAAGGGAAAAATTGCTGACAAACGTACCGAAAAAACGACCGCTGAGCGTGAAAAAGCTGAGCTGGAGAAGAAGAATCAGGAGCTGACGGCCGAAAAGGAAAAAATTGAAGAGGACGAACAGATCGATGCAGACGCGAAAGCGGTGCAGCTGGAATCTCTCGATAATAGAATCAAAGACAACAGTGCAGAAATCAAAGAAAAGGTCAGCAAGATTTCGGCGGCAGAAACCGCGCTGAAAGCCTTAAATGCCGCGCTGGATTCCCTTGGCGATAACATGGGAAGAATGGCAGAGAAACAAGAAAAACAGGCGACGGGTCTCCGCGACATGCAGATGAAAATGCTGGAAAAGGTCGAGGCTTATGAAAAAGAGAAACGTACCCAAGCTGCGGAATTGGTAAAAATCAACGCTCTGCTAAAGGGACAACGAACCGAAGAAGAAACCATTCAACTGGCGATCCAGTCTCTAGGTCTGAGCCTTAAAGCGCTGAAGCGGATGCGTGAAATTATTGTCGAAATCTCTTTTTTCTTCAAAACGTTTGCGAATTTCATGCAGAGCGTCGTAGAAAGTTCAACCGAGCAGTCAGACCTGCTCCAGAAAGCGCTCGATCGGAATCAACCGACGAAAAGTTTCACTAAGCGCATCAAACGGAACACAAATGATTTCTTCATCACTCAAACGGCTGAATGGCAGGCCGTTGGCATCGTGTCAGCCAAGTTTGTGGATAACTTCAAAGACGGTTGGAGCAAGCTGAATAAATTGAGCGGCACGTACCTGACTGGTGATGAACTGAAATCCTATCTCAGTACCTCGGCAAGCCAGATCGAGGATATCGCCTTCAAACGTAAGCAGGCCGCATCGGCCAAACTGGAAGAACTAAACCGGTATCGCGATCGCATACAGTCGAAAGCGTAAATCAACCGAGTGGATAGATAACTGTACGTCCACACGGTATCTATATCAATATGAAGGAGTTCATAAATGGCAATTAGCGATAATGACTATAACCGGGCTCGCGCGATCCTCATCGCTGCGGGAAGTAATTCGGCGCGAGCTTCACACGAAAAACACACGCAAGGTACAGGCTCTCCCGATGGCCATGGGCAGAGTCTGTTGAGAGGCTCACGAGATGAATTTCGTACTGCAGACAGAGGCAAACCTAATCTTCAGTCGGAAATGACGCAGGTTCATTACAATGCGATTCATGCTGCCGCCCAACAAATGGGTATTCCGAATTGGTAGTTAGGCGAATGTGAAGATGCAAAACCATTGCCCTTATACCTGCCTCATCCTGAGGCAGGTATTTCAGTTAGCAGTTCAAACAGCGTCCGCTGATGTTCATCAGCCTGCCGAAAAATAGCCAGATCATTATATTATTGGTGAAGATACAAATTGCTTCCTATCCTTAAAGTGTGATTATGGTCACAGTCATCAATACCACGAACACAACGCCTCACTGACAAATACACGCCCTTTCTGACTAACGTTAATCGCCATCGTGACACTCTGTTTATGTTTATCCACGAACATGGAGAACCCATGCAAACGCGTAATACGAAACTGATTATTTTCAGCGATCTCGATGGATCGTTGCTCGATCATGAGACTTATCGGTGGGATGCCGCGCAACCGTGGCTGACGCTGCTAGCGAACGAAGCAATTCCGTTGATTATCACCACCAGTAAAACGGCGGCTGAAGTTGAGCCCTTACGGCGTGCGCTCGGGCTGGAACCGTACCCCTATATTGCGGAAAACGGTGCCATTGCCGTGCTGCCGCCAACATGGCAATCACATCCTGATTATCCAAGGAAGAGAATTGGTGCAGGGTATTCCGTTATCCGCACTCAGCTGGAATCGCTGCGCGCATCCGGTTTCCGCTTCAAAGGCTTTGGCGATATGAGCAGTACGGAAATAGCAGAGATGACGGGATTAGACGCGCAAGACGCCCAGCGGGCGCAGCAGCGAGAAGCCACTGAACCGCTGCTGTGGTTGGATGAGCAAAATGCCCTACCGCGTTTTTGCCAGTTATTGGCAGAGGCGGGTCTGGCTCTGACCCAAGGTGGTCGCTTTTATCACGCCATGAGTGCCCAAACGAGTAAGGGATTTATGCTTAACTGGATAAAAACACAGTACATCGAGAAATACGGTACTGACGTCAAAACGCTTGGGCTGGGCGACGGTCCGAACGATATATCTCTGTTATGCGCAGTAGACTATGCCGTATTAATTAAAGGAAAGGGAAATCAAATGGTTAACCTGCCTGAGTCGTACAGCGGCGAGCAATATTGCACGCAGAAGTCAGGGCCTCAAGGCTGGAGTGAAGGACTGGATCATTTTATTGGCAACGAGTATTTCTCGGCACGACATAGCCACAAGAGAGTATGGGGAGCATAGGATGAGCGAATTTTATCAAGATGGCATCATTACCAATTTTCACAATCTCACTCAGAGAAGCACGGAAGAGTTGGAGTCTGAACTCCAGGTATTTTCCGAGCAAAACAGTATAGGGCTGATTCTGCCATCGCTGTACTCTGAGCTGGAAGGCCCCGCGCTGAGCCACATTGTCGATCAGCTGTCTCAGGTGTCTTACCTTGGCGAAATTGTGATTGGGTTGGATCGCGCCGATCGGGAGCAGTTTCTTTACGCCCGGAAATTCTTTTCTCGCCTGCCGCACCGACATCGCATTTTGTGGAACGATGGCCCGCGCCTGAAAGCGCTCAGCGACGAGCTGGCAGAAAAGTCACTGGCACCGGAGGAACCCGGCAAGGGGCGGAATGTCTGGTTTTGTGTCGGTTACACGCTGGCATCGCGTCGTTCTGATTGTGTCGCGCTACACGATTGTGACATTGTCACCTATGACCGTGCGATGCTGGCTCGCCTACTCTATCCCGTGGCGAATCCGCACTTCAATTACGACTTCTGCAAAGGTTATTACGCCCGTGTTGCAGAGGGAAAACTGAATGGCCGCGTGGGGCGTCTGCTGGTCTATCCGTTACTGAAATCGCTGCAAAAGGTCTACGGCAATTCTGACTATCTGGATTACATGCGCAGTTACCGCTATCCGCTTTCCGGCGAGTTTGCGATGCGCACCACCATTCTGAACAACCTGCGTATTCCTGGCGATTGGGGACTGGAAATTGGCGTGCTGTCAGAAATTTATCGCGGAACCGCCACTCGCCGCATTTGTCAGGTTGATATCGCCGATCGCTACGACCATAAACATCAGCCGATGTCTGAAGACGATCCTAACGCGGGATTGCAGCGTATGGCAGCTGACATTACAAAAGCGCTGTATCGCAAACTGGCTATTCTCGGCGTGAATATCACCACGGACTCTTTTCGCGTCCTGCGGGCGACCTACTATCGTACCGCGCTTGATATGATCGATGCTTTCGAGCATGACGCACGTATGAACGGCCTGACTTTCGACCGTCATAAAGAGGAGTCGGCGGTGGAGTTATTTTCTGATGTCATCACTTTTGCTGGTCATGCCTATAGCGATGTCCTGGGTGATAAACCGTTTGTGCCGAGCTGGAACCGCGTGCAGTCTGCGTTTCCCGATATCCTTGAGCGGTTGTATGCGGCGGTAGAAGCCGACAATCAGGAAACGTGATGCCTTCCGCTGTGTACTCGCTATCTCATAGGGCAAACGCATCATGATGCATCATTACTTGCGTCATGATGGATCGCTTGCATAAGTAATTCATATCATTCGATTTAATCACTCAATAAATCAACCAATTTTTCTTACCTTTAATCGGCACGTCAGAAAGTGCAGAATTTCCCGCCTGGCGGGCATGTCTGTCGTAAGAAAATATTATTTCACCTATTTGACAAGGTATTAGCGTTCAATCGATTAATGAAGTTGGCGCGTTTTGTGCTTTAGCTCTCCTGTCATTATGTAACTAAGGAGAGTGTTTTGATGAATTTTTTAATCAATGAAAGCGACGTGTTAAACCCAAAACGCAGAGCATTATTAAAACTTTCTGGCGCCCTGCTGGGAACGGCGGCGGTAGCAACAGGGTTAAGTTCGCGGGTTTTTGCCGAGACTCAACCGGAGAACGCTGCATTTACCGCACCGTCGGCCACTAACCCAATCCGTATTAACTTCAATGAAAATCCTCTCGGTATGTCGCCCAAAGCACAAGCCGCCGCGCGCGAAGCTGTTGTGAAAGCCAACCGCTATGCAAAGAATGAAATTTTACTGCTTGGCAATAAGCTGGCGGCGCATCATCAGGTCGAGTCCCCTTCCATCTTGTTGACGGCCGGATCGTCCGAAGGTATTCGAGCAGCAATCGAAGCCTACGCATCGCTGGATGCACAGTTGGTGATTCCTGAATTAACCTACGGTGACGGCGAGCACTTCGCCAAAATTGCCAGAATCAAGGTGACGAAAGTCAAGATGCTCGATGGCTGGGCCTTCGATATTGAAGGACTAAAAGCCGCCGTGGCAGGTTACAGCGGTCCTTCCATCGTTTATCTGGTCAATCCGAATAACCCAACGGGAACAATCACGCCGGCGGATTTCATCGAACCGTGGATTGCCAGCAAGCCAGCCAATACGATGTTTATCGTCGATGAGGCTTATGCCGAGTTCGTCAATGACCCGCGCTTTCGCTCAATTTCACCGATGATCACGCAGGGTGCAGAGAACATTATTTTGCTCAAAACGTTCTCCAAAATACATGCTATGGCCGGTATGCGCGTTGGGTATGCCGTCGCCCATCCCAAAGTTATTGCACTGATGGGACGGTATGTTGCGGGCGAAAAAATCAACTTTAGCGGCGTAGATGCCGCATTGGCCTCCATGGACGATGCGGCATTCATTACCTACAGCAAAAAGAGTAATGATGTGTCACGTCAAATCCTGCTGAAAGCGCTGGATGACCTGAAACTGCCTTACTTACCGTCAGAGGGAAATTTTGTTTTCCACCAGTTGGTCGTGCCGCTGAAGGATTACCAAAAGCATATGGCAGATGCGGGCGTACTGATTGGCCGCGCGTTTCCTCCGGCGGATAACTGGTGTCGTATCTCGTTAGGAACACCGCAGGAAATGCAGTGGGTCGCGGATACCATGCGCGAATTCCGTAACAAGTACTGGATTTAATCCTTCGTCATATCCACCTTACCGCACCGCTGTGGCCGACATTCGCCTCTCGTTCTGAGGGGCGATGATGTTTGAACCGTATCGTTGAAACCGGAGTAACGCTTGACCCACGGGGAATTGCGCGGCTAAATGATCGCATGCCTTTCATTATTTATATTGATATCAGGCACAAGCAAAATATGAAAACGGTCAGGGAGAAATAAGAGCATGATTATTTTTGTTACCGGTGCAACGGCTGGGTTTGGTGAGTCAATTACGCGTAAATTCATTAGTGCAGGCCATAAAGTGATCGCGACCGGCCGCCGTCAGGAACGTCTGGATGCGCTAAAGGCCGAACTGGGCGATGCGCTGTATCCGTTAAAACTGGATGTGCGTGACCGTCAGGCGATTGAACAAGCTGTTGCTGCCCTGCCAGCCGAATGGCGGACAATTGATGTGCTGGTGAACAACGCCGGACTGGCGCTGGGTCTGGAGCCTGCGCATAAAGCCTCGGTAGACGATTGGGAAAACATGATCGATACCAACAACAAAGGGCTGGTGTTCATGACGCGCGCGCTGCTGCCCGCCATGGTGGAACGTAATATCGGTCACGTCATCAATATCGGTTCTACCGCAGGAAACTGGCCATATGCAGGCGGTAACGTGTACGGTGCCAGCAAAGCGTTCGTGCAGCAGTTTAGCCTGGGATTACGTGCCGATCTGTCTGGTACCCGAATCCGCGTAACGAATATCGAACCGGGCTTGGTCGGTGGAACGGAGTTCTCGACCGTGCGCTTCAAAGGTAACGACGACAAAGTCAGTAAAACCTATGACAACACGACGCCGCTGACGGCTGAAGATGTGTCTGAAGCCGTTTTCTGGGTAGCCACCCTGCCAGCACACGTCAATATCAATACGCTGGAAATGATGCCGGTCAGCCAGTCTTTTGCTGGGTTAAGCGTACACCGCGAAGGCTAATTATTACTGAAACACCAGAATTAAGGGCATGAACGCTGTTTCATGCCTTTTTCTATAGCGTCACACACCGGAGTTTGCCAGATACTGCGTGTTTCCAGATACTGAGTGGTTATAGTGCCGTTGAAGCGAAGGATGTATACTTCTTGTTATAGGTAACCTTCCTTTTTGCACAACGCGCGGAGGTTACAGGGAACGGCGGTCATCTTTTGTTGTCTATCGCTTGCCGTGCGCTTTATCGTTCTGCGGCACCGGCGTTTGTTTTTATCATTCGTTCTGTCAAGGTGAAACATGAACCACTACTCTTTTTCTTCTTTGATTCGGGCCTTCATCCCGCTTTCTTTGGTTATCGTTTCCGCTGCATGGCAGCCTGCTGCACTGGCAGATACGCGCCACATCATTGTTGATTCCGGCGACAGCGCGTTATCGAAAGAAGCCGCGCGTCAAAGCAAAGAGCAATGGGACTCAACCCGCTCACTGCGTAATAAAGTGAACAACCGCGTTGAGAAAGAATTCGATAAAACGGAAAAAGCGATTGATGGGCGTGAAAAATGCAACGCCAGCTATAACGTCAATGCTTACTGGGAAAACACGACAGAACGCTGCCTCGACCGCCGCAGTGGCCGCCCCGTTACCCCCTGATTTTTCACCCACGCCTTCTGGCGTGGGTTTCCCCTTTTCTCTTTGTAGTGCAGAAAAATGGTGCAGCAAAAAATAGTACAGCACATTTGCCTGCACCCTAGGCTGACATCACCGTTAAACTCAACGATTATCGCTATATCGAACCAACACGCATTTTTATCCAAATGGAGTGCATCAGGATGAATATGGATCTCGTGCCGTTACTTTCACGCCCTTTTCACATCAAACTGTGGGGCGTGTTTATCATGTGCCTCTTGGTCAGTTCGTGTGCAAGCACCTATCCGAAGACGGATAACATCACGGCTATCACCAATGACAATGGGACGCTTATCGCTGAGTCCGATACTTACGTTTATAAATTCTCCGACGCCCGCGCTCAAAAAGAGTATCAGGACTATTACGCATTTTTTCGTGATTATAAAGACATCATCACTGGCGTGAGGGTCGATTTCTCTCTCCGTAATGGCCTGGTTTATGCGAGGTATAAAAACGTGATTGATACTCGCCGATTGACCAATGCGCAGGAAGTCGACTTACGTGAGCTCTACGCGGCGAACATTCCCACGACAAATGGGAAAGGTGAAGTCACATTTAGCGCGAACGGCACATTTAGCAAGAAAGAAGGCTCATTGGTCAGCCCGACAACACAGGGACGCCTGCCGCAGCCCATTCCGGTGGTGATCAACAGCAGTGATAATTCCGGCAAAGAGGTGCTGCTTGCTCCCCTCATGATTCCAGCCGTTGTCCTTTTCCCACTATTTATGATGTATGGCTGCGCTACCGGGCCCTGCGTTTAACCTTCTCCGGGCCATCGTTGATGGCCTGATTTCGCGGCTTTTTCGCGTTATCGTCATCGTTTGATATACTCAAAGAGACTTTTTTCAGAGAAAAGGATCAAAAGATGAAAAAAACCGTCATTTTTGGTGCCGCATTATTCCTGATTGCTCCGTTGGCTGCACAGGCATCTTGCGAGAGCGTGAAAGCAGATATTGCCCAGAAAATCATCGCCAATGGTGTACCAGAGTCCGGTTTTACGCTGGATGTTGTTCCTAACGATCAGGTGAATCAGGCCGGTGGTCAGGTGGTTGGTCACTGCGAGAGTGATACTCACAAGATTGTTTACACCCGCCATGCTGAGGGCGACGCCAATACGGAAAGTGCGCCAGCGCCAGCAGAAGGTCAACCGACGACCACACCGTAACGCTTCCTATGGATGTTCAAAAGGCGCTTTCGCGCCTTTTCTTTTGCCTTATTTTTGTCTGGTTTCAGCCTGTCCCGGCCGCTGGCTTGCCGGGATCATTCTGGCGGAAAGCAGCGTGATAGCCGCGATCAGCGCAGAAACGATAAATACGCCGTGGATAGACGAGGCGACTTGCGATGCCAGCATATCGAGCTGGTTTACGCTCAGCAGGATACGCTTGGCGGGATCCATCAACGTCTGGAGTGGATCGCTCACTTCCGGCAATCGCCAATGCAGACCGATGTTCAGCGTCGCGCCAAGAATTGCCGTTCCCAGTGCGGAACCCAGCATGCGGGTAAACATGGCAGAGGCCGTTGCAATGCCGCGGATGGAGTAGTCCACCGAGTTTTGTATCGATACCAGAAACGTTGTGCTACTTAGCCCCATTCCTGAACCGATCAAAAATGCCGCGAGCCGCGCCCACATCAGGTTGCTGTCCGGTTGAACGGTTAGCAGCGTCAGACTGCCGATAATCAGCACAATACCACCGAGCATTGCCGTAAATCGGTAAGAGGTCCACAGCATTAAGCGCCCGCTCAGCGTGCTGGCCAGCGGCCAGCCAATCGACATCATCGCCAGTATACTGCCAGCTTCCAGCGGCGTTTTCCCCATAACGCCCTGGATAAACGTTGGCAAAAAAGCGCTCACCCCCATCATGGCGGCCCCGACGACCAATCCACCGAGGTTACCGGCAATAATGACCCGATTGCGCCACAGTGCCAGCGGAAATAGCGGCTCCGGCGTGCGCTTTTCCTGTCGAACTAACAGAATGCCGCCCACAGCAGAGATCGCAAGCAATGGGATCACCCAGTAGCCAAACACCTCAGCCTGTAGCAGCGCCATCAGCAAACTGGCGACGGATATAATCAGATAGAACGCCCCCATCCAGTCCAACTGATGCTGGCGCACGGCATTCACCGTCGGCAGATAACGCGCCAGCAGGAAGATGGAGAACAGCCCAATCGGCACGTTGACCCAGAAAACCAGCGCCCAGTTGAAGTGTTGCACGATAAACGCCCCCAGTAGCGGGCCGATAATCGCGGAAAAGCCCCACACGCTGGACAAATAACCCTGTATTTTCGGGCGCTCGGTCGAGCTATACACATCAGCAACAATGGTGAAGGCAATCGGCGTAATCGCGCCCGCACCCAGCCCTTGCAAGGTGCGGAAGACGATCAACCAGCCCATCTGCGTCGAGAATCCGCACAAAATCGACCCTAACAGGAACACGATCATACCGAAGAAGAATATCCTTTTGCGGCCATACAGATCGGCTAATCGGCCATAAATTGGAATACTGATCGACTGCGTCAGCAAATAACCCGCAAAGACCCAGCCTAATAGGGAAAATCCGCCTAAATCCGCGATGATGGTGGGCAGCGCGGTGGCGACAATCGTCACTTCAATCGCGGCCGTGAACATCGCCAACATGCAGGCAATTAAAATCCAATGGCGATGTGGGACAGGTGTTTGCTGCTGGTTATTCTCTGTTTTCATTATATTTTCAGGATAAGAAGAAAAACTGCCTGTGAGTATAACAGGTGGCGTGGCGGAGAAAATTTATTCCCGCAGAGAAGCGGGAATAGAAGACGAAAGAAATTAGTAACTGACAGCAGAAAGATCGATATAAGACGAGAGATCACGCTGTTCGGCGCGCGGCAAGTAAGGCAGTTCACCCAGCTGTGGTGCCGGAATTTTTTTCCGCAGAACGTGAATGATTTCTGCGTAATTCGCCAGTCCGGGGTTAATACGGTTAGCGACCCAGCCGACCAGCGGCAAGCCATCGTTGATGATCGCCTGCGCGGTCAGCAGCGCATGGCTGATGCAGCCCAGTTTGATGCCAACAACCAGCACGACGGGCAGTTGTTCCTGCACCACCCATTCGGAATACGGACGCAGATCGTTCATGACGGTTCGCCATCCGCCTGTCCCTTCAACCACCACGATATCCGTCGTCTCGCCCATGTGGCGCAGGCCTTGCGTCATCGTGCAGTAATCAATGGTTCCTTCACTGGCGCTGATTTCATCTTCCCGCAGTGCGATAGGGTTAACCATGTTATAGGGCAATTCGAGCGTCGAGGCCGCCTGTAGCAACAGTGCGTCTTTATTACGCAGGCCCGCTTCCGTTTCTTCGCACCCTTTTGCTATCGGTTTGTAGCCCGCAACCGATTTGCCCGCCAGCGCCAGTTTTTGCAGTAGCGCCTTGGATACCACCGTTTTGCCAACGGCGGTATCAGTACCAGTGACAAAAATACGTTTCAACATGGGATAACTCCAGACCACCTGAATACCAAAAAACAAGCACAGCTAAAATGCTTTCCAAGCGTGAAAGTCTAGGCTATGCCTCATTCAGGCAGTTTGCGTTAGCGCAATGTTTTGTTGCTCTACGCCTTTATGGTTATCCCTGTAGCAGTTTAACCAGCAGCGATCCGTTATAGAGCGCGTCTTTTACCAGTGCCGCTCCGGGCATCGTGCCCTGATTGTAGAATTGGGTCGCTTCCACCTGAATGTTGTGGCTATAGGGGGGGAATGATTGCTGTTGAATACAACCTAAAATGGCGGGGTGTAAAATGCTGGCCGCTTTATTCAGAGGGGAGCCCACCAGAATTTTATCGGGATTAAAGAGATTCACCATGATGGCGACTATACGGCCTACGTTATGGCCGACATCGTTAATGATATCTTTGGCTAACTGATCGCCCTTGAGCGCGGCGTCACACAGGTTCTCAACGCTAAGCGGTGAACCGTGCAGGAGCGAACTCATCGAGGTATTCATGCGCTGTTGCGCCAGCTCCAGCATATTTTCCGTGCTGGCGACGGTTTCCAGACAGCCGTGATTGCCGCAATAGCAACGCTTGCCATAAGGATCGACCTGCGTGTGCCCGATCTCGACCAGATTTCTACTCCCGGCGTGCAGAATACGGCCACCAGTAATCACGCCCGCGCCGACGTTATGGTCGATCACCACCTGAATTACATTTTGACAATCGCGCGATGCGCCGTATAGCGCTTCGGCCATCGTCCAGGCGCAGATATCGTGCTGCAAATACACGGGCAACCCCGTGCGCTGTTCTAGCGCTGGGCCAATCGCCATTTCCTCAACGTCATAAAACGGCATCCGGTGAATGATGCCCTTGCTGGCATCAATCATGCCCGGCGCGGTAATGGCGATTGCGGTTAGTCGCTCCAGTCGCTTTTGGTGGCGAATAAAAAACTGGTCGATTTCATTCAGAATACGCTCAAGCAGCGGCTGTGACGACGTAGCGGGAAGCGGGATTTCCTCTTCCACAACCAGCTTGCTGCTGAGATCGCGCAGCGCCAATAACAAAGTATTGTGGCTGATGCGTGCTGAAAGATAGTGCCAGGCTTCGGTATCCAGAATCAGGCCGATTGCGGGACGCCCTCTGCTGCCCACATCCTGGTATTCAGTTTCCTGCACCAGATGGGCTTCCAGCAGTTCGCGGACAATTTTAGTAATACTGGCGGGCGCGAGCTGAGCGCGTTTGGACAGTTCGATACGTGATATCGGGCCGTACTTATCGATCAACCGATACACTGCACCGGCATTCATTTGTTTGATTTGATCGATGTGTCCTGGTTGACCGTCGGCTATCACAAACCTGGCTCCTACTCATTCGCATTATTGCTGGCACTGCTGTTGAAAAATTTATCTTTATTATTGCGGCATGACTATTTTTCACGCTGCAAAATAAAAAAACTGCGGGTATGGTGGGGCTTTTCACTAAACTCGTCAAATATTTGATTCGTTATGTGATTTAGTCCGCATATTTTAACGCTTATCCGCCCAGCATCAGCGACATCAGCACTTTCGCGGCAGCACTTTGCGGCTGATGTCGTGCCGTCACCAGCCAAACTTCCGTTGTGGCGTCCTCTTCTTCAAGCAGCAAATATTTCACGCCATCGACCCGAATACGCAAAAACGACGCAGGCAAGATGGACACGCCCAATCCCGCGGATACCAGCCCGACGATGGTCATCGCCTCGCCCACTTCCTGCGTAATGTAGGGGCTGATGCCATAGCGTTTCAGCAGCGTGAGCGTATCGTCATACAGCGCCGTTCCAACCGCGCGCGAGAAGAAAACGAATGGCTCATTTGCCAACTGTGTGATGTTGATTGCTCGTCCTGCGTCCTGCTGTGCTAACGGATGGGATTCCTGTACGACAGCGATCAGCGGTTCACGCAGCAACAACTGATGATCAAGCGCGTCAGGCAACGGGTTATTGCGCATAATGCCGATATCGAGCTTACCGTTCAGCAGCGGTTCAATTTGCTGCTTGGTGTTAAGCTCCATCATCTGAATATGCACTTCCGGGTATGTTTGGCGAAAACGCAGCAGGCTGCTGGAGATCTTTTTGATAAACGGTGCGGACGAGGTAAAACCGATGGTTAATTCCCCAATTTCGCCGCGTTGAATGCGGGACGCCCGTTCCGCCGCCTGATCAACCTGACTGATAATCGACCAGGCCTCTTTCAGGAACATCTCGCCTGCTGGCGTGAGCTGGACATTTCGGTTGTTGCGCGCCAACAATTTCGCCCCCACCTGTTCCTCCAGAATCTGAATCTGTTGGCTCAGTGGCGGCTGAGAAATGCGTAATCGTTCTGCGGCTCGGCCAAAATGCAGCTCTTCCGCGACCGCAATAAAGTAACGAAGGTGACGTAGTTCGATATTCATACTTTAAACATATCAATCATGATTATTAATATATTATACAAAATAATATCACTCTTCTATGATCCTCACATTGTTGTTTTACGCCCGATTTACCCTTTCCGGTAAGGAATTATTGTGAGTAACCTGCCATCTTCTGCATCGAACGACTGGCCTCTTTCTACGGCCGACGATGCGGATGATATTGCCCCGAAACATTCTGGTAAAACGCCTTATATCACGCGTGGTACGCCGCAATTTATGCGCGTCACACTGGCGCTGTTTTCTGCCGGGTTAGCAACGTTTGCCCTGCTGTATTGCGTTCAACCGCTGCTGCCGGTGCTCTCTCAGGATTTCGGGATTTCTCCGGCGACCAGCAGTCTGTCGCTTTCTGTCTCAACGGTGATGCTGGCGTTTGGGCTGCTGTTTACCGGACCACTCTCTGACACCATCGGCCGTAAGAATGTCATGGTCGTATCCTTGATGCTGGCCGCGATCTGTACCGTGATTTGCGCATTTATGACCAGTTGGAACGGCGTATTGGTCATGCGGGCCATGATGGGTCTGTCGCTAAGCGGCGTCGCGGCTGTCGCCATGAGCTACCTGAGTGAAGAAATTCACCCCAGTGTGCTGGCATTTTCGATGGGGTTATATATCAGCGGTAACTCAATTGGCGGCATGAGTGGACGTTTGGTCAGCGGGGTCTTAACGGACTATTTCCCGTGGCGAGTCTCAATCGGTACGATCGGCGTACTGGCGCTCATTGCCGCGATAACATTCTGGCGTATTCTGCCGGAATCACGCCATTTCCGACCCGGTTCGCTGCGTCCAAAAACGCTGCTGCTGAATAGCAAACTGCACTGGCGCGATGCGGGCTTGCCGCTGCTGTTCCTTGAGGGATTTTTGCTAATGGGCGCATTCGTTACCCTGTTTAACTACATTGGGTATCGGTTGCTGGCTCCGCCGTATTTACTCAGTCAGGCGGTGGTTGGTTTACTCTCCGTGGTTTATCTCACCGGAAGTTACAGCTCGCCAAAAGCCGGAGCATTAACGGCTCGCTACGGACGCGGCCCCGTGCTGAGCATTGCGATTCTTCTGATGTTAGCGGGACTGGGGGTGACGGCACTGAGCCCGCTCTTCGCGATCTTTGGCGGGATGATGCTCTTTACCGCCGGTTTCTTCGCCGCCCATTCGGTAGCCAGCAGTTGGATTGGCCAACGGGCGCGGCGCGCGAAAGGTCAGGCATCATCCATGTATCTCTTTTCTTACTATCTGGGTTCCAGTCTGGCCGGCACGCTGGGGGGATTCTTCTGGCATTCATTCGGTTGGATGGGGATTACAACGTTTCTGAGCGCCCTATTACTTCTCGCGCTGGTAGTTAGCCTGATACTCAAACATCGCCTTTAAACGCCTTTCTTACCGGAGTTTGCCTGAATCAGGTAAACTCCGCGTTGTTTCCACTCTCACCCTCCATGCCCCGTCAACCCTGCTTGAAATAATACCGATCACGATTGCTGAAGCGTTCATTTATCAGTATAAAGATAAGTATGTTGTAATTAAAATGGCTTTTGCTATGAACCGCTATACGCTAATCGATCGCATGAACCACTGCTTCCAAACGCTAGAGAAGAAACTTGCGCTGATGCAGCAACAGTTTGCCGAGTATCGGCTTCTGGCCGGGCGCGTCTATTCCCTTCCCCATGTGGAAAAAGGAACGGAGCACGATCCTATCGAGCATATCGCCGTTACGCAGTACGTTGGACAAGAGGCGCGTGATAAAGGGCTAGTGCATTTTCAGCGACTGTTCATTCACCACTACCCGGAAACGCTCAGCAGTAAAAGCGCTATACGCTTGCCGGGCGCACTCTGTTTTTCCGTCAACGCCGCGCAGTATCAGCAAGCACAGTTGCTCATTGCGGAAATTAACGCACTGAAAAAAGAGCTGGAACAGATTATTACCGTCGAGTCGGGGCTAGAGCCGGAACAGCGCTTTGAGTTCGTCCACTCGCATTTGAAAGGATTGATCACGCTTAGCGCTTATCGTTCGCTGACGCTCATAACGAATCCGGCGTCAGTCCGTTTTGGCTGGGCGAATAAGCACGTCATCAAAAATATGACGCGTGTCGAGCTGCTGGAGAAACTCACCAAGAGCCTGAATGCGGCAAAGCATACGACGCCGTATACCAAAGCTCAGTGGGTTGAACATATCGAGCAAGAAATTGACGCGGTATTGTCGCTGCAGGAAGACGCCATTTTGAAAATTAAACGCCCGGTCAAAGTACAGCCTATCGCCCGCGTGTGGTATCCCGAACAGCAGAAACAGGTTCAGCATCCCTGCCCGTCTCCCCTGCTTGTGCTTTGTCAGCAAGAATCCGGCGGCGAGATCCCCATTATCGGTGAACTCAATCCTTATGACGCCAACAACATCAAGCATAAACACAAACCGAAAGCGGCTGAACTTCGCCTGCTCATCCCGCGTTTGCATCTGTATACCGATGCGCCGGAATAAAAAAGAAAAAGCCTGCGGGTAAACACCGGCAGGCTACGGGATAAAACGCTGACTATCGTGCCATTACTTTTTCAGGCTACCGACCATCTCTTCCGGTCGAACCCACTCATCAAACTGTGCTTCGGTTAGGTAGTTCAGTTTGAGCGCGGCTGCCTTCAGCGTCAGCCCTTCTTTATGTGCTTTTTTGGCAATTTCTGCCGCTTTGTCATAGCCAATGTGCGTGTTCAGCGCCGTCACCAGCATCAGCGATTCGTTCAGCAACTGATTGATGCGATCGCGATTCGGTTCGATCCCCACCGCACAGTGCTCATCGAAGCTCTTCATGCCATCAGCCAACAGACGAATTGATTGCAGGAAGTTATGAATCACCATAGGACGATACACGTTCAGCTCAAAATTACCGGATGCCCCGCCGATATTCACGGCGACATCGTTGCCCATCACCTGGCAGCACAGCATCGTCAGCGCTTCACACTGGGTCGGGTTGACCTTGCCTGGCATGATGGAACTGCCCGGTTCGTTTTCAGGAATACTCAGTTCGCCGATACCACAGCGCGGGCCAGACGCCAGCCAGCGCACATCGTTAGCAATCTTCATTAACGATGCGGCCAGCCCCTTCAAGGCACCGTGTCCGTGAACCAACGCATCACAGGTCGCCAGCGCTTCGAATTTATTCGGCGAGGTCACAAACGGTTGACCGGTCAGTTTCGCCAGTTCTGCTGCCACGCGCACCGCATATTCGGGATGCGTGTTTAGCCCTGTTCCAACCGCCGTACCGCCCAGCGCCAGCTCACAAATGTGTGGCACGCTGTTTTCGATATGCTTCAGGTTATGCTGCAACATCGCAGCCCAGCCGGAGATTTCCTGCCCCAGCGTCAGCGGCGTGGCATCCTGTAAATGCGTACGGCCGATCTTGACGATATCCTTAAACTGCTCAGCCTTTGACGCCAACGTGGCATGTAGCGCTTTCAGTTCAGGAATCAGATGTTCGTTGATCGCGACGACAGCGGCGACATGCATCGCAGTCGGGAAGACGTCGTTGGAACTCTGACTTTTGTTGACATCGTCATTGGGGTGAACCAGACGATTGTTGCCCCGCTCTCCCCCCAGTAATTCGCTGGCGCGGTTAGCCAACACCTCGTTCATATTCATGTTGCTTTGCGTGCCAGACCCCGTCTGCCAGATCGCTAACGGGAATTCCCCAGCATGCTGGCCAGCCAACACTTCATCCGCTGCCTGAATAATCGCATTTCCCCGTTCGGCAGGCAGCAGCGTGAGATCCATGTTGACGCGCGCCGCCGCACGCTTGGTTTGCGCCAGCGCATAAATCAGCGCCTGGGGCATTTTCTCTTCAGAAATACGGAAGTGTTCCAGCGATCGCTGTGTCTGTGCGCCCCATAAACGTTCAGCAGGCACATCAATCGGTCCCATTGAGTCTTTTTCACTACGCGTCGTGCTCATTATCTTTCCTCCTTAAAACACACATTCAAATAGTAGAAGACATCGAATCACATCGCTGGGCCTATTCTGATAACACTCACTGGCCTTATCACGCTTATTGGTCGACTAACACTGTCTGGCATCGCGCTACATAAAACATTACCATGAAGCGAAGAAGATGCAGTGTATTCATAATCACTCAAGTAATTAACAGCTAGCATCACAGAAATTAACAATTAATGTAATAGCAGGGAGCCGACATGCAAAAAATGCTCAATTGCGTCCAGCACTACGCCTGGGGCAGTAAACACGCCTTAACTGAGCTATATGGCATTGATAACCCTAACGATTTACCGATGGCGGAACTTTGGATGGGTGCCCATCCTAAAAGCAGTTCGGCGATTATTGATGAAAAAGGCAACACCCGCAGCCTGCGAGAAGTGATTGCCGAAGACGCGAACGCTCATCTTGGCGCAACGATCGCGCAACGTTTTGGCGAATTGCCCTTTTTGTTTAAGGTATTGTGCGCGGAACAGCCGCTTTCAATTCAGGTTCACCCCAGTAAATCGTCGGCAGAACAAGGCTTTGCGAAAGAGAATGCCGCTGGCATCCCGCTCGATGCGGCCGAAAGAAACTACAAAGATGCCAATCACAAACCGGAATTGGTCTACGCATTAACGCCCTTTCAGGCTATGAATGGGTTCCGAGAATTATCTGAAATTGTGCAGTTGTTGGAGCCAGTTGCCAGCGCACATCCGTCCATCACCGCGTTTTTACAACAGCCCGATGCGAAGAATCTCGCTATGCTGTTCACCAACCTGTTAAGTATGGAAGGTGAGCAAAAATCCCGTGCGCTCGGCGTTTTGAAGGCCGCGCTAAATAGTCAAAATGACGAGCCGTGGGCGACCATCCGCGCAATCACACAATACTATTCCGATGACAGCGGATTGTTCTCCCCGCTGCTGCTGAACGTCATTACGCTGCAACCCGGCGAAGCCATGTTCCTGTTTGCGCAAACGCCGCATGCTTATCTGAAAGGCGTGGCATTAGAAGTCATGGCGAACTCAGACAACGTGCTGCGTGCCGGGCTAACGCCGAAATACATTGATATTCCAGAACTGCTGGATAATGTCGTGTTCGAAGCCAAACCTGCAAACCAGTTGCTGACGACGCCACATCGTCAGGGTAACGAACTCAGTTTCCCGATTCCTGTTGAAGATTTCGCTTTTTCGCTGCACGAACTGAGCCAGAGCCCGCAGACGCTCAGCCAGAATAGTGCCGCCATTGTATTTTGTATTGACGGCCATGCCGTCCTGCAAAAAAATGAGCAGCGGCTCTCGCTACGTCCGGGAGAATCTTGCTTTATTTCCGCTAGTGAGTCACCGATAACGGTTGAGGGACAGGGGCGTCTCGCTCGCGTATTTAACCGATAACTTGTTCCATACGCTGCGGTTACCTATGGGGATGTTGCCAGCGTTTCGCGTTGAAAACGCGCATTTTTTTACTAAAGGATGAATAAAAATGAAAAAGTCGTTAGTCGCCGTAGGCGTTATTGTTGCTCTGGGTGCCGTCTGGACCGGTGCATCCTGGTACACCGGCAAACAGGTGGCTCAGCAAATTGATGGCTTTACCGATACGCTGAATACCAAGCTCAAGCAAGCCTACCCGAACGCGGGCCTGAAAGTCGTCTATCGCGACTATAAGGGCGGCGTATTCAGCAGCACGCTATCCTATGTGCTGCAAGCAGATGGTTCGATAGGCACAGCAGAAGGCGCGAAGATCCTTGCGCCCGGTGAAGAGCTCGTCTTCAACGAAACCGTATCTCACGGGCCATTCCCGCTGGCACAGCTTAAGAAGTTCAACCTCGTCCCTGCAATGGCGTCTGTCCATACCGAGTTGGCCAACACACCCGCCGTCAAAGACTGGTTTGAGCTGACGAAAGATAAGCCATTCTTTACGGCCGAAACTCGCGTCGCTTACAGCGGTGATACGCAGTCACTCGTTACGCTGGCCCCTATCGATCATCAGTCGCCAGAACAGAAATTTTCCTTCAGCGGCGCGGAAGCCTTGGTGGATATTGGGCACGACCTGCGCAGCAGCAAGCTGGATACCACCATCAGCAGCGTGAAGATGGAAAGAAAAAATGCCTGGGGCCAAACAGAGAACGTCGATCTCACCGATTTCTCGATCAAGGGAACCAATCAAAAAGGCAAATTCGATCTTGATTTAGGCGATGGCAACCTGTCCTTTAAAGCGATGACGTTTACCGTAGAAGGCGGAGAACCGGTTACCTTAAACGGCTTCTCTTTGCAAAGCAGCGCAACGGAAGATGACAAGAATCTGGCAGGCAAACTGGCTGTGACGCTAGGCTCGTTAGTTATCGGCGACCGCAACCTGGGATCGGGCAACGTGAATATGTCTATCTCACAGCTTGACGGTGCAGGTACCAAACAGTTCTTCACCGCCTATCAGGAAAAAGTGCAGAAACTGCTGCAGGATCCAGCCGCAATGGATCCCGATACTTATCAGCACGAAATCGCCATGTCTGTTCTGCAATACCTGCCGCAGCTGTTGAAAGGCAACCCAAGCATTGCTATTTCACCGATCAGTTGGAAAAACAGCAAAGGCGAAGGCACGTTCACGCTGGCGCTGGATTTAACCGATCCGTTGCAGAGCACGGATAAAGCGAACGATACCACCCTGTCAGATGAAGAAAAAATCATTCGTCAGTCGGTCAAAAAACTCGATGCCAAGCTCAATGTACCGCTGGATATGCTGGCAGAATTAATGGTGCAGGCGGGGCCGAAACCGGCCAACGATGAAGAGCAAAAGCAGGCGACAGAAATGGCGCAGCAACAAGCGAAGATGATGGCGGACATCGGCCAGATGAATCAGTTGAGCGTCACGAAAGACAACGCGATTACCAGCTCGCTGAACTATGCTGATGGCCAAATTGATTTCAACGGCAACAAAATATCGCTGGCTGATTTCATCGCACCGTATTTCTCCGTTCCAACGGAAGAAGGTGAAGAGTCTCTGCCAGGCGCACCGCAAGAGCCAATCGTACCACCAGCACAATAATTCGGTAGTATTACGCGCTAAGACACACGGTGGCCGCATTTGCAGCCGCCGTTTTTTCTGCCCTACACTTTCTGCTTCATATTGAGATGACACCATGTCCGCGTTGAAATCCTTCATGGAAGCCCATCAGGCTGCGATCTATTTTGTTGCCGTGATAGCAGCAGTGGCAACAGCTTTGGTGCTGCCGGGAACAGAGCAACTGGATATCGTGATTAGTCCGGCGCTGGCGCTGATGCTGTTTGTCACGTTCCTGCAAGTGCCGCTGACCACTATAGGAAAAAGCCTCACTCAGGTCAGATTCATCGGCGCGTTGCTTGCTGCCAACTTCATCGTGATTCCGTTGTTCGTCGCGGCGCTGTTGCCCTTCCTCCCCACCGAACCGCTGGTGAAGCTGGGTATCATATTGGTATTACTCGCCCCCTGTATTGACTACGTGGTGACATTCGCGCATCTGGGGCGTGCAGATGCCGCCCGTCTGTTGGCCGCAACGCCCATTTTATTGATACTGCAAATGTTGGCGCTGCCCTTCTACCTGACGTTATTTCTCGGTCAGGACGCCTCTGAACTTATCGTCTTCGCGCCCTTTATCGACGCGTTTATCTGGTTGATTGCCGTGCCTTTAGCGCTGGCCGCGCTTCTGCAATGGCTAGCGGCGAGACAGCGCACGATGGCAATATTTTCGGATGCATTGAGCTATCTTCCCGTTCCGGTTACCGCTCTGGTGCTGTTTATCGTCGTTGCGGCGGTCATTCCCCAACTGCGCACCACCTGGGCGTCGGTATTACTCGCGGTGCCATTTTATGTACTCTTCGCGCTGCTGGCCCCGCTGCTCGGCTGGTTCACGGGCCGCGTGTTCCGGTTGGATTCAACTGGCGGGCGCGCCGTGGCCTTCAGCGCCAGCACGCGTAATTCTCTGGTGATTCTGCCGCTGGCGTTGGCAATACCCGGCGCACTGCCGCTCCTTCCGGCCGTGATCGTCAGCCAAACGTTAGTAGAATTGCTCAGCGAACTCATTTATATCCGAGCTATTCCTAAGTTGAACGCCCGTGCTACCGGTCAGGAAAAACAGTAACAGATTGTTTTTGCTCAATGATTGTTCAGAGTGATTGAATTTCAGCGGTAACCGTTGGCTATTTACCACGATTTCTTTTTATACTTCGTCGTATGAAAAACAGTAATCAGACAATAACATTATGATTGATTCACTCCTGCCGTTGACGGATATCCACCGCCATTTAGATGGTAATATCCGCGCCCAGACTATTCTGGATCTAGGTCACCAGTACAATATCACGTTACCCGCCAGCGATCTTGACGCGCTCCGTCCTCACGTTCAGGTCACCAAAAACGAACCTGACTTACTGAGCTTTTTACAAAAACTCGACTGGGGCGTGGCCGTACTTGGTTCACTGGATGCCTGCCGCCGCGTGGCTTACGAGAACGTTGAAGATGCCGTGAAAGCCGGGCTGGATTACGCAGAACTGCGTTTCTCCCCCTACTATATGGCAATGAATCATAAACTGCCGATTGCTGGCGTTGTTGAAGCGGTGATCGACGGTATTACCGCAGGCTGCCGTGATTTCGATACCGATATCCGTCTGATTGGCATCATGAGTCGGACATTCGGCACCGAGGCCTGCCAGCAAGAGCTGGACGCCCTGCTGTCCCAGCGCGATCGCATCGCCGCGCTCGATCTGGCCGGTGATGAATTGGGTTACCCCGGTGCGCAGTTTACTTCTCATTTCCGACAAGCTCGCGATGCTGGCTGGCACATCACGGTTCACGCGGGTGAAGCCGCCGGGCCGGAAAGTATCTGGCAGGCGATTAACCATTTGGGTGCCGAGCGCATCGGACATGGCGTAACCGCGATTATCGATCCGCGTCTGATGACACACATGGCGGAGCATGGCATCGGCATCGAATCCTGTCTGACCTCTAACATTCAAACCAGCACCGTGGAATCACTGGATAAACATCCGCTGATCCACTTCCTGCGTTATGAAATCCCCGCCACCATCAACACGGACGATCCTGCGGTTCAGGGCATAGAGATCCGTCACGAATACGAGGTCGCGGCACCACTTGCTGGCCTGACGGCGGTAGAAACCCGCAAAGCGCAGGAAAACGGCCTGAACATTGCGTTTATCAGCGAGCAGGAAAAGCAGCAGTTGCGTGAAAAGGTTCTGCGTAAGCGCGGTGCAGTTCAATAATTTGGGTCAACCGCACACGAAAAACGGCTAACTTCCGTTAGCCGTTTGACACAAGTTTATTACCGATAAATTACAGAGATCAACTGGCCGGGTTTGCCGAGGAATGGTGCGTGGTAATCAACCACTGCTTCTGTTTCGCGTCCCAGGCATAAGTGTAGGTATAGCGTGCCTTGGCTACGCTACCGTCACCGAATGTGAAGGTGTAGGTTCCGGTATCAACAGCCTTATTACAGCCGATGCGGATCGTGCTGGTATCAATCTTGCCAACCGGCTTTTTCGCCAGGAAATGTTCGAAGTAATCAATACGCTCGGCGTCAGTCGTACGCGGTTGATCGGACAGCGTTGGCAGCAGTACGGCATCAGACGCATAGTTCCTATTCACCTTCTTCGCATCACCCGTTTTCAGTGATGCATTCCAACGGTCAAATAACGACGCAATCTCTTTTTGACTAGTTTTTACGCATTGTGCACCCTGAGCAGCCTGCACAGATGCAGAAGCCAGCGTCCCTAACATCGCTAAAGTTAACACCGTTTTTTTAAACATATTTCCCTCGATCTCAAAATAATAATTATCATTAACTGTGTCTTGCTCTATCCAACACATCTCGATGAGCGAGTATTGTTATAACGTAACGCAACAAAAAAGTAACACCACCTTGAAACTATCACTGTAATAGATTATTTTTTGTGTTTCCGTGTAGTTACAAGTGTTTGTTACAAATGACAACGCCCTCGGCCTGTGTAAGACCGAGGGCGTTTTGCATAATGCGAGAGACCGATAATCGCTTACTGACGAGGCGTATCCTGTTCTTTGCTTATCCGCTTGGCATAACGCTGAGCCAGCGCAGCGCAGACCATCAGTTGGATTTGGTGGAAAATCATCAACGGCAGCACCATCGCACCGACAGCCGCGGCAGGAAATAGCACGTTTGCCATCGGGATCCCATTCGCCAGGCTCTTCTTCGAACCGCAGAATACGATGGTGATTTCATCGGCGGTATTAAAGCCCATCTTCCGAGCTACCAGCGTATTCACCACCAGCACAATCGCTAGCAGCACGATCGAACAACCGACGACGGCCAGTAATGACCAGACGTTGATCTGTCCCCAAATCCCCTGCACAACCGCCTCGCTGAAAGCAACATACACCACCAAAAGAATTGATGACCGGTCAGTAATATTAATCAGCTTACGGTTACGTTCAACCCACTTGGCAATCAGCGGGCGAGACAGATGACCAATCACGAAAGGCACCATTAACTGCATGATAATAGACCCAATCGCGTGCAGCGTATCCGTTTCTCCCCCCTGCGTATGCATCAGCAAACCGACCAGAATCGGCGAAAGAAACACGCCCAGAATACTGGATGCGGAGGCGCTACAAATCGCCGCTGCGACATTACCACCAGCCATTGAGGTATAAGCAATCGCCGACTGCACTGTCGCTGGTAGCGCACACAGATAGAGGAAACCCAGATACAGGGTCGGCGTCAGCACCACTGGCGACAACAGACTCATACCGATTCCCAGCAGCGGGAACAGAATAAACGTGCTGGCAAACACCACCAGATGCAACCGCCAGTGCCCCATACCCGCACTAATCGCTTCACGCGATAGCTTCGCGCCGTGCATAAAGAACAGCAGAGCAATCGCCGCCGTGGTTAGGCGCTCAAAGAAAACCTTCACGGAGCCTTCAGCAGGAAGAACCGACGCCGTCACCACCACCAAAATCAGAACCAATAAGAATTTATCAATACGTAACCGTTGTAACCACCCCATGCCCGACACCTTTCCCCTAGTCTGTTATCCGCCAAATGAACACTCTAACAAGACGGGCGATCGGAGGATCGCCCAAAGTTATCTATGACTAAATGTGAATCTAGAAATCTGAGTCGATAAATCTGTTTACAGACAGAAAACGGTGGTAATGCGATAAAGGCATTAGAAGCGCCTGCCGAACATTGTAAATCGAGCGTGAAATACGCCTGTACTGCATTTTTACCCTCGACCATTATCACCGTTCGATTGATTTTCTCAGCAGTCTAGAGCGATCCTAAGATCGCCTGTTTAAACAAACCATTAACTATCTGGAATAAAACGCGGTAAATCTAGCTATTTTTCACCGTGACGGCTTTTTTCTGCTCGTGGGAAAGCAGCCCAAGCTCGATCAGTTCCATCACCTGAATCGCCTGATGCACGCTGACGGGGTTTTCGCCTTTACCCGTCAGCGCATCGCGCACTGCAGCGTAGTAAGCCGGGTAGTTACCCGGAATCGTGGCGATCGTTTGCTCCGCCGTAATGCCATCGCGAGACAGTGTCAGCACACCATCGTGTTTATCCTGACCCCAGTCGGCCAGCGGTGGACGTTCACCCGCTTTCAGGCGATCTTCCTGTGGATCAAGACCGTATTTTACAAAGCTGCCGCGTGTGCCATGCACGATATAGCGAGCAGAAGCCGCCGCCACCAGCATGCTGGCGTGCAGGACAACCCGGCGTTGTGGGTAAATCAGCGTCGCGTGGAAATAATCGATTGCCTTACTCCCAGGCCTCAACCGTGCCATATCTACCTGAATCGCCACCGGCAAGCCAAACAGCTCCAGTGCTTGATCCAGCAAGTGCGGCCCAAGATCGTACCAAATCCCGCTGCCTTCGCTGCCGTCTTCACGCCAGCGCTGGCGAACCTCGGGGCGGAAGCGATCGAAATGCGATTCCATATACACCACATTTCCTAACGTTCCCGCCGCCAGCAGCTGTTTCAGCGTCAGAAAATCGCTGTCCCAACGACGGTTATGGAAAACAGAAAGCATTTTTCCGACACGGTCGGCTATAGCGCCCAAGTCGTATGCTTGTGACAACGTCACTGTAAAAGGTTTATCGACAACGACATGCTTGCCCGCTTCCAGCGCCTGTTTTGCCAGCGGGAAGTGCGTGTCATTGGGGGTAGGAATAACAATGAGGTCAATATCGGGATCGTTAAATAACGTCTGAGGGTCTTTCTCTACTCGCAGATTTGCCCAATCTGCATGCACTTTTTCAGCACTGCTGCTGGACACGGCCACCAGCTCCATACCCGTCGTACCTGCAATCAACGGCGCGTGGAATGTCTTACTGGCATAGCCATAGCCCAGCAGTCCAACACGAACGGTCTCACTCATGACGATTCCCCTTAGCTTATTTTGACTTTGTGATTTCTCACTCAGTATATACCCGTCATCCGCCAGATTGCAGAGAGGGATAACAGCCAGGGGAATCTGTCACATTTTAGAACGTTAGCCGCTCACGGCGCTGGGCATCCGCTCTCCCCACGCCACGGGCAGCGTTTTGGCTGCCGGATAGTTGATTTCACTGCTGCGGCGACGGAAATCGCTGGGGCTGACGCCGACTCGCTTACGAAACACGCGTGAGAAATACAGCTGATCGTCATACCCCACCACGCGACCAATGTTGGCGATAGATTCTTGCGTCGTCTGTAGTAACAGTTTGGCGCGAATCACACGCTGATCTTCACGCCAGCGCAAAATATTAATGCCTACCTGTTCACGGAACAGATGCGCCAGCCGCGACGGCGACAGACAAACGTGCCGCGCGACTTCGTCGATCCGCAGTTCTCCGGCCAGATTGCTGGTAATAAACTGGCAGGCTTCTATCACACGCGGATCCATGATCTTCTGCGGGCTCTGTGGATCTTCTTCCATCGCGCGGAGCAGCAGCCGCTCCAGCAGATTCATACCCAGTTCTTCCGAAAAACGACGCCCGGAACGCTGCGTCTGTTCGATATTGGCAAACAGCCTGTCGAATTCCAGCAGCAGTTGGTTATTCGGCAGACTCATGCGACCAATGCCGCTGCTTTTGGTGTGCCATTCCAGCCAGTCAGCCCAGTAGGCGCGCGGGCGAAAATAGACCCAGCGGTGATACCAACAGTCGCTGCTCGGCGAACGGCCATAAAAATGCTTCGATTTCGGCGGGAACAGCAGCAGGTCACCGGGATTACAGAAAAAGGTCTCATCGCCATCAAAGACCTGACCCTGTCCTTTCATGGTGAGGTTAATAATGTAGCCTTTCATTCCATCGGGACGATCGATAAAGAAGTCGAGCGGCCCTTCTGCCAGAATCGGCGTCAGGCCAGCCACAAGATAAGCGTTGAACGAATATCCCGGCAGCAGCGGATTAGGCTGAGATTCATGCGCCATACGGTGATACATCGAGCCTCCGGTACACGCGAATAAGAGAGAAAGCGGCAGATTCTCTTACCTGCCGCACGAGCATTTATACCGTTTTCTTCGCCAGCTGTTTGTAGCGGTCAAAGATAACCGCCGCCAGCAGAATCAGGCCACGCACCACATACTGGGCAAACGGAGAGATGTTCAGCAGGTTCATCGCGTTCTCCACCGTACCCAAAATCAGCACGCCAGCTACCACGTAAGAAATTTTACCGATCCCGCCTTTCAGCGACACGCCACCCAGCACACAGGCGGAAATCACGATCAGCTCATATCCGATAGAGGTCATCGGCTGGCCGCTGGTCATGCGCGATGCCAGAATGATACCCGCCGCCGCCGATACCAGACCGGACAAGGCGAAAATGATGATCTTGGTGCGTACCACTGGTACCCCAGCCAGACGCGCCGCCTCTTCATTGCCCCCAATCGCCAGCGTGTTGCGGCCAAAGGTGGTTTTGTTCAGCAACAGACCAAACAGAATCATGCAACCAATGGTGATCCAGATTGGCGCAGGCAAGCCCAGCCAGTTGGCATAGCCCAGCTCGAAAAAACGCTCATCTTCAATCCCTACCGCTTTACCATCGGAAATGATGTACGCCAGACCGCGCGCAATCTGCATCGTTGCCAGCGTGGTGATCAGTGCGTTAATCTTCAAACGGGCAATCACGAAACCGTTGAGCAAACCGAACGCCACGCCAAGCAACAGCCCAGCGCTGACACCGATCCACAGGCTTTCACTGATATTGATCACCACCGCCGTCGCCACACCGGCACAGGCAATGATTGAGGCCACCGACAGGTCAAAGTCTCCGGAAGCCAGACAGAACAGCATCCCACAGGCCACCATACCGGACATGGAGATCGCCAGCCCCAGCCCTTTCATATTGATAAACGTCGCGAAATTCGGGACGAAAATCGCACAGCCAAGAAACAGCACGGCAAACACCACCAGCATGCCGTAGTTATCCCAAATGCGGGACAATCCCATACCGTTTTTCTTCTTTTCTGAGGTTGTAGACCTAACCGTTGACATTATTTTGCTCCTTCGCGGTCAGGCAACCGCAGATTCGATATCGGGGGTTCGTAACATAGCCAGACTGAGCACCTTCTGCTCTGTGGCATCGGTATGCAGCAGTTCGCCAGAGACGGCACCTTCGCGCATGACGATAATCCGGTCGGCCAGCCCAAGCACTTCTGGTAAATCGCTGGAGGCAAACAGCACCGCGATCCCCTGATTCGCGAGTTCATAGATGACATGATAAATTTCGTGCTTCGCGCCGACGTCGATGCCGCGCGTAGGTTCATCGAGCAAAATGACCTTCATCTCTTCGGACAGCCAGCGGCCAAGAATGGCTTTCTGCTGGTTTCCCCCGGAAAGATTCATAATCAGCTGTTCATCAGACGGCGTTTTGATGTTCAACGCCGCAATGCGCTTCGAGGCGTTATCAACTTCCCACTGATTGTTAATAATAAAACCGGCTTTCAGGCTCTTACGCCTTGCGCTGATATTGATGTTGTCGCGTACCGAGTGCACCGGAATGATGCCGTCCGCCTTGCGATCTTCCGGGCAGAGCATCACGCCCTGACGAATCGCATCAATGGGAGAATTCACCACCAGCGGTTTGCCATCCAGCAGCACCTGACCGCTGGTGATTTTGGTCGCGCCAAACAGCCCTTTCATCAGTTCGCTTCGGCCAGCGCCCACCAGACCAAATAGCCCGACAATTTCCCCCTGCTTCACGTTCAGGGAAACCGTGGATTTCACGCCCGGCGCTTTTACGTCTTTCAGCGTCAGACGCTCTTCGCCGTGCGGACGCGGCGTATAGCCATAGATATCCCCCAGGTTACGCCCTACCATCGCCTGTACCAGCGACTCATGGTTCACCTGCTGCATATCGTCGAACGTGCGCACGTAGCGGCCATCTTTAAACACGGTAATGGCATCACTCAGCGCAAAAATTTCTTCCATCCGGTGCGAAACGTACAAAATGACCCGGCCTTCACTGCGCAATTCCGTAATCACACGGAAAAGTTGCTCGATTTCACGGGCAGACAGCGAACTGGTCGGCTCATCAAAAGCAATAACCTTGGCGTTACGGGCCAGCGCCTTGGCGATTTCCACCATCTGCCACTGCCCGATAGAGAGGTATTTCAGCGGGGTATCAGGATCGATATCCAGTCCCAAATGCTGCAACTGAAGTTTGGCTTCATAGCGCAGCAGCGAATAGTTCACCATGCCGTATTTATGCGGCAGCTGACCTAAATAGATGTTCTCGGCGACCGTCATTTCCGGCACCAGATGCAGTTCCTGATAAATGATGGCAACACCCGAATTCAGGGCATCCATCGTGTTGTTGAACTGTACGGGTTTACCCTGAATATGGATCTCGCCCGCTGACGGTGAATAGTTACCGCTCAGGATCTTTAACAGCGTCGACTTGCCCGCCCCGTTTTCCCCCATCAATGCATGGATCTGGCCGGCATGGCAGGAAAAACTGATATCCGAAAGCGCCTTAACACCGGGAAATTCTTTACCAATCCCATGAAACGACAAATAGGGTGACTGTGCTGTCATGTCTGTTTCCTCATAACGATGCAGGTAGAGCGCGGATAACTTCGATCAGGATAACGTCGACCTGCGTCATGCTGACCGGCGTTATCCGCGTCTTTACGGAATCAGGCGTGATTACATCAGGCCTTTTTTCTCCAGTTCGACCTTAAAGTTGTCACGAGTGATCAGCACCACGTCGGTCACTTCGGTGAATTTCTCCGGCTCAACGCCTTTGGTCACCCAGTCATTCAGCATCTGGATACTCTTGTAACCGTGGATATCCGGGCTTGGCAGCAGTGAACCAAAGAAGCCCGTTGCCTGACCTTTAGACAGCTCGCTCACCGCATCCACGCCGTTGATACCGATACCAATGACGTTTGCGGCTTTAAATCCCTGACCTTCCGTTGCACGCACGCCACCCAGCACGGTGTTATCGTTCATGCCGATAATCAGCCAGTTTTTCACGCCCGGATGCTGAACCAGCATGGAGTTAGCTGCGTCGAATGCACCGGGGATATCGTTAGATTTGGTTGGCACTTTGTAGATCTGTTTTTCCGGGAACCCTGCGGTTTTCAGCGCGTCCATGGAGCCGGATGTGCGGCGACGCGCGGTATCCAGCTCATCAGCAGTAATCGCCATCACGGCGGTTTCCTCTACTTTCCAGCCGCGTTTGGTCATCTCTTTATACAATTCCTGCCCCTGACGCTCGCCAATTTTGGTGGCCGCCATCATCACCAATGGCACGGTATCCATCGGTTGACCTTTGGCATTCACGAACTGGTCATCAACCGCGATCACTTTCAGATCGTAGCTGCGCGCTTTCGCTATAATGGCTGGCCCCAACTTCGGATCCGGCGTACAGATAACGAAGCCTTTCGCTCCACTGGCTGCCAGACTGTCGATCGCGTTCAGGGTCTTTTCACCATCGGGAACCGCAATTTTTATCACATCAAAACCAAGGTCTTTCCCTGCTTTATCAGCGAACTTCCATTCCGTTTGGAACCACGGTTCTTCCGGTTGTTTAACCAGAAAGCCCAGCTTTAAGTTCTCTGCCATAGCTGATTGTGACATAACAGCAGCCAACCCGATTGCTGCCAGCGCCTTAGTGAATTTATGCATGATGTTCTCCGGTGTAATTATCTTTTCATTCGTCAGCAACGCTGAAACGAGTTCGAGTTCCTGGTAGGGTATTTCCGGTCTGGATAAAGGAAAAACACAGACTTAGCACGATTCCTTTACTCAGTAGCATTCAGACGCTTTATGTTTTAGTCGTTATTCCCGGTAAGAATGTAGAGCTTTATCACAGTCCGGAACAATGACAGGTTTGTGCATACATTTAGCGAATTTAACCAATCATTAACCTTTGACCGGCTTCACAAAATGGCTGCGGGCGACAGAAAAATACATACTTCCAGCTAACCGCTCCTCACCGCCTCTCGTTATCCCTGCCATCGTAAACACCAACGATCTGGGATTAATGAGGAGCAAAGCATGAGTGCGGGCGCTATTACGATTGGTCTCGACTTCGGCAGTGATTCGGTACGCGCCTTAGCCGTTGACTGCCAAAGCGGGCAAGAGCTGGAAACAGAAGTGGTCTACTACCCCCGCTGGCGCGAGGGGAAATATTGTCAGCCTGCCAACAACCAGTTCCGACACCATCCACTGGACTATATTGAATCGCTGGAACAGGCAGTTAAGGTCGTCGTTTCACGCCTGACGAACGAACAGCGGCAGAACATCATCGGTATTGGCGTGGACTCCACCGGGTCAACCCCCGCACCGATTGATGAGCAAGGTCAGATCCTCGCCCTACGCCCCGAGTTTGCCGACAACCCCAACGCCATGTTCGTGCTGTGGAAAGACCACACGGCAATAGAAGAGGCGGAAGCCATCAACGCGCTGTGCCGGAGTGGCCAATTCCCGGATTACACCCGCTATATCGGCGGCGTTTATTCGTCCGAGTGGTTCTGGGCCAAAATCCTGCATGTTTCCCGCGCCGACGCGGCGGTGCGTCATGCCGCCGTTTCCTGGATCGAACTGTGCGATTGGGTGCCTGCCCTGCTTTCCGGTACGCAGGCACCTGCCGATATTCGCCGTGGACGGTGCAGTGCCGGGCACAAATCACTCTGGCATCCGAGCTGGGGCGGACTGCCGCCAAAAGACTTCTTGCACGCACTCGATCCCTGCCTGACGGAGACATTACAGTACCCACTGTTTACCGATACCTGGACCGCCGAACAGCCGGTCGGCACCATCACCGCCGAGTGGGCGCAGCGGCTCGGCATCCCCGAAACGGTTATCCTCTCGGGCGGCGCGTTTGACTGCCACGTCGGCACCGTCGGCGCAGGCGCACAGCCGTATACGCTGGTCAAAGTGATTGGCACGTCCACCTGCGACATTCTGATCGCCGACGACGCACGCATTGCCGATCGCACCATCGCGGGTATCTGTGGGCAAGTCGACGGCAGCGTGGTTCCCGGCTATATCGGCCTCGAAGCCGGGCAGTCCGCCTTCGGCGACATGTATGCCTGGTTTGGGCGACTGCTAGGCTGGTCATTACAGGAAGCAGCGAAAGATCATCCTGAACTCAAAACGTCATTACAGGCGATGGAAGGCAAACTGCTGGAGCGACTCACGCACAGCTGGGCGGAGAATCCGACGCTGGATCACCTGCCTGTCGTGCTGGACTGGTTCAACGGCCGCCGAACACCGTTCGCCAATCAGCGCCTGAAAGGCGTGATTACCGATCTCAATCTGGGCACCGATGCCCCCACGCTGTTCGGCGGTTTCATTGCGGCGACGGCCTTTGGCGCGCGCGCGATTATGGAATGCTTTGAAGATCAGGGCGTTCCCGTCGAGAACGTGCTGGCGCTGGGCGGCATCGCGCGGAAATCCCCCGTCATCATGCAGGTGTGTACCGACGTGATGAATCGTCCCTTGCAGATCGTCGCTTCCGATCAGTGCTGTGCACTCGGCGCAGCGATCTTTGCCGCCGTCGCCGCTGGCGTTCACGGCGATATTCCTACTGCACAGCAGCATATGGCCAGCGGCATCGAGCGCACCTTAATGCCAGACAGCCAGCGCGTCGCCCGTTATCAGCAGCTTTATGAGCGCTATCAGCAGTGGTGCAGCCTAGCGGAACCGGCCTATAGCCCAACGTCTACGGCAAAAAACTAATTTTATCCCTCTGGGGATCACGTTACAGGAGTCATCATGGATCATTTTAAGCAGCTTGAAGTCTGGTTCGTCATCGGTAGCCAACACCTCTACGGGCCGGAAACGTTACGTCAGGTAAAAGAGAACGCGGAAAAAGTCGTCGCCGGATTGAATCAACAGGCCAACCTGCCCGTTAAACTGGTACTGAAACCGCTGGTGAAAACGCCGGACGAAATTCTGGCACTGTGCCGCGATGCCAACTATCAGGATAACTGTATTGGCCTGCTGACCTGGCTGCACACCTTCTCTCCGGCCAAAATGTGGATTGGCGGTCTGAGCGTCCTCAGTAAACCACTGCTGCAATTCCATACCCAGTTCAACGCCGAAGTGCCGTGGGACACCATGGACATGGATTTCATGAACCTGAACCAAACCGCGCACGGTGGACGTGAATTTGGCTTCATCGGTGCCCGGATGCGGCAGGCGCATCAGGTTGTCGTCGGCCACTGGCAGGATAAGAACGCCCATACCCGTATCGGCAAATGGATGCGGGTTGCCGCCGCCATTCAGGAAAGCAAACAGCTGAAGGTTGCACGCTTTGGTGACAACATGCGTGAAGTCGCCGTCACCGAAGGCGATAAAGTCGGGGCACAGATCCAATTCGGTTATTCCGTCAGCGCCTGGGGGCTGGGCGATTTAACCGCCGTGGTCGATGCCGTATCCAAAGGCGATATCGATGCGCTGGTCGAAGAGTACGAAGCCAGCTACCAGTTAACAGACGCGGTGAAACTCAACGGCGCGAACCGTCAGAACCTGCTGGATGCCGCACAGATTGAACTCGGGATGAAGCGCTTTTTGGAACAAGGCGGCTATCACGCGTTCACCACCGATTTTGAAAACCTGTACGGTTTGAAACAGCTGCCGGGGCTGGCGGTACAGCGTCTGATGCAGCAAGGCTACGGCTTCGGTGGCGAAGGCGACTGGAAAACCGCCGCGCTGCTGCGCATTATGAAAGTGATGGCCGGCGGGTTGTCGGGTGGGACGTCCTTCATGGAGGACTACACCTATAACTTCCAGAACGGTAACGATCTGGTCGTCGGTTCCCACATGCTGGAAGTCTGCCCGACGATTGCGAAAGAACAGAAACCGATTCTGGATGCACAATACCTTGGTATTGGCGGCAAAGCCGACCCTGCCCGTTTGATTTTCTCAACGCCGGCTGGGCCGTCCCTCAACGCCAGCGTGATCGACATGGGCGACCGTTTCAGAATGCTGGTTAATCTGGTCGATACCATCGAACAGCCGCGCCCGCTGCCGAAACTGCCGGTTGCCCGTGCCATCTGGAAAGCCCAACCGTCGCTGGAAGTGGCGGCCGAAGCCTGGATTCTGGCTGGCGGTGCGCACCACACTGTCTTTAGTCAGGCGTTGGATCTCGAACACATGCGGCTCTACGCCGAGATGCAGAACATTGAACTGCTGGTGATCGACAACGAAACCCGCCTCCACGAATTCAAAGATGCGCTGCGCTGGAACGAGGTGTATTACAAACTTTGTAGCCGCTAAGCCCGCACTCAGGGGCCGGTTGTCTATGGATAGTGTCCGTGAACAATCTGCCCCCTTTATCGGTACTTTTTATCTATACGCCTTTTCCATCTCACGCTCCGATTTTCCATCGCCCTGTCGCCCAACATTCCCCGAAACGCCATAACATTTTTCTGTCAATCCATTATTTTTCATTTTCATTTGTTTGTTGTTGAAAAATAAGCGTACTTTATTACATCCCCCTCTAGACAGGCTTTCTTGCTTGAATATACTTAGTCATCTCAACCACATAACTATTAGACCAATCACCATGACCGTTCATGACTATTTGCTCAAATTCAGGAAAGTCAGCTCAACAGAAAGTCTGGAAAAACTCTTTGATCACCTCAATTATTCTCTGACAGACAGTCAGGAAATCATCAACATGTATCGTGCAGCGGACCATCGACGGGCTGAGTTGGCATCCGGCGGGCGCTTGTTCGATCTCGGCTGCGTGCCAAAATCCGTCTGGCATCACGTTCTGTAGTTGCTAGTAACAAAAAGAATAGTTATGCAATAATTTCCTTCCGGGCTATTACGCAGAACGCTCAGCTCGTTACTGTATAATAGCCCGGCGCTTCTGTTATTAAGCGAATCTGACCTTCCGCCCCTTGAAGGGGACGGCGATAACCCTACTTTGGGTATGTTGTCGAAAACCCAACAATGCCTGATAATAGTCCGGTTTTGTTTTCTAGGCACCGTAATGACCGAATACGCATTGCTCTTTGTTAGCATCCTTCTGGTAAATAATTTCGTCTTAGTGAAGTTTCTTGGGCTGTGCCCCTTTATGGGCGTGTCCAAAAAACTCGAGGCGGCAATTGGCATGGGCATGGCGACCACGTTTGTTATGACGCTGGGCTCCATGTTCTCTTGGCTGATCAACGAATTTATTCTCGTTCCGCTCGATATTCTCTATTTGCGCACCATGGCTTTTATTCTGGTGCTCGCCGTTGTGGTGCAGTTTTCCGAGATGTTCGTGCGCAAAGTCAGCCCTGAGCTGTATCGCCTGCTGGGGATCTTCCTGCCGCTGATTACCACCAACTGTGCAGTGCTTGGCGTTGTTCTGCTCAACATCAACCTGTCACACGGTTTCCTGCAATCGACGATTTATGGTTTCGGCGGCGCGGCTGGCTTCTCGCTGGTAATGGTGCTTTTTGCCGCCATTCGTGAGCGTCTCGCCGTGTCGGATATTCCTGCGCCGTTCCGCGGTTCATCTATCGCGCTGATCACCGCAGGCCTGATGTCGCTGGCGTTTATGGGCTTTACCGGACTGGTGAAATTCTGATGATCGCTATCTGGATTGCCATTGCGGCACTCAGCGCCCTCGCGCTGGCATTCGGCCTGGTGCTTGGCTACGCCTCCCGTCGGTTTGAAGTCGAAAACGATCCGATCGTAGAAGAAGTGGAAGCCATGCTGCCACAAAGCCAGTGCGGCCAATGCGGCTACCCCGGCTGTCGGCCTTACGCCGAAGCGGTCGCGCTGAATGGTGAAAGTATTAATAAATGCGGCCCCGGCGGCGAAGCGATGATGCTGAAGCTGGCTGAAAAGCTCAACGTCGATCCGCAGCCGCTGGAAGGTGACGCCGACGTTCAAGCTCCCGCACGCCAGGTTGCCTGGATCGATGAAAGCAACTGCATTGGCTGCACCAAGTGTATTCAGGCCTGTCCGGTTGATGCCATCATCGGCAGTACCAAAGCGGTACACACCGTCGTCAGCGACTTGTGCACCGGCTGCGATCTCTGCGTCTCCCCTTGCCCGACGGACTGTATCGAATTACGTCCTATCGCGCCGACTCCCGCTAACTGGAAATGGGATCTCGATACGATTCCAGTACGCGTTATTCAAGTAGAACGACATGCTTAAGCTGTTTTCCGCCTTTAAAAAAGACAGGATCTGGGATTTCGACGGAGGCATTCATCCGCCGGAAATGAAGATGCAGTCCAGCCAGACGCCGCTGCGCCAGATTCCGCTACCAGAACAGTTCATTATTCCGCTCAAGCAGCATCTTGGGCCGGAAGGCGAGATCTGCGTCAGCGTCGGCGATAAAGTCCTGCGCGGTCAACCGTTAACGCGGGGAAAAGGCCGCACGCTGCCCGTTCACGCACCGACATCAGGAACGGTGAACGCGATTCGTCAGCACACGACGGCGCACCCGTCTGGCTTGTCCGAACTCAGCATCATCATCGTGCCGGATGGCGAAGATCGCTGGTGCGAACGCCAGACCTTGACGGATTACCGTGCACAAAGCGTCGATACCCTGCTTGCCCATCTGCATCAGGCGGGCATTGCGGGCTTGGGCGGCGCTGGCTTCCCTACCGCCGCCAAGTTACAAGGCGGGATGCGCGGGATTGAAACCCTGATTATCAACGGCGCAGAGTGTGAACCCTATATCACCGCTGACGATCGACTCATGCAAGAGTGCGCCGAGGAGATTATTCAGGGCGTCGAGATCCTGTCATTCCTGTTGCAGCCGAAACGCATTTTGATTGGGATCGAAGATAACAAACCGGAAGCCATCAGCGCCCTGCGGCTGGCCCTGGGTAACCGTAGCGATATGCAGCTACGCGTCATCCCAACCAAGTATCCGTCAGGCGGTGCCAAGCAGCTCACCAAGATTCTGACTGGCAAGGAAGTCCCGTTCGGTAAACACTCCGCCGCCATTGGCGTACTGATGCAGAACGTTGGAACGGCTTTCGCCATCAAACGTGCCGTGATCGACGGCGAGCCGCTCACCGAACGCGTGGTGACGCTGACCGGTGAAGCCTTGCGCCAGCCTGGTAACGTCTGGGCACGACTGGGGACACCAGTGCGCCACCTGCTCAAACAGGGTGGCTTCCACGTCAATAAGCAACCGATGGTGGTGATGGGCGGTCCGCTGATGGGCTTTACCCTGCCGTCGCTGGATGTCCCTATCGTTAAAATCAGCAACTGCCTGCTCGCGCCGTCACATACGGAAATGGAGCCGGTTGCTGAAGAACAATCCTGCATTCGCTGTAGCAAATGTGCCGATGCCTGTCCGGCAGGCCTTTTACCGCAGCAGCTTTACTGGTTCAGCCGCGGACAAGAACACGAAAAAGCCCGCAATCACCATCTGTTTGACTGCATTGAATGCGGTGCCTGCGCTTACGTCTGTCCCAGCAATATTCCGCTAGTGCAGTACTACCGTCAGGAAAAAGCCGAAATTCGGGCCATCGACGAAGAGGCTCAGCGTGCCGCACAGGCCAAAGTGCGCTTTGATGCTAAACAGGCTCGTCTGGAGCGGGAAAAAGCGGCACGCGAACTGCGTCATAAAAAGGCGGCGGCTGGCGTATCCACCACGGATAAAGATGCCGTTCAGGCCGCGCTGGAGCGCGTACGCCGTAAGCAAACCGCCGCAACCGAGGTCGGTTCGCCAATCGAGGTAATCCCTGATGCAGAGCCGGATAACAGTGCCGCCATCGCCGCACGGGCTGCCCGTAAGGCATTAGTACGTGAAGAACGGTCACGTGAAGAACAGTTACGTGAACGACAGGCGCAACAAGAAGCGCCTACGGTCGAGGTTCCCTCTGCCGAGCTTGACGATCCACGCAAAGCAGCCGTGGCCGCCGCCCTTGCACGTGTTAAAGCGCGTAAGGCTGCACAGCAGTCTGAGGTAGGAAGCACGGAAGAAGCGGCGACGCCTGCGGTTTCCAACGTGGCGGCAGAACCGATTGCCGTTGTTGAAATGCAAGAGCCAGAAGATCCGCGTAAGGCTGCCGTGGCCGCCGCTATCGCGCGCGTTAAAGCCCGTAAAGCCGCGCAGAAGCCTGCAACAAACACGGAAGAGCCTGTTCCGTCGGCTGCTCCTGACGTGGTGGCAGAGCCAAGCGCCGTTGTTGAAGTACAAGAGCCAGAAGATCCACGTAAGGCTGCCGTTGCTGCCGCTATCGCTCGCGTTAAAGCCCGTAAAGCTGCACAGCAATCTGCAACAACCGTGGAAGAGCCTGTTCCGTCGGCTGCTCCTGACGTGGTGGCAGAGCCTAGCGCCGTTGTTGAAGTACAAGAGCCAGAAGATCCACGTAAGGCTGCCGTTGCTGCCGCTATCGCGCGCGTTAAAGCCCGTAAAGCCGCGCAGGCATCGTCATATCAAGAGGAATAAATGGCTTTTAGAATTGCGAGTTCACCGTTCACACATAACCAGCAGCGCACACAGCGCATCATGCTGCTGGTCATTTTGGCCTGTCTGCCGGGTATGCTGGCGCAGTATTACTTCTTTGGCTACGGTAACCTGATTCAGGTTGGGCTGGCGTCCGCTACCGCGCTTATTGCAGAAGGTGTGACACTGTCACTGAGAAAGTTCGCCGTGCGCACCACGTTGGCAGACAACTCTGCACTATTGACCGCCGTGCTGCTCGGCATCAGTCTGCCACCGCTTGCCCCCTGGTGGATGGTGGTCATGGCAACCGTCTTCGCCATTATTATCGCTAAACAGCTGTATGGCGGCTTAGGGCAAAACCCTTTTAACCCCGCGATGATTGGCTATGTGGTGCTGCTGATCTCTTTCCCAGTCCAGATGACGAGCTGGCTACCGCCCGCGCCGCTGCAAACCATTCCCGTCGGTTTCCATGATGCGTTAGTTATCATCTTTACCGGACACACGCCTGACGGGTACACCATGCAGCAGCTGATGCACAACGTTGATGGCGTCAGTCAGGCTACCCCGCTGGACACGTTTAAAACCAGCCTGCGCTCCGGCCAAACGCCGCAGGACATTCTGCAACAGCCGATGTTTGCCCAATCGCTGTCTGGCATTGGCTGGCAATGGGTGAATATCGGTTTTCTTATCGGCGGACTGTTTTTGCTGATGCGCGGCACCATTCGCTGGCATATTCCGGTCAGTTTCCTGCTGTCGCTCATGTTCTGCGCCTCACTAAGCTGGATCATTTCGCCGGAGAAATTCGCGCCACCGATGCTACACCTGCTGTCCGGGGCGACGATGCTCGGTGCCTTTTTCATTGCGACCGATCCTGTTACCGCGTCAACCACCAACCGGGGACGTCTGATTTTTGGGGCACTGATTGGGCTACTGGTCTGGCTGATTCGTACCTACGGTGGCTATCCGGACGGCGTCGCGTTTGCCGTTCTGCTGGCAAACATCACCGTGCCGCTGATCGACTATTACACTAAGCCACGCGCTTACGGCCACCATCGCTGAGGAGACGCCCATGATAACAACAATGCGCCGCCACGCGACAACACTGGCCCTGTTCGCCGCGTCCACTACCGCAGTCACTGCCGTGGTAAACATGCTGACGGAACCGACGATCTCGCATCAGGCCATGCTACAGCAAAAAATGCTGTTGGATCAGGTCGTTCCCGCCGAGTTATACAATAGTGACATGCAAAAAGAGTGTTACATTGTCACTAACCCGGCACTAGGATCGTCAGCGCCACACCGCGTGTTCATCGCCCGCCAGAACGGTGAACCGGTTGCTGCCGCACTGGAAAGTACCGCGCCGGATGGCTATTCTGGTGCCATTCGACTGCTGGTTGGTGCCGATTTTCACGGTAAGGTACTCGGCGTTCGCGTTACCGAGCATCATGAAACGCCGGGATTGGGTGATAAAATCGAAGTACGAATTTCTGACTGGATCACCCGATTCAGCGGACAAACGGTACAGAACGAGCAGGATGCCCGCTGGGCAGTGAAGAAAGAAGGCGGAATGTTTGATCAATTTACCGGCGCCACCATTACGCCACGCGCCGTCATTAACAGCGTAAAACGCAGTGCCCTTTACCTGCAAACGCTACCGCCACAAATCAACACGCTGTCCGCCTGTGGAGAGAACCAATGAGTCAGACCAAAGCACTTTTCGTTGAAGGGTTATGGAAGAACAACTCGGCACTGGTTCAATTGCTAGGCCTTTGCCCTCTGCTGGCCGTGTCATCCACCGCAACTAACGCACTGGGATTAGGGCTGGCAACCACGCTGGTTCTTACCTGTACCAACATGGCCGTCTCCGCGCTGCGTCGCTGGGTGCCAGCGGAAATCCGTATTCCCATTTACGTCATGATCATCGCCTCGGTGGTCAGCACCGTGCAGATGTTGATCAACGCCTATGCCTATGGCCTATATCAATCGCTGGGGATTTTTATCCCGCTGATCGTGACGAACTGTATCGTTATTGGTCGCGCCGAAGCCTTCGCCTCCAAGAATGCGGTTTTCCCTTCCGCCATTGACGGTCTGGCTATGGGGTTAGGAGCAACCAGCGCACTGGTGGTGCTCGGTTCTCTACGTGAAATTCTGGGTAACGGTACGCTATTCGACGGCGCGGATTTGCTGCTGGGCAGTTGGGCTAAAGCGCTGCGCATTGAGGTGGTTCACCTCGATTCCCCTTTCCTACTGGCGATGCTGCCACCGGGCGCATTTATCGGTCTGGGATTGCTGCTAGCTGTGAAATATTTGATCGATGAGAAAATGAAACAACGACGAGCTCGCGCGGCTTCTGCCGAAGGAAAAACGGCACCGGCAACCAGCACCGTAGGGGAATCGCTGTGAATAAGGCTAAGCGGATTGAGATCTTAACGCGTTTACGCGACAACAATCCCCATCCGACCACTGAATTGCAGTTCAGCACGCCGTTTGAGCTGCTCATCGCCGTGCTGCTTTCCGCGCAGGCAACCGATGTCAGCGTGAACAAGGCAACGGCAAAACTCTACCCTGTCGCTAACACGCCCGAAGCCCTGCTTGAGCTCGGTGTAGACGGCGTGAAAGACTACATCAAGACGATCGGCCTGTTTAACAGCAAAGCGGAAAACGTCATCAAAACCTGCCGTTTGTTGCTGGAAAAGCATCAGGGACAGGTTCCCGAAGATCGTGCCGCGCTGGAAGCCTTACCCGGCGTAGGGCGAAAAACGGCAAACGTCGTCCTGAACACCGCGTTTGGCTGGCCAACGATTGCCGTTGATACGCACATCTTTCGCGTCAGTAACCGGACAGGATTCGCTCCGGGTAAAAATGTCGAACAGGTAGAGGAAAAGCTGCTAAAAGTGGTTCCGGCAGAATTTAAAGTCGACTGCCATCACTGGCTAATCCTGCATGGTCGTTACACCTGTATTGCCCGTAAACCGCGCTGTGGTTCCTGCCTGATTGAAGATTTATGTGAATTTGGCGAAAAGGTCGACGCCTAATCTGCTGTGGTCTGGTGGAATCCCCTCTCGCCAGGCCTTCTCTCCGTTATTCCACACTCCGCCTCGTCATTCGTTCTCTCACTAGCAAAGCGAGCCGCGTGTTCTCTGCATCTTACGGCTCAGACAACCATGCTCTCAGGCGGTTTATTCGGTGCACTGCAGCGTATTCCTCTATCAAAAAGCCTGTATAAAAGTACAAGTAACCACTATTTAAGGCTAATAAGTTATTTTTAATAGAAAATTTAGTGATTGAAAGTCACTTTGAGTGACTATATCGATATTTATCTTATTGCCTGCTATTGATGCATTTTTATACTCACTGCATATTTAGTGATATGCAAAACATTAAACCGCATATTCATTCATAGTTAATGATATTGTCTTGATTTTAAGTAAAAGGCAGATTATATCCCTTTTATAAAAAATAAATAGGTTAAACCAATATAATCATTTGAAGCAAAAGAAAGTTATGAAATTAAACTCTGCATAACATTTAATTTCTAGTTTTATCCAACAACCAAAACCACTTGTAACAAAACATGTCAAATGACTTGCCTGTCCGTAAAATCACGTCAATATAGCGCCGTTTTTCCTCCCCATAACTAGTCAAAAGAGGTGGCAGTTTCACTGTTTCACTCTTGTTATTTTCTCGTTAAAAAAAACGAGATAGGTAAAATCAGAGGTCTTTGTGTCAACAGCAAACAACAACAACGAATCCCCTGAAAGCGTCAGCATGAACGCTTTCAAACAACCAAAAGCGTTTTATCTCATCTTCAGCATCGAGCTGTGGGAGCGTTTTGGTTACTACGGTCTGCAAGGCATTATGGCGGTTTATCTGGTCAAAATGCTGGGCATGTCCGAAACCGACTCCATTACCCTTTTCTCCTCATTCAGTGCACTGGTATACGGTTTCGTCGCCATTGGCGGCTGGCTGGGTGATAAAGTCCTCGGCACTAAACGTGTGATCGTGCTGGGTGCCATCGTGTTGGCGATCGGTTACACCATGATTGCCTACTCAGGCCACAGCGTGACGTGGGTGTATATCGGCATGGCGACCATTGCCGTCGGTAACGGATTGTTTAAAGCCAATCCGTCAGCCCTGCTGTCTACCAGCTATGCGAAAGACGATCCGCGCCTGGACGGTGCTTTCACCATGTACTACATGGCGGTGAACATCGGCTCCTTCTTTTCTATGCTGGCTACACCGGTACTGGCCGCGAACTATGGCTGGAGCGTGGCCTTCTCCCTGAGCGTCGTGGGTATGATTCTGACGCTGGTTAACTTTATGTTCTGCCGCAAGTGGGTCAGCACACAAGGTTCTCAGCCAGATTTCCAACCGATCAATCTGCAGAAGCTCGCAGTCACGCTCGCAGGTATTGTCGCGCTGGTCGCACTTTCCACCTGGCTGCTGCACAACCAGAGCATCGCACGTTGGATTCTGACGCTTATTTCACTGGCCGTTGTTGCCATCTTTATCAAAGAGATGCTGGCGGTAACTGGAGCAGAACGCCGGAAAATGATTGTCGCGCTCCTGCTGATGCTGGAAGCAGTGGTCTTCTTTGTGCTGTACAACCAGATGCCAACCTCGCTGAACTTCTTTGCTATTCGCAACGTTGAACACTCGATTTTAGGCTTTACCTTTGAGCCAGAGCAGTATCAGGCGCTCAACCCGTTCTGGATTATGGTTGCCAGCCCGATTCTGGCTGCGGTTTACAACAAAATGGGCGACCAGTTGCCGATGGCGCACAAGTTTGCGGTTGGTATGGTGCTGTGCTCTGGCGCGTTCCTGGTGCTGCCGTGGGGTGCCAGCATGGCAAACGAACAAGGTATTGTGTCCGTCAACTGGCTGATCCTCTGCTATGGCTTGCAAAGTATCGGAGAGTTGATGATTTCCGGTCTGGGTCTGGCGATGGTCGCTCAACTGGTACCACAGCGCCTGATGGGCTTCATTATGGGTGCCTGGTTCCTGACGTCAGCCGGTGCCGCCATTATCGCAGGCTACGTTGCTAATATGATGGCCGTGCCTGAGAACGTCGTAGACCCTCACGCGTCTCTTGAGATTTATAGCAATGTCTTCATGCAGATTGGTATCGTCACCGGCATCATCGCCGTTCTGATGCTGCTGACTGCGCCGAAACTGACGCGTATGACGCAGGATGTCACCGACGCCCCTGCAGACGCCGTCACGACGACAGCCTCTGCCTGATAATCCGCCAGAACACGCCACGCCAATGACGGTATGACGTGTTACTGGTGAAGCGTTAGGTGATAACCAGATGATAAAAAGCCAGACACTGTCTGGCTTTTTTACGTTGGTTGATCCGTCCTGAATGACATTTACTTCACGGGCAGCGTCACATCTTTGAACATCGCTTCAATTTCATCATTCGAACGCAGCGCAACGGCAGAATCGACGACATCACGCGTTAAATGTGGGGCAAAGCGCTGGATGAAGTCGTACATGTAACTGCGTAGGAACGTGCTGCGGCGGAAACCAATTTTCGTCGTGCTGTAGCTGAAGATGCTGTTCGCGTTGATGGTCACCAGATCGGTTTCCGTCTGCGGATCGACCGCCATATTCGCAATAACCCCGACACCCAATCCTAAACGCACGTAGGTCTTAATCACATCGGCATCCGTTGCGGTAAAGACGATGCGCGGCGTGAGGCCCGCGCGGTTAAACGCGGTATCCAGCTCGGAGCGTCCGGTAAAACCAAAGGTATAGGTGACGATAGGATAAGCAGCCAGTTCTTCGATGGTGATATCGGTCTTAGACGCCAGCGGGTGATCGGGTTTTACCACCACCGCGCGATTCCAGTGGTAGCACGGCAGCATGATCAGATCGTCGTACAAATGCAGCGCTTCGGTCGCAATAGCAAAATCCGCAGAGCCTTTCGCAACGGCTTCGGCAATCTGCGTCGGTGAGCCCTGATGCATGTGCAGCGACACGCGAGGATAGCGATCGATGAAACCTTTAATGACGCTTGGCAGCGCGTAGCGCGCCTGCGTGTGCGTGGTCGCGACATACAACGACCCTTTATCGGGATAGGTGTGCTCTCCGGCAACCGCTTTGATGGCATCGACTTTCGACAACACTTCACGCGCGATACGGATGACTTCCTGTCCGGCTGGTGTCACCTGTGTCAGGTGTTTTCCACTACGGGCAAAAATCTGAATGCCCAACTCATCCTCCAGCATGCGGACCTGTTTACTGATCCCCGGCTGGGAGGTGTACAACCCTTCTGCGGTAGAAGACACATTCAGGTTGTGATTAACAACTTCAACAATATAACGAAGCTGTTGTAGTTTCATAATTTATCCCATTCCCAATTGAAGTGTGCGCGTGGCATCTCACAACGTTCTGACGACGTTCCGTTTTATTGATTTTGATTGCACCTTAACCATCTGGCGCATATTTCCATCAATTAATGTCATTTAATCATAAAAACTATTTTTATATAACCATTTCTGCATGGTGCAGCAATAAAGAACGCAGTGAATGCGATTATCACAGAGGTAAACCGCATCATTCTCTATCACGGATCAACAATCTTCATGCTACCGCAGGACAATCTTCATACACCTGTTTTATCGAGCTATTTTCTGCGATCAAAAAAGCCAGCCTTACGGCTGGCTTGATTTAGCGATGTTTTACACATAACTCAGTTATGCGCAGGGTAACTGAAAGAGGTTACTTCTTCCCTTCAACCCATTTTCCATCGATGTAAAACGCTGACCAGCCTGTTGCCTTGCCGTCTTTCTCTGACGAGACATATTGCTGTTTGGTCTTACGGCTGAAACGCACCTGCGTTTTGTTGCCGTCTTTATCGACCACTGGTGCTTCCGCCAGATAGCGCAGTTTTTCCGGTAAACGATCTTTGAATCGCACCAGTTCTTCTACCAACGGTGCCCGCGTTTCGCGAGATTTCGGGAACGTATTAGCCGCAAGGAAGACCCCTGCTGCGCCATCACGCAAGACGAAATAGGCATCAGACTTCTCGCAAGGCAGCTCAGGCAACGGCACCGGATCTTCTTTCGGTGGCGCAACATCGCCATTACGCAGGATCTTACGCGTGTTACTACAGGTCTCGCTGGTGCACGCCATGTATTTACCGAAGCGTCCCATTTTGAGGTGCATTTCGGAGCCACATTTCTCGCACTCAACAATCGGGCCATCATAGCCCTTGATGCGGAACTCACCGGCTTCGATCTCATACCCGTCGCAGGCTGGGTTATTCCCACAAACGTGCAGCTTGCGCTGATTATCGATCAGGTAGCTGTCCATCGCCGTACCACATTTTTCGCAGCGACGGCGGGCACGCAACGCGTTGGTTTCGGCATCGTCGCCTTCCAACACGTTCAGTACTTCAGTTTCCGGTATCAGGTTGATCGTGGTCTTACAGCGCTCTTTCGGTGGCAGTGCATAGCCGGAGCAGCCCAGGAACACCCCGGTACTGGCAGTACGAATACCCATTTGACGAGAGCAGGTCGGGCAATCAATGCTGGTTAACACCATCGCATTGGGGCGCATACCGCCTTCTTCAGGATCCTGCTCTGCTTTTTCCAACTGCTGACTAAATTCGTTGAAGAATTCATCCAGTACCGCTTTCCATTCCGCCTGATTATTGGCGACCTGATCGAGGCGGCTTTCCATCCGTGCGGTGAAATCGTAATTCATCAGTTCGCGGAAGTTTTCTTCCAGTCGATCGGTAACGATTTCACCCATTTTCTCAGCATAGAAACGGCGGTTTTCCACTCGAACGTAGCCGCGATCCTGAATGGTGGAAATAATAGAAGCATAGGTAGACGGACGGCCAATCCCACGTTTTTCCAGCTCTTTAACCAGAGAAGCATCGCTGTAACGAGCCGGTGGTTTAGTGAAGTGTTGCCCTGGCAGCAGCTTCTGCAGCGACAGAGGTTCACCCACTGCCACGGTCGGCAACGTGCGATCTTCATCATTTTTACGCAGCGCAGGCATGACTTTCGTCCAGCCATCGAAACGCAACGTACGGCCTTTGGCACGCAGTTGATAATCAGCAGCTTCCACGATGAGCGTGGTAGAATCGTATTGCGCAGGCGTCATTTGGCAGGCGACGAACTGACGCCAGATCAGCTGATACAGCTTCTGCGCATCGGCTTCCATATCTTTCAGGTTGTCAGCCAGCACGCCAACATCGGAAGGACGAATCGCTTCGTGCGCTTCCTGCGAGTTTTCTTTGCTGCTGTAAAGGTTCGCTGACTCCGGCAGATAGCGCTTGCCGAACTCTTCGCCAATATAGCCACGCACCATCGTCAAGGCATCCTGACTGAGGTTCGTTGAGTCGGTACGCATGTAGGTAATGTAGCCCGCTTCGTACAGACGCTGCGCCATCATCATGGTCTTTTTCACGCCAAAGCCAAGACGCGTACTGGCGGCCTGTTGCAGCGTGGAGGTGATGAACGGTGCGCCCGGTTTGCTGCTGGTCGGCTTGTCTTCACGATCGGCAACCACATAACGCGCGTGCTCAAGTAGGCTGACCGCCGCATGCGTTTGCTCTTTATTAACCGGTTTAAACGGCTTGCCGTTGTGGTGCGTCACCTGCATTTGCAGTTGAATATCACTTCCTGCCAGCAAATCAGCGTGCAGTTCCCAATATTCTTCCGGCACGAACGCTTTGATTTCGCGCTCACGATCGACAATCAGACGCACGGCAACCGACTGTACGCGCCCAGCGGACAGGCCACGGGCAATTTTTTTCCACAGCAGCGGGGAAACCATGTAACCCACCACGCGATCCATAAACCGACGCGCCTGCTGGGCATTCACGCGGTCAATATTCAACGTATCGGGTTTTTCAAACGCCTGTTTAATGGCATTTTTCGTGATTTCGTTAAACACCACGCGACTGAAGCGTTGATCGTCACCACCAATGATTTCCCGCAGGTGCCAGGCAATGGCTTCCCCTTCGCGGTCAAGGTCGGTTGCGAGATAGATGTGGTCGGCATTTTCCGCCAGCGTTTTTAATTCGGAGACAACCTTCTCCTTACCCGGCAGTATTTCGTAGTTGGCTTTCCAGCCATGATAAGGGTCGACGCCCATACGATTAACTAGCGCGGATTTCTCATCCTTTTTGACTTTCTTTTTCGTTTTATCTTTAGTCGTTGAGTCCGCGCTCTTTTTACTGACTGAGCCACTCGTCGGCAGATCGCGCACATGACCGACGCTGGATTTCACCACGTAGTCATTGCCTAAATACTTATTGATCGTTTTGGCTTTTGCCGGGGACTCGACGATAACGAGAGCTTTACCCATATGTACTATTACCTGCTGAATTCTTCTGAAAATCAGATATTTTTCGGGGCATTCAGAGCGGATTCTACTGACTGCGCAAAATCCCACACTCTACCTGATAAATATTGCCACGCAACCTAATTAGCATGGGAAACCTGTTTTATCCGCTTCCCGCCATACTGAATATCGGCAGGTAAGCGCCTAAAATGTAGTCCATTTGCGTCATAATCTACGCTTTACGCTGAAACCGTATCGCAGTACCCTTCCTATTGATGCGACTTTTGAAATAACCGCATTGCGTGTTGAAAGCGCCGTGTTGATTTTAGAAATAGCCTTGTTGATATAGTGCAACGCCCCCTTTTTTCAAGGGTGAGTACAGGAGTAACAATCATGTCACCTGAACATCAGGTAAACGAAGAGAAGCATCCTATTGACCGCCAGAGCTTATTAATTGAAGCCAATGACATCATTAAGCATCACGATGATTATTTGCATGGTATGGTCGCTGATAGCGTAGAACAAAAAAACGGCGTGCTGGTTTTTCGCGGTGAGTTTTTTCTCGATGAGAACGGAATACCGACCTTAAAAAGCACCGCGGTATTTAACATGTTCAAGCATCTTGCGCATGTTTTATCCGAAAAATACGACTTGATCGATTAAATGCAAATGCCCGCAAATTCGCGGGCATTTGATTGTGTACGGCTTACTATTTTATTAATTACAGTAGAGGCTTTGAACCACGTTGCCACCAGCGCAACATCAGTCGTTCTGCGGTATCGCCAGCGCTGCCCGTCAGACGATCCAGCAGGCGTTTACGCCGCGTATAGCGAACGCTTAACACTTCATGGCTAGCCATTTCAGCAATCAGCAGGTCGTCACTGGTACCGATAGCGTCAATCAACCCCAGATCTTTCGCCTGAGTGCCGAACCAATGCTCTCCCGTCGCCACCGAATCAATATCCAGCGAAGGACGCATCTGCTGTACAAAATCCTTAAACAGCGTGTGCGTGACATTCAGATCTTCACGGAATTTCTCACGCCCCTGCTCTGTGTTCTCACCAAACAGCGTCAGCGTACGCTTGAATTCGCCCGCCGTGTGCAGCTCAACATCAATGTCTTTGTTTTTCAGCAAACGGTGGAAGTTGGGGATTTGTGCCACAACGCCAATAGACCCTACAATCGCAAACGGTGCCGCTACGATGCGGTCAGCCACGCAGGCCATCATATACCCGCCGCTGGCAGCCACTTTATCCACGGAGACCGTCAAACGTACGCCGCCCTGGCGTAAACGCTGCAATTGCGAGGCCGCCAAACCATAACCGTGCACCACACCGCCTGGACTTTCCAGACGCAGCAATACCTCATCTTTCGGTTTCGCCACGGCGAGCACGGCGGAGATCTCTTCACGCAGCGAACTGACTTCGCCCGCATCCATACTGCCGTTGAAATCGAGCACGTACAGACACGGTTTAACACTCTTCTCTTCGCCACGTTTGGCACGCTGTTTATCTTGCTTCGCGGTTTCTTTTTCTTTCTTCTTTTCTTGCTTAGATAACAGCTTACGCTCGGTGTCACTCATACAGGCGGTCTGCATTTCACGCTGCATTTCCTGATATTGTTCACCCAGATTCGTGACCTGCAACTCACCTTTATGCGGGCGCTTACGCTGCGTCATCCCGAATGCCAGAACGACTAACGCACCAATCGCCACCACGATGGTGAGTACCTTAGCCAGGAATAAACCGTACAGAGAAAGTAATTCCACAAACACCGTCCTCATTGACTGCGTATTAATTAATGTTGGTTTACTCACCAACCATGGCGTTGACGTCGTGCGCCATTCCCTTCCTATAACCTAACTGATGGCACGCAATATGGCGATGTTATTCCTGCGGTTTTTACGCCTGTTGCTGCTTTTTACAACAGCACAGGGATAAATAGAGGCAGTCTCATTGAAAACAGTCGACATTTGAGGCATAACACCCCCATTCATCCTGCCCGGATGCGCCGTTAACTGACGTTCCGAGCGGCACGACGCATCTCGTCGTGCCGACACGCGATGGCAGGTCTATATATCTGAAGCGTGGCTGTTTTGCGCCACGGCAAGAGGAATTCATTGTGCATTACCAGCCTAAAATCGATTTACTGCAAAACCGCATCATTCTGGTTACCGGTGCTGGCGACGGCATTGGCCGGGAAGCCGCGCTGACCTACGCTCGCTACGGCGCGCACATCATCTTATTAGGGCGGACAGAAAGTAAACTTCAGTCGGTTAAACAGCAGATCGAGCAAGAACACGGTACGCCAGCGCACGTGGTTGTCTGCGATATGCTGGCCTTATCCTCCGCGCAGTGCTTCCAATTGGCTGACGAACTGGCACAGGTTGTGCCGCACTTGGATGGGGTTCTCCACAACGCCGGATTGCTCGGGGAAATCACCCCTATCAAACAGCAAACACCTGAGGTCTGGCATCAGGTTATGCAGGTCAACGTCAACGCGACCTTTATGCTGACACAGGCGCTGTTGCCTCTGTTATTGAAATCACCTTGCGCTTCTCTGGTTTTCACCAGTTCCAGCGTGGGCCGCGAAGGTCGTGCCGGCTGGGGAGCCTATTCCGTATCCAAATTTGCGACAGAAGGCCTGATGCAAGTGCTGGCAGAAGAGTATCGTTCACACAATCTGCGCGTGAACTGCATCAATCCTGGCGGGACGCGTACAGGAATGCGTGCATCAGCCTTCCCCAACGAAGATCCAATGAGACTGAAAACGCCAGCAGATATTATGCCGCTGTATCTCTACCTGATGGGCGATGACAGCCGCCGTAAGACGGGGATGAGTTTTGATGCACAGCCGGGCAGAAAAGCCGGTCCAGCCGAATAATAGAAAGAGCACGCACGATGAGCGATGAACGCCACCGGCAACGCCAACAGCGCCTGAAAGAAAAGGTCGACGCCCGCATTGCCGCCGCGAATGAAACACGCGGTATCCTGATCGTCTTCACCGGTAACGGGAAAGGAAAAACCACGGCGGCCTTTGGCACCGTCACACGAGCGATAGGCCACGGATTGCGGGCGGGCGTGATCCAGTTTATTAAAGGTGAATGGCCTAACGGTGAGAAGAATTTGCTACAACAGCACGGCGTGGAATTTCAGGTCATGGCGACGGGCTTTACCTGGGATACGCAGAATCGTCAGACGGATACCGAAGCGGCACAGCTCGTCTGGCAGCATGGCAAACGCATGCTGGCCGATCCACAGCTCGACCTCGTTGTGTTGGACGAACTGACGTATATGATTAGCTATGATTATTTAGATTTAAGTGACATTGTCACTGCACTAAAGCAGCGCCCTGCCGGACAGACGGTCATTATTACCGGCCGCGGTTGCCATCGTGACTTACTGGAAATGGCCGATACCGTGACGGAAATGCGCCCGGTAAAACATGCGTTTGATAGCGGAATTCAGGCTCAACAAGGCATTGACTGGTAGCCGTTAGCCTTATTGCTGACAAAGGCTGGTGCGCGGGAGTAACGGATAGATCGTAAAGACGCTGCAAGTACCTCCATTGTAAGCTCGGATTGCGCCATCCCTGGCGCAAACGCTTTACTCTTCTATTCCGTTACGCCCGTTTTCGTTCGACAAATAGGTTTGTCAACAACCTATTGCGGGCAGCGAAAGCTGCCCGTGAAGCGTAGGGATAACGATATTACCCGTTGCGCTTGGGTTTTGGCGAGGTACGGCGCGCCGGAGCAGTGTTGATCTGGCTGTGACGTTTTACCGCACGGCGGATCTGGTTCGCCTTCACTCGGCGGCGTTCGCGCTCAACCGGCAGTTTCGATACCGTTTCTGCCGGAAGCTGCACTAATTCACGCAGATAGTTCAGCTGCTCCAGTGGCATTTCTGTCCAGCCACCGCGAGGAATACCTTTCGGCAGCGTAATGTCGCCGTAGCGCACGCGAATCAGGCGACTAACCTGCACGCCAACCGCTTCCCACAGACGGCGAACTTCACGGTTGCGCCCTTCAGTCAGCGTCACGTTATACCACTGGTTCAAACCTTCACCGCCCTGATAGCGGATAGTGCGGAATGATGCCGGGCCGTCATCCAGCTGTACGCCTTTGCTCAGCTGTTTGATCTTTTCGTCGTCAACTTCACCGAAAACACGCACGGCGTATTCACGCTCAACCTCACGGCTGGGGTGCATCAGGCGGTTGGCTAACTCACCGTCGGTCGTGAACAGCAGCAGGCCTGAGGTGTTCACGTCCAGACGCCCTACAGCAACCCAGCGAGAACCCTGAATTTTTGGTAGACGGTCAAATACTGTCGGGCGGCCATCAGGATCGTTACGGGTGCACAACTCACCTTCCGGTTTGTAGTACATCAGTACGCGGCACACGGACTCTTCGGTTTCCTTAACGGTAACCACATGACCATCGATACGGATTTTGGTGGCTTTCGTCACTTCAACGCGATCGCCCAGAGTGGCAATCTTACCGTCAACGCTGACGCGTCCAGCCTGAATGATACCTTCAATTTCGCGGCGTGAGCCATGTCCGGCACGCGCCAGAACTTTTTGTAACTTTTCGCTCATTGAGCAACCTCTAGTGTCGCCTTCCCAGGCGTCGGGGGGAGTCATAACTGCTTATAAAATTCAGCAGGTTACGTAAAAATTGTTCGTCGTATCAAAAACTGGCGCGATTATACCGATCTTCGCGCCATTTGTATTCCCATTGTTACCGCTCTTCGCTGCACTTATAAGAACGGAGTGACATCACCGGTGCCTTCACGCGCGACGCGTGGCGCGGACTCGGTCAAGTCGATAACCGTCGTCGGCTGCTGGCCCAGCGAACCGCCATGAATAATCAAATCCACCTGTTTTCCCAATCTGTCCTGAATTTCTTCTGGATCGGATTCGGCGAAATCATTTCCCGGCAGCATCAGCGTCGTCGACATCAACGGTTCATTCAGCGCAGCCAGCAGCTCCAGTGCGATAGGATTGGACGGCACGCGCAGGCCAATGGTTTTACGCTTTTCATTCATTAAGCGGCGAGGAACCTCTTTCGTCGCTTTCAGAATAAACGTGTAATTACCGGGTGTGTTATTTTTTATCAACCGAAAAGCCGAGTTATCAACATGGGCATACGTCGACAGTTCGGACAGATCGCGACACATTAGCGTGAAGTTATGATCGCTCCCCAGATCGCGAATCCGGCAGATGCGTTCCAGCGCGTTCTTTTCGCCCAACATACAGCCCAACGCGTAACCGGAATCCGTTGGATAAACAATCACCCCACCTTTATGCAAAAACTCCACTGACTGATTGATCAATCGCGGCTGCGGATTTTGCGGGTGAATATAGAAAAACTGGCTCATGACCCTACCTCATACGTCTGACATTGCGCGGCGTTGTGCATTTCAACCCGCGTCATCGTGCAATAGGATTATTATAGAACGTGTTGGCGGTAAAAGATTGTTATTCCATGAATTTGTTATTTCAAAAAGAGATCCATTGCATCAACGAGGCTATGCGCTGCCAGCTTCCACCAATAGTGGATGGTGCCAAACGGGTTCGACATCGGCAGGTAGCCACAATTTGCGGCCCAGCTCAATCCAGGCACACGGCAGGTGAAAATCCGATCCTTGCGACGCCATCAGGTTGTAGTCACGCGCATAGCGTCCCAACTGCATCCGTTCATCCGGTGCCTGTTGGCATTGCGCCACTTCCATCGCAATCCCGCCGCTTTCTGCGAAGGTAACTAACAGACGCTTCAGCCATTTGGCCGTCAAATCGTAGCGCCCCGGATGCGCCAACACCGATACACCGCCGGATTGATGAATCGCCTCGACCGCTTGAGGGATAGTGCACCACTGCGGTGGCACATAGCCGATTTTGCCTTTTGCCAGATATTTTTTGAACACCTGATTCATATTCGCCGCGATACCCAGTTCCATCAGATAACGTGCAAAATGCGCGCGTGTAATCTGTCCGCCCGTCGCAAGACGCTGTGCGCCAGCCAGCGCATCAGGAATGCGGTTTTTTTCCAGACGAGCCGCGATCTGCTCCGCCCGGCTCTGCCGACACGCCGCCTGCTGTTGCAACAGCCTCGTCAACGCTGGGTGTGCACTATCCATCCCCAGCCCAACAATATGGATCTCATGGTTTTCCCACAGCGTGGAGATCTCCACGCCGGGAATCAATCTCAGCGGCAGATCCTGTTGTGCAATCGCATCCTGCGCTTCGTCAAGCCCAGCCGTCGTGTCGTGATCGGTAATCGCCAGCACGCTCACCCGCATGTCTACCGCGCGACTGACCAGCGCCGTCGGCGTTAAAAGGCCATCAGATGCCGTGGTATGGCTATGCAAATCATAAAGTGGGAACGACGATATCGGTTGAGAATCTTCTGGCACAAGCCTATCCATTAACAAGAATAATGCGAAGAGCGCATGATGCCATCAATAGGGCGTAAATGGTAATGCCCGCCGTTTCCCTGAGTAATAAAATAATCCTATTGAAGGTGTTGACATTTTATCGCCGAACCAGTTAACTAGTACACAAGCGCAGTGCGCAGACGGTAATCAGTATACAAACAGTGAGATGATGATAATGGCAACGCAGAAAATGATGAAGCATGGTTGGTGGCGCTCTTCCCTCTCGCGGGTGGACTAATCACGCATCGCTGTTATCACACATGCAGATATTCCCAGGCCCGCTTAACCAAGCGGGCTTTTTATTTGATGGGCACAACATTAAACGGGTAGCAAGAATGCAAACAACACAACCTAAACTGGAACTGCTGCGTATTGAGGCCGTTTACCGTAACGACCCCAGCGCTATCTTCCATCAGCTCTGCGGTGCCAGACCGGCAACGCTGTTGTTAGAGTCGGCTGAAATCGACAGCAAGGAAAACCTGAAAAGCCTGTTGATCGTAGATAGCGCACTGCGCATCACCGCACTGGGTCAGCACGTTTCCATTCAGGCACTGACGGCAAACGGCGCCAGCCTCCTGCCGCTTCTGGATGCCGCGCTGCCAGTAGAGATTATCAACCAACCGCGTCCGAACGGCCGTGAACTCACGTTCCCACTGGCAGACGCCATGCAGGACGAAGATGCTCGCCTGCGTTCGCTGTCCGTGTTTGATGCCTTACGTCAGATTCTGACGCTGGTCGCCTGCCCGACAGATGAGCGTGAAGCCATGTTTCTCGGCGGCCTCTTCGCCTACGATTTGGTCGCAGGGTTTGAAGAATTACCCGCGCTGAGCCAGCAGCAGCGTTGCCCGGATTTTTGCTTCTATCTGGCAGAAACGCTGCTGGTGCTTGACCACCAAAAACGTGTAACCGCTCTGCAAGCCAGCCTGTTTACACCGAACCATAGCGAAAAGCAGCGTCTGCAACAGCGTCTGGAACAGCTACAGCTTCAGCTCACCCAGCCAGCGCCTTCGCTGCCGCGTCAGTCCATCGAAGACATGACGCTGAGCTGCAACCAGAGCGATGAGGCCTTCGGGGAAGTCGTCAGCCAGATGCAGGAAGCTATTCGCATCGGTGAAATTTTCCAGGTCGTGCCGTCACGTCGTTTCTCTCTGCCGTGTCCTTCACCGCTGGCCGCCTACCAAACGCTGAAGGATAACAATCCCAGTCCTTACATGTTTTACATGCAGGATCAGGACTTCACGTTGTTCGGTGCCTCGCCGGAAAGCTCGCTGAAATACGATGCCGACAGCCGCCAAATCGAAATCTATCCCATTGCCGGTACTCGCCCGCGCGGTCGCCGTGCCGATGGCACGCTGGATCGCGATCTCGATAGTCGTATTGAGTTGGAAATGCGTACTGACCATAAAGAGCTGGCTGAGCATTTGATGCTGGTAGATTTAGCGCGTAACGATCTGGCGCGCATCTGTCAGCCGGGTAGCCGTTACGTTGCTGACTTGACCAAAGTTGACCGCTATTCCTTTGTCATGCATCTGGTCTCCCGCGTAGTGGGTACATTGCGTGAAGATTTAGATGTACTGCACGCCTACCGCGCCTGCATGAATATGGGCACGCTGAGCGGTGCGCCGAAAGTCCGGGCCATGCAGCTGATTGCCGAAAGTGAGAAAACCCGACGCGGCAGCTACGGCGGCGCGGTGGGCTACTTCACCGCTCACGGCGATCTGGACACCTGCATCGTTATCCGTTCCGCCTATGTCGAAGACGGTATTGCCACCGTTCAGGCCGGTGCGGGCGTGGTGCTGGATTCTAACCCTCAGGCCGAAGCCGACGAAACACGCAATAAAGCCCGGGCCGTACTGCGAGCCATTGCCAGCGCGCACCATGCAAAGGAGATTTTCTGATGGCCGATATCCTGCTGCTCGATAACATCGATTCATTCACCTACAACCTGGTGGATCAGCTGCGTGCCAGCGGTCATCAGGTCGTGATTTACCGTAACCATCTGCCTGCCGACGTCATCATCGCGCGGTTACAGCAAATGGAAAAACCGATCCTGATGCTCTCCCCCGGCCCCGGCACGCCAGCCGAGGCGGGCTGTATGCCGGAACTGCTGCAGCGTCTGCGCGGTCAGTTACCGATTATCGGCATTTGCCTCGGTCATCAGGCCATCGTGGAAGCCTATGGCGGCCATGTTGGTCAGGCGGGTGAAATCCTGCACGGCAAAGCGTCTGCCATCGACCACGATGCCAGCGGCATGTTTAGCGGTTTACCGCATCCATTGCCCGTCGCTCGCTACCATTCGCTGGTCGGCAGCAATATTCCGTCGACGCTGACCGTCAACGCACACTTCAACACGATGGTCATGGCCGTGCGGAACGATGCCGATCGCGTCTGCGGTTTTCAATTCCATCCTGAGTCGATCCTGACCACGCACGGCGCTCGACTGCTGGAACAAACGCTGGATTGGGCGCTGGCTTAACGAGGGATACGATTATGCAACTGTCTTCTACACAACAGTCTCCTAAGACCCGGGAACCGTCTACTGCTCAGGATGTCATTACCATGCAACACATACTGGAAAAATTATACGGCGCGAATCCTATCAGCCGTCAGGAAAGTCAGGCGCTGTTTGGTGCCATTATTCGTGGTGAACTGGAAGCCAGCCAGCTGGCAGCGGCGTTGATTAGCATGAAAGTGCGCGGCGAACATCCCGATGAGATCGCCGGTGCTGCCACGGCTCTGCTGGCCGATGCGCAGCCGTTCCCGCGCCCTGACTATTTATTTGCCGATATCGTCGGCACAGGCGGTGACGGCACCAACAGCATCAACATTTCAACGGCCAGTGCCTTCGTTGCCGCCAGTTGTGGTCTGAAAATCGCCAAGCACGGCAACCGCAGCGTATCCAGCCGTTCCGGTTCCTCTGACTTACTCTCCGCTTTCGGCATTAAGCTGGATATGAGCGCGCAGGATTCCCGTCAGGCGCTGGACGACCTGGGTGTGTGTTTCCTGTTTGCTCCGCAATATCACCTGGGCTTCCGTCATGCCATGCCGGTACGCCAGCAGCTCAAAACGCGCACCGTCTTCAACGTGCTGGGGCCGTTGGTTAACCCCGCTCGTCCACCGCTGGCGCTGATTGGCGTATATAGCCCCGAATTGGTTCGTCCTATCGCCGAAACGCTGAAGGTACTGGGCTACCAGCGTGCCGCCGTTGTACACGGTGGCGGAATGGATGAAGTCGCGATTCATGCGCCAACGCAGGTTGCCGAGTTGAACCATGGCGAGATCGCAACCTACGAACTGACGCACCGCGATTTCGGGCTGGATGCGTATCCGCTATCGGCATTACAAGGCGGTACGCCAGAAGAAAATCGTGACATTCTCGCGTCACTGCTACAAGGTAAAGGTGAACGTGCGCACGCCGCCGCGGTTGCCGCCAACGTTGCGCTGCTCCTGAGGTTATTCGGACAAGAAGATCTGCGCCAGAATGCGCAACAGGCGCTTGAAGTCATTCATAGTGGACAGGCTTATCAGCGCGTTATCGCCCTGTCCGCCAGAGGATAATGGAACCATGCAGGAAACCGTATTACATAAAATTGTGCGTGATAAAGCGCTCTGGGTTGCGGAACGAGAAAAAGCACAGCCGCTGGCCTCTTTTCAGCATGAGATCGTTCCCAGCCAGCGTGATTTTTATCAGGCGCTGAAACAGGACAAGCCCGCCTTTATTCTTGAATGCAAAAAGGCGTCACCGTCGAAGGGATTGATTCGCGATGATTTCGACCCGGTAGCGATAGCTCAGGTCTATAAAGATTACGCGTCTGCTATTTCCGTTTTGACTGACGAACAATATTTTCAGGGCGATTTTGCCTTCCTGCCGCAGGTTAGCGCGGCAGTCCATCAGCCAGTGTTGTGCAAAGACTTTATTATTTCGCCTTACCAGATCTATCTGGCACGCTACTATCAGGCCGATGCCATTCTGCTGATGCTATCCGTGCTGGACGACGAGCAATATCAGCAACTGGCTGAAGTCGCGCATAGTCTGAAGCTGGGCGTGTTGACAGAAGTCAGTAATGAAGAAGAGCTGCTGCGAGCCATTCAGCTCGAAGCACGCGTCGTTGGGATCAACAACCGCGACCTGCGCGATCTCTCCATTGACCTCAACCGAACCCGAACGCTCGCACCGCGTCTGCCTGCTGGCGTCACCGTGATCAGCGAATCCGGTATCAACTGCCAGGCACAGATTCGTGAACTCAGCGCCTTTGCTCAGGGCTTCCTGATCGGCAGTTCACTGATGTCTGAGCCGGATCTGAACGGCGCAGTACGTCGCGTTATTTTGGGAGAAAACAAGGTCTGCGGCCTGACGCGCGCAACGGATGCACAGGCCGCCTATCAAGCGGGTGCGCTCTACGGCGGTTTAATCTTCGTCGCCAGTTCTCCACGCTATGTTGACGCCAAACAAGCCGCCGAGGTGATGACAGGAGCCCCACTGCGCTATGTCGGTGTTTTTCGCAATGCGCCCGTTGAACACATCGTTGCGATCACAACGCAGTTGGGATTAGCAGCCGTTCAGTTACACGGCGATGAAGATCAACAGATCATCGACAAGCTACGCCAGCAATTACCAGCGGCCTGCCAGATTTGGAAAGCGCTAAGCATCACGGATACCCTGCCAGAACGCAATCTCACCCACGTCGATCGCTACGTGTTTGACAACGGTCAGGGCGGCAGCGGTAAAACCTTCAACTGGTCGCTGCTGGCGAATCAGTCATTGAATAACGTGCTGTTAGCCGGCGGCCTGAATAGCGATAACTGCGCTCTGGCGGCACAGCAAGGTTGCGCAGGACTGGATTTCAATTCCGGGGTAGAAAGCGAACCGGGAAAAAAAGACTCACATAAAATTGCTGCGGTTTTTGCGACATTACGTCAGCCGCAACACTAAAACAGACGGGAAAATTATGACATTACTCAACCCTTACTTCGGTGAATTCGGCGGACAATTTGTTCCGCAGATCCTCATCCCGGCGTTACGCCAGCTGGAAGAGGCTTTCGTCAGCGCACAAAAAGATCCTGAATTTCAGGCCGAATTTACCGATCTGCTGAAAAACTACGCGGGTCGTCCGACCGCGTTAACCTTGTGTCAAAACCTGACTGCCGGGACAAAAACCAAGCTGTACCTGAAACGCGAAGATCTGCTGCACGGCGGTGCGCACAAAACCAATCAGGTACTCGGACAAGCTCTGCTGGCTAAGCGTATGGGTAAAAGTGAAATCATCGCCGAAACCGGTGCGGGCCAACATGGCGTCGCGACGGCGCTGGCTTGCGCCCTGCTTGGCCTGAAATGCCGCGTTTATATGGGAGCAAAAGACGTTGAGCGCCAGTCGCCGAACGTTTTCCGTATGCGTTTGATGGGTGCAGAAGTGATTCCGGTTCACAGCGGTTCTTCCACGCTGAAAGATGCCTGCAACGAAGCGCTACGTGACTGGTCCGGCAGCTATGAAACGGCACACTATCTGCTGGGAACAGCGGCTGGCCCGCATCCTTATCCGACTATCGTGCGTGAGTTTCAACGCATGATTGGTGAGGAAACCAAAGCGCAGATTCTGGAAAAAGAAGGTCGCTTGCCGGATGCGGTACTGGCCTGTGTTGGCGGTGGCTCTAACGCGATTGGGATGTTCGCTGATTTCATCGATGATACTACCGTCCGTCTGATCGGCGTTGAACCTGGCGGCTTGGGCATTGAAAGCGGACAGCATGGCGCGCCGTTAAAACACGGCCGCGTTGGTATTTATTTCGGCATGAAATCTCCGATGATGCAAACGTCCGACGGGCAAATTGAAGAATCTTACTCGATTTCTGCCGGGCTGGATTTCCCGTCCGTAGGGCCGCAGCACGCCCATCTGAACAGCATTGGCCGTGCCGACTATGTCTCGATTACCGATGATGAAGCGTTGGATGCTTTCAAAGCACTCTGCCGCGGTGAAGGGATTATTCCCGCGCTGGAATCCTCCCACGCGCTGGCACACGCCTTGAAGATGATCAAAGCGGAGCCAGAGAAGGAGCAACTGCTGGTGGTCAACCTGTCCGGCCGTGGTGATAAAGACATCTTTACCGTGCACGATATTTTGAAAGATCGGGGAGAAATCTAATGGAACGCTATCAACAGTTATTTAACCGCCTGTCAGAGAAAAAGGAAGGCGCGTTCGTTCCATTTGTTACGCTGGGCGATCCCTCTCCCGAGCAGTCCCTGAAAATTATCGACACGCTGATTGCCGCCGGTGCCGATGCGTTGGAGCTGGGCGTGCCCTTCTCTGACCCGTTGGCGGATGGCCCGACCATTCAGGATGCCAATCTGCGCGCGTTTGCCGCAGGCGTCACGCCGGACCAATGCTTCGAAATGCTGGCGACCATACGCCAGAAATACCCGGAAATCCCGATTGGCCTGCTGATGTATGCCAACCTGGTTTTCAGCAACGGTATTGATGAATTTTATCAGCGTTGCGCGCAGGTTGGCGTCGATTCGGTTTTGGTGGCGGATGTTCCGGTGGTGGAATCTGCGCCTTTCCGTGCGGCTGCCCTGCGGCACGGTATCGCCCCCATTTTTATCTGTCCGCCTAATGCTGACGATGAACTGCTGCGCGAAATCGCCTCTTATGGTCGTGGCTATACCTATTTGGTGTCACGTGCAGGCGTGACCGGGGCAGAAAAGCGCGCGCAACTGCCGCTGAATCATCTGGTTGCCAAACTGAACACGTATCATGCTGCCCCGCCGTTACAAGGATTTGGCATTTCCGATCCCGCTCAAGTACAGGAAACGTTAGCCTCAGGCGCAGCGGGTGCCATTTCTGGCTCCGCGATCGTACGGATTATCGAAAAAAATCTGAACCAGCCTGACGTTATGCTGTCCGAGTTACACGCCTTTGTGAGTGAAATGAAAGCTGCTACGCGTTCATAACACTTTTTAGGCGCGCGATTTGTGCTTCACACAAGTCCTATCGCGCGCCGAATAATGTTTCAAATTATTTCTTGTTTATTTAACGCGAAACATCTTCAATTATTATTTAGTTTCCATTTTATTATAATTGTAAGAAAGGTTTTCAGATTGAAATAATTATTTAATTCCACGCCAGAAAAATAAATTAATTACCTCTTAATTTTGAAACCGCATAAATCCCACGAATAAAATACGAAGAAAATCACATAACTGAGATCATTTTAAATTTTCTCTTTTTAACGATCTTGTTCACATTACTGTAAGAAATAATAAATAGAATGGAACCGCTGAACAAAAGTAGCAGCGCGTTTTTAAATAATAATTCTCTTTGACTTGGGATAATAAAATGAAAGTTAAAATATTGACGATGGTGGTAACCTCCTTAATCAGCTTAAGCTCCATGGCGGTGACGATTGACTATCGTCATGAAATGCAGGATACGGTAAAGAACGATCATAAAGATCGCCTGCTGATGTCCCACCGTTTTGACAACGGTTTTGGCCTGTCAATGGAAGCCAAATGGGCGCAATCTGGCAGCGACAAGACGCCAAATAAACCGTTTAACGAATCAGTCAGCAACGGTACCGAAGTCACTGCCAGCTACCTGTACAAATTTGATAAAACTTTCGGGCTGGAAGGTGGTTTAAACATGGTTTCCACTTCCAATAACAATAACTATCGTCCATATATCAAAGGAACGGCCAACATCACCGATTCCCTGTACTATGGTCTGCGTTACCGTGCCTCCTATCTGCGTAACAGCAATAACATCGGTAACCCGAATTCTGCTACAAACCCTACTGCTATCACTGGCTACACCATCACCAGTACGCTGGGTTATAAACTGCCAGCCAACTTTGTGGTTGAATACGAATTTGAATACAACAAGAACAACAAAGCAGGCGCTCAGTGGTATCTGGCTGATAACGAAAATTATGAAATGAGCCACGACATTAAACTGGCTTATAAATTCGACAAAAACTGGACGCCTTACGCTCAGATCGGTAACGTCAAAGGCAGCACAACAACGGATGAGCGTCAAACTCGCTACCGCGTTGGTGTACAATACAATTTCTAATGGCTAACGCCAGCTAGATAATTGCTGTAATAAAAATAGCGTTTTCTTTATTGGTTTGTTATTTCCTGTCTATAAAAACGGCGACGTTACTTACGTCGCCGTTTTTTTATGGCGTGCCATCCTTGGCCCCTCTTCCGGGTCGTTGCTAACGCAACGTTAAAAATTTCTCCCGGAAATTATTTATTCTTCACATCAAACTAAATTAACAATCAGAAGCGATAACCTACACCAAACATAAAGGCCCAGGGATCAAGTTTGGTATGGATGCTTTGCTGATCGTTACCGGCTTTAAACTTCACATCGGTATCAATATCCATCCACCATACAGACATATTAAGTAGCCAGTTTTTATCCAGGTTGTAATCCAACCCAGCCTGTGCAGCAAGGCCCCAGGAATTCTTCAGGCTCAGATCGCTCAGACCCGCACTTGTCCCCGTATCATTAAATTTCTCATCGAAGAACATCGTGTAATTCAAACCAACGCCCAAGTAAGGACGTAATTTATCTTGAGTATCACCAAAATAGTACTGCGCAACCAGTGAAGGCGGCAGGTGTTTAACCTCCGCAATAGTCCCCGTTCCCGGTGTTCCGACTTTATGTTTGAACGGCGTGGCGGCAAGTAATTCAACCCCAATATTGTCCGTCACCATGTAGCTAAAAGTCAGCCCCAGTTGCGTATTGTTACTAACCTGAAACTCACCTAAACCCAGTACGTTATCCGAACTTTCAGCAGGGCGTACGGTTGCTGAACCTGCCCGAACAATGAAATCACCCGCTTGATGAGCCTGTGCCAATGCAGGCATGAGCGCCGCTGCCAACAATAAGAAAGATGTCTTTTTCATTACCCACTCCATTTATAGGGTTTAAATTTCGAGCGAAATATACCCCTAAGTAGGTATTCTTGTTTTAAGCCAGATCACATCTTTTAAAGATTTTACGCCCAAATTGAACTGAATCATTTATCGCTAACTCATTAAAATCCATGAAATTGATCTAGATCAATAGTAGTGTGAGGATGTCGAATATGCCGCAGGTGGCGATAAGCGCCACGATGAGTAGCCATGCCACACTGACCTCATAGTGAGGGGAAAAGCAGCATTGCATCGTTGACGGGGTGCCACAGCGCGAATTAACAGGTTACAATTGGGAGTTAAGTTCTCTCTGTCGATTTATCTTTTTCAAGGAGCCTGCATGCCTATCACGGCTAACACGTTGTACCGTGACACAATGAATTTCACCCGCAACCAGTTCATCAGCATCTTAATGATGTCACTGTTGACGGCATTCATTACTGTCATACTGAATCATGCACTATCGCCTTCTGGAGACGAGTTACAGATTCTGAGCAGTTCCAGCAGCGATCTGTCATCTTCTGTCGAAGCTGGCTTGATGGATATGATTCAGCAGATGACACCGGAACAACAAACCGTGTTACTGAAAATGTCGGCAGCAGGCACCTTTGCTGCGTTAGTGGGCAATGCGCTGCTGACGGGCGGGGTTCTGATGCTGATCCAGCTGGTTTCTGACGGACAGCGCACCAGTGCACTGCGAGCAATTGGTGCCTCTGCACCTTTTTTACTGCGTCTGCTTATCCTGATCCTGCTGTGCACCCTGCTCATCCAGCTTGGCATGATGCTTCTGGTCATTCCTGGCGTGCTGCTCGCTATTGCGCTGAGTTTGTCCCCCGTGATTGTCGTCACGGAAAAAAGCGGGATTTTCAACGCCATTAAAGTGAGTACCAAACTGGCTTACGGTAACTTGCGTGCAACCGCGCCTGCCATCGTGATGTGGCTACTGGCTAAAATCGCTATTTTGCTGATCGTATCGAAGTTACCGATTTCCTCACCGACCGTGCTCGGCGTGGTTCTGAATGGCTTGGGCAATCTGATCTCCGCGATCCTGCTCATTTATCTGTTCCGCCTTTATATGCTGCTGCGCGCTTAATTACCGCTCTTTGCCTATGCCATCGCTCTGGTGGCATAGGTTCTGCCAAATCTCCGTTCGCTATCTACCCAATCGTAATTTTCTGCAAATTATTACAATATCTCGGGAATGGTGTTCCACAATAAAGGATAATGGCATGAGCTATCAGATAACTCTCGCGGGTTATAATTACGACACTGTTGAGTGATGGATTGACATAATGAAGCAACTTCTTGATTTTATACCGTTGGTCGTTTTTTTTGCGGCCTATAAACTTTATGACATCTATATCGCATCGGGTGCACTGATTGCCGCAACGGCACTGTCACTCGTGGTCACCTGGGTGATGTATCGTAAAATAGAGAAAATGACGCTGGTCACCTTTGCCATGGTCGTCGTTTTCGGTTCGCTTACGCTGGTGTTCCATAACGATTTGTTTATCAAGTGGAAAGTCACCATCATCTATGCGTTATTTGCTGCCGCTCTGCTGGTTAGCCAGTTTGTGATGAAACAGACCCTGATTCAAAAAATGCTGGGTAAAGAGTTAACCTTGCCGCAGCCCGTCTGGGGGAAACTGAATTTCGCCTGGGCCATGTTCTTTCTGGTGTGTGGACTGGTTAACATCTATATTGCCTTCTGGTTACCGCAAAACGTTTGGGTTAATTTCAAAGTCTTTGGTCTGACCGGTGTGACGCTGCTGTTTACGCTGATTTGTGGCGTTTATATCTATCGTCACTTGCCTAACGATCAGGAAAAATCAGAAGAAGAAAAAAGCGAGCAACAGCAATAGCCAAAGCGAGATAGACACAATGAGCACACAAAACGTGTTACCACAGGGCGAACTGGTTCTCCGCACGCTGGCAATGCCAGCCGATACCAATGCGAACGGCGATATTTTTGGCGGTTGGTTGATGTCGCAAATGGACATCGGCGGCGCGATTTTGGCGAAAGAAATTGCCGAGGGACGTGTCGTTACCGTACGGGTTGATGGGATGTCATTCTTAAAACCTGTCGCCGTCGGCGATGTGGTTTGCTGCTATGCACGTTGTTTACGCACTGGCCGTAGCTCTATCAACGTCAACGTTGAAGTGTGGGTGAAGAAAGTCTCCTCTGAGCCGATTGGTCAGCGCTATCGGGCTACCGAAGCGTTATTCACCTACGTTGCCGTAGATGAAGAAGGCCATCCGCGCGAACTGCCCGCAGGTAAAAGCAACTTCACGCCAAGCGAGTAACGTTTAGCGTTCATCGGCGTAAGCTGCCTTGAATAGCGATTGATACGAAAACGGGACGTCATCTGCTAAAGATGGCGTCCCGTTTCTTTGTACTGGCGTGAATTATTCGACTGCCGCCCCGCCGTCAATTTTAAATACGATGGTCACAACCAAATCTTTGCCCGGTTTACCCGCTTCATAACGCCATTTACGCATGGCCTGTTTGATATCACGTTCGAACATATTGCGCGGTTCAGCAGAAAGCACGCGCACGTTGTCAACACGTCCTGACTCGTCCACATCAAACTGCATTTTTACCCGCCCTTCAACGCGCAGAGAAAACGCACGAGCCGGATACTGAGGCTGTGCACGGCTCAACGGACGTGGCCCGCTTGACTGCGTGCTTGCTGCGGGTGCTGGTGCCTGCTTCACTGGCGCATTAGTCACATTGCGCGTTGGCTCTGTGCTGGTAAACGGCGAAGGCGGCTGTTTTTCAACCGTCGGTTCACGTTTAACCGGTTTCGGTTGCTCAACCTTCTTCACCGGCTTAGGCTCCGGTTTAGGTTTCGGCGGCTTGGGCTTTGGTTCAGGTAATGGCATAGGAACCGGCTGCGGCAATGGCTCCGGTTCTGGAATGGGTTCCGGCTCTGGTTCGGGCTGCTTTACCGGTTCTGGCTCCGGGGCAGATTTCGCAGCAGGTGCCGCTTCATAGGCCGCAGGGTTCACCATCACAACGCTGATGGGCTTAGATTCCTGCGGTAATTCGATTGAATTATTAAATGATGCGTACAACAAACCTGCAATCAGTGAACCGTGAAAACCGACTGAAAGTATAAATGGCCATGAGTAACGGCGGGTCAAAAAAAACTTTTTTTGCGGCATAGTCTGTCTTTATCCTCTTATGCCGCCCAAGTTTAAATGCAAATAGCAATCATATTCAATAACAACCCGTGGAATTGTTAAAAAAACCGAAGTCGTGGGGGGATTACTCTGGCAAATCAACCTATTGTCCTCGCACTATTGTCTTTAAACAACATCACGTATGATGATAGAAACTCGTTTCTCTTACCCGATAGCGTTTGACCGTTGGGGACCTCAAACCCGGCCCCCCAAACGATAAAGGGTACCTTCCCACCAATGAGGTCGCTATGCTCTACGTCATTTATGCTGAAGATAATGTTGATTCATTAGCAAAACGCCTGTCGGTCAGACCAGACCACCTTGCCCGTTTACAGGCATTGCGCGATCAAGGCCGACTGATTACCGCAGGTCCTTTGCCTGCTATCGACAGCGAGGATCCCGGTCAGGCTGGCTTTAGCGGCTCCGTGATTATCGCCGAATTCACATCGCTGGATGAGGCAACAGCATGGGCCAACGCCGACCCCTACCTCGCGGCAGATGTCTATAAACACGTCAGCGTGAAGCCATTCAAGAAAGTGTTTTAAGGGTTCAATTGATACAGGTCATGGTTGCATGAAAAAGCCATGGCCCTTTTCGCCCCCGTCAAAAGCTGAAATATTTTAGTCATTTAACCGTGATAGTTTGACCGCTATTCATCTATAGAGGGTCAACAATCATGTTAATGCCTGCGATTTTGCGAAACGGAGTTGCACGTATCCGCCGCCGTCATCGCCTCAGTATTCTCGCCGGATTGTTATTGATCATTGGGTTATTTTCTTTACTGCAATTGGTTTCCGTCGGCGTCATTTCTCAAACGATGACTCAGGTTCGGCAGGATATTTCCGCTAACGAGAGCCTTCGCCAGCAGCAAGCCTTAATGGATAAAGCACGGATGGAAGTAATGAATGCCAGCGACAAGCTCAACCGCGCGGGCATTTATTTGTTGGTAGACAAAGAAACGGGGTCTGAAGGTAGCTGGCACAGCCTGATGGATGAAGCGGAAGTGTCTCTCAAACAGGCACAGGAGCACTACCAATTACTAGGGACGGTCACGACGGCTGAAGCCGACACCACGGCGTTTATCGATTTGAAAAAGAGCTACAGCCAGCTTTATTCCGGGCTTGTCGAGCTGGCCGAGGGAATAAAGACCACTAATCAGATCGATATTTTCTTTGCCGTTCCGGTGCAGGCTTACCAAAGCGATTTTACCCAGAAGTATTCACACTATCTGCAAGATACCGATGCGCTGCAAAAACAACATGGACAACAATTTTTATCCTCTCTCGATAACGCAAAAACGATTTTCATTACGGTTCTGGGGCTCTTGCTGGCGATCGCCATCGCCGTGTGGATTGGCGTGAATCGGATCATTATTCGTCCGCTGACGCATATTATTGCTCATTTAAAATTGATCGCAGCGGGCGACCTTTCGCACGCGGTCAATACAAAGACGCGCGGTACACGAGAAGTTGAACAGCTTAATACCAGCGTCATTCAAATGCAGGAAGGTCTCGTGAACCTGGTCAATCAGGTTCGTCAGGGCGTTGACCACATGGTGACGCAGGTCGATCGGGTCGCGGCAGATAACCATCGGCTTTCCGAACAGGCAAACCGCCAATCCCACGAGCTCAAAGTCACCACAGAACATATTATTCAGCTTAGCCAGCATCTGGAACAAAATACCCAGCATACCCAACAGGCTAATTTGCACGCGGAAGATACCAGCAAGATCGCCGCACAGGGTGAGACGATGATGAATGACGTCAAGGTGGCGATGTCAGACATTGCAGGCAGAACGCGTGAGATGACAGAAGCCATTGGGATGATAGAGAACGTCGCGTTTCAGACGCATATCTTGTCATTGAACGCCGCCATTGAAGCCGCACGAGCTGGAACGATGGGACGAGGTTTTGCCGTTGTCGCACGGGAAGTCGGCACGCTGGCTTCGCAAAGCAGCCATTCTGCACAAAATATTAATGTGCTGATTCGTGATTCAGATAACAGCGTAACCGCAGGAACACGACTGGTGAACAAACTGAATGACAGCCTGCAACACATCATTCAGACCGCGAAAGGCACGGGCGCGTTTCTGAGTGAGATTTCGGAGATATCGCACCAGCAGAACGAGAGCATTCATGAAGTCACCGCCCGCCTCAGCACGCTGAACGACACCGTCAGGGAAAATGCGGGACAGGTTGAAGCCTCCGCACACACCTTCGCCTCACTGCTGGAGCAAACGGAACGCTTAAATACGTCGGTATCGCTGTTTATCCTGCCCTCGACGGAAGATGACATTAACCCGATGATCGATCAGAGAACAATGGCGCAGCGCATTCCAGTCATGGGATGAGCCGATGAGGAAATAAACCCCGCGAGTAGTAAACCGTGTGATAAAAAAATAGCGACCAGACATCGGGTCGCTATTTTCCTCACTGGCTTACCAGTCGTAGGTTACCGCATAGAGCAATGCGCGTCGTTGCTGCTTTTGTTGCAGATAACGGGCAGAGCGAATATGACGATACGTACGTGATTGAGCCTCCAACCAGCGACTTCTTCTGCGCTGGACCTGACGTAACATCCGCCAGCGACCCACTTCATTCCGACTGCGTTTCATTATGCGACTCTTGTTAATACACTCGCGCTGGGCATTATACCCCCCTAATACGCGGCGACAATCAGTGAATCCCTTTCTCAACTATTATCTTCTTACTCATCACTTTTATTCCCTAAATAATTCGAGTCGCACAGGCAACTTGAAGTATGACGGGGATATTCAGAGGAAAGGCATTTCCCCTTTCATAAATCTATGAGTACACTTTGTTAATTCTTTGCAGAAGGGAACTATGCTGCTTTTATGTCGACATTTTATACCGTAATAAGTTGGTTACTGGTTTTTAGCTACTGGTTGCTGATTGCAGGTGTGACCCTGCGTATTCTGATGAAACGTCGGGCTGTGCCTTCTGCGATGGCTTGGCTATTGGTAATTTATATTCTGCCACTTGTCGGTATTGTCGCTTATCTTTCGTTTGGCGAGCTCCATCTCGGCAAACGTCGAGCCGAACGTGCCAGCAAAATGTGGCCATCAACGGCAAAATGGCTACGCGAATTAAAAGAATATCGCCGTATTTTCGCGACGGAAAATAGTGAAGTCGCCAGCGCGTTATTTCAGCTGTGTGAAAGACGGCAAGGTGTTGGCGGCGTTAAAGGCAATCAGTTGCAGTTGATGACCACGTTTGATGACACCATTAAAGCGCTATTGCGTGATATTGAACTCGCACGCAGCAACATCGAAATGGTGTTCTACATCTGGCAACCCGGCGGCCTGGTTGAGCAAGTCTCCTCTTCCCTTATCGCCGCGGCACGACGCGGGGTACACTGCCGCATTCTGCTGGACTCTGCCGGCAGCGTACAATTTTTCCGCCAGCATCACCCCGAATTGATGCGCACCGCCGGGATCGAAGTGGTCGAAGCCCTGAAAGTGAATCTGTTCCGTGCTTTCCTTCGCCGCATGGATTTGCGACAGCACCGTAAAATCATCCTGATCGACAACCGTATCGCTTATACCGGCAGCATGAATATGGTCGATCCCCGTTTATTCAAACAAGATGCCGGTGTTGGGCAATGGATCGACCTGATGGCGCGTATTGAAGGCCCGGTGGCGACCACGCTGGGGATTATTTACTGCTGCGACTGGGAAATGGAGACGGGCAAGCGCCTGCTTCCGCCGCCGCCGGATGTTAACGTTATGCCGTTCGAACAGGAGAGCGGCCATACCATTCAGGTTATTGCCTCCGGCCCCGGTTACCCGGAAGAAATGATTCATCAGGCGCTGCTGACGTCCGTCTATTCGGCACGTAAGCAATTGATCATGACAACCCCCTATTTCGTACCCAGCGACGATTTGCTGCATGCCATCTGTACCGCCGCTCAGCGTGGAGTCGATGTCAGCATTATTGTTCCGCACAAGAATGACTCCGTGCTGGTCGGCTGGGCCAGTCGCGCGTTCTTCACGGAACTGCTGGCCGCTGGCGTAAAAATTTATCAGTTCAAAGACGGACTGCTGCACACTAAAAGCGTACTGGTTGATGGGCAGCTCAGTCTGGTTGGTACGGTGAATCTGGATATGCGTAGTCTGTGGCTGAATTTTGAAATTACGCTGGTGATTGACGATGCCGGATTCGGCAGCGATTTAGCCTGCGTACAGGAAGACTATATCGCCCGTTCACGTCTGTTAAACGCGACGCAGTGGCAAAACCGCCCTTACTGGCAACGCATCGTCGAGCGGCTGTTCTACTTTTTCAGCCCCCTGCTATAAATACGCGTTTTCCCGTGTTCTAATAAGGCTATTGGGAATTAACAGGAATTACGTTATGGATTTGAATAATCGCCTGACCGAAGACGAAGCACTGGAACAGGCCTACGACATCTTTTTGGAACTCGCGGCTGATAACCTCGATCCGGCAGATATTCTGCTGTTCAACCTGCAATTCGAAGAGCGCGGCGGCGCAGAGTTATTCGACCCTGCTGAAGACTGGGCAGAGCATGTTGATTTCGACCTGAATCCTGACTTTTTTGCCGAAGTCGTCATTGGGCTGGCCGAAGAAGATGGTGAAGAGATCACGGATATTTTTGCCCGCGTGCTGATTTGCCGGGAAAAAGACCACAAACTTTGCCACATTTTGTGGAAAGAATAATTTCTCTTGCTTAAACGTAAGGCGTCTCCCGCAGGAGACGCCTTTTTTACATCAGTAGCCGATAAAACGGATTACTGTGATTCAGCTTCTGCCACCGGTAACAGCGCCTGCGGATCGACCTTCAAACACGAAACCGCGTGCGTAAAGCTCCCTTCCAGCAATGGCCGGGTTTTCGAACACTCAGGACCGACAATCGGACAGCGCGTGCAGAACACACAGCCCGATGGGGGATTGATCGGTGAAGGCAAATCCCCTTCCAGCAACTGTATCTTCTTGTTCCGTTCCTGATCGGGATCGGGAATCGGCACAGCAGACATCAGCGCGCGCGTATACGGGTGCTGCGGGTTTTGATAGACCTGATCGTAGGTTCCCAGCTCTACCGCATGACCCAGATACATCACCAACACGCGATCGGAAATGTGCTTCACGACCGATAGGTCATGGGCGATAAAAATCAGCGACAGGCGCATTTCACGCTGTAACTGACGCAGCAGGTTAACCACCTGTGCCTGAATCGACACATCCAGCGCGGAAACCGGTTCGTCACAGATAATCAGCTTCGGTTCCAGAATCAGCGCACGCGCGATGCCGATACGCTGACACTGCCCGCCAGAGAACTCATGCGGATAGCGGTTGATCAGGTTCGGCAGCAGCCCAACTTTCAGCATCATCGCTTTCACACGATCTTTCACCGTCTGTCGATCCAGCTCTGGATGATAAACCTTTAACGGCTCGGCAATAATCTCGCCGATGGTCATACGCGGGTTCAGCGACGCCAGTGGATCCTGGAATATCATCTGAATGTCACTCCGCGCGGCGCGCCATTCATCGGCGCTCATACCCAGCAGATCTTTTCCCAGCCAGGTGACGCGTCCGTCCGTCGCTTTTACCAGCCCGATAATGGCACGCGCCAGCGTAGACTTGCCGCAGCCGGATTCCCCCACCACGCCCAGCGTTTCGCCTTCATATAAACGCAGCGTCACACCATCGACCGCTTTCAATTTTTTCGGTGGCTGCCAGAACCACTGCTTATCATCTCTGACATCAAAATGGACTTTCAGATCGTCCACTTCTAACAACACCTTCTTCTCGTCCGCGTTGTTCATACCACCTCCTCAATCGCTCTAAAGCAGGCGCGCAAGCGGCCATCACCAAAAGATTCCAGCGCCGGTGCGCTATGGCAAACATCCATCGCATATGGGCAGCGTGGTTGGAACGGACATCCTTTCGGCAAACGTAGTAAGTTAGGCGGATTACCCGGAATGGTCGCCAGCACGTCATCTTCCGCATCCAGACGCGGCACGGCATTGAGTAGACCGACGGAATACGGATGGCTCGGATGATAAAAGACATCGCGTGCAACGCCGTATTCCATCGTACGCCCGGCGTACATCACCAGCACTTTGTCACAAATACCGGCAACAACCCCCAGATCATGGGTAATCATGATGATGGCGGTATTAAACTCGCGCTTCAGCTCGTTCAGCAACGTCATAATCTGCGCCTGAACCGTCACATCCAGTGCCGTTGTCGGTTCATCGGCAATCAGCAGCTTCGGACGGCACAGCAGCGCCATTGCTATCATCACACGCTGACGCATCCCGCCGGAAAACTCATGCGGATACATCTTCATACGCTTGCGCGCTTCCGGCATTTTGACCGCATCCAGCATTTTGACGGATTCTTCAAACGCTTCGCTTTTGCTCAGGCGTTTGTGCAACATCAGCACTTCCATCAGTTGTTCGCCGACGCGCATGTAAGGGTTCAGCGACGTCATCGGGTCCTGGAAGATCATACTGATTTCTTCAGCACGCAGCTTATTCAGCTGGCTTTCAGGCAAATTGAGAATTTCTTTGCCACGAAAACGTGCCGAGCCGCCGATACGCCCATTGCGAGCCAGCAGCCCCATCAACGCAAACGCAGTTTGTGATTTACCGGAACCGGATTCACCAACAATCCCCAGTGTTTCACCCGCGTTAAGCGTGAAGTTCAGGTCGTTAACCGCCGTCACGTCGCCATCCTGCGTGTTGAACGTTACCCGGAGATCCTGAACATGTAGCAGCGCGTCGTGCGCGCCAGTTAACTCAATCTTGCTCATGTCGATATTCCTCAGCGATCTTTCGGGTCGAGGGCATCACGCAGGCCATCGCCGATAAAGTTAAAACAAAACAGCGTGACAACCAGAAACGCCGCCGGATAGAACAGTAACCACGGCGACACTTCCATTGAGTTCGCACCATCATTCAGCAAGGCGCCCCAGCTGCTTAACGGTTCCTGCGTTCCCAGACCCAGGAAGCTCAGGAAGGATTCGAACAGGATCATACTTGGCACCAGCAGAGAGGCGTAAACGACCACCACACCCAGCACGTTAGGCACAACGTGGCGTAATACGATACCGCGCGTGGACACACCGGAAACCATCGCCGCTTCGATGAACTCTTTACGTTTCAGGCTCAGCGTCTGGCCGCGCACGATACGCGCCATATCCAGCCAGGACACCATGCCGATAGCCACGAAGATCAGCAGCATGTTCTGCCCGAAGAACGTCACCAGCAGAATAACGAAGAACATGAACGGGAATGAGTTGAGGATTTCCAGCAGACGCATCATTACCGAATCCACTTTCCCGCCCAGATAACCGGACATCGCGCCGTACAGCGTTCCGACGATCACCGCAACCAGCGCCGCCGCGACGCCAACCATCAGCGAGACGCGGCCCCCGATGGCAACACGGACCAGCAGATCACGACCGGAGGAATCCGTACCAAAATAGTGTCCAGACGTCATATCCGGTGCCGCTGACATCATTCCCCAGTCCGTATCCGCGTAGTCAAATGCAGACAACATCGGGGCGAAGATTACGAACAGGGTAATCACGGCCAAAACAAGCAGACTGGCCAGCGCCGCACGGTTGTGGATAAAGCGCAGACGCGCATCCTGCCACAAACTGCGCCCTTCAATCTCGGCCTGCTCGGTGAAGTTCTCTAACGCTTCAACGTTTTTTCGATTCCAAAACATAACGCCCCCAATTAATAGCGAATTTTCGGATCGATAACAGCGTAGAGCACGTCAATGATCGCATTAAATAAAATGGTTAAGCCGCCGACCAGAATCGTCAGGCTCAGTACTAGTGAGTAGTCGCGGTTCAGTGCACCGTTTACGAACAGTTGCCCAATACCCGGTAAACCAAAAATGGTTTCAATGACCATCGAACCGGTAATAATCCCCACAAACGCCGGCCCCATATAAGAGAGAACAGGCAGCAGCGCAGGCTTTAACGCATGGCGCAGGACGATGCGACGCATCGGCAGCCCTTTGGCGCGCGCGGTGCGAATAAAGTTAGAGTGTAAAACTTCGATCATCGATCCTCGGGTAATACGCGCGATGCTGGCGATATAAGACAAAGACAGTGCCACCATCGGTAAAATCATGTATTTGGGTGCCCCGCCGTTCCACCCACCGCCGGGCAGCCACCGCAGCGTAATGGCGAAAATCAGCACCAGCAACGGCGCGACGACAAAGCTGGGTATCACCACCCCCGTCATGGCAAAGCCCATCACGGTATAGTCCCATTTCGTATTCTGATTCAGCGCGGCGATCACGCCGGCACTCACGCCAAAAACAACGGCCAGAACGAATGCCGCAGCCCCCAGTTTTGCAGAAACAGGGAAAGACGTCGCGACCAGATCGTTCACGGAATAGTCTTTGTATTTAAATGAAGGACCGAAATCACCCTGCACCAATTGCAGCAAGTAGTTGCCGTACTGCGTCATAATGGGGTCGTTCAGATGGTATTTGGCTTCAATATTCGCCATTACTTCCGGCGGTAAATTACGTTCACCGGTAAAAGGGCTGCCGGGTGCCAATCGCATCATGAAAAACGAGATGGTGATCAGGATAAATAGTGTCGGAATCGCCTCTAAACAGCGGCGAAGAATAAATTTTAACATTGCTCGTACCTATAAAAGGCTGGCAGCACAACAGCGTGTGCCAGCCATTATTATTAGTGCTTGATGATATAAAGATCTTTCACGTAAACATTATCCTGCGGATCTTTACCGGTTAATCCACCAACATAAGGTTTCACCAGTCGGGTATTCGCATAGTAATAGACCGGTATGGTGACAGCGTCTTTATCCAGCTGCGATTCCGCCTGCTGGTAAATCGCAGCGCGCTCCTCATCGGTTTTCACCTGCAAGGATTTCGCCACCAGTGCATCAAACTCTTTGCTCTTATAGTGCGAGGTGTTACTGCTGCTGTCTGACAGCATGCTGTTCAGGAAGGTTGAAGGTTCGTTATAGTCTGCACACCATCCGGCGCGGGCAACATCATAGGTTCCCTGATGACGCGTGCTGAGGAAGGTTTTCCATTCCTGATTTTCCAGCTTAACGTCCACACCGATATTCTGTTTCCAGATAGAAGCCGCTGCGATCGCCATTTTCTTGTGCAGATCGGAGGTGTTGTACAGCAGGCTCAGCGTCAGCGGTTTGTCTGCGGTATAGCCCGCTTCTGCCAGCAGCTTTTTCGCTTCTTCATTACGTTTCGCCTGTGGCCAGGTGAACCACTCTGGAACTGACGCTTTCAGGCCATCGATATACGGTGGAACAAAACCATAGGCAGGAATATCGCCCTGATTTTTCACCTTGTTGGTCAGAATATCCTGGCTCAGACCCAGACGCAGCGCGGTACGAACGCGTACATCGTTAAACGGCGGCTTCTGGTTGTTCACTTCATAATAATAGGTGCACAGGTACGGGTTAACCTTCACTTCATCCGGGATTTCTTTCTTCAGCTTTTGGAAGAGTTCGATGGGCAGGTTGTTGTACGTCATGTCGATTTCACCGCTGCGGTAGCGGTTAACGTCCGTTACTTCAGACGCAATCGGCAGATACGTCACCTGATTAATCACGGTGTGGGCGTTATCCCAATATTGAGGGTTACGTTCCAGCACCATTTTTTCGTTTACGACCCAGCTTTTCAGCTTGTAGGCACCGTTGCCGACCCAGTTTTGCGGCTGCGTCCATTTTTCACCGAATTTTTCGATTGCCGCTTTATTCACCGGTGACATGGCTACGTAAACAGGCAGCTTATAGAAGTAAGGCACCGCTTCAGAAAGCGTAACCTCAAAAGTATGATCGTCGATCGCTTTCACGCCCAGCGTATCCGGAGATTTCTTGCCGGCGATGATGTCATCGATATTCAGCAGATGACCATATTGCAGATAGCTGGCGTAAGGCGATGCTGTCTTTGGATCAGCCAGACGTTGCCAGCTATAGACGAAATCTTGTGCGGTAACCGGCTCACCGTTGGACCATTTGGCATCTTTACGCAGGTGGAACGTCCACACTTTAAAATCTTTATTATCCCAGCTTTCTGCTACGCCGGGACTGGTTTTACCGTTAACATCGGAAATAACCAACCCTTCCAGCAGATCGCGCGACACGTTGGATTCCGGTACGCCTTCGATTTTATGCGGGTCAAGGGAGGAAACTTCAGCACCGTTATTACGAACCAATTCCTGTTTTTCTGCTAACTGAACGCCTGCGGGAACGGTCGCGGCGAAGGCAGAAACAGCCATCGTGCTACTTAATGCCGCGATAATAGCGGCAGCTACTCTTTTTTTAGTTGTGATGTGTGTCATTATTTTCTCCTGTAATGTTGTCGTGCTAGTTATCCCAGCACGATTCCTGAATTAGAGCCCGGTGAGAAAACGATTAATCGATTCGACTCACGACCCATTCCCACATGGCAGGAATGGGTAACCAGAGATTAAACACCAAATTAATCACTGCTTGCTCACTTCATTTGCATCAAACCGTAAACAGCTGCGGATTAATGCTTAATGATATAGAGATCCTTCACCCGTATATTATCCAACGGATCCTTGCCGGTAATGCCACCGACATAAGGTTTTATCAGTCTGGCATTCGCGTAGTAATAGACCGGTACAATGGCCGCGTCTTTATCCAACTGCGATTCTGCTTGCTGATAAACTTGCGCACGTTCATCGTCCGTTTTCGCCTGAACCGCCTGCGCCATTAGCTTGTCGAACGCCGCGCTCTTATAATGCGCCGTGTTGTTGCTACTGTCTGACAGCATGCTGTTCAGGAACGATGTCGGTTCGTTATAGTCCGCACACCATCCGGCACGCGCAACGTCATAATTGCCCTGATGACGCGTGCTGAGATAGGTTTTCCATTCCTGGTTTTCCAACTTCGCGTCAACGCCCAGATTCTGTCTCCAGATCGATGCCGCTGCGATCGCCATTTTTTTATGCAAATCTGATGAGTTATAGAGCAAATTAAATGTCAGCGGTTTCTCTGCGGTATAGCCCGCTTCTGCCAGCAGTTTTTTTGCTTCTTCATTACGTTTCGCCTGAGGCCAGGTAACCCACTCTGGCGTATGCGCTTTCAGGCCGTCCGTAAACGGAGGAATATAGCCATAGGCAGGAATATCGCCCTGATTTTTAACTTTATTGGTCAGTATGTCTTGATCAAGCCCCATGCGCAGAGCGGTGCGCACCCGGACATCGTTAAATGGCGGTTTCTGATTATTGATTTCGTAATAATAGGTGCAGAGATAGGGATTAATGTTAACTTCTTGTGGGATTTCTTTTTTTAGCTTCTGAAATAGCTCGATGGGCAATTTATTATTTGTGACATCAATTTCACCCGCGCGATAGCGGTTAACATCCGTCACTTCAGACGCAATCGGCAGATAGGTGACCTGATTAATCACGGTCTTGGCGTTATCCCAATATTGGGTATTACGCTCCAGCACAAGCCGCTCATTCACGACCCAGGATTTAAGACGGTAAGCACCATTTCCTACCCAGTTTTCAGGCTGAGTCCATTTATCACCAAATTTTTCCACCGCCGCTTTATTGACCGGGGACATCGATGAGTGATTCAGTAATTTATAAAAGTAAGGGATCGGTTCGCTTAATGTGACTTCCAGCGTATGGTCGTCGAGGGCTTTTACGCCCAGCGTATCGGGAGATTTTTTGCTGGCGATAATGTCATCGATATTCAGCAGATGACCATATTGTAAATAGCTAGCGTAAGGAGAAACGGTTTTCGGATCGGCCAGACGCTGCCAGCTATAAACGAAATCTTGTGCAGTAACCGGTTCGCCATTTGACCACTTGGCGTCTTTGCGTAAATGGAATGTCCAGACTTTAAAATCGCTGCTTTCCCACCGTTCAGCGACGCCAGGAATCGGGTGTCCATCAGGATCGGAAATCACCAACCCTTCATATAAATCACGCGCGACGTTGGATTCCGGTACACCTTCTATTTTATGCGGATCCAGCGATGACACCTCAGCGCCATTGTTTCTCACCAGAACCTGCTCTTTCGCCAGCTCAACACCGGCAGGTACAGTAGCAGCCTGAACATTCACGCATGACGCCATCACTGCTGCGGCAATCATACTGGTAACAAAGCATCGTTTTGTTTTGCGAGTTTTCACTTTATAAACGCCCCTGTCTTGATACAACGCCATACCGGACTCCATGCGTAAAAATCGCCGTCACATAGAGCAGAAAAGATCGCCCATTATCCAAATAAATCATAAAATTAATTTATGGGTGAATAACGAATAGCAGGTCGACACTCGAAGCTATCAAAAGCAGACACATTCGCCAATATCTTTACATTGATGTTGCTTAATTTTCTTTACTACAGCCCGATAAACGTTTTATTTCAATCATTCGACACAATCATTAACCTCATGATAAACAATGTTTTTCCTATTTATTTGCAGATATTTTTTAAATATTCAGCAATTTATATATTTTGAACAAAAAAACATCGTAGTGGGTTTTATCATTTTCACAGCACAAAAATGATGATGCACGCTTACCTGTCCGCGTCATTACCTGGCCGTAATGTTATTATTTTAACAATTCAGTTACTCATCTTGCACGACAATAGCGCACGATTCCCTTACCGTAAGCGGCGAGTCAAATAGCTCACTCGATTAAGATATAAGCATCGTTTATACGAACACGTTTTATACGAACAGGTCATTTCCACGATGTGCACAACGTCGTGCCCGGAATGTCCTCCTAACAATGTCTCGCTCCGATACCCGCCCCATTCCTTACAATCCCTTTTGGGTAGAAAAACCGCTAATTGTGTGCGGTTAATGATAATTGCTATCAACACAGAGCTGCTGAATGGTGTCAGCTTAAAGAAAATTCGATATTGATCACAAAAAAAGCACCCATAAATGGGTATGCTCATCCCATATCGTAACGGACACGCAGATCTTCTTAATTTTTACGTAATTTCAAAACAATATTTCAAAAATTTACGATATCGGCGGTTACAGTATTTTAAAAAGCAACAATCGCGCCACAACGGCGGCTGACAAGCTCTTTGAGTCAATTAATGCGAAATAGGCAGACAAGATAGCAAGGTAACGAAAACGCCCCTCGCTTGTTTATCTATACTGTTCTATCCGGCGAACAATTGACTGAAAGAGTTTAACATTTATCAGGAGAGCATTATGGCCGTAACCAACGTTGCTGAACTTAACGCCTTGGTCGAAAGAGTGAAAAAGGCACAGCAGGAATTTGCCACTTACACTCAGGAACAAGTGGACAAAATCTTCCGAGCTGCCGCACTCGCTGCATCAGATGCCCGTATCCCGCTGGCAAAAATGGCAGTTGCCGAATCTGGCATGGGGATCGTGGAAGACAAAGTCATCAAAAACCACTTCGCATCCGAGTACATTTATAACGCCTACCAGGATGAAAAAACCTGCGGCATCCTCTCTACTGATGACACTTTTGGTACCATTACGATTGCCGAGCCGATTGGCCTGATTTGCGGTATTGTTCCCACCACCAACCCCACTTCTACCGCAATTTTTAAAGCGTTGATCAGCCTGAAGACCCGTAATGGGATTATCTTCTCTCCCCATCCACGTGCAAAAAATGCGACCAATAAAGCCGCTGACATTGTGCTGCAAGCGGCAATTGCAGCAGGAGCACCGAAAGACATCATCGGCTGGATCGATCAGCCTTCTGTCGACCTGTCCAACCAGCTTATGCACCACCCCGATATCAACCTGATTCTGGCGACTGGCGGCCCGGGCATGGTGAAAGCCGCATACAGTTCTGGTAAACCAGCGATCGGCGTAGGTGCCGGTAACACGCCAGTTGTCGTTGACGAAACCGCGGATATCAAGCGTGCCGTGGCGTCTATTCTGATGTCGAAAACCTTCGATAACGGCGTAATTTGTGCGTCAGAACAGTCCGTCATCGTGGTAGACAGCGTTTATGATGCTGTACGTGAACGTTTTGCTACCCACGGCGGCTACATGCTGAAAGGCAAAGAACTGCATGCCGTACAGGGTATCTTGCTGAAAAACGGTTCACTGAACGCCGACATTGTGGGCCAGCCTGCACCGAAGATCGCAGAAATGGCGGGTATCACTGTCCCTGCGAATACCAAAGTGCTGATTGGTGAAGTGACGGTCGTCGATGAATCCGAACCGTTTGCCCATGAAAAACTGTCTCCAACGCTGGCGATGTATCGTGCGAAAGACTTCAACGATGCCGTCATTAAAGCGGAAAAACTGGTCGCAATGGGTGGCATCGGTCACACATCCTGCCTGTATACCGATCAGGACAATCAGCCAGAGCGCGTAAATCATTTCGGTAATATGATGAAAACGGCGCGTATCCTGATTAACACCCCAGCATCTCAGGGGGGTATCGGCGATCTCTACAACTTCAAACTCGCTCCGTCTCTGACGCTGGGCTGTGGCTCCTGGGGCGGAAACTCCATCTCCGAAAACGTCGGTCCGAAGCACTTGATCAACAAGAAAACGGTAGCCAAGCGAGCAGAGAATATGTTGTGGCATAAACTTCCTAAATCCATTTATTTCCGTCGCGGCTCATTGCCTATCGCTCTTGAAGAAGTCGCTTCCGATGGCGCAAAACGTGCATTTATCGTGACCGACCGCTTCTTGTTCAACAATGGCTATGTCGATCAAGTGACGTCCGTCTTGAAACAGCACGGGCTGGAAACCGAGGTATTCTTCGAGGTTGAAGCAGACCCTACGCTGAGCATCGTGCGCAAAGGCGCGGAACAAATGCACTCCTTCAAACCGGACGTGATTATTGCGCTGGGTGGCGGTTCTCCTATGGATGCCGCGAAAATCATGTGGGTGATGTATGAGCATCCTACGACGCACTTCGAAGAGCTGGCGCTGCGCTTTATGGATATCCGTAAGCGTATCTACAAGTTCCCGAAAATGGGCGTCAAAGCCAAGATGGTGGCAATTACCACCACTTCCGGCACCGGTTCCGAAGTGACGCCGTTTGCCGTGGTGACCGACGATGCCACCGGGCAGAAATATCCGCTAGCGGACTACGCGCTGACGCCAGATATGGCAATTGTTGATGCCAATCTGGTCATGAATATGCCGAAATCGCTGTGTGCATTTGGCGGGCTTGATGCGGTAACCCACTCGCTGGAAGCCTATGTTTCTGTACTGGCAAACGAATATTCAGATGGACAGGCGTTACAAGCGCTGAAACTGCTGAAGGAAAACCTGCCAGACAGCTACCGCGACGGGGCAAAAAACCCGGTTGCCCGTGAGCGTGTGCACAATGCCGCGACGATTGCAGGGATTGCGTTTGCCAACGCCTTCCTCGGCGTTTGTCACTCCATGGCGCATAAGCTGGGCTCGGAGTTCCATATTCCGCATGGTCTGGCTAACGCCCTGCTGATCTCAAACGTGATTCGCTATAACGCGAACGACAACCCGACCAAGCAGACGACGTTCAGCCAGTATGACCGTCCGCAGGCTCGCCGTCGTTATGCGGAAATAGCCGACCACCTGCGTTTGACGGCGCCAAGCGATCGTACCGCGCAGAAAATCGAGAAATTGCTGAACTGGCTGGAAGAAATGAAGACCGAGCTGGGGATCCCAACGTCCATTCGCGAAGCGGGCGTACAGGAAGCCGATTTCCTGGCTAAGGTCGATAAGCTGTCAGAAGATGCGTTCGACGATCAGTGTACTGGCGCTAACCCGCGTTACCCGCTGATTTCCGAACTGAAACAGATTCTGCTGGATACTTACTACGGTCGTAAGTTCTCTGAAGAAGAAAAAACGGAAGCGGTTGAGCCTGTAGCAAAAGCCGCTAAAACCAGCAAGAAAGCCGCACACTAACGCTCTTGCTGTTACCGCCTTAGCCTAAAGGCGGTTTATCTTTCAACGATGCCCAACCCTTTTAAGGTTGGGCATTTTTATTACTCGAACTCAGCATAGACACGCATCAATACGCCATTTATTCATCGCCCTGCCTGTCGGATATTTAATCGACTTACTCGCTTTCTTTACGGGTTAATCCCAGCGCAATTTTATAATGTTTACGGCACACGGAAACATAGCTCTCATTGCCGCCAATAACGACCTGCTCACCTTCGTGAACGGCATTACCTTGCGCATCTAACCGCAATACACAGTTGGCTTTACGGCCGCAATGACAGACCGTTTTTAACTCGATCAGCTTATCTGCCCACGCTAATAAATAGTGACTTCCGGAAAACAAATCGCCACGAAAATCAGTACGCAACCCGTAGCACAATACCGGGATATCTAATTGGTCCACGACATCGGAAAGCTCACTCACCTGCTCACGGGTTAAAAATTGACATTCATCAATTAATACACAATCTACGGGCTGAGCGCGGTGCTCTTTCTCCAGCAATCCAAATAACGGTGTCTGCGGATTAAACAATAATGCTGGAGAAGACAGGCCAATCCGTGAACTTACTATCCCCACACCATGCCGATTATCTATTTCTGCAGTGAACACCAGCGTGCGCATCCCACGTTCCTGGTAGTTATATGACGATTGCAATAGCGCCGTCGATTTCCCTGCATTCATTGCAGAATAATAAAAATAAAGTTGGGCCACTCGGTTACTCCAAAAGGCAGGCTATATACTCATAATACTTCAAGTTGCATGTGCGTTGGTGACGTTTAAATACTCGGCCCGTCGTGGGCCTCGCCCTAAAGGACCGCTGCAAGCAGCGTTCAAATCTGCTCCCGGCAGATTTGTCCCCCGAATCACTTACCTGTGTAAGCACATAAGGATTAAATGAGAGACATCTTGTCTCTCACCGGAGGCCAGCCGTTGGCTGATCAAATTCGTTCCCAACGAATTTGTCCTTCTCTATGTCGCCTGCCTGAAACTCGAATTATTTGGAGTATATGATCTTCGTGTCGTAAACACTTATTGTAACAACTCGTCTTCACGCTGCGCAATGGGCTATTCCTCGGCCACATTTTGTCCATACATCCTCCAGCGACGGTCTGTTATGATAAAAGATATAAACGTTCCTTATAACAACGGCGCGCATCAATAAGTCATTCTCTACCGTTTGAGGTAGAAAAACGGCATACCAAATGTATTTTTCTGATAACAGGAAAGTATTTATATTTATGTAACATACGATGTGAGATCTGTTTTAAAAATGATGTTTTTTAACAAACTTACAAATTTGACTATTGCAGAAAGGAAAATAGCACTCTATTATCTCACTACACGCCACCAATAATATTATTTGAGATTATCACAATGAGCGAAGCACTAAAGATTCTTAACAACATCCGTACTCTGCGTGCCCAGGCAAGAGAATGCACCCTGGATACTTTGGAAGAAATGCTGGAAAAACTGGAAGTCGTGGTTAATGAACGCCGCGAAGAAGATAGCCAGGTTCAGGCTGAAGTTGAAGAACGTGCGCGTAAATTGCAGCAATACCGCGATATGCTGATTGCAGACGGTATTGACCCTAACGAATTATTGCAATCTTTAGGTTCAGTTAAGGTTGCAGGTAAAAGCAAGCGCGCTGCCCGTCCGGCAAAATATCAATACACTGACGAAAACGGCGAACTTAAAACCTGGACTGGCCAGGGTCGTACACCGGCAGTAATCAAGAAAGCAATCGAAGAGCAAGGCAAATCTTTAGACGATTTCCTGCTGTAATCGTTTATAAGTATTGAATACGAAAAAACCCCCGATAACTATCGGGGGTTTTTCTTTGGTAACGAATATTGTAAAGAGAAAACAGATATGTCGCCATTTTGGCTGCTCTCTGTTTTTTGTAAACAGAGAGCAATCATTACTCTCTGTTATTTTTCTTCTGCTTCAATCGTTTCCTGCAACCACTGCGCAAATTCCTGGCCTAAACCATCATGGCGTAAACCATATTCCACGAATGCCTGCATATAACCTAATTTATTACCACAGTCATGGCTCACACCTTTCAAGTGATACGCTTCTACTGTTTCTTTTTCCATCAACATCGCAATAGCATCGGTTAACTGAATTTCATTACCTGCGCCTGGCGGTGTTTTTTCCAGCAGAGACCAAATATCCGCAGAAAGGACATAACGGCCAACGACGGCTAAATTAGACGGTGCTTCGGAAGCTTTAGGTTTTTCAACCACACCAACCATCGGTGCGCTATCCCCTGCTTTTAATTCCACGCCTTTGCAATCAACCACACCATAGCTACTTACATTTTCAACGGGCTCAACCATAATCTGGCTATGGCCTGTCGTAGAAAAGCGCTGCAGCATTTCGCTCAGGTTATCTTTCTTCAGATCGGATTCATATTCATCAATAATCACATCCGGCAGAATAACCGCGACAGGCTCATCCCCGACTAACGGATGTGCGCACAATACGGCATGGCCTAGCCCTTTGGCTAACCCCTGACGCACTTGCATAATGGTGACGTGCTTAGGACAGATAGATTGAATCTCTTCCAACAGCTGACGTTTAACGCGTTTTTCCAGTATGGCTTCCAATTCAAAACTGGTATCGAAATGGTTTTCGATAGAATTCTTAGAAGAGTGTGTAACGAGAATAATTTCATTAATCCCTGCTGCGATACACTCATTAACAACATATTGGATCAGCGGCTTATCTACCAACGGCAGCATTTCTTTAGGAATGGCTTTGGTGGCTGGCAGCATACGCGTCCCTAATCCAGCAACCGGTATGACCGCTTTTTTTACTTTTTTATTCACAATAGACATAAACAGCCTCTTATATACCGTTCAAATAATGAACTTTATTTATCTAATCAAGATAACCGCAAGAGTATAACGACTTTAACAAGAGCACGCTTGTCCCAACGTTACCGTTCAATAAAAATAAGATAACTCCCTACATAGTAGGAAATAAAAAATAATACCGAAAGATGGGTATTACCTGAAATCCGTACCCTCTCGCGCTATCAGACTATTCTGTAGTCAACATCAGTCGTAAACGACCGCCGCCGCCCCATATCTGGCATTGCCATGCTTCACACTGATAATTCAGCTGGTTGAGATAAGCGCCTTCAAGCGTGCCTAAAGGAACGCCGCTATTCAACGCTATCTGCTGTTCGTTAACATTCAGCGTCGCGTTTAGCCCGGCGGAAATGAGTATCAGTTGTTTTAACTGCTGGTGGTAATACCCTACGAGCAAAGGAAAACGACCGTCTAGGCTTGCCTGCCGCAACAACTGATTTACCTGCTTTAACAGCGTTGGAAGATACGGCAAACGGTGTTGTTGATCGGCCAAATGCTCTTGAAGCACCCCATTGAACAAGGTTCGAAGCAGTAAGGCTGCCAGCGTCCCACTATTATTGACGCCCTGAGTAACATCAAGGCAATAGAACGCTAACTCAGTCTCCGAAAGCGCGGCAATATCCAGCACCAGCCCCGGTTGTTCCGCCGCCGTTAACTGACGATAGTTAACACGGCAGCGAGCAAGCGTTTGCTGAACGGGCGGCTGTAGCTGAGCAAGCAGTTTGGTGACCGCTTCAGGAGATTGATTCAGGGAGTCCATGTCCTGCATGAGCTGATCCATCTCATTCAACTGTGAGGTGAACATATCGGGATACAGGCAGGACATCACGGCTTCACGCAAACGTGCATAATCACGAATCGGTTTTAGCAACACATCCTGAACACCGAGCCGCAAGACTTTGGCAATGTCCGCCATCTGGCTGGTTGCAGAAATGATCAGTATTGGCGTGTCGTTGTCTTTCAGGCGCAGACGTTCAAGGAACTCGATTCCTCCCATCGTCGGCATATTCAGATCGCAAATCATTAAATCGGGTTGGTAATGTTCAAGAGTACTCAGCGCATCTAATCCATTAATGGCTTCCTGAACTGAAGCCCCAAGAGAAGTCAGATAACCAGCGAGCACAGATCGAAAAACGGCCTCGTCATCAATGACTAAAATATGCTTACCCGCTAGTGGTTGTTCCATCAGTACCCCTTACTTCAAACACCGAATAATCACACCTGCTTTAGCGCCAGTGTGCCGGATAGACGGCACACCCTGTATTCTTCACTGCATGTGTTCTAACTGCATGCAGCGCGCTTCACTATGTCTCTTTCACTAGCGGCAACAATTCATCACGCATCTTTTTGACCGCCTTATAACCCGCCTCAATCCCTTCCTGCGCCCGATGAAAATCTAAGGTAGCAATCTGGGGACAATGCGGTTGCAGCAACACATCAGGCGGATCGCCTGCCATCCGCGTCATTTTCAACCGATTTTCCAGAATCTGGATCGACGTACTCATTATCTCCATCGCCGTTGGCGAACTTTCCGCTGGTTGACGGCGACCTCGCAGTAAGCGTTCCCGAATTCTGCTACGCCAATCTTGCGGAACATTCTCCACATCAATGTCTGACGCCGTCGGTTTGATCGACAGCAAATCCTGATGATTAAGGCTAGCGTCGTGCTGGAGATCAACTGCGATCACGATATCGGCTCCCATTGCCCTCGCCAGAGAAACGGGAACAGGGTTAACCACCGCACCATCCACCAGCCAGTAATCGTTAAATCGAACGGGGGATAGCAGGCCTGGCATACTGCAAGACGCACGCATAGCCTGATGCAAGTCGCCTTCCGTCAGCCAGAGTTCCCGCCCTGTACTGAGGTTTGTCGTCACTACGCCGTATTTGATATCGCAGTCTTCAATCTGTGTTGTATGTAACAAGTGCTTCACACTATTAAAAACACGATCGCCACGCAACAAACTACCGCGCTGCCAAGAGAGATCCATCAGTCGAACCACGTCCCAGTAACCAAACGCCCTCACCCAGCGCTCCATCGAAGATAGATTGTTTGTGGCATACGCCGCACCAACCAGCGCACCGATAGAACAACCAGCCACAATATCAACCTTTACTCCCATTTCGGTTAACGCATTAAACACACCAATATGCGCCCATCCTTTCGCTGCCCCTGATCCCAAGGCTATTCCAATTTTTTTCCGCTGCATGATCGATCCACCTGTCTTCATTTTAGCGCACATTGCTACACGTAGAGTTTCTTAGGTAACATATCGGCATCCTGCATAGTGATCTGTTTATTATCTATCAGTTTTTATCTTAAATTTTCTTCAGGAGATGTCGTGTCAGAATCTTGCCCCTGTTGCAGTGGATTGCAGTATAACGCATGCTGTCAACCCTACCTCACGCATGCCGCAACAGCGGCTGAGCCCGCCATATTAATGCGATCGCGCTATACCGCCTATGTCAAACACGATGTCGAGTACCTTATCGCCACCTGGCATCCCGACCTTCAGCCCGAAAAATGGCGCGGATCTCTCGCGGAAAGCTGCCAGAACTCACAATGGCTCGGCCTTACTATACTGGCAACGTCTCCCGGAAAAACGCCCGATGAGGGCTATGTGGAATTCGCCGCACGTTATATATCTGAAAGCGACAACCAGCGAACAGAAGTGATGCGAGAGCGCTCACGCTTCCTTCGCCAGCATAATCGCTGGTACTATATAGACGGCGTTCATTTGCAGACGGGCAGAAATGAACCTTGCCCGTGTGGTTCCGGCAAAAAATACAAAAAGTGTTGCGGACAATAGAACACAGGCAGTCGCCCACGCGGCCTTATTGCTGCGTTACCATAAGATCGTTATTTTCGTTTTGGACAGGATCCACACGCTCATGCAATCCCAAAATATACAAAGAAAAGTATTACGAACCATTTGCCCCGACGCAAAAGGGCTCATCGCAAAAATTACGAATATTTGTTATAAGCACGAACTGAACATCGTGCAAAACAATGAGTTTGTCGATCATCGCACCGGTCGTTTTTTCATGCGGACCGAGTTGGAAGGGATTTTCAACGACACCACGCTATTAGCCGATCTGGATAGCGCGCTTCCCGAAGGCTCTTCTCGCGAATTAACCGCAGCAGGACGTCGTCGCATTGTCGTTCTAGTGACGAAAGAAGCCCACTGTCTGGGCGATCTGTTGATGAAAAGCGCCTACGGTGGTCTGGACGTAGAAATCTCTGCCGTCATCGGCAACCACGATACCTTGCAGACGCTGGTTGAACGATTTGATATTCCTTTCCATTTGGTCAGCCATGAAGGACTGACTCGCGAAGAGCACGATCAAAAGATGATCGCGCAGATCGATCAATACAAACCCGATTACGTCGTGCTGGCGAAATATATGCGAGTTCTGACACCTGCGTTTGTTCAGCACTACCCGAATCAGGTGATCAACATTCACCATTCGTTCTTACCCGCCTTTATCGGGGCTCGCCCATACCATCAGGCTTATGAGCGCGGAGTAAAAATCATTGGCGCGACGGCACACTACGTCAACGATAATCTGGATGAAGGCCCGATCATCATGCAGGACGTTATTCACGTCGACCATACGTACTCAGCAGATGACATGATGCGTGCAGGCCGCGACGTTGAGAAAAATGTCCTGAGTCGTGCGCTGTATCGTGTGCTCGGACAGCGTGTTTTTGTCTACGGTAACCGTACCATTATTCTGTAATTGGCTGATCGGACATCTGTTTGTATAAGGATGCGCCGAACGGAATAAAAAAACCGCAACCGTATTTATTTTTGATATATACCGCTTTACAGGGGCGCGTCATTTGATATGATGCGCCCCGCTTGAAGCGAAAGCGTCTTGCAGCAAGGCCAGTGGTGGGGTTCCCGAGCGGCCAAAGGGAGCAGACTGTAAATCTGCCGTCACAGACTTCGAAGGTTCGAATCCTTCCCCCACCACCATTTCACAGCAACACTTCTGAATTACATACATCCCAACGCCAAAGTATCAAATCCCTGTCAGGGGAAGGTGAGAACCTTCGACCCAGGTTCGACAAAACCGGTACGGTTTTGAGCAACGCACAGCGTTGACCCGCAGGGTGAGGTGCGAAGCACCGAGTTATCCTTCCCCCACCACCATTTCACAGCAGCACTTCTGAATTACATCCCAACGCCAAAGTATCAAATCCCTGTTAGGGGAAGGTGAGAACCTTCGACCAAGGTTCGACAAAACCGGCACGGTTTTGAGCAACGCACAGCGTTATTTCCCCACCTTCACTCGCACCAATATCAGCACGCTATATCGAATGGGGAAAAATAGCCTTACGCCTTCCCTTTCCAGCGCCCAGGAACATAAGAGAACACAGGGAGCTGCCACGACCAGCGGATTGCCGCCAGACGCACGGCCAAGCCAATGCTGAATGACGCCAGCAGGTTAATATCGTGATTAACGTTAAGCGACTTTAGCCCAAGATAGAGAAGTGCGACTAAAAGCGAGACGCTAGCGTACAGCTCTTTTTTCAGCACCATTGGCGTACGGTTACAGAAAATATCACGCAATATCCCACCGAAAATTCCGGTTACGATACCCGCCATAACCACCACCGTCGTTGAATAATTCAGTTGCAGTGCGACGTTGCAACCAATGACCGTAAAGGCAATCAGCCCCATCGCATCCAGCACCAGAAAGAGCCGGTGCAGATGATGCATGAAGCGCGCAATGATAATCGTGAAAAGACCCGCACCAATGGTGAGGTAGATATAACCGGGATGCTGCGTCCAGCCGATGGGATAATTACCAAGAAGAATATCGCGGACGGTGCCACCGCCAAGCGCGGTGATAAAGGCAATCATGCCTACACCAAAAATATCCATATTACGACGCCCAGCGGCCAGCGCCCCGGACATCCCCTCTGCCGTAATCGCGATCAGATAGATGTAAATCAGCACACAAGTTATCCTGTGAAATGTGCCACTCCCTCTGTCCGCTTTACCTGAGAGTTTACGCAGCAAGGCTGCTTGCCCCTTCGGTGGGTTGCATGGCAACCTCTCTCCAGTTGGCTTCTATGGAATTCGCAGTTAGGGTAGCCTGAGCGATTATGGGAGTTTGCGCCTTCGGCGGAGCGCCATAGTATTACTGATACTATACGCCCTCTCTCCTGCGAGGTGCGGAGTATAACGGTCGACAAGCCTCGTGTTCAACTGAATATAAGTGAATCTTATTTTTAACGATTCTCATCTGCGCCAACCGTCTATGGAGCCACAGCAAGAAGCCCATCAACGCCGTTAGAAAGCACAGCCTCACCGTGACGGCCCCCCTCATTTTCTGCTACCATCTGGTCACATTTTTTAGCGAATGGCAGCGAACATGAAAGTTGTATCTTTTAATATCAATGGCCTGCGGGCGCGCCCTCATCAGTTGGCCGCCATTATCGAACAACACCAGCCGGATGTGATCGGGTTGCAGGAAACCAAAGTCCACGATGACATGTTTCCGTTAGAGGATGTCAGCCAATACGGCTACCACGTTTATTACCACGGACAAAAAGGTCACTACGGCGTCGCGCTGCTGTGTAAAACGCAACCCATTGCGGTTCGTCGCGGTTTCCCAACGGATGAAGACGATGCGCAGCGCCGGATCATCATGGCAGACTTTGCCACCGAGCACGGCACGCTTACGGTCGTTAACGGATATTTCCCACAGGGAGAAAGCCGCGATCATCCGGTGAAATTCCCCGCGAAGACGCGCTTTTATCAGGATCTACAAACCTATCTGGAACAACACCACAGCGCGACACAACCGCTGATTGTGATGGGTGATGTCAATATTAGCCCCACCGATCTGGATATCGGCATCGGCGAAGAGAACCGTAAGCGCTGGTTGCGTACGGGTAAATGTTCTTTCCTGCCGGAAGAGCGTGAATGGATGGCGCGTTTGCAACGCTGGGGGCTTATCGACACCTTCCGTGCCGCGAACCCAGACAGCAACGATCGTTTTTCGTGGTTTGACTACCGTTCTGCCGGGTTCGATGACAACCGCGGTCTGCGTATTGACCTGATTCTCGCCAGTACATTCCTGGCCGAACGCTGCGTCGCTACCGGTATTGATTACGATATTCGAGGAATGGAAAAACCGTCCGACCATGCACCGATCTGGGCACAGTTTTCGTTGTAGCGATTTTCGCTGTAAAGGCAATGCGTTGTAGACGTAATGCGTAGTAAAAATAACATCACCGCTGCGCATCAAAGTCACAGCGGTGATTAAAATTCGCAGAAGTAGTCGTGCTTTTTAACGCACAGTTATTACTTAACCAACTGCCATATCAGGTTATTCGTTCCCAGCGTTTGCTTGTCCCGCACGCATTGCAGAATCACCCCTTCGACCTTTACCACCGCGCCCTCAGAATAGTTCCGATTTTCATATACGCAGCAGCGCAGGCAGGTGTTATTTTGCTCACGCACCGTCGTCCCTGCGCCCCACACTTCCGGTGGAACAGGAACCACAATATCTGTTCCGCCACGATTAGCCTGCGCCAGCGTGGGCAGCACCAGCATCACACTGGCGAAACACAAAGACACTAACGATTTCATTGCTCCTGCTCCTTCGCTTTTTTAGTCTGAGGCTTACGCCGTTTTGAAGCACCTGACGGTGGTGCAGAAAGTCCTTTAAACGCTCTCACCGCGCCGTTCTGTTTCGCTTGCTGAATCAGCTCCTGCAAGGAGTAGGTCAACGGTTGCATAAAATCCTGATAGCGACATTTCTTCTCGCTGATTTGCGTCAACGTAGCTTCCCAATGTGCTGTCATGTCAGGATGCGCCGCGCTCGCAGGCAGTGAGTGAATCAACGCCCGCCCCGCTTCACTCGCGTGAATATAGCGGGCTTTCTTAAACAGAAATGTCCGTTTAAACAATAACTCGATAATACCCGCGCGCGTCGCTTCAGTTCCTAAACCATCGGTCGCCCGCAGGATTTTCTTCAGTTCTTTATCCTGCACAAAACGCGCGATGCCCGTCATCGCCGATAACAGCGTGGCATCGGTAAACGGCCGCGGCGGCTGTGTTTGGCGCTCAACGACCTCGCCGCGCTCACACAGTAATTCATCACCTTTTGCCACCACGGGCAACGGCATACCTTCGTTTTCTTCGTCCCGCTCTTTGCCGCCTAACAACGTGCGCCACCCGGCTTCGGCCAGGAACCGCGCTTTGGCAATAAACTTACCCCCCGCGATATCCAGTTCAATGACGCACTTGCGAAACACGGCGTCCGGGCAGAACTGCATAAAGTACTGCCGCGCGACTAGACCATACACCTTGCGCTCATTCTCCGTCAGCGAGGCACTTGCACTGCGGGCGGTGGGAATAATCGCGTGGTGAGCATCGACCTTACCATCGTCCCAGCAGCGATTACGTCGATCAACATCCATTACCGGCTGTGGCAGCAGATCGGGCTGGTGTACGGATATGGCATTCAAGACGGCATGACGCCCGGCAAAATGCTCCTCTGGCAGATAGCGGCAGTCAGAACGTGGGTACGTAATCAGCTTATGGGTTTCATAGAGCTTCTGGCACACGTCCAGCACCTGCTGCGCGCTAAGCCCGAAACGCTTTGCGGCTTCGATCTGTAACGTCGACAGCGAATAAGGCAACGGCGCGGTTTCTGATTCCCGTTTATCATTATAGCTGGTGACAATCGCAGGCTGGCCTTCGATACGCTTGACGACATGTTCCGCCAACGAGCGATGCAGCAATCGCCCTTCCTCATCCTGATAAGGTTCACAGGACTCGCTGGGCTGCCATAGCGCGACAAAACGCTCATCGGCAGGCGTCACAATATGGGCTTTCACTTCAAAGTAATCTTTGGAAACGAAGTTTTCTATCTCTTCATCTCGTCGCACCACCAGCCCCAGCACCGGCGTCTGCACGCGGCCAACCGACAGCACGCCGTCATAGCCCGCATTCCGCCCTAATATCGTATAGGCACGGGTCATGTTAATGCCGTAGAGCCAATCTGCACGGGAACGCGCCAGCGCCGACACGCACAAAGGGATGAACTCTCGGTTCTCGCGAAGACGAGAAACGGCACGTTCTACCGCCTGTGGATTGAGATCGTTAACCAGGCAACGACGCACCTGCTGGCGTTTTTCTTCCGGCAAGGAAAGATATTCCAGCACCTCATCCACCAGCAGTTGTCCTTCACGATCGGGGTCTCCCGCGTGAATCACTTCGGTAGCATCATTCAGGAGCTTTTTTATGGTGTTGAGCTGCTTACTGACCGAGGGCCGCGGCTGCAACAGCCATTTCTGGGGAATGATAGGAAGATCGGCAAGCGACCAGCGAGCATAGCGCGCATCATAAACATCCGGCTGCGCCTGCTCCAGTAGGTGCCCCACGCACCACGTCACAACATCATTCTGGCCGCAGGCAATAAAGCCATCGCCGCGTCGATGCGGTTTGGGTAACACGTCTGCAATCGCCCGCGCAAGGCTGGGCTTTTCGGCAATAAAAAGTCGCATTATTCACCATCAAGCAGACTGGGCATTTCCCGCGTAACTCGCGGGAAAGCACGCTGTAAAACGGGGTGGAAATCGATATTATTCAAGAGATGACGATCAGAAGTAGTGAACAAACGCGTCGGTATCAAGCGGCGTGACCGTCGTCGATGCTTTGAGCTGTGGCGTCCCCAGATAGAGGAAACCGACAATTTCATCCTGTTCACGGCAGTTGAACGCTTCACGCACCAGCGAATTGTGCGTCCAGGCACCGCTACGCCAGATACCGTTAAAACCCTGCGCCAAGGCCGCCATCTGCATGGCCTGAACCGCACAGCCAGCGGAGACAATTTGCTCCCAAAGCGGAACTTTCGGGTTCTCTTCGCAATGCGCAACAACGGTGATAATTAGCGGTGCACGATAAGGTGCCTGACGCGCTTTATCGATACCGGCTTCGTCCAACCCTTCCTGCTGCGCCGCACGAGTCAGTAGCGAACTAAAACGATCCAAGCCGTCATTTTCGATCATAAAAAAGCGCCACGGCTGCATCGCACCATGATCCGGCGCACGCATACCGGCGTGGATAATGTTATTCAATGCGTCACCTGTCGGTGCTGGCGCGGTCAGGCGCGAGGCCGAACGACGATTCAATAGCAATTCAAGAGCATCCATCGCACATCTCCTGTCTGGCAATATAATTTCTGCGGTACAACCCACTTCTACGGTAGAAACGACTGTACGGCAACGTTGCGCGCCACGTTAGCACAAGTAGAAGTTTTGTTACAAGATAACCCCGACAGGGCGCGCTTCTGCGGTGATTTAATGCTGACTTTTTACTGTCCGCTCATTAGGATACTATCACTCCTTGTGCTTCATCACTTGCCAGAGGGCGAGTTGAAGGACGTAGGGCACACGCTGTTTACCCGTTCATGGAGATATCATGCGCACATTGTGGCGAATTTTTAGCGGATTTTTTAAGTGGACATGGCGTCTACTTAATTTTATCAGAGAATTTATTCTCAATATTTTCCTTATTGCTCTGATTTTAGTTGGTGTTGGGATCTACTCACAGGTAAAAACGACGCCGGAAGAGGCCACGAAGGGTGCGCTGCTGGTCGATCTGACGGGCGTGGTCGTTGATCAACCCACCGTTAACAACAAGCTGCGTCAATTAGGACGTGAATTCTTCGGCGCATCGAACAACCGTCGCCAGGAGAACTCACTGTTCGATATTGTCGACAGTATTCGTCAGGCAAAGAATGACGACAACATCACGGGTATGGTGCTGGATCTCAGCGACTTTACCGGTGCCGACCAGCCGTCTCTGCAATATATCGGTAAAGCACTGCGCGAATTTCGCGATAGCGGTAAGCCTATTTATGCAGTCGGCGACAGCTACAACCAGTCTCAATACTATTTGGCCAGCTTTGCCAATACGGTGTCATTGACGCCACAAGGCAGTGTTGATCTACACGGTTTCGCGACCAACAATCTCTACTTCAAGTCCATGCTGGACAAGCTGAAAGTGACCACCAATATCTTCCGCGTGGGAACCTATAAGTCAGCTGTTGAGCCGTATCTGCGTGACGATATGTCGCCTGCTGCGCGCGATGCCGATGGCCGTTGGATCAATGCTCTGTGGCAACAGTATTTAAATACCGTTTCTGCTAACCGCCAGATTACGCCTCAGCAACTCTTCCCGGGTGCAACCAACATCATTGCAGGCTTGCAGGCCGTTCAGGGCGACACCGCACGCTATGCGCTGGATAACAAGCTGGTCGATGAAGTGGCATCACGTTCCGTGACTGAGCAATCGCTGGTTAAAGCGTTCGGCTGGAATAGTCAGAAGAACAACTTTAATTTCATCAGCATTTACGACTACACCATCAAACCACCGGCACAAAACAACAACCAGATCGCGGTTGTGTTTGCCAATGGCGCCATCATTGATGGCCCGGAAACACCGGGAATGGTCGGTGGCGATACCACGGCGGCACAAATCCGCGCCGCGCGCCTCGATCCTAAAGTCAAAGCGCTGGTACTGCGCGTCAATAGCCCTGGCGGTAGCGTCACCGCGTCGGAGCTGATTCGTTCAGAACTGATGGCGCTCCGTTTGGCGGGTAAACCGATCGTGGTATCCATGGGCGGTATGGCGGCATCGGGCGGCTACTGGATCTCAACGCCGGCTAACGCAATCATCTCCAGCGCCAGTACGCTGACAGGTTCTATCGGTATTTTTGGCGTGATTACCACGTTCGAAGATTCGCTGGAAAACCTTGGCGTCCACACGGATGGCGTAGCCACCTCGCCACTGGCCGATCTGTCGATCACCAAATCACTGCCGCCTGAATTCTCGCAGATGATGCAGTTAAGTATCGAACGCGGATATAAGAACTTCATTGATATCGTGGCGCAGGCGCGTAAGAAAACGCCGGAGCAAATCGATCAGATCGCGCAAGGTCACGTCTGGGTCGGTAGCGACGCGAAAGAGAATGGTTTGGTCGATCAGATCGGCGATTTTGATGATGCCGTGAAAAAAGCGGCTGAGCTGGCAAAACTGGGACAGTATCAGTTGAACTGGTATGCCGAACAGCCAGGTTTGCTCGACACGATGCTGAATCAGGTGAACGCTTCCGTTTATGCCCTGCTGCCCGTTGCCGTCCAGTCTATGCTTCCTGCTCCGGTCGCACAGCTGGCTGAAGCGATGCGGTCACAGCCGTCCATCATGAATAACCTGAACGACCCGCAGAACCGGTATGCATTTTGCCTCACCTGCGGAGAAGTCCGGTAGCGTTTACAGTAGCAGCCCATATGTACCCTAAATAATTCGAGTTGCTTGAAGGCGGCGACCGAACGAATCCCCAGGAGCTTACACCAGTAAGTGACTGGGGTGAGTAAGAGAAGCCAACGCACAAGCAGCTTGAAGTATGACGGGTCTAGCCCGGTAATAGTCATTGCTTATGATAGTATTACCGGGCTGCTTTTCCCTCTATAATTCTCGGTTTAATCCTGACTCACACCACCATGCGAAAGAAATCCATTTATGTCGCCTATACGGGCGGCACCATCGGCATGCAGCGCTCTGCTAATGGCTATGTTCCGGTATCCGGTCATTTACAACAGCAGTTGGCAAAAATGCCGGAATTCCATCGCGAAGAGATGCCGTCGTTCACGATTCATGAATATGATCCGCTGATCGACTCGTCTGATATGACGCCAGCGGATTGGCAATCCATCGCGGACGATATTCAAAACCATTACGATGACTACGATGGTTTCGTGATTCTGCATGGTACTGACACGATGGCATTCACCGCCTCCGCGCTCTCGTTTATGCTGGAAAATCTTGCCAAGCCGGTTATCGTGACAGGGTCACAAATTCCGTTAGCAGAATTGCGCTCGGACGGTCAGACCAACCTGCTGAACGCGCTGTACGTTGCGGCTAATCATCCGATTAATGAAGTCGCCCTCTTCTTCAATAACAAACTGCTGCGCGGCAACCGCACCACCAAAGCCCACGCGGATGGCTTTGATGCCTTCGCCTCCCCCAACTATCCGCCGCTGCTCGAAGCCGGTATCCATATTCGTCGGCTGGCACCGACCGTGGAATGTAGCAACTGCCCGCCGCTGAAAGTGCATCACATTACGCCACAGCCTATCGGGGTGATTACGATTTACCCCGGCATTTCTGCCGATGTCATCAGCAATTTCCTCCGTCAGCCGGTGAAAGCGCTTATCCTACGCTCCTACGGCGTTGGCAATGCGCCGCAAAGCCCCGGGCTGCTGCACGAATTACGTGAAGCCTCCGCACGCGGTATTGTGGTCGTCAACCTGACGCAGTGCATTTCTGGACGCGTAAACATGGGCGGCTATGCGACGGGCAATGCGTTGGCGCATGCGGGCGTTATCAGTGGCTTTGATATGACCGTCGAAGCCGCATTGACCAAACTGCATTACTTACTGAGCCAGCAAGACTTAAGCGCCAATGACATTCGCCAATTGATGCAGCAAAACCTGCATGGAGAATTGAGCGATAAAGATTGAGTTAATCACGGAGTCGTCATGAAGAAAGCATTGCTATTAGTTGATCTGCAAAATGATTTTTGTCCCGACGGTGCATTGGCTGTTAACGAAGGCGACCGCGTCATTGAGGTGGCTAACCGCGCTATTGAAGCCTGCGTAGCCGCTGGCGTTCAAGTGATTGCCAGTCAGGATTGGCATCCCGCTAATCACGGCAGTTTTGCTGTTAATGCGAATACCAAAGTCGGAGAACTCGGTGAGTTAAACGGATGGCCGCAGATCTGGTGGCCCGTTCACTGCGTGCAGGGAACCGCGGGCGCTGATTTTCATCCAGCACTGCATCAGTCAGCTATTCAGTGGGTAGTGCAAAAAGGGACTCAGCCGGAGATCGATAGCTATAGCGCTTTTTTCGATAACGGACATCGGGTGAAAACCGAATTGGATGCGTGGCTACACGCCAATCACATTACCCATTTGATTATTCTGGGGTTGGCGACCGATTATTGCGTCAAGTTCAGCGTGCTGGATGCGATTGCGCTGGGCTATCACACCGAAGTCTTGGTGGATGGCTGTCGTGGCGTGAATCTTTCGCCTGATGACAGCGAATCGGCGTTACGGGAAATGGCACAGCGTGGGGCGATACTGACAGATATGACGCAGTTTCTTACTACATTGTCAGCCGCTCACTAGCGCTATTGACAACCGAAATAGCGGCAGCCGTTGCGGCTGCCTGCTTACATTTCACGCATCGGGTTTTAGCGTAATAATAGCGTCAGCGATGTTAAACTCACGCTTCAGCTCCTGCTTGCTCTTCATCACGATTTCGCCATCAGTGCCAATCGTCATGTGCTCAGCCTGTTCGTTATGGCGAGCCTGCCACATCATCACCATTTGCAGGCAGTTTTCTTTCTGTTCAGCCGTCAACGCGACACCGTCTGGCCATTTGCCCAACTCCACCGCCGTGACTAGCCGTTGGTAAATTTCTGGCGTCATGGCGTCGATCAGATCATTGAGTTCCATATCCGGTTTCTGCTCCGAGAAAGGTCAGATTTATTCTTACTGGGTTCCTGTGCTAACAGCGTTTTTAGTAGCTGAATCGTTTAAAGCAAGCTATCATCTAGCTTATCGCCGTCGCACCTATCGCAAACAGATTACCCGTCAACGCGTTCGCCATCAACGTCGTCGATGAAACTCAGTGAAGCAGAATTCACGCAGTAACGTTCGCCCGTGGTTTTCGGGCCATCAGGGAACACGTGCCCCAAGTGCGCATCACACTGCCCACAGCGGATCTCGATACGGCGCATATTGTGTGAATCATCTTCCAGATAGCGAATCGCCTCTGAGGAGACCGGTTGATCGAAGCTCGGCCAGCCACAGCCGGAGTCGTATTTGCTGTCGGAATAAAACAGCGGAGCCTGGCAGCACAGACAGTGATAAGCGCCAGTGCGCTTGTTATGCAGCAATTTGCCTGAAAACGCAGGTTCCGTACCGCGTTGCTGGGTGACATAGCGCTGCATCTCTGTCAATTCAGTATTGTCGGATGGGGTACGCGAAGCAGAGTCGTTAGTCATAGGAAGTCTCACGGCGGGTGTTATCAATTCAATTAATCGTTGATTATAACAAAAAATTAACAACCTAACAGGCTGTTCTGGCCTAATATTAGGAATGTTATTAGCATCAATATTTAATTGTGATACACATCACATATTGAGATCACACAGGCTTTATATGATGCATTTCACCCTCATATCAGGCTTAGATGTTACTTAGTTACAGGGTCGAGCGGTTTTCGCACAAAGTTTGGTCATAGGTTTGACTTACAGCAACTATTGACACGATTCCGCTTGACGCTCAGCAAGGTTTTTGTAATTTTACAACCAACCTTTTATTCACAAACCAATAGCTGGTGGAATATATGACTATCAAAGTAGGTATCAACGGTTTTGGCCGTATCGGCCGTATTGTTTTCCGCGCTGCGCAAGAGCGTTCTGACATCGAGATCGTTGCAATCAACGACCTGTTAGATGCTGATTACATGGCGTACATGCTGAAGTACGACTCAACTCATGGTCGTTTCAACGGCACCGTTGAAGTTAAAGATGGCCACCTGGTTGTTAACGGCAAAACCATTCGTGTTACCGCAGAGCGCGATCCTGCAAACCTGAAGTGGAACGAAGTCAACGTGGACGTTGTTGCTGAAGCAACTGGCCTGTTCCTGACTGACGACACTGCACGTAAACACATCGCTGCTGGTGCGAAGAAAGTCGTTCTGACTGGTCCATCTAAAGATGACACCCCGATGTTCGTTATGGGCGTAAACCACAAAACTTACGCAGGTCAGGAAATCGTTTCTAACGCATCTTGCACCACCAACTGTCTGGCTCCGCTGGCAAAAGTCATCAACGACAAATTCGGTATCGTTGAAGCACTGATGACCACCGTTCACGCAACCACTGCAACGCAGAAAACGGTTGATGGCCCGTCTCACAAAGACTGGCGCGGCGGTCGCGGCGCAGCACAGAACATCATCCCATCTTCTACCGGTGCTGCTAAAGCAGTAGGTAAAGTGATTCCTGAGCTGAACGGCAAACTGACTGGTATGGCGTTCCGCGTTCCTACCCCGAACGTTTCTGTTGTTGACCTGACTGCACGTCTGGAAAAACCTGCTTCTTACAAAGAAATTTGTGCAGCAATCAAAGCCGCTTCTGAAGGCGAGCTGAAAGGCGTTCTGGGCTACACCGAAGACGAAGTGGTTTCTACCGATTTCAACGGTGAAAAACTGACTTCCGTATTCGATGCTAAAGCCGGTATCGCTCTGAGCGACAACTTTGTGAAACTGGTTTCCTGGTACGACAACGAAACTGGTTACTCAAATAAAGTTCTGGATCTGATCGCTCACATCTCTAAATAAGCGTCAGCGATGATTCTGTGAAAAAAGGGCGACGTGATGTCGCCCTTTTTTATTGTTTATTGCAGATTTCTTTTTACCACGAAAAACAATCAAAAAAAGGCACTATCATGCATAACACAATGTTCTCACTCCCCGTCACGAAGCAAATTAGCGCCACCCTCACCCAGCGTCAGTTGGACCAATTACCTATCATCGTCGTTGATCACCCTGAAGTTCGCGCAGCAGTCGCATTACAAGGTGCGCATCTGCTCAGTTGGCAGCCAACAAACGAAGAGCCGGTGCTCTGGCTGAGCGACAATACGCCTTTTACTCATCACGTTGCTATTCGTGGCGGTGTCCCGATCTGTTTCCCTTGGTTTGGCCCTTTCGCCGATCCTAATCACGGTTTTGCCCGTCTGCTGCCGTGGGAATTTACCGCCCACAGCGAAGATGAACACGGCGTACAGCTCACGTTCACGCTGCGGGACAATGAAGAAACGCGCAAGAGCTGGCCGCATGCGTTCACGCTCATCGCCCGCTTCAAGCTGGGCAAGGAATGTGGCATTGAGTTGGAAGCGCATGGCGATTACAGCATTACCAGCGCGCTGCACACCTATTTCAATATCGGCGATATCAGCAATATCCGCATTGCTGGCCTGGGCGAGTCTTTCATTGATAAGGTGGATCAGGGCAAGCTGGCAACGCAGCAAGGCGATCTGGTCTTTACCGAGCGTACAGACCGCATTTATACCCAGCCGCAGGACACCAGTGTGGTACATGACGCAGTGCTGAAACGTGCTATCGAAGTGCACCATACGCACCATAGCGATGTCGTGTCATGGAACCCCGGTGCTGAGCTCTCTCGTACGATTAGTGATATGACCGATGAGGGATATAAAACGTTCGTATGTGTGGAAACTGCGCGCATTAATCAACCGTTTGTCGCATCCGCCAACGCACCAGCGCGTCTGGCAACGGTTATCCGCATCAAGAAATAATCACGCGATAGGTGTATGGCGGCCTAGCCATACACCCTCTTCTGTAAATCCTTTCGCTTCCGTTACACCACATCCAGATGCTGTTTACGCGTCGGCGGTGGAAAGGCCTGATCGAGCTGTGAGATATCTTCCTTCGATAGCACCACGTCCAGCGCTTTCGCATTTTCCTGAACATGTTTCACAGAGCTGGCTTTAGGAATCGCGATCACGCCCGGTTGACGAATTGCCCACGCCAGTAACAGTTGAGCAGGCGTGATGCTATGTTCGCGTGCAATGCGGTTCACTACCGGATGCGAGAATAACCCATCACGTAAGCGTCCGGCCTGCGCCAGCGGACAATACGCCATTACCGGAAGCTGCTGTTGCTGACACCACGGTAACAAATCAAACTCAATACCACGTGACGCCAAATGGTAAAGCACCTGATTGGTCATGCAGCGCTGTCCACCGTTTAGCGACCAGAGCTCCTGCATATCCTCAAGATCGAGATTGGAGACACCCCACTGGCCGATTTTTCCCGCCTGCTGTAATCGCTCCATCGCCGCAAGTGTATCCACTAACGGGATACCACCGCGCCAATGCAGCAGATACAGGTCAATGCGCTCGGTTTGCAGTCGCTTCAGACTGCGTTCACACGCCTGTATCGCCTTTTCGCCTCCCGCATTGTGCGGATAGACTTTCGACACCAGATAAACGCTATCGCGGCGGCCACGTATCGCTTCACCGACGACGTCCTCCGCCCTGCCTTCCGCATACATTTCGGCCGTATCAATCAGCGTTAGTCCAAGGTCAATACCCGTTTGCAGCGCCGTCACTTCCTGCGCTTTCATTCGGGCATCTTCGCCCATGTACCACGTTCCCTGACCGATCGCCGGTACGCGAGTGTCATCTGGAAAACGAATCGCTTTTGTCACGCGTTCCTCCTTGCCTGCCGTCAACGTAACGGGTTTGCCGTCAACCTAACATGGCGTTTGGCGCACCATAAATGTGCAAATGGGGTGATATCACCCCATTATTGTACGGCAGATGCACCATGCTCACGAAAAGCATCAGAAGCGATAGCTGACGCCTGCGCTCATTAGGATGCTGTGGTTACTGTCAACAATCGGGCTGTCTTTCATTTCGTCAGACAGACGCGTGTAACGGCCCACGGCCCAGGCGCTCCAGCTTTCGTTAATCTGATAACCTGCACTCAGTTCAAGATACGGAGCCCAGCCATCACCAGGGCTGTATTGGTTAAAGCCAGAACGCGCAGATTCTTGCGCACTCACGCCGTAGTAATACTGGTTCATGTTTTCACTAAACCAGGTCGCACCAATACCTGGGGTGATGCTCAGATCGCCCATTGAGAAACGGTAAAGATAAGCGGTATCCCACGCGAAACCGTTGCTGTAATCCAGCGTATCCCCTGCCAGCACGGTACGAATTTCACCCCAGTCTGCAGTATGACGATAAGCCGCACCCGCCATCAGCGTACCGCGGCGTTTGTCCAACTGCTTCATACGCAGATCGTCGCTATCTCCCGGCTTAAACCCTAAAGGCAGGTAGTACGCCGTTAAAGAGAAACGATTTGCGCCGTCATTCCACAGGTAGTATCCACCACCCAGCCCGCGGAAATAAAAATTTTCACTTTCATAATTCAGTACAGGAAGCGGATAAACGTCATTATCAACACCACGGTACACGGACGTTGAACCCGCAGCGCCAAGGCCCAGAGAGACATCTGCGGCATAGGCTGAAGGCAGGAGCACAGCACCGGAAACCAGTGCGGCCAGCATACATAGTTGAGGTTTTTTCACAGTTTTCTATTTCCTATCACAGATAAATATCATGAAACATGATAAGCCAATTACACACGTTCGCGTTCAGGTTATATAAAAATAACATTAACGAATAACCTATATATTCGATAGGTTTTACGTGCGCTAACGTCGGTAATAGGCCGTGTCCTTAAGGCTCAACGCCCATTCTCTATAATGTTACACGGATTTTCCTGAAAGTGAGTCCTTGAAATATCTTAAAAATACGTCTGTGGACTAGAGGAAATTTTACGGATGCAAACTACGCTTTAATACAGAAGGTGACGTCTTCCTGACCAGCAGGAATGAATAAAATCACGACGCCCTGACGCGACAAGTTGGCATAAGGGTTGCTGGACTCAGGAGATTTCTTCTTTCGGAGGGCAATACATTAATAGGCATATATTCCACACGCTCTCTTAATCTGTGCTAATCGACGAAGGACGGGCATCGCTATGAACATATTTGATCACTACCGCCAGCGCTACGACGCTGCCAAGGACGAAGAGTTCACTCTGCAGGAATTCCTTACCATCTGTCAGCAGGATCGCAACGCTTATGCGAACGCGGCTGAACGATTGTTAACGGCTATCGGTGAGCCTGTAATGGTGGATACCGCCCAAGAATCACGAATGTCGCGCCTATTCTCAAACCGGGTGATTGCTCGCTACCCTGCTTTTGAAGAATTTTACGGCATGGAAGAGGCCATCGAACAGATCGTCTCTTACCTGAAACATGCCGCGCAGGGATTAGAAGAGAAGAAACAGATTCTGTATCTGTTGGGGCCAGTCGGCGGCGGGAAATCGTCTCTTGCCGAACGCCTGAAGGCGCTAATGCAGCGCGTACCGATTTACATCCTCAGCGCCAACGGCGAACGCAGCCCGGTGAATGATCATCCTCTCTGCCTGTTCAACCCGCAGGAAGATGCCGCAATACTTGAGAAAGAGTATGCCATCCCACGGCGCTACCTCGGCACCATCATGTCACCGTGGGCTGCCAAGCGCCTTCAGGAATTTGGCGGCGACATTACCAAGTTCAAAGTCGTCAAAGTGTGGCCATCGATTCTGGCGCAAATCGGGATCGCGAAAACCGAGCCGGGTGATGAGAACAATCAGGACATTTCAGCGTTGGTCGGTAAAGTCGATATCCGCAAGCTGGAGCACTATGCTCAGAACGATCCCGATGCCTACGGCTACTCCGGCGCATTGTGCCGGGCGAACCAGGGCATTATGGAATTCGTCGAAATGTTCAAAGCGCCAATCAAGGTGCTTCACCCGCTGCTGACTGCGACACAAGAAGGCAACTATAACGGGACGGAAGGCATTGCCGCCCTGCCGTTCAACGGAATTATTCTGGCGCACTCCAATGAATCCGAGTGGGTACAGTTCCGTAACAACAAGAACAATGAAGCGTTTCTTGATCGCGTGTATATCGTGAAGGTGCCGTACTGCCTGCGCGTGTCTGAAGAGGTCAAGATCTACGACAAGCTGCTGGATCACAGCGAACTGACGCATGCCCCTTGCGCGCCCGGCACGCTGGAAACGCTGGCCCGTTTCTCCATTCTGTCGCGTCTGAAAGACCCTGAAAACTCCAGCATCTACTCCAAGATGCGGGTTTACGACGGCGAAAGCCTGAAAGATACCGATCCGAAGGCGAAGTCCTATCAGGAGTATCGCGACTATGCAGGCGTAGATGAAGGAATGAACGGTCTGTCGACCCGCTTCGCGTTCAAGATTCTGTCGCGCGTCTTTAACTTCGATCACAGCGAAGTCGCGGCCAACCCAGTACACCTGTTCTACGTGCTGGAGCAGCAGATCGAGCGCGAACAGTTCCCGCAGGAGCTGGCAGAGAAGTATTTAGAGCACCTGAAAGGCTATCTGACGCCGAAATACGCCGAATTTATCGGTAAAGAGATCCAGACCGCCTATCTGGAATCCTATTCCGAATACGGCCAGAACATTTTTGACCGTTATGTTACCTATGCGGATTTCTGGATTCAGGATCAGGAGTACCGTGACCCAGATACTGGCCAGCTGTTTGACCGCGAATCGTTAAACGCCGAGCTGGAAAAGATCGAGAAGCCTGCGGGTATCAGCAACCCTAAAGACTTCCGTAACGAGATCGTCAACTTTGTCCTGCGCGCCCGTGCCAACAATAGCGGCCGGAATCCAAACTGGACCAGTTACGAGAAGCTGCGTACGGTCATTGAAAAGAAGATGTTCTCCAATACGGAAGAGCTGTTGCCTGTGATTTCGTTTAATACCAAAACCTCAACGGATGAACAGAAAAAACATGATGACTTCGTCGATCGCATGATGGAGAAAGGCTACACCCGGAAACAGGTTCGTTTGCTGTGCGAATGGTATCTGCGGGTGAGGAAATCATCATAATGACGCACGATGCTGGCAACAGCGTTTGGGGGAAACATGGCCTATTTTATTGACCGACGACTGAACGGCAAAAACAAAAGCACGGTGAACCGCCAACGCTTTCTGCGCCGCTATAAGTCGCAAATAAAACAGTCGATTTCCGAGGCCATTAATAAGCGTTCGGTGACCGACATCGAAAGCGGGGAGTCAGTCTCGATCCCCAATGCAGACATCAACGAACCGATGTTCCATCAAGGCCGTGGAGGACGCCGCCACCGCGTCCACCCGGGTAACGATCACTTTGTACAGAACGACAAAATTGAGCGGCCACAAGGAGGTGGCGGCGGTGGTTCCGGTCAGGGGGATGCCAGTAAAGATGGCGAAGGCGAAGATGAATTTGTCTTTCAGATCTCCAAAGACGAATATCTGGACCTGCTGTTTGAAGATCTGGCGCTGCCGAATCTGAAGAAGACCCAGCATCGGCAGATGACCGAGTACAAAACGCACCGCGCCGGGTACACCGCTAACGGCGTTCCTGCCAATATTAGCGTGGTACGTTCGCTGCAAAACTCGCTGGCACGCCGTATGGCGATGACAGCGGGTAAACGGCGTACGCTGCATGAGCTGGAAGAGACGCTGGAACAGCTTGCGCATACCGAACCTGCACAATTGCTGGAAGAGGAACGGCTGCGGCAGGAAATTAACGAGCTGCGCCAGAAAATCGCCCGCGTGCCGTTTATCGATACGTTTGACCTGCGCTACAGAAACTACGAGCGTCGGGCCGAGCCGTCTAGCCAGGCGGTGATGTTCTGTTTGATGGACGTGTCCGGTTCGATGGATCAGGCGACGAAAGACATGGCGAAGCGCTTTTATATTCTGCTGTATCTGTTCCTAAGCCGAAATTATAAAAACGTCGACGTCGTCTACATTCGCCACCATACGCAGGCCAAAGAGGTGGATGAACAGGAGTTTTTCTACTCTCAGGAAACCGGCGGCACCATTGTCTCCAGTGCGTTAAAGCTGATGGAGGAAGTGGTTCGCGAGCGTTACGATCCGTCACAGTGGAATATCTACGCAGCACAGGCATCGGATGGCGATAACTGGGCTGATGACTCACCACTGTGTCACCAGATTCTGGCGAATCAGCTTCTGCCGATGGTGCGGTACTATAGCTATATTGAAATCACCCGGCGTTCACACCAGACGCTCTGGCGCGAATATGAAACGCTGCGCGATACGTTCGACAATTTCGCCATGCAGCATATCCGCGATCAGGATGACATCTACCCTGTCTTCCGTGAACTCTTCCGTAAACAAACTGTAGGGCATTGACCCACCTCTCAATCAGCCAGTTACCTGTTAATGATTAATCGTTAGCTGGCTGATTTCCTCTTTCCGGGCATTTTTCTATAAACATGCATTTAAAATACATGTATTATAAATAGCATTATACCTGCACAGAGAATCGCTTATGAACATTGATAAATTCAAACACCAGCACAACGAAATACTCGAAAGCATTGATACCCTGCGTCGGCTATCACGAGAAGGCGTGACGGAGAACGCCACTGACATCGCCCGCGCCATTGTTGCCATGAGTTCAACTATCAAACTGCACCTTTCTGCGGAAGATCGCGTGCTTTACCCTTCGCTTCAGCGCAGCGGTGACGAGCAGTTAACGAAGATGAGTCAGCATTATCAGAATGAAATGCAAACCATTGCCGCAGATTACGATGCGTTTTCCCGTCGCTGGAATACGGCTTCACAACTGATGGGGCACGATAGGGATTTCCGGGCTGATGCCAATAACGTGTTGCGTAAGGTCTATGAACGTATGCAGCGGGAGAATCACGATTTTTATCCCCGTATTGAAACAGTCTGAGTGGATTAAGCACGTTTGACTAAAGGGCGGACAATCTCTGCTCCGCCCTGCTGATTAGCGCCTTCATGCAACCTCGCCACGCTATTTCCCTTCACATCATCGTGACATTGTCACAAAGATAACGCTTTCTTTCCGCCAGTGTGCGCATTACCCTGTCGAACCCATAAAACATAGATTTCTGTTTTTGTTATGCAACGATTTGTTCTGATTTTACTGACTCTGGTTCTACTCGGCCCTCTGGGCATCGACATCTATTTACCGCTTATTCCCGCCATCGCCGTGGCGCTGAACAGCCCTGAATCGCTGATTCAATCCACTGTCGCACTGTTTATTCTGATCATGGGATTAGGCCAACTGCTAGCAGGGCCGCTGGTCGATAAGTATGGTCGACGCCCTATGGCGCTGGCTGGCGTGATTATCTATCTCATCGGTGCGATCATGGCCGCCCTAGCCACCAGCGCCACGCTATTCGTCCTCTCACGTCTTTTTCAGGGACTGGCCGTCTGTTGTACCGCCGTCGCCATTTTCAGCAGCGTGCGTGACAAACTGAACGGCGACGATGCCGCCAGAACCTATGGCTTTCTTAACGGCACGCTGAACATTGTGCCGGCGCTGGCACCGCTCTTGGGTGGGCTCTTGGCTGAAGCCTTCGGCTGGCGTGCGCCCTTCTGGTTCCTCGCAGGTTACAGCATTCTGGTTCTGGCACTCGTCATTCGCTTCCTGCCTGAAACGCGCCCGGACTCAACGCTGCCCGTACACGGCTTGCCGCTGCGCCAATACGCACGTCTGTTATCCGACCGCCAGTTTCTGGGATTCGCCTCAGTCAACGCGGGTGCCATGGGGATGGCATTGACCTATGTCACCTTCTCTCCCGTGGTGCTGATGAATGAGGCTCGGCTCACGCCGCTTGAGTTTTCCATTGCCTTTGGCGTAAACGGTTTTTGGATCATGCTGGTCAGCTTCTTTGCAAATCGCATTATCCGCAAAGTCGGCCGACCGCGCTGCCTGGCTATCGGTAGCCTGCTGATGGGGGCTGGGTTTCTTTCGCTGCTTAGCGGCGTCGTTCTCTTACCCGAAGCGATGCAAAACACCTGGCCAACCTACATGCTGCCCGTCGCGCTGGCCTGTGCTGGTCTGGCATTTTTGATCGGGCCGTCCACCAGCTATGCGCTGGAGCCTTATTCCAATGAGGCAGGGATTGCGTCGGCGATGGTAGGGTTTGTGCAGATGGCGGGCGGCGCGGCGCTGGGCCTGATGGCTATGGCCATTCCTCTGCCGTCAAAAGTATCACTGGCGCTGGTCATGCTCTGTGCCGCGCTGCTGGCGATACGCGCCCGCCTGCTTACGCGGCACCATAAGAGCAGCATTACATCGCTGCCCCGTACGTAGTTCAAAACCAAGTAGTTAAAAACTAAGTAGTTCAAACCTAACGAGCATACCTTTCCACGGACAAATCATCGGACTCAATCTCCGGTGATTTGTTCGACAGAATATCCGCCAGCAATTTCCCCGATCCACAGGCCATCGTCCAGCCCAACGTGCCATGTCCCGTATTCAGGTACAGATTTTTCAGCGGTGAGCGCCCCACCAGCGGCGTGCCGTCTGGCGTCATCGGACGCAATCCCGTCCAGAAGGTTGCTTGCTCAATCGGGCCGCAGTGAGGATAGAGATCGCGCACCACCATTTCCAGCGTTTCACGGCGTTTGGGATTCAGCTCGGTGTTGAACCCCACGACCTCTGCCATACCTCCGACGCGAATGCGACGATCAAAGCGAGTAATCGCTATTTTATAGGTTTCATCCAGTACGGTAGAAACCGGTGCAAAAGCGTCATCCGCCAGCGGAATCGTCAGTGAATAGCCTTTCAGCGGGTAAACCGGAATATCGAACCACTGACGCAGTAATCCGGTGGAATAGGAGCCACATGCCATGACATAGGCATCTGCCACGATCATTTCATCGTCGCACTGGACGCCCGTAACGCTTTGCCCTTCCACCCGCAACTGGCGAACGTTACGCCCCAGCTTAAAGGTGACACCGGCATCGGCAGCCATCGCCGCCAGTTGGCGAGTGAACAGTTGGCAGTCGCCGGTCTCATCATGCGGTAAACGCAGCCCACCGGTCAGCTTTCCCGCCACGTGCGCCAGCGCAGGTTCAACCGAGGCCAGCTCATGACGCGTCAGCAGTTGATACGGTACGCCAGCCTCTTCCAGCACGGCGATATCGCGTGTCGCGTTTTCGTACTGCTGCTCAGTGCGGAACAGTTGCAGCGTTCCACCTTCTCGACCTTCGTATTGGATACCAGTATCTCGCCGCAGCGCTTGCAGACAGTCGCGACTGTATTCCGCCAGCCGCACCATCCGCGCTTTATTCGTCTTATAGTGGCGCGCGTCGCAGTTGAGCAACATTTGCCACATCCAGCACAGTTGTGCTGCCGTGAAGTCCGGCCGAATGGCCAGCGGAGCATGACGCTGAAACATCCACTTTATCGCTTTCAGCGGTATTCCCGGCGCAGCCCAAGGCGCGGCATAGCCGGGGGAAATCTGTCCGGCATTCCCGGCACTGGTTTCCAACGCGGGCTCCGGCTGCCTATCGATCACGGTAACATCATGCCCTTCCTGCGCAAGATACCAGGCGGTACTTACGCCAACGACGCCACTTCCCAGAATCACAACCCGCATGCTACCGCTCTCCCTTTCTCTCCGTTAAAGACCGTCTAATCTACTGGAAAAATGCTTATTTAATGGAATAAAACACTAGTTAAAAGGTAAAACTGAAGACTACTCTAGCATTTGGGAAGGAATTGTCACCAATCTCGACGATAACATTTATCTATTGTTATCTCTTCGATCCGTTGCTTCTCCATTGGGATCGTAACGAAATAACTGTGAAATCATTCACAAAATACGTATTCGTTTTTTAGCTAAAAAGCTAAATAAAAGTAAAAAAGGGGAAAATGTTAAAATCCAGGTTAATTAATAAGTTAGTTATATTGCTTATTTTTAAATCGTGATAATAATCACAACAATCGAATAACCAACATCACTGTCAAGACACTCAGTCCCGTAATTAAATACAAATTTGCGACATTCATCAAAAAAACGCCTTATCAGTTTAATAACATTGTGTTCACACGGTGGTTATTCATATTTCCAGAGGGCGACGATGAAAATTGGATTAGTCATTAGCGGTGGCGACGTTAGCGGAATAAATAACTTCATCTTTCAGGTGAATAGAATGACTGCCTCTGACATCGTCATTTTCGATGGTGGAATTAATGGCCTTATCGATAACTGCTGTAAAGTCCTCACTCGACGCGATTTAGTGGATTATTCCCTCTCGGCAATGCCCCTGATTACTTCAGGGAGAAAAACCGGAAAATGTAGAAAAACAGACTATGAGCAAATCGTCAAAAACATTCAAAAACAAAAACTCGACGCGCTCATTATGGCTGGCGGAGATGGCTCATTCCAATTTCTAAAAAAACTCAGTCACTATGGCGTTCATTGCTATGGCGTCGGCATGACGATTGATAATGACATTTCAGGGAATAGCTATACGATCGGTTTTTCTACCGCCTGCGAACAGGTAATGAGCGAAGTAGAAAAATTGCGAAATACAGGCCGGGGATTACAAGGCCGGGTGTTCATGATTGAATTACTCGGTGGTTATTGTGGCGAATTAACCTTGCAGGCGGCATTAAAGAGCAACGCAGACATCGCACTCATTCCAGAAGCACCGTGGGATATTGATAAATTATCACAATGTATTCGGGATAAAATCGCAGAACAAAACAGCGTGATAATTTTATGCTCTGAAGGCTATACCCATGAGTATACGCCTGGTTTTCAGGGCGCTATCGATACCATTATCAAGAAACTAGAGCATAAGATTGGCATCCGTATCCGAAAAACCATTTTGGGATATGGTTTACGAAATGGCGCGCCCACCGGGGAAGAAATTATTCAGGGCACTCTATTAGCAGAAGAAGTGGTTCGGTGTATTAACGCCGGACTAACCAATAAAATTATCATTATCAATAATAACAACAAGGCTATTCCTATCGACCTGGAGGATTCCGAACGACGCTTGGTTGATGTCGAAAGTCATTTTTATAAGCTCGCGAAAGCCCATCACCTTATATGAGGCCATGATTATGTTGAAAGTACTTTGCGTTTGCGGTTGTGGATTAGGTTCCAGTTTCGCTATCGAAATGACAGCCAAATCCGTACTAAAAAAATTAGGTATTGATGCAGAGATAAATCACACCACGATTTCAGAGGCCTCTGCCTTTAATTATGACGTTATTCTAACCCAGAAGATATTTGCTGACATCCTGAATAGCGATGCCAGTGAAGATGAGAAAAAAAGAGTCATCATTCTTAATAAATTGACTGATAAAGATGAAATAGAAGAAAAAATTTTAACTTATATCCAGGCTCATCAATAGCATGAGGTGAAAAATGAACACCGTTATCAATTTCATTGTGAAAGATTTATTAGGCCAGGCATCCATATTAATCGCACTGATCGCCATGATCGGGTTGATTCTGCAGAAGAAATCAGTAGGAAAAATTGCAGAGGGAACCTTCAAGACGCTGCTGGGTTTCCTCATCATGATGGCTGGGATTAACATCATCGTTGATACCCTGACTTATTTGAACAACATATTTACCCAAGGCTTTGGCATGAAAGGCTACATCACCGATGTCGCCGCCATCGCCGGGTTGGCAAACCGTGAACTTGGGTCAGAAGTCGCGTTGACGCTCATGGTGATCTTTGCCGTCAACATCCTTATTGCACGCATTACTTCCTTTAAATATATCTTCCTAACGGGACAGGCACTGCTGTGGATGGCAACTATCGGCACCGTGATCGGCTATAAATCGGGCTTGACCGGCGCGACACTGATCTTAACCGGAGGCATATTTGGCGGCATTATGGCCGTGCTGATGCCTGCACTAGCACAGCCGATTGTCCGCAAAATCACGAATTCCGATGATGTTGCACTCGGGCATTTTTGTACCATCGGCTATCTGGTGCAGGCCGCCGTCGCGCGGTTAGTCGGTAAAAACTCCAAATCCACGGAAGATTTAACGCTGCCTGATAATTTCAAATTCTTACAGGATACCTACCTGTCGATGGCCGTCGTCATGGTGCCGATGTACCTCATCCCTGCCGTGGCGGCGGGACCGGCCTACATCGCGCAGTACGCCAACGGCGTCAATTATCTGATGTATTCCTTCATGCAGTCCATGCAGTTTGTCGCAGGCGTTTTCGTTCTCTACAGCGGTGTCCGTCTGCTGCTTAATGAGCTGGTTCCCGCATTTCGAGGTATCGCCATGCGGCTGGTTCCTAACGCCAAACCCGCGTTGGATTGTCCGGTGCTCTTCCCCTATGCGCCCAACGCCGTCATTGTCGGGTTCCTCGCCACCACCGTCGGTTCTATTCTCGGGATGCTGATCTTCCCGATGTTTGGGCTAGCAATGATTTTGCCAGGTTTATTGACCAACTTCTTTGCGGGCGGCACAGCCGGTATTTTCGGTAATGCCATGGGAGGACGGCGTGGCGCAGTCATCGGCGGCGTGGTTCATGGTCTTTTTATTACGCTATTGCCCGCTATTCTGGTGCCATTACTGGAAGTCTTCGGATTTACCGGCGTCACCTTCAGTGATTCCGATGTCATCGGCACTGGCCTGATATTAGGACATGCCTTCCAGCAGGACTGGTTATTTGTCGCCGCCTTTGTCGCGTTCGTTGCCTTCATTGCCTTTCTTGCGAATCGTAAACTATCGCAATAGCGTACTGGCCTGCCGTCATGATGCAAATAGCTTAAGGAGTCACTATGTTTTCTCTACTCAAACGTTTTTTATCCCCAGGCCCCGCTTCCGACCCGCGCGATAATAAGGATGACAATCGCATCAGGGAAATTGAGGAAGAATTAGCGGAGCTTGAGTCTCGCTTAGTTCAAGATCCGGCCCATAGTGAAACGCAAAAAACGCTAATGATTAAATACAACCAGGCCATTCAGATATTTTCTGCGCATCCTGACTATCGGGATCGCGTTGATCGTATTTTCATTCAGATAGATGAACTCAGAAATACCATTCGGAAAAATATATGAGGATTTATGAGCATAAAAAATTTCCTTTTGCAGCATGATTGCATTCAACTCGGCGTAATATGTGAGACATGGGAAGAGGCTATTTATTGCGCCGCGCAACCGTTAATTCGCGCAGGATGTATCACAAAGCACTATCCCATCGCGGTAATAGAAAGCACGAAGGAGTACGGGCCTTATTATGTTTTTGATGAAGGCATCGCTATTCCCCATGCGCGCCCTGAGTGTGGAGTTCAGGAGAATTGTTTTAGTTTACTGACGCTCCAGACACCGCTCTCTATTCAGGGCAGTGAACCGGTGGATATTTTAATTATGTTCGGCGGCATTAACAGCGATGCGCATATTACAGAAGGCATCGCCTCAATCATCAATCTATTGGAAAAGGACGACATGCTCTCTCGTATTCGAAATGCCACTACGGCAGATGATATTGTCGGGGTGTTATGAAAAAGCTTATTTTAGTAAATGGTATTCCCGCATCAGGGAAAAGCACGGTAGCACGTATTATTGCGGATGAATTGAATTTCCCACGGTTAAGCCTTGATGAAATAAAAGAGCCGTTCATGATGCAGCTCTGCGATGCCATTGATAGAACGTTAAACAGAAAACTGGGATATGCCGCCTATCAGGCCATGTTTAATATTGTTAGACAGACACCTGAAAATAGCATTCTGATTCTCGACGCCTGGTTTGGATTTCGCGAGAGATCCGTATTACAGGACTACCTGGCTTCATGTGGCATCCACCATACGCTTGAAATATGGAATGCCATCTCATCCGATCGGGTAGCGGCACGATATCAAGCCAGAGTTAATGAAAGAATAAAAGGCCATCCCGGCAACGAGTATCTCCCGGAATTAATTTCACTCGCACATCAGGCGAAACCGATGTGTATTGGAAAGTGTTACACGGTTGATCAGGATAAGGAAATTAATCATCAGGAATTAATTCAATGGATCAAAACACACCTGGATTAATCGCTTATTTATATTACTTTTTATGAGGGTAATTATTATGAACACCATGACAACAGCTGAACACCGAGGATATCAATTAATTTGTAACGCGACAGGCGCTATGATGGTTATTGCCTGCGATCAACGTGGCGGTATGCGAACATTATTAGCACCGACATCAGAAGCACAGGCCGCAATTACCAATGAAACATTAGGCAAAACAAAATATGACATCACTCGCTATCTGGCGGCGGAGGCAGGTTGTGTGCTGGTTGATCCGATCTGCGCTATACCAGGCCTGATAGACGAAGACATTCTGCCCCGTGATACGGGACTGCTAATCGGGCTTGACGCGTCAGGGTGGGAAACAACGCCAGAAGGCTACCGTATCTCCACGATGGTTGAAGGCGTCACGGCACGTAAAGTGCGTGAGTGGGGTGCCACTGGTGGAAAAATCATGATCTACCTTCGCCCGGATAGACCAGACGCCAATACCCAGAACCTTGCCACACTCCGTACCGTGATTCAGGATTTTGCGCAGGAAGATTTACTGCTTGTCGTTGAATTTCTGACCTATCCTCTGGAAAATGAATCTCGCGAAGCCTATACCCGCCTCCTGCCCGAACTCATTCCCGCAGGCTGTCAGGCCTGTATCGACCAAGGCGCAAAGGTCTTAAAAATCCCTTACCCGGGATCTGATGAAGCCTGTGCTCGCGTGACGGCACTCTGCGGTGACATTCCCTGGGCCGTCCTGTCTGCCGGTGTCGATCACGCGACGTTTCTCCCTCAGGTAGAGAGCGCGTTGAAAAATGGAGCCTCTGGCGTGATTGCCGGACGCTCTCTGTGGAAGGATTGCATCTCGCTCGATCGAGACGTTTCTAAAGAGAAGCTGTCTACCATTGCCGTTTCCCGCCTCAACGATATTCAAGCGCTGTTAAAACGGTATCAACACCGCTAGTTCAGGTGGCATTTCGCGCTCTCTGCGGGGAGCGCATTTCCCTATCAATCGACAGCGTAAGGCCGGTTTCTTTTTTACCCCCTCAGCGACCTTTCTCCCTCAAACACACTCAATTCGTCAATTGCCGCGTTTCCAAAGCTCAGCTATAACTAAATGAACAACGATGATTTTTTGACAGGAGCCAGCGGGAAGGCAGTAAACGAGATCTCACGTACAGAGTTGCTATGTTAGGGGGCGCGCTGATGGCTATATCGACGGATAATCAGGTAAAAAAAACACTTCGCCTGAGTGATGGACCGGACTGGACGTTTGAGTTATTGCAGGTTTACCTTGATGAGATTGATCGGGTGGCGAAGCTGTATCGCTTGGCAACCTACCCTCATCAGATTGAAGTCATCACTTCAGAACAAATGATGGACGCCTACTCCAGTATAGGCATGCCGATCAACTATGCCCACTGGTCGTTCGGGAAGAAATTTATCGAAACCGAACAGCGCTACAAGCACGGGCAGCAGGGGCTGGCCTACGAAATCGTCATTAACTCCGATCCCTGTATCGCGTATTTGATGGAAGAGAACACGCTGCCGATGCAGGCGCTGGTGATGGCACATGCCTGCTACGGACACAACTCGTTCTTCAAAGGCAATTACCTATTCCGCAGTTGGACCGACGCCAGTTCCATCGTCGATTACCTGCTGTTTGCCCGACAGTATATCGCGCAATGCGAAGAGCGTTATGGCGTGGATGAAGTGGAGCGCCTGTTAGATTCCTGCCATGCGCTCATGAATTACGGCGTTGACCGCTATAAGCGCCCGCAGAAGATTTCGCTCGAAGAGGAAAAGTCACGCCAGAAAAGCCGTGAAGCCTACCTGCAAAGCCAGGTTAACGATCTCTGGAAAACCTTACCGCGTCGTGAACAAGGTGCCGCACCAGAGCAAGCCCGACGTTTTCCGCAAGAACCGCAGGAAAATCTGCTCTATTTTATGGAGAAAAACGCGCCGCTGCTGGAGCCCTGGCAACGTGAAGTTCTGCGTATCGTACGAAAAGTCAGCCAGTATTTTTATCCGCAGAAGCAGACTCAGGTGATGAATGAAGGCTGGGCGACGTTCTGGCACTACACCATTCTGAATCATCTCTACGATGAAGGCCGGGTCACCGAGCGCTTCATGCTGGAGTTCCTGCACAGCCATACCAACGTGATCTATCAGCCGCCGTACAATAGTCCTTATTACAACGGGATTAATCCGTATGCGCTGGGCTTCGCGATGTTTCAGGACATCAAGCGTATTTGTCAGTCACCGACCGACGAAGATCGCTACTGGTTCCCCGATATCGCGGGTAAAGACTGGCTCGATACGCTGCATTTTGCGATGCAGAACTTCAAGGATGAGAGTTTCATCAGCCAATTCCTGTCGCCTAAATTGATGCGCGACTTCCGGCTGTTTACGGTTCTGGACGACGATCGCAATAATTATCTGGAAATTGCCGCGATTCACGACGAAGAAGGCTATCGTTTGATCCGGCAGGAACTCTCCGCACAGTACAACCTGAGCCATCTGGAACCGAACATTCAGGTCTGGAACGTGGATTTACGCGGTAATCGGGCGCTGACGCTACGCTATGTTCCGCATAATCGCGCACCGCTGGATAAAAGTAGTCAGGAAGTGTTAAAGCACGTCCACCGCCTGTGGGGATTTGACGTCTATCTGGAGCAGGCGAATACGGATGGCAGCATTGAGCTGATTGAACGCTGTCCGCCGCGTAACGGGACGGCAGCCACATAACGAAACTCGGTTCACAAGTCAGCGATACAACGCAAGAAAAAAGGGGATTCAGGCAGCAACCTGAATCCCCTTTTCATATTTCGCAATGACGCTGCGGTACGAGTCTTAGCGGCGTACTTCCGCGATGTCCCGTGGAATCGCGCTCTGCATACTGTGCCAGATCGCCCCACTTTCTTTACCGTAATGCCTGACGACATCCATCACCTGATCGTAAAGCTCTTCGCTGCGCAACGTTTCCAACCGACCGTAAAAATTCACCGCCAGTTTGCGGGCTTCCGGATTGGAAAAATAGTAACGCCCTACGCGAATATACAGCCCTTTCAGGCCGTTCAGGATCAGACCATAAATCGGATTGCCAGAGGCAAAAGCCAAACCACGGAACACGTTGTAGTCAAGCTGCGCAAAGGCTTCTGCGCTATCGTCTACCGCGCTTGCCTGAGTTAATACATCACGCACTTTTTCCGGGTTATGGCGTAGCGCCGTCCGAATAAAAATAGCGGCGATGTTGGTGCGCACGGCCAGCAGGTTATCGATCAGTTGCGGCACGCTATCGTGATCGAGTCGCGCCAGCGTTTCCAGAATATTGAGCCCGGAGGTTTCCCAAAAGTTGTTAATTTTGGTGGGTTTCCCGTGCTGTATCGTCAGCCAGCCATCGCGGGCCAGGCGCTGAAGGACTTCACGCAGGGTAGTACGGGTCACGCCAATCAGTTCGGAAAGCTCTCTTTCCGCGGGCAAAATAGAGCCAGGAGGAAAGCGGTTATTCCATATACTTTCGATAATGTATTCTTCCGCGAATCCAGCCGGACTTTGCGCCTTTATAACCATGTGTTTGATAATCCGTAGCGGTGATTGCCGAAAAAAGCCAAATCATAATACCAGACGAAAGAATCATGATATAGCGCCGCACTCGGGCACCGAACCATTTCAATGAAAAATTGTGACTGCAAACCGCCCTCTCGCGGCGTAGAACGGTAGACTTCTGCCCGTTTGTAAAGTTTTTACGATATGATAAAAACCATCAAACTATTCTAACGAATAAGGATTCCCCTCCCATTATGATCGGCATGCCCCTTCACCGCGCGCTGTTAAAAAATTTTCTGGGATACGCGCCAGACTGGTACAAACTGACTATTTTTTGCTTCTTGCTGATTAATCCGCTGCTGTTCTATTTTGTCAGCCCGTTTTGGGCCGGTTGGTTACTCGTCGTGGAGTTTATTTTTACGCTAGGTATGGCGCTGAAATGTTACCCGTTACAGCCTGGCGGCCTGTTGGCACTACAGGCCATCCTCATCGGTATGACCAGCCCGCAGCAGGTGTGGCATGAAGTCACGGGGAATATTGAAGTCCTCATGCTGCTGGTATTTATGGTGACTGGCATCTACTTCATGAAGCAACTGCTGCTCTTTGTATTTACCAAACTGCTGCTGCGCATTCATTCCAAGACGCTGCTTTCACTTGCTTTCTGTATCGCCGCGGCCTTTCTTTCAGCGTTCCTTGATGCGCTGACCGTGATTGCCGTCATCATCAGCGTCGCTATCGGGTTTTATGGTATTTATCACCGCTTCGCTTCCCAACAGGGTGAAAGCGAGGCCGATATCAGCGATGACAGCGCGCTAAGCAGCGAGGAGCATCATCGTACGCTGGAGCAATTCCGGGCATTCCTGCGCAGCCTGCTCATGCACGCTGGCGTCGGTACGGCTCTCGGTGGCGTGATGACGATGGTGGGTGAACCTCAGAACCTGATTATCGCGAAAAGCGCAGGCTGGGATTTCGTCAGTTTCTTCCTGCGCATGTCACCGGTAACCGTCCCGGTGTTTATTTGCGGTATCCTGACCTGCGTGCTGGTTGAGCGTTTTAAACTCTTCGGCTACGGCGTAAACCTGCCAGACAACGTGCGCCGCGTGCTTGAGGATTACGATCGGGATATGACAGAAAAGCGCACGCCGCAGGATAAAGCGCGTTTACTCGTGCAGGCGGTGATTGGCGTCTGGCTCATCGTCGCGCTGGCGTTTCATCTGGCTGAGGTCGGGTTGATTGGCCTTTCCGTGATTATTATGGCGACGACGTTCTGTGGCGTGACCGAAGAACATGCCATTGGTAAAGCGTTTCAGGATGCCATGCCGTTTACCGCGCTGCTGACCGTCTTCTTTGCGATCGTTGCGGTTATTATCGACCAGCAGCTGTTTTCACCGATTATCCACTACGTCCTGCAATCTTCTGAGAGCGCGCAGCTGACGCAATTTTATCTGTTCAATGGCCTGCTCTCCTCGATATCGGATAATGTCTTCGTTGGCTCGGTTTATATTAACGAAGCGCGCAACGCCTTTGAGAACGGTCACATCTCGCTCTCTCAGTTCGAGCTGCTCGCTGTCGCGATCAATACCGGTACCAACCTGCCTTCTGTCGCCACACCGAATGGGCAAGCCGCGTTTCTGTTCTTGCTGACCTCAGCGCTGGCTCCGCTTATCCGTTTATCTTACGGGCGTATGGTGATCATGGCACTGCCTTACACCATTGTGATGACTCTCGTCGGGTTGCTTTGTGTTGAGTTTACGCTAGTGCCGTTTACTGACTTTCTGATGAATAATCACTGGATTTCTTTGCCAGATTTGACCATACCGGGCAGTCACTCATAATCACGATCGTGTATAGTAATCGCGGCAGCGACAATTTCGGCCTTGATGATGTTATCAATACGATTTTCGCTGCCGCAGAATGACAGAAAAGCATTAAATAAACATATCGTTACGTTTTGCACAGTGAAATGATGGCAGTGAAGCCAGAACGGTTTACACTGCTGCTTTAATCATGTTTAGCATGGAATATTTTTATGTTGCGATTTCTTAATCGTTGCTCACGCGGGCGTAGTGCGTGGCTGCTGCTGGCGTTTACTGCTTTAGCGTTGGAATTGACCGCGCTCTATTTTCAGCATGTGATGTTATTAAAACCGTGCGTGCTGTGTATTTATCAGCGCTGTGCGCTGTGGGGCGTGTTCGCGGCAGGTATTGTAGGTGCCATCGCGCCATCAACGGCGTTGCGTTACCCAGCCATCGCGCTATGGATATACAGTTCTTACGAAGGGGTCCGACTGGCATGGAAACACACGGATATTTTGTTAAATCCGTCGCCGTTTACCACCTGTGATTTCTTTGTCAGCTTCCCGTCATGGTTGCCTTTGGACAAATGGCTTCCGGCCATTTTCAATGCGACAGGTGATTGCTCAGTACGTCAGTGGGAATTCCTTTCCATGGAAATGCCACAATGGCTGCTTGGCATCTTCGTAGCTTATCTGTTGATTGCCGTGCTGGTCTTGATCGCTCAGCCTTTCCGCCCCAAGCGTCGCGACCTCTTCAGCCGTTAATTATATATACCCTAAATAATTCGAGTTTCAGGAAGGCGGCAAGCGAAGGAATCCCGATGAGCTTACTCAAGTAAGTGATTCGGGTGACTGACAAATCTGCCTTGGCAGATTTGAACGCTGCTTGCAGCGGCCCCAACGGGGCGAGGTGCACGCCAGTGCATCGAGTAACGTAGCCAACGCACATGCAACTTGAAGTATGACGGGGATAGGCCGAAAAGCCCGACAATCTGTCGGGCTTCTGGTAACTGTTTCTACGCTTCACAGGCTTGTACTACCCCTCACTGCTGTGGTCGGTAGATATCGCGATAGTGACCTAATCTTTCGTTAAAAAAAGGTCTTTTTTCCTGCGGGATTCTTCGTGATATTTCATCTGCGTCGATCTTTTTTTCCTGACTTTCCATAAAAGCGATGGTGGAGGCAGCAAAGTCGGTGTATTGCTCGCTGTACTCAAGAATGATTTTCTCAAAGTTAATCACATGCTCTCCCTCCTTCTGGTTTAACTGCTTTAAAATTATACAACACGTCACGATTTGTGCCGGAGATGACAGCATGATTCGCACAATGAAAAAGAGAAATGTGAAGTGGCGGGCAAAAAGCAGATGAGCGTTCCAGTTCCGGCAGTGAAGTGCGGTGTTTCACCTCAACGATATATAAACCACCAACCTCTTTCTGCGCGTTTTTTCTTCATTAACATACCCCCCAAGACTATAGTACCTACCACAGGTCAACGATGACTTTTCACCCCATGAGGTATTTCTATCGCAATTGATTTATTCAGGAGAAACAACCATGTTAGGCAATATCAATATCTTCATCGCCGTATTGGGCGGCATTCTTTTTCTCAGTTTCCTGGCGGCGTACCTAAGCCCCAAATGGGATGACTAATGAACACTGACTCTCCCCCCGATAAAAAGCCCCTCTTCTGAGTAATTCAGCTGAGGGGCTTCTTATTTTCACTAGTAAACAGTTTCAACCGAGCAACTAACCACACCAAACCATCACTACCGAGCCCATTCTGGTTTGTTTAAAATATGGTCCTGCCAGTCCACCACTTCACTCTCACGTACAGCGATATGACGCACGGAGATACGCTCGCGGTGCATCGCCGTTTTAGTACCACAGACCAGCGGATGCCACTGTGGTAAATCTTCACGCTCATGAATCAGGCGATAAGCACAGGTCGCGGGTAGCCAGTTAAACGTCAGCAGATTTTCGCGTGTTAGCTTGATGCAGTCCGGCTCGTATTCGAAGCGTTTCTCATAGTTACGGCACTGACAGCTTTTAATATTCAGTTGATTACAGGCGACGTTGGTAAAGTAGATTTCCTCTGTATCCTCATCAATCAGTTTATGCAAACAGCACTGACCGCAGCCATCGCACAGCGACTCCCATTCATCGTCAGACATCTCAGACAACGTTTTTTGCTGCCAAAAAGGGCGTTCAGTCATGTCTCTTCCAGTTACCTTAGTTGTTAAATCGATAGCGTTGTAAATAAAGATGCGTGATTCTGGCGGGCGCGGCAGGGAAATGTGCTGCCCGTCTTCAATACGGGCAGCCAGGGGAGCGTTAAATAATACGCGTGCTTAACGTCCGGTCATTGACCGTAATCGTCAGCATATCGCCAGACAGGATCGGACCGACCCCTTTTGGCGTACCCGTTAAAATAATATCGCCCGCGCGCAGCGTAAAGAAACGGCTCATGTAAGCAATCAGCGGCAGAATCGGCGTAATCATATCACGCGTGTTGCCCTGCTGGCGCACTTCATCATTCACTTTTACACCCAGATCGGTTTGCTGCGGATCGCCAAACTCGGCAACCGGAATAAAACCGGAGATCGGGCAGGAACCGTCAAACGCTTTGGCTTTTTCCCACGGCTGACCCGCCTTTTTAAAGTCGGACTGCAAATCACGCAGCGTCAGATCCAGCGCCACACCGTAACCCGCAATCGCCCGGGCGACGCGTTCTTCATTCGCCTGCTTTAACGGCGTACCGATCAGCACAGCCAGTTCGACTTCGTGGTGAACCGAACCCAGATTTTTAGGGATGGCAACGGGCTGGCGTAAGTCACACAGTGCGGTTTCAGGCTTGATGAATAAAACGGGCTCGCTCGGGGTCGCACTGCCCATTTCTTTGATGTGTTCTGAGTAGTTGCTCCCGACGCAAACGACTTTGTTTACTGGGAAATCAAGCAGCGCGCCCTGCCAGTCTCTGTGTTGATACATGGGTATTCTCCTGCCCTGTCTGTTGGATTATCGCTGCTTTCGTGGCACAGAACACGACCAAAAGGAAAACAGCTATATAAGAACACGATGGTGCAAAACCATCGTTATATCATCGCAGCGGGGGTTACCCCAACAGATTTCAGGTGAGCAAGGCTGGGGATCCTATGAGGGAGAACGAAGCGCTATCCCATCAAAAAGGGAAACAATTAAATTGTGGCGAGGTAAAACTCAAAAGATGAATATTTATCGCACGGAATATCCTGCAAACGGCTGAGATATTCCACGCTAAATTATGTTTGCGGCTTTATCTGAAAGTACGCCTTGGTATTATTTTTTTACACTTATACCGGCGTGTTTAATAAGCTCTCGACCGGCGGAGGAACTTGCAGATAAAAGCCCTGTTCCTGTAGCGCAAGTTTCACTTTTTCTATATCGGCATTCGCCAGTTTTTTACGCCCATCCAGCGGTAAAACCATGGCTAACTGCGGCGTGCCGAAACTTCTCATTAATTCTTCCGGCACGCGTGAGAAATCGTCTTTTTTTTCAACATAAAGATAGGTCTGATCGCGTTTAGCACTTCGATAGATCACACAAAACATTTTTTTTACTCTATTTGATGGGAATGCCATCTTGCCTGTATATAATTGTGACTATAACATGCTTACAACGCTCTGGAATATCATGCCTTAAATGTTACTCTAGGGATTAAAAGATGCTGAAACTGAGTCAGGATAGATGTCACAAACGCCAATAGAGCTAAAAGGCAGCAGCTTTACCTTATCGGTTGTTCATTTGCATGATTCCCAACCCGAGGTAATTTACCAGGCACTACAGGAAAAAATAGAGCAAGCGCCTGCTTTCCTGAAAAATGCCCCCGTTGTCATTAATGTTGCTGCATTAACAGCGGAAACCGACTGGATAAAATTACAGCAGGCCATTTCGTCAACCGGCCTGCATGTTGTTGGCGTCAGCGGATGTACCGACGACGCACTAAAGAAAACCATTGCGCAGGCGGGGCTTCCCCTTCTGAGCGAGGGGAAAGCACAACGCCGGGTAGTTGAGCCCGTCGCCGCCGTTCCTGCTGCGGTGAAAACGAAAGTCATCAACACCCCCGTTCGCTCTGGCCAACAGATTTACGCCCGGAACTGTGACTTAATCGTCACAAGCAGCGTTAGCGCGGGTGCTGAGGTGATTGCCGATGGCAATATTCATATTTACGGCATGATGCGCGGCCGAGCCCTTGCAGGCGTTTCTGGCGATGTTCAGAGCCAGATATTCTGTACGCATCTGGCCGCAGAACTGGTCTCGATTGCTGGCCGCTACTGGCTGAGCGATCAGATTCCTGAACCGTATTTTGGGCAGCCAGCACGGATCAATCTGAACCAGCTGGACAATGTTTTAACGATAAAACCTCTAGACTAGAATCTCCCAAGGAAACATTTATGGCACGCATCATTGTTGTTACATCGGGTAAAGGGGGCGTTGGCAAGACCACATCAAGCGCGGCCATTGCTACCGGTTTAGCCCAAAAAGGAAAAAAGACGGTTGTCATCGATTTTGACATTGGTCTGCGTAACCTCGACCTGATCATGGGATGTGAGCGTCGCGTGGTGTACGACTTCGTCAACGTTATTCAGGGTGATGCCACGCTGAATCAGGCGCTGATCAAAGATAAGAGAACGGATAATCTCTACATTCTGCCAGCGTCACAAACGCGTGATAAAGATGCGTTAACGCATGAAGGCGTAGAGAAAGTGCTCAACGATCTGGGCAACATGGAATTTGATTTTATCGTGTGTGATTCACCCGCCGGGATTGAAACGGGTGCGTTGATGGCGCTCTATTTCGCTGACGAAGCGATTATCACCACCAACCCGGAAGTTTCTTCCGTTCGTGACTCCGACCGTATTCTGGGCATTCTGTCTTCGAAATCACGTCGTGCGGAGCGTTCTGAAGATCCTATCAAAGAGCATTTGCTGTTGACGCGCTACAACCCAGGCCGGGTAAGCCGTGGCGACATGCTGAGCATGGAAGACGTTCTTGAAATTCTGCGAATTCCGCTGGTTGGCGTGATCCCAGAAGACCAATCCGTACTCCGCGCCTCTAACCAGGGCGAACCCGTCATTCTGGATGCGGAAGCCGATGCAGGTAAAGCCTACGCGGATACCGTTGAACGTCTGCTTGGCGAAGAGCGTCCTTTCCGTTTTGTTGAAGAAGAGAAGAAGGGTTTCCTTAAACGACTTTTTGGGGGATAAATTATGGCTTTACTGGACTTCTTTCTGTCCCGCAAAAAAACGACAGCCAATATTGCCAAGGAACGGCTGCAAATTATTGTCGCGGAGCGACGCCGGGGAGATAGCGAGCCCCATTATCTGCCGCAATTAAAGCGAGACATTCTTGAGGTTATCTGTAGATATGTACAGATTGATCCTGAGATGGTGACGGTTCAGCTTGAGCAAAAAGGAGATGATATTTCCGTGCTTGAGTTGAACGTTACATTACCGGAAGCGGAAGAAACGCCTAAATGATTTTTCTGCTTTAGTATCCCCTGCTTTTACGCAGGGGATATCTATTCAGCATACATTCAAATGACTGACGTCAGTCAATCATCGGTATTTCTGGATCTCCGTTCCACCTGCATAATACCTGAATGATTCACATTAGACTGTATATTTAGCCAGTCTTTTATTTCTTACTTTTGTTTTTCACCGTATTCTTATCACCCTATTTGCTGCTTTTTTTCATGATTGCATCATCACAGCAAATAAGGCGTATTGATAAGACGTGTTTATCGGTGATTAATAACCCTGCACAATTTCACGCAGTTCATTGCCATATAACTGGCCGCGCCAGCCAGACAACATTTCCGGCATTCCCGCATCTTGTCCGCTTAATTTCCAGTGCCAGTTCAGCAGACGATTAATTTGGCGACGTGAAGCCAATAGCTCGGCGGATAATCCACTCTGTTCGCTCACTCGCTGCACCAGCGCTTTGATATCTTTAAACGCTTTTTTATAGCCGGGATAGTCGATCAAATTAATCACCGGCGGTGGACAATCCGCGTCAGCAAGGCCGTCCGTCTGTGCAACACAGTCCAGCAGCGTTTTGCCGTGGTAGCGAATTTCCGGGCCGCTCAGCCCCAGCGAGCTCAGTTCTCCCAGCGACGTCGGCAAACAACGCGCCACCTGCAACAGGTTCTCTTCACGTACGACAAAATTCACCGCGCTGTCTCGCTCACGCGCTTTACGCAAGCGCCACTCAGCCAGACGCTGAAGGCAAGCCAGATGTCGGCCACGCAGCTGCCAAGCGTTGCCAAATTCGCGATAGGCCAGCGCCGGTGCCAAAATATCCTGTTTACGCTGACACAGCAGGAGACACTCATCCAGCGCCGCGTTCATCCACCCTGCAGCTTCCGTATCCGCCACCAGTTGAATGGCCATCGGCAGCAGATAGAACACATCGGCAGCGGCGTAATCGCACTGTTTTTCGCTCAGCGGACGAGCAAGCCAGTCCGTTCTCGACTCGCTTTTATCCAGCGTCACGCCCATGTAGTCGGCCACCAGCGCAGCAAATCCATAAGAAAGCGGCTTGCCTAAAAATGCGGCCAGAATCTGTGTATCGATGAACGGCACCGGCAGCGTGCCAAACGCATTGAGAAACACTTCCAGATCTTCGCTGCCCGCATGCAGGAATTTAGTGACCTGTTCGTCACGCAGTAACGCCTGAAAGGGTGCCCAGTCAGTAATCGTTAACGGATCGATAAGTGAAAGCTGTTCGCCGTCATACAATTGAATCAACCCTAATTGCGGGTAATACGTGCGGGTTCTGACGAACTCCGTGTCCAATGCCACCTGCGGAAAGCGTCGCGCCTGAGTGCAAACCTGTTGTAACCCGATGTCGGAAGTGATCAACTGATAATTCAAAACGTCATTCTCTTGGTTGTTTTTACTTTACGGTTCTGGGTCAAATCCGTATCGCCGTAAAAAATTCCCGGCGGACATTTTTAACGTCGCAAGCGACGGCCCATAGGGTGACGAGTACAAGCTCGCCATAAAAAAAGAACGCCGGATAAACCGGCGTGAAAACATCATATCGCGTCCTGCCTCTCTCTGGCAGTCGTTTTCGTGGAAAATCGTCAGGCGGCAGCGTCTTTCTTCGCCTTCTTATCGCCACGTAATTCGCGGCGCAGGATTTTCCCCACGTTAGATTTTGGCAAATCGTCGCAGAATTCGATCTCTTTCGGCACTTTGTAGCCGGTAAGATTACGGCGACAGTGGGTAGTGAGTTCCTCTTTCGTTAACGACTGATCGCGTCTGACGACAAAGGCTTTGACTGCCTCGCCGGAGACCTCACTGTCCACACCGACCACCGCCGATTCGGATACTTTGGGATGACGGCTGATCACATCTTCAATTTCCGTCGGATAGACGTTAAAGCCGGAAACCAGAATCATATCTTTCTTACGGTCGATGACCCGCAGGAATCCTTCATCATCAGACGTGACAATGTCACCCGTTGCCAGCCAACCGTCTTTTAATACCTCATCCGTCGCAGCAGGCTGCTGCCAGTACCCTAACATCACCTGCGGCCCGCGCACCCATAGCTCACCGGATTCTCCCGGCCCGGCGTCGTTACCGTCATCGTCAATGATTTTGACGTCCGTTGATGACACCGGTAACCCAATACTGCCGCTGTAATGTTTGAGATCGTAGGGATTTACGGCCACCAGAGGTGAACTTTCCGTTAGCCCATATCCCTCAAGCAAATGTTTACCCGTTAGTTTTTCCCAACGCTCGGCCACCGCTTGCTGCACCGATGCTCCACCGCCCACCGCTAAACGCAGCGTTGAGAAATCCAGCTCGTGGAATTCTTTGTTGTTGAGCAGCGCATTAAATAACGTATTGACGCCGGTGATAGCCGTGAACGGGTATTGCTTCATTTCTTTCACGACCGCCGGGATATCGCGAGGGTTAGTGATGAGCAGATTCTTACCACCCAATTCAAGGAACAAAAGGCCGTTCACCGTGAGCGCGAAAATATGATAGAGCGGTAACGCCGTGATCACCAACTCGTTCCCTTCTTGCAGAATCGCGCCGTATGCCCCTTTACACTGCTCGAGATTCGCCAGCATATTGCGGTGCGTGAGCATGGCACCTTTAGCTACACCCGTGGTGCCGCCGGTATATTGCAGAAATGCCAGATCGGTATTGATGATATCAGGACGAATATACTGCTGACGCCGTCCTTCCTGCAAAACACGACGGAACGATATCGCATCCGGCAGATGGTATTTAGGCACTAGCCGCTTAATGTACTTCACCACGAAGTTGACCAGCGTTCCTTTCGCCGTGGAGAGCTGATCTCCCATACGGGTCAGGATTACGTGCCTCACCGCCGTGTTATGAACGACTTTTTCCAGCGTATGCGCAAAGTTAGACACAATAACAATCGTGCTGGCACCGCTGTCTTTTAGCTGATGTTCCAGTTCACGCGGTGTATACAATGGGTTAACGTTAACGACCACCAGACCCGCGCGCAACACGCCAAACAGTGCAACGGGATATTGCAGCAGGTTGGGCATCATCAACGCGACACGATCGCCCTTTTGCAATTTAAGCTGGTTTTGCAAATAGGCCGCAAACGCCCGACTCCGCTCTTCCAGCTTACGAAACGTCATCACTTCACCCATGTTGACGAATGCAGGTCTGTCGGCATAACGCTTCACGCTACTTTCGAACATTTCAATCAACGACGAATAGCGATCCGGATCGATTTCCGCCGGCACATCCGCCGGATAGCGTGATAACCAAATTTTTTCCAAGACGTCACTCCCGAGATATTTTTTTAGTGGCATCGTCGTCGCCCTCAGAGGCTTATTGTTATTAACATTATTTTAACTCAGCCTACCAGTTAGCTAACAAACAATGTTAAGGTTGCGAGATCGATCACTAATTTATTCTTTATTCAAAAAAAATCAGGCAACCTGCGTCGCCTGATCTCAATAGTCCTGCTGAGTCGATTCTTATTCTGTCACGACATTCTCAATTCGCGCCGGCCCAGACCACCCACCGTCAAATCCCCATCCAGGGCCCCAGCCATAACCGTAACCCGCACGCCATCCCCACGGGCCATAGCCGCCGGGTGGCACCATCAGGCGCTGCACGACATTCCAGCGTTTGTAGCCTTGTGCGTCGATCACGACGTAGCGATAGGGTTTATCCCCGATAGCGCCCTGTTCGGTGCCGACAATCGGCCCGACAACGGTGACCAGTTGATCTTTAAAATCGACAGGTTCCAGAAAGCGATTCACATAGGCAATAAAGCGCCCTTCTGACGGCATATCCAACAGCGGTTTAGCGCCGCTATCCAGCGGCATGCTAGCAATTTCTAACCGCGTTTTATTCGCTTCATTGCGGATGCTGACCACCCGTCCGCCAAAGCGTGATTCCTGACCGACATAAATCTGCGGCGCATTCATCACACGCACCAAATCGTCCTGCGGCGTTGGCGACGTGCCTTTAATCGCATCCGGCACCGTGACACAGCCTGACAGCAGCAGCGCTGTAGCCGCCACTATACCGAGGCGTGCTTTTTTCTGATTCAGATACAGACTTTTCATTTGCATACTTTTTATCTGTACACGCATGGCACAACCCCTCTTCAGATATCTGATAGTTAGACTGCTCAGCATCGAATAAGTTGCTGTTTATGACGGGCATACTTCACGCCGAATGTGCATTCTGTTATTCGCGGCCGGGCAGCTTTTTCCAGGTCACTTCATTGCGCAGGTAGCGTGGCTGTGCATTCTCGACGCTGACCGCTTTGCCTGCCTGCCATAGCTGACAGGCCAGCGGCAACATGTCCTGCGCCTGCGGCAGCAGCACGTCACCCTTTGCTAACACCAGAGAAGCATGGCTGACCAGTTCAGGATAGGTTTCCCACCCGGTTCCTACCGTAGCCCATTCGCCTGACAGATCGGCAGTTAACGCCTGCACCTGTTCAGGTTTCAATACGGCTTCCTCAGATTCACCCTGCCAGCCGCCGTCAGCATCACGCTGATAGCAACCCCAGTAGACTTCTCCCATCCGCGCATCAATGGCCGCCAGCACTCGCGTAGCCTGCGTCTGGCGGAAAACACCCTGTGCCATGGTCGCCAGTGATGAGATGCCAAGCAGCGGTAAATCCGCTCCTAACGCTAGCCCTTGGGCAATACCAATGCCAATTCGCACGCCAGTAAAACTTCCCGGCCCCTGACCAAAGGCCAGCGCATCAAGATCCTTGAGTGTCAGGCCGCTATCGGCCAACACCTGCTGAACCATCGGCAGAATACGTTGTGTGTGTTCACGGGGACAAATTTCGAACAGAGAATGAATTTCACCTTCATTCCAGAGTGCGACGGAACAGGCTTCCGTTGCGGTATCAAGCGCTAGAATTCGCGTAGACATGCCAACCTCAGGCAGGATAAATAAATCTTAATGGCCCGTATCATAGCATAAGCCCCTGTCGTGCCGCAGCCCTTCCCGCCATCGGTCAGACCCATGCGGCAATCACCAGGTGGGAATTATGTGTTACGCGTCAGGAAATTAATCGCCTGCCCAATATCGCGAGTTCGCGGCGTCGGCGGCAGGCTGTTAAGGAATACGGCACCATACGGACGCATCACCAGTCGATTATCGCAAATCACAATCACACCGCGATCCTCAACGTCACGGATGAGGCGGCCCACGCCTTGCTTCAAGGTAATCACCGCATCAGGAACCTGCACATCGTCGAAAGGCTCACCACCGCGCAGGCGGCAGTCTTCAATACGCGCCTTCAGCAGTGGATCGTCCGGTGAGGTAAACGGCAGTTTATCGATAATGACGCAGGAGAGCGTATCGCCACGCACATCCACACCTTCCCAGAAGCTGCTGGTCGCCACCAGCAAGGCATTACCTGCCGACACAAACTGCGACAGCAATTGCGCCTTGCCAGTTTCACCCTGTAACAGCACTGGTAGCGTCAACGTGGCGCGGAATTCAGCCGCCAGATCGCGCATCATCTGATGCGAGGTACACAGCATAAAGCAACGCCCCTGATTCGCCTCAATCAACGGCCGCAGCATTGCCGCCAGCCTTTTCGCCGCACCGGGACGATTGGTTTCCGGTAAATGACGAGGGACGCAGAGCAGCGCCTGATTGGCATAATCAAATGGGCTGGGCAACAGGAGCGTATTCGCGTTATCCAGCCCCAGCCTATCGGTGAAGTGGAAAAGTTGATCGTTAACAGACAGGGTCGCGGAGGTAAACACCCAGGCCGCAGGCTTCTCTTTTATCAGTTCACGAAAGCGATCGGAGACGGACAACGGCGTCAGCGCCAACACGAAATGACGTGAATTACATTCATACCAGTAGCTGTAGCCCGGTAACTGCACGTCTTTCAACCGTTTCAGGCGGTTGCGATAGAGCGTGGCGCGCTCAAAAGCGGCATCCAGCAACGCTGAACGCCCGAGCGACAGTTTCGCGACGTCGTAACACAGCTCCAGCGCATCATCCAGCAGCACCAACGCACGCTGAAGCGACGGCTGTTCGAGCACATCACGCAGATTACCGCGAAACCCCGGATCGCCCAGTGCCAGCCGAAAATCCTGCGTACTTTGCGTCAGGCGATCGGCACTTTTTTGCAGTTGAGAGGCGTCGCGCACTTCGGTGCGGTAAGCAATGATGATGTCTTTCGCCAGATCCAGCAGTTGGCGGCTGGAAAGCTGTTGGCCAAAATATTGGCTGGCGATATCGGGAATCTGGTGGGCTTCATCGAAAATGACAACGTCGCTTTCTGGGATTAGCTCCGCAAAACCGCTCTCCTTCACCACCATATCGGCCAGATAGAGATGATGGTTAACCACCACGATATCGGCATCCATCGCCTTGCGCCGCGCTTTCACCACGAAGCACTCTTTATAGTGCGGGCAGTCGCTGCCCAGACAGTTATCGTTGGTGCTGGTCACTAACGGCCAGATCGCGCTGTCTTCCGCGACGCCTGAACAGGTCGTGACATCGCCTTCCGTCGTTTCCGACGACCAGCCGCGCAGCCGGACCAGTTCGCTCAGCGTTTCGCCGGGTAAATCACCGCCCCCCAGCGATTGCTGTTCGAGCCGTTCCAGACAGAGGTAATTCGAGCGACCTTTCAACAGCGCTAGTTTGCCTTTGTACTTCAGCGCCTCCGCAATCGTCGGTAAATCGCGGCTATAGAGCTGATCCTGTAGCGCTTTCGAGCCGGTTGAAATGATGACTTTTTTATCTGAACGTAGGGCGGGCGCAAGGTAGGCATAGGTTTTACCGGTTCCGGTTCCCGCTTCCACCACCAGCGCTGTTTTATCGTCGATGGCCCGCATGACGGCCTGCGCCATCTGCCGCTGTGGTTCACGCGGTTTGAAGCCGGTGATCGCTTTGGCCAGCACGCCGTCATTAGCAAAATCATCAATTACACGATCGTTCGTCACGCCTGCTCTCTTGTTCAAGGGAATGCTGTCTCTGTAAGCCGCTAACCGTTTCAGGTCGTGGCAAAATATCGCGCTGATTATGCCAAGAGTCACCCTACGCTACCACCTTAAATCAGGAAAGCGTGCCGCAATCTGCTGTGTTAGGCTTGGCGGCTGGTATTGATTGATGTCACTATTTTAACTATCCCCACAATTTTTAATTATCACCACAATGGAGAAACCCCACCTCATGGCGATCACACGAATTAATCCTGAAGCCCGCTGGTCAGACGCCGTCATCCACAACAATACGCTCTATTACACCAGCGTGCCGGAGAATCTGGATGATGACGCACAGGCGCAAACGGAAAACGCGCTGGCCGCGTTAGATGCGATCCTGCAACAGGCGGGAACGGATAAGAGCAAACTGTTGGACGTGACGATTTTTCTCGTCGATGCGGATGATTTTTCTGCAATGAACGCCGCGTGGGATGCCTGGGTCGTGGCGGGCAGTGCACCGGTACGCTGCACCGTGCAGGCTAAGCTGATGCACCCGAAATTCAAAGTCGAAATCAAAGCGATTGCAGCGATATAAGCTATCGTCTTAGATAATCTGAAGAGGAAGAATGGTTACTGCTCTTCCTCTTCTTCACCATCGTCAAAATGGTGTTCTTCGTCACTGTCATTACTTTCATTAAATGCGTCATCATCTTCGTCAAACATCACCGCGACGTTGTCACCCTGATGATTCTGACGGATCTCCGCGGCAACCTGTGCTATCGCCTGGCCGCTGCTCATACCCTCAGACATGAGTTCCTGAATACGCTCAACGGCCTCTTGCTGCTGCTTGTGCGTCAGCGCGGGCATACCTGCAATCATGATAATTTCCTGGTTGGTAAATTCGCACGTATCATCGCATGCCCGCTTCGGCATACACCAGCATTTCTGCTTTGTGGTACGCTGTGGGCAGGAAAATCGACGCGCTATCAACATAGCCACACTGTAGACACAACACGAAAACATGACTGCCGCCAATACGACTCACGTAACCAATACCAGCGATTCGACTAACGCGACGGGCTCCGCCGCTCTCTATCACTCGTTGCCTTACTACCCGACCGTGCTGCTCGATCGCTTTGCGCCCTTTTCCCAACAGCCGTGGGCGATGTTGCTGCATTCTGGGTTTGCCGATCATCCGCATAATCGCTTCGATATTATGGTTGCCGATCCGCGAGTCACACTTTGCACGCGCGGAGGCAAAACGGAAATTATGCGTGACGGTGTAACGAACATCGTAGACGGCGATCCATTTTCTCTACTGCAAGAGCAGCTTGATTCACTCGCGTTGTCCACAGAAACACATCCTGATTTCCCTTTTCAGGGGGGCGTACTTGGCCTGTTCGGCTACGATCTGGGACGACAGATTGAAACACTGCCCGCACAAGCCGAGCAAGATATCGATTTGCCTGATATGGCGGTGGGTCTATATGATTGGGCGCTGGTTGCCGATCACCATCGGCAGACGTTAACGCTGATCGTACATCATTCCCTTCAGGCTCGGCTCGACTGGCTAGCCAATCCGCCCATTGATACCCCGAAAACCGATTTCAGCCTCACCAGCAATTGGCAGCCGAACATGTCACGCGAGACGTACGGCGAAAAATTCCGCAAAATACAGGACTACCTTCTGGCGGGCGATTGTTATCAGGTCAATCTGGCGCAGCGCTTTTCTGCGGCTTACGATGGTGATGAATGGCAGGCATTTTTACGACTGTCAGCAGGCAATAAGGCGCCCTTTTCCGCCTTCATGCGTCTGCCAGAAAATACCGTCATCAGCGTATCGCCGGAGCGTTTTCTCTGGCTGGAAAATCACCGAATTCAAACCCGCCCGATTAAAGGCACTCTGCCGCGCCTCGCAGACCCGGCAGCCGATAAACAACAGGCGGTACAGCTCGCTAATTCGAATAAAGATCGCTCAGAAAACCTGATGATTGTCGATCTGCTGCGTAACGACATCGGTCGCGTCGCGGTGCCGGGCAGCGTCCGCGTGCCGGAGTTGTTCGTCGTCGAACCTTTCCCCGCAGTGCACCATCTGGTCAGCACGATTGAAGCACAGCTACCGGAAGATTGCCCTGCAACCACGCTGCTACGCGCCTGTTTCCCCGGAGGATCGATTACCGGCGCGCCCAAAATCCGCGCGATGCAGATTATTGAAGAACTGGAACCTCAGCGCCGCAATGCCTACTGCGGCAGCGTCGGCTATATCAGCCTGTGCGGCACTATGGATACTAATATCACCATCAGGACGTTACTCACCGAACGCGGAAGAATCTACTGCTGGGCGGGCGGTGGCATCGTCGCCGACAGTCAGGAACAGGCTGAATATCAGGAAACATTTGATAAAGTGGGCCGCATTCTTCCCCTGTTGGATGGCTCCCAGACAATTCAGGTACCGAATAAATGAGTGAGATCGCCTTGCCGCCAACGGCTTTTGCGCTGAACGACTTTATTACGCGCTTTCAGTTACAGCTTCCACCATCGCTGCAGCCTGTGCACCAGCAGCGTCAGGCTGCGGTTCTGGTGCCGATTATTTGTCACCCTACGCCCACGCTGTTATTGACCCGACGTTCTGCCGAACTGCGTAAGCATGCTGGGCAAGTGGCATTCCCCGGCGGGGCGGCTGATAAAGAAGATCGTTCCATCATCGAAACAGCACTGCGTGAAGCGCAGGAAGAAGTGGCTATCCCACCGGAAAACGTACAGGTGCTGGGCGTATTACCGCCGCTGGACAGCGTCAGTGGATTTCAGGTCACACCGGTTGTCGGGTTGATCGCCCCACAGACTCGCTTTCATCCCAATGAAGACGAAGTCGCTGAACTGTTTGAAATGCCGCTGGACGAAGCCTTCGCATTGACACGCTATTACCCACTGGATATCGAGCGCAAGCAACAGCGCCATCGGGTTTATCTTTCCTGGTATCAGCAGCAGTTTGTCTGGGGGTTAACCGCCGCCATCATCCACCAGCTCGCCTTACAGACTTCCGACAGGCCCTAAGCTCAAGGCCGCGTTCAGCGGCTTTTGGCTCACCACTTCTTTTCCCTCGCCAAATATCCTTATTTAAAAAGCGGCCTTTGCGATCAAAAAGCATTCAGTTATAGAATTTACAATGACTTAACTCACATTTAGGATAAGTTAAATTATGTGATGACATAAGTTTATTTCATGCGAAAAAGAAAGCCACACAACATATTCCACACTACAATAGCGCGATTTGACGAGTTTTATTCTAATCTTTGGGTATATATCCACTAAAATTCAGGTCATGTCTCGCTGGAACCGAAATCATCAGATAATTCGCAGCATAACTATCTGATTATGATGAAGGAACCGGATGCAGGCGATCGGATAATAAAGAGTGGGTACGACCCTGAGTCTTTGAGGAGTTTCGCGTGATAAGCGTTTTCGACATGTTTAAGATCGGTATTGGCCCCTCTAGCTCTCATACGGTTGGACCGATGAAAGCCGGTAAGCAATTTGTCGATGAATTGATCAACCAGGATCGACTGACCGCCACCACGCGCATTGCCGTCGATGTGTATGGCTCGCTGTCGCTGACGGGTAAAGGCCACCATACGGATATCGCTATCATTATGGGGCTGGCGGGCAACATGCCGGATACCGTTGATATTGATGCCATTCCCGGTTTCATCCGCGATGTTGAGCAACGCGAACGCCTGCTGTTGGCTAACGGGCAGCACGAGGTCGATTTCCCACGCGAAGGTGGCATGGTTTTCCGCAGTGAAAACCTGCCGCTGCACGAAAACGGCATGACCATCACCGCCTTTGCTGGCAATAAAGAAATTTATAGCAAAACCTATTACTCCATCGGCGGTGGCTTCATCGTCGATGCAGAGAATTTTGGCAAAGACAGCGCCACGGATGTATCCGTTCCCTATACGTTCAATTCCGCCAAAGAGATGCTGGATCACTGCAAACAAAGTGGCCTGTCGCTTTCTGGGATGGTGATGCGTAACGAGCTGGCACTGCACAGTCGTCAGGACATTGACGCTTACTTTGCCGATATCTGGCAGACGATGCGTGCCTGTATCGATCGCGGCATGAACACAGAAGGTGTTTTACCCGGCCCGCTGCGCGTACCACGTCGTGCTTCTGCGCTGCGCCGTATGCTGGTGTCTTCCGATAAGCTGTCTAACGATCCGATGAACGTAGTGGATTGGGTCAATATGTTCGCGCTGGCGGTGAATGAAGAGAACGCCGCAGGTGGCCGTGTGGTTACCGCGCCAACGAACGGCGCGTGCGGCATCGTCCCTGCCGTTCTCGCTTATTACGACCACTTCATCGAGCCGGTTAGCCCGACCATTTATATTCGTTACTTCCTCGCGGCAGGCGCGGTCGGCATTCTGTACAAAATGAACGCTTCCATCTCCGGCGCTGAAGTAGGCTGTCAGGGTGAAGTGGGCGTCGCCTGCTCCATGGCCGCCGCTGGACTGGCAGAGCTGATGGGTGCGAGCCCGGAACAGGTTTGCGTCGCCGCCGAGATCGGCATGGAACACAATCTGGGCTTAACCTGCGATCCGGTCGCTGGCCAAGTACAGGTTCCGTGCATCGAGCGCAACGCGATTGCTTCCGTTAAGGCGATTAACGCCGCCCGCATGGCAACCCGCCGCACCAGCGAAGCACGCGTCTCGCTGGATAAGGTGATTGAAACCATGTACGAAACGGGTAAAGACATGAACGCTAAATACCGCGAAACCTCACGGGGCGGACTGGCGATTAAAGTACAGTGTGATTAAAAAGCTGAGTGATTAGCCCGCACCCCACTTCTGTTTTTCTTTCTACAGATTAAAAAGCCCCGCCAATTGGCGGGGCTTCATTTTGTCATCTACTCACGCAGAACGGCTTACGCCTCTTCATCCTCTTCCCGATCGATGATGCGTTCTACACGCACCAGTTCAATTCGGTATTCGGACACATCGATGATGTGGAAACGCAGGTTGTACAACTCGATGATGGCACCGACTTTCGGGAACTCATCACTATGCGCCAACAGCATTCCTGCCAGTGAAGCATACTCTTCCTTCGGGTCAACCAGCTCGCTGCTATCCACCACCTGTTGTAAAGCGTGTAGATCGGTTCCGCCTTTCACCAGCCAGCCTTCGCCGTCTGGGATGATATCCAGCGTTTCGTCTTCATCCGGGAACTCACCCGCAATCGCTTCCAGTACGTCCAGCGGCGTGACCAGCCCTTGCACCACACCAAACTCGTTGGTGATGATGACCAGGCTACCTTTCGCACGACGCAGAACGGGCAGCAGGTTAATCACATCCAGCGTTTCCGGCACGACGATTGGCGGGTTAGCCGCAGCAAAGCTTTCCACATCGGTCTGCGTTTCCAGCGCCACCAGCAGATCCTTGGCGCGGACGACACCGATAAGCTCATCCAGCGAGCCACGACAGATTGGGAACAGGCTGTGAGGCGTATCCAGCAATTGCATACGGATCTGTTCGACAGAACTTGCGCTATCCACCCAGGAAATTTCAGTACGCGGCGTCATCACGCTGCGCAGCGAACGCGAGGCTAACGTCAGCACACCGCTGATCATATTGCGCTCTTCTTCGGCGAATTCCTCGGTTGTGAGTTTCTTCTGCGGTTCATCCGCATCCACGTCGTCCGTATTTTTCCGTGACCCCATCAGGCGCAGAATGGCCTCTGCGGTACGTTCACGCAAAGGACGGTGCGACTGATGCTTCATAAAGTTATGACGGGCAATTTGGTTAAACATTTCGATCAGGATTGAGAAGCCAATCGCCGCATACAGATAACCTTTCGGAATGTGGAAGCCAAGACCTTCCGCCATCAAGCTCAAACCAATCATCAGCAAGAAGCTGAGACACAGGACAACCACCGTTGGATGCGCGTTGACGAATCGGGTCAACGGTTTAGAAGCAATCAGCATGACGCCCATCGCAATGATCACCGCCGTCATCATGACGCCCAGGTGATCCACCATGCCCACAGCAGTAATCACGGCATCCAGCGAGAACACGGCATCCAGCACGACGATCTGTGCCACCACAGCCCAGAAGCTCGCGTGGGCGCGATTGCCATTGCCGTCGTGCGTTTTATTCTCTAGCCGTTCATGCAGTTCCATCGTGGCTTTAAACAAGAGGAACACGCCACCGAACAGCAAAATCAGGTCACGACCCGAGAAGCTGAAATCGCCAAGGCTAAACAGTGGACGCGTCAGTGTGACCATCCAGGAAATCAAAGACAACAGCCCCAGACGCATTAACAGCGCCAGGCTTAAACCGATAATGCGGGCTTTATCTCGCTGTTTGGGAGGTAATTTATCCGCCAAAATGGCGATAAACACCAAATTGTCGATACCCAGAACAATTTCCAGTACCACCAGCGTCAATAGGCCTGCCCAGATTGAAGGATCTAGCAAAAATTCCATGTCAGACTCCAGAAAATGAACGAGCAGATGACATCAATGCATGAGCCGCATTGAATGGTAATAAAAAGAGTTGGTGTGAATCAGAGAGATTCTGAATGTGGTCTGAGTGACCAACTGAGTACAGAAAACCGCCAGCATTAGCGGGGAAACAGAGAACGTTTTGTCGGTGACAGTCCATGGGAAGGGCTGATGCCCGGTGCTCCTAAGCAATTTAAGGGATGTTTACTCTAACAGGTTGTTACCAATTTTCACAAAGAATTTCTTCCGGTCGGCTTCGCATTGATAACGCGTCTAAATTTCCTATTCAGCGCCCTTTTAGCCCGTGGTTTAACTGGTCAGCATTAGAGCATCATCACACTATTTATTTTTTCGATAAGTAAAATAAATCTGTCAGTCACGATTTCTAGCCTGACAACCTGGAGGAACACAGTGAATGTCATGAATCCACGGTAAAATTTTTTCTTGCAGCCATACTAATACCGCGACGGTTAACGTTCAGCTCGTGAACGCGAACCCGGTTTCCTGACACATTGACTCTTTTTTGATCGTGAACGTGAGGAGGTAGCAAGTGAGTATTGCAATCATGTTATGCACTCACGGCGCCACTGCGGGACCGCTGTTAAAGACAGCAGAAATGATTCTTGGCGAGCAAAGTAATGTCGCCTGGATTGATTTCGTTCCTGGAGAAAACGCCGAAACATTGATAGAAAAATATCAGGAAAAACTCACGCAGTTAGACACATCACAAGGCGTGCTGTTTCTCGTTGATACCTGGGGCGGCAGCCCATTCAACGCCGCCAGCCGCCTCGTCACCGACAAAGAAAACCATGATGTTATCGCCGGCGTGAATATTCCCATGCTAGCGGAAACCTTTATGGCCCGAGATGATAATCCGTCCTTCTCCGATCTGGTTTCTATCGCGTTGGAAACTGGCAGAGATGGCGTAAAAGCCCTGAAACATCAGGAAAAATCCAACGTCGCGCCCCCTTCTCCTCCACCAACCCCAAAGGCCAACGCTGTACCCACACCGGCAGGACCCGGCGAACACATGAAGATTGGGCTGGCTCGTATCGACGACCGCCTGATTCATGGTCAGGTAGCCACCCGCTGGACGAAAGAAACCAATGTTTCGCGCATTATTGTTGTCAGCGATGAAGTCGCCGCCGATCACGTGCGTAAAACGTTGCTGACTCAGGTTGCGCCACCGGGCGTTACCGCGCACGTGGTGGATGTGGCAAAAGCCGTTCGTGTTTATGACAATCCGAAATATGCCGCCGACCGCGTGATGCTGCTGTTCACCAATCCGACGGATGTATTAACGCTGATCGAAAATGGCGTAAATATCACCTCGGTCAATATTGGCGGGATGGCATTCAAACAGGGGAAAACGCAGGTCAATAATGCCGTCTCTATCGATGAGAAGGATATTGCGGCGTTCCGTGAATTAGATAAACGCGGTATTGAATTGGAGGTTCGGAAAGTATCAACCGATTCCCGAATTAAAATGATGGACTTAATTAACAAAATGCCGCGTTGATACCTATCGTGCTACGACGGTTATTAACGCGAATGTCACCATCAATAATAGCTTTATAGACCTGACGATTTTCAAGATATGCATTTATGTCGATATTGAAAAGCTTTATGTCGACATGGGAAATCAACGGGGATGGCGATTTATTTTTACTCAGACACATTTTATAGGAGAAGTACGATGGAGATTACCACACTTCAAATTGTGCTGATATTTCTCGTCGCGTGTGTTTCGGGGATGGGTTCGATTCTTGATGAATTCCAGTTCCACCGTCCACTCGTCGCCTGTACGCTGATTGGTGCAGTGTTAGGTGATTTAAAAACGGGGATCATTATCGGCGGTACGCTGGAAATGATCGCGTTAGGCTGGATGAACATCGGTGCGGCCGTAGCACCAGATGCGGCGCTGGCGTCCATTATCTCAACCATTCTGGTCATTGCCGGCGGTCAGGGGATCGGCGCAGGGATTGCTCTGGCCATTCCGCTCGCTGCCGCTGGGCAAGTATTAACCATCATTGTTCGTACCATCACCGTTGCGTTCCAGCATGCGGCAGACAGCGCGGCAGAGCGAGGTAATCTAACGGCTATCAGTTGGATTCACGTTTCTGCCCTACTGCTACAGGCTATGCGTATCGCGATTCCTGCGGTAATCGTTGCCGTTTCCGTTGGTACCGACGCCGTCCACGCGCTGTTGAACGCCATCCCGGAAGTGGTGACCAACGGCCTAAATATCGCCGGGGGCATGATTGTTGTTGTCGGCTACGCGATGGTCATTAACATGATGCGCGCGGGCTACCTGATGCCGTTCTTTTATCTTGGCTTCGTTACCGCCGCGTTCACCGAGTTTAACCTGGTGGCGCTGGGCGTAATTGGTATTGTGATGGCGGTGCTGTATATCCAGCTCAGCCCGAAATATAACAAGGTTCAAGGCCAGCCGGTTTCATCAGGCAATAACAACCTTGATAACGAACTGGATTAACAGGAGTGAGAAAAATGGTCGAAAATACGAATGTTAAAAAACTCACTGACAGCGACATCCGCGCGGTGTTTATCCGTTCCAACCTGTTTCAAGGCTCCTGGAACTTTGAACGTATGCAGGCGCTCGGCTTCTGTTTTTCCATGGTGCCGGTGATTCGCCGTCTTTATCCTGAAAATTCGGAAGAGCGTAAACAGGCAATCAAGCGCCATCTGGAGTTCTTCAATACACAGCCTTTTGTTGCCGCGCCGATACTCGGCGTAACGATGGCGATGGAAGAGCAACGTGCAAACGGTGCTCCTATTGACGATGCGGCAATAAACGGCCTGAAAGTCGGGCTGATGGGGCCACTGGCTGGCGTCGGTGACCCGATATTCTGGGGCACCGCCCGTCCGGTATTCGCTGCGCTCGGTGCAGGGATTGCCATGAGCGGTAGCCTGTTGGGGCCGGTTATCTTCTTCATCTTGTTTAACGTGGTTCGCCTGCTGGTGCGTTACTATGGCGTCGCCTACGGCTACCGCAAAGGGATCGATATCGTCAGCGATATGGGTGGTGGTTTCCTGCAAAAAATGACGGAGGCCGCCTCTATTCTCGGTTTATTCGTCATGGGGGCATTGGTCAATAAATGGACTCACGTCAACATCCCGATGGTGGTGTCGACAGTGACGAATCAGAACGGGGAAACCACAGTGACCACCGTTCAATCCATCCTTGACCAGCTCATGCCAGGGCTCGTTCCCCTGTTGCTGACGTTCGGCTGTATGTGGCTGTTGCGGCGCAAAGTAAACGCGTTGTGGCTAATTATGGGCTTCTTCGCCATTGGTATCTTCGGGTACTGGATCGGCCTGCTCGGCGTGTAATGTTCAGTGGCCGGGTGCCAACACACCCGGCCATTTTTTATGATGGACAAGGGGAATACGGATGACAATGACAGATATCACGCTGGTCGTGTTGATTGCATTAGCGCTGGTTTATGCCATCTATGATGAGTTCATCATGGATAAACTCAAAGGAAAAACCCAACTTCTCGTCCCACTGAAGCGAATGAACCGGCTCGATACGTTGATTTTTATCGGCTTAGTGGGAATTCTTATTTATCAAAACGTGATGAATAATGGCGCTATTATCACTACCTATCTTTTGATTTCTCTGGCCTTCATGGCGTGCTACCTGGCCTATATTCGTCGTCCCAAACTGGTGTTTAAATCAACCGGCTTCTTTTATGCAAATATATTCATTCCTTATACCAAAATTAAAAATATGAATTTATCTGAGGATGGTGTATTAGTCATCGAATTGGAGAAGCGCCGTTTATTGATACAGGTTACGCAGCTTGATGATTTAGAAAAAATATATAAATTTATGGTTGAGAATCAATAGGGTAAACTCATCAGGAAGATTATTTAAAATAACCACGAGTATACACCTTCTCTTTAGATGGTATTTTAACCACATTAACCTTGTCGTTATTTTGTACGTCCGTTCTATTTCAGTAACTAAATGAAAATAATTATCAATTGCATTATTAACACTTAAAACTTTTAGTGTTGTTTGCATCATAAATAATATGGTAAGGTTGCGCCGTCATTGGGGAGTAGCCGATTTCTGATTAATTAACACTCACAATAATTCATCGGAAATGCTCGTATCAACATACTCGTCTTATCTTCATCGGAGCATAAAACGTGGTGCGGGCGGCCAAGCGTGATTGGCAGGCGAGACCATAGACACGTAGTATCGTCATCGGGTTGGGGATGATCTGCGTGTATATGGTTAATCGTCCAGCCGAGGCTATTTTACAATGAATATGTCAGCAACTCTTATCCTAGCATTTGGTATGTCAATGGATGCCTTCGCCGCGTCAATCGGTAAAGGTGCCGTACTGCATAATCCCCGTTTCCGCGATGCCATTCGTACCGGCCTCATCTTTGGTGTTATTGAAGCTATCACTCCGCTCATCGGCTGGGCACTGGGCTTTTTTGCCAGCCAATATATTCTCGAATGGGATCACTGGGTTGCCTTTACGCTGTTACTGATTCTGGGTGGTCGCATGATTGTTGAAGGCCTCAAAGGTTCTTCAGACTGCCGCTGCGAAAAAGTCAAAAATCATAGTCTAGCGCTGCTGATCTGTACTGCCGTCGCCACCAGCCTGGATGCCATGGCAATCGGCGTCGGTCTGGCCTTCCTTCAGGTCAATATTTTCCATACTGCAATGGTAATAGGCTGCGCCACCATGATTATGGTGACGCTCGGAATGATGATTGGCCGCTATATCGGCCCGATTCTCGGCAAAAAAGCAGAAGTGATGGGCGGGCTAGTTCTGATTGGTATCGGCTGTAATATCCTGTACGAGCACCTCGGCTACGCCGCCTGATAAAACACATTTCACATCAACGGGCAGCCCGGCTATCGCGCTGCCCGTTTTTATTCTTCTCGATTACGCTATCGCACCGCTATCAACACGCTGATGCAAGCGGATAATAAAATCCGTTTCACAGCTAAACGCGGTGGACGCCCGCAGTCGCTCGCTAACGTCTGGCGTTGCTCGCCAGGCGAAGGGCGTCATTTGCAATAGCGCCGCGGCCTCATTCCCAGATAACGGCATTGGGTACGCGAGCGTTTGCTGATCCATAAGCTGAAAGCCTGCAAGCATTTCATCTTTGCTCGGATGTAATAACACCTCATCGTAGACTTCTGCTTTCAGTTGATAAAGATGTCGTGGCCCCGGAGACACCGTCACCACCCAACCGCCAACCTTAACGGTACGCTGCAATTCCACGTCATTACACGGCGCATAGATCTTTACTACAGCATCAAGGGATTGATCCTGAAAAGGCAACCGCTGGCTGGAAGCAACGCAAAACTCAACGTTGTCATACCGCTTTGCCGCGCGCTGAATCGCCGCTTTGGAAACATCCAGCCCGTATATCGTCATCGTTCTGCGCGATGTGAGACGATGAGCCAGCTCGGCAGTGTAATACCCTTCGCCACAGCCGATATCCAGCAGCGCCGCAGCAGCATCTGTCACAATACGTTCAACGTGCTGCGCAACGGCGTCGCGTAGCGGTTGATAGTGACCGGCTTCAAGAAAGCTGCGCCGCGCCTGCATCATTTCAGCACTATCGCCCGGCTGCTTCGAACGCTTAAACTGTACCGGCAACAGGTTGACGTACCCTTCTTTCGCACAGTCAAAGCTATGTTTACCACACGTCCATTGCCGCGGGTGTCGCTCCAGAGGTAACTGGCATAGCGGACACTGATAACTCATCGGCACATTTTCCTCATTAAAAACGTCTTCACTGCATTACGGGTGTAGATAAAAGTATCACTGGTGCAGATAAAACGCAGACAACAAAAAACCCGCACCATGGCGGGTTTTGCAACAGAGCTGTAAAATTACAGCGCAGTGACGTTTACTGCAGAAGGACCTTTCTGGCCATCCTGAATTTCGAATTCTACGTTCTGGCCTTCAGCCAGAGTTTTGAAGCCGTTGCCTTGAATTGCAGAGAAGTGTACGAATACATCTTTGCTGCCGTCAGCAGGAGTGATGAAACCAAAGCCTTTAGACTCGTTGAACCACTTAACCTGACCTTTAATCTTTGCCATTTCAAATATTTCCTTTAATTGTTTAAACCGCCAAAAAGGCGTTATACAGACAAACCAAAGTCGTTACTGCTTGAGGCACTAAGATAAGGATCGGCAGAGAAGCAGCATGCAACACTAAAGGTTGTACTTAAGTCTTCTTTACTGAAAATGCCATTCATATACAGAACTGTACCTCGTTTTACCCAGAAGCGTTATTACACACTATGTAAACGATGGCAAGGGCTTTTTTATCAGTCATGGACATGCCGCACAAATTCGCGTCATCCTTGATTCATTAATACACGATAATGCTCGCTGACACCTATATTCACTGACGGCGTCTGATACGACACAATAAACATACTTCAGATTCTATTATGCAAAAAATACGCGACAACCGTCGCATTTCTGGCACACAGGCATCGGCGATCATAACAAAAAGCTATAATTGGCGCTCTGCTATGAAAGAATATTAGCCATTAACAAAAAAGCGCGCCCGACTACAGGCACGCTTATATCAATGTTTAAAATCGATTGTCATTTTTATGCTATCTGTATCTTTTTCATTAATACATTACATAATAGAAATTATTTATAACCTAACATTTCGTCACGTTAGGAATTAACTGCTTTGAAGCAACAGCGCTAATAATGCCACCAAAAAAATCAATAAAACAAAACTTGCCAGCTTCCAACGTCGTTCTGATTTTGTGCTCATATCACTTACAGTCCTTTTGTATCCAATAGAGACATCTCTCACATTCTTTATGGTTTATCGGCAGTCGTCGGCATTTTCTTAAGGACGCATCAGACTTCTCTCTTCTTTTGGCGTAAATTTCACCATGTGTATAGCTATGTATAGTTGCGCGACAGTTCACTACCGTTACCGTTAGACTTTCGTTGTAACCTTAAGTACGATTCATTAAATTAAAGCAACATTTCTGTTATCAAAGGAGCATGATGCGTTCCTTACCCGCGCAAGTGCGTGCTACGTGCCTGCGAACAGCGATTTCTTGTGTCATGAGACACCCTCAAATATTCACTCCCCGCCCTTCTCTGCCTCTTGACTTAAATGATATTGATAATTATTCTCAAATAACACTTTCACGGTTTGTAAGGATATCCGCATGATTGGTTTTCACGCTCATTTACCTGCCCTATTCCGTCGCATCGCGCTGCCGTGCGCTTTACTGCTTTTATCCAGTACCTCCGCTCAGGCGGCTGAAAAGCTTAAAGTCATCACGACCTTTACCATCATTCAGGATATCGCACAGAATATTGCGGGCGATGCGGCGACGGTTGAGTCCATCACCAAACCCGGTGCGGAGATTCATGATTATCAGCCAACACCACGCGATATTGTTAAAACACAGTCTGCACAGTTGGTGCTGTGGAACGGCATGAATCTCGAACGTTGGTTTACACGCTTTTTCGAGAACGTGAAAAATGTGCCCGCTGTTGTGGTGACGGAAGGCATTACGCCGCTTCCTATCCGCGAAGGTGCCTATAATGGCAATCCAAATCCACATGCCTGGATGTCGCCTTCCAACGCATTAATCTATATTGAAAATATTCGCAAAGGTCTGGTGCAAGCCGATCCCGCGAATGCAGAAACGTATAACCGTAACGCCAAAGCCTATGCGGAAAAAATTAAGGCTCTCGACGCGCCGCTGCGTGAACGTCTTGCCCGTATCCCAGAACAGCAGCGCTGGTTAGTCACCAGTGAAGGGGCGTTCAGCTATCTGGCAAAAGATTATCAGTTCAATGAAGTCTACCTCTGGCCAATCAATGCCGACGAACAAGGTTCACCACAGCAGGTGCGTCGGGTTATCGATACGGTGCGTGAGAAGGCTATCCCTGTCGTATTCAGCGAAAGCACCGTTTCCGATAAGCCGGCAAAACAGGTCAGTAAAGAAACGGGGGCGAAATATGGCGGCGTGCTGTATGTTGATTCCCTGTCTACAGAGAAAGGCCCAGTGCCAACCTATATCGACCTGTTAAAAGTGACGGTGGAAACTATCGCTAAAGGATTTAATCAATGAGTAGTGATCGAGCAGTACAGTCATTAGAAGTCAATGATGTTTCGGTTACTTACAGCAACGGGCATCAGGCTATTCGCCATGCCTCTTTTTCCCTGACTGGCGGTACGATTTGCGCCTTGGTTGGCGTAAACGGCAGTGGAAAATCAACGTTGTTCAAAAGCATCATGGGGTTGGTCAAGCCAACCTCAGGGCAGGTACTGCTCAACCAGCAACCGATCTACCAGGCACTGAAACAGAATCTGGTTGCTTATGTTCCACAAACAGAAGACGTGGACTGGAATTTCCCCGTTCTGGTTTCCGACGTGGTTATGATGGGACGCTACGGGAGAATGAATTTCCTGCGTATTCCCAGTAAACAGGACCGCGCTATTGTCGCGGAGTCGCTGGAGCGCGTCGGGTTATCAACGCTGCAACATCGCCAGATCGGTGAACTGTCCGGTGGACAGAAAAAGCGCGTCTTTCTGGCACGGGCGCTGGCTCAACAAGGCAGCGTATTGCTGCTGGATGAGCCTTTCACTGGCGTAGACGTTAAAACAGAGAACGCGATTATCGACCTGCTTCGCACCTTGCGCGATGAAGGGCATTTGATTTTGGTGGCAACCCATAACCTCGGTAGCGTTCCCGAGTTTTGTGACAACGTTATTTTGGTCAACCGCACCGTTTTAGCCGCAGGACCGACACACAGCACCTTTACCCAAAGCAATTTGGAGAAAACGTTCGGTGGCGTGCTGAGACATATCAACCTCGGGGGATCTCATCTTCACGATGATGACGATGTCCGTTCGGTGACGGTGTTAACAGACGATGAACGTCCTGCCGTGTTCTATGGATCGACCAAGAGCGATCCTCCTGCGTCACGCGCAATACCGGAGGAGAAAAAGCCCTGATGATCGATATCCTGTTGCAGCCATTCAGCTATAACTACATGGTCAAGGCGATCTGGGTCAGCGCGATTGTCGGCGGCGTGTGTGCTTTTCTTTCGGCGTATCTGATGCTGAAAGGCTGGTCGTTGATGGGCGATGCGCTCTCCCACTCCGTCGTCCCCGGTGTCGCAGGAGCCTATGCGCTGGGCTTGCCCTACGCGGCAGGTGCATTTTTTACCGGCATGCTCGCCGCGCTGGCGATGACCCTGATTCGTCACATTACCCGATTACGTGAAGATGCGATTATCGGCTTTATTTTCTCAACGTTTTTCGCTGTCGGCCTGCTGATTATTTCGCTCAACCCGACATCGGTTAACGTGCAATCCATCATTTTTGGCAATATTTTAGGTATTGCTGACGAAGATATTCTGCAAGTTGAAATCATCATCGGCGTAACGTTCGTGATTCTGTGCCTGCTGTGGAAAGATCTGCTGGCCGTGTTCTTTGATGAGAACCATGCCCGTTCCATTGGCCTTTCCCCGCTGAAGCTGAAAATTCTGTTCTTTACGCTTCTCAGTGCCTGTACGGTCGCAGCGTTGCAAACTGTCGGGGCGATTTTGGTGATCGCGATGGTGATTACGCCGGGTGCCACGGCTTACCTGCTCACCGATCGATTTGGTCGTCTGGTTGTCATTTCTATTGCACTGGGTGCGATCACCAGCGCCGTCGGGGCGTATCTAAGCTTCTTCCTTGATGGTGCAACCGGCGGCGTAATTGTCACGTTGCAAACCGTCGTCTTCCTGTTGGCGTTTGTCTTTGCACCCAAGCACGGGTTGCTGGCATCGCGCCGCCTGCGGTTACGCGATCAATCAGGAGATGCATTATGACGCTCATTAGCTGGCTCATCGATCCCCTGTCCTACCCATTCATGCAGCGTGCGTTACTCGCCGCCGTCGTCACCGGTACGGTCTGCGCTGTGCTGTCGTGTTATCTGGTGCTGAAAGGCTGGTCGCTAATGGGTGATGCCATTTCCCATGCTGTGCTGCCAGGCATTGTTGTCGCGTTTTTACTGGGGATCCCATTAGTTATCGGAGCTTTCGTTTCCGGTATTTTTTGTGCGGTTACAACGGGCTATGTGAAGGAACACAGCCGGGTCAAAGAAGACACGGTCATGGGGATCATCTTTTCCGGCATGTTTGCGCTGGGGCTCGTGATGTTTGCGCGTATCGATACCGATCAGCACCTGAACCATATTCTGTTTGGTAACGTGCTGGGTATCACTCAGCAAGAGCTGACGCAAATCTTACTGATTGCCGGGGTGACGCTGGCCATCATCTTGTTAAAGCGCCGAGATTTTATGCTGTACTGCTTCGATCCCAATCATGCCCGCGTCATTGGCCTGCCCGTTAAGCTGCTGCACTACGGATTGCTGAGCCTGCTGGCGATGACGATTGTCGCATCATTACAGGCCGTCGGCGTTATTCTGGTGATTGCGATGCTGATTGCGCCGGGCATTATTGCCTTCATGGTCTGTAAGCGCTTCGAGCGGATGGTTCTCGTCGCCACGCTGGTTTCCGTCATTTCCTGTATTGCCGGCACCCTGATCAGTTTCTACATCGATGGCGCCACAGGCCCTTGTATCGTCATCGTTCAGGCCCTGTTCTTTACGCTAGCACTGACCTACCACCAGCTTAAACTGCGTCGTCAGGCAACCTCTCAGGCTATCACCGACGCACTGTAATCCTTTCTTTCTACAAGTCCCTTAGCATGACGTAACCGGCAAACAACCGCCGGTTACGTCACTTATCCCTATTTTATTTCTTCATCCAACGGATTGAGCGCCATCCTAACTCCGTGATGTTTAATTCCGACTATACTTGTTTCGCGCTATCTCCACCGATGGTTATCACTGTGCTATAGATTCCATTTTTATTGCGCTCAATGGGTTACCGTAAACGAATCACCCCAGTGAACAGCAGGGTATCAGGCAACATCAACGGGAGGATGACCTTATGTGGCAAGCTATCAGCCGACTTTTGGAAGAACATCACGGTGCTGCGGATATTCAGGAGCGTCGCGAATTATCCGGCGGTGAAATACATCCCGCCTGGTACGTCCGCTACGGCGAGCATGACGTCTTCGTAAAATGTGATAGTCGTGAAATGCTGACCAAATTCACGGCTGAATCCGATCAACTTCATTTGCTGAGCCGCAGTAATACGGTGCGTGTACCCACCGTCTATGGTGTCGGTAGCTCACGCGATAACAGTTTCCTGCTTCTGCAATATCTTCCCGTCAAACCGTTGGATGCGCACAGCGCCTGGTGCCTGGGTGAACAGCTAGCACGCCTGCATCAATGGAGCGACCAGCCACAATTTGGGCTGGATTTCGATAACGACCTCTCAACAACGCCTCAGCCAAACAGCTGGCAGCGGCGCTGGGCGACCTTTTTTGCCGAACAGCGTATTGGCTGGCAGTTGCAGTTGGCGGCGGAAAAAGGGATGCATTTTGGTCACATTGAAACGCTGATCGCACGCGTTGAGGAACGTCTGGCAGGACATCAGCCTCAGCCGTCGCTCCTGCACGGTGACCTATGGCCAGACAACTGTGCGAATAGTCAGGATGGCGCTTATCTGTTCGATCCGGCCTGCTATTGGGGAGACAGAGAATGTGATTTAGCAATGCTGCCACGCTATCCGGCCCTACCCCCACAGATTTATGACGGTTATCAGAGCGTGTGGCCGCTGGATAAAGGCTTTATCGATCGCCAGCCCATTTATCAGATTTATTATCTGCTTAACCGCGCCAACCTTTTTGGCGGCAAGCATATTGTTGAAGCGCAACAGCTCATTGAACGGCAGCTTTTGATCTAAGGCGGGACAATTGCACTACAATGAGGTGTTTGTTCTAAAGGTAAGAAGAATACGGCGTCTGGCGCAATCATTGCGCCAGACCGTCAATCAGACGGGCAATCCTAATAAACGTAACACCAGATAGCCAATACCCGCGACAATCACCGGCAGGATATAAAGCGGAAAGAATTGCACAAAAATCGTGTGACCAGGAACAACAACACGTGATTCCAGCGTCTCACGCGTATTCCCGCCATCACCTTTCATCTTTTCCAGAATCAGTTGATCTTCAATACCTTCCTTAATGGCCTTCGCCTGACGCGACATCCGGGCACCCGACACCTGCAAAGCCAGACCAACAAAAATCAGGATGTAGATCAGCCAAAACATCAGCGTCGCCCCACTGAAAAAACGCGTAAAATCCGGTACTGGCGAGTTGTACCAAAAAATGTTCAGGAAAGGCGTATTAAAGCGCACCATATCGACCATCAGGTGCACAAAATCCAAAAGAACAGCATCAATACCCTGTTTTTTCTGGGTATAAGCGTAAAGATAATTAGCCAGCGAGACGAAGGTTGAAAGCAGCGCGGGAATAAAAAGGATCCATCCGGCAATGCGTTTAACGACGGCAATACGGCCAGCCTGTTGATACGTCATGAGAACCCCTTCTTAGCGACGCAACATCGGTAATGTATCGTTTTAGTACGACGGGTAGCCTACTGTAACTTTACGCGCAGTCAACACTTTATCTCCCACACCGCCTAATCGGCCACAAGAGCGATTTACTCCGTCAGACATCACGCTACGTGAACATCGGCTGTAATTCAGTCCTTCCAAGGGCTATCCCTGATGCTCAGTACTTCACGTTGTTCAAAATGCTCGCATCGTGCCCTGCAACTCAACTTATTTAAGGTATAGTTTACCAGTAAATTTTCTTTTCCTTTGCTGACGGAGCCAGTGGTATGTCCTTTGATTCTTCTATACGCGCGGCGATTTTCGATATGGATGGGCTGCTGATTGATTCAGAACCGTTGTGGGACAAAGCCGAACTGGAGGTTATCGCCTCGCTTGGCATCGATATTTCACTACGAGAATCCATGAAAGATACTTTGGGTTTACGCATCGATATGGTGGTCGAACTCTGGTATCAACGTTCTCCCTGGGCAACACCAGCCCGAGACGAGGTTGTCCGCCGTATTATCGATCGTGCGATTGAACTCGTTGCCGAACAGCGTCCCCTCCTGCCCGGCGTCGAACATGCACTGCAACTGTGTCGTGAACAGAATCTCAAAATCGGGCTAGCTTCCGCTTCGCCGCTCCGCATGCAGCAGCAGGTGCTGCAAATGTTTAATCTGGAGCACTACTTTGATGTCTTAATGTCAGCCGAGACACTGCCGTATAGCAAGCCTCATCCAGAAGTGTATTTGAATGCGGCAAACGGACTCGGCGTTCCTCCGACACAGTGTGTGACGTTGGAGGATTCGGTGAACGGCATGATCGCAACCAAAGCGGCACGTATGCGTTCAATCGTTATTCCACAGGCTGAGTTTCGCGATGACGCACGCTGGGCGCTAGCCGATTATAAGCTGGATTCCCTGAATCAGTTGACTAGTGAACACTTAGTCTAGGGATTAGGAATAAAGAAGCAGAAGAATAGAAAAGCAGGCATCGCGGGATATGACGAAAGCGTGATCAGTCTATTGGCTGACCACGCTTTGAAGCATTACAGGAAATCCGCTCGCTTTGGCGAGAAAGCATCGATCAGGACGCTGCCGTCTTCCAGCGAGACCACGCCATGCATCTCGTTTTTCACTGCCAGATAGGCGTCGCCGGTTTTCAGGATACGTTTCTCACCTTCGATCACGACTTCAAAGCTGCCAGCAGCAACATAAGCAATCTGATCGTGAATCTCATGGAAGTGCGGCGTACCAATCGCACCTTTATCAAAGTGCACGTAAACCATCATCAGCTCATCGCTCCAGGTCATGATTTTACGTTTAATGCCACCGCCCAGCTCTTCCCACGGCGTTTCATCATCAATAAAGTATCTTCTCATCGTCATCTCTCCTCTAACGCTTTTATTGCCCATCCCTTCTATTGCGTCAACAAACCGTGCACGACAACGAGGGTATGATTATGGATTGCGACATTTTAGCCACATCAGTACCAGAAGAAACATAAAATAAGCAAAACCATGACGGCCCTCAAGAAATAAATAAAACATTATTTCATTTTTATTGAATTCACATCCCATCCAAACTATCATCCCGCATAACAAGAAAGAACCGGGCAGGTTGAGGAACAGGTGACGTTGTCACTGCCACGCGACATCATCTGTTTCGCCCGGCGCTTTCACCAGAAACAGTAAGTAATGAAACGGCAGTTTTCCACATGATGGGTGAGCAGCAGGAAACCCGTCATAGCGTAATAAAAAACGAGCGGGCGGTGGTTTCACCGATCTGCTTGATGCATTCCGGTGTTGGCACCAGACGCTACACCTTTATCTGGGGCATGGTTGGCGAGAATCACGTTTTCGGTGACATGGATCACGTCAAGGTTAGCGAGTTACGTTAATCGCTTTCAACCGGAATTACCGGTGTTCCCTACAGTAACAGCTAACGACTAAGTATTTTGTCGCTTATAGAGAGATTACAGATATGATTTTAAATTCTTTTGATTTGCAAGGTAAAGTTGCTCTGATCACGGGTTGTGATACGGGTTTGGGTCAAGGCATGGCTATCGGTCTGGCACAGGCAGGTTGTGATATCGTCGGCGTCAACATCGTTGAACCGAAAGACACTATCGAAAAAGTCACTGCACTGGGACGTCGTTTCCTCAGCCTGACCGCCGACATGAGCAATGTTTCTGGTCATGCAGAGCTGGTAGAGAAAGCTGTTGCTGAATTTGGCCACGTTGACATTCTGGTCAACAACGCCGGTATCATCCGTCGTGAAGATGCGATCGATTTCAGCGAGAAAAACTGGGACGACGTGATGAACCTGAACATTAAGAGCGTTTTCTTTATGTCTCAGACCGTTGCTCGCCAGTTCATCAAACAAGGTAAAGGCGGTAAGATCATCAATATCGCTTCTATGCTGTCCTTCCAGGGTGGTATCCGCGTACCGTCTTATACCGCATCAAAAAGCGCCGTTATGGGCGTAACTCGTTTGCTGGCTAACGAGTGGGCAAAACACGGTATCAACGTCAACGCAATTGCACCGGGATACATGGCTACCAACAATACCCAGCAACTGCGCGCCGATGAAGAACGCAGCAAAGAAATTCTGGATCGTATCCCAGCTGGCCGTTGGGGTTTGCCACAGGATCTGATGGGCCCGTCCGTCTTCCTGGCATCCAGCGCATCTGACTACATCAATGGTTACACGATTGCCGTTGATGGTGGCTGGCTGGCTCGCTAAGCGCAATTTTTCTTAGCGGCATTTCGCCAACCTACGATAAAAAGCACAATTCCGGTTGTGCTTTTTATTTGTTTTTCAAGTTGTTATTTCGCTTTTAATGATTCTTTTTCCTGCCAAAATCCTTTCTTAAAAAAAATCAAAACAACGTTCCGACTTTGATCACACTTTCGATATTGCGTGCATGACGACAAGGTTAATAGCGCAATATAATCAATCAAAACAGTGTTTCTATTTATAAGGAACTGTTCACACGGTTCCATAAGAAGGTACTCCATGAGTATTTTTGAAAGCTTATACACCAGCAGGAAATCGCAACTCGACGAATGGGTTGCAGCACTCGATAGCCACATTGCCTGCGTTCAGGATAAAGGCCGCAGCCAAAGTCAGCCGACGTTATTATTGGCTGACGGTTTTGATGTGGAAAATTATGCACCTGCGATGTGGCAATTCCCAGACGGACATAGCGCACCTATTTCTAATTTTGCCAGCCAGCAAAATTGGCTAAGAACGCTGTGTGCCATGAGCGTCGTTACGGGTAATGAGAGTTACCAGCAGTACGCTATCGCCCAAAGCGAATATTTCCTGGATCATTTCGTTGATGATAATAGTGGGCTGTTCTTCTGGGGCGGTCACCGCTTTATTAACCTGGATACGCTGGCAGGCGAAGGGCCAGAATCCAAAGCTCAGGTGCATGAATTAAAGCACCACCTTCCCTATTACGCGTTGTTGCACCGTGTTAATGCGGAAAAGACGCTGAATTTCTTTCAGGGTTTCTGGAACGCGCACGTTGAAGACTGGGATTCACTGGATCTGGGTCGTCATGGTGATTACAGCAAAAAACGCGATCCAAACGTGTTCCTGCATGCACGCCGTGATGTCGTCGATCCGGCACAGTGGCCTGTTCTGCCATTAACGAAAGGGCTAACTTTTGTTAATGCTGGCACAGACCTGATTTATGCCGCGTTCAAATACGCAGAATACACGGGCGATAGCCACGCCGCGGCCTGGGGTAAGCATCTTTATCGCCAATACGTTTTGGCCCGCAACCCAGAAACCGGTATGCCGGTGTATCAGTTCAGCTCACCACAGCAGCGCCAGCCGGTGCCGGAAGACGACAATCAGACACAGTCCTGGTTTGGCGATCGCGCTCAACGTCAGTTTGGCCCAGAGTTCGGTGAAATCGCGCGTGAAGCCAATGTGCTGTTCCGTGACATGCGCCCACTGCTGATTGATAACCCACTGGCAATGCTGGATATTCTCCGCACGCAGCCTGATGCAGAAATGCTGGACTGGGTTATTTCAGGGTTAAAAAACTACTATCAGTACGCCTACGATGTCACCAGCAATACACTGCGCCCAATGTGGAACAACGGCCAGGACATGACAGGCTACCGTTTTAAACGCGATGGCTATTATGGTAAAGCGGGTACGGAATTAAAGCCGTTTGCATTGGAAGGTGATTATTTATTACCGCTGGTTCGTGCCTATCGCCTGAGTGGCGATGAGGACCTGTACGCACTGGTTAACACCATGCTGACGCGGCTGAATAAAGAAGACATTCAGCACATCGCCAGCCCGTTACTCTTGTTGACCGTCATTGAACTGGCCGATCACAAACAATCAGAATCCTGGGCACATTACGCCGCGCAGTTGGCTGGCGTTCTGTTTGAACAACACTTCCATCGTGGTTTGTTCGTTCGCTCCGCACAGCATCGTTATGTTCGTCTGGATGATACCTATCCGCTGGCTTTACTGACTTTCGTTGCCGCTTGTCGCAACAAATTAAACGATATCCCGCCGTACCTGACACAAGGTGGATATGTTCACGGTGATTTTCACGTTAACGGGGAAAATAGAATTGTTTATGACGTGGAATTAATTTATCCAGAGTTATTAACAGCTTAATTTTATGTTTTTTTAATGGTTCACAATTAATCAATAGGTAAGCATTATGAATGAAAACAGAATGCTGGGGTTAGCCTATATCTCCCCCTATATTATAGGGCTGATAGTTTTTACCGCTTTCCCCTTTGTTTCGTCATTTATCCTCAGTTTTACTGAGTATGACTTGATAAATCCGCCTGAATTTACGGGGTTAGAAAACTATCACCGTATGTTCATAGAGGACGATCTCTTTTGGAAATCCATGGGCGTCACCTTTGCCTATGTATTTCTGACCATTCCATTGAAATTAATCTTCGCACTGTTAATTGCGTTTGTACTTAATTTCAAATTACGTGGTATCGGTTTCTTCCGTACTGCTTACTATGTGCCTTCTATTCTGGGCAGCAGCGTGGCCATTGCCGTTCTGTGGCGTGCACTGTTCGCCATCGATGGCTTGTTAAACAGCTTCCTCGGCGTGTTTGGCTTTGATGCCATCAACTGGCTGGGCGAACCGTCTCTGGCACTGATGTCAGTCACGCTGTTGCGCGTATGGCAGTTCGGTTCCGCGATGGTTATCTTCCTGGCTGCATTGCAGAACGTTCCGCAATCTCAGTATGAAGCGGCAATGATCGACGGTGCATCCAAATGGCAAATGTTCCTGAAAGTAACGGTACCGCTGATTACGCCAGTTATCTTCTTTAACTTTATCATGCAGACCACTCAGGCATTCCAGGAGTTTACGGCACCTTACGTCATTACTGGCGGCGGTCCAACGCACTACACCTACCTGTTCTCGCTCTATATCTATGATACGGCGTTCAAGTATTTCGATATGGGTTACGGTGCTGCCTTGGCATGGGTTCTGTTCCTGGTTGTTGCGGTATTTGCGTCTATCTCCTTTAAGTCGTCGAAATACTGGGTGTTCTACTCCGCTGATAAAGGAGGAAAAAATGGCTGACATGCATTCAAACCTGACTACAGCACAAGAAGTTGCTGCTGCAGAAGTACGCCGCACGCTGCGTAAAGAAAAACTCAGTGCCGCCATCCGTTACGTGATACTGCTGTTCGTTGGTTTACTGATGCTTTACCCACTGGCGTGGATGTTCTCAGCGTCGTTCAAACCGAACCATGAGATTTTCACCACGTTGGGTCTGTGGCCTGCTCACGCCACCTGGGATGGTTTCGTTAACGGTTGGAAAACCGGTACGGAATACAATTTCGGTCACTATATGATTAACACTTTCCAGTACGTGATTCCGAAAGTGGTTCTGACCGTTATTTCCTCGGTGATAGTGGCTTATGGCTTCGCTCGCTTTGACATTCCGTGGAAGGGCTTCTGGTTCGCGACACTGATCACCACCATGCTGTTGCCAAGCACCGTACTGTTAATTCCGCAGTACCTCATGTTCCGCGAAATGGGCATGCTGAACAGCTACCTGCCACTGTACTTGCCGCTGGCGTTTGCAACACAAGGGTTCTTTGTGTTCATGCTGATCCAGTTCCTGCGTGGTGTACCACGTGATATGGAAGAAGCCGCTCAGATCGATGGCTGTAACTCCTTCCAGGTGCTGTGGTATGTGGTCGTGCCGATTCTGAAACCAGCCATCATCTCTGTTGCGCTGTTCCAGTTCATGTGGTCAATGAACGACTTCATCGGTCCGCTGATTTATGTCTATAGCGTGGATAAATATCCAATTGCGCTGGCGCTGAAAATGTCTATCGACGTTACTGAAGGCGCTCCGTGGAATGAAATCCTGGCCATGTCCAGCATCTCCATTCTGCCATCCATTATTGTTTTCTTCCTGGCACAGCGCTACTTCGTACAAGGCGTGACCAGCAGCGGAATTAAAGGTTAATAGAGGATTTATCATGGCTGAAGTTATTTTCAATAAACTGGAAAAAGTATACTCCAACGGTTTCAAAGCCGTTCACGGCATCGACCTGACGATTAAAGACGGTGAATTCATGGTTATCGTCGGCCCGTCTGGCTGTGCGAAATCCACTACGCTGCGTATGCTGGCGGGTCTGGAAACCATCAGCGGCGGTGAAGTACGTATCGGTGAGCGCGTTGTTAACAATCTGGCGCCGAAAGATCGCGGGATTGCCATGGTGTTCCAGAACTACGCCCTCTACCCTCACATGACGGTAAAAGAGAATCTGGCGTTTGGTCTGAAGCTGAGCAAAATGCCTAAAGATCAAATTGAAGCGCAGGTCGCCGAAGCGGCCAAAATTCTGGAGCTGGAAGATCTGCTGGATCGTCTGCCGCGCCAGCTGTCTGGTGGTCAGGCACAGCGTGTAGCCGTAGGCCGCGCCATCGTAAAAAAACCAGATGTGTTCCTGTTTGACGAACCGTTGTCAAACCTGGATGCCAAACTGCGTGCATCCATGCGTATCCGTATTTCTGACCTGCATAAGCAGTTGAAGAAAAGCGGTAAAGCGGCGACAAGCGTATATGTTACCCACGATCAGACTGAAGCAATGACCATGGGTGACCGTATTTGCGTGATGAAACTCGGTCACATCATGCAGGTCGATACGCCGGATAACCTGTACCACTTCCCTGTCAACATGTTCGTTGCTGGCTTCATTGGCTCACCAGAAATGAACATTAAACCGTGCAAACTGGTCGAGAAAGACGGTCAGATTGGCGTTGTGGTTGGGAATAACGCGCTGGTGTTAAATGCGGCAAAACAAGACAAAGTCCGCAGCTATATCGGACAAGACGTTTTCTTCGGTGTTCGCCCAGACTATGTTTCCGTGTCAGATACGCCATTTGAAGGCAGCCACTCACAGGGTGAGTTGGTTCGCGTAGAAAACATGGGTCACGAATTCTTTATGTACATTAAAGTCGATGGCTTTGAATTAACCAGCCGCATTCCTTATGACGAAGGTCGGCTGATTATCGAGAAGGGACTGCATCGTCCGGTATATTTCCAGTTCGACATGGAAAAATGCCATATTTTTGATGCAAAAACAGAAAAAAATATCTCTCTTTAACAGGAGTAGTAACCGATGAAAAAAGCGATCCTACACACGTTAATAGCTTCATCTCTGGCGTCATTAGTGGCAATGCCTTCTTTAGCCGCTGATAATGTTGAATTGAGAATGTCCTGGTGGGGCGGCAACAGCCGTCACCAGCAGACGCTCAAAGCCATTGAAGAGTTCCATAAGCAGCACCCGAACATCACCGTGAAAGCGGAATATACTGGCTGGGATGGTCACCTGTCTCGTCTGACAACACAGATTGCCGGTAACACCGAGCCAGATGTGATGCAGACTAACTGGAACTGGCTGCCGATTTTCTCTAAGAACGGCACGGGTTTTTACGATCTGAACAAGGTTAAAGATTCTCTGGATCTGACCCAGTTCGAGTCAAAAGAACTGCAAAACACCACGGTCGAAGGGAAACTGAACGGTATTCCAATTTCCGTTACGGCTCGCGTCTTCTATTTCAACACCGAAAGCTGGAAAAAAGCCGGTCTGGAATATCCGAAAACGTGGGATGAGCTGCTGAACGCCGGTAAAGTGTTCAAAGAAAAACTGGGCGACCAATACTACCCTATCGTATTGGAACACCAGGATTCTCTGGCACTGCTGAACTCTTATATGGTTCAGAAGTACAACATTCCTGCGATTGATGTAAAAAGTCAAAAATTCGCCTATAGCGATGCGCAATGGGCTGAATTCTTTGGTATGTATAAGAAGTTGATCGACAGCCATGTCATGCCTGATGCGAAATACTATGCATCTTTCGGTAAGAGCAACATGTATGAAATGAAGCCATGGATCAACGGCGAGTGGTCTGGTACTTATATGTGGAACTCCACTATCACTAAGTACTCTGACAACCTGCAACCACCAGCAAAACTGGAATTGGGTAGCTACCCAATGCTGCCAGGTGCAAAAGATGCCGGCTTGTTCTTCAAACCAGCACAGATGCTGTCTATCGGTAAGTCAACCAAGCATCCTAAAGAGTCTGCTCAGTTGATCAACTTCCTGCTGAACAGCAAAGAAGGTGCTCAGGCTCTGGGTCTGGAACGTGGTGTACCGTTGAGTAAAGCCGCTGTGGCTCAGCTGACTGCTGATGGCGTGATCAAAGATGATGCACCAGCCGTTGCCGGGTTGAAACTGGCTCTGTCTCTGCCGCATGAAGTTGCTGTTTCCCCTTATTTCGATGACCCGCAAATCGTTTCTCTGTTTGGTGATACCATCCAGTCTATCGATTACGGTCAGAAATCTGTGGAAGATGCTGCGAAATACTTCCAGCGTCAATCTGAGCGTATTCTGAAACGCGCAATGAAATAATGTTGCACCCGTTTTAGACTGTAATTCACCCCTGCCGCACTGACGGCAGGGATTTTTCATTTAAATTAAAACAACCGCGATATTCAATTCGATCTCCCTCACAATTTGAAACCCCATTTTACTTTTTGTTACCCAAGACGATCTCGATCACAGAACGTAGTTTAATAATAAATAAAATAGAACTTGTCCTAAAAAGCATAATGCGTGTTTTTTATTAGAGATATCCTAACCAATAGGGAATATAACAATGAAATTTAAATTATTAGCTCTGGCAGTTACGTCATTAATTAGTGTGAATGCAATGGCTGTGACAATCGATTACCGTCATGAAATGAAAGATACTGCGAAAAATGATCACCGCGATCGTTTGTCAATGTCACATCGTTTTGCCAATGGCTTTGGGTTATCTGTTGAAGCAAAATGGCGTCAATCCAGTGCAGACAACACGCCAAATAAACCATTTAATGAAACCGTCAGCAACGGTACTGAAGTGGTTGCCAGCTATGTTTATAGCTTCAACAAAACCTTTTCTTTAGAACCAGGTTTCTCTTTAGATTCAAGCTCTACCTCTAACAACTATCGTCCTTACCTGCGTGGTAAAGTGAACATCACTGACGATCTTTCTACTTCTTTACGTTATCGCCCTTACTACAAACGTAATAGCGGTGATGTTCCAAACGCATCAAAAAACAACCAAGAAAATGGTTATAATTTAACAGCCGTTGTCAGCTATAAATTCCTGAAAGATTTCCAAGTTGATTACGAACTGGACTACAAAAAAGCAAATAAAGCTGGTGCATACCAATACGACAATGAAACATACAATTTCGACCATGATGTAAAATTGTCTTATAAATTGGACAAAAACTGGAAACCTTACATGGCAGTAGGTAACGTTGCAGAGTCTGGTACTACCGATAATCGCCAAACTCGTTACCGTGTTGGTGTGCAATACAGCTTCTAATAACGGGCTTGTTATTTAAATAAGCATTATTAGTTGGCAAAAGGGATGTTAGTGTTAATTGATTCACTAAGTTTTATCATTAACGTCCCTTTATTATGATGTCCGTAGTAGATTAAAAAGTTAGGTACGTTTCGTTGTTACATGTGGTGTCGTTAAATGCGTTTTAGCTGTTGAAATTGCTGTGTCTGATTTACCCTCTTCGTGTATGAATGTTATTTCTTTATTAAGATTTGCGGTTCAGGGTGGTCATTTTTTCTCCGATGTGATGGCTACCCTATTTTTTTATCGTCGCCCAACAATTCCCCCCTCCTTCCCTTTGTCAGGTGATCTATCATGATTGTTCGTTCTCTGCTTGTCGGGGCCATTATGATGTCTGTAAATGGATTAAGTTACGCCCAACCTGTTTTTACTGTCTGGCCACACGGTGAAGCGCCGGGAGCCTCTTCTTCAACGGTACAGCCGCAAGTGGTCGAGCGGAGCAAAGATCCCTCTCTTCCCGATCGGGCAGCAACCGGGATTCGCAGCCCTGAAATTACCGTTTATCCGGCAGAGAAGCCCAATGGTATGGCGTTACTCATTACGCCCGGCGGTTCTTACCAACGTGTCGTGTTGGATAAGGAAGGCAGCGATCTGGCCCCTTTCTTTAATCAGCAGGGATACACACTTTTCGTTATGACCTACCGTATGCCCGGTGAAGGCCATAAAGAAGGCGCTGACGCCCCGTTAGCCGATGCACAACGTGCCATCAGAACCCTGAGAGCCAACGCCGAGAAGTGGCACATTAACCCACAGCGTATTGGTATTATGGGATTCTCCGCGGGTGGTCATGTTGCTGCCAGCCTGGGAACCCGCTTCTCACAGTCTGTTTATCCCGCGACGGATGCCATTGACAGCGTAAGCGCACGACCTGATTTCATGGTGCTGATGTACCCCGTCATTTCGATGCAGGCGAATATTGCGCACGCAGGTTCGCGTAAGCAGTTAATCGGCGAGCAGCCAACGGAAGCGCAGGTGCTGCGTTACTCTCCAGAGAAACAGGTTACCGATCAGACGCCACCCACGTTTCTGGTGCATGCCGTTGACGATCCGTCAGTGTCGGTTGATAACAGTCTTGTGATGTTCAGCGCGCTGCGGGAAAAACAGATCCCCGTCGAAATGCATCTCTTTGAGAAAGGGAAACACGGTTTTGGCCTGCGCGGCACCAAAGGACTTCCAGCGGCTGCCTGGCCTCAGTTGCTAGACAATTGGCTGCGAATCTTACCGGTAAGCAACGAACCGTCGAAATAAATCGTTACGCCGTCACGGCTTCCGCAGACAGGGATAATCTCTTATACTGTATAAAATAACAGTTTTATTTGAGAAGTTTCATGACTGCGGAAGGACACCTGCTGTTTTCTGTTGCCTGCGCAATTCTGGCTAAGAAAGTTGAGCTATCGCCTGCGCTGGCTACCGGAGACTGGTGGCACATTATCCCCGGAGCACTCCTTACCGCGCTGCTGCCCGATATCGATCACCCTAAATCCGTCCTCGGGCAGCGCCTGAAGTGGCTTTCTTCGCCCATTGCCCGCCTCTTTGGTCATCGCGGATTTACGCACAGCTTTCTTGCCATCGCCGCCGGTATTTTCTTTATTCAGACGCACCTGCCGCCAGACTGGCCGATTCCGACCGATGCCTACCATGCCATGATCGTCGGTTATCTGAGCCACATTCTCGCGGATATGCTGACGCCCTCTGGCGTTCCCCTGCTCTGGCCCTGTCGCTGGCGTTTCCGCTTGCCGATTTTAAACAGCCAAAAAGGCAATCAGTTGGAACGCTTTCTGTGTCTTGCCTGTATCGGCTTTTCACTGTATCAGCCACAAAAAAATCTGGATTGCTGCACCTATGAGCAGTCATTTCGCTTTTTACAGTCTGCGCAAACCTACCTCTTTCAATACGTGAAGTAACAGCGTTACCTACCGTCAGACATATCCCTGTAACATGATGGCAAAAGACCTGCTATCCTGTGCGCGTTTGTTATTTTTCATCGCAAAAAATCACGCTACCTCCGCCGATCTCAATTACTGCGCGAGATAGTGGGCAGCGTGACGCGACTCACTGATAGGGAGCAAAGCCGGATGAATTTTCCGCTACTCATAAATATTCTGCTATTTGTCGTATTACTGCTCGGATTAGGTTACGCCAGCCGTAACCCATCCTGGAGTCTGGCAAAGAAAGTCTTGCTGGGTTTGGTTGTCGGGGTGCTATTTGGTCTGGCACTGCATCTGATTTATGGTGGCGACAACCCGGTTGTTAAGCAGTCCATATCATGGTTTAACATTGTGGGTAATGGCTACGTGCAGCTGTTACAGATGATCGTCATGCCGCTGGTCTTTATCTCCATCCTCAATTCCGTTGCCAAGCTGCATAATGCCTCGTCATTAGGGAAAATCAGCGTATTGACGCTTTCGACCCTGTTGATCACTACGCTGATTTCCGCGTTGGTCGGTGTTTTTGTGACTAACCTGTTTGGCCTGACGGCGACCGGGCTAGTGCAAGGTGCGCAAGAAACCGCGCGATTAACGGCGATTGAAAGCAACTATGCTGGTAAAGTCGCTGACCTTAACGTACCTCAGCTTATCCTGTCATTCATTCCTAAAAACCCGTTTGCTGAGCTGACCGGTGCGAACCCGACGTCTATCATCAGCGTCGTCGTCTTCGCTGCGTTCCTTGGCGTTGCGGCGTTACAGTTGCTAAAAGATGACGCGGTCAAAGGCGAACGCGTTTTAACCGCCATTGACACACTGCAATCCTGGGTGATGAAACTCGTTCGTCTGGTGATGAAGCTGACCCCTTACGGCGTCATGGCGCTGATGACCAAGATGGTCGCCAGTTCTAACCTGCAAGACATCCTCAAGCTGGGTAGCTTCGTTGTCGCGTCCTATCTGGGACTGATGATTATGTTCGGCGTCCATGCGCTGATCCTGTCGTTCACAGGCATCAATCCGGCTCGTTTTTATCGCAAAGTCTGGCCAGTATTGACGTTCGCATTTACCAGCCGTTCCAGCGCGGCGACAATACCACTCAGCATTGAAGCGCAAACGCGCCGTATTGGCGTGCCGCAATCTATCGCCAGCTTTGCCGCCTCTTTCGGCACGACAATCGGTCAGAACGGCTGTGCGGGGCTTTATCCAGCGATGCTGGCCGTGATGGTCGCGCCAACAGTTGGCATCAACCCGTTGGATCCTGTCTGGATCGCGACGCTGGTCGGTATCGTCACCATCAGTTCTGCTGGCGTAGCCGGTGTGGGCGGCGGTGCCACCTTTGCCGCGTTAATCGTTCTGCCTGCGATGGGACTACCGGTAACACTTGTCGCGCTGCTCATCTCCATTGAGCCGCTGATCGATATGGGCCGTACGGCACTTAACGTCAGCGGATCCATGACGGCCGGTACCGTCACCAGCCAGTTGATGAAGCAGACGGACAAAACGGTTTTCAACGCACAGGATGACGCTGAGTTGACGCACCGCTAAGCCGCATTTGCTGCACAAAAGAAAACGCCGACGGCTGATGCTGTCGGCGTTTTTTTATGACACTTTTCTAATAACGATATCGTGCCATCAGGTTGCTTAGCGCTGCGGGTTAGTATCGTAAGCCTGGCAGCTCTGGAAACCTTTATTGAGAACATGGCCCGTTTCGTCGTAGCTGACGAAATAGTTCTGCGCAGTACCATCGCGGTTTTTCAGCAGATAGTCGCTACAGGTGCCTTTAGCATTCACCAGACGTTTTTCCACTCCGCTACCTGCGAGTTGATGAACCTGCTGCTTCATCATTCCCACTTTCACATCTTTCACCACAGGCTCATTAACATAACTTTCTGCCTTGTTATAAGCCGTACATCCCGCCAACATGACAGCACCTGCTGCCGCAATACATACCAGTAATCTGTTATTCTTCATCTCATCACCTCATTATTATACGTCACACTAAGGCTAGTCGGCGGCGACCACTTTTTCAAATAATAACGCAGGGATGTAACATATTGGCCAATAGTCAAAAACCGGTTATCTATAGGGAAAATGACTACCTGACAGCTTGTTCTTTTTCTTCACGCCAATTCGTTTTACACTCAGGCAATCGTAATAATTCTTTTGCAGTATCAATAAGTTCAGGAGGGGATGGCATGTCATTACAAAACGACATTATCACTGCGTTGGGAGTGAAAAGCAGCATCGATCCAGCACAGGAAATACGTGTTAGCGTTGATTTTTTAAAGAATTATCTGAATGCTCACCCGTTCGTTACGTCGTTAGTTTTGGGCATCAGCGGTGGTCAGGACTCTACGCTGACCGGCAAACTGTGCCAGACGGCTATCACGGAATTACGTAATGAGACCGGAAATTCTCGCTATCAGTTCATCGCCGTTCGACTGCCTTACGGCGTACAGGCGGATGAAGCCGACTGTCAGGACGCCATCGCTTTTATCCAACCAGACCGCGTATTAACCGTCAACATCAAGCCGGCGATTGAAGCCAGTGAAGCCACCTTACGTGCCATTGGCGTGGAGCTTTCCGATTTTGTAAAAGGTAACGAAAAAGCCAGAGAGCGCATGAAAGCGCAGTACAGCATCGCGGGCATGAATGCCGGGCTTGTCGTCGGCACCGATCATGCAGCTGAGGCGGTAACGGGCTTTTTCACCAAATACGGTGATGGCGGTACCGATATCAACCCGATTTTCCGGTTGAATAAGCGTCAGGGTAAAGCGCTGCTGCGCGAACTTGGCTGCCCTTCTCATCTTTATACCAAAGCCCCTACCGCCGATCTGGAAGAAGACCGTCCGTCTCTCCCCGACGAAGTCGCGCTGGGTGTGACCTATGAAAAAATCGACGACTATCTGGAAGGCAAGCAGATCGAGGCCAACGATGCAGCCATTATCGAAAACTGGTATCGCAAAACCGAACACAAGCGTCGTCCGCCGATTACCGTTTTTGACGACTTCTGGCGGTAAACCATCGTAATGAGCACTACCGGATGCAGGTAACAGCATCCGGTTTGATTTCTTTGGCACAGACCTCATAACCAGGTATGAATATGACGCCACAGCGCGCCACGCTCACGGGCTTACTGGCGATCGTTTTATGGAGCACATCCGTCGGGCTTATCCGTAGCCTGACAGAAGCACTCGGCCCCATCGGCGGTGCGGCGATGATTTACTCCACCAGCACGCTATGTCTATTGGCCTTTTACGGTTTTCCCCGCATTAAGACGCTGCCCAGAGTCTATTTGTTCGCAGGCGGCGCGATGTTTGTCTGCTACGAGATATTTCTGTCGCTGTCCATCGGGCTAGCGGATAGCCGCATGCAGGCGATAGAAATAGGGATGATTAACTATTTGTGGCCCAGTTTGACCGTGTTCTTTTCTCTTTTTATCAATCAGCAGAAAAGTCGTTTCCTGCTCTGGCCCGGCCTTGCGCTCTCGCTAGGCGGCATCGTGTGGATTATGAAAGGAGAAAGCGATTGGACACCAGAGTTACTGTGGAACAACATTCTGGCTAACCCGCTGGCCTACAGCCTGGCGTTTTCTGCGGCTCTGACCTGGGCGCTCTACTGCAATATCACCAGGCGGTACGGGCAAGGTAAAAGCGGCGTCTCGCTGTTCTTTTTCATCGCCTCACTCGTACTCTGGGTTCAGTATGCCTTCAGTGCCGAAGGTGCGATTTCATTAACCTTACCAAGTTCTCTGCAACTGCTCTTTATGGGCACATCGACCGCATTAGCCTATTCCGTCTGGAATATCGGTATTCAGCATGGCAACCTGACGTTGCTGGCAACCGCCTCTTATTTCACGCCCGTGCTTTCCACCCTATTAGCCGCGCTCTGGCTCAATATCACGCCCGCTATATCATTCTGGCAAGGCGTCGTCATGGTCACAGCAGGTTCGCTGCTCTGCTGGTATGCGACACGTACACCTACGAGCTGATCCACAACCATCCCCATGGTTTTCATCTGACTTCCCAGCCAATAAGAAACCTAATCGGCTCACGGTCACATTCTTCACGCTAACCTGCTATAGTCATCCCCACATTTCGTTACCTAAAAAATAGTCACACATGTTAAGGCGTTTCTTTTCCTACTATTCCCCTTACAAAGGGTTGTTCGTCCTCGACTTCGGCTGTGCCATTATCGCTGGCCTGCTTGAATTAGGGTTTCCGATGGCGATTAAAGCGTTCATCGACAAACTATTACCCGCTCAGGACTGGTCGCTGATCCTGTTGGCGTCAGTGGCGCTATTAGCGGTATACCTGCTGAATACCGCGCTGATGGCCATCGTCAACTATTGGGGACATGCGCTGGGCGTGGGTATTGAAACCGATATGCGGCGGCAGGCCTTTGAGCATCTGCAAAATTTGCCGTTCCGTTACTACGACAATATGAAGACCGGCCATATCATCACCCACGTCACCAAAGATTTGGAAGAAGTCGGGGAGATTGCCCACCACGGCCCGGAAGACCTCTTCCTCGCGATCATGACGTTTATTGGTGCGTTCATCCTGATGGCGACGGTTCATCTGAATCTGGCGCTGCTGACGATTATTATCGTGCCTTTCATGACGTATCTCGTCAGCCGCTATGGCGCCCGCATGACGGAGACGTGGCGTCAGCTATTCGGTCAGGTTGGCAACTTCAACGCTCGAATTGAAGAGAGCGTTGGGGGTATCCGCGTCGTTAAAGCGTTTGCCAATGAAGCGCATGAGAAGAAACTGTTCTCTAACGATAACGAAAACTACCGCCGTACCAAATTGCAGGCCTATCGCATCATGACCGCCAGTATGACACTCAGCTACCTCAGCACGCGCCTGATACAGCTTATCGTGATGCTGGCCGGTATTTGGTACGTGATTCAGGGCGAACTCAGCTACGGTGGTTTTATCGGCTTCCTACTGCTGATTGAAGTGTTCTTCCGTCCGGTCGCCAAAATTACCTCGGTGCTGGAGAGCTATCCCAAAGGAATTGCGGGATTCAAACGCTTTACTCAGCTGATCGATACCGTTCCCGAGATTGCCGACGCTCCCGATGCGCATAATGCCGGTCCGTTGACAGGCGATATCCGGTTCAATCAGGTGAGCTTTGGGTATTCTGCCGACCGTCCGATTTTGCGCAATATTGACCTGTCGATTCGCGCAGGGGAAACCGTCGCGTTTGTTGGCCCCTCCGGTGCGGGCAAAACCACCCTCTGTTCCCTGCTTCCCCGCTTCTACGATTTAACCAGCGGTGCCATCACCATTGACGGCATGGATATCCGCCAGATGACGCAGGCATCGCTACGCAGCCAAATCGGCATCGTACAGCAGGATGTTTTCCTGTTCGGCGGTACCATTCGGGAAAACATTGCCTACGGTAAACTTGATGCAAGCGATGACGAAATCATGGACGCCGCACGACGTGCGCGGTTAGATGAGCTGATCGAGAACCTGCCTGACGGGCTGGATACCGTGGTCGGCGAGCGTGGCGTTAAATTATCGGGTGGGCAAAAACAGCGTTTATCTATCGCGCGCATCTTCCTGAAAAACCCGCCAATCCTGATTCTGGACGAAGCGACATCTGCGTTGGATACCGCGACAGAGCAGGCGATACAGCAATCGCTCAGCGAACTTTCCGCAGGACGTACCACGTTGATCATCGCCCACAGGCTGGCAACCATACAGAACGCGGGACGCATTGTGGTGGTAGATAACGGCAGCATTATTGAGCAAGGCAGCCATCAGGTGCTGCTGGAGCAAAGTGGCATCTATGCCAAATTACATCAGGCACAGTTCGGCCAGGCCTGATTACGACCTTCCTCGGCGAGGTTCTCCTCGCCTTTTTCCTCTGCATTCCTTCATAGATGTGACTTCAGTGGTTCCTCTCGCAATAAATTGCATTTAAAATACATCTATTATGATTTCATCAGGACATGACGCACATGGCGAGAAAACCCCTGGGAAAATACCGACAGCGGGAGATCCGTACCGTCGGATTGATGATCGAACTGTATGAAAAGCACCATCCTGAAACTGGCGATAACGCGCAGCATAAAGACTTATTCAGCTACGCCATCAAGCGTCTGGAACGCTGTCAATTCGGTGAAGATAAACCCGCGTGTAAGCATTGCCCCATTCACTGCTATCAACCCGCCCGACGTGAGGCGATCAAAGCGATTATGCGCTGGTCGGGGCCGCGGATGTTGTTGCGCCACCCTATTCTGGCAATACGTCATTTAATTGACGATCATCGGCCAGTGCCGGACTATCCGAAAAAAGAGACATCGCCAAAAACACCAAATGGACGAGCAACGCGTTTAGCCTCGCAGCATACGGCACCAGCAGATACCGAATCGACCTTGAAATAGGCAATATGAGGCGAATAAGATAGGAAAAGGCCGCTTGCGCGGCCTTTTTGGGTGACTCTGTTACTCTTTGGGAGAGGCGTTCTCTACCCTGCTTTTTAGCTTTTGCCCCGGACGGAACGTGACCACACGGCGCGCCGTAATCGGAATATCTTCGCCAGTTTTTGGGTTACGCCCCGGACGTTGGTTCTTGTCTCGCAAATCAAAATTGCCAAAACCTGACAACTTGACCTGCTCGCCATTTTCCAAAGCGCGACGAACTTCTTCAAAAAACAGCTCGACTAGCTCTTTGGCATCCCGTTTGCTCAGCCCGAGCTTCTCAAACAGGTATTCTGACATTTCAGCTTTAGTAAGCGCCATAGGTTCAATCCCTCAAGGATGCTTGGAATCGCTGTTTTAATGCTGCTACGCATTCTGCAACGGTAGCGGCAATTTCCTCTTCTGCCAGTGTACGCGTGGTATCTTGCAGGGTCAGACTGATAGCCAGACTCTTATAACCTTCCGCTACGCCCTTCCCTCGGTACACGTCGAATAAGTTTACGCCAACTAACTGATTTGCGCCAACTTTCTTACACTCGGCCAAAATATCGCCCGCAGGGACATTTTCAGCGACCACAACGGCGATATCGCGACGGTTCGCCGGGAAGCGGGAAACCTCGTTCGCCTCCGGCAATACGCGGTCTGCGACCTTATCCCACAACAATTCGAACACCACGGTGCGCCCGTTAAGATCCAACTTGCGCTCCAGTTCTGGGTGAATAACGCCAATAAATCCAATGCGTTCTCCGCACAGATAAATAGCAGCACTTTGTCCTGGATGCAATGCCGGATTATTTTCGGCCTTGAACTCAACCTCAGACAACTTGCCCGTCAATGCCAGTACCGCTTCCAAATCGCCTTTTAAATCATAGAAGTCAACGGCCTGACGCGCCAGATCCCAATGCTCTTCATAACGCGTGCCAGTAATCACACCCGCCAGCATCAGATCCTGACGAATACCCAGGTCCGCACTGGTGTCCGGCACAAAACGGAGGCCGCTTTCAAACAGGCGCAGACGGCTTTGTTGACGGTTTTGGTTATACACCGCCGCGCTCAGCAAGCCGCTCCACAGCGATAAACGCATCACCGACATCTCTGCGGAAATCGGGCTCGGCAGGCTCAGCGACGCTTCATTAGGGTGGATTAATCCCTGAATTTTCGGGTCAACAAAACTGTAAGTAATTGCTTCCTGGAAGCCGTGGTCGACTAATAATGTCTTCACACGCTTCAATGACAGTGACGCTTCGCGATGCGAGGTCATAATCAACGGAGCCTGAGTCGGAATATTCGGAATGTTGTTGTAGCCGTAAATACGCGCGACTTCTTCAACCAGATCTTCTTCAATTTCCATGTCGAAACGCCAGCTCGGTGCCGTCGCCTGCCAACCTGCATCGGTTTTCGCAACGTTACAGCCCAGACGCTGCAGAATATCGCTCACCTGCTCATCGGCAATCACATGGCCAATCAGACGATCCAGTTTCTCACGGCGCAGCGTAATCGTTGCGCGAGTTGGCAAATCTGCCTCGCTAGTCACATCAACTACTGGGCCCGCTTCACCACCGCAGATGTCGATCAGCAGACGAGTCGCGCGCTCAATGGCTTTGTGCTGTAACGCCGGATCGACGCCACGCTCGTAGCGGTGAGACGCATCGGTGTGCAAACCGTGACGACGTGCGCGTCCGGTAATCGACAGCGGATTGAAGTAAGCGCATTCCAGCAGAACGTTTTGCGTTTCTTCATTGACGCCAGAATGCTCGCCGCCAAAGATACCGCCCATCGCCAGCGCACTCTGCTGGTCAGCGATAACCAGCGTATCCGCATTCAGCTTCGCTTCGTTACCATCCAGCAGCGTCAGCGTTTCGCCTTCTGTCGCCATACGCACGATAATGCCGCCGTTGAGACGGTCGAGATCGAACGCATGCATTGGTTGACCGAGTTCCAGCAGAACGTAGTTCGTCACATCAACAACCGGATCGATAGAACGAATACCGCAACGGCGCAGCTTTTCGCGCATCCACAGTGGCGTTGCCGCCTTAACGTTGATGCCTTTCACCACACGGCCTAAGTAACGCGGGCATGCCTGCGGCGCATCGACCTGAATCGGGAAGGTATCCTGAATCGTCGCAGCAACGGGCTCAATAGTCGGTTCATTCAACGCCAGCTGATTCAATACGGCCACATCACGCGCCACACCGATAATGCCTAAGCAATCAGCACGGTTTGGGGTCACGCTGATTTCAATCGCGTTGTCATCCAGCTTCAGGTACTCACGAATATCCGTGCCAATCGGCGCGTCTGCTGGCAGTTCAATGATGCCATCGTGATCGTCCGAAATACCTAACTCGGAAAATGAGCACAACATGCCTTCAGACGGTTCACCACGCAGCTTGGCGGCTTTAATTTTGAAATCGCCCGGTAATACGGCACCGACCATCGCCACCGCCACTTTCAGGCCCTGACGGCAGTTCGGCGCGCCACAGACGATGTCCAGCAGGCGCTCGCCGCCGACATTAACTTTCGTCACACGCAGTTTGTCTGCGTTCGGGTGCTGCCCACATTCAACCACTTCACCGACAACCACGCCGTGGAATGCGCCAGCAACAGGCTCAACGCCATCCACTTCCAGCCCTGCCATCGTGATCTGTTCAGATAGCGTTTCACTGTCAACCGCCGGGTTTACCCACTCGCGTAACCAGAGTTCACTGAATTTCATGATGTATACCCGCCTTACTTAAACTGTTTGAGGAAACGCAGATCGTTTTCGAAGAACGCACGCAGATCGGTCACGCCATAACGCAGCATCGTCAGGCGCTCCATGCCCATACCGAACGCGAAGCCGGAATACACTTCTGGGTCGATACCGACATTACGCAGGACATTCGGGTGCACCATGCCGCAGCCCAGGACTTCCAGCCATTTGCCGTTTTTACCCATCACATCCACTTCAGCAGACGGTTCGGTAAACGGGAAATAAGACGGACGGAAGCGAACCTGCAAATCTTCCTCAAAGAAATTACGCAGGAAATCATGCAACGTGCCTTTCAGGTTGGTGAAGCTGATGTCTTTATCGACGATCAACCCTTCCATCTGATGGAACATCGGCGTGTGAGTCTGATCGTAATCGTTACGATAAACGCGACCCGGCGCGATGATACGGATGGGCGGTTGCTGCTTTTCCATGGTACGAATCTGAACGCCAGATGTCTGTGTACGCAGCAGGCGTGTAGCATCAAACCAGAACGTGTCGTGGTCAGCACGCGCAGGGTGGTGCCCTGGAATATTCAGCGCATCAAAGTTGTGATAATCGTCTTCGATTTCTGGCCCGGTTACCACAGAAAAACCCAGCTCGCCGAAGAAAGTTTCGATGCGATCGATGGTACGGGTCACCGGATGCAAGCCGCCATTTTCAATGGTGCGGCCCGGCAAGGAAACATCGATGGTTTCTTGCGCCAGACGCGCATTTAACTCAGCGGATTCCAACATGTGCTTACGGGCATTCAGCGCGTCCTGAACGTCTTGCTTAGCCTGGTTAATGACAGCACCAGCCGCAGGGCGCTCTTCAGCCGGCAACTCGCGCAGCGAGGTCATCTGAAGGGTTAAGTGACCTTTTTTGCCCAGATATTCGACACGCACATTTTCCAGTGCGGTAACATCCTGAGCCTCTTCTATAGCTGTTCTGGCTTTGGCAACCAGCTCTGCGAGATGTGGCATTGTGTTCCTCTTTTTCTGCCTATGTGGCCAACGGTCATGATTGAAGAATGTCGTTTTACTCAAAACGATAAATGTTACTAAAAACAAGAGTAAAAACCGATTATTGTAAACAAAAAAGCCTCCCTATGGGGAGGCTTAAGCGCTACTTTTCGTTTCTTTTCTTACGCGCAAAGCCCCCTGAATTCAGGTGCTAAAGTAAAAAAAGAAACGGAAAATAGCAGCGTTCATACTTGCGTTACCTTTGTCTTATAAATAATAAAAACGGAAAGTGTAGAGCCCGACGAAAAGAGGGAGCCAAAGCTCCCTCTCTCAACTGACTTACGCCAGTGCTGCTTTCGCTTTTTCGACCAGCGCGCTGAACGCTAACTTATCGAATACTGCGATATCAGCCAGAATCTTACGGTCAATTTCAACAGAAGCTTTTTTCAGGCCGTTGATGAATTTGCTGTAAGACAAACCGTTTTGACGAGCTGCCGCATTGATACGTGCAATCCACAGCTGACGGAATTGACGTTTACGTTGACGACGGTCGCGGTAAGCGTATTGGCCAGCTTTGATTACTGCCTGGAAGGCAACACGATAAACACGCGAACGGGCACCGTAGTAACCTTTCGCTTGTTTCAATATTTTCTTGTGACGTGCACGGGCAACTACACCACGTTTTACGCGAGCCATATGCTCTCTCCTAAAGTCTTATTCTGAATTAAAAAAAGGTTACTTATGCGTACGGCAGACATGCGATAACAAGACCCAGATCCCCTTTGGAGACCAGACCTTTTGGACGCAGGTGACGTTTACGCTTAGTTGACTTTTTGGTCAGAATATGACGCAGGTTAGCATGCTTACGCTTAAAACCACCGCTTGCGGTTTTTTTAAAGCGTTTAGCGGCGCCACGTACTGTTTTAATCTTTGGCATTGTTATTTCCACTTCGCATTGTTAATAAAACGAATCAGATAAGGCGAACAAAGCCGTACAACACAGAGGTTGTACGGTCTTGCTACTTGAATGCCTTACTGTTTCTTCTTCGGTGCTAGCACCATGATCATCTGACGGCCTTCGATCTTCGACGGGAAGGATTCGACCACTGCCAGTTCACTCAGATCGTCACGAACGCGGTTAAGCACTTCGATACCAATCTGTTGGTGCGCCATTTCACGACCGCGGAAACGCAGTGTGATTTTAGCTTTGTCACCATCTTCAAGAAAGCGAATCAGGTTGCGTAGTTTGACCTGATAGTCGCCATCATCGGTACCAGGTCGGAATTTAATTTCCTTGACCTGAATAACTTTTTGTTTTTTCTTCTGTTCCTTTGTGGCCTTACTCTTCTCATAAAGGAACTTGCCGTAATCCATAATTCGGCAAACCGGCGGCTCGGCGTTCGGACTGATTTCAACTAAATCAACACCTGCTTCTTCGGCTTTTTCTAATGCTTCATTTAGACTTACGATGCCCAGCTGTTCGCCTTCGACGCCTGATAGGCGTACCTCATGTGCGCGAATCTCTCTGTTGATGCGATTAGGACGCGCCGGTTGAACTCGTTTTCCGCCTTTAATACCTATACCTCCAATTGATGAAGACTACGGCTGCGAATCTCTTGCTGCAGCTTACTGATGACTTCACTGACATCCATGCTCCCAAGGTCTTTACCACGACGAGTACGGACAGCAACTTTTCCTGCCTCGACCTCTTTGTCGCCACAAACCAGCATATAGGGAACACGGCGTAAAGTGTGTTCGCGGATTTTAAAGCCTATCTTCTCATTTCTCAAGTCTGCTTTTACACGAATGCCCGCTTCTTGCAGTTTTCGGGTCAATTCATTGACATAATCAGACTGGCTATCAGTGATATTTATAATCACCGCTTGAACCGGGGCTAACCAGGTCGGGAAGAAACCAGCGAATTCTTCGGTCAGAATACCGATGAAACGCTCCATTGATCCCAAAATAGCCCGGTGAATCATAACCGGCACCTGACGCTCGTTGCTTTCGCCAACGTAAGACGCGTTCAGACGGCCCGGTAATGAAAAGTCGAGTTGCACCGTACCACACTGCCACGCACGATCCAAACAGTCATGCAGAGTAAATTCAATTTTTGGGCCGTAGAACGCCCCTTCACCCGGCTGATAGGCGAATTCGATATTATTTTCAGTCAACGCGGCCGCCAAATCGGCTTCAGCGCGATCCCACATCTCATCGCTACCAATGCGTTTTTCAGGACGCGTAGACAGTTTCACCACGATTTTTTCAAAACCGAAGGTGCTGTACATGTCATACACCATCTTGATGCAGCTGTTCACTTCATCACGAACCTGCTCTTCCGTACAGAAGATGTGCGCATCGTCCTGAGTGAAGCCGCGCACACGCATTAAGCCATGCAGAGAGCCTGACGGTTCATTACGATGACAGCTACCGAACTCAGCCATACGCAGCGGCAGATCGCGGTATGATTTCAATCCCTGATTGAAAATCTGTACGTGGCCTGGGCAGTTCATTGGCTTGATGCAGTATTCACGGTTTTCTGATGACGTCGTGAACATCGCTTCTTTATAGTTTTCCCAGTGACCGGTTTTTTCCCACATCACGCGGTCCATCATGAATGGACCTTTTACTTCCTGATACTGGTACGACTTGAGTTTCATGCGCACAAACGCTTCCAGCTCGCGGAAGATCGTCCAGCCGTCGTTGTGCCAGAACACCATACCTGGCGCTTCTTCCTGCATATGGTACAGATCAAGCTGTTTGCCGATCTTACGGTGGTCGCGCTTAGACGCTTCTTCAAGACGTTGCAAATAAGAAGCCAGTTGCTTTTTATCTGCCCATGCGGTGCCGTAGATACGTTGCAGCATTTTGTTTTTGCTGTCGCCACGCCAGTAAGCGCCGGACGTTTTCTGCAATTTGAAATGGTGGCAGAAACGCATATTCGGTACGTGCGGACCACGGCACATATCGATGTATTCTTCATGGTGATACAGACCCGGACGATCATCACGACTGATGTTCTCATCCAGAATCGCCATTTTGTAGGTCTCACCGCGTGCAGCGAACGCATCGCGCGCTTCTTGCCAACTGACTTTTTTCTTAATGACATCATAGTCAGTGTCAGCAAGCTCATGCATACGTTTTTCGAGCAGCTCAATATCTTCCTGAGTCAGGGTACGGTCGATATCAACGTCATAGTAAAAACCGTTATCAATAACAGGACCAATCGCCATTTTGGTATCTGGCCACAGTTGCTTAACTGCATGGCCCAATAGGTGCGCACAGGAGTGGCGAATAATTTCCAGACCGGCTTCATCTTTAGCGGTGATGATGGCTAACTGCGCATCGGTATCGATCTTATCGCTGGCATCAACCAGCTCGCCATTGACACGTCCTGCGATACAGGCTTTTGCCAGACCGGGACCAATATCAAGTGCAACATCGAGGGGAGAAACGGCGTGGTCGTAATGACGCTGACTTCCATCAGGAAGGGTGATAACTGGCATTATAATTCCCTTATTTACAGTGGTGAGCCACACGAAAGCTCACATGCAAAAAATCGTATATCAATTGAAAATCAAAAGTGTTAACCATGCTATTTCTCTTTACTCTGTGAAATATATACACATGATGCGAACACTAAAGGTGCGCATTAGCGTGACATGGATAACGTCGGGGCAATAATACACCTTATAAGTGGTGTGTTAAAGCCGGATGGTGGCCTGTTCATCTTTGCATCGTGATGAACAGGCTATGGGGCTTACAGTGTCTGCACCGACTTCATCGCTGCATTATTTTTGCGGGATAATCGGAAGCCAAGCCAAATAACGGCAATCCAGAACGGAATTAAGATGACCGAAATGCGAATTCCTGGCGACAGCAGCATAATCACCAGAATCCCCGCCAGAAACGCCAGGCACAGGTAGTTACCCCACGGATACCAGAAGGCTTTGAACGCAGGAACAATGCCCTTCTCTATCATCGCCTGACGGAAGCGCAGGTGCGCAAAGCAGATCATGATCCAGTTAATCACCAGCGTCGACACCACCAGCGCCATCAACAGTTCAAAGGCTTTGCCTGGCATCAGGTAGTTGATCGCCACACCGAACGATGTGGCTAAGGCTGACAGCACGATAGAACGAACGGGAACACCACGCGCGTTGACCTTCGCGAGAGATTTCGGCGCATTTCCCTGTTTTGCCAAACCGTAAAGCATCCGGCTATTGCAGTACACGCCGCTGTTATACACCGATAACGCGGCCGTTAGCACGACGATATTAAGTATGTTTGCCACTATGTTGCTATTCAGCGCATGGAAAATCAGGACAAATGGACTCCCGCCATCGACAACCTTTCCCCACGGATAAAGCGATAACAAAATAGACAGCGCACCGATATAGAAAATCAGGATGCGATAAACCACCTGATTGGTCGCCTGCGGAATAGAACGCTTCGGATCGGCCGCTTCGGCAGCGGTAATACCCACCAATTCCAGACCGCCGAATGAAAACATGATCACCGCCATCGCCATGATCAATCCGCTTGCGCCATTCGGCATGAATCCGCCATGGATCCATAAGTTACGCACCGTTGCCGTTTCACCGCCATTACCACTTAGCAGCAACCAACTGCCGAAGACAATCATCCCAACGATGGCAAGCACTTTGATCAGGGCAAACCAGAATTCCGTTTCCCCAAACATCCGCACATTAACCAGATTGATAAGGTTGATCAGCACAAAGAATATCGCGGCGGACAGCCAGGTTGGCGTTTCAGGCCACCAGTATTGAATATAAATCCCCACGGCCGTCAGTTCAGCCATCCCTACCAGAATAAACATCGCCCAGTAGTTCCAGCCAGCCAGAAAGCCCGCAAAATCGCCCCAGTACTTATAGGCAAAATGGCTAAACGAACCCGCTACCGGCTCTTCCACCACCATCTCACCCAACTGCCGCATAATCAGAAACGCAATCATCCCAGCAATCGCATAGCCCAATAAAACGGACGGCCCTGCCATTTGGATAGTCTGCGATATCCCTAAAAACAATCCGGTACCAATCGCGCCACCCAGCGCAATCAGTTGAATATGTCGATTCTTTAACCCTCGTTTTAGAACCAATTCCTGTTGATCGTTTGATATGTTGTTTTGAGCATTTGCCATGTTGTTTTTGTGCTTCCTGTAAAGCCTTCTTTATTTATAACAATGCCTGCTTACGCCATCAGGATGAAGGATGACGTAAGCAGGCAAAGGGATAGGTGTTTTACGCGTTACACAGTGATTGAACCATTAACGTTCCGGGATGACACTTTTAAACGTTAACTCAACATCATCACGATCGCGCTCAGCGGCAAGCGCCTCAGGCTCACTTTTTTCTGCATTCTGGGGCAGCAATTTTTTCAATAACGCTAACTGCTGGCGTTGCTGCTCTACGATTTCCTGCAGCAATTTCACTTGCTCATTCGCTCTGACACTCGCCCGATTAACAAAAAACCAGACCAGCGCGGCCAGCAGCACAATCAGCAAGACAAAAACCACTTCTAATATGTTCACAACGACTCCACTTATAACCACTTATGACAGGTACCTGTGGCTATCTTACCACCGTGGCATAGCCAAGTTCGATACCCAACCCTATCCGTTATTCACATCGTGTTGATGCGCATCGCTATCGTATTGGTGCAAAAATAAAAAATGTGGGGAACGTTTTTCAACGTCGCTTGCGACGGCCCGCAGGGTGGCAACAAGGGATGGCTCACCATAAAAAAGCCTGTCGGCAAGGACAGGCTCAGGCATTGATAGCGAATATCAGAAAGGGTAATCGTGGTAGCCCATTTGCTCAGAGATATTTCTGGCTGCGGTGTGCAGCGTAGCGACATATTCGTGTTTGTTTTCTTCTGAAAAACGAATCGTTGGGAAAGAAATACTGAGGCCCGCAATCACCACGCCAAAGCGATCGAATACTGGCACGGCGATACAACGCAGCCCTTCTTCTTGCTCTTCGTTGTCTTCTCCGTAGCCTTGCTCACGCACGACATCCAATTGGTCGAGAAGCGCTTCAGCAGAGCACAGCGTGTGTGGCGTACTGCGAGTAAATTCGACGGTCGATAAAACCTCTTCCACTTCGCTGCGATCGCGCCATGCCAACAGCACTTTACCAATTGCGGTACTGTGCAGCGGGTTGCGGCGGCCAATACGTGAATACATACGCAGGTTATACATCGAATCAATCTTGTGGATATAAACGATGCCGTCTTCATCCAACGCGCCAAGGTGGATCGTTTCCCGCGTTAGTGCAGACAACTCACGCATCTGTATATCCGCACTGCGGATTAAATCTACGTTCTGCAATGCTTTAGCCCCAAGTTCAAACAACTTGAGCGTCAGCGAATATTTCTCTGATTCACCTTCCTGCGCAACATAGCCCAGGGATTTCATCGTCTGCAAGAAGCGGTAAACGGTACTCTTGGACATCATGACTCGCTGAGAAAGCTCGGTAATACCAATTTCTCTCTCTTCACCTAATGCCTGTAAAATACCAAAAACCTTTAAAACGGACGACACGGAATCGGGTTGTTTATCTAAATCTGCAATAGCCATTTTTGTGGTTACCCTACTCAGGTTTTTTTGTTTTAAAAAAAATAGAACAATGGTTTTAGTATAAAGGGAACGCTTTGATTATGGCAATGGAGCAATAACGATAATCAAGTTAAGTTTGAGAAATAACCGCGTCAGAGACTTAATAAAATAATATGTAAGAAAATATTTTAAAATAATCCGCGCCATAAAATGTGACGCGGATTTATTAGTATTATTAGTGCCAGACTGAATCAGGGACCTTCGCCAGATACAGCGCAGGCTTTCCATCTACGTCAGAAGTAAACAGAACTTGTTTATTATCCGGCGTAAAGGAAGGATGTGGGTGAGTAACCTGACGGTCGCCTTCCAACACGTCCCAGGATGTATTGTGCTGTGCAATGCGATGTTCTTTGCCTGTTTTCAGATTGAAAACATACAGGAACGGATCGTTCTCAATTTTGTAACCGCCATCGTCCTGCACGTCGACCGGCGCATCGGAACCATCACCCACCAGAAGCGTACCATCATAGTTACTCATCAGGTGAGAACACGGCGGCATGACGCGCAGTTGGCGATCTTCCAGCGTAACCGGATCGATGCTGCGGATGTAGCGATTGGTATCGTCTTTAAGGTAAGAGACGTAAATCATCGCTGAGCCATCTGGAACCCAGAATTCGTGGGTGCAGCTTTCGCCTTCCGCATGCTCTTTCACTTTACGCATATTGGTGCCATCTTCATTGATGAACCACATACGCGCATCAACCAGGTCATGTGGACCTTCATGGCAGAAAGCCACGGTGTTGTCATCACCCGGACGGTAGATTGGGTGACCCAGCCACTGATTTTCCTGAAGGATAGTCTCCGCTTCGCCCGTTATCAAATCGACGCGAATCAGACGACAGCAAGGATTGGTGAAATAGAATTCCTGGAATTTTTTCCAATCGGTCAGTGGCTTCCAGTCTTCTTTTTTGATCTCAATACCGACCATTTTGGTGCAATCGGAGTTGGCAACCCAGGTACCGTAGCCGACCCAATCGTCAGGCACCTGATAAATCGTTTTCTCTTCCAGTGTAGCCAGATCGACACGCATCAGATTACGCGTATTTTTAACGTAATACAGCGCATCGTCATTCGGAGACAGGAAGCCACCGAAGGTGTTGTCACCTTTGCCTTCCGTCAGCTGCGTGGCGCTCTGCTCTTTTAAATCCAGCAGATAGTAATTCCACGGGCCATCAAATGCAGCACCAAACAGCAGCTTGCTGCCGTCATTGAAGAAACACTTCTGGTAGAAATAGTTGCGATGGCAGATAACATCGGGCGGGGTTAAGCGCACAACTTCGGTGCCGGTTGCTGAATCCTGGTAGGTATGAAACGTTAGGGGGATCTTGTTACCTTTGGCCATCCGTAAATCCTTAGAACTTATCATGAAGAATCTGACGCCACACGCGCATACTCTTCGATAACCTGACATTTCGATCGCCCGATAAATCGGTCATCCCGACACCAGTTGTTCAAAAATCAGGCCACCAATCTCACGCGAGACGCCTGTTATATCGGCATTATAGAAACAATGTTTCATTTTTCCGTGATCGTGGTTTTATTTTATAAAACATTCTTCATATTTTCACCACCAGTTTCAGATCTAATGAAAACATTCGAGCGGAGAAAACGTAAGAGCGATGAAGCAATAAACGCAGAAATAACAAAGGCCCGAATGGGCCTTTGGGAAGATAACGGTAGAAGATAATATCGTAAATTACTTCAGGTATTCGCCGGAGCGCAGCGCTTCGATACGCTTATCCAACGGCGGGTGTGACATGAACAGTTCGCTGAAGGATTTTGATTTTCCGTTAATGCAGAAAGCCATCATGCTGCTCTCTTCCTGCGGCTCATAGCTGGTCTTCAGGCGTTGCAGTGCAGCGATCATTTTCTCACGCCCCACCAGCTTGGCTGAACCGGCATCCGCATGGAATTCACGGTAGCGTGAGAACCACATGGTGATGATGCTGGCAAGAATACCAAACACCAATTCCAGCACGGTAGCGACAGCAAAGTAAACCAACGGGTTACCGTTACTGCTTTCACCTTCGTCACGGTTGCCGGACAGGAAACCGGAAACGACTTGCGCGATGAGACGAGAGATAAAGATAACGAAGGTGTTTACGATCCCCTGAACCAACGTCATGGTCACCATGTCGCCATTCGCGATGTGGCTAATCTCATGCGCGATAACGGCTTCCGCTTCGTCACGGCTCATGTTTTGCAGTAAACCAGTACTCACGGCCACCAGCGAAGCATCACGACGGGCTCCCGTCGCGAACGCATTGATGTCAGGTGCGTGGTAGATTGCCACCTGTGGCATCGCGATCCCAGCCTGCTGTGACTGTGAACGAACCGTTTCTATCAGCCAACGTTCAGTTTCGTTACGTGGTTGTTCAATGACTTCACCGCCAACGGACCGTAACGCCATCCATTTAGACATCAGCAGTGAAACAAACGCACCGCCAAAGCCAAACAGCCCAGCCATAATCATTAAGCCCTGGACACTGCTGGACTGAATTCCCGTCAGGCTGAGTACCAGCCCGAAAACCAACATCACCGCCAGGTTGGTGATCAGGAAAAGCGCAATACGCATCATAAAGGTCTGATTTCCTCTTGCAGAAAGATAAAGTTTGCACTCATACATCGTATGGGTTGCCGTGGCATTTTCAAGCATTCTTAACTTTTCAGTTACTAAATCCACATAACTTTACACTTTTCAAAAGGAAAGCGGCATCCTGCCTGCTGTCAATCCTGATATGTCAGCGCGACAACGTTGACCGAAACTCGATAAATTCGGCAGCGTGATCCACCTGAATCGCCCCCACTCCCGCACGAATTAATGTGCCCCATACGGCGTCAGGTTCGGCTAAGGCTCGCGTGTCGCTATAGTCGAGCGAATGCGAGCAATCCAGCGTGTTCACCCAAATCCGTACTCCAAGCCGTTGAAACTCGGCATAGGCTTCGGTCACCGCATCAATATGATCAAAATTGGCCTCCACAATACCGACGCCAATATCATCAATCTGTCGCAAAATATCGACGGTTTTCCCCCGTTTTAGGTGGATCATCGGCATATAAGGCACCTGGGTATCCCGCGACGGCGAGGCAATGGGAAAACGGGCAGAGGCAAGATCAACCGGGCTTTTCATGATCACGCCAGCACTCAGGCCTTTATCACGAATATCGCGGGCGATCACACCAAATTCGTGTTCATGTTTGACATCCACATTGATGACAATACGTCCTCGTGCCTCTTCGAGAACTTCATACAGCAACGGGACTTTTTCGTTACTCAATGGCCATGCAGAACCACCATTACTCCCGCGTAGACGAGCCTGACGAATCTCCGCCAGCGTCATCTTACCAATGCAGCCGCTCATATCGCTCGTGCGATCGAGCGTATCATCATGAATCACGACAACGTGGCTATCAGCCGTCAATTGCGTATCAATCTCCACGATATCAACGCCCAGACGAATCGCCTCGTGTAGCGCTGCCAGCGAATTTTCCGGTGCCGATGCCCAAACGCCGCGATGTGCGACGGCCAGAACTGTCGCATTTTGCGCCGCGATGACACTCTGAGTCATACCTTTATTGTGCTTTGTCATCAGTCGAAAGCTCCAAATAAACGGGGAATATCACGAATGACGGGAAACCGACTGCGCGAAATGCTGTAACAGGAGATCGCCCCGCGAAACCACATTGTCCAGCGCCTGCTGCGGCGTTTCTTGCTCTGCCCAGACCTTTTCCAGTTCTTCATCCATGATGGTGCGAATTTGTGGCATGTTGCCCAAGCGGAACCCGCGCGTATAAGGCAGTGGCGGTTTATTAGTGAGTTGTTTCAACGCAATATCGCTGCCGGGGTATCGGGCATAAAATCCCTGATCGCGCGTGAGTTCGTAAGCGGGTTGTGTCACCGGTAGATAGCCCGTCATCTGATGCCATTCGGCGGCATTTTCCGGCAGCGCGAGGAAATGCAGGAATTCAGCGATCCCTTGATAATGCGATGCTGCTTTCCCTTTCATGACCCAAAGGCTTGCCCCTCCGATGAACGTATTCTGCGGCGCGCCTTTCGCTTCTTCGCTGTAAGGCAACATGCCTACACCGTAGTGAAATTTGGCATAGTTCTGAATCTTGCGTAGCCCACCCGATGAGGTGGTCAATATGCCGCAATCACCGTTATAAAAGCGTGTGGTACCTTCATCATTGCGGCCGAAATAGCTGAACGCCTTCTTCTTCATCATCTCCGCAAGCTGGGTGATGTGGGCGACCTGCAACGGACCATTCACCAACAGATGCGCATCGACACCATCGAAGCCATTGTTTTTCGTCGCAATCGGCAATCCGTTCCAGACGCTAAAGGCTTCCAGTAATATCCAGCCCTGCTGCCCTGCATTCGTATAACCGCATGGCATTCCACTCTCGCGCAGCCGCATCGCGTCGTACGCCAGCTCATTCCAGGTGCGTGGCGGCTTATCAGGATCGAGCCCCGCTTTACTAAACGCATCTTTGTTGTAGTAGAGAACGGGGGTGGAACTGTTAAACGGTTGGGAAATCAGGTGTCCGGTCTGGCTATCGCTGTAAAACAGCCCCACCGCAGGCAAGAAGGCTTTTTCGTCATTATCGATACCAACCTGATTGAACAGATCGAACACAGGGATAATCGCCCCGCTGTGCATCATATTCGGTGTACCGACATCATAAACCTGCAAAATATCCGGCGCGTTACCCGTGCGATAAGCGGCAATGCCAGCGGCCAGCGTCTGTTCATAGCTGCCCTTGTAGATAGGTTCAACGTGGTACACCGTCTGAGATTCGTTAAACCGGTTAACCAGCCGTATTAATTCCGTGTTCAGGTTGCTGTCCATGCTATGCCAAAACGTCAGCTCAACCGCCGCCTGGGCAGACAACGGAATGAGCAAAACCATACTTAACAGCATCAAAGAAACAGACGTGAACCTAAACCGAATCATCATGATGTTTTCTCCGGTACGATTTGTTTTTAGGAAAAAGGCGTGCTGATAACGACGCTAGGGTTCGCCTGTGACACGTAGATGACCGGGGAAGTGATGAACTGTATCGCGATATTTCAGCAGGTAAGCGAGGGGAAATCGTGTGGCAAAAAAGCCTTATGTCAGAAAGCGTTGTGGCGGACAGCCCTTCGACTGCCCGCCACGGTATTCAATTAGCTCTGTGCGTGCGCCATATCCGTACGCATTGAAGCAGCAATCGGCTGATGTTTCGGTGGTTTAACCCACAGGGTGATCAGCAGCGAAACGACAGACATAATGATGATGGCCATAAAGGTAGCCTGAAAGCCTCCAAGCTGAGCGGCAATAAACGAGCCAGACAATGCACCGATACCGAATCCCTGATAAATCACGCCGTAGTTTTTGCTGTGATTTTTCAGGCCGAAGAAGTCGCCAACAATCGCCGGGAACACCGTGATATTGCCACCAAAACAGAAGGCAATAGCGCTGACACAGGTAAAGAACAGAAGCGGATTAAGCGGCAGGAATGTCATTACTGACACCGCCAGGATCGTCACGAACAGGGTAAAACTGATCACCCGCATGCGTCCGACATTATCGGAAAGTGCGCCAAGCACAATACGTCCGACGGTATTAAAAATCGCAATCGCAGACACGGCATTGGCCGCCATTGCCATATCCATTCCGGCCATTTGCACGCCGATATCTTTCACAATGCCAATCAAATACAGGCCGCTCATGCACGCGGTGAAGAAGATAATAAACAGCAAATACGATTCTTTGGTCGCCAACATTTCAGCCAGCGAGAAATCACGCGCCTGCCCCTGAACCGCAGCCTGTTGAACCGGCACCGCAGCGGGTTCTTTCAGCAGTGAACTACCAACCAAAATCATCGCCATGACGATAATGCCCCAGTAGAAAAAGGCTTCTGACACACCGACTTCCGCAATCAAAAAGCTGTTTACGTATTTGAACAGCAGACTTCCGGTACCAAAGGCACCAACAGAAATGCCCGCAATCAGCCCTTTCCGGTTAGGGAACCATTTGATCAGATTGGACAGCGTCGTGATGTATGCCGTGCCGTCAGCAAAACCGACAACCACACCCATCAGCAGATAAATCAGCGTTAGCGACGGGCTTACTGCACTCGCCATCAGACCCGCACCCAGTGCGATACCGGCGATCATCGTTAAGCGGCGCAGACCAATACGCTCCTGAAATTTACCAGCAAACAGCGTGGCAAAGGCCAGACAGAAACTGGTAATGGAAAACGTCGTCGCGACGGAGCTCAGCGTCCAGCCAAATTTGTCCACCAGCGGCTGGTTGAATAAACTCCAGGTGTAAATCGTGCCGAGTCCCATTTGGGTGATAATGGTACCGAGGACGATCAATCCCCGGTTAACAGGTTTGGTATTCATGGGCTTTCCCCTACATCAAATTGGTCCGATTCACTCGGTACGCTAAAAAATATAAGCTGATGTGGAGAAGATAAAATCCATCAAAACACTGTCAGCTTATGGGCTGAGGCCAGTATACAAGCGGGCTGACAGTGGTTGATCGAATGGGGAATGAGATGCCAGAAACGCGGAACGAAATGCCGTTAAAGACGCATCAATGACCTGAACGCCTTTATCTTGCTTCGGCTTACCGGGACTTCAAAATCCAGATCGTTCAATCGCAGAATATAGGTATTGTTAAACCACGGCACAATTTCACGGATTTTCGTCAGGTTAACGCAGTAAGAGCGATGGCAACGGAAGAAGTACTCTTCCGGCAAGCGACTGCAAAACTCCGTAATATTCATCGGCATGATGAATTCCTCACGCCGGGTATAAACCAGCGTGACCTTTTCCTGCGCAGCCGCATAGTAGATATTGTTAATATCCGTGACGATAATCCGTTCGTCTTTCATCAGGTTAATGGTGTGCTGCGCACTTCTCGGGGCACCAGAAGGCACGCCCGTTTCAACAGCAGGCGCCATTTGTCGCTGTTGCCAGGTCGTTTCCAGCTTACGCAACATCGTAACAATGCGCGATTCATGATACGGCTTGAGAATGTAATCGAAGGCTTCGACTTCAAACGCCTCAACCGCATGTTCTTTGTACGCCGTAATAAAAATAATGTAAGGCTTATGCGCGAATTTGCTGATATTTTGCGCCAGCCAGACGCCATCTAACGAGGGGATATTGATATCCAAAAAGATCGCATCGACGTCGTTATGTTGCAGATATTTCAGTACATCCAGCCCGTCATCGAATGTCGCCTCAATCGTAATATCACTGTGCTGTTTGATGAGGTAACTCAGCTCTTGCTGCGCGAGGAACTCATCTTCAACAATAATGGCTTTCATGGGTTGCCTCCTGTTTGTTCAGCAGCAGAATATCCCGGCTGCGGCACCTGAGCGGTATCCGGCAATGCCGACGGGATTTTATCTTCTCGTGGAATGTAGAAATAAATTTCGGTTCCCGGTTCCAGGCGGCGAATATGCAGCCCATCGCCATAGAGCAAGCGGACCCGATGATGGACATTCAACAGACCAATTCTATTCCCTGGCAATTCGTTACGCGCAACGCGATCCATCGTTTCCTGACTAATGCCATTACCCGTATCTTTTACCGCGACCAACAGCTTATCGCCCTGCTCCTTGACGGACAGCACCACGGTTCCTTTGCCCCTGCAAGGCTGAATACCGTGCACAATCGCGTTTTCTACCAGCGGCTGAATTAATAAGCTGGGGATTTTGTACGCTAAATCGTCGTCGATATCGTAAATCACCGTTAACTTGGCACCGAACCGCGCCTGCTCAATCGCGATATAATCCTGAATTTGGTACAGCTCTTTCTTTATATCGATCAGTGCATCGTCGTTCAGTTCGAGGTTATAGCGCAAATAGCGAGACAGATTGATCACCAGTTGGCGCGCGGTATCGGGATTAATACGAATAGATGAGGAAATCGCATTCAGCGCATTAAAAAGAAAGTGCGGATTGATCTTACTTTGCAGCGCTCTCAGCTCTGCTTTATTTGCCATATCACGCAGTTGCTCTGTGCGGGACACTTCAATTTGCGTTGACATGATTTGCGATAAACCGACGGCCATCACGCGTAATGAATAGGTAATTTTATGCGCATGGCGATAATAGATTTTCAGCGTGCCGGTTACCTGCCCGTGTTCCCACAGCGGGATGACGATCATCGAATGGATTTCTGGCGTCAGGTGCTGTTCATCATTATTTTTAATGATGATTTTCCCGTCATGAATCGCCTGCTGCGTCATTGGGCTGATAATGTCGTGGCCGATATTATACTTTTCTTCCCCAATTCCCACATACGCCTGAATGTGCTGCGTGTTCGTTATTGCCACCGCATCTGCATTAATTTCAGTCCGAATAATCCTACAGATGGCCGTCAGTGAATCGCTGTTGATATTGCGGAAATACGGCAGTGTCTTGTGTGCAATATCCAGCGCGAGTTTGGCCTGCCTGGCGGCAATGACCTCTTTTTCATTCGCTACGCTTTGCACTAGCAGGACGATCAGGCCAATACAGACGGAACCAAGAATCATTGGTACCGCAATTTTTGAAACAATATCCAGCCCTAATTCAATCGGCGTCGCCCATGCCACAACCAGCAACATGGTTAACGACTCACACAACATGCCGCCCAGAATCCCGATGCTCCACTGCTGTTCTTTTTTGACTTTCTTATTGATGTAGCCGGAAGTAATACCCGCGATGATACTGGTAATCAGGCAAGGAACGGAGGTGATGCCATCGATATCAATGAGGTAACGATGCACTCCCGCAATGATACCGGTCGCAATGCCTACCCAAGGACCGAAGAGAATACCGCCAGACATCACGGCAATCACGCGTACGTTGACGAGCGACCCTTCAACATTAATGCCGGAATACGTACCAAACAGCGCAAACAGCGAAAAGATGGCCGTCACCATCACCCGCTCTCCTGGCGAGTGTTGCTCTTTTTGCAGTAATTGCCGGAACTGACGCGTTCTTGTCAGGAAAAACAGACAAATCAGCATCAGCGCGGCGCGGTCGAAGACCGCAAGGAGCATCTCAAATATTTCGTGCACGGGACATCCGGTACTGGGTTACGAGCCAGCACTATAGAAAAAATGTGATCCGGATTCCACTTTTTAGTCTGTGAACCGCGCGGCGAGCGCAAAATATGAAAGCCAGCGGACGCTGGCTTTCTGGTAAGGCAGGAAGGTGAAACCGCGGTTCGTCTATCTTGCTTAAACGTCTATTGGCTTATTCAGTTTCAGTAACTGGGTGAATTCCTCGGCAGGCATTGGATGTCCAAACAGATATCCCTGCGCTTCCTCACACCCTTTACCCCGCAGACGCTCACTCTGCTCTAATGTTTCCACACCCTCAGCAATCACACCCAGACCGAAACTTTTCCCGAGATACAGGATCGCTCGAACAATCGCCGCATCCGGCGGAGACTCGCACATGGTTCGAACAAAAGTTTGATCGATTTTCAGCCGAGTCACCGGGTAGTTTTTAAGCATACTGAGCGACGCATAGCCCGTGCCATAATCATCAAAGGCAATACCGATTCCCGCTTCACGCAGCGTATTTAACGGCTGCAGCATACTTTCATCGTAACGCAGGATGATATTTTCCGTGATTTCCAGCTCCAGCGAACTGGGCTGTAACCCGGTACGCGCAAGAATATCCATAATCTTTTGCGCCAACATACCGGTACGAAACTGTGCGCTGAAAAGATTAATGCTGATACGAAAATATCTGTCGCTCGCCTGGCTCCATTCCGCCGCCTGTCTGCATGCTGTTTCGACGATCCAATCCCCGACGCGTTCTGCCCACGGGCCATTTTCCAGTGCGGTAAGAAATGCCGCGGGGCTAAGCAACCCTCTTTCCGGATGACGCCAGCGCAGCAGCGCCTCGGCACCAACAATCTCATTCGTCGCCAGTTTGACCTGTGGCTGGTAGAACATCTCAAATTCATGCTGCTCGTAAGCGCGCACAAATTCTAACTGGAAGGCATGCTTAGCCTGAAAGACCTCAAGCAGCTCGCGCGTAAAAAAGCGGTAGCAGTTTCGGCCTTCAGATTTCGCCTGATACAGCGCGAGATCCGCGCTGGTCAACAGGTCCTGCACGGTCAGTCCGTATTCTGGGTACAGGACCGCACCGATACTGGCACTAATGTTGATTTGATGATCGTCAATAACCATCGCCTGGGAAATTTCATGGATGATTTGCTCAGCAATTTTTCCCGCGACCTTTTTGTCACTCAGGCCGGGAAACAGTAGCGCAAATTCATCCCCGCCCATTCGCGCGACAACATCACCAGAGCGAACTGTAGCTTTTATTTTTTTGGCGACATGCACCAGAATATTATCGCCGCTGGAATGCCCCAGACTGTCATTCACATCCTTAAACCCGTCCAGATCGACCATCATGATACAAACCGCAGGTTCATTCTTTAGTGCAGTTTCCAGATTGGATGTCAGCAGCGTGCGGTTTGCCAATCCGGTTAGTGGATCCAGATGCGCGAGTAAGAACAGCCGCTCTTCATTGCGTCGCCGTTCTGTAATGTCACGCAATATCGCGCCATAGCTAACATTGTCGTTGTCTTCCCACATCGAAACCGACAATTCGACAGGAACCATGCTACCGCTTTTGGCTTGCACGTTCAGTTCCAGCGTCACGCCTTTCATCAGCGAATCGCGATCGGTGACCAGATGATTGAGCTGCACGACAAAGGCATCGGGCACGATGGTATTAATACTGCGGCCAATAATTTCCTCGTCAGTATATTCCAGCATGTGTTCCGCTGCGGTATTCCAGAAGGTGATCACCCCCTTCTCATTAACGCACAAAATGGTATCGGGCGAGGTATTGGCAATATTCTCAAAACGCACCTGACTGGCTTTACGCGCCAGCTCCAGACGTCGCATTTCCAGCTTGTCCATGACTAATGAAGCCAGATCATGCAAGTTATGCTCATCACGTTTGGTGAATGTCGTTCTGGGTTTCAAATCGATAATGCACAAGGTGCCGATGGCATGCCCGGACGGCGTCATTAATGGAATGCCGGCATAAAAACGAATGTAGGGAACGCCCACAACCAGCGGATTATTTTTAAAACGCGCATCCTTAAGGGCATCGTGCACGACCATGATCTTTTTCTTTAGGATCGTATGCGCACAAAAGGAGATATCGCGTGGCGTTTCGCAAAAAGGAACCCCCACGCTGGCGGCAAACAGTTGGCGTTCAGTCTCTACCAACGACACCAACACAATAGGCACACTAAAGATGTTAGCGGCCAGACTAATCAGGTTACTCAGGCCTGGGTCGAATAATACGTTCTTAATTCCATACTCACGAAGAGCAGCAAGACGTTTGTCTTCATCTTTGCTTATTGGGGCACGACTCATGGGTTCCCCCCTCCCATCGTATTAATGTTCAGATTAGACAAAAATTTAGCTATAAACCCAAAATGTTGCAGCAATGAGCACGATAAGAACAGCAAGCCAACGTTAGCAAACAAAATCCCCTATCTTGCCAAGAGTTAAGATGCATGGTGGCTGAGTATGAGTATGGCAAAAGATCCAGACTCTATCACCCCTGCGAATCATTAATAATAACAAGTGGAAGCATCAATTAAGATAATAGATGAAAAGCGAAATAGAAAGATACCGACGCACTCACAACGTTACGCGATGAGAGAGAAAAGGAAGGGAAAGGTTGGTATATTCAAGAACTCATGACCGGATAACGACAACATATTATCAAGTTATTAACAGAATATAACCAACCAGAGTGTCATCAGGCGGGGAAATAGGTTATTGAATGCTCAGGTGTATCATTTTTTGCTCGGATCACGACATCCCAAATCCCGGTATAAGGCACCGTTAAATACACTTCGCCTTCCGCATGACGGCAAATAGAATCCTGCGTAGTGCTATTCGCTTCAGTCATGGTTTCCTGTTCACTACTGCTCATTTGCACTTCAAATGTATTTGTACACCGAACAATGACCGTATCACCACCAAACAGACTTAAACACGTGCGAATTACAGACATACATCCTCCGCGACACGCAGTCATGCGTATGCTTAATGAAACGAATTTATTGGTTATATTTCCCACAGCGGGATTTCCATAAAAGCAAAACGCATACGGCAAGATTGTGATTTAGATCAAGTGACTCACACGTTTAAAGCAAATCAGGGGGTGGAATAAGACGATACTATGACTACCTGACACTTATTAGGATTTTTGATAATCAAGCGATAGCGCTTAGGGATGCCGACGTTATCTCATCCAGCCACATCGGATTAGCATCACAGCAAAACAACTTAAATCGTATTTTAAGTTGTATTTATACGCAATTATTACACGTACCAATGACGAACGGCGGTGGTTTTTTTTAAACAAGATTAATACCTGCTTGATAAATGACAACCTAGGTTGTACATTGAACGGATGAAAACGACACTTGCAGAACGATTAAAAACCGCCAGAACTGCACAAGGGCTTAGCCAAAAAGCACTTGGCGACATGATTGGCGTATCTCAGGCCGCCATACAGAAGATCGAGGTGGGGAAAGCGTCGCAGACAACCAAGATTGTTGAGCTTTCCAATTCACTACATGTTCGCCCTGAATGGCTGGCAAACGGCGAAGGCCCAATGCGTAGCAGCGAAGTCACTCGCTCACTCCAGGAACCCAGCATTCCGCCAAAATCCGAATGGGGCACCGTATCAGCTTGGGACAGCACAACAGAACTATCAGAGGACGAGGTGGAAGTGCCTTTTTTAAAGGATATTGAGTTTGCTTGCGGCGACGGACGCATTCAAAGTGAGGATTACAACGGCTTTAAGCTCCGTTTCTCCAAAGCGACGCTGCGTAAGGTGGGTGCAAATACGGACGGTTCAGGCGTTCTTTGTTTCCCGGCAGCGGGCGACAGTATGGAACCCATCATTCCCGATGGAACCACCGTTGCGGTTGATACTAACAACAAGCGCATCATTGATGGAAAACTCTACGCCATCGCTCAGGAAGGCGGCGGCAACGACAAATTAAAACGCATCAAACAACTTTACCGCAAGCCGGGCGGTCTTCTTGTCATCCATAGCTTCAATCGCGAGACTGACGAAGAAGCCTACGAATCCGACGTCGAGATCATTGGCCGTGTGTTCTGGTATTCGGTGCTGCTATAGCCCGATACTGGCGGTATCCCGCGCCATAGCGCTCTCTTTTCTGCTCATCAAAGCCGGTGGATCGATACGGACACCGGTTTGTTTTATCAACCAATATGTTGCCTATAAAAGGGTTGTTAATAACCGCTTTATCAACAAACGTTTCAGCGCTAAAAAACGTTTACCCCCGCCCAAGTAACCTTACCTTAGCGTAACAGTTTTATACAATCCCCGTGCTATTGTTTCACCAACCCTTGTTGATGTTGTGTTATTCATCCTGTCTATGTTGTTCCTTTCCCGCCCTGTGGCGGGATTTTTTTGTGCCTCATCGGGCCTCTTTTTCGTGTACCCCCTCCAGCTGTCATTTCTTTTTACAACCAAAAACAACTTAAATTAAAACTAAAGATGTTGACATGAAAACAACTATAGTTTTAAATAGACACATAGCAGCAGGGAAGTCTCTGCAAAAGTAACAACCCAGTTTTCACGTCAGCAACAACACACATAACAATAGGGTGATTTATGACTGAGCCACAATTTCGCAGTAAAGGTCCTGAGCTTCTGGTCGAGCTTTCTCAACACGTTGCCGATACGGTCAAAACCGTTACGGAGTTAGATCCACAAACCGCCGAACTGGTCGGCAATGCCGTTGCCAAACATATGATGACCGTATGGGGCGGACAAAACGTTTATTTCCCGATGGGAATATCCTGGCGCGCGTCTCAACGCGATCTTCAAATCTATGAAGAGTTTGACGGGCGCAATCACAGCGCTCTGGCTAAAAAATATAATGTCTCGCTGCAATGGATTTATAAAATTGTCAGAACGATGCGAAAAGAGGAGCTACAGGCAAAACAGCACACTCAGGCATAATGCAAAAAGCCATGAATTAAAAACCCAGGTGATAATTAAAATAAAACAATAAAAAAGAACATTTAATAACAACTATAATTTTTTATTTTAATAAAAAATAACCTAAGTCATGAGAATTGTGCAAATGTAGCAAGGTATTCCTATACGCTGGCGCAGGACCACACACGCAGTTTGAGGCATGACAGATATATTCAAAGATAATACCGTATGGTAATTAATAGAATGGGTACGTTTGCGTATCCATTCTTTTTTATATCTCTCATTTTGTTTGCTCTTAGAAAAAAACCGCCCTTCCGCACTCTTACCTCTCTTCTTATTCAAATCAATCAGCTAAAAAAACCACAAACACGCATTTATAATGCACAAATCAATTTTTAACCATTCCGAGCGTGATAACGTTGCCCCACGATCCCTTCGGTGTATTGAAAGCACCGAGTGAAAAAAAATAAATGGGGGCAATTGAGAGCAATGAGTGAGAAAGCAAGAAAGCGGTGGCAACGCCGCCCCGGAACCACTGGCGGTAAACTTCCCTGGAATGACTGGCGCAACGCCCTGATCTGGCGCAGAGCAACGCAAATTCTGCTATTGGCGATCAACGTTTATATCGGCATCACCTTCTATTTTTGGGTACGCTACTTTGAAACTGGCGGCACGAGTCTTTATATGTCGAGACCAGGCGGCATAGAAGGTTGGCTGCCAATTGCCGGATTGATGAACGTTAAATTCACGTGGGAAACGGGTAGTTTTCCCCCTATCCACCTTGCGTCAATGCTATTACTTATCGCATTTATTCTCACCAGCCTGTTACTGAAGAAATCGTTCTGCTCCTGGCTGTGCCCTATCGGCACAATTTCCGAGTGGGTCGGTGCTGTAGGGAAAAAAATATTTGGCCGCCATTTCATTCTTCCTAAGTGGCTGGATATTCCACTGCGTAGCCTGAAATATCTGCTATTAGGCTTTTTCCTCTATATCGCCTTATCAATGCCAGCACAGGGCATTTATATGTTTCTGATGTCGCCCTACGGTTTGATCGCCGACGTCAAAATGCTCGGCTTCTTCCGCAATATCGGCACCATAACGTTAGTCTGCGTTTTTCTTTTTACGTTTGTCAGCCTGTTCGTCCGCCATTTTTGGTGCCGCTACCTTTGTCCCTACGGCGCACTCTTGGGGGTATTTTCGCTGCTGTCGCCCTTCAAGATTCGTCGCAATGCCACCAGCTGTATCGATTGCGGCAAGTGCGCCAAGGCCTGCCCGTCTAACATCCCAGTAGATAAGCTGATTCAGGTGAGAACGGCAGAATGCACGGCCTGTATGACCTGCGTCGAATCCTGCCCAGTATCATCAACGCTTTATTTCTCACTGACGAAACCCTCGGGTTCACAGGAAAAAAGCAGCGAAGCAACCAAACCGCTATGGCGACAAACTGCATTGTCCGGTATTGCGATGACGGTACTGGTGCTCGGCATTCTTTTCGGCATGATCGGCTTTGCGATGTACATCGGCGGCTGGCACAGCCCGATTCCCGAATACATGTATTTCCGGCTCATCCCCGGTTCACAAAGCATTGGTCATCCATAAAGAAAAAGGGGCCGAATTGGCCCCTGATTTTCATCTGCACTGAATAGCAGATTACATATTGTCGATGATGTCTTGCGCAAACTCGCTACATTTACGCAGCTTAGCGCCTTCCATCAGACGTTCGAAATCGTAAGTCACGGTCTTGTTCTTGATCGCGCCTTCAACACCCTTAACAATCAGGTCAGCCGCTTCGAACCATTGCAGGTGACGCAGCATCATTTCAGCAGACAGAATCACGGAACCTGGGTTCACTTTGTCCTGACCCGCATATTTCGGCGCCGTGCCGTGCGTGGCTTCAAACAGTGCACATTCGTCACCGATGTTCGCACCCGGAGCAATACCGATACCGCCAACCTGTGCAGCCAGGGCATCAGAAATGTAGTCACCGTTCAGGTTCATACAGGCGATTACATCGTATTCAGCAGGACGCAGCAGGATTTGTTGCAGGAACGCATCGGCGATCACGTCTTTTACCACGATCTCTTTGCCAGTGTTCGGGTTCTTGATTTTCACCCATGGGCCGCCATCGATCAGTTCACCGCCGAACTCTTCACGCGCCAACTGGTATCCCCAGTCTTTGAACGCGCCTTCGGTGAATTTCATGATGTTGCCTTTGTGCACCAGCGTGACGGAGTCACGGTCGTTGGTGATCGCGTATTCGATAGCAGCGCGAACCAGACGTTTGGTGCCTTCTTCAGAACACGGCTTGATGCCGATACCACACTGCTCAGGGAAACGGATTTTGTTAACGCCCATTTCTTCACGCAGGAATTTGATCACTTTGTCTGCTTCAGCAGAACCCGCTTTCCACTCGATACCTGCATAGATGTCTTCGGCGTTTTCGCGGAAGATCACCATGTCGGTCAGCTCAGGCTGTTTAACCGGGCTAGGTGTACCTTCGTAGTAGCGTACCGGACGCAGGCAAACATACAGATCCAACTGTTGGCGCAGTGCAACGTTCAGAGAACGAATACCGCCACCGACTGGCGTTGTCAGCGGGCCCTTAATCGCCACACGGTATTCACGGATCAAATCCAGTGTTTCTTCCGGCAGCCAAACATCTTTACCGTAGACCTGCGTGGATTTTTCACCCGTATAGATTTCCATCCAAGAAATCGCGCGCTTGCCCTGATAGGCTTTCTTCACGGCGGCGTCAACGACGTTGATCATGGCTGGCGTGACATCGATACCGATGCCGTCGCCTTCGATAAACGGAATGACCGGATTGTTTGGAACAACCAGTTTGCCTTGAGCGTCAACCGTGATTTTCTGACCTTCTGTCGGTACAACTACTTTGCTTTCCATTAACCTCTCCTTCGAGCGCAATTTTGTTAATGACTTGTAAGATGCGTGTCAATACTACTTGAATATTTAGCCCGCGCCAATCGCAAACCATTTGAGTATAATGCTTTTGTTATCCGCGACTATAAAGATGATGAATAAATTCTCTGTTAAAAATCACAAAGTTAAACGATTCAGCTCACAGCCGGCGAGAAAGAGGCAGCCTGACAACGCGCCGCGCCGCATCGTTTTGTTCAATAAACCCTTCGATGTCTTGCCGCAATTCACTGATGAAGCCGGACGCCGCACGCTGAAAGATTATATTCCGATTAGCGGTATTTATGCCGCCGGGCGTCTGGATCGCGACAGCGAAGGCCTGATGATTCTCACCAATGACGGAAAACTTCAGGCTCGACTGACCCAACCGACGCAAAAAACGGCCAAAATTTACTACGTTCAGGTCGAAGGCATTCCTGACGCCGCCGCATTGACGCGCTTTCGTACGGGTTTAGATCTGAATGACGGCAAAACGCTGCCCGCCGGTGCGGAGATCGTACCGGAACCCAGCTGGCTGTGGCCGCGTAATCCGCCCATACGCGAGCGTAAAAGCATTCCCGATTGCTGGTTAAAAATCACGCTACATGAAGGCCGTAATCGGCAAGTCCGTCGTATGACGGCAAATATCGGGTATCCTACATTGCGTCTGATTCGATACGGCATGGCCAATCAGACCGTAGAAAACCTGTTACCCGGAGAATGGAAGGAGATAATGGATGTTTAAACCTCATGTGACAGTCGCCTGTGTGGTACAGGCCGAAAACCATTTTCTGGTCGTCGAAGAGTTAATTAACGATAAATTATTGTGGAACCAGCCCGCGGGCCATCTGGAAGCCGACGAGACGCTGATTCAGGCTGCAAGCCGTGAGCTGTGGGAAGAAACGGGCATTCAGGCCACACCGCAGAGTTTCTTGCGTCTGCACCAATGGATCGCCCCCGACAACACGCCGTTTTTACGCTTTTGCTTCGCGCTCGATCTGCCTGCGCGGGTCGACACCCAGCCGCACGACAGCGATATCGAATGCTGCCGCTGGCTGACCGCCGAGGAAATTCTGCATTCGCGCCATCTTCGTTCACCGCTGGTGGCCGAAAGTATTCGCTGCTATCAGCAGCCAGAACGCTATCCGTTATCCGTACTAGGCGCGTTCAACTGGCCTTTTTAGACAGAGGTCTGTTTATAACCCTGCCGTGAATGGCCTGACGACTACGCGGCAGGAATAGCGATGCAGCCCTCGGCTCAACATGCTAAAATATGCCGCTTGTTTTTCGCATCAATGCGTCAGTAAATTTCAGTTCGTGAGACTTCCATGTCAGATAACAGCCAGAAAAAAGTGATTGTCGGTATGTCCGGCGGTGTTGACTCCTCCGTTTCCGCTTACCTGTTACAGCAACAGGGCTATCATGTTGAAGGCCTGTTCATGAAGAACTGGGAAGAGGATGACGACACAGAGTATTGCTCTGCGGCCACCGATCTTGCCGATGCGCAGGCCGTTTGCGACAAGCTAGGTATCGAATTACATACCGTCAACTTTGCCGCTGAATATTGGGACAACGTGTTTGAACTCTTCCTTGAAGAATACAAAGCGGGCCGTACCCCCAACCCCGATATCCTGTGCAATAAAGAAATCAAATTCAAAGCCTTCCTGGAATTCGCCGCCGAGGATCTCGGGGCAGACTACATCGCGACAGGCCACTACGTCCGTCGTCACGACGTTGACGGTAAAAGCCGTTTGCTGCGCGGCATGGACGGCAACAAAGACCAGAGCTATTTTCTTTATACGCTGAGCCACGAACAGATCGCACAGAGCCTGTTCCCGGTCGGCGAACTGGAAAAACCACAGGTACGTAAAATTGCCGAAGAGCTAGAACTGGCCACCGCGAAGAAAAAAGACTCGACCGGTATTTGCTTCATCGGTGAGCGTAAATTTACCGATTTTCTGGCGCGCTACCTGCCCGCACAGCCGGGTCCGATTCTGTCCGTCGACGACAACAAACCGATGGGACAGCATCAAGGGCTGATGTACCACACGCTGGGGCAACGCAAAGGTCTGGGTATTGGCGGCGTCAAAGACGGCGGCGAAGACCCTTGGTACGTGGTGGATAAAGATGTCGCCAACAATATTCTGTATGTCGCGCAGGGTCACGAACACCCTCGCCTGATGTCGTACGGTTTAATCGCACAGCAGCTACACTGGGTCGATCGTCAGCCGCTCACCGCTGAATTACGGTGTACGGTGAAAACCCGTTATCGTCAGGCGGATATCCCCTGCACCGTCACGCCACTGGGCGACGATCGCATTACCGTGCGTTTTGATGAGCCTGTCGCAGCCGTGACTCCGGGCCAATCCGCCGTCTTTTATCTGGACGACGTTTGCCTTGGCGGCGGTATCATTGAAGAACGCTTACAGGAGTAACCGTGGCTAAGAACTATTATGAAATTACGCTGGCGCTAGCGGGCATTTGCCAATCGGCGCATGCAGTCCAGCAGTTGGCCCATACCGGTAGCTGTAATAATGATGTGCTGCATACCTCGCTGAACAGCGTTTTGAATCTCAATCCGGCGTCCACGCTGGCCGTTTATGGCAATGACGAGCAGAACCTGAAAGTTGGGCTGGAAACGCTGTTAGGAATTCTGAATACCAGTAGCAACAAAGGCGCGGGCGCGGAACTCTCACGCTACGCTTTCAGCCTGATTGCGTTAGAACGTAAACTGAATGCGAAGTCTGCCGCACTTGACGAATTGGGCAAGCGCATCGGGCAGTTGGAACGCCAACTGGAGCATTTTGACCTGCTCTCCGAAACGATTGTGAGCGCGCTGGCGGCGATTTATGTGGATGTCATCAGTACACTGGGGCCACGTATTCAGGTTACCGGTTCACCGGAAGTGCTGAAAAACAGCCAGGTGCAGGCTAAAGTACGCGCTGCGCTGTTGGCCGGAATCCGTTCTGCGGTGCTCTGGCAACAAATTGGCGGCGGACGCCTACAGCTGATGCTTTCACGCGGCAAGTTGGTTAAAGAAGCAAAACAGATATTGGCGCGTTGCCCAGCCGATTGATGGTATTCTTGCCGCGATGCGCGATGCTGGTGTGATTAACGCCAGCGTCATGAAATTGATTGTTGTTAAAACTACTTGTCCTTATCGAAATTAATCGTTTTTATTGAAATTAATCTCAGGAGTTGCTTGCGATGGAATTATCCTCACTGACCGCCGTTTCCCCTATTGATGGACGCTACGGCGATAAAGTCAGCACGTTGCGCACCATTTTCAGCGAATTCGGTTTGCTGAAATTCCGTGTGCAGGTTGAAGTACGTTGGCTGCAAAAACTGGCAGCCTGTGCAGAGATCCAGGAAGTTCCTGCATTTGACGCTGACGCAAACGCTTTCCTTGATAAAATTGTCGCCGAATTCAGTGAAGAAGATGCGGCCCGCATTAAAACCATCGAGCGTACGACCAACCACGACGTGAAGGCCGTTGAGTACTTCCTGAAAGAGAAAGTTGCCGCTATTCCGGCGCTGCACGCCGTCAACGAATTCATCCACTTCGCCTGTACTTCAGAAGACATCAACAACCTGTCTCATGCGCTGATGCTGGATACCGCTCGCCGCGATGTCATCCTGCCGCACTGGCGTCAAATCATTGATGCGCTGAAAACGCTGGCACAAGAATACCGCGATATCCCGCTGCTTTCCCGGACACACGGTCAGCCCGCTACGCCGTCCACTATCGGCAAAGAGTTCGCTAACGTGGCTTACCGTATGGACCGCCAATATCGCCAGCTGCAACAGGTTGAGATTCTGGGCAAGATTAATGGTGCCGTCGGTAACTATAACGCCCATCTGGCAGCCTACCCGGAAGTGGATTGGCACCAGTTCAGCGAAAGTTTTGTTACCTCGCTGGGTATCAACTGGAACCCGTACACCACGCAGATCGAACCGCACGATTACATCGCTGAGCTGTTTGACTGCATCGCGCGTTTCAACACGATTTTGATCGACTTTGACCGTGATATTTGGGGCTATATTGCCCTGAATCACTTCAAGCAGAAAACCATTGCTGGCGAAATCGGTTCCTCCACCATGCCGCATAAAGTTAACCCAATTGACTTCGAAAACTCGGAAGGCAATCTGGGTCTGGCGAATGCCGTTCTGGGGCATCTGGCTAGCAAGCTGCCGGTTTCCCGTTGGCAGCGTGACCTCACTGACTCTACCGTGCTGCGTAATCTGGGCGTCGGCGTGGGCTATGCGCTGATTGCGTATCAGGCCACGATGAAAGGCATCAGCAAACTGGAAGTGAACCGCGATCGTCTAGCTGACGAACTGGATCACAACTGGGAAGTATTGGCAGAGCCCATCCAAACCGTGATGCGTCGCTACGGCATTGAAAAGCCGTACGAGAAGCTGAAAGAGCTGACGCGTGGCAAACGCGTTGATGCTGCAGGTATTCAGGAATTTATCGATGGTCTGGCGTTGCCAGAAGCGGAAAAAACGCGCCTGAAGGCGATGACACCAGCCAACTATATCGGCCGTGCTATCGCAATGGTCGATGACCTGAAATAACCGTTCTCAAACCCGAACGTGACCTCTCTCTGGCGGGCACCCTGCCCGCCAGTTTTCCATAACACCAACCATTTCCAGCCTGTTTATACCCGGTTTATTCTCCCTGTGGATAATTTAACAAATAAAATAAATAACGTTCTCTGCGTATAATGTTGATACGCGGGAGCGACATACGTGAAAGATAGGGTGCATAAAGGTATTTTGATAAATATCATTCTATCTATTCGACAGAGGATATAGCGATGCGGATTCTGGTCGTTGAAGATAATGTATTATTGCGCCACCATTTAACCGTTCAGATGAACGAAATGGGGCATCAGGTTGACGCGGCGTCTGACGCCAAAGAAGCGGATTATTTTCTGCATGAAAATATGCCGGATATCGCCATTGTCGACCTCGGGCTACCTGATGAAGACGGCATGAGTATGATCCGTCGCTGGCGCACCCATCAGGTCAAGCTCCCGATTCTGGTGCTGACCGCCCGTGAAGGCTGGCAGGACAAAGTTGCGGTGCTGGAAGCCGGTGCAGACGATTACGTGACGAAGCCGTTCCATATGGAAGAAGTCGTGGCGCGCTTGCAGGCACTGATGCGGCGCAACAGCGGACTGGCCTCGCAAGTCATCAGCCTGCCGCCTTTTGAGATCGATTTATCGCGCCGCGAAATGATGATCCACAGCAGCCCGATCAAGCTCACCGCGTTTGAATACACGATTATCGAAACGTTGATTCGTAACAAAGGCAAGGTCGTCAGCAAAGAGTCGCTGATGTTGCAGCTGTACCCCGATGCAGAACTGCGGGAAAGCCACACCATCGACGTATTGATGGGGCGGCTACGCAAGAAAATTCAGCAGGCAGAAGCGCCGGATGTGATCACCACCGTACGCGGACAAGGATATCGCTTTGATATTGATCCCCCTTCAGGCTCAGCATGAGCGATAAGAAGCTGCCCTTCTCGCTTCGTATTCGTTTTCTACTCGCGACAGCGGCCATCGTACTGGCGCTGTCGCTCGCCTATGGCGTCGTCGCCATTATCGGTTACAGCGTCAACTTTGATAAAACCTCATTCCGTTTGCTGCGCGGCGAAAGTAACCTCTACTACAGCCTTGCGCAGTGGCGCGATAACCAGCTGAATATCGTCACGCCACCCGACGTTGATATCAATTTCCCCACGCTGGTGTTGATATACGACGAACATGGCAACATGCTCTGGCGCGAAAAACACGTTCCCGAGCTGGAAGCGCTAATCAATCCGGAATGGTTAAGCAAGACGGCCTATCACGAGCTGGATACCGACACCGATACCAGCAGCGCGGTATTAACGGGCAACACCTTGCTGCTGAGCAGCTTGCGGGCGCTGAACGGGGCGCACAGCAATGCGTTAACGCACTCCATCGCCGTGAACGTTTACCCCAAGACCGAACATCTCCCTTCCATCACCATTGTCGTGGTTGACCGCATCCCGCAGGAACTCCAGCAGGAAGACGTGGTGTGGGAATGGTTCAGCTATGTGTTGATCGCCAACCTTCTGCTGGTGCTTCCCCTGCTTTGGCTAGGCGCTCACTGGAGCCTGCGCCCTATTCAGCATCTGGTAAAACAGATCGCCGAGCTGGAAAAAGGCACACGCGATCAGTTGGATGAAAATCCGCCGCGCGAGTTGTTTAGTCTGGTGAAAAACCTGAATATCCTGCTGAATAACGAACGTCAGCGCTACCATAAGTACCGCACAACGCTGACTGACCTCACCCACAGCTTGAAAACACCGCTGGCGGTTTTACAGACCACGTTACGTGCATTGCGAACCGGCAAAGAAATCACTATCGATCAGGCTGAGCCTATTATGCTGTCGCAGATCAGCCGCATCTCGCAGCAGATTGGCTATTACCTGCATCGGGCCAGCGTGCGCTCTGAACATAATCTGCTGATACGTGAAGTACACTCGGTTCCGGCACTGTTAGATGGCTTGTGTTCCGCGTTAAATAAGGTGTATCAGCGCAAGGGCGTGGTGTTGACGCTCGATATTCCGCCCGAGCTGACCTTCGTCGGTGAGAAAAATGATTTCATGGAAGTGCTGGGCAATATTCTTGATAACGCCTGTAAGTACTGTCTGGAATTTGTCGAAATTAGCGTGCAATACTCCGATCACAAGTTACATCTGATTGTTGATGACGATGGCCCCGGCATCCACGAAAGCAAGCGCGAAATGATTTTCCTGCGTGGGCAGCGCGCCGACCGTATGCGTCCCGGACAAGGTATCGGCCTTGCCGTTGCGGTCGAAATTATCGAACAGTACCAGGGTGAGATCCTCATCAGCGACAGCGCACTGGGCGGTGCCCGAGTCGAAGCTATTTTCTCCCGCCAGAACCTGAGCCAGAATGAGGGGTGAAAGACAGTACAGCGCGCGATGCTTCCGCTATACTTATCGCCAAAATACTGATTGTTTTAAAATACTGATTATTTCACGGAAAATCATATCTTCAAGAACAGTCATTTCCTCAAAAAAACAAGTTTCTGGAAAACAGTATGGACTATCAGCTCAATCTCGACTGGCAGGATTTTTTAGCGAACTACTGGCAAAAACGTCCGCTCCTGATTAAAGGCGGTTTCACGCATTTTATCGACCCGATATCACCCGACGAACTCGCTGGTCTGGCGTTAGAAAACGAGGTAGATAGCCGTCTGGTCAGCCATCAGAACGGACGCTGGCAGGTAAGCCACGGTCCTTTCGAGAGCTACGATCATCTGGGGGAAAGTAACTGGTCGCTGTTGGTGCAGGCCGTCGATCACTGGCATGAACCCTCTTCTGCCTTGATGCAGCCCTTCCGACAACTGCCGGACTGGCGCACCGATGATTTGATGATTTCATTTTCCGTTCCCGGCGGTGGCGTAGGGCCACATCTGGATCAGTATGATGTTTTCATTATTCAGGGAACGGGGCGTCGCCGCTGGCGCATCGGTGAAAAAATACCGATGAAGCAGCACTGTCCGCATCCTGACCTGCTTCAGGTCGATCCGTTTGACGCCATTATTGATGAGGAGCTGGAACCGGGCGATATTATCTATATCCCACCGGGTTTCCCGCACGAAGGCTATTCGCTGGAAAACTCGCTGAACTACTCGGTGGGTTTCCGAGCGCCGAATGCTCGCGAGCTGGTCAGCGGCTTTGCGGATTATGTGCTTTCCCGCGAACTCGGCAGCTATCGCTACAGCGACCCTGATGTTCCACCCCGCGATCATATCGCCAGCGTACTGCCGCAAGAGCTGGATGCGCTGCAAAAAATGATGCTGGAGCTGGTGCAGCAGCCGGAGCATTTCCAGAACTGGTTTGGTGAATTCATCTCCCAGTCCCGTCACGAGCTCGATCTCTCACCGCCGGAGCCACCTTATCAGGCAGGCGAAGTGTATGAATATCTGCAACAGGGTGAACCGCTGCGTCGTTTAGGCGGCCTGCGGGTCCTCTGCGTTGGCGATAGCTGCTTCGTTAACGGGGAAAAAGTGAACAGTACGCACAAGGCGGCGTTGTTTGCGCTGGCTGAGCATCCTGCTATTGGTGCAGAACTACTGGGCGACGCGCTGGAAGATCCCTCTTTCCTCGCACAGCTTACCGTTCTGATTAACAGCGGTTACTGGTACTTCGCGGATTAAGACCCATCTTGAATACGGGTTAGTCAAAGAGAAGGCGGGAATGTCCCGCCTTCTTTATCTCTGCAAAATGGCAACGCTTACGGCTTCGCGTGCAGCGCCGTCAACTCGGCAATGCGCATAATTACAGACACCGCCTTTTCCATGCCTTCCAGCGTGACAAATTCATGTTTGCCATGATAGTTGTAGCCGCCGGTAAACAGATTCGGGCACGGTAGCCCTTGAAATGACAGGTGTGCGCCGTCGGTGCCGCCGCGAATCGGCTTCATATTCGGCTCGATGTCGCAATCCCGCATCGCCTGCTGTGCCAACGCAATAATGTGCGGATGCTGCTCAACCTGCTCACGCATGTTGTAATAGGTATCGGTAATCGTGACTTCAATGTAGCAATCCGGGTGAAGCCCCGCGCCGACCTTTTCCGCAATATCCAGCATCGTCTGTTTACGCTGTTCAAAACCGTTGCGGTCAAAATCCCGGACGATGTAATGCAAGTCTGCGCGCTCCACAGAGCCTTTCATTGTGTGAAGATGATAGAACCCCTGATAGCCGTCCGTCTGCTCCGGCGATTGACTCTCTGGCACCTGCTGGTGATAGCGAGAAGCCAATGTCAGTGCATTCACCATCACGCCTTTGGCGCTGCCGGGATGCACATTGTTGCCCACGATTTTCACGTGAACCGAGGCGGCATTAAAATTCTCATACTCCAACTCGCCGACACCACCGCCGTCCACGGTATAGGCCCACTGCGCGTTAAACGCTTTGACATCAAAAAATTGCGCGCCCTTGCCAATTTCTTCATCCGGCGTAAAGGCAATACGAATATCGCCGTGCGGTAACTGGCTTGTCTTTAGACGCACCAGCGCGGTAATAATTTCCGCGATCCCCGCTTTATCATCCGCCCCCAGCAGCGTTTTGCCGTCTGTGGTAATCAGCGTGTGCCCAAGTAATTGGTGTAATACCGGGAACATCACGGGTGACAGCACTTCATCCCCCACGCCCAAGGCAATATCGCCGCCGCGGTAGTTTTCCAGAATCTGCGGATTAACATTCTTGCCGCTAAAGTCCGGTGACGTATCCATATGTGAAACAAAACCGATGGCCGGAACGGGCCAGGCAACGTTTGCAGGGAGCGTCGCCATCAGGCAGCCCTGCTTACTCAGCGTGATTTGCTCAAACCCCAGTTCGAGCAGTTCCTGCTGCAACGCACGCGCCAGTTTCAACTGACCGTCGGTGCTCGGCACCTGCCGAACGCCGGATTTAGACTGTGTATCAAACGAAACGTAATTCAAAAATCTGTCGAGTAATTTATCCATCTTATTTATACCCCCTGAACCCTGAAAGGCATTATGGATAGGGCTACCACGGTAAATATTGCGTCAGGTCAGTTTTTTTCCGATTTAACAAATCGGCAGACCAGAATTCAGGCCAAAAAGCGGTGACCACGTCACGAAGAATGCCCAAATCAGGTAACAATCAGGAAACATACTCCCTCATTCATTAGCTTAATCGCCATCAATCGGCAGTAAGTGGGTCACACAAGTTGGCGTCAGGCAACGTTTCCCGTAAAATGCCGCCCTTAACTGCGCACGCTGGCTGAAAGGTGATAACCCTTGGTACGATCGCAACGGACATACCGTTAATCGGCCAAATCAGGACATAGAGCTAGACCTTAATGAAAGAAAACTCCCTGACTGTGCCGGTCGTTGAATTGCTCAACGTCCATAAAGGCTTTGATGGCAAAGACATCATTTCACATTTTAATCTCACCATTAATAACGGTGAGTTTCTGACGATCCTCGGGCCATCCGGCTGCGGCAAGACCACCGTACTACGTCTGATTGCCGGCCTGGAAACGGTCGATAGCGGCAACGTCATGCTGGAAAAGCAGGACATTACCCACCAGCCCGCCGAGCAACGGCACGTTAATACCGTATTTCAAAGTTACGCCCTGTTTCCTCACCTCAGCGTGTTTGAGAACGTGGCATTCGGCCTGCGCATGCAGAAAACGCCTGCCGCGGAGATTGCGCCACGCGTGATTGACGCGCTGAAAATGGTGCAGCTAGAGGAGCTGGCACAGCGTCGCCCGCACCAGCTTTCCGGCGGCCAGCAGCAGCGCGTAGCCATCGCCCGCGCCGTCGTCAATCAGCCGAAAGTTCTGTTGCTGGATGAATCCCTGTCCGCGCTCGATTATAAGCTGCGTAAGCAGATGCAGAACGAACTTAAGGCACTACAGCGTAAGCTAGGTATCACCTTTATTTTCGTCACGCACGATCAGGAAGAAGCACTGACCATGTCTGATCGCATCGTCGTGATGCGTGATGGACGCATCGAGCAAGACGGTACGCCGCGTGAAATCTACGAAGAGCCGAAAAATCTGTTTGTCGCCAGCTTTATCGGTGAAATCAATATCTTTGATGCCGTAGTGCTGGAGCAGTTGGACGAACAGCGGGTGCGTGCTCAGGTCGAAGGCCACGAATGCGTTATCACCGTCAGCTTTCCGGTCACTGTCGGCCAACACCTCAACGTACTGCTGCGGCCGGAAGATTTACGCGTCGAAGAGCTGGGCGACGGCATGCAGACGGAAGGCATGGTGGGCTACGTGCGCGAGCGCAACTATAAAGGCATGACGCTGGAATCCAACATTGAACTGGAAAACGGCAAGATGGTCATGGTCAGCGAGTTCTTTAACGAAGACGATCCCGACTTCGACCATTCACTCAACCAGAAAGTAGACGTCACCTGGGTGGAAAGTTGGGAGGTAGTCCTGCACGATGAAGAAGTCGCGTAAACGCTTTCAAAACATCATTATCACACTCATCGTTGCCTGGCTGGTGCTGTTTGTTTTCCTGCCCAACCTGATGATCATCGGAACCAGTTTTCTGACACGCGATGACACCCATTTCGTCAGTCTGGTCTTTACGCTGGAAAACTATACGCGACTGGCCGATCCGCTTTACGCGTCTGTGTTACTGCATTCGCTGAACATGGCGGTTATCGCCACGCTTTGCTGTCTGCTGCTGGGCTATCCGTTTGCCTTTATTCTGGCGCGCTTACCGAAAAAAATTCAGCCACTGATGCTATTTCTGCTGATTGTGCCGTTTTGGACCAACTCGCTGATCCGCATTTACGGGCTGAAAATCTTTCTGAGTACACGCGGTCATCTGAATGAATTTCTGCTCTGGACGGGCTTTATCGATACGCCGCTGCGGATTATGTACACCTCCGAAGCGGTGATTCTCGGCCTGATTTATATCCTGCTGCCGTTCATGGTGCTACCGCTCTACTCCAGTATTGAGAAGCTCGATAAATCCTACCTTGAGGCCGCCCGCGATCTGGGAGCCAATAAATGGCAAACCTTCATTCGCGTGGTGACCCCGCTGACCATGCCGGGGATTATTGCTGGCTGCCTGCTGGTGCTGCTGCCTGCCATGGGCTTGTTCTTCGTTGCCGATCTGATGGGCGGAGCCAAGAATTTGCTGATCGGTAACGTCATTAAAAGCCAGTTCCTTAATATCCGCGACTGGCCGTTTGGTGCGGCCACCAGCATCTGCCTGACGCTGGTCATGGGCGTGCTGCTGTTTATCTACTACCGCACAGCCCGCCTGCTGAATAAAAAGGGAGAGCTGGAATGACCGGACGCTTAATCCGCGGTGGATTCATGTTCATCATTTACGCTTACCTGTACATCCCGATCATTATTCTGATCGTGAACTCGTTTAATCAGGCACGTTTCGGCATCAACTGGCAGGGATTTACGCTGGACTGGTATCGGCTGCTGATCAACAACGACAGCCTGCTTCAGGCGGCACAGCACTCACTGACGATGGCCGTTTTCTCTGCGACGTTCGCCACGCTGATTGGATCTCTGACGGCGGTGGCACTGTATCGCTACCGCTTTCGCGGCAAGCCTTTTGTCGGAGGCATGCTGTTCGTGGTGATGATGTCGCCGGATATCGTGATGGCAATTTCGCTGCTAGTGCTCTTTATGCTGCTGGGCATCTCGCTCGGATTCTGGTCGCTGCTGTTTTCCCATATCACGTTCTGCCTGCCGTTTGTGGTAGTGACCGTCTATTCGCGCCTGAAAGGCTTTGACGTGCGGATGTTGGAAGCCGCGCGTGATTTAGGTGCCAGCGAAGTGATTATTCTACGCAAAATCATTCTGCCGCTGGCTATGCCGGCAGTCGCTGCCAGTTGGCTGCTCAGTTTTACGCTGTCGATGGATGACGTGGTGGTGTCCTCATTTGTCACCGGGCCCGCGTATGAGATTCTGCCGTTGAAGATTTACTCGATGGTGAAAGTCGGCGTATCCCCGGAAGTCAACGCGCTGGCAACGATTTTGCTCATTCTGTCGCTGGTGCTGGTGCTCAGTAGCCAGCTGATTTTACGCGACCGCACCGGAAAGTAAGGTAGCGGCAAGCACGATGAATACTGTTATTTTCATATCTGCCTGTAAGAACCTATTCCAGGCGGGTATTTCCTTTGGGACTCGTAAGGAGGTAAACATAATGAAAAAGTGGCCACACCTACTGGCAGCCTGCGCGATGGCGTTTGGCATCAGCACCGCCAACGCCGACGATGGCAAAACACTCTATTTCTATAACTGGACCGAATACGTGCCGCCGGGCCTCTTGGAACAGTTCACGAAAGAAACGGGCATCAAGGTGATTTACTCCACCTATGAATCCAACGAGAGTATGTACGCCAAGCTGAAGACCTATAAGGATAGCGCTTACGATTTGGTCGTGCCTTCAACGTATTTCATCTCCAAGATGAGCAAAGAAGGCATGTTGCAAAAGATTGATACCAGCAAGCTCAGCAACTTCCACAACCTCGATCCGAATCTGTTGCACAAATCCTTCGATCCGAACAATGACTACTCCATTCCCTATATCTGGGGTGCCACGGCGATTGGTATTAATCATGAAATGATTGACCCCGCCAGCGTCACCAGTTGGGCCGATCTGTGGGATACAAAGTACAAGAACAGCCTGCTGCTGACCGATGACGCGCGTGAGGTGTTCCAAATCGCCCTGCGTAAACTGGGTTACTCCGCAAATACCACCGATCCCAAAGAGATTGAAGCAGCCTATAAAGAGCTGCAAGCTCTGATGCCGAACGTGCTGACGTTCAACTCAGACAACCCCGGCAACCCGTTCATCGAAGGTGAAGTCAATCTGGGTATGGTGTGGAATGGTTCTGCCTACGTGGCGCGTCAGGCCGGTACTCCGCTGGATGTCATTTGGCCCAAAGAAGGCGGCATCTTCTGGATGGACAGTCTGGCGATTCCGGCCAATGCCAAAAACGTTGACGGTGCGATGAAGCTGATCGACTTCCTGCTGCGCCCGGAAGTCGCGGCACAGGTCGCGGAAACGATCGGTTATCCGACGCCTAACCTGGCGGCGAAAAAGTTACTGCCGCCGGAAGTGTCAGGGGACAAAACGTTGTACCCGGATGATGAAACCATCGCGAAAGGCGAATGGCAGAACGACGTTGGCAGCGCCAGCACGCTGTATGAAACCTACTTCCAGCAACTAAAAGCGGGTCGTTAATCGCGAGATATCGCGATGCACATCGACTACGCCACGACGGCTTCTCTTATGGGAAGCCGTTTTTACATCACTTGGCAGGCCATAACATCACAACCTATCAAATTGACAGCTAAAAGCATTATCCTGACGGCATTAGGAAAATAATTACGCTCCGCTTCTTCTATAATGATTCCACACCCACCGGAATCACGATAGGAACACCACCATGCTGCAACTCTCCAGCCACAGTTTTCAGGACGGCGACACTATCCCAGGCGAATTTGCCTTTGCCGTACCGGACGCAACGAGCCACATTACGCTGTCTTCTAACCACAACCCCCACCTTGCCTGGAACGGCGCGCCCGAAGGGACACAGTCTTTCGTGTTGGTCTGCCACGACCCAGATGTGCCCAGCCGCGGTGACGATGTGAATCAGGAAGGCCGCGAGGTTAGCGCCGCTCTGCCGCGCGTCGATTTCTACCATTGGTTATTGCTGGACATTCCAGCCAGCATCAATGAAATTCCTGCCGCTTCGCATTCCACTGGCATCACACCGCGTGGGAAAGCAGGTCCGAATGCACCGACCGGACTCCGGCACGGTATCAATGATTACACGGGCTGGTTCGCCACGGACGAACAGATGAAAGGCACCTACTATGGCTATGATGGTCCTTGCCCACCGTGGAACGATGCGATCGTCCATCATTACATCTTCACACTTTACGCTCTCGCGACGCCTGCTTTAACGATAGAAGGTGAACTTAACGGAGCGAATGTCCGCGCCGCGCTGGCTAACGCGCCAGTATTGGCAAAAGCGACACTTACCGGGCTGTATACGCTGAATCCCGCATTATTTTGATAATAAATTGTTGTGATACTCATACGTTATGATCATGACTCGTTATAAGAATAACCGGCCATGGGCGTGACCGCTTTACGCCCTGCTTCTCCGTCTCTTAGTACAGAGGCGGATTGGACATTGCCGTCAGGCCAGCCGCTACAGCGGTATGGCCTGTGTGCGCTAGCTCAGCCTCACTTACGCACGGCACAGCAGACAACGCGTTTCCATTTTTATGAGGCCACACTTCTGCTGGTTCTCTCTGGCCGATTAACCCTTCTTGAACAGAACGAAACGTCGGTTGTCGACACGCCGTCTCAGCTTTGTCTGATTACGCCTGACGCAAGCGCCGATCTGACGAAAACGCCCGGCGGCCATGACCCCGCTTTCCGGTCGATCTTTCTGACGTTTTCATCCACGCTTCTGGCGCGGTTTTATCACCGCTACCCTGAGCAATTGGCTCCTGCACATCATCCGCGTCCCTTCACTACCCTCGCGTTGGATGACGATCTCACCCACACATTGCAGTATCTGGTTGAGGGGATTACGGGCAACGCACTTAATGAATCGCGTCTAGAACTGCGGCTAATGGATATGCTGCTGGCGCTGTCGGAACGGGGATATCGTTTTGGTGCACCTCCACAGCCCGGCGTTACGGCACAGCTGCGTGCGCTTATCAGTGAAGAGCCAGAACGACACTGGACCGCACAGTCTGCGGGTCGCCTGCTGGCGATGAGCGAGGCTACGCTGCGACGGAGGTTATCCGCCGAGCAGACACGCTTTGAAGTATTGTTGCTGGAGACGCGCATGCAACACGCGATGATGCTGGTACAGACGACATCATGGAGTATGCAGCGTCTGGCCGAAGCCTGCGGGTATAAATCCTCAGCGCGTTTTTCCGAACGGTTTAAAACCCGTTTTGGCTGTTCGCCAACCAAGATTCGTTAATCGTCATCTACAGCTCCGCGCTTTCATCCCAAAACGCTCAACGAAAGTTAAAAAAACGCCCTGTTGGATAAACCAGACAGGGCGTTTAATTATCGGAACGATTTTAGCGAATTACTATTTATTCTTTCTGTTCCTGTGCCAAATCGTTAGCGATTTTCACCGTTTCATCCAGATAAGGATCGGGTGCCTGATAGTCCTTCGGCAGATCTTCCAACGATTTGAGCGGTTTTTTACCTTCTCTCGCCAGTCGATCGTTAATCCGCTTCAGACGCATCGCTTCATCATCGTCATTCTCTTTCTCACGCTGGGCAAGATTGAGCGACACGATGTTGCGCTTATCCTTCAGCGCGTTGTAGCGGGCAATATCTTGCGCGACATACTGGAACTCAGGATCTTTGGCGATACGCTCCTGATGATGTTCATTCAGTTTGCTAATCAGTGCCTTCAGATCGCCGCTCTTCGTGTAGTTCGCCGCTTTGATGCTGTCCCACGGTAGCGCGTTATCTTCAAACTTCTCACCGGTATCTACCGTTTCCGTGCCGGTTGGCATCATCACGTCAGGCGTCACGCCTTTCATCTGTGTACTGCCGCCGTCAATACGATAGAACTTCTGAATCGTATATTGCACAGAACCCAGCGCTGGCCAGTCAGGACGCAGCATCTGATCGTAAATCCGATTCAGAGAGCGATACTGCTGCACGGTGCCTTTACCAAATGTCGGTTCACCCACGATCAAGGCACGGCCATAATCCTGCATTGCCGCCGCGAAGATCTCGGAAGCAGAAGCACTGAAACGGTCTACCAACACCACCAGCGGGCCTTTGTAATACACAATGCCGTCAGTGTCGCTGTCTTCACGCACTTTGCCGTTATTATCGCGCACCTGAACCACAGGGCCGCCTGGGATAAACAGACCGGAAAGCCCTACCGCTTCCGTCAGCGCACCGCCGCCGTTAGTACGTAAGTCAATCACAATGCTGCTGACGTTCTGTTTTTCCAGCTTCTGGAGCTGAACTTTCACGTCATCCGTCAGGCCGACATAGAAACCGGGGATGTCCAGCACGCCGACTTTATCCTTGCCGACCGTCTTGACGGACATTTTGACCGCGCGGTCTTCAAGGCGAATGCGTTCACGCGTCAGCGTGACAATGCGGGTTTTCGTCCCTTTGCCAGCAGGAAGAATCTCCAGACGCACCTTACTGCCTTTCGGCCCTTTAATCAGCGCAACGACATCATCCAGACGCCAACCGATAACATCCACCATTGGCTTACCACTTTGGCCTACGCCAACCACGCGGTCACCGACGGTAATGTTTTTGCTTTTCGCTGCCGGACCACCGGGCACCATAGAATTAATCATGGTGTAGTCGTCATCCATCTGTAACACCGCACCAATCCCTTCGAGCGACAGGCTCATTTCGGTATTGAATTGCTCAGTGTTACGCGGTGACAGGTAGCTGGTATGCGGGTCAATTTCACGCGCAAAGGCGTTCATGACGAGTTGGAAAACATCTTCGCTGTTGCTTTGCGCCAGACGGCGAATCGCAAACTGATAACGCTTAGTCAGCGTCTCTTTGATGTCTTTATCATCTTTGCCGGTCAGCTTCAGGCTGAGCCAGTCATATTTTACCTTGGCATCCCACAGGCGGTTAAGTTCACCCACGTTCTGCGGCCAAGGGGCTTTGCTGCGATCGAGCTCAAACGTCTCATTGCCCGTCAGATCGACCGGTTTATCCAGCAGCGACAGTGCATATTGAAAACGTTCAAACCGACGCTTCTGCGCCAGATTGTACAACGCGTACGGAACATCCAGTTGGCCGGATTTCAGCGCGTCGCCCAACTGGGCTTTTTGCCCGGAAAATTGTGCCACATCAGAGGCCAACAGCACGTTGTGGCTGTAGTCCAGCATATTGAGGTAGCGGTTAAAAATTTTCTCAGAGAACTGCGCATCCAGCATAAACTGGCGATAGTGCGAACGCAGGAAACGTGAGGCCACCCTGTCGCTAACGGTCGCGTGCTGAGGCTCCTGATGTAGCTGAGGAATCTGTTCAACACGCGTAATGTTTTCATTTGCAAAACTGGAGCCCGCCAGCAGTAAACCTGCGATGGCGGTTATTTTGACTAAGTTGTTCATGCCCAGGTTGGCCTCCGTATCAGAACTGCAAGTGTTCTGCGCGTACAATCATTGCCAGTCCAGAAGCCAATTGTACTCTGACTTCGCCTTTGGCAATTTCAAGCACGGTGGCATCCATGGCGTCTTTGCCGGCTCTGACTTTGATTTCCTGACCGATTTGCAGTTTGGAAACATCTGTAACCGCGACCCGTTGACGCTCATTGCTGGCAGGCTTTGCCTGACGAGACTGAGCATTCGCGGATTGCTGAGAAGAGGACTGCGATTGGCCGGAAGAAGGCTGACGTGGATTACGCGGTGCGTTGTTTCGAGATGCATTGTTTTGAGACGCATTGTTTCGAGATGCATTGTTTGAAGCATCGCGGCGCGGCGCACGTTTCTGAGCGGGACGAGGGGTACGCGCTGCTTCTGCCGATTCTCCGGCTGCTTCACGTTTTTTCGCCTGTTGCTCAGCACGCTGAGCCTGAACTCGCGCTTTCGCTTCTTCCAATTGCTGACGAGCATGATCGACATGCTGCTGTTCCAACTCACCGCATGGATTACCATCCAGATCCACACGTTGGGCACCCAATTTTACACCGTACAGATACCGCCAGCTTGAGGTATAGAGACGCAGCGCAGAGCGTAATTGCGTCTTACTGACGTTATCGGACTCCGGCACACGCTCAACAAGATCCTGAAAAATACCGATCTTTAACGGACGAGTTTCACCTTCGGTGGTGAAACAAAGCGGGAACCGCTCTGCCAAAAAGGCAATGACTTCTTTACTACTGTTCAACTTAGGTTGATTTTCCATGAAATTTCCTGATTACAACGGGTTTGCCAACCGGCGCAGGCATGAACAGGCGTCATTATAATGACGCCATCGGCAATTGCCACGTTAACCTTGTCTCAACGTGAGAGAATTGATGAATGTCATCACATCGCTCGCTTCCAGTTGAGCACAAAGTACGCTCACCACGGCCTTCAGCCCTTCTTCATCATCTGCGTCAAAACGCTGATAAAGGGTACTGTCAATATCCAGAACGCCAATCGGTTGCCCGTTAACGACAAGCGGTAGCACAATTTCAGCATTACTCGCGGCATCACAGGCGATATGACCAGGGAACGCGTGGACATCATCCACGCGCTGAATGCGATTTTCAGCTATCGCCGCACCGCATACACCTTTGCCAACCGGAATACGCACACAAGCAACCTTGCCCTGAAACGGTCCCAGGAAAAGCGTGTCGTTATCCAACAGGTAAAACCCTGCCCAGTTAACCCCATCCAAACGCTCAAACAGCAGCGCACTGCTGTTTGATAAAATCGTAATAAAACGGTTTTCATCCGCGATGAGCGATGACATGTCGCGAATGAGATCCTGATAAAATTCTTGTTTATTCATACTTGCTTATTCATAAAGTATATCGTTGTCTTTTCAAAACAGTGCGAACCGTTTCCATACAGACTGCATTAGCATCGGTTACAGAATGCCATAAGATTAGCGCCTTCGCGCGAAGAATCATCTACTTTACTGTACCGCTGTCGTGCATATCATGCTATTTCCACCTGTAAAATAATATCGGGCAGAGATCAGAGCCTTATTATGAATTTATCATTCAGTGAGCCTTCAGTTACACTGAATAGCTGTGAATACGTTATCTATCGTGAATATAACGGGACTTACCACCTTCTATCGGATCGCAGGAAAGATGAAAATACAGAGTATAACCAGCCCTGCGCCGTTTCCGTCTCCCCGGCCACCGTTAACCGAGGGATCGAAAAGTACCGTATCTGCGATCGATCGCTATCACCGCTGCCCTGAATGCGATGCCTTTTTTGCGCTACCGCAGTTGAAACGAACTCAGACGGCGAATTGTCCACGCTGCGATGCCAAAGTCAGCTCAGGCCGAGATTGGAACATTTCTCGTCTTGCTGCGATGGCTGTCGCCATGCTGGTACTGATGCCGTTCGCCTTCACTGAACCGTTGATCAGTATTCGGCTGTTGGGCGTCACCATCAATGCCAGCCTGTTTGAAGGCATTTGGCAAATCACTCGTCAAGGGCACCCGCTCACGGCAAGTATGGTCGCCTTCTGTACCGTTGGCGCCCCGCTCACGCTGGTTTTTTCTCTGTTATATCTGTTCTTTGCTCCCCGAATCGGGATGAATCTGCGGCCCATCCTGCTCATGTTGCAACGGCTAAAAGAATGGATGATGCTGGATATCTATCTGGTCGGCATGGCCGTTGCCGCAATCAAAGTCCGTGAATTTGCGGATGTTCAGGCGGGAATCGGACTGGTCGCCTTTCTGGCACTGATGACCTTAAGCCTGTTGACGCTGATTCACTTAAATACCGACCAGCTTTGGCAGCGGTTTTATCCGCGCATGAGGCCGTTGATTGCGCCGGATCGCTATCGAATCTGCCTTTCCTGCCACTTCACCAGTTCACCCGACAACCGGGGTCGTTGCCCCCGGTGCCATATTCCGCTTCGCTTGCGCCAGCGGCAAAGCCTGCAAAAATCCTGGGCTGCGCTCATTGCTTCTATAATTTTACTGATCCCCGCTAACCTGTTGCCCATATCAATTATTTATGTCAACGGTGCGCGTACGGAGGACACGATTTTTTCCGGTATTCTTTCGCTGGCGTCAGGCAATGTTCCGATTGCGCTGGTGGTCTTTATTGCCAGTATTCTGGTGCCGTTTACTAAGGTTATTGTGCTGTTCGGACTGCTGGTGAGTATCCATCTTCGTTCGGAAGGCAACATAATGATGCGCATGAAGATGCTGCGCGTTATCCGTTGGATCGGTCGCTGGTCCATGCTCGATTTATTTGTGATTGCTCTGACGATGTCGCTCGTCAACCGCGATCAATTACTCGCTTTCACCATGGGGCCTGCTGCCTTTTACTTTGGCGCAGCGGTGATTCTCACTATCCTTGCCGTTGAATGGCTGGATAGCCGACTGATGTGGGATAACACTGATGTGGAATAATAATGCAAGATAATACGCCTGGGACACCAACTGAAGCTACCGTGAAGAACAAGCGTCGCCTGTCGCCATTTTGGCTGCTGCCGCTGATTGCGCTGATGATTGCTGGCTGGCTGATTCACACCAATCAGCAGGAGCGCGGCGCAACGGTCACCATCGATTTTGTCTCCGCTGATGGTATTGTCGCTGGGCGTACGCCCGTGCGCTACCAGGGGGTCGAAGTCGGTACCGTGCAAAATATCAAGCTGAGTGAAGACCTGCGTACCATTCAGGTCGAAGCAAGTATCAAAAGCGATATGAAGGAAGCGTTGCGCAGCGGCACGCAGTTCTGGCTGGTTACCCCGAAAGCCTCTCTCGCTGGGGTGTCAGGGCTGGATGCGCTGGTGGGGGGTAACTACATCGGTATGATGCCCGGCTCCGGCGATCCGCAAGAACACTTTTCCGCGCTGGATACACAGCCTAAATACCGCGTGAATACCGGGGAACTGCTGATTCATCTCCATGCCGACGATCTCGGCTCACTGAATACCGGTTCGCTGGTTTACTACCGAAAAATCCCGGTGGGGAAAGTCTACGATTACACCGTTTCCCAGGATAGCCACGGTGTGATGATTGACGTGCTGGTTGAACGCCGCTTTACCCATCTGGTGAAGAAAAATAGCCGTTTCTGGAATGTGTCTGGCTTTAATGCGGACATTAGCGTCAGCGGCGCAAAAATTGAGATGGAGAATCTGGCGGCGCTGGTTAACGGCGCGATCGCGTTCGATTCACCGGAGGAGAGCGAGAATGCGGGAGCCGAACAATCCTACCGCCTCTATCCCGATCTGGCACAAAGCCAGCGTGGTGTGAAAATCACGCTGGATTTGCCTTCCGGCGACAGCCTATCCGAAGGGCGCACCCCGCTGATGTATCAGGGATTGGAAGTCGGCACGCTAAATAAAATCATGTTGAACCCAGACAACGGCAAAGTCAGCGGAGAGCTCATCATCGATCCTTCCGTGGTTTCTCTGATGCGGGAAGGCACGCGTATCGAACTCAGTAAGCCCCAGCTTTCACTCAGCGACCTGAATGTTTCACGTCTGCTGAGCGGCCCAACGCTGACGCTCATCCCCGGTGAAGGCGAACCGCGCCAGCACTTTGACGTACTGGATAGCGGACAACAGCAGCTCACTCAGCCCGGCGCGCTTTCTATTCAGCTCACGGCAGCACAAAGTTATGGCATTGATAGCGGCCAACCCGTGCTGCTGCACGGCGTGCAGGTCGGTCAGGTCGTCAAACGTACGCTGGACGAACAAGGTGTCAGCTTCCTTTTGGTGATCGAGCCGCGATATCGCCAGCTATTACATCGCGACAGCAAATTCATCGTGAACAGCCGAGTGAATGTGAAGATGGGGCTGGATGGGATTCAGGTGCTGGGTGCCAGCGCACAAGAGTGGGTCAGCGGTGGTATTCAGGTTTTACCGGGCAGCAAAGGCGACGTTCAGACGCGTTACCCGCTGTTCAGCGATCTCGAAAAAGCCGAAGAAGGCATTCGCGGTGCCACGCCTTCCCCGACTCTCACCTTAGTGACTGACAGCCTGCCGGATATTCAGGATGGCTCCATCGTGCTGTACCGTAAATTCCAGGTAGGCGAAATCATGCGGGTGCGGCCGAAAGCGGATACCTTCGAGGTTGACGTTTATATTCGTCCCGAACACCGCAAGCTACTGACGGAAAACAGCGTGTTTTGGGCAGAAGGCGGGGCCCGGGTGCAGTTGAATACGTCGGGCCTGACCGTGCAGGCTTCTCCGCTGAACCGGGCGCTTAAAGGGGCGATCAGTTTTGATAATCTGGAGGGCGCACCGGAAATTAAAGGTGGCAAACGCGTTCTGTATAACAACGAAACATCGGCACGCGCCGTGGGGAGCCGCATCATTCTACGCACCTACGATGCCAGCAAACTCGCGCCGGGCATGCCGATCCGCTATCTGGGAATCGATATCGGCCAGTTGGATTCGCTGAAACTGTCCGAGCAGCGTAATGAAGTGCTGGTGCAGGCTGTCCTCTACCCTGAATACGTGCGTAATTTCGCCCGTTCCGGGACGCGTTTTTCCGTCGTCACGCCAGAAATTTCCGCTGCCGGAGTGAATCATCTGGAGACGCTATTCCAGCCTTATATTAACGTCGAACCGGGTAACGGCAGCGTAACGCGGAGTTTTGAGCTGCAGCAGGCCACCATCTCTGATTCTCGCTATCAGGACGGCTTGAATATCAGCGTTGATGCACCGGAAGCCGGCGCGTTGCAGGTTGGTACGCCGGTGCTGTTCCGCGGCATTGAAGTCGGTACGGTAACCGGGCTATCGCTGGGCACGCTTTCCGACCGTATCGCCGTGTCGCTGCGCATCAGCAAACGTTATCAGCATCTGGTGCGCGACAATTCTGTCTTCTGGCTGGCTTCGGGTTACAACCTGGAATTCGGCCTGACGGGCGGCGTCATCAAGAGTGGAACCTTCCAGCAGTTCATTCGCGGCGGTATCGCGTTTGCCACGCCACCCAGTACGCCACTCGCCCCCAAAGCACAGGAAGGAAAGCATTTCCTGCTGAGGAACGAAGAGCCCAAAGAGTGGCGACAATGGGGAACGGCGATTCCAACTCCCAATAATTAAACTCATCACCGGACAGGGCGACCCTATCGTCGCCCTGCCGTTTTCACGCGCCGTCTCGTCGTTTTCACATGATGTATGAAAGATCCGTGCTACACTTCGCCGCTTCTTCCCCTCGTTTTACTGAATAACCTGTACGGAACCACGCCGTGGCAAAATTTACCCCAGCCAGCCTGCCTGCTGAATTTCTCGACACTATGCGGGACATCATGCCTTCATCCCTTTCGATGGAGGATTTTATTGCCGCCTGCCAGCGTCCGCTGCGTCGGAGCATCCGCGTGAATACGTTAAAAATCAGCGTCGATGCCTTTCTTGAGCTTGTACAGCCTTATGGCTGGCAGCTTGAGCCGATTCCCTGGTGTCAGGAAGGTTTCTGGCTGCTGAATGCGGAAGAAGAGAACACGCGGCTAGGCAATACGCTGGAGCACCTGAGCGGGCTGTTTTATATTCAGGAAGCCAGTTCGATGCTGCCCGTCAGCGCCCTGTTCCATCGCAACGATGCGCTGGATACGGTTTTGGACGTCGCGGCCGCTCCGGGTTCTAAAACAACGCAGATCGCGGCCAGATTGAATAACGAAGGGGCTATCGTCGCCAATGAGTATTCAGCCAGCCGGGTAAAAGTGTTGCATGCCAACATCAGCCGCTGCGGCGTCAGCAATACCGCGATTACACACTTCGACGGGCGAGTTTTCGGCGCGGCGCTGCCGGAGTATTTTGATGCGATTCTGCTGGATGCCCCGTGCTCGGGTGAAGGCGTGGTGCGTAAGGATCCTGCTGCGATGAGCCACTGGTCGCAGGAGAGCATTACCGATATTGCGGCCACACAGCGTGATCTGATTCTGAGCGCGTTCCATGCACTGAAGCCTGGCGGCGTGATGATTTACTCCACCTGTACGCTAAATAGGCAGGAAAATCAGCAGGTTTGCCATTGGTTACAGACACAGTTTCCTGATGCGTGCGAATTTGAATCGTTACACGCTCTCTTCACCGACGCCGAACACGCGACAACCGAAGAAGGCTTCCTGCACGTCTTCCCACAGATTTATGACAGCGAAGGCTTCTTTGTTGCCCGTTTGCGGAAAACCGCCAGCATACCGCCGCTGCCACGGCCTGGCTATAAAGTGGGTAAATTCCCGTTCTCTCCGATGCCGCCCAAAGATTCTGCAGTACTCAAACAGGCGGCAAGCAAACAGGGTATTCACTGGGATGAGACGTTACTTCAGCTGTGGCAGCGTGATAGCGAGATCTGGCTCTTCCCTGCGGCGCTGACGTCTGCTTTTGGCAATATCAAATTCTCACGAATTGGCATTAAACTCGCTGAACGCTTCCCTAAAGGTTTCCGCTGGCAACATGAAGCCATTGTTGCGCTGGCCGATCCGAACGCGAAGAATGCCTACGCGCTGACCGATCGCATCGCCTGTGAGTGGTTTCAGGGGAAAGACAGCTATCCAGAACCGCTTCCTGCTGCGGATGAGCTCATTTTAACCTACCAGAACACGCCTGTCGGCCTGGCCAAACGTATCAGTAGCCGGATAAAAAACAATCTGCCGCGCGATTTGGTGCGGGATGGCGCGACCTCCGCTCAGCCTCTTTCTAAAGAATAAATGCGGTTTCTGCATCAGGTGGCGATAAAACCACCTGATGAACCGCCCGTTCTGCCTTTCCTCACTGATTTTCATCTACAATTATCCTGACAGATAGAGAAAATCGGTAATGTCTGGAGAACGGCATGTTTGCATTAGTGATATTTGTTTGTTATCTCGGGCATGGCTGTGACGATGTGGTCGTCGGGGCCTACAACACCGAAGCGCAGTGTCTGCAAGCGATGGACGAACAGCGCCTACGCCGCGCGGGCTGCTTCCCCATCGAAGACTATATTGACGGCTTCTGGATCCCCGCTCAGGAATACGCTGATTTCTAGTTTTCTCACCTGAGTATTTTCATCGACACACGCCAAAACCTCGCATGCCAAAGTGAAAGTGATTAGCATGTGCGGCGTTATATTCCGGCCCCAGCGAATTACCGAAAAAGCGACAGCTTTCCCTGAACGTGGTACGCAAATAGCTGCCGCGTTCGTCCGTTGCCGACCACTGATTCAGGACGCTAACCTGCCGACCGTCAGAGAGACGAAACGCGGCAATATCCCACGCGTCCGCCGTTGCATGCTCACTCAAACGCCCTTCCGGTCGATGGTAGATATTGCGACAGGCGTAGCTACCCATATGATCGATACGCGTCAGCGACGTGCCAAGTGACTGCGCCTGCGGCACCGCGACCTGTGCCACAAACATGGTGCTACTCAGCGCCAGCGGGCAACTGGCAAGAAAACTGGAACTGAGTGTGACCGCACCAAAACTTTGTATCCGGACGGGCGACACTACCGGACATTGCCCACTGATATCATTGGCCTCGGAGAATCGTAGCCGCCCGTTTTCCTGCGCCTGCTTTAATACCGCCAGACAAGCCTCAGGATCGCTGGCGACAGACTTCATTTTCAGCCGAGTTATAAACGTGGGTGGGTCATCAACGGACAGCGGAGAAAAAGGATCGTAGCCAGGCGGGAGTTGACGTTGGATCCAGGGAGCCAGAGCCACCAGCGCCCCGAGTATCATCACAACTATTCCCCATCCCCGCATCCGTTTCGTCTCCCGATTATTGTCTTCTCCTGAATAATATTATGCTATTAACGTGAACTCGGCTGGATTCATCCCCAAAGCGATCCCTGCTTCCACGATTTTCTGCCACTCCTGATCGGACAAGTCAATACCGTCTGCACGACGCTGTGCCTGCGAAATACGCTCCGGTTCACCAGCGATTAAAATAGGCTGTGCCGGATCGGGAGCTGTTGAAGAGCGAACGTAGTCCAGCATCGCATCATATTCTTTCTGCAACCACGCCATAGACACCATACTGGCGGGATCGATAACAATCGTCGTCATGTTATTCACTATCGCCCCCTGACGCGCGTTCTCCGGTTGAATGGTTCCTCCACCAGATAACAGCCCTGCCAGCATTTCAGCCGCTAAAATCAACCCGCCGCCTTTATGCTTCGCAATGGGTTTCAAGGCACCGTGCTTTTCGCCTTCCCACATGACTTTCGGATCGTTCGTGGAAACACCGTGACAATCCAGCATGACCTCTTCATCAAACGTTTTGCCCGCCAGATACGCGACACGGGTTTTCCCCAGCGCAACCACGCTGGTGGCGAAATCCAGAACAAAGGCCGCGTTATGCTCCGTTGGCGGGAATGCAATGCAGATAGGGTTCGTCCCGAAACGAGCTTCGCTGCCACACCAGGGAGCCACAATCGGGTCGAGATCGTTAACGTTGACGAAGTGTATCGACACGAGCCCAGCGTCCGCTGCCATTTCTCCATAGGTGCCGATACGTCCCAAATGACAGGTAGACGATAGCGTCATTAAACACACGCCCGTCGTTTTCACTCGCTCAATAGCCGCCTGCATCGCTTCTTTACCCGTACGCTGGCCAAAACCGCGATCGCCAGTAAATTGCAGCACCGCCCCACCGTCACGCACTAAACGCGCTGGTGTATTCGGGTGCATGATGCCTTTCTCGATGAACGCCACATAATGTGGCAACATCCCCACGCCGTGGCTGTCATGCCCTTTTAGATTCGCGGCCACAAGGTGTTCGGTGACAGTTCGAGCTTCGTTTTCTTCACATCCTGCTTTTTGCAATACGCTTTGTGTCGTCGCCATCAGACGGCTGGCTGAAATCTGCATATCTATTCCCTTCATCTACTGATTTACGCTTCACCGGTTTCATCCTACTGCGGAACTGGAGTGAATAAAATATAAACAAATCAAGCAATATGCCAATCAGTGCGATTGCTTTAACCATCTGGTGAAGGATTTCCCCCAGCAGTACCATCCCCGACGTTGTAAGACGTACGCAGAGACGGCTGACATATATAGGGTTTTGCCTGCTCATCGGACATAGATAATATGGATTTTATTTAAATGAAAAAGACATCGCGTTTTATTCTGGCGCTTGCCGGATTGTTGGTTTCCGTTACGGCTTATTCCGCAGTGCTTCCCTCATCTCACGCGGAGGAAGCACGGATACCCGCTATCAAACTGATCAATACACCCGACAATCACTCGGCCTTCGTAACAGGCCGCGTGCCAGCTCTGGAAAAAATCACCGCACAGAAATTTTGGCTCAGTAATTCTACTGAAGACTGGGAGAAGAATGTCCACCCGGCACCGCGCAAGCAATATGTCATCACGCTGAAAGGCACGTTGAAATTTCGAGTTAGCGATGGTTCCACTTTTCTGCTTTCTCCTGGAACCGTCTTGATTGCCGCCGACACTCAGGGAGAAGGACATAGCTGGGAGATGGTTGAAGGGACTGAATGGGTTCGGATTTATATTCCAATTGTGGATGAGAGCGATTATTTCACCCCCGATGCATCGGCCACCGTCGCGCCTAAAGCGCACTAACTTTTCGCTGCATATTGGCGACAGAAGCCCGTCGCCAACCTATTAAGCCTTATTCGCATCAAACGGATCATCGACATCATCCTTGCTGTCATCACGTTTGCGCGGAATCTCCCCCTGATCTTTTGGTGCATCTTTTGCCGGATGGTCATTTTCATCCTTGTGTTTGGTGCCCGTATTTTTCTCAGTCATTGTTTCCTCCCATTACGTCGTGTTCTATAAACTTAGTCGATAACGGCTATAAACGGAATATGAACCTGTCGATTAGATTGTGATAAAAGGCATTTTATAATGAAGGTAAAGAAATTATGTCCTTTCGCTATACCGTAGTTAATGAAACTGAACGCTTACGGATGATGAGGAATAAAATAATATAGGCTGCTGAGTGCTGAAGATAAAATTCAGTAAGCGGTGATGAGATATAAAAACAAAAAACCCCAGCTTTACGCTAGGGTTTTTTTATTGCTTTTCTTGGCTGCTCCGGTTTACACCATCATCGCTATCGCAAGAGAAACATTAATTCAATTACAGCGCGACAACGTTGCCAGCTGCTGGGCCTTTCTGGCCGTTTTCGATGGTGAACTCAACCTTTTGGCCTTCGTCCAGCGTTTTGAAATCGTTGCTCTGAATAGCAGAGAAATGTACGAATACATCTTTGCTGCCATTGTCAGGAGTAATGAAACCAAAACCTTTACCAGCGTCAAACCATTTTACTAAACCAGTCATTTTATTAGACATAAATATTACCTTAATTTGTATAGTGCCTTCCGGCAAATAGGGCCTGTGCACAGAATTTAATTAGCAACGATAAGGAGGCTCAAAAGAAGGGATATCTATGGATAACACTTGGAAATGAGAACTGCTTTACTAAACTGCTTTTTAGGTCTGCGAATCAAACCGACGAGCTATTAACGCACGTATGAAAACCTTTAGCAAGCATTTATTTTAAAAGCCTTTAAAAGGTACGCAGAGACGAAACTCGCCTCGTACCGACATCTTAATTGACAAAAATCGTCAACCGATACATCAAAAAAAAGACTGAACACGATTCCTGTATTCAGTCTAGGGAAATGGCTCTTGGGAGAGCCGTGCGCTAAAAGTTGGCATTTATACAAGCTGTACTAGCCTTGTAGACTTAAGCTTAGCCAACTCCCTCGCGTTTTCCAGCTTTAACCTATTCGCAATCATCACAAATGGAACAGATTTCACACTTTACCTTAACCATAAAGAAGTAATTATTTAACATTAATAAGCAAATCAATCACTTCATGGTTTAGCGTCTGGCTTACATAACTGCTCTGCACGCTCGATAAATGGCTGAAGGCTTTTTTTCTGTCCAGGATGCTTAGGATCGTCCAGCCAGATCGCATCTATCGGTTGCGCGCTCACCTGCCCGGATTTCATTTGCGCAATGGCAACATCGTTTAGCGGATATTGCATCAGCGTCCCGGTATGTAAGGCGTACAGCGCATTGCCAGGGCGGCAAATCAGTTGAACTTCCTCACGCGTGAAAGCCCAGCGATCGCCGTATTCAAACCGGCTGATATTTGCCAGTTTAGCGGCAGCAAAGGCATTCACAGAAAGTGAAGTAAGCACGATGGATAGCAAAAATTTCTTCATCATGGTATTCCCGACATGGCGTATTCAAACAATGATGTGTGAGTTTTGCAGCCTTATCCGAATCAGAGAAAGACAGCCTCAACCCTTATAAAACAGAATGTTGTATATCACGACTGATGCGATCATAGCGACAGAGGAAGGTGAAGTCGAGTACGGAGTTCGGGAATAATATCGGTAATTTGGTACTGGCAGAAAGGGCGTTCGGGAAGGGAAAAGGCGGGATAAGGAGAATATTATCCCGCGTCATTCAACTACTTATTGGCCGACAGAAGCGTCGTTTGTCATTAGGTTGACGGTGCCGCCGCAGACATTTTTTTCAGGTCCTGATCGATGAAGAACAGGCCGCCTTCGCTGGCTTTGACTAACGCCAATTTGTCCAGAATAGAACGGAACAATTTCTCTTCTTCGTGCTGCTCAGCAACGTACCATTGCAGGAAGTTGAATGTAGAGTAATCCTGCAGCGCCATCGCCTCATGCGCCAGCTCATTAATTTTTGCAGTGATCAGCTGTTCGTGTTCATAGGTCAGCTTGAAGACATCAGCCAGTGAATCAAAATCAATCGGCGGTGCAGCAATCGCGCCTAATACAGGCAGGCTTCCGGTGTCGTCCAGATAGTCAAACAGGCGCTGCATGTGCTGCATTTCTTCCTGAGAATGCGTCTTCAGGAAACTGGATGCGCCTTCAAAACCTTTGTCACCGCACCATGCGCTCATTTGCAGATACAAATTCGCGGAATAAAACTCCAGATTAAGTTGCTCATTCAGCTTCTGAATCATTTCTTTTTTTAACATGTTAACTCCCTATTTTCCCGGCAGGTGAAATTATTCAGGGCATTATGCCTGAAAAAATAAAATAAAAAACACTTTATTAACATTGATATTCAATTAACAAAAAACACCATTTAAACAACAGGTTAACATTTATGTTATTGATATTTATTATCACTTAAGTCTTAGCGTAAATATATTATTGCGAATCATTGTTATTATCAAAAATAACAGCCACGAGTGATATGATGTATGGCACGTTTGTATTAAAAATGATTCCCATTTCGTAATGAGAATAATAAACATCCACATGATAAGGTGAACGCTTGCCATTTTCCTGTCACTACTTTACCGTGACACGCATCAGTCTGTGGCCAATAAGCAGGAGAAAACGGTATGGGATACAATCTGGCAGAATTGTCCAAAGAAGAGATGGATAAAGTTAACGTAGACTTGGCGGCGTCAGGCGTGGCCTTCAAAGAACGTTACAATATGCCGGTCATTCCCGAGGTCGTTGAGAGAGAGCAACCCGAGTACTTGCGTGACTATTTTCGCGAACGCGTGATGTTTTATCGCCAGCGCTCACTGCAGTTCTCTCGCTTACCCTACGAACCGAAGTCTAAGTAGGCTTATTCCCTTCATTCCAATCTACGACGACCTTCCCGTGGAAAACATCCCTTTCCACGAGTTACATTCGTACACAGCAAAAACGATTTTCTGCTTGCATATCGGCCCGCACAAGAGGTTAATGGAGTGGCAACCTACCCTTTTATCACGCGAGGCAAGATATGAGTAAAGGTCTGGATAGCAAAAAGAACAGTAAGAAGAAGCCCCTGAAAACGGCCGCTGAAAAACGGGCCGATAAAAGGGCAAAGAAACCGCAGGCTGATATTACCTGAGTCGTGATATGACCTAAGTAATGTGCCATGCCGATCGGGTAAACCCGAAAACGGGTTTACCCTCATAACCAACGCGTTATTCGTGCGCTTCCTCAACCATTTCAAGCACCATCAGCAGGAAAGCATATTCCAATGCAATATCATCATAACGTTTAAAACGACCGGATTTTCCACCGTGCCCGGCATCCATATCGGTGTATAGCAGCACCAGACGATCGTCCGTTTTAACTTCCCGTAATTTCGCCACCCACTTTGCAGGTTCCCAATACTGAACCTGAGAGTCGTGTAATCCGGTAGTCACCAGCAAATGCGGATAGCGTTGCGCGGTAATACCGTCATAGGGGCTATATTGCTTGATGTAGTCATAATAGATTTGTTCATTCGGATCGCCCCACTCGTCATACTCGCCGGTTGTCAACGGGATAGACTCATCCAGCATTGTCGTCAGCACATCAACGAAGGGAACCTGAGCAACAACGCCCTTAAATAGATCGGGAGCCATGTTCACTACCGCGCCCATCAATAGCCCGCCCGCACTGCCCCCCATGGCAAACATGTTGTTTCTGTCGCCATAACCTTTTTCTATCAATGCCTGAGACACATCGATGAAATCGGTGAAGGAATGCATTTTATTGAGCAGGCGACCATCGTCGTACCACTGCTGACCTAGCTCACCGCCACCGCGAATGTGTGTTAAGGCAAAGACAAACCCTCTGTCCAGCAGACTCAGACGGCTAACGCTAAAATCCGGATCCATGCTATGGCTATAAGCGCCATAGCCGTAGACCAGTATCGGGTTCTTGCCTGGGCTGAAATGATCGCGATGATAAACGAGGGAAACGGGAACGTCGACGCCATCTCGAACCGTGATCCACAAGCGCTCGCTCTGGTAATTGTCCGGTGAGAAATCTTTCACTTCGGCTTGTTTAAGTAACTGCTGCTCGCCTGTGTCCAGATTCAATTCATACAGCGTGCTGGGCGTTGTCATTGATGAATAGCCATACCGCATCAATGCCGTTTCTGGCGTAGGGTTGTACGATAACCACGTCACATAGCTCGCATCATTAAAGGCGATCGCTTTTTCTTCCTGCGTCTGCCAGTGAATCTGGCGCAAGCGTGTCAAACCGCGCTCCCGTTCTTCAACCACCAGCCAGTCACGGAACAGTTCAAAACCTTCCAGTACGCGGTGTGCATGTGGTGCAATCAGCGTTTCCAGCGTTTGCTCATCGGGCCTATCCGAACGGTAGAGTCCAAAATTTTTCCCTTCCCGATTGGAGCGCAGATAAAACTTATCCTGATAGTGATCGATGCCATATTCATGATCTTTTCGACGTGGAATGCCTACCTGCGGCAACGCATCCGGGCGCGTCGCGTCAAGCAACAACACCTCGCTCGTCGTCGTGCTACTGAGATAAATGGTGATGTAGTGCTCTGATGTCGTTTTACTCAGGCTGACATAATAGGTGTCGTCTTTCTCTTCATAGACCAGCTCATCCAACGCCGGATCGCTTCCCAGACGGTGGCGATAGACCTGATATGGCAACAGCGTTTGCTCATGTTTGCGCACGTAATACAGAACCGTCGAATCTGCCGACCATTCCGCTCCAGCGGTCACATTTTCGATCACATCCGGTAACCACTCACCGCTGTTCAGATCGCGAAAACGAAGCGTGTACTGCCGACGGGATAAAAAGTCCTCCGAAAGCGCCAGCAGCGTGTTGTCAGGGCTAACCTCAAGCGTGCCGAGACTGTAAAATTCATGCCCTTCCGCACGTTGATTCCCATCCAGCAGCGTTTCCCACACGTCTGTTGCCTGCTCAGGCTGGCGCAGATAGATGGCGTACTCTTTCCCCTGCTCATAGCGGCTTTGGTAGCGATAACCCTTTCTGACATACGGCACAGACATATCCGTCGACGGAATGCGTTTAACCATTTCGTCATACAGTGCCCGCTTGCGTGCTTCATGAGGTGCCATGACGGCTTCGCTATAGGCGTTTTCCTGCTTCAGATAATCCAACACCTGTGGATCGGTACGCTGGTCATCACGCAGCCAGTAATAATTGTCGATACGCGTATCGCCATGTGTACTTAGTGCATGGGGTCTTTTTTCAGCTTGCGGTGTCTTCATGGCGTCGGATCTCGTTGTCTTGACATAAAATTTTCGCTTTGCAAGAAGAGTGGCACGATTGCCCGGCAATGCCAAGCCACGGCCTTATCTCTTGGTGCGCTTTTGCGCATCGCATTCCACTGCCTGCCCTCATTAATGCGCACGCAAACGTTTTCGTTTATACTGCGGCCATTTTTCACAACCCGATCAGGTATAAGGTTATGTTAACAATTGGAACCGCCCTGCGTGCGGATGCCACACGAGTGATGCTGCTTGGCTCCGGTGAATTAGGCAAAGAAGTGGCGATTGAGTGTCAGCGCCTGGGAATCGAAGTGATTGCGGTCGATCGCTATGCCGATGCCCCCGCTATGCAGGTTGCGCATCGCAGCCACGTCATCAATATGTTGGATGGCGATGCATTAAAAGCGTTGGTTGAAGCCGAACGTCCTGATTACATCGTGCCAGAAATCGAAGCCATCGCAACCGACATGCTGGTGACGCTGGAAAAGCAGGGTCACCATGTTGTTCCTTGTGCGGAAGCGACGCGCCTGACGATGAATCGCGAAGGTATCCGTCGTCTGGCTGCTGAAACGCTCGGCGTTCCCACTTCCACCTACCGTTTTGCCGACAGCGAAGAGAACTTTCGTCAGGCGGTAGAGACGATTGGCTATCCCTGTATTGTTAAGCCGGTCATGAGTTCCTCTGGCAAAGGGCAAAGCCTGATTCGCTCTGCTGAGCAATTAGATCAGGCGTGGCACTATGCCCAGCAGGGTGGACGAGCAGGTGGCGGACGCGTCATCGTGGAAGGACTGGTTAATTTTGATTTTGAGATCACCTTACTGACGATCCATGCAGTTGACGGCATTCATTTTTGTGCGCCGATCGGTCATCGACAGGAAGACGGCGACTATCGTGAATCCTGGCAGCCACAGCAGATGAGCGCACTGGCGCAGGAACGCGCGCAGAAAATGGCCAGCGATGTGGTGAAAGCACTCGGCGGCTATGGCCTGTTCGGCGTGGAGCTGTTCGTCTGCGGCGATGAGGTTATTTTCAGTGAAGTCTCCCCTCGCCCGCACGATACCGGCATGGTGACGATGATTTCTCAGGATCTGTCCGAGTTTGCGCTGCACGTACGTGCTTTCCTGGGGCTGCCCATTGGCGCAGTTCGTCAGTATGGCGCCTCGGCTTCCGCCGTGATTTTACCGGAACTGGATAGCAACAACGTGCGTTATCAGGGGCTGGAAAGCGCACTGCTGCCTCATACGCAAATTCGCCTGTTTGGTAAACCGGACATCAGCGGCAAGCGCCGTATGGGTGTCGCGTTAGCCAGTGCGGAAACCACGGATGATGCGGTAGCCATCGCCAAGCGCGTTGCAGCGGGCGTAAAATTTAGCGGCTGATACATTCATTAATCGCAGAATGACGGGCAAGGATGTCCGTCATAAAAAAACGTAGGGAACATTTTTCAACGTCGCTTGCGACGGCCCGGAGGGTGACGGACAAGAATGTCCGCCATAAAAAAACGTAGGGAACGTTTTTCAACGTCGCTTGCGACGGCCCGGAGGGTGACGGACAAGGATGTCCGCCATAAAAAAACGTAGGGAACGTTTTTCAACGTCGCTTGCGACGGCCCGGAGGGTGACGGACAAGGATGTCCGTCATAAAAAAGGCCACTCGCAGTGAGTGGCCTTCGTCATTCAGTCACGAGCAAACTTAAGCTTTTGCACCCGCAACGGCTTCACGCGCCAGTTCAGTAATACGTGCGTAATCACCGCTTTCCAGCGCGTCGTTTGGCACCAGCCATGAACCACCCACGCATAGCACGCTTTTCAGCGCCAGATAGTCGCGGTAGTTATTCGGCGTAATGCCACCCGTTGGGCAGAAACGAATCTGAGCAAACGGACCTGCGATCGCCTGAAGCGCTTTCACGCCGCCGTTAGCTTCCGCTGGGAAGAATTTGAACTCACGCAGGCCGTAATCCATACCCAGCATCAGTTCAGATACGGTGCTGATACCCGGGATCAATGGGATGTTGCCTTCCGTTGCGGCTTTCAGCAGCGGCTCGGTCAGGCCTGGGCTGATGGCAAACTGCGCCCCCGCCTCAACCACCGCAGCCAGTTGCTCAGGGTTTGTTACCGTACCCGCACCCACGATAGCTTCCGGTACTTCTTTGGCAATCGCGCGAATCGCTTCGATGGCACAGTCGGTACGCAATGTCAGTTCCAGAACGCGAACGCCGCCCGCGACTAACGCTTTTGCCATCGGCACCGCGTGTTCCAGTTTGTTGACCACAATCACAGGAACAACGGGACCCGTTGTCAAAATCTGTTCCGCGCTCGTTTTCCAGTTTTTCATCAAAAATTATCTCCAGTCATGCCCGAAGGCATCATTAATTATATAGCGCGCCCCTGCCACAGGGATCTGCGTCGCCACAGATGTCCGACCGCACCGTGAGCCATACATTAAAAACTGTGGAAGGCCGACCGTTCTCGGCCAGCCCCCCATTACTGACGTATTACCAAAAAATTACTCAAACTCATTCCAGGAACGGCCATCGCGGGTAATCATCGCCACGGATGCCACCGGCCCCCAGCTTCCTGCCTGATACGGCTTCGGTGCATCGTTGTCCATTGCCCACGCATCCATGATGGAGTCCACCCATTTCCAGGCTTCTTCAACTTCATCACGACGGACAAACAGCGCCTGAATCCCACGCATTGTTTCCAGCAGCAGACGCTCGTAAGCATCGGCCAAATGCTGCTGATTAAAGGTTTCCGAGAAGCTCAGATCCAGCTTCACCGTTTGCAGGCGGTGCTTATGCTCTAACCCCGGAATTTTGTTCAGAATCTGGATTTCCACACCTTCATCCGGCTGCAAGCGAATGATCAGCTTGTTCTGCGGCAGTTGTTGGTAGGAATCATGGAACAGGTTCAGCGCAGGGTTCTTAAAGTACACCACCACTTCTGAACATTTGGTCGGCAGGCGTTTACCGGTACGCAGGTAAAACGGCACACCAGACCAGCGCCAGTCATCGATATCAACGCGAATCGAGACGAAGGTTTCCGTGCTGCTGCTTTTGTTCGCGCCCTCTTCTTCCAGATAGCCCGGCACTTTATGTCCCTGAACAAAACCAGACGTGTATTGGCCGCGAACGGTGGTTTCATGCACGTTGGAGCGATCGATACGACGCAGTGAACGCAGCACTTTCACTTTTTCATCACGGATGCGGTCGGTCGTCAAATCAGACGGCGGCGACATCGCAATCATCGTCAGAATCTGTAATAGGTGGTTCTGGATCATATCGCGCATCTGGCCGGCTTTATCGAAATACCCCCAGCGCCCTTCAATCCCGACTTCCTCAGCTACCGTGATCTGCACATGGTCGATCGTCCGGTTGTCCCAGTTTGAGGAGAACAGAGAGTTGGCAAAACGCAGCGCCAGCAGGTTCAGAACGGTCTCTTTACCCAGATAGTGGTCGATGCGGTAAACCTGACACTCGTTAAAGAATTCCGCGACCTGATCGTTAATGACGCGAGAAGACGTCAGATCGGTACCCAGCGGTTTTTCCATTACCACGCGCGCGGGCTCTTTATTAAGCCCTGCGGTTCCCAACCCTTTGCAGATCGCACCGAATGTACTCGGCGGCATGGCAAAATAGTTGATGGTGGTACGATTTTTCTGGTCAAGCATCTTGCCCAGCTTGTTGAAGGCTTTGGTATCTTCCACATCAAGATTGCAGAAATCCAGACGACTGCTTAGCGTTTCCCACAACTTTTCGTCGATGGCTTCTTTCATAAAGGTGTCAAGCGCTTCGCGCACGACGCGGGTATACTCCGCTTTATCCCAATCCGCACGGCCCACCCCGATAATTCGGGTGTCCGCATGGATGTGACCTGCTTTTTCCAACTGGTAAAGGGAAGGCAGCAATTTACGGCGTGCCAGATCGCCCTTAGCTCCGAAAATAACCAGATCGCACGCTTGGGCTGTTGAAGTTACCGCCATGTTCATCTCCTCGTTGCAGGATGCTGTAATTTTATTACAGCGATAATGTACTCTTTTTGACTACAGCCAGTAAACCCATCATAAAAATGCCAAATAATGGTCGGGATTGACTGAAAATCATGCATGAATCGGTCTGGGCAGTGGCTGAAATCACTTATGCATTCGCCCTAAAACGAAATTTTTCGTCGTTTCTGACAGTCGATTACTTTTCTGAAAGTTAGACACATGTCATGTTCTGGCAAAAAAAGGACCCAACTTAGCCTGTTGCCCTCTGCCAACCACTACAGGGTCGTAGTATATTTTCACGACTTACATTTTTTCACGTAATGCATGCCAGTGTACCTTTAGTTGAAATTGGAAAAAACTTACATGGCCCTTGTCGTATGAATATGCTGGAAAAAATCCAGAGCCATCTGGAACTCTTGAGCAAATCAGAAAGAAAAGTGGCTGAAGTGATACTGAGCACGCCACAAACAGCCATTCACTCCAGCATCGCGACCCTAGCCAAAATGGCCGATGTCAGCGAGCCAACGGTTAATCGTTTCTGTCGCCGCCTTGAAACTAAAGGTTTCCCCGATTTTAAACTACATCTGGCGCAAAGTCTGGCAAACGGTACACCGTATGTGAACCGTAACGTTGAAGAAGATGACAGCGTTGATGCCTATACCAGTAAAATTTTTGAATCCGCCATGGCTGGCCTGGAGCAGGTAAAATCCAGTCTGGATGTCACCGCCGTCAACCGCGCCGTGGATTTGCTGACACAGGCGAAGAAAATCTCTTTCTTTGGCCTGGGCGCTTCCGCCGCTGTCGCACATGATGCGATGAACAAATTTTTCCGCTTCAATATCCCCGTCGTTTATTTTGATGACATCGTTATGCAGCGTATGAGCTGTATGAATTCCAGCGACGGCGACGTCGTGGTATTGATCTCCCACACGGGCAGAACCAAAAGTCTGGTCGAAATGGCACAGCTGGCACGCGAGAACGACGCGACCGTTATCGCCATCACCTCGGACGGTACGCCGCTGGCGCGTGAAGCGTCGTTGGCCTTGCGACTTGATGTGCCCGAAGATACCGATGTCTACATGCCGATGGTGTCCCGCATCGCTCAGTTAACATTGATCGACGTTCTGGCGACGGGGTTCACGCTGCGCCGCGGGGAAAAATTTCGTGATAACCTGAAACGGGTCAAAGAGGCCCTGCGTGAATCTCGCTTTGATAAAGACGAGCGATTGATTAATCCCTTCAGGTGATAGATAAGTTTTACATTGTGCTTTGTTTTTGAGTTATATCTATGAAAAATGAGCGGTATCATCTACCCCTTCATCTTGATATGGTCACAGACTACAGGCATGGAAAGATGGCAGGGATTACCTGTACAGTATGATAATCAGACTCAACACGATGTTCGGATAACGCAGGTGAAATAGTTTTGTTGTAAAGTGACATTTTGCACCGTTATTCGACGCTTAATCGCAACACTGCAGCTTCACAAGTGAACGGAGTTATACATGTCCAGACGGCTCAGAAGAACCAAAATTGTCACCACCCTGGGGCCCGCTACCGACCGTGATAATAATCTCGAAAAGATTATCAGTGCGGGCGCGAACGTAGTACGCATGAATTTTTCTCACGGCACAGCAGAAGACCATCTATTACGTGCCAACAAAGTTCGTGAAATTGCGGCTAAATTAGGCCGCCATGTTGCCATTCTTGGCGATCTACAGGGGCCAAAAATTCGTGTTTCTACCTTCAAAGAAGGTAAAATTTTCCTGAATATCGGCGACAAATTCTTGCTGGATGCCAACTTAGCGAAAGGCGAAGGCGATAAAGAAAAAGTCGGGATCGATTACAAAGGCTTGCCGGGCGACGTGGTACCTGGCGATATCCTGTTACTGGATGATGGCCGAGTACAGTTGAAAGTCCTTCAGGTCGAAGGCCTGAAAGTGTATACCGAAGTCACCGTTGGCGGTCCGCTGTCCAACAATAAAGGCATCAACAAACTCGGCGGCGGTCTGTCTGCCGAAGCCCTGACGGAAAAAGATAAAGCCGACATTATTACTGCCGCAAAAATTGGCGTCGACTATCTGGCCGTCTCTTTCCCTCGTACCGGTGAAGATCTCAATTACGCACGTCGCCTCGCGCGTGATGCGGGTTGTCACGCCAAGATCGTATCAAAAGTTGAACGCGCTGAAGCTGTCTGCTCAGATGCCGCAATGGATGACATTATTCTGGCTTCCGACGTGGTAATGGTGGCGAGGGGCGATCTGGGCGTTGAAATCGGCGACCCAGAGCTGGTGGGGATTCAGAAGAAGCTGATCCGTCGCGCCCGTCAGTTGAACCGTGCGGTCATTACCGCTACGCAGATGATGGAATCGATGATCACCAACCCGATGCCAACGCGTGCAGAGGTGATGGACGTCGCTAACGCCGTGTTGGATGGCACCGATGCCGTGATGCTGTCGGCGGAAACCGCTGCGGGCCAATATCCGGCTGAAACCGTCGCGGCCATGGCGAAAGTGTGTTTAGGCGCAGAGAAGATCCCAAGCATCAATGTCTCCAAGCACCGTCTTGACGTACAGTTTGATAACACCGAAGAATCCATCGCGATGTCTTCCATGTACGCCGCCAACCACCTGAAAGGGGTGACGGCGCTGATCGCCATGACGGAATCGGGTCGTACCGCCCTAATGATGTCCCGTATCAGTTCCGGTCTGCCGATTTTCGCGATGTCTCGTCATGAGCACACGCTGAACCTGACCGCGCTGTATCGTGGCGTTACGCCCGTGCATTTCGACAGCTACACGGACGGCGTTGCTGCCGCCAATGATGCAGTGATCCTGCTGCGCGATAAAGGGTTCCTGATGTCTGGGGATCTGGTCATCGTCACACAGGGTGACATCATGGGGACCGTGGGCACCACCAACACGATCCGCATCCTGCGCGTGGAATAATCATTGTCACAACCGTCCGCGGCTGAGTTAGCGGACGGTTGTGATAGCGCGAAGCGTTAGACCCAAAAAGTGTGATAGCAAAAAGCCGGACGATTTCTCGTCCGGCTTTTTTATCTCTGCGGCCTATCAGCCTGCTGTTATCAACTGTATAAACTAGTCGCGGTATAAATCATCCCGGCAGTACGGTTCAATTTCACCCGGCTTGCGGGTTTTCAGCAGTTTCAGAATCCAGGTGTACTGCTCAGGATTCGGTTTGACCAGAATTTCCACTTCTTCGTTCATACGCCGTGCAATGTATGTATCATCCGCGTCCGCCAAGTCGTCCATCGGCGGGCGAATAAACACATCGAGGCAACCGTCTTTAGCGTTATATACCGGGAACAACGGCACGATGTCAGCGCGGCACACTTTCATCAATCGTCCGACGGCAGGCAGCGTTGCCTTATAGGTCGCAAAGAAATCAACGAATTCGCTGTGCTCCGCGCCGTGATCCTGATCGGGCAGATAATAGCCCCAACACCCAGAGCGCACGGAGCTGATAAACGGTTTAATACCATCATTACGAGCATGGATGCGGCCACCAAAACGACGACGTAACCGATTCCACCAGTAGTCCACCAGCGCATTCTTCTGGTTGTGGAACATGGCCGCCATACGTTGGCCGCGTGAGGTCAGCAGCATCGCAGGGATATCAACACCCCAACCGTGCGGAACCAGAAAAATCACGTTCTTTTCTTGTTCTTTAATACGTTCCAGGATGTCTTCGCCATGCCAGCGAACGTATTTTTCGATTTTCTTCGGATTACGAATTCCCACTTCCACCATCATGATCATCGACTGAGGAGCCGTCGCAAACATGTCATCGATGATAGCTTCGCGCTGTGCTTCCGTTAATTCCGGCATGCAATACAGCAGATTAATGCGGGCACGGCGGCGTGCGCCTTTGGATATTCTCCCAACAAAACGCCCCAATCCACCCAGTACCGGATTTCTTAATCGCGCGGGAACATAGGCAGCAAGCGCCATCACACCAACGCCTAACCAAACGCCCCAATAGCGCGGATGAAAAAAGGCGCGTTGAAACTGAGGAACAAATTCAGCGTTCGATTTTTTTTCTTTTTCCATGCCTAAACTCTTCAGATCAATCAATAAACATAATCATAATTGCCGCTCGGCGTTTAGCAACACCGACGACAGTTACGCAAAAACACGTTTGCTCGATAATAAAAAATCAGGAATCTGTGTTTTATCAAATGTTCTATAAATGAAAATGCCGGCAGCAAGCCACCGGCATAACATGCAGTCAGTAGAATTAATCAAACTTAAGCTGCGGTACGACCTCTTTCACCTGCGCCAGATAATCACGACGCTCTTTACCCGCCAGCCCTTCAGAGCGTGGCAGTTTAGCCGTTAACGGGTTTACTGCCTGCTGGTTGATCCAGAATTCGTAATGCAGGTGCGGGCCGGTAGAACGACCCGTGTTACCGGATAACCCGATGCGATCGCCACGTTTCACTTTCTGTCCCGGTTTCACCAGGATACGATGCATATGCATGTAGCGCGTGGTGTACTGACGACCATGACGGATGGCAACATAGTTTCCTGCTGCACCGCTGCGTTTCGCAATCACGACTTCCCCATCCCCCACGGCAAGAACCGGTGAACCGACCGGCATGGCAAAATCGACACCTTTATGCGGTGCGACGCGCCCTGTTACCGGGTTCAGACGACGTGGATTAAAGTTGGAGGAAATACGGAATTGTTTCATGGTTGGGAAACGCATAAAGCCACGCGTCAAACCGGAACCTTCACGATCGTAGAATTTACCGTCTTCTGCACGAATCGCGTAATAATCTTTGCCACCGGTATTCAGACGGACGCCGACCAGTTCGCTCTGCTCACTTTTACCATCGAGCATTTCGCGGGACATCAATACAGAGAAGGTGTCGTCTTTGCGTAATTTACGGAAATCCAGCTGCCATTGCAGCGCTTTGATCACGTCCCGTACTTCTGTGCTGGTCAAACCGGCGTTTTTTGCACTGCTAACGAAGCTACCACTGACTCGGCCATTCAGAACGCTATTGCGCCACTCGCCTTTCAGCGTCTCAATGCGCTCTTTAAAATCGTTACCCACGCGCTCATAAATGCGTGTTTCACGGCGGGACATCTGCCAGGTCAAACTTTGCAGGTCACCGTTTTCTGCCAAAACCCATGAAATTTGCTGACCGATCTTCAGGTTCCGCAAATCTTTATTCTGCTCGGCGAGCTGGGTGACATCCGCGATATCAATGCCGTACTGCGTCAAGATGCTGCTTAAGGTATCGCCCGTAGAGACCACGTACTCATGTACGCCGCCTTCATCGGCAACCTTATCATCCAGCTCATCTTGTGGAATTTCGTCATCCGGCGAGGGTTGGTCTATCGGTTCACTGGCTTCAGGCGTCAGCGTACGTAGTTGGCTGGTTTCCAGATCGATATCTTTCACAATGACAGGGGCATCATCGACGTGGGGATAAACAAAAGGCCGCCAAACGGCAACGGCCAATGTTACAACGGTAAGCGACCCCAGCATGACGCGATGGGGCCGAGGTAAGCTGTTATACGCCAGAGCGATAGTTCGGACTATCTGCTGCACTTATTCGTATCCTCATGATTTTTCCTCCAGACAGCTCACATACTGGTTCGATAGCTGCAACAAGAAATCGGCATAGCTATCTCTACCCAGTGCAATATTGCTTCCCAATGGATCGAGTACACCCGAGCGCACGTCAGTTCCCTTGGCAACAGCATTAATAACGGCTGGCCTGAATTGTGGTTCAGCAAAAACGCATACGGCTTTGTGCTCAACCAACTGTGTTCGTATTTGATGTAAACGCTGTGCTCCGGGTTGGATTTCGGGGTTCACCGTGAAGTGACCCAGGGGGCTTAACCCATAGTGTTTCTCAAAATAACCATAGGCATCATGGAACACGAAATACCCTTTACCCTGCACAGGCGCTAGCATCTTAACAATTTTTTCATCTGCTTGCCCGATTTTATCCGTGAAATAAAGCAGATTCGCGTCTAGTTTGTCCTTATTCTGAGGCATAAGTTCCAATAATTTTGCATGAATGGCAATTGCCGCCTGTTTTGTCATCTCCGGCGACAGCCAAATGTGCATATTGTACTCACCATGATGGTGGCCATCGTCGCCGTCATCATGGGCGGCATGGCTATGATCGTGCCCCTTTCCATGGTCATCATGCGCCTGTTCATGGTCATCCTCATGATCGTGTCCGGCTTCTTTTTCCAGCTCAGATTTAATCGCTGGCAGCGCAGAAAGCGTAATCTGCTTTTCAGGCGAAACTTTCGCTAACGGCTTTCCGAGAAAGGCTTCCATTTCCGGCCCCACCCAAATCACCAATTCTGCGGACTGTAAACGCTGGACATCAGACGGGCGCAAGGCATAATCGTGAGGCGACGCACCATCAGGTAACAAAACCTCAGTTGGCGTCACGCCATCGGCAATAGCCGACGCAATGAATCCCAAAGGACGAATTGACGTAATGACCGCAGCGGATGCCGCGCTGATTGACATCCCGCTTGCGAGTAGCGCGCTGGCAACAAACACACTTTTTAACCATTTTTTTTGCTGAATAGATTGCTGCATGAAAGTCGATCCCATCGATTTTTATGGTGTTGTTTGTTATATTATAACGTTACATGGGTTATGCAAACCGAATTCTATGTCCACACTGGTATCACTTAATAATATTTCAGTTACATTTGGCAGCCGAAAGGTTCTGTCAGATATCTCTCTTACCTTGCAGGCAGGACGAATTCTGACGCTGCTCGGGCCGAATGGCGCAGGGAAATCGACGCTGGTGCGCGTGGTATTGGGTCTACTGTCCCCCACCTCCGGCTCATTGGTACGGGATCCCGCTTTGCGTATCGGCTACGTTCCGCAGAAGCTGCATCTGGATACCACCTTGCCCTTGACCGTCAGCCGTTTTATGCAGCTGCGCCCCGGCGTGAAAAAGCAGGATATTTTACCGGCGCTTAAGCGAGTTCAGGCTGCACATCTGCTGGAACAGCCGATGCAGAAACTTTCCGGTGGCGAAACCCAACGTGTGCTGTTGGCACGCGCGCTGCTCAACCAGCCCCAACTGTTGGTACTGGATGAGCCGACGCAGGGGGTCGACGTCAATGGGCAACTTGCGCTGTACGATCTCATTAACCAATTGCGGCAGGAATTTCACTGCGGCGTACTGATGGTGTCACACGATCTGCATTTGGTGATGGCGAAAACCGATGAAGTCCTGTGCCTTAATCAACATGTTTGCTGCTCCGGCACGCCTGAGGTCGTTTCGCTTCATCCCGAATTTTTAGCGATGTTCGGCCACCGCGGCGCGGAGCAATTGGCGATTTACCGCCACCATCACAATCATCGTCACGATCTGCAAGGACGTATCATTTTGAAAAGACAAGGTGGAAACGACGCATGATAGAACTGCTGTTTCCCGGTTGGCTGGCGGGGATTTTACTGGCGATTGCGGCAGGCCCGCTCGGTTCATTCGTCGTCTGGCGACGGATGTCTTACTTCGGTGACACGCTGGCGCACGCGTCTTTACTCGGCGTCGCCTTCGGCCTGCTGCTGAACATCAACCTGTTCGCTGCCGTTATTGCCGTGACGCTCATTCTGGCGTTGGGGCTTGTTTGGCTGGAGCGACGCCCCTATCTTGCTATCGATACGTTACTCGGCATCATGGCACACAGCGCTCTGTCGCTTGGATTGGTGGTCGTCAGCCTGATGAATAACGTGCGCGTGGACTTGATGGCTTATCTGTTTGGCGATTTGCTCTCTGTCACAACAGAGGATCTGTGGGTGATCGCCTCTGGCGTCATCGTTGTGGTGGCCATTATGTGCTGGCAGTGGCGCGCATTACTTTCTATGACGATCAGCCCAGAGTTGGCGCACGTGGATGGCGTGAAGCTACAGCGCACCAAGCTGCTCTTGATGCTGACCACCGCGTTAACAATTGGTATCGCCATGAAATTTGTTGGGGCGCTGATCATTACGTCACTGCTGATTATTCCTGCGGCAAGCGCCAGACGCTTCGCACGGACACCGGAACAAATGGCAAGCATCGCGATTATTGTGGGAATGATTGCCGTAACGGGCGGTTTGGCCTTTTCAGCTGGCTACAATACGCCCGCTGGGCCGTCTGTGGTGCTGTGCGCATCGCTGCTGTTTATTGTCAGCCTGATTAAGCGACAACCCGCCTAGATAATCAATAACAAAAAGCCCTTCCGAATACGTGATTCAGAAGGGCTTTTGAAGACCGCACGGACAGCGTTTATTTCCGGTTAGCCATATCTGGAATGATTAAATCACCCCGCAAAACATACGATCCCAGCACGTCCTGCGTTTTCTCATTGAGCCAGGACACGATTCTGGCCGCCACCGCATCCATCGAATATTCAATGGCCGGTATCGCCGGAATGCCCGGAATATCGAGAGACCCCGCCAGGCTGAATACCATGATGTCTTTTGGCACGGATTTGTTAAACGCTTGAAGCTGCGTAATAACCCGTTTGGCTTCCAGCTCATCCGCCACCAGAAGCGCATTGAAATTCAGCGTCGTGCTGTTATTGAGCAACACTTGTAGTGCCACCGACGACGATGAAGATGCATCCATAAAGATCAGGTTGCGGTTGAACGGTAAGAAGTTATTTTCCAGCGCCCGCTTATACCCCAAAAGCACCTGCTCCGCTGAACTGCTGGCGGCGGGATTGATCAGCGCAATTTGCCGTCTTCCCTGTCGAATTAGGTAATTACATGCGGTTTCCGTGGCGAAAGCGTGATCGAATTGCAGGCTATTCGTGGTATCCGTTTCCATACAATCGATCAGAATAATGTTCTTATCGGCCAGATTCAGTGGAAAACGCGCACCGATGATTAAAATGTCATCACACAGGCCGCTGGTCAGCTCATCAAGCACGCTCATCACTTCAGCCCTGCTGCTGGCAAAGCGCAGCAAGAGATGCTTTTGATGTCGGCTAAAGTGCTTTTCCAGCGCATAAAGGTAGCCGGTCGTCTGGTTGATGTTGTCCTGAGCGCAAATGACGCCAATACATCCGGTTGATTGACTTAACAGCGATTGGGCGATGACATTCGGCCGATATTTAAGCTCATCAACCGCTTTTAACACCGCAAGGCGGCTTGCTTCCTTTACGCCGCGTGAACCACTCAACACACGGGAGACTGTGGCTTTAGACACCCCAGCTAAACGCGATACATCGTTGATTGTAGACATCATTTGCCCCTGGAAAACGCTAAATCTGACTCAAAACCCTGAATACCAACCGCGCATTGCGTTGCCTCGCAGTATAACCGTTTCTATCCAGCATGGAAACCGATTATCCGTTTAACATCCAATGCGTATTTCTACCAATAAGATGTGACGTAAATCTAATTAATACCGCCAGAAATCATCACATCTTGACGGTCATCACACTTCTCTTTTCTTTGCATGGAAAACGGTTTCCATATGATATCCAATCATATTAGCAATAACTTTTTACATTGTGCGTGGCGGAAAATGCGGTCCGCAGCGGAAGAAAGATAACAGGTATAGGCTCACGTTTATAAAAGACTGCCACACGCGACATTTCCGTAAGATATCTAGAAACAATGGGTTACGGCGTACAACGTGGCGATAACATACTGGGTGACGATCTGTCGCTGCTATGGCGATACACGAAAAAGGTGTTCACATGAGTTCCGTATATCAATCAATGATTGCCGCTATCGAACAATCGATTACCCCGCTGGCTGGGCGTTTAGGGCAACAAAAGTATGTGATCGCTATCCGCGATGGCTTTACCGCCGCGCTACCTTTTATGATCATCGGCTCATTTATGCTGGTGTTTATTTTCCCTCCCTTTTCCGCCGATACTACTGTCGGATTCGCCCGTACCTGGCTCGATTTTTCTATCACCTATCGCGCACAGCTGATGCTGCCTTTCGAGCTGAGTATGGGGCTCATGACCTTTTTCATCTCCGTGGGTGTGGGTGCCAGTTTGGGGCGACAGCTTAATCTCGATTCCGTCATGTCCGGCCTGCTGGCGTTTATGGCTTTCCTGCTTGTCGCCGCGCCTTACGCCGATGACAAGCTTTCCACCGAGTATCTGTCAGGACAAGGGATCTTCACCGCCTTACTGACGTCTATCTATGCCACCCAAGTTTATGCGGCGCTGAAAAAGCACAACATTACTATTCGCTTACCGAAAGAAGTCCCGACGGGGGTCGCTCGCTCGTTTGAAATCCTCATTCCCGTGTTAGTGATCGTCGCAACGCTGCATCCGCTCAATCTCTTCATTGCAGCGCAAACAGGCATGATCATTCCCGAAGCGATTATGCACCTGCTGGCACCGCTGGTGTCCGCCTCAGACTCGCTGCCTGCCATCCTTCTGTCCGTGCTGCTGTGTCAGCTTTTCTGGTTTTCGGGGATTCACGGTTCGCTGATTGTCACAGGCATCATGAATCCATTCTGGATGACCAATCTGGCCGTGAATCAGGCTGCGCTGGCAGCCGGTGAAGTCTTGCCACATATCTATTTACAGGGATTTTGGGATCACTATCTGTTGATTGGCGGCGTCGGTTCGACGCTACCGCTGGCATTTCTGCTGTTACGCAGCAAGGTTACGCACTTGCGCACCATCGGCAGAATGGGCGTCGTACCCAGCTTCTTTAACATCAACGAGCCGATCATGTTCGGCGCGCCCATCATCATGAATCCAATGCTGTTCCTCCCCTTTGTCTTCGTACCGATGGTTAACGCCGTGCTGGCTTACACTGCAACCAAGATGGGATGGCTGGCGCAGGTAGTGTCGTTGACGCCGTGGACAACACCGGCTCCCATTGGTGCATCGTGGGCTGCAAACTGGAGTTTCAGCCCGCTAATTATGTGCCTGCTGTGCATGGTGTTTTCCGCGCTGATGTATTTGCCGTTCCTGCGGGCTTATGAACGCACATTAATGAAAACCGAGGAACAAAAAATACAGGGCGACCTGTCACTGACGAAAACAGTGAGCAGTAATTAATGGGGTTAATAAAAACAGCAATAGATATTAAATAGAAAATAAAGCGTTCAGGGTCGGATGTTTTTATTATTCACATTCACCGACCTAAACGACATTCAAGAGCGCGGCATAGAAAATACATGCTGCGAATATTCGTTCACATAAAAATAGGTCATATGATGATTACATTAGAAGATGCAGTAATGGAAATTATCGTCAATGCTGGACAATCGCGCAGCCTGTGTTTTGAGGCGCTACACGCCGCGCGCAAAGGCAACATTGATGAAGCCAAAAATCTGCTGAAGGAAGCCGATGGTTATGCGCGTAAAGCCCACCAGATGCAGACCCAGCTGATTGAGCAGGATGCAGGAGAAGCCAGACAGCCGATGACGTTAATTATGGTGCATGCTCAGGACCATTTAATGACATCATTACTCGCTCGCGAATTATCTGAAGAAATTATTCATCTTTACCAGAGACAATAGTTCATTTTAATACCCTTATAGGGAGGGTCGATTACGTCAGTTATTTAATTAAACTGTACCTGTAAAAAATAACAATCACCTTGTTCTGAGCGCCGTACCATTATTCACGTCAATCAGAGCGGGATGGTTATTGTCTGAAAATAACTTACCGAATTGAGATGACTATGACAAATTCCAAAAAACTGCCCGTTACGCTGGCGGTGCTGGCTGCCCTTTGCTCCGGTTCCGCATTTGCACAAGACGTTATTACTCAAGAGCAATTAGATCGTATCGTTGCTCAGGCCGTAGAAAAAGCGCTGGCCGAGCGTCAGGCCAAATTAGATGCGATTGCCAGCAAGCAGGTCGACCCGCTGACCACGCCGGACGCACCCAAGACACCTGACATGGCGATACCTTATGGCATCAACTTCACAGGCTATGCGCGTTATGGGGCGCAATTCCAGAGCGGTGACCAGAAATATGTTGCGGTTGACGGTTCCTATAACGGTGCCTCCGCGCTGGGTCGTCTGGGCAACGAAGGCAATGGCGGTGAATTCCAGCTTTCCAAGGCCTTCAAGAGTGACAACGGCGCAATCTGGGATGTCGTCGTGATGATCGACCACTGGGGCGACGAAGTTAACCTGAAAAAAGCCTATGCGGGCGTCACCAACCTTTTTGCTTCTCAGCCAAACGCCTATCTCTGGGCCGGACGTGATTTCCACCAACGCCCACAGCAAGGTATTAACGACTATTTCTGGATGAACCATGACGGTCAGGGCGCAGGGATAAAGAACCTTGATCTCGGCGGTATTCAATTTGATGTCGCGGCCGTCGCGGCCGTAGAATCCTGTAACCCCGAAGTGATCACGAATAATGCGAACCCTTCACGCATCAGCTGTACTGGCAGTTCCGGCACGGGCGATAAAGGTAATTACGCGCTGACGTCCAAAGTGCATGGCATCAAGCTGGGGCCGTTGGATCTCGCGCTGTACGCAAACTACGGGTTTGACTCGAAAGCAGTAGATAACGATGCGCGTCTGAAAGCCTGGCAAGGCGGCGCGGTTCTGAGCCACACAGGGAAAAATAGCCTCAATCAGTTTATCACTCGCTATTCAAACAATGCGGATAACAGCGTTTACAACAAAACGGAGAACCTGAAAACCTTCTATGCCAGCTTTGAAGGCAAATACAAATTCACACAGCAAACGCAGGTCGAATACCTGCTGGCCTACCACGACTACTCGAATGACTCAGCCAGTCAGGACGATCGTCGTAACTACAATGCCATCGTTCGTCCGATGTATTTCTGGAATGATGTGCATTCCACCTGGCTTGAAGCGGGCTATCAGCATGTAGATTACGGTCAGGGGGGTGATAACAAAGGGTGGAAGCTGACGCTTTCCCAGAATGTCTCGATCGCCATGGGACCGGAGTTCAGACCAATGCTGCGCTTCTATGTCACCGGCGGGGAAGTGGATAACAAGCACACCGCGCGGACAACGACCGGCGTCAACACGCAGCTCGATTCGTTCAACGTTGGGGCAATGTGGGAAGCCTGGTTCTAATCACATAACGTCAGGGAGACCGCGTGGTCTCCCTGAGTAGCATTTCTTAAGCGATACGTTTTTTCACTCGTTAACTTAAATCTTCACGCGTTAAGCCAAAATGACGATAGGCATGCTGCGTCGCCATTCGACCGCGCGGGGTACGCTGAATGAACCCTTGCTGAATCAGAAACGGCTCCAGCACGTCTTCAATGGTTTCACGCTCTTCGCCAATCGCTGCCGCTAAATTGTCCAGCCCAACGGGGCCGCCCATGAATTTATCGATGATCGCCAACAGCAGCTTACGGTCCATGTAGTCAAAGCCTTCGCTATCCACCGCCAACATATCCAGCGCCTGCGTCGCCACATCACCGGTAATCGCCCCTTCCGATTTAACTTCGGAGAAGTCGCGCACCCGTCGCAATAGTCGGTTGGCAATACGCGGCGTCCCCCGCGCGCGCCGCGCCACTTCAAGCGCGCCCTCGGATGTCAGATCCAGCCCTAAACACTGTGCGCTGCGGCTGACGATATACTGCAAATCCTCAACTTTATAAAACTCCAAACGTTGCACAATGCCGAAACGATCGCGTAGCGGCGAGGTTAACGAGCCAGCACGCGTTGTTGCGCCAACCAGCGTGAATGGCGGCAAATCGAGTTTGATCGAACGGGCAGCCGGTCCTTCGCCGATCATGATATCCAACTGATAGTCTTCCATCGCCGGATACAGCACTTCTTCCACAACGGGCGACAGGCGGTGGATTTCATCGATGAACAGCACATCATGCGGTTCGAGGTTAGTCAACAGCGCGGCGAGGTCGCCGGCTTTTTCCAGCACCGGGCCCGACGTCGTGCGCATATTTACGCCCATTTCATTAGCGACAATATTCGCCAGCGTCGTTTTCCCCAGACCGGGAGGACCAAAAATGAGCAGATGATCCAGCGCATCTCCGCGTTTACGGGCAGCCTGAATAAAAATTTCCATCTGCTCACGTACCTGCGGCTGCCCCACATACTCGTTGAGCAATTTAGGGCGGATCGCACGGTCGATAAATTCTTCTTCTGGGACGGCGTCAGCGGAAATTAAACGATCGGCTTCTATCATTAGTACCTCACAGCGCCGCGCGCAGTGCGTCCCTGATCAGGGTTTCACAGTCAGCATCGGGACGCGCAATCTTGGAAATCATGCGGCTAGCTTCCTGTGGTTTATAGCCCAGTGCAACCAGTGCCGCTGCGGCTTCTGTTTCTGGATCGCTAACACGACTGTCTGCGGCAGCGGGTGAGGCCAGCGGAATATCGCTGACCGGATTGAACAGATCGCCGCTCAAGCCTTTGAAGCGATCTTTCATTTCAACGACCAGCCTTTCAGCCGTTTTCTTACCGACGCCCGGCAGTTTAATCAACGCGCCGATTTCTTCGCGCTCAACCGCGCTGACAAATTGCGTCGCAGACATCCCGGAGAGGATCGCCAGCGCCAGCTTCGGCCCGACGCCATTCACTTTGATCAGTTCACGAAACAGCGCCCTCTCCTGCTTATCATTAAAACCGAACAGCAGCTGTGCATCTTCGCGGACAACAAAATGGGTAAAGATGATCGCTTCCTGATTGAGTTCAGGGAGTTCGTAAAAGCACGTCATCGGCATATGGACTTCGTAACCCACGCCGTTAGCTTCTATCAGCACCTGCGGCGGCTGTTTTTCCAGAATAATGCCTCTGAGACGACCTATCACGTTGCGCTTCCTTTTACGTAGGGAAAGAATGGCTTGAAGTATGACGAGTATATAACATAAAAAAGGCTGGATGAATATCCAGCCTCCTGTTTCAGCGCAGTCTTCCTGCCAGCGGGTTCACTTTCACCGCCGCGGTTCGCAGCAGGTTTTGGCTAAAGTGGCAGTGAGTAATGGCAATCGCCAGCGCGTCGGCGGCATCCGCCTGCGGACTGGCCGACAGTTTCAGCAGCGAGCGAACCATATGCTGCACCTGCTTTTTATCCGCCGCGCCCGTTCCTACCACGGTTTGCTTCACCAACCGCGCCGCGTACTCAAACACGGGCAGATCCTGATTCACACCCGCGACGATAGCCACACCGCGCGCCTGCCCCAGCTTCAAGGCTGAATCTGGGTTTTTCGCCATGAAAACCTGCTCAATCGCCATACAGTCTGGGCGAAATTGCGTAATGATTTCACTGACACCTGCGTAAATCAGTTTAAGCCGCGTGGGCATGTCATCCACCACGGTACGGATACAACCGCTGCCAAGATACGTCAGATGACGACCCTGCTGACGGATAATGCCATAACCCGTCACGCGCGAACCGGGGTCAATGCCTACTATTATTGTCATAGTGCTACGACTGTCATCGTGCCGCTCCGCCGATTCGCCCGTGTGGATAGCTGTTGCTACGTTGCATTACCGATCTGCCATTACAGCAGTTCAGCCACCTCATCGGAGATCTCACCGTTGTGGTAAACCTCCTGTACATCGTCGCAGTCTTCCAGCATATCGATCAGACGCATCAGCTTCGGTGCCGTTTCTGCATCCATATCCGCCTTGGTAGACGGAATCATCGACACTTCAGCCGACTCCGCTTTCAGGCCAGCTGCATCTAACGCGTCCTTCACATCACCGAACGTTTCCCACGGCGTGAAGACGTCAATCGCACCGTCGTCATACGTCACGACATCATCGGCACCGGCTTCCAGCGCCGCATCCATTACCGCATCTTCATCCAGACCCGGCGCGTAAGAAATAACGCCTTTCTTGGTGAAAAGGTACGAAACGGAGCCATCGGTACCCAGGTTGCCGCCGGTTTTTGTAAACGCGTGACGCACTTCGGAAACGGTACGGTTACGGTTGTCACTCAGGCATTCCACCATGACGGCCGTGCCGCCCGGGCCGTAGCCTTCATAAATGATGGTTTCCATGTTGGCATCATCGTCACCGCCGACGCCACGGGCAATCGCGCGGTTCAGCGTATCGCGCGTCATGTTGTTGGACAGAGCTTTATCGATCGCGGCGCGCAGACGTGGGTTAGAACCCGGATCGCCACCGCCCAGACGGGCTGCGGTAACCAGTTCGCGGATAATCTTGGTAAAGATTTTACCGCGTTTGGCGTCCTGTGCTGCTTTACGATGCTTTGTGTTAGCCCACTTACTATGACCTGCCATAAAAATCTCCGAAAAAAGCCTGTTCAGGCCGGATAAATAACAAATTCCTCAATCGCCTGCCGGTTGCTCCAGGACTTGGTCAACTGTGCCGCGTGGGGCACATCCAGCCACTGGTAAGCAAGATGCTCGGATAATTGCACCTCGCGCTCAGCAGGTAACGCCAGACAAAACCAGTGTTCGGTATTGTGCGTAACCCCCGGCGCATAGCGACGTCTCAAATGAGCAAATAGCTCAAACTCAATACAGCGCTGACAGTCAAAGAGTGATAACGCTTCCGCGGATATATCGATGTTAACTTCTTCTTTGACTTCACGCTGTGCGGCATACGGCGCGCTTTCCCCTTCTTCTATGCTGCCGGTTACCGACTGCCAGAATTCAGGATCGTCACGCCGCTGCAACATCAGCACCCGCCCGGTGTCACGGGCATAGATCACCACCAGAACCGAAACGGGTCGCTTGTATACCATCTTATTCGTTCTCGGATTTTCCATCCTGAGCCGCTTTCCCTTTCACAACAACCGCAATGGCAAGCTCTTCCAGCGAAGCCGGGTTGGCGAAGCTCGGCGCTTCCGTCATCAGACACGCTGCTGCCGTCGTTTTCGGGAAAGCGATAACGTCACGAATGTTATCGGTACCCGTCAGCAACATCACCAGACGGTCAAGGCCAAACGCCAGACCTGCATGCGGCGGTGTACCGTATTTCAATGCGTCCAGCAGGAAGCCAAATTTCTCACGCTGCTCTTGTTCGGTAATGCCCAGAATGCTGAACACGGTTTGCTGCATCTCACCACTGTGAATACGCACGGAACCGCCGCCCACTTCATAACCGTTAATGACCATGTCATACGCGTTGGCGATTGCCGAAACCGGGTTGGCAGCCAGTTCAGAAGGCAACATGTCACGCGGTGCGGTAAACGGATGGTGCATCGCAGCAAGACCGCCTTCGCCATCTTCTTCAAACATTGGGAAATCGACAACCCACAGCGGTTCCCAGCTATTGTCTTTCGTCAAGCTCAGATCGCGACCCAGCTTGAGACGCAGTGCGCCCAGCGCATCGGTCACCACTTTCGCGCTGTCCGCACCAAAGAACAGGATGTCGCCATCTTGTGCCGCAGTACGATCCAACACAGCAGACAGAACGTCTTCACTCAGGAATTTGGCTACCGGGCTTTGAACACCTTCCAGCCCCTTGGCACGCTCGTTGACCTTGATGTAAGCCAGACCTTTCGCGCCGTAGATTTCAATAAACTTGCCGTATTCATCAATCTGCTTACGGCTCAGCTGTGCGCCGCCCGGTACGCGGATAGCGGCAACGCGGCCTTTAGCATCGTTTGCCGGGCCGGAGAAGACTTTGAATTCAATGTCTTTAACCAGATCGGCAACGTCGACCAGTTCCAGCGGGTTACGCAAATCGGGTTTGTCGGAACCGAAACGGCGCATGGCTTCTGCGAACGTCATGATCGGGAAATCGCCCAGATCGACGCCTTTCACGTCCTGCCACAGTTCACGCACCAGCTTCTCCATCACTTCACGCACCTGTGGCGCGGTCATGAAAGAAGTTTCCACATCGATCTGGGTAAATTCTGGCTGCCTGTCGGCACGCAGGTCTTCGTCGCGGAAGCATTTGACGATCTGATAGTAGCGGTCGAAACCGGACATCATCAGCAGCTGTTTGAACAGCTGTGGGGACTGCGGCAGCGCATAAAACTTGCCTTTATGTACGCGGCTTGGCACCAGATAGTCACGCGCACCTTCCGGCGTCGCTTTCGTCAACATCGGGGTTTCGATGTCCAGAAAGCCGTGGTCGTCCATAAAACGACGCACAAAACTGGTGATACGGGCACGCGTTTTCAGGCGCTGCGCCATTTCAGGACGGCGCAAATCCAGATAGCGGAATTTGAGACGCGCTTCTTCGGTATTGGTTTGGTTGGAGTCCAACGGCAGCGCTTCAGAACGGTTAACGATCGTCAGTGCAGTGGCAAAAATCTCGACTTCACCCGTTGCCATATCTTTGTTGATTTGGCTTTCTGGACGGGCACGTACGACACCGGTAAGTTGGATGCAGAACTCGTTACGCAACTCGGATGCCAGTTTAAATGCGTCCTGACGATCCGGGTCAAAAAACACCTGAACCAGCCCTTCGCGGTCACGCATATCAATAAAAATCAAACCACCCAGATCGCGGCGGCGGTTAACCCAACCGCACAATGTCACTTCCTGGCCCACATGGGACGAATTCAACTGCCCGCAATAATTAGTACGCATCACGATGTCCTTTTACTCATCCGCCAGCTCACACGTTCTCACGGTAGATTACTTTTCACGGTAGATCTCACAGTGCAAAAACAGTGACATTTTCGCTGCACGGCATGGTTTTTCTGGGTTACTGTCCGATGAAAAAAGGCGGCTATTATAAAGGATATTCGCCCGAACGATAAGCATGAAGGTAACGCTCTGCGACGCTGTCGCCTACTCTTTTTACGAAATTTCCTTTCCGGTTAACGGAATGTTCACTAATCCGCATAGAGTTGTTGCAAAACTGAACATCTAAGGAAGCCCAATCATCGGCCAAAAGACGCAGCACTCGCCGACCCACATCGCGTGAGGATTTACGGAAACCGACCTTCCCTTTTAGTAAAACCTGCTAAAATTACCAAGTAACTGCTGATTTTTATAAAAATTTTAATAAAAAGCGCTTTCCCATTGCTGGCAAAGGCGTATGGTTTACATGGAGAACAACTATGTATTCATTTGTTGCCCGTCAACCCATTTTAAATCAACACCTCCAAACCGTTGCTTACGAGCTACTTTTTCGCATGGACATCACCAATAGATTTCCTGACGTGAGTCCTGAATTCGCAACCGCACAGCTTATATCCGATCAGTTCTTAACCAATCCGTTGACAAGGTCCGTGGTCGAACAGCCTTACTACATTAATTTTCCCCATCAGATGCTGATCAATGGCCAGGCTGAAGTATTGCCACAGGAAAAGGTTGTTATTGAGATCCTTGAAAATTCGATCCCCAATAATGATCTCTTTGCTGCCGTAAAAAAGCTAAAAAGAAAGGGCTTCAAAATTGCGCTCGATGATTTTTCGATGGCTTCAGAATGGGATCGGTTTTTGCCTTACATTGATATCATCAAATTCGATTTAACGCTGTCGACCTTTGGTGACATCGAAAATTTCATCAAAAGAACCACGCAGCGCAAGTTAATCTATCTGGCCGAGAAGGTAGAGACGCATGAGCAGTACCTGCAAAGTAAGAAGCTGGGTATCTCTCTGTTTCAGGGCTATTTTTTCAGTCGTCCTGAAATGATCAAATCGAAAAAATTGGTCAGTAACTCCAGCAATACCGTCAGACTGCTGAGAGAGGTCAATAAACCTGAGATCAACTATGCCACGATCGAAGAATTAGTCTGTGCCGATCTGTCGCTTTATTATAAATTGATGCGCCACATCACCAATATCAAATACAACACCCGCTTTGGCATCACGGCAACGTCGATGTCTTTCCGCTCCATGGCGATGCTGCTTGGACAACGCGAGCTTAAACGTTTTGTTTCGTTAATTAGCATTACCAACAGTAATGAAAATAAACCCAGCGAGCTTTATCGCACCAGCTTAATTCGTGCCAGATTCTTTGAATTATTACATGCCTCTTTTAATGTGAAGGACGATTCCACCGAGGCGTTTCTGTGCGGATTATTGTCCCTGCTCGATGCCGTATTAGATTCACCCATGCCGTTGCTGCTTTCGCAAATTGCCCTCTCGGAAAAAATTAACCAGAGCTTATTGGATCATACCGGTGAACTCGCGGTTTATCTGACGTTAATCACTAAATACGAACAGCAAGAATGGGAAGAACTTGAGCAACTGTTAACCCAGTTGGGTATCGATGAGGAAAACTTCTTTACGATGATCATGGAAGCAACGCAGTGGGCGGACGAGATTTTATAAACGATTTCTCTCGGTTCACTCGCGATGTCCTGACAATTACGCGATAATCGTTGTCATTCTGCTTGAGATTCAATGACGTTATGGTGCGATGATGTATATCGGATTACCGCAATGGCAGCATCCCGCCTGGAGTCGGTTGGGATTAAACGATCTTGCCGACTACAGCCGCTATTTTACCTGTGTTGAAGGTAATACGACTTTTTATGCGTTACCTTCACGCGAGGTTGTCGAGCGCTGGCGTGATATGACACATGATGACTTCCGCTTTTGCTTCAAGTTTCCCTCAACGATCAGTCATAAAACTGCCTTGCAGAATTGTGACAGCGATGTCGGGCTTTTTTATCAATGCCTTGAGCCGATTGCCCACCGTATCGGACAGCTCTGGCTACAGCTTCCCGCCGCCTTCGGCCCCACACAGTTGCCCGTTTTATGGCGTTTTCTTGATGCCTTGCCACAGGGATTTAGTTACGGCGTGGAAGTCCGTCACCCGCTGTTTTTTGCCAAAGGCGATGAAGAGCGCGCGCTGAATCAGGGGCTACAGCAGCGCGGTATCAACCGCGTGATTCTCGACAGCCGCCCGGTTCACCACGCCGCGCCAGACAGTGCGGCTATGCGTGAAGCCCAGCGGAAGAAACCTCGCGTGCCGGTACATGCCGTACTGACCGCCACGCAGCCGCTGATTCGCTTTATCGGCAGTGAAAAGCAGGAAGAAAATCTTCGCTGGTTTGAGTCATGGCGTAACAAGTTGCCGCAATGGCGTGAGGCAAATCCCTTCTTCTTTATCCATACACCAGATATCGGTGATGCCCCACCGCTGGCGCAGCAGCTTTGGCCATTACTCGCCGAGATCGATCCGACCTTGCCGCCCCAGCCGGATTGGCCACAGCAGGCGACGCTCTTTTGAACCACTCAATATCCCCATGAGTTAGTTCGTTTGGTTATAAGCAATTTCGCAACGTAATCCATTTCCGCTAAAAAAATCAGCCTTTCCAGGCGACAGTTGCGTTAGGTAAAGCTATTATTCTGCAAGCCGTTTTCGGTTAGGTCACGGAGTAAAAAATGGTAAGTGCGCTCTATATCGTGCTTGGCGCAATCTTGTTGATAAAGCTGTCTATTGATGTTGTGAAACTCAGAATGCAGTATCGCGTGGCGTATGGCGACGGCGGATTTTATGAATTGCAAACGGCGATCCGGGTACATGGCAATGCAGTGGAATACATTCCGATTGCGGCAATTCTGCTAGTGCTGATGGAAATGAACGGTGCCCTTATCATCATGATCCACTTCTGCGGCATTTTATTGATTGCGGGACGTTTGGTTCACTACTACGGCCTTCGGCATCGCGAATTCCGCTGGCGGCGTTCAGGTATGGCGGCAACTTATGCCTCGCTCATTCTGATGATTGCAGCAAACCTCTATTATCTTCCCTGGGATCTGGTTTTCACGCTGTATTGATGGCGTGAGGCAAAAACTATCCCCGCCTTTCTCGGGCGCACAGACATTATGCGTCCGGGAATCAAAAACCGTGTCCACACCTACGTCTACACCACGTGAAAGGTGAAGGCTACCGTGTATTCTGCTAGAATACGCGCCTCTTTATTACTCTCAGTGCACTTTCTGCCATGCCAAACCGCGATATGCTTTTCTCTGTGCCAATTGCCAATTTAGGCGACTGGACATTCGACGAACGCGTTGCCGACGTATTCCCCGATATGATCCAACGTTCCGTGCCCGGCTATTCCAACATCATTTCGATGATTGGCATGCTGGCAGAACGCTTCGTCCGCCCGGATAGTCACGTTTACGATCTAGGGTGCTCGTTGGGCGCAGCCACGCTGTCTATGCGACGTAATATCTCTGTGCCGGGTTGCAAAATTATCGCGGTAGACAATTCTCCGGCGATGGTGAAACGCTGCCGCAGCCACATTGATGCTTTCCGTTCCGATACGCCCGTCGAGATTATAGAAGCCGATATTCTGAATATTGATATCGAAAATGCGTCTATGGTGGTGCTGAACTTTACCCTTCAGTTTCTGGAACCTTCCCAGCGTCAGGTGCTCATCAAGCGTATTTATCAGGGCTTGAATCCCGGCGGCGTGCTCGTGCTCTCAGAGAAATTCAATTTCGCGGACAAAGACGTCGGTGAATTGCTGTTCAACATGCATCTCGATTTCAAACGGGCAAATGGCTACAGCGAGCTAGAAATCAGTCAGAAACGCAGCATGCTGGAAAACGTCATGCTGACCGATTCGGTAGACACCCATAAGGCCCGACTGGCAGATGCCGGTTTTGAGCACAGCGAAATTTGGTTTCAGTGTTTTAATTTTGGTTCGTTATTAGCCGTGAAAGCAGAGGAAAAGGCGTGATCGATTTCGGCAATTTTTATCAGCAAATCGCAAAAGGCCCGCTCAGCCACTGGCTTAACACGCTGCCTTCACAGCTCAGCAGTTGGCAGCAGGAATCCTTGCACGGCAAGTTCAAACTCTGGTTTAACTCGCTGGAACATCTTCCGTCGCTGACGCCAACTTCTCTGGATTTGAATGACAGCGTTACGGCACGCATGGAACCCGATATTTCAGTCGGCCAACGAGAAGGCATTGAAAAGCTGCTGCGTAACCTGATGCCCTGGCGTAAAGGCCCTTTTTCGCTTTACGGCGTGGATATCAACACGGAATGGCGTTCGGACTGGAAATGGCAGCGCGTTCTGCCGCACATCAGCCCGTTGAAGAATCGCCTGATTCTGGATGTAGGCTGCGGCAGCGGCTATCACCTGTGGCGAATGGTTGGCGAAGGTGCCACGATGGCAGTCGGCATCGATCCCATGCAGCTGTTCTTATGCCAGTTTGAAGCCGTACGTAAGTTGCTCGGCGACGATCAGCGTGCGCACGTTTTACCGCTCGGTATTGAGCAACTCCCCGAACTTGCCGCGTTTGACACCGTATTTTCAATGGGCGTGCTCTACCACCGCCGTTCCCCGCTCGATCACCTGTGGCAATTGAAGAATCAACTGGTGGCTGGTGGCGAACTGGTGCTGGAAACGCTGGTTATTGAAGGCGATGAAAATCAGGTGCTGGTTCCGGGAGAACGCTATGCACAAATGCGCAATGTGTATTTCATCCCTTCTGCTGCGGCCTTGACCACATGGCTTGAGAAATGCGGATTTGTTGATGTTCGTGTCGTGGATATCTGCACCACGACAACGCAGGAACAACGTCGGACAGACTGGATGATCACGGAATCACTGGCTGAATTCCTCGATCCTGAAGATCCGACGAAAACAGTGGAAGGCTACCCCGCTCCGGTTCGAGCCGTTCTGGTTGCCCGTAAACCTGGGGTCTACCAGCCCTAAATTACCACGCTCGACAAAAAAAGCCCCAGCAACACGCTGGGGCTTGGTACTTGCCATGCACACCTAATGGTATGCGGCGCGGCAAAACTGAAGAATGATGATGTGGAGTTTAGAACAACACCGTCTCTCTACCACCACGCCAGTAAATGCCTTATGTCATGACACGTACTGCATTTCACGATCCGGGCTGACTGCCCGCTTCATGGCTTCCACCACATCACCATCCACACAATAGTGGCTAAACTCATCTAATTCCGTATCAGAACACATCGACACGCCGATTTTGCGATAGCGCATCGGAGAGGATGTCCACTGGCCTGCGGAACTGTGAAGTTCCCGGATACCGGCCTGCTGAAATTTGTGCACGTTAGTCAACCGCACGCCGGAACCCGCCATAATAATTGGACCACGACTGGCCTGTGTTAGTTCACGTAATAACCGCAGCCCATTTTCCGCCGTCTGCTGCTGCCCAGAGGTCAATATGCGCGAGACGCCAAGCTCAGTGAGCTGCTCCAGTGCAATGTATGGGTTCAGACACATATCGAACGCGCGATGAAAGGTCACCGCCATCCCTTGAGCCGCCGCCATAATTTCACGCATTTTGGGCAAATCAATGTGCCCTTCTTCACTGAGTGCACCGACAACAACACCGGGAAAACCCATCTCACGAATCTGCTCAATGTCGTATTTGATGGCAGCAAATTCCGTCGCGCTGTAGCAAAAATCGCCCCCTCGCGGGCGCACAATCGGGTGGACAGGAATCGCAACCTTTTCACGCGCGCCACGCAGTGCACCATAAGATGGCGTTAACCCACCTTCTCGCTGTCCTGCACAGAGTTCAATCCTGTCAGCCCCAGACTGCGCTGCTGTTATCGCGCAATCAACGCTATAACAGCATACTTCCAGTTTCGTCATCGCTGCTCCTCCATGTAAACTCCCAGACCACTTTTCTTAATTATCGAAAAATCGACGAATCATCACGCCGATTAAAGTAATAACTATGGCATTCACATTCATATCGTGAGGAGACAGGAGTCACAATGAACGCGATACGTTGCCGAAATAAACATGACATAAACCACAGTTTTATTAATCTGTTCCACTGTAAAAGAAAATGGCATGAATAACGTGACATGCCATTTTTCCTTTCAGCCAATGTTATCTTTCTGATTACGCTACGTACGAGCCATACGCTATTTTTATAGCGTCGACATTTCGCTTGCGACAACATCGCGTATATCAAATGGATGAAACTTTATTGTCACTTTCCCGTTGGTTACCGCCAATGTCGGATTAGGAATTCGCTCTTTTTCGCCTTGTGGAGAACTGAATTTAAGTTTGATGCCCGGCGTACGCAGCGCATCATCAGACAAGCAGGCTAGCGCACGCTGATGAAGCGTTTCCGCCTCCCCAGGCAGCACTAGCTCCACATGCTCCCAACCTTCATGCGGGTAATGCTTTTTCCCCGGCCACGGTAGCTCAACACAGGTAATCTGCCAGGGTCCGACCGAGATGGCATTGTCCAGAATAAACAAGCAGATTGTGCGACCATTGATTTGGTTTTCAGACAACAGGCTGCCGACCTTTAGCAGTGCCGCTTTCCATGATTCAGCCGTCGTATTCTGATGGCAGCGCAACGAAATATGATCGGCATGAAATGCGTCTAAATCCAGCTGTAGCACATCGGCCAATTCCTGTAACACTTGCTCAAAACGCGCTAAATCCGTCTTCAAATCATCGGGTAACATATCGAGTAATACTCCTCGCGGCATCGCACATTATCAATCACCATTTGCGTGGTGAGAATATCACACCCGTGACACATTCTAATTAAATTCCATTTTTATCCACGTACATTTATTTACACCTTCATTACATGAAACGCATTAAATGCAAAGAAAAGGTAACCATGCTGTTTGATTAATAAACGGAAATGTTTTTTACCTGACGTAACCTGCGATACTTCTCGCAATCTATGTTGGGAGGAATCTTAAATAATAACCGCCCCATTGAACGCCGAAAAGAAAACGTATAAATTAAGAAAACAAATAATAACGCAGAGATATCATCATGGTTTTACTCATTATATCCATCGCACTTATCGCTATTGCGGCATATGCTATTTTTCGTCATTTTAAAACCAGAGACTCACATAAAATTGGTGCAAATAGTCGGTCAAAAAAACGTTAAGATCGCGATTTGATTTATTTTTATTCTACCTAAAACTATTTTTTCTTTTTTTGTCGTGTTCTCCTTATCCATTTTTTTCATATCATCGCCCTTCTTTTACCTCCCGCTTGTACCTCCCGCTTGCCGGGTATTTTTTCGCCTGAACATCCCTTTGCGTCACCCCGTCTGCTGACGAGGAAAGGCAAATATGGTATAAGCAAGGCTTAATTTTTTATTTAAGGTAAACCGGTGAATATTCAGGCTCTTCTCTCCGAAAAAGTCAGCCAGGCGTTAACCGCCGCGGGCGCGCCAGCAGACAGCGAAGCTCAGATTCGTCAGTCGGCAAAAGCACAGTTTGGTGATTATCAGGCCAATGGCGTCATGGCCGTGGCAAAAAAACTGGGCATGCCGCCGCGACAATTGGCCGAAAAAGTCGTCCAACTTTTGGCGCTGGAGGGCATTGCGGAAAAAACAGAAATCGCAGGCCCGGGATTTATTAATATTTTTCTCGATAAGCAGTGGATTGCGAGCCAGGTTGAGAACGCCCTGAATGCACCAAAACTGGGTTTAACCCCCGTTGAGCCTCAAACGATCGTGATTGACTACTCTGCCCCTAACGTCGCGAAGGAAATGCACGTCGGTCACCTGCGCTCAACCATTATTGGTGATGCGTCAGCCCGTACGCTGGCGTTTTTAGGCCACAACGTGATTCGTGCGAACCACGTTGGCGACTGGGGTACGCAGTTCGGCATGTTGATCGCCTACCTTGAAAAAATGCAAAACGAAAGCGCCAGCGAAATGGATCTCTCCGATCTTGAAGCATTCTATCGCGAAGCGAAGAAACACTACGATGAAGATGCCGATTTCGCCGAACGTGCGCGCGCTTACGTGGTGAAATTGCAGGGTGGTGATGAGTATTGCCGTCAGATGTGGCGTAAGCTCGTCGACATCACTATGACGCAGAACCAGATCAACTATGAACGCCTCAATGTCACGCTGACCAAACAGGATGTTATGGGTGAAAGCCTGTATAACAGTATGCTGCCGGGCATTGTTGCCGACCTGAAAGCAAAAGGTCTGGCGGTTGAGAGCGAAGGTGCAACGGTCGTTTTCCTTGATGAATATAAAAATAAGGAAGGCGAACCGATGGGTGTCATCATCCAGAAAAAGGATGGCGGCTACCTCTACACCACAACGGACATCGCCTGCGCCAAATACCGTTATGAAACCCTGAATGCCGATCGCGTGCTTTACTACATCGATTCCCGCCAACATCAACATTTGATGCAGGCCTGGACCATCGTGCGTAAAGCCGGTTACGTGCCTGATTCTGTCAGCCTGGAACACCATATGTTCGGCATGATGCTGGGCAAAGATGGGAAACCATTCAAAACGCGTGCAGGCGGAACGATCAAGCTGTCCGATCTGTTGGATGAAGCCTACGATCGTGCATTGAAGCTCATCGCAGAGAAAAACCCACAGATGGAAAGCGATGAATTAACTGCGCTGGCGAAAGTGGTTTCTATCGGCGCGATCAAATACGCCGACCTGTCGAAGAGCCGTACTACAGACTACGTTTTCGATTGGGACAACATGCTGGCGTTTGAAGGCAATACCGCGCCTTACATGCAATATGCCTATACCCGCGTCGCGTCTATTTTCAAGCGCGCAGGCATACAGGAAGACAGCTTAACGCAGCCGATTACGCTGAGCGATGAGCGTGAATTTGCGCTTGCCACGCGTCTGCTGCAATTTGAAGAAACCATCACCTCCGTCGCCCGTGAAGGCACGCCGCATGTAATGTGTAGCTACCTGTACGATCTGGCGGGTCTGTTCTCTGGTTTCTACGAGCACTGTCCGATTCTTAATGCCGAAAGTGACGACGTGCGTCAAAGCCGTCTGAGACTGGCGCTGCTGACGGCGAAAACGTTGAAGCTGGGTCTGGATACGCTCGGCATCGAAACTGTCGAGAAGATGTAATTCTTCATCGACTGAAAACGTATTCATTAGAAACACAAACGCCATTGGTGCTGCCACCAATGGCGTTTTGCGTTACAGGCAAAGACAGCCGAATAACGATTTGGTGTCGTTAAACGCTACGGCGGGCGAAGTCCCGAGGACGGAATCCCAATAGCGCCAGCGTGGCAAAATAGGAACCCGCTCCCACGACCACAACCAGCAACAAGCGCAGGATTCGCATTGTCATATTGCCGTCATCCCACGCGGGCATCCACCACAGCATACCCAGTAAAACCAGCGACATCACAATAACTGCCGTCAACAGGCGAACCAGAAACCCCCGCCAACCCGGCAGCGGCTGGAAAATGTCCTGCTTACGCAGTTGCCAATACAGCAAGCCAGCATTCAGGCAGGAAGCCAGACCGATAGACAACGCCAGCCCCGCATGTTGCAGCGGGCCGATAAAGATCAGGTTCATAACTTGCGTCAGGATCAACGTGGCTATCGCTATTTTGACTGGCGTCTTGATATCCTGCCGAGAATAAAAACCGGGCACGAGTACTTTGACGAGAATCAATCCCATCAGCCCAACCGAGTAGGCAATCAGCGCCCGCTGGGTCATCAGCGCGTCAAAGGCACTAAATTTGCCGTACTGGAACAGAGACACGGTTAAAGGCTTAGCCAAAATGCCTAATGCCACCGCGCTCGGCAGCGCCAACAGGAAACACAGGCGGAGTCCCCAATCCATCAGACGGGAGTATTCGTCATGATTACCACTGGCAAAACTCTTCGCCAGCGACGGCAGTAAGATCGTCCCTAATGCCACGCCGAGAACGCCGGAAGGAAACTCCATCAGACGGTCAGCGTAATACATCCATGACACTGCCCCTTCGCTGAGGAAAGAGGCGAAAATGGTGTTGATGATGAGCGAAATCTGGCTTACCGACACCCCCAGAACCGCAGGCCCCATAAGTTTCATGACACGCCAGACGCTCGGGTCACGCCACTTCAAGCGCGGCAAAACCAGCATACCAATCTTTTTCAGATGCGGTAACTGATAGCCGAGTTGCAGTAAACCGCCAACCAAAACCGCCCAGGCCAGCGCCATCACCGGTGGATTGAAATACGGGGCGGCAAACAGCGAGAAGCCGATCATGCTGACGTTAAGCAATGTCGGAGCAAACGCGGGCACCGAGAAACGGTTCCAGGTATTGAGCACCGAACCGACCATAGAGGTCAGCGAGATCAGCAGGATATAGGGAAACGTGACTCTTAATAGATCCGAAGTGAGCTCAAAGCGCTCTGGCGTCGCGGCAAAACCGGGCGCGGTCACCATAATGACCCACGGTGCGGCGACCATCCCCGCCACGGTGACTAACGCCAGAATCAACGTCAGCATACCAGAGACATAAGCGAGGAACGTCCGCGTAGCCTCGTCGCCCTGCTGGCTTTTATATTCGGCCAGAATCGGCACAAAAGCCTGTGAAAATGCGCCTTCCGCGAAAATTCGTCGGAGCAGGTTGGGCAGTTTGAACGCCACAAAGAAGGCGTCCGTCGCCATACCGGCACCAAAAATACGGGCGACGATGGCATCGCGCACAAAGCCTAAAACGCGCGATAACATGGTCATGGAACTGACGGCAGCCAGTGATTTAAGTAGATTCATCCGATTATGTTCTGAACGGTTCAGGACCGATTATTAACCCGTTGAGGTTATCCTGATTGCGAGGTGCGACTAGTCTACGCATTGCACGTGTAATAGCTACCGCGCATTGTCATAACCGCTGAACTTTTCAGCTTTTTCCCAGCAATTTTTCAATCATACGCTGGGACAGCAACGCCTGGTTACCTGATGTTTCCGCTGGTTTCCGTTGTTCAACGGCCGCGATGAAATGCTGCACCGCACCGACAAATCCGCGTTGTTCCAGCGTGGTCTGCCAGGAGGGTACCGCTGGGCGGATCGTGATTCCTTCTCGATCTTCACGCCATTCACGCATCTCATCTACCTGATAGAGCCCACCCTCGGTAACAGCCTGAACCCATTCGCGCTGGCTTCCCGCCTGACGATGCATGCTGGTCGTCACCTGGCAACCGCCGCTCAGGAAATGGTGCTCAGCATACAGCAGTTGACCGTCCGCATTCGCATGCAACACGCCATCAATCAGTTGAGCGTCGCCGCCCGCTAGCCAGAGCGCAGTGTCCACCACATGCAGATAGTCGTCCAGCAGGGTAAAACGGACATCCTGCGGCCCAACGCCATTAATCCGATGTTTGTCCATGCGCAGCGATGACGGTTGATCCAGCCGCTGTTTTAGCTGCTGATAACACGGTGCGAAACGACGATTAAAACCGACCATCAGAATTTTTTGTCGTTGCTCTGCCAATTCGACCAGCGCTTCCGCCTGCTCCAACGTCTCTGCCAGCGGTTTATCCACATAGACATCGACACCCGCGTTAAGCAGCTGGCTCACAACGGAAAAATGGCTGGCGGTGCTGCTGTGAACGAAAACCGCATCGCACTGTGCTGCCAGTTCATCCAGTGCAGAGAAACTCGTCATCCGATAGTCCTGACAAATTCGCTGCGTCTTTTGTTGGTCAGGAGAAAACGCGCCAACCAGCTCCCAGCGTTCAGCCTGACTGAGGATCGGCAAATAGGCTTTCTGCGCGATAGATCCCAGCCCAACAACACCAATACGCGGACGCTGTGTCAAGCCGCTATTCTCTGGAACCCTTTCCGCAGACGCAAACTGAGGCTTCATCACTGATTTTCTCCCTGAGACAGATTCATTACGCTAACAACGCGGCAAGCTGACGTTTGAGTTCAGCGACCTCTTTTTCTAACACCTCAACACGTTCGGCCAGCGATGAGTTGTCACTTGCACTGTCCGCTTCGACAGCAACATGACTGGCCTCGCCGCTGAAAAGGTGCTGATAGCGACTTTCCCGTTTCCCTGCTTCCCGCGCCAGCCGGACGACAAACGGCCCATCCTCACGCTGTTGTAGCTGTTCAAGGGTAGACTCTGCTTCACCGACATCAGAAAATTCATACAATCGGGCCGCACGCGTACGCAGTTCGCCCGGCGTCTGTGGACCGCGCAGAAGCAGCGTCGTCACCAGCGCCACTTCCGCAGGCGAGAGCTTCAGGTCACCAAACTCAGAATTACAAAAACGATGTTCATACTTCACGACCCGATTACCAAACCCGCTGAGCGTGCGCAGGAAGTGCTTCTTCACCAGTAAATCCAGCGTTTGTTGGACCTCGTTATCGCTCAGTTCCATCACAGGTTCACGGTTGGTTTTCTGATTACAGGCCGTGGTGATACCGTTTAACGACATCGGGTATTGATCCGGCGTCGTGATCTGCTTTTCCAGCATGCAACCAATCACACGGGCTTCACGAGCATCCAATTGGTATTTCATCATTTTTCCTTAACGCGGAGACTTCCACTCGGCGTTGGTCAGCGCGGTTAATACATGGTCCTGCCATTTGCCATCAATGAGCAGATAATTCTTCGCATAGCCTTCACGTTCAAATCCCAAACGCGTCAGTAACCCCCCACTGCGCTGGTTATGCGGCATATAGTTAGCCATGATGCGATGCATATGCTGCTGACGTTGCATATAACGTATTGCCGGTTGCAGCGCTTCATACATCAGCCCCTGCCCCTGCCATTTTTGGCCAAGTGAATAGCCCAGATAGCAGGCGTGAAAGGATCCCCGCAGCACGTTGCTGAAATTCGCCACACCGCACACTTCGTTTTCATTCGGGTCCAACAGGAGGAAGTAATAGGCGCTGCCCTGCTTATGCATATCGTTAATCACGCTCAACCGCGCCTGCCAGCCTGATGGGTAGCAATGGCTCGCATCTCTCACGGGTTCCCACGGCTTAAGAAATTCACGGTTTTCAGAATAGTATTCGGCCAGACGCCATGCATCGCGTTCATGGGCCAGACGCACCACCAGCCTGTCAGTTGTCAATTGCACTCTTGCCGGCGTTGAACGGTAGCCAAACATTTTTCCCCCTGCCTCTCCATGTTATCGATAAGTAAAATTCATCGCCGCTGAAAAAGTGACTATTCCGCATAAGCAGAAAATATCGGCATTTCCGATAATCCTTACTATAACCACATAAATTCATAGACGTAAAATCCCCATCGCCGAGTTATTGCGCAGTTGAGTCAGGAAAGGCATTTTTTCTCGCCGAAATGCTACCAGGATAACGTTAAATCGATAAAAAAATATTATCCAACAATAGGCTATACCAAAGTCGAATTAGAGTACAAAATAGTCACGTCTGTTATTTTCCTCCTTTCTTCGTTGTGGTGAAACATGCCTCTGATGTCGCAAGCTCGGAGCTTGGGTAAATATTTTTTATTACTCGATAATATGCTGGTGGTTTTGGGATTCTTCGTTGTCTTTCCCCTTATTTCCATTCGCTTTGTCGACGATCTCGGCTGGGCCGCATTATTAGTCGGTATCGCATTGGGATTGCGCCAGTTTATTCAGCAAGGGCTCGGTATTTTCGGCGGAGCTATTGCTGATCGTTTTGGTGCCAAACCAATGATTATTACCGGGATGCTGCTACGTGCCTCCGGTTTTGTCTTCATGGCAATTGCCGATGAACCCTGGCTGCTCTGGCTGTCTTGTGCACTATCCGGCCTTGGCGGCACGCTATTCGATCCGCCACGTACCGCGCTGGTCATCAAGCTGGTTCGTCCGCAGGAACGCGGTCGGTTCTACTCCCTGTTAATGATGCAGGATAGCGCCGGTGCTGTTATCGGTGCCCTCATCGGCAGTTGGCTGCTCCAGTATGATTTCGAGATCGTCTGCTGGGCGGGTGCGGTCATTTTTGTACTTGCCGCTGCGCTCAATGCCTGGCTGCTACCGGCCTACCGCATCTCAACGGTCAAGACGCCAATACGGGAAGGGCTGACGCGTGTCATCCGTGACCGCCGTTTCTTGATGTATGTCTTAACGCTGACGGGCTACTACATGTTGGCCGTTCAGGTTTTGCTGATGCTGCCCATTATGGTCAACGAGCTCGCGGGAACGCCGTCTGCGGTGAAATGGATGTACGCCATTGAAGCGGTGCTATCGCTGACACTGCTTTACCCTATCGCCCGCTGGAGCGAGAAGCATTTCCGGCTGGAACAGCGCCTGATGGCTGGGCTTTTCATCATGTCCGTCAGTATGTTCCCGATCGGGATGACGACGGAATTGCAAACCCTACTGCTGCTGATCAGCCTGTTTTATATTGGCTCCATTATTGCCGAACCTGCGCGTGAAACCTTGAGCGCTTCGCTGGCGGACTCCAGAGCCAGAGGCAGCTATATGGGGTTCAGCCGGCTTGGATTGGCACTCGGTGGCGCGATTGGTTACAGCGGCGGCGGCTGGTTATTCGATACCGGACATGCACTGAATCAACCGGAACTACCGTGGTTCATGCTAGGCACCATCGGGTTCCTGACGTTAGCCGCGCTGTATTGGCAGTTCAACCAACGCCGCATTGAGCCCGCGATGCTGGGTGGTCATTAGTCTGAATTTTACCGACGAGTTTGATCTCGTCGGTAAAGCCCTCCTATACTTTCCTAATACATTCAAACAATTGTTATCGTCGCGAGCCTTCTCGCATACTCGACTTATCTTGTTTGATGATGGGTTACACGCTTGGTCGCCCTGCGGCCTTTGTCTACAACCTGTGATTTAGGAGACGATGTATGAAGCTCTACATTTACGATCACTGTCCCTACTGCGTTAAAGCGCGCATGATCTTCGGCCTGAAAAACCTCCCTGTCGAACTGCAAATACTGGCGAACGATGACGCCGCAACGCCAGAGAGACTGATCGGCCAGAAAATGGTGCCCATTCTGCAAAAAGACGATGGCAGCTACATGCCAGAAAGCATGGACATCGTTCATTACATCGATAATTACGACCGCAAACCGCTGCTGACTGGCCCAACCAATCCGGCCATCGCCGCCTGGCTGCGTAAAGTCACCGAGTATACGCCGCGTCTCATTATCCCCCGCTTTGCTCAGGCGGCTTTTGAAGAATTTGCCTCCGCTTCCGCCCGACAATATTTCGTCAATAAGAAGGAAGCCCAGCTAGGCAATTTTGCTGACCACCTGAACCACTCGCAGGGGCTGATTAAGAAATTGAACAATGATTTACAGGATCTGGATCCGCTGATTGTTCAACCGAATGCCTGTAACGGCACGTTATCAACGGACGACATCAACCTCTTCCCGCTGCTTCGCTCGTTGTCCATCGTTGCGGGTGTTACGCCTCCTTCCCGTGTTGCGGATTATCGGGATAACATGGCGAAACAGACTCAGGTCACGCTACTCAGCAGCCTGGCAATCTAATCGTTGAGTTTTACTCCGCCGCTTCGTTCTGAGGCGGCATTATCCGCCATTTCAGTGCTATCCTATTGTTTACCCTGCGCATCAGGCGCACGCTGCCCGTGCAGAATCGTGCTGATTATTCACATAAAGGACTCGTTCATGTGAATAGACTACCGTAGGAATGAATTGTGCGCGTAAATAGCATCAAGAGGTCAGAATAATGAAAAAATCAGGATGGATGGCAGCGGCCGCAGTGCTGCTTGCTTTTACACTCAGTGGCTGTAATAAACTCACGCAATACACGCTCAGTGAGCAAGAAGTGAATGAGTACCTGCAAAAACACAATGATTATCAGAAACAGCTGGGCGTGCCCGGCGTGGTGGATGCCCATATTGTGTTAACCGAACTGTCCAGCCAGATTGGTCGGGCAGAACCGGGGAAAGTGACGCTGACGGGCAACGCGAAGGTCGATATTTCATCTCTGTTAGGCAATCAGGCTGCCGACATGAAGCTTACGCTGAAAGCACAGCCAGTATTTGATAAAACGCAGGGCGCGATTTACCTGAAAGATATGGAACTGGTTGACTACACCGTACAGCCGGAAAAAATGCAGGCGGTAATGAAAACGCTGAGCCCGTATCTTAATCAATCACTAAAAAGCTATTTTGACCAAAAACCCGCTTACGTATTGAATGCGGATAAGAGCACGACGGAGTCGATGGCGAAGAAGATGGCAAAAGGCATCGAAATCAAACCTGGCCAGATCGTTATCCTGTTTACTGACTAATACTGACTCGCCGATAGCACAGGTCATGTTTGCTATCGGCGCATTAGGTTTCACACTGCGAGGTTTCATACCACGGTATTATTCTTCCGCTTCTGATTCATCTTCTTCGTCGCTTTCACTCAGTTCATCTCGCATCGCTTCCAGCGCTTCGCGGCACACTATCGCCAGCGTACGATAAAATGCGGTGGTGGCGTGGCTTTCTACTTTCCCGAGAAAACGATCGCTCCACGGTAAAAGATACTCATCGAACAGGGTAATCTGTGCCGCGGTTTCGTCTTCTTGTGCCTGATCTTCCAGCCATGACGCGGCAAGCAACAAGCTGCCAAAATGACCAACCACACCACCGTCATTTAACGGCATGCCACGCTGTTGTAAAAAGGTACGAATTTCCGCGTCATCAGCACCGTTTTCATAGGACGAACGCAGCGGTGACACTGAGCCATTTTTACTATCGAATAGCGCCTGATAATCCGCCGCCATTGCGGGCAAATCCATCCCCTTTTGCAAACGCTCCAACAACGCATCCTGCTCCAGTGGCCAGTGCTGCGCCAGTTTCCCGTCTTTAATCAACGTGAATAATGGTGTCAGCAAAGGATCCTGTGGCTGGCGATAAAACAGCGTGCCCAATAGGCGGCACACAATAGAAAATTCGTTCATTCATAACCCTATTTATTGTTAAGTGACACTGTCTTTAGTAACGCTTTTTAAGTGACAGCGTCACAAATCAGCAAGTTCAGCGATAGCAGGCATTCCACGCTGTTCGAGGAAATCCAACACGCGGCGAGGGCTTACGTTCAATATCCGATCCTGCGGGAAATTCACTTCCTGCAAAATACGTTCGCAGTGGGTAAAGTCTCCCAGAGAAAACGCAATATGGGAATCGGAACCTAAAGAAAGTAATCCACCCGCGTCACGAACAGCTTCCGCAATCGCCCGACAGTTTGGCTCACTGCCTTGGCGTGAATGCATGAAAGAGGAATTATTTAGCTCCAGCGCCACATTGTATTTCGCCGCGGCTTCCGCAATCGCGCGGATATCGACAGGAAATTTCGGGTTGCCGGGGTGGCTAATGATATGCGCGTCGCCACGTGCCATGGTCGCGATCATCGCCGTAGTATGTGTATCTTTATCCTGTGGTGGAAAAACCGGCTCATGAAAGCCTGCGATAATCACATCCACCTGAGTCAACATCGGTCCGGTGCAGTCGATATCACCCTCGATATTTTTAATATTTGCTTCGATACCGCGCAGGATGCCGACACCATCCACCAGACGCGGCCAAACGCGCATATTCATGAAGTGCCAGTAATGCGGTGCATCCGCCATATCCGGGCCATGATCGGTAATGGCAAACAGGCGGATATTCTTCTGCTGTGCTTCGACGATGTAATCATGCAGGGTACTGTAAGCATGTGTGCTGGCAACGGTGTGCATATGTAAATCGACGGGATACATAGGTTCTCCTGAGTCAACGTTTGCAAATCAGCATACCATTTTCAGGGCTATTCCGCAGCCAGCGAACGAAATCACAACGCATGATTAACACAACTGAAACATCAGTTTTTGGCGCATGGCTGGAGAATACACGTGGGCGAGAATTAAAAGCGGTGAGCAAAGCAACAAATTGCGTTAACTTTAGCTAATTGCGCGCATTGAATGCAGAAGTTTGTTGACGCTGTTCGGCAATTTCCCTACATTAGCGCCGTCCGCTGCTATGCGATACGGCGAGACCACGGTGAGGTGTCCGAGAGGCTGAAGGAGCACGCCTGGAAAGTGTGTATACGTGAAAACGTATCAAGGGTTCGAATCCCTTCCTCACCGCCATATAAAAGAAAACGCCCTTGACGCAAGTTAAGGGCGTTTTCTTTTATATCGTTGGAACGGATGAGAAGCCTTGACAGGGTTCGACAAAACGACAGGATTGGCGTTTTGGACCGCCAACGGCGGCCCGCAGGGCGAGCGGCAGGACGCCGCGAGTCAATCCCCCACATACGTACACCGAGCTGCCCTTGACGCAAGTTAAGGGCGTTTTTTTATATCGTTGGAACGGATGAGATGCCTCGGCAGGATTCATTCTATTATCTGAACCCTGCCGTTTGTTGTTCCTGCTATCTTGCCCCCAGCGCCAGATAGCTGCCCGCAGATTCATCAACGCGGAATTGTTCAACGGTACGTGACAGCTCTTGTGCCTGTTCGTTCAGAGAGTGTGCCGCAGCCAATGCTTCTTCAACCAACGCCGCATTCTGTTCGGTACTCTGATCCATCTGCGATATCGCGAGATTGACCTGTTCAATACCGGAACGCTGCTCTGCACTCGCCACGCTGATCTCGCCCATCATGGACGTTACGCGGTGTACGCTTTCAACGACTTCACTCATCGTATCACCAGCCTGCTTCACGAAATCCGTGCCCTCACCTACCTTGGCAACGGAATCATCAATCAAGCCTTTAATTTCCCGAGCGGCGGATGCAGAGCGCTGCGCCAGCGTGCGAACTTCACTTGCGACGACGGCGAAGCCGCGGCCTTGTTCACCGGCCCGAGCTGCTTCTACCGCAGCATTCAACGCCAGAATATTCGTCTGGAAAGCGATGCTGTCAATAACGCCGATGATATCCACTATCTTACGCGATGATGTACTGATGGAGTCCATCGTCACCACGACCCGGCTGACAACATCCCCACCGCGCACCGCGACATCCGATGCTGACACCGCAAGTTCATTCGCGTAGCGCGCGTTATCTGCATTCTGTTTCACCGTTGCCGTCAGTTGTTCCATTGCCGCGGCCGTTTGTTCTAGAGCGCTGGCCTGCGATTCGGTACGGGCAGACAAATCGCCGTTACCCGATGCAATCTGCGTCGAGGCTGTGGCAATAGAATTGGTACTACTGCGAACCTGATTAACCAGATGCGACAGGTTGTCGCGCATCGCACGGATAGCGTAAAGAATACTGGTTTGGTCGCCCGGCTTCGTTTCAACATCGACGCGCAAATTGCCTTCCGCAATTTCACGCACAACCTCCACCGCATATTGCGGCTCACCGCCAAGCTGGCGCATCAGCGTACGTAACATATTCCATGCAAACGCGGAAATGATTAACAACAGAACCAACCCTAAAGACAGCAGGATCAGCGCATTGCGCCAGAATGTTTGTTGGATATCGTCAATATAGTCACCATAGCCAATCGTCCAGTCCCAAGGCTCGAATTTAATGACGGCATAAAGCTTCTCAACTTTATTCTGCTGCCCCGGACGCGTCCCTTCCGCGATCACCGTGCCAATCGTATTGCCTTTAAGCGACGCACGGTAGCGCTCTCCCGCCTCTTTACCACCATTGGCATCGACAATGCCAATGCGTTTAGGGTTAGGGTGAACATAGTTCACATCATTCGTATAGCCGCGTACGAAGAAATAGCGATCGTCCTGATGGAAACTGCTAATTGCCCGTTTGGCCTCTTTCTCTGCGTCCTCACGTGATAGCTGACCGCTTTTCTCAAGGTCATATGCCTTTTGTGCCGCAGCGTGAGCCAGTTGAACCAGCGTAGAAAGCTGGCCAGTGCGTTCGCTCATCATCGTGTTATAGAGCGTATTCAGCGCCACCGCAGATAAAATTAACATCCCTAACAAGGTCGTACCGCATAGCAGCGCAATTCTGGTTCGTAATTTCACGATATTCTTCTCTCTAATCGCTTTTCAGAAAATTCCGAACAAAAAACTACACTACATTGCCGACTTGAGCCATACCATCCAGGTAGTAATGATAGATTTTTTAACAATAAATAATGAAAAATCACCTCATTCGCTCAATTTAGAGGCAATATCGAGCAATAACGATTAAAAAATAGAGAAAAAATGATCGAAATCGAAATTAATAGGTAAATAACGTTGCAGGAATAACAAAGCCTCGGATCATGACTCGAAGCCCGATATGTCTGTTGAACGTATCGATTGATCGTGTATGTCGACGGTGAACTCGGTATCGATGGAACTGAGAGGCAGAATCAGGACTCTTGGCCCCTAAAAACAAAAGCCTCCGCAAAAGCGGAGGCGTTCCCTCTAATGACAAGGCGCGCTAAGCGGTAACAGCCCTGTCCTCCATGGCTTTTCGCCAGCCTCCCAACCAGTAAGACCGGGCATTAATTGATTGATAAGGACAAAATTCCTTTGGTCTACCGACAATACCTGCTTGATAACCACGTGAATGAGCCCGTTCCAGGCGATCGCGTTTCTGTCTCTTCATGCCTTATTTCCCTCATTATTTATCTGGTGGAAAGAAAACAATGATTACTTTATAAGCAATCACAAACTATCAATACCGATTCTGTCGCCAAAGGTCAAGGCGCAAAATTCACGCCAGTGTCATATTTGTGATCAAAAATAGGAATTTTCCCCGTTAAAGAACCGAAAAACATAACTGATTGAAAACAATAAAAAACCTCTAAAAACGTAATGCAATCACAGCATTACATCTTTAGAGGCCTAATTTCTTAGAACGTTGTTTGTGTCAAAGCGTGACCGGATAATACCGGGTCGCTGTCATCGTTATTTCAGCGTACCCGCCTGCTGGGCAATCGACTGGGAAACTTGCTGCCAGCCTTGCGCCAGCGTTCTTACCAACGCGTCGTAGCCATCTTCTGTTTGTTGCAGCACTACGTTAAAGGGATGCTTAACCACTTTCCCCTGATAGGTCAGCATCCACTCTCCGCGCACGATAACATTGCCATCATAACGACCGTGAAAGCCCGTGACAGCCACGTTCAGCACTGCCTGTTCGCTGCCCTGCGGCTGTGTGGTCACAACCCAACCGGGAAGCTTATGCCCCAGATTTGTCACCAGCGCCTGCTGCAATTGCTGATCCAGCGGGCTGGCCCACAGGTTGTTACTGGCAATGACATACTGCACATCGTTAGTCTGATAAACCAAACCTGCATTGACGAGATAATCTGCCACGCTGACATGTTCCACCCATAGCGGATGCCCCTGAGTCACCGCAGTTTGCGTCGTATTGGTCTCCGCGATTGTCGGTAGCTGATAGTACGTTTTCTGCGTATTGCTACTGCTGCACGCGCTCAATACCAAAGCCAGAACCAATGTCCATGCTTTCATCATTATTTTGCCCTCTTCGGCTGAGGATCCTGACTACCCGAGGCCTCAAAAACCAACGCATTACTTTTCTCGTTCAGGGTACGCAGCACAGGCTGTAGCTCCCGCAGCACCTGATCCAACCGCTGCATATCCGCCACCATCTTGTTATACGCCGGTGAGCCGGGCTGGAAGCCTTTCATACTGCGATTCAATTCAAGCAACGTTTTTTGCATATCTTCCGGCAGATCCTGCATCGCTTTGCTGGACGTCAGCTTGTTCAGCGCTGCCATCGTTTTTTGCATTTCGCGCAGCGTCGCCTGACTTTCCGCCAGCGTCTTCGTGGCTTCATTGACCATCGGGTTCAGCGGCAGGTTATTCACCTTATCCAGCACAGCCATCAGCTTCTGCTGAATCTGTGACAGGCCACCGTCAATGGTAGGCAGAACCGGGTAGCCGTCCAGAACGAACAGCTGTTTATCCACTTTCTCTTTTGGATAAAAATCGAGATCGATATAGAGCGCGCCCGTCAGAAGGTTAGCCGACTTCATCGACGCGCGCAGCCCCAGCGACTGGGCTTGCTGCAGATGCTGTTCAAAATCGAACGAGCCGCCAATCTTCTTCTCGAACCGATCGGGTTCAATACGAATCAGCACCGGAATGCGATAATCATCATCCAGATCCTGCTTCATATTTTTTGGGAAAAATGGCGCTTCGGCAACCGTGCCCAGTCGAATACCGCGGAATTCAACCGGCGCGCCCGCCTGTAGACCACGGATCGATTCGCTGAAGAACAGCAAATACTCTTTATATTCGGTGTATAGCGAGTCCTGAATACTGCGCTGGCTATCAAACAGTCGGTACTGTGCCATTGTCTTGGCTGCATCGCCCAGTTCCCACCCAGCAGGGACATCAAAGCTGACGCCACCGCTGAATAACGTCGTCAGCGAGCCCATTTCGACACGCATGCCCTGCGCCGACATATCGAACGCTACGCCGCTGTCTTTCCAAAAACGGACGTTGGTCGTGACCAAACCGTCATACGGCGCAGAGATAAACAGCTGATAGCGCATCTTGCGTGCTTTCGGATCGAACTCGCTGGTTTCCACCGACCCCACCCGATAGCCGCGGAACAGGACCGGATCGCCCGCATTCAACTGCCCGGATTGCTCACTGTCCAATATTACCCTAATGCCTTTCGCATCCGGCGAAGCCAGCGGCGGCGCATCCAGCAGCGTAAACTCGCTTTTACCCTCTTTACTGGCCCCGGGCTGTAGCTCAATGTAAGCGCCGGATAAGAGCGTCCCCAGACCGGAAACGCCTTCGCGACCAATTTGCGGCTTCACCACCCAGAAAGCAGAGTCCTCCTTGAGCAGTTTATCCATACCATCATGCAGGCGTGCTTTGATTTCCACACGATGGAGGTCATCACTCAGCACGACGCTCTCTATCACTCCAACGTCTACGCTACGGCTTTTGATGGCAGTTTTTCCCGCTTCAATCCCTTCAGCGCTGCTGGTAATCAGCGTAATTTGCGGCCCCTGATGGCTGAAATGGTAAAACAGTATCCAGGCACCGATCAGTACCGTGACAATCGGCACAATCCAGACCGGAGACCAGCGTTTAATCGTTTCTACATCCGCAACGGCATGATTATCTTTCGCCAACGGCAGGCTCCTTATGAAGAACATCATTGCGACGATCCCACAACAAACGGGGATCAAACATCATCGCGGCAAACATGGTCAGAATCACCACAGCCGCGAACAGTACCGCCCCAACGGCGGGATAAATACTCATCAGACGACCAATGCGCACCATCGCAGATAGGACGGCAATCACAAACACATCAATCATCGACCAGCGTCCAACAAACTCAACCATCTCATAGATGACATGCATGCGCTCGCTGTCTTCCGTTTTTTTGGTTTTGCCGTTGGCCTGCCAGCAAAGCCAGCCTAGCGCCAGCATTTTTAGCGATGGCACCATGACGCTGGCGACAAAAATCACCAGCGCGACAGGGTAAGATCCCATCCCCCACAACAGAATAACACCCGACATAATCGTCGATCCCATACGATCGCCGAAGGCTTCGGTCACCATGATCGGCATCAGATTCGAGGGGATATACAGCATCACAGAGGTGATCAGCAGAGCCAGTGTCCATTGCAAGCTGTGCTTCTTACGGGCATGTCCACGTGAGTGGCAGCGCGGGCATATTAATTGGTTGGCTGGCAGAATGGCGGTGCAGCACGGGCATGAACGCAGCCCTTGCGATAGCCCGCTTTGTCCCAGAACCGGTGGCGCAGGCAGCGCGGGCGGCGGCACAATGTCATTCCACAGCCAGCGGCGATCGAGGCTTTGAAAGGCCAGCAGCTGTAGCAGACAGAACAGGACAAAAGGCATAAAACTGGTGCCGATGCCGATGTCACCATAGGCCATCAGTTTGACAAAACTGACCAGTACGCCAGCCAGAAAAATCTCTGCCATCCCCCAGCTTTTGAGGTGGAACAGCATTTTGCCCAGACTTTTTTTCAACGTCAGCGGCAGCGAGGCATGCAGGCAAAGCAAAATGAGGGTCGCCATACTGAAAGCCGGGACCAGTTGGACAAAAAGCATAAACAGCGTCGCGACGCTGGCATAGTTTTCCGCCACCATCACTTTAGGAATTTGTATCAGGGTAATTTCGCTGGTGATTCCCGCTACACGCATAGAAACGAAGGGGAAGAGGTTTGCCAGCAATAGCATAAATAGCGCGCTCACCGCATAGCCAACCGGCCGTTTACGCGGTTCCGTCTGGCGGCTGGTTAGTGCAGTTTTACAGCGCGGACAAGTCGCTTTCTGGCCGTGTAACAGCTCCGGTAATTCCACCAGCAGGTCGCACTGCGGGCAAAGCATATAGTCATCATGGTGATGATGTTCGTGCTCAGGGCTATGCTCATGAGCGGGATCATGTTGAAGATCGCGTTTATGTTGATGACGCTCTTTTTGTTGAAGATCTGGGTCATGCCGATCGTGATGGGAACACACGCATTCTCTCCTTCAAAACTTCGTCAGCTTATGACCGAAAAACCATCAATACGAGATGTTGCACCCGTATTGATGGTGTCACACAACCACGCGTATTAGCCGTTTTTCTGTGCTTCCAGCTCTTCCCAACGTTCGAAACAGGTTTCCAGCGCGCTTTCCGCTTCCGCCAGAGCGCTTAAGACCAGCTGCGTCTCTTCGCGTGGGCGGTTAAAGAAACCCGCGTCATTCATCTGCGCTTGCAGCGACGCAATTTCCTGTTCCAGTTGCTCAAGACGCAGCGGCAACTGATCTAATTCGCGCTGCTGGTTATAACTTAATTTCCCCGCGCTTCGTTTAGCGGACGGTGCGGTGCTCGCTGCTGTCGCTGTTGCGGTTACTGCCGGCGCAGCCGTCGTTCGCAGTGGCGTGGCGGTGGCACGCTGCTGTTGCGCATCGTAATACCCACCGACAAAGCGAGAAATCTTGCCGTCACCTTCAAAGATCCAGCATTCGGTCACCGAATTATCGACGAATTGACGGTCGTGGCTGACCAGAAGAACCGTTCCCTGATAGCTTTCGATTAATTCTTCCAGCAATTCCAGCGTTTCCACGTCCAGATCGTTGGTCGGTTCATCAAGAATCAACAGGTTGCTAGGTTTGAGGAACAAACGCGCCAGTAGCAGGCGGTTACGCTCCCCACCCGACAGCGCTTTTACTGGCGTCATGGCGCGTTTAGGATGGAACAGAAAGTCTTGCAGATAGCCCAACACATGGCGCGAGCGACCGTTGACCATCACTTCCTGTTTGCCTTCCGCCAGGTTGTCCATCACCGTACGTTCTGGATCGAGTTCAGCACGGTGCTGATCGAAATAGGCAACCTCCAACTTCGTGCCACAGTGCACACGACCGCTGATCGGTTCCAATCCACCCAGCATCAATTTTAGCAGCGTAGTTTTACCGCAGCCATTCGGCCCCACCAGCGCAATCTTGTCGCCGCGCTGCACCTGAGCGGAGAAATTGCGCGTCAGCACTTTCTTTTCACCCAGAGAACCCTGGTCAACATGATAGTTCACGTCTTCCAGCTCAAACACAATCTTGCCGGAGCGGGCAGCTTCTTCAACCTGCATTTTCGCCGAGCCCATCACTTCACGGCGCTGCGCACGTTCCTGACGCATGGCTTTCAGCGCTCGCACGCGGCCTTCGTTACGGGTACGACGAGCTTTGATGCCCTGACGGATCCACACTTCTTCCTGCGCCAATTTGCGATCGAATTCCGCATTTTGCAGATCTTCCACCCGCAGCGCTTCTTCTTTCCCTTCCAGATATTTGTCGTAGTTACCCGGCCAGGAAACCAGCTTGCCGCGGTCAAGATCGACAATGCGGGTTGCCATATTGCGAATAAACGAACGGTCATGCGAGATAAAGATAATGCTGCCCTGGAACGTTTTCAGGAAGGTTTCCAGCCAGTCAATTGTTTCAATATCCAAGTGGTTAGTCGGTTCATCCAGCAGCAGCACACGCGGCGAACTCACCAGCGCTCTGCCGAGTGCGGCTTTACGCAGCCAACCACCGGAAAGCGAAGCCAGCGGCGCGTCGGCGGACAGACCAAGCTGTTCCAGCACCTCGTGAATGCGACTTTCCAACTGCCACAAGCCCTGATGCTCCAGAACGTCCTGCAACTTAGCCAATTGATTCAGGTTCTTTTCGCTCGGGTCGCTTTCTACCAGACGCAGCATGGCGTGATAGTTTTTCAGGTGATCCGCCTGTGCGGCGACCCCTTCAGCAACAAAATCAAAGACGCTACCAGCAACATCCCGCGGGGGATCCTGTTGCAGGCGCGCGACAATCAGATCCTGTTCATAGGTGATGCGACCATCATCCAGCGGGACCTCTTTGGCCAGAATTTTCAGCAGGGTCGACTTGCCCGCGCCGTTGCGACCAACCAGACAAACGCGTTCATTCTCTTCGATATGGAGTTCGGTGTTATCCAACAGCGGCGCATCACTGAACGACAGCCACGCACCTGAAACACTGATTAAAGACATCGGTTACTTTTCCTCACCGGCATGCGTTAGCAGCCAGCAGTTATGAATTTGACGATTACGGGCAAAATCCTGCGATTGGGTCTGCGCGGTAATTTCTTTGGCGTTCAGCCCCAGCGCGGTCAGACCAGCGGTATCCATCTGGAAGCCGCGTTTATTATTCGAGAACATGATGGTGCCGCCACGGCGCAGTAGACGTTTGAGATCTTTCATCAGCGCCAGGTGATCGCGCTGGACATCAAACGACTCTTCCATACGTTTTGAGTTGGAGAAGGTCGGTGGGTCAATGAAGATCACATCGAACTGTTCATTGGCGTTATGTAACCATGACAGGCAATCCGCCTGAATCAGGCGATGCTGACGCCCGGTCAGGCCATTCACCCGCAGGTTTTTCTCGGCCCATTCCAGATAGGTACGTGACATATCGACCGTGGTCGTTGAACGTGCGCCGCCCAGTCCAGCGTGCACGCTCGCCGTACCGGTGTAAGCAAACAGGTTGAGGAAATCTTTGCCACGGCTCATCTCACCCAGCATTTTTCGGGCGATGCGGTGGTCGAGGAATAGGCCGGTATCGAGGTAGTCGGTCAGGTTGACCCACAGCTTGGCACCAAACTCTTCCATCAGCAGGAAGTCGCCTTTCTGCGCCAATTTTTCGTACTGGTTTTTCCCTTTCTGACGTTCGCGCGTTTTCAGCACCAGACGGTTCGACGGTAATTCCAGCACGCTCAGCGTCGCGTTGATCACATCAAACAGGCGCTGGCGGGCTTTTTGCGCATCAATGGTTTTCGGTGGCGCATACTCTTGTACGACGACCCAACTGCCGTAGCGGTCAACCGCCACATTATATTCAGGCAGATCGGCATCGTAGAGGCGATAGCACTCAATCCCCTGCTGCTTCGCCCACTTCTCCAGCTTGCGCAGGTTTTTACGCAGACGGTTGGCAAAGTCTTCTGCGATTTGCCCCGCAGATTCACCCTGCGTTTCCGCCAGTTGATAATTTTTCTGTACACAGTCCAGCGGGCCGTTTTTCGCTTTGAATTGGCGCTCAGCACGCAGTTGCAAACAGCTCAGCAGCTCCGGCGATGCGCTGAACAGCGAGAGCTGCCAGCCACCAAAGTCGCTTTTCATCTTACGACCCAGCATATTATGCAGGGCGATCAGCGCGGGTTCACTTTCCAGACGCTCACCGTAAGGCGGGTTGCTGACAACCGTGCCTTTCGGGCCTTCTGGCAGTGGATTTTTTAGCTGTGCGGCATCCCTCACGTCAAAAGAAATCAGTTCGGCAACGCCTGCACGACGCGCATTGGCTTTGGCGATCTCAATCACTCGACGGTCATTATCCGACCCGAAGAAGCGCGAGGTCGTCGCCTGTAACCCCTGACGAGCGCGCTGCTGTGCTTCGGCCGTCACTTCACGCCACAGTTCGGCATCGTGCTTTAACCAGGCGTTAAATCCCCAGTGTGTGCGATGCAAACCGGGTGCTCGATCGGACGCAATCATAGCGGCTTCGATCAGCAACGTACCGGAACCACACATCGGATCGACCAGCGGCGTGCCACTCTTCCAGCCAGAGCGTAAAACAATTGCCGCCGCCAGATTCTCTTTTAGCGGAGCCAGCCCCGCCAGATCGCGGTAGCCACGCTGATGTAACCCATCGCCGCTTAAATCCAGCGACACGCTGGCCATATCACGCTGTAAAAAGACGTTAATCCGAATATCCGGCTGCTGTTTCGCTACATCTGGACGCTGCCCGGTTTTGCGCGTGAAGCTATCCACAATCGCATCTTTAACTTTTAATGCGCCGTATTGGCTGTTGCGGATATCTTCATTGGTACCGGTAAAATGCACGGCAAAGGTTTTATCGATGCTGAAGATCGTTGACCAGTCAATCGCCTGCACGCCCAGATACAAATCCAGATCGCTGTGTACCTTGAATTCATTCAGCGGCAGCAGAATGCGCGATGCCAGACGGCTCCACAGCAGGCTCTGGTACAGCAGGCGATTGTCACCCTCAAAATGGACACCGCCCTGCACAACCGCACAGGACTGCGCACCCAATGATTCGAGTTCACTTTTTAATAACTCTTCCAATCCCCGCGCCGTACTGGCAAACAAAGCATTCATGTCGTCACTATCACCAAAAAATAGATTCATAAAAGAAATTGAGGCGCATTATAGCTAATCCGAGACGCTTGTCATAAAGTTGCCGTTTTACTTTGGCAAGGAACAGGTCAGTGATTGGCGTAACGCGGCTTTATATTCATCCGGTAAAATCGATGCGGGGACTACAGCTGTCCCACGCGATGGCGTCTGTCAGCGGTTTGGCGAACGATCGTGCCTTCATGATTACCGAATCGGATGGCACATTTATTACTGCCCGCCAGTATCCGCAGATGGTGTTATTTACTCCCGCCTTGTTACCCGATGGACTGTTTATTGCCGCGCCGGATGGTCAAACAGCCACAATACGTTTTGCCGACTTCACCGAGGCACCTCAGCCGACAGAAGTCTGGGGAACGCACTTTACGGCGCTCGTCGCCCCTGACGCTATCAACGTCTGGTTAAGCCATTATTTCCAACGTGCCGTACAGCTTCGCTGGGTGGGCAATGAGCCATCGCGGCGAGTTAAGCATTATCCTGATGTTCCTCTGGCATTTGCCGATGGCTATCCGTTTCTGTTAATTAATGATGCTTCATTTCAGGCGCTGCGCCAGCGCTGTTCCGCCGGTATAAAAATCGAACAGTTTCGCCCCAATCTGGTCGTGACAGGCGCGGAAGCCTTTGCCGAAGACAGTTGGAAGACCATTCGGATTGGCGAGGTTATTTTTGACGTCGTCAAACCCTGTAGCCGCTGCATTTTCACCACCGTCAGCATCGAACGTGGCCGAAAGCACCCCTCAGGAGAACCGCTGGCAACGCTGCAATCTTTCCGTACTGCCGACAACGGCGACGTTGATTTCGGGCAAAACCTGGTCGCCAGAAATACGGGCATCATTCGCGTGGGCGATACGCTAGAAGTCTTAGCGACCAAACCGCCGCGTCCTTATGGTTCTGGTCAGGTGGTCGAAAGCCTTGTCGTTCCCGAAAAAAGCGAACAGGCCGTCACCCTTCACTATCAGGGAAAATCGTTACAAGGGAACAATCAGCAGATTTTACTGGAGCAGTTGGAGCAACAGGGTATTCGAATCCCCTATTCTTGTCGGGCAGGACTGTGCGGTTGCTGTAAATTGACGTTAGTCAGCGGAGAAGTTTCCGCGCTGAAGCAAAGTGCCATCAGAGAAAACGGCGAGGTTCTTACCTGTAGCTGTATCCCGCAGAGTGACCTTCATTTGCAATAAAAAAGCATCTGCAATAGTCGAAGAAAAGCCAGCATACATGCAGTTTGAAGTCTGACGAGTATAGCCGAGGGTTTAGACCACCTTGGCGTACTCAAACGCCGACGTGCCTTCACCCAACGTGGTTTCCCACTCAACCCTATTCTGAACGACGGCAGGCATGAGTCTGTCGTGCATGATTTTTATGGCGTCACCCAGCCCCATGGTTTTTCCACTTAATGACAGCTGTTCTTGTGCCAGCAGACAGAGGCAGGCTTTATCCCCGGCTTCCGCCACCAGAAAACAGGCCGTTTCATGGGTTTCAGTGAGTTGTACTTGTACAACATCACCTGCCTGCGGCGAATACGTTACGGCATCCGGCTGTTGAATAAAGTGCCAGCTTTTTGGCATAAGCGGTTTTAGGAATCGGCTTGCGACCAGCGCATTAAGAACTAATTCGCCCTGGAGGTCGCGATGCAGTGCCGCTTTCTGACATTTGTCGTTATAGGTAAAAAATAACGCGGCATCGTCGACACAGAATGCACATTCATTGAATGCATCCGGCGTTAGCATTTTAGACGGAAAACGAGAACGGAATAACATGCCATTAGCCAAATCCAACATCAGGCGGTCGTGTTCGGTATCAAAATACCAGCGCCAGTTATCGTCAGGTTTTAACTTCATATTATTTACCCTTCGTCTTCACAGTAGAAATATCAGAAATAGCTGATTGTGTTTTCTCACATCACAATAATCGTTCATCGTCACAAACATTGCGGCAAGAAGATCTGTCATCAGTTGATAGATTATTTACGCAAACGGATAAAATATAGACTAGCCGGGGGGATAAATAAACCCCCAGCTAAAAATGAAAGGCATTTCGGATTAAATATGTGTAACGATATCTTTAATCAGGCGTGGGCCGTGGAAAATAAAGCCTGAATATATCTGTACCAGCGATGCGCCAGCCGCCATTTTTTCGCGTGCCGCGACCAAAGAATCAATTCCTCCAACGCCAATAATCGGTAAACGTCCCGCTAATTCCTGTGACAAACGGCGGATAATTTCCGTGCTGCTTGTCTGCAACGGACGTCCACTTAATCCTCCGGTTTGCCCGCAGTGGTTTAATCCCTGAATCAGTTTTCTATCGAGTGTCGTATTGGTGGCAATCACGCCGTCGATGTTATGGCGAACCAGACTGTCGGCAATTTGGATCAATTCCTCTTCAGAAAGATCCGGCGCGATCTTTACCGCCACGGGAACATATTTCTGATGCTTATCTTTTAATTCTGTCTGCTTGTTCTTTATCGCCAGTAAAAGATCGTCCAGCGCTTCACCATATTGCAGGCTGCGTAATCCCGGCGTATTGGGTGACGAAATGTTGATCGCGATATAGCCTGCGTGAGGATAAACCTTATCCATGCAGATCAAATAATCGTCTTTGCCTTGCTCAACCGGCGTATCTTTATTCTTGCCGATGTTGATCCCTAATACACCGCCAAAACGTGTTTTCTTTACATTCTCGACCAGATAATCCACGCCTTTATTATTAAACCCCATCCGGTTGATCAATCCTTCCGCTTCCACTACGCGGAATAATCTTGGTTTGTCATTACCAGATTGTGGACGCGGCGTTACCGTCCCTACTTCAATAAAACCAAATCCCATTGCGCCTAACGCATCAATACATTCGCCGTCTTTATCTAATCCCGCCGCCAGACCGAGTGGGTTTTTAAAAGATAATCCCATGCAGGTAACGGGTTTAGTCGGAACAGATTGGCGGACGAGAAATTCAAAAGGCGTGTTGGTAATACGGCGTAATTGTTGGAAGGTCAGCTCATGTGCTCGCTCTGGATCGAGCTGAAACAGGGCTTTTTTGATAACGGGATAGAACATATTGTCTCCTGAGATCCCTATCGCAAAGGTATCTTGCCTACGCTGGAAGTAAGCAATAGTGGATTAGCGCTTGATAATAACGTACGTCACGCTGTGGTAAGGGATAGATCGTAAAGACGCTGCAAGTACATCCCTGTAAGCTCGAGCCGCGCAGATATGAATCTCATCCCTGAGATTCACCCTTTCAGGGCCGTCGCAAGCGACGTTCAAAAGCGTTCCTGACGCTTTTGTCCCTGGCGCGGACGCTTTACTCTTCTATCCCCTACCACCGTTATCATTCCGCAAAAATAATCGTCACAATCTAAGATTGTGAATTCACGGTCGGTGATGGTAATTCCATCTTTGCGGAAAGTAAAACGTTTGCGGGAGCTGGGAATCGTGATGCGGGAATTATCGCCACACGCGGCAGGATACCGCGTGTGGCTGTGCTAATCGCGTGGCAGGATTAATCTTGCAGTGCCTTGCTGATCTTCTCGAACAGATCGCCAGACAGATTTTCCAACGTCTTCAGTTGCTCCAACGCCTGGCGCATTTGCGCCTGACGTTTAGCATCATAGCGTTTCAGACGGATCAACGGTTCGATCACCCGTGCCGCAACCTGCGGATTACGGGTGTTTAGATCGGCCAGAATCTCCGTCAGGAAGCGATAACCGCTGCCGTCTTCCGCATGGAAAGCCGACGGATTCGAGGCCGCAAACGCCCCCACCAGCGAACGCAAGCGGTTAGGATTGTTCAGGCTGAATGAACGGTGTTGCAGCAGCTCGCGCACGCGGGTCAGCACATCGGCTGCCGGGCTGGTCGCTTGCAGCACAAACCATTTATCCATGACCAAGCCATCCTGATGCCAGCGGTTATCAAACTGCGTCAGCAGGTCATCACGCACCGGCAGCTGAGCCTCAACCGCCGCCGACAGCGCCGCCAACGAATCGGTCATGTTATCCGCCTGACGGAACTGCGCCTGCACCAGTTTATTCGCCTGATCGGCATCGTTGAATGCCAGATAATGCAGGCAGACGTTGCGTAGTGCTCGTTTACCCATATCCGCGTGTTCGATGCGATATTGCGGCGCGTGATTTGCGTGGTATACCGCCAGCCATTCATCCGCCATCTCTTTCGCCATCGTACGCGTCATGCTTTCGCGTACAGCAGCGATCGCCGTCGGATCAATGATGTCAAACAGCTCGGCAATCTCGTTTTCGCTCGGCAATGTCAGAATCTGAGAAGCCAGCATCGGATCTAGCTTTTCATCCAGCAACACGCCACGGAAAGCATCCACAACATGCATCGGCACGGAAAGCGGCTGTTTCTGCTGATAGCGGGAAACGTTCAGACGAATGTAGTTGGCCAGCAGGCTCTGTGCCGCATCCCAACGTGAGAACGCATTGCTGGCGTGGCGCATCAGGAACGTCAGTTGTTCATCGCTCCAGGCATAGTTCAATTTTACCGGCGCAGAGAACTCACGTAATAAAGAAGGAATCGGGCGGCAAGGCACCTGATCGAAAATGAACGTCTGTTCGGATTCGGTCACATTAAGCACCGACGCCAACAGTTGGCCGTCTTTCTGTAGCGGAATGACCTGCCCTTGCGGATCGTACAGTTCGATATCCAACGGAATATGCAGCGGCAGCTTTGGCTGTTTGTCGGCACCGACTGGGGTTATCTGGCTCACGCTCAGCAGATATTGTTGCGTCTGCGGATCGTAATCATCACGTACAGTCAGCACCGGCGTGCCCGATTGGCTGTACCAGCGGCGGAACTGCGTGAGATCGACACCGGAGGCATCTTCCATCGCCAGCACAAAGTCATCACAGGTTGCCGCGCTGCCGTCGTGACGCTCAAAATATAGACGAATACCGGCCTGGAAGCCTTCTTCACCTAATAAGGTGTGCATCATGCGGATCACTTCCGATCCTTTTTCATAGACCGTCAGCGTGTAGAAGTTATTCATCTCGATCACCTGATCGGGACGAATCGGATGCGACATCGGGCTGGCATCTTCGGCAAACTGCGCGCCGCGCATCACACGCACGTTATCAATACGGTTCACTGGGCGCGAACCCAGATCGGAGCTGAACTCCTGATCGCGGAACACCGTCAGCCCTTCTTTCAGGCTAAGCTGAAACCAGTCGCGGCAGGTGACGCGGTTACCCGTCCAGTTGTGGAAATATTCATGGCCGATCACCGCTTCAATATTCAGATAGTCTTTATCCGTCGCGGTTTCCGCCTTGGCCAGCACGTATTTAGAGTTGAATACGTTCAGCCCTTTGTTTTCCATCGCCCCCATGTTGAAGAAATCAACGGCGACGATCATATAGATGTCGAGATCGTATTCCAGACCGAAGCGCTCTTCGTCCCACTTCATCGAATTCTTCAACGAGGTCATCGCCCAACCAGCACGATCGAGGTTGCCACGGTCAACATACAGCTCCAGTGCCACATCGCGGCCAGAACGTGTCGTAAAGCGATCCTGAAGGACATCAAAATCGCCAGCAACCAGCGCAAACAGATAAGCGGGTTTCGGGAAAGGATCCTGCCACTCAATCCAGTGGCGGCCGCCTTCCAGCTCCCCTTGTGCGATACGATTGCCGTTAGAGAGTAAATAAGGATAGCGAGCTTTATCCGCAGTGATGCGCGTCGTAAATTTCGCCAATACATCCGGTCGGTCGAGATAATAAGTAATGTGGCGGAACCCTTCGGCCTCACACTGCGTACAGAGCGCGTCGCCAGAGAGGTATAACCCTTCCAGCGCGCTATTAGCGGCGGGATTAATTTCCGTTTCGATGCTGAGCGTGAAACGCGCAGGTAATTGCGTCAGAATCAGGCCATCATCCTGCTGCTGGTAGTGTGTCCACGGCTGACCATCAACGCTCAGGCTAATCAGTTTCAGCCCTTCGCCATCCAGCTTCAACGGCGCGCCAGCGTCCCCCTGCAACACCACCTGACTAACGGCTTTTACGTGAGTCTTTTCGGCATCGAGATCGAAATCCAGTGCAATGTCGGTAATGGTGTAATCCGGCGCACGGTAGTCATGGCGATATTTTATTTGCGGCTGTTGATTCATATAAAGTTTCCACCTCGTCATAAACATCAAAGATCAAGTCTAAGCCTGTTATCTTAATGTTACCACGACAAAATAATGAGGATAATCATCGTACCGTGGTTCATTCCCGCACGTCTCGCTATGTTGTCGTAATGTAATAAACAGATAATCAAGGTATACTGATCGAACATTGCTGATTGTCCCAATGGTGGATAGGCATCTTACAAGGATGCTGTAACGCATTATGACTTTGCACACTTCCCCGATTCTGCACTCATTGCTGGATACCGATGCCTACAAGCTGCACATGCAACAGGCGGTGTATCATCACTATTATGATGTCGACGTTGCGGCTGAATTTCGCTGTCGCGGTGATGAGTTATTAGGCGTTTACGCTGATGAGATAGCCCATCAGGTCAATCTGATGCGTTTCTTGTCATTGAGTGACGATGAATTCACCTATCTTTCTTCTCTGCCGTTCTTTAAGTCAGATTATCTCCACTGGTTGCGGGACTTCCGTTTTAATCCGCAGCAGGTTTCGATCAAGAATCATGCGGGCAAACTGGATATCCGCATCACCGGGCCATGGCGTGAAGTGATTTTGTGGGAAGTTCCCTTGCTGGCCGTGATCAGTGAAGTCGTGCATCGCGATCGTTCACCTCACATCACGACTGAGCTGGCACTCACCCAACTGTCTGCCTCACTGGAGAGCTTTCGCCAGAACAGCGCGGATGTAGATCTCAGTCGGTTCAAGTTAATGGATTTCGGCACACGTCGGCGTTTCTCTCGTGATGTCCAGCAGACGATTGTTACGACGCTGCGAGCCGACTTCCCTTATCTCATCGGCACCAGCAATTACGATCTGGCACGCCGTTTGGATATCACGCCTGTCGGCACGCAGGCACATGAGTGGTTTCAGGCGCATCAGCAGATTAGTCCGACGCTGGCAAACAGCCAGCGCGCCGCGCTACAAATGTGGCTACGGGAATATCCCACACATTTAGGTATTGCGTTGACCGACTGCATCACGATGGATGCCTTCCTGCGTGATTTCGATTTGCCGTTTGCCGAAGCCTATCAGGGGTTGCGTCACGATTCCGGCGATCCGGTCGATTGGGGCGAAAAAGCCATTGCGCATTATCAGCGCCTGAACATCGATCCGATGAGCAAAACACTGGTCTTCTCCGATAATCTGAATCTGGATAAAGCGCTGTCGCTATATCGTCATTTCGGACAGCGCGTGAATCTGGTGTTTGGTATCGGTACGCGCCTGACGTGTGATATCCCCGGCGTAAAACCGCTAAACATCGTCATCAAGCTGGTGGAATGCAACGGCAAGCCGGTGGCAAAACTCTCCGATAGCCCAGGGAAAACCATCTGCCAGGATCAGAACTTCGTGTGTGAGTTACGCAAAGCGTTTGACTTACCCCGCGTGAAAAAGGCCAGTTAAGGCTTTCCCCTTTAGATGTTGACCAACTTTGCAGCAGACTCACCGGCATGAGCGAAAACTTCGCGCCATTCCGGTGATTTCTGCTTGTGTCCTGTTGCATCGCAAGTAACATAGCAAATGGCTCGGATTGGGCCATTTAGCGTTTTAACCACGATATTTTTCTTAAACACGATTAATTAAAGAGAGAATTTTATGAGCGTAGTGCCTGTAGTCGATGTACTGCAAGGCCGTGTCGCCGTTGACAGCGAAGTCACCGTGCGCGGCTGGGTACGTACCCGGAGAGATTCTAAAGCCGGTATCTCCTTTATCGCCGTTTATGACGGCTCCTGCTTTAATCCATTACAGGCTGTCGTTAATAATAATCTCTCCAATTATCAGGATGATGTACTGCGCCTGACTACCGGTTGCTCCGTTGAAATCACCGGTAACGTCGTCGCGTCTCCGGGTGAAGGACAGAGCTTCGAGCTGCAAGCCACCAACGTCAATGTTGTCGGCTGGGTTGACGATCCCGATACCTACCCGATGGCGGCAAAGCGTCACAGCATCGAATATCTGCGTGAAGTGGCGCATTTACGTCCACGCACCAATCTGATCGGTGCCGTTGCCCGCGTTCGCCATACGCTGGCGCAGGCAATTCACCGCTTCTTCCACGAGAACGGTTACTTCTGGGTATCTACCCCGCTGATTACCGCATCCGATACCGAAGGCGCGGGTGAAATGTTCCGCGTTTCTACTCTCGATCTGGAAAACCTGCCACGTACCGAACAAGGTAAAGTGGATTTCAGCGAAGATTTCTTCGGTAAAGAAGCGTTCCTGACCGTATCCGGCCAGCTGAATGGCGAAACCTACGCCTGTGCGCTGTCCAACGTCTATACCTTTGGCCCAACGTTCCGTGCGGAAAACTCTAACACCAGTCGCCATCTGGCTGAGTTTTGGATGATCGAACCGGAAGTCGCTTTCGCCTCTTTGGATGACGTCGCGGCGCTGGCCGAAAACCTGCTGAAATATGTTTTCCAGGCCGTCCTGAATGAGCGTGCCGATGATATGGCGTTCTTTGCTGAGCGCGTTGATAAAGAAGCCATCACTCGACTGGAAAAATTCGTCAGCTCCGATTTCGCACAGGTGGATTACACCGATGCCGTCGAGATACTGCTAAATTGCGGACAGCAGTTCGAGAACCCGGTTTACTGGGGCGTGGATCTCTCCTCTGAGCACGAGCGTTATCTGGCAGAGCAACACTTCAAAGCACCGGTTGTCGTTAAAAACTACCCGAAAGATATCAAGGCCTTCTATATGCGTATGAATGACGACGGTAAAACCGTTGCCGCAATGGATGTTTTGGCACCGGGAATCGGTGAAATCATCGGTGGCTCTCAGCGTGAAGAGCGTTTGGCTCAGTTGGATAGCCGTCTGGAAGAGATGGGACTGAATAAAGAAGACTACTGGTGGTATCGTGATTTACGTCGTTACGGCACCATTCCACATTCCGGTTTCGGTTTAGGTTTTGAACGATTGATTGCTTATGTTACCGGTGTACAAAATGTGCGCGATGTCATTCCTTTCCCACGCACACCACGGAACGCCAGTTTCTAAATAAAAATTTAATATAAGTAAAACAAATATGTAGAAAAGAAGAGTCGGGTTTCCCGGCTCTTTTTTTTTAATTTTTGTTATGCCTCACAAAGTTCCCTGAATTTTACATTTAGACACACATTATTTCTATTTGTTACTCGATTACGAAGTTTGTAGCATCTTTAGGGTGGATTAACTGGCGAGTGAATGGAAAACTGCGTTCAGACACAGGAAGACACCAAACTTTCAGGAATAGTTCCGTAAAGAATTATTTATGGCAGTGGCAGGTGTCTAAATAACACCAATGAGGGTAATAATGATGAAACGCAACATTCTTGCAGTAGTAATCCCAGCTCTGTTAGTCGCAGGCGCAGCAAACGCCGCTGAAGTTTATAACAAAGATGGCAACAAGCTGGATCTGACTGGTAAAATCACTGGTCTGCACTACTTCTCTGATAACAACGGTAATGATGGCGACAAAACCTATGCTCGTCTGGGCTTCAAAGGTGAAACTCAGATCGCTGATCAACTGACTGGTTTTGGCCGTTTTGAATATCAGTTCCAAGGTAACAGAGCTGAAAGCTCTGGTTCTTCCAACGCTGATAAAACTCGTTATGCTTTTGCTGGTTTGAAATTTGCTGATGCTGGTTCTTTCGACTACGGTCGTAACCTGGGTATTGCATATGACGGTATCGCTTATACCGACGTACTGCCAGAGTTTGGTGGCGATCAATCCAACTCCGATAACTTCCTGACCGGTCGTTCTACTGGCGTTGCAACTTACCGTAACAGCAACTTCTTCGGTCTGGTTGACGGCTGGAACTTCGCTGTTCAATACCAAGGTAAAAACAACAGCGACAGCACTAACAGCCGTGGCAACATTAACGAGCAAAATGGTGACGGCTGGGGTATCTCCTCTTCTTATGACTCAGATATCGGTCTGGGTGTTGTAGCATCTTATGCTGCAGTTAACCGTACTGATAACCAAAACAACAATGCGACCACTGGTCGTGGTAAGAAAGCTGAAGCGTGGGCAACTGGTCTGAAATATGATGCCAATGCAGTCTATTTAGCGGCTACCTACGGTGAATATCGTAACCTTTCTTATATTGGTCAAACTTCAGGCCCTGCAGGCGTTGCTCTGACTGATGGTTTTGCTGACAAAACCAAAATCTTTGAAGCTGTTGCACAATACAACTTCGATTTCGGCCTGACCCCATCTCTGGCATATGTTTCTGGCAAAGCTAAAGACGATGTAAACAATAAAAATGATTACATCACTAAATATGTCAGCGTTGGTGCTACTTATGCATTCAACAAAAACATGTCTACCTATGTTGACTACCAAATCAACCTGATTAAAGACACCAACGTATACGGCATCAACGATGACGATACTGTTGCTGTTGGCCTGACTTACCAGTTCTAAGTTGCCTCAGCATAACGTAACGAGTTACTCGTTCGTATTGCAGGAAAAGACAGGGCTTCGGCTCTGTCTTTTTTATTGCACGCTAAGTAGCCCTCCTTCTCAACCGTCGTCAGTAATACTGAAAAACACTCCCTCACATTTTTTGTTTCTGCTTTACGCCACGCTGCGCCAATTATTCTCGCCTAACCAGTCTTTTATTTCGTCTCTCTCCTTCTCCCTGTTATTTCCCTTTCTTTTTGACATCAACGGTTGGCAAAGCCTTTTACTGACGGTACTCTGAGAATTCTTATTTCATCTCAGTTATGGAACATTCTGGCAATGTTTGAAAATATCTCTGCCGCACCGGCCGATCCTATTCTCGGGCTGACCGATCTTTTCCGCGCCGATGACCGCGCGAATAAAATCAATCTGGGTATTGGTGTCTATAAAGATGAAACCGGTAAAACTCCGGTTCTGACCAGCGTAAAAAAAGCAGAACACTATCTGCTGGAAAATGAAACCACCAAAAACTATCTGGGCATTGACGGTCTGCCAGCATTCGGTCAGTGCACGCAAGAGCTGTTGTTTGGCAAGCAAAATGCCATCATTGCCGACAAACGTGCCCGTACAGCGCAAACGCCGGGCGGAACCGGTGCATTGCGTGTAGCCGCTGATTTCATTGCAAATCAAACGTCTGCGAAACGTATTTGGATCAGCAACCCAACCTGGCCAAATCACAACAACGTTTTCTCTGCTGTCGGTTTGGAAGTGTGCCAGTATGACTACTACGATGCTGCAAACCATGCGCTGGATTTTGATGGCCTGCTGAACAGCCTGAACGCCGCACAAGCGGGTGACGTAGTGCTGTTCCACGGCTGTTGCCATAACCCAACGGGTATCGATCCTACCGCTGAGCAGTGGGCTAAGCTGGCCGAACTGTCAGTAGCCAAAGGCTGGCTGCCGCTGTTTGACTTCGCCTATCAGGGCTTCGCCCGTGGGCTCGAAGAAGATGCGGAAGGCCTGCGTCTCTTCGCTGCAAAACACGATGAACTGATCGTATGCAGCTCATACTCTAAAAACTTCGGTTTGTACAATGAGCGCGTCGGTGCCTGCACGCTGGTTGCCGCTGATGCCGCAACGGCAGACACAGCATTCAGCCAGGTGAAAGCGGCTATTCGCGCAAACTACTCCAACCCACCGTCACACGGCGCGACCGTTGTTGCGACCATTTTGGGCAACGACGCACTGAAAGCCATTTGGGAGCAGGAATTGACGGCGATGCGTGAACGCATTCAGCGTATGCGTCAGCTGTTCGTGAATACTTTGCAGGAAAAAGGCGCGCAGCAGGATTTCTCCTTCATCATCGACCAGAATGGGATGTTCTCATTCAGCGGCTTGACCAAGGAGCAGGTTCTGCGTCTGCGTGACGAATTCGGTGTTTACGCGGTGAATTCCGGCCGTATCAACGTTGCAGGAATGACGCCAGAAAATATGGCTCCGCTCTGCGAAGCGATTGTTGCCGTACTCTGATTCTTCCGCGATCAAAAAAGCCGACATAGAATGTCGGCTTTTTTATTTCTGCGTTTCAAGTCTATAAAACACTACCAAATCGCGGCATCTTCACGCAGGAAAGGGTTGGTCTTGCGTTCATGCCCTAAGGTCGACATCGGGCCGTGTCCCGGAATAAACGTCACATCGTCACCCAGCGGCAGCAACTTATTTTTGATAGACGCAATCAACGCCTGATGATCTCCCTGTGGGAAATCAGTGCGCCCTACGCCGCCGTTGAAAATCACATCGCCCACCTGCGCCAGACGCGATTCCGCATCAAAGAAAACAATGTGGCCCGGAGTATGGCCTGGGCAATGGAAAACCGCTAGCGTCGTCTCACCCACGTTGACCTCATCGCCTTCCTGTAGCCAACGTGATGGCGTCAGCGGCGCACATTCTTCCAGACCAAACATCCGGCTCTGTGCCGGTAACCCTTCCAGCCAGAAAGCATCTTCAATCTGCGGGCCAATAATTGCGACCTGATAGTGCTCGGCCAACTCGGCAGCCGCCCCAACATGATCCAGATGACCGTGCGTTAATAAAACCTGCTTAACTGAAATCCCTGCATCCGCGACAGCACGTTTGATTTTTTCTGCATCACCACCGGGATCGACAATCGCCGCTTCATTGGTTTTTTCGCACCATAACAACGTGCAGTTCTGGCTAAATGCCGTCACCGGGACAATTTGATATTTCATATCACTCCATGTTGAATAAACTGAGCGGCTCGCGATGTCTCAGCGAGCCGAATCAAAAAAGTGTCGTGCTGCGGTAGCCGATTACCAGGTGCGGACGGGGCCGGTATCGATGTGGACGAAATCGCTGCGTGGGTAGTAGCCAACGCCGCCAGCACGCATTTTCATCGCCGCTTTACGAATGTTAGCGAGTTGAACGCCTTCAATATGAAAATCCATCGCCTGCCCTTTCGTGTGGTAGCTCTGCTTTGCCACACCTCTGCTATGCGCACGTAATTCATTATTCGTATCTATCGCGCGATAACCAGAAATCAGCTGTACGGGCTTGTTGGTACCCAACATCACCTGTAAGCGATAGAGCTGATCGAAGAGTTGGGGATCAATCGTTTTGACTTTATTGGCGCGATAATCGCGGAAAAAGTGATTCAGGCGGGAAAGTTCTGACTTGTTATACCGTTTGCCATCAAAGAATTCCGTTTTCAGCCGCTCTCCGGTATTCAGATTGTTCAGCGTCAAAATTCGTGGTCGGGGTGTAGATAACGTCGCAAATGCCTGACCGGGAAGCAGTGCGATACCCAACGCTGCACCACCCAGTGCAAGCCACTTACGGCGATGATTGTCAATGTGATCCATAGAACAAGTACCCTGGCTAAAGAACGGTATAAAAGGAGGCACAAAACGTGCCGCCTTGAACCTTAACTGCCAGAGAAAAGTGAGTCAACCCGCTTTGCTTACAGGTTTGCGGGAGATCGCATCGATCCCCCGCAAAACGATAAAATACCGATACCGCTAATGCTCGTGTTTTCAATACTTACTGAAGCAACAGCCCTGCTCTGGACAGCACTTTCGTCCCGGCACGAGCGGTGTCATCATAATTGTAAATATCTGTTCGGAACTGCGGTCTACCATCTTCTGCCACCCACGCGGTCAGGTAATAGAGATTGACCGGAATCCGATGTTTCATCGACACGAAGGTGGTATTTCCCTGATCCAGCGTGGAAGAAATACGACTATTATTCCATCCCGCATCCTGCAATAGCATGCTAGCCAGTTCCGATGCCTTATTAACCCGCACGCAGCCGGAACTTAGCGCCCGGATATCGCGCTGGAACAGATTATGATTAGGCGTGTCGTGCAGATAAATCGCTTCTGAATTCGGCATATTGAATTTATAGCGTCCTAGCGAGTTATTCGCACCTGGAGCCTGACGCAGTCGGTAGGGGAAGCGCTCTGCTGAAACCATCGGCCAATCGATCATGGAAGGATCGATCGCTTCAGCATCCTGACTCCAGCCGGACAACACCGTGTAGCCATGACGCTGTAGATAACCGGGGTCGCGTACGACTTTAGGAATGATGTCCTGCCGAGTCAGCGTCGTAGGAACATTCCACGGCGGATTGACCACCACGTTATACAGCGAGCTGCTCATCAATGGCGTTTTGCGTTTAGGCTGCCCAACAATGACGCGTGATGATAAGCGTTCAGCACCATCCTGATAATAGATTAGTGAATAATTGGGGATGTTCACCATGATACCGGTGTGAACGTTATCCGGTAGCAGGCGCAGACGCTGGATATTCAGCGCCAGCAGCGTTGCGCGCATTTGCGGGGACACATTGAGCCAATCGCGCGTACGCTTACCAATAACGCCATCATCCTCCAGCCCTTGCCAGTGCTGGAAGCGTTTAACCGCGTCAACCAGTTCACCAGTATAACGATCGTCGATAGCACCACCCTCAACCAACGGAGCCTGCCCTGTCGATACTGTCGTCGCGGCGGTATTTTCGTTAAACAGCGTAATGCTCTCCGTTGAAGACAGCATGCCAGTACGTTGCAGAATTTCACGCAGCACCGCCAGTTCCCGACTCTGCTGTTCCGGGCGCAGAGACTCCGCCAGATTCAGGCTCGGCCACGGGCGATTGTCCGTCAGCATCGTCTTCAGCGCTTCATGCATTTTGGCGTATTGCGAATGCTGTGGTGCCAGCGAAACGACATAAGCCGCGCTGGTGCCGGATTTCACGGCCTGTTGCCATTGTGAAACGACATTGAGCGTCGGCGATTGCAGACGGTAAGGTACGCTGCTGTACAACCAGTCATTACCGCTACGTTCTACACCCGAAACGAACTGCAAATAGCCCAGCATCGCATCCGAGAGCACGGCATCGCGCGCAAATCCGGTCAATTGTGGATCGGTCAGCCAGGTTACCCACGTAGTGAACTGTGGTTGTACGCCAGCTATCGCCAATTCGGCCAGCTGTTGTTGAAACTGTTGAACCGCACGGTTATCTGCCCACATAGGTTGCATCTGATGTTGGGCATAAAGCGATGATAAATCAGAGAGATAATGTAACGTCATACCGTGCGGCAGCGCAGCCAGAAGCCCTGCACGGCTATTTTCTACAGACACCACGCCCGAGCTTTGCGATAAGCCGGATACCACCGTTGGAGATGCTGCCAGCACCGAAAACGAAGGAGACAGGCTTCCGACCCAAATACAACCCACGCGTAACAGCAGCCTGACCATTTTTCGTTTATGTAACAACAACATCCATTTATCCCCTGTACTCATTAATCACTCTGCTTTCACGACAATCCACGTTGGATATGGAAATAACAAACCGAATTCGCTCGTATACGGTCATACTCACGTAAGCTCATTTTTTCGTTTCCATTGTAGAAAACGAGAAAGAATGAAATAGGACATTTTTATATCGCGTCCGTTATTACGGTACGCCACCTTGCAACATAAAACCGCAAATCCTTCTACGGCCTGCCATCGTTTTATCGTCAGTATATAAAGAGAAAAATATTTTTGCTTCTTCTTCTGGTTATTATCTTACGTATTTGATGAAGCTATTCGCATTCAACATTTCCTTTACGAAAAAAATAAAGCCGCTTAAAAAAGCGGCTTTATGATTATAGAAGAAAATAACAGCAAGGTTTATCGCTACGAGGCTTGCTCTTGCGTCTCTGGCGCTTCCGTTCCGAAACCGCGCAGCCCGACCACATGGACGTGCTCGTTGTTCTGGTAGACTTTACGCACCAGCTTATAGGTGGTTCCCTTCTCGGGGCTGATATTTTCCGGTGCCGCGATGACCAACTGCATTTCCAGACGATCGCAGAGCTCGAACAATGTCGCGATCGACTTGGCATCCAGACGCGCCGCTTCATCAAGGAAGAGCAGACGGCATGGAATAATATCTTTGCCACGCAGGCGCTTAGACTCTTCTTCCCAGCTCTGCACTACCATGACCAGAATCGACATCCCGGTACCGATGGCTTCCCCGGTCGACAGCGCCCCACTTTCCGCCCGTAGCCAACCATCAGCGCCACGGTTAACTTCAACTTCCATTTCAAGGTAGTTTCGGTAATCCAGCAGCTCTTCACCGATGGTTTGCGGCGTGCGCTGTCCCATATCAATTTCAGGATTCAGGCGCTGATACAGTTTTGCCAACGCTTCCGAGAAGGTCAGACGGTTGCTGTTAAACAGATCCTGATGCATTTCCTGCTGTTCGGACAGCACGTTGAGCAACGTAGTATGCGTTTCGCGCACGTTGACGTTTAGGCGAACGCTCTTCACCTGACCAAATGCGACCGCTTGCAGCCCCTGGTTCAGCATCCGAATGCGGTTCTGCTCACGCTGGATCGTTTTACGAATGATGTTTGCCACGCTGCGTGAACTGATGGCCAGCATCTGCTCACGCGCCGTCAGCTCTTCAGTCAGACGGTTAAGCTCGATCTCCATCTGCTCAATCGCTTCTACCGGATCATCGGTGCGGATAATATCCTGACGGATACGTTCGCGCAGGTGCTGGTAAACGGCGATATAGAACTGGATCTTGCGCTCCGGCCGCTTCGGATCTTCCGAAAGCCGCAGCACATCGCGCAGATGTTCGTTGTCCGCAACCGCCAGACGCAGCGCACCCAGCGCCTTATCCGACATGGAACGCAGTTCATCGCCTTCCATATAGGCGAGTTCACGACGGTGCAGGCGACGCTCGACGCCATTGTCTTTCACCAAACGCATGACTGCACACCAGCCCGCTTTCGCCGTAACAACCTGCTCACGCATCTGATGGTAATCGCGTTCCAGCTTGCGTAGTTTCTTCTGCAAGCTGTCCATTTCCGCTTCACAGAACGTAATCTGTTTTTCCAACTGATTACGCCGCGAGCGGTTGGTGCTTAATGCAGCATGTAGCTCATCACGACGCTGACGAGCGCGCGCTTCGGCATCAGCATCCGCACGTACACCAATATCCTGAAGCTCTTGCGTCAGTTCCTTCAGCATGTCCTGCTTGGCATCGTAAGAGCTTTTCAGCGATGCCTGAACCTGACTGTACTGCGTCAGCTGTGCCTGATGTTGACGTAGCTGTTCACGCGCTTTTGTCCGTTCCGCTTCAGCCTGTTCCAAACGATGGCGCAGCTTGTCATTCAAGCCAGCATTCTCACCCAGCATTCCAGCTGAGTCGGCATAGCTGAAGTGCGCGCGACGCTGCACAACTTCGGTCAACGCAAACGCCTGCTGTTTTGCCTGCCGCTGTGCGTTCTGCGCCTGCGTATAATCTTCCTGCAACTGCTCATGCTGCTGCGGGTCGCTTTGCAGGACAGAAACCAACGGCTCCAGCTTAGCCAGCGTTGCACCATGCTGTTGAATAAAACGGGCAGACTCTTCGGTTTCATCCAGCTCTGCGCGAATCTCTTCCACGCGATCCTGCAATGTCTCATCGCAAAGCAGGCTAATGCGCGGAATCAGTTTATTCAGCTGTGCGCTGGCTTCTTTCGCCTGATCGTACTGCTGCCGCTGCTGCTGGTTTTCGCCATCAAAGCTCGCCATCGCACGATCCAGTTCGCCGCGACGGGAACTGAGCGTACGAATTTCCGCTTCGGGATCTTCATCAAAAACGACAGCCAGATGCGTACCGATAAAGCGGCTGAACGACTGGTGCAGACGCTGCGTTTTCTGCACGTCGAATGACAGCGTCGCGTACTGTTCCGCCAGCGCTTCGCGCTCATCACGCAGGCTTTCCAGACGCATTTCTCGCGCGGCGCGGCCAAACAATGGCACTTCCGGGAAGCGCGAATAACGCCACTGGCGCTCCGCGACTTTCACCACGACGGCACGTTCCAGCTCTTCAACGGCAAACACGCTGTCATCAAACGACTGCGGATCCCCCTCGATCAGATACAGGTCTTCCGGGCAGTCTTCCAGACCAGCAAGCTGATCGCGCACTAGCGAAAGATCGGACACCACGATGGCATGGCGGGAGGGACCATAAAGCGCCGAGAAGTACGGCGCATCATCCAACGTCACGTCATCATAAATCTCAGACAGCAGTACGCCGCCAAAACGTTCCGCCAGCGCGTTCAGGCGCGGGTCTTCCGAACCTCCGGGCTGACTCAGTCGCTCAATCTGCGTTTCGATCTGCCGTTTACGGGCCGCGATGTCGTCACGTTCAACCGTGGTTTCACGCTCGCGCTCCAGCAACTGCTGCATGAATTCCGTCACCTGACGGCTATCTTCAAACGTTTCGCCGCTCTGCTCGCTCAGCTGCGTCAGCATTTCTTGTGCAGCCAGCCAGACTGGCGCACGCGCCGTCAGCTTCTGAATGCGCTGTTGAGTCTGCTCCAGCTCCTGACGTAGCGCCATGCGACGCTCACCCGCTTCTGCCACCAGCGATGACAGCGTTTCGATGCGGGCATCAAGTTCTTGCTGGAGTGATTCCAGCTCTTCCGGTTGATAATCCTGGCCGTTGCGTTTGTTGAAATCCTGTAATAATCGCTCGGCATCCTGCTGTTCGCGCAGGCGCTGTTCCAACTCAGACAGACGCATCCGCAGCGGCTGTACCCGCTCCGCCTGATAGCGTTGTGAAGAGCTATCGCGCAACAGGTCGCGTGCAACCTGCCAGGCTTCGTTGCGATTCACCGCACCGGCAATCTTGCTCACCAGTTGGTAGGCTTGTTCAAACTGGCCGTGCGCCGCATCGGCCACGCTCAGTTTCTGCTCCAGCATCAGCAGGATTTCTGTCGCTTCCTGCTCTTTCGCCTGATAGCTGTCCAGCCACTCATCCGCGTTGTCTGCCGTTAAATCTGGTAACTGGCACAGCGAGCGGGCGCGTTCCAGCGCCTGCTGAGCCTGCTGATACTGAATGGCGCGCGTCTGCTGCACGTCCAGTGCCTGCTGATAATCGGCAAGCTGGCTTTTCAGCTCATCCACTTCCAACTCGGCAGCATCGGCGCGTTCTTCGTTTTCCGCCTGCTGCTCCCGCGCTTCTTCCACCACCTCATTCTGTTCTTCGAGGCGATAGCTCAATTCTTCCAGGTCGGCGTTATAGCGCTCGATCTTTTCCTGCTGACGCATCGCTGTCTGCACCAGATTCAGGTGGTCGCTGGCTGCCTGATAATCCGTTTCCAGATCGCCTTCGGCACCGCTCTGCTCCGCCAGCTCCCGCGCCATTTCTACATGACGATATTGCTCACTCGACAGTTGCTTACGGCTGGAGAACAGGTCACGACGCAGTTCCAGCGCCCCATCCAGATGAATACGACGCTCATTGGCGTGCCGCATGTAGTCGGCGGCAACATAGGAGGTCGCTTCAGAGATCAAGTGCTTAAACAGATCGCGATCGGACTGGGTAACGCGAATCGCCTCCAGCGTCATGCGGTTTTCACGCAGCGCGGCTTCCATATCCTGAAACGCTTTCCGCACGCCGCTGTTCTCCGGCAGCAGATAGTCACGCAGCGAGCGAGTAATCGCGCTGGAAATACCGCCGTACAGCGAAGCTTCGATCAGACGATAGAACTTACTGCGATCGGAAGCAGAACGCAGGCGACGCGGCACCACGCCCAAATCAAACATCAGCGAGTGATAGTCGGTGATGGAGTTAAACTGCTTGAACTGAACGCCTTCCATCTCCTCGACGCGATCTTTCAGCTCCTGCAATGAGAGCACACGCGCCTGACGATCGCCGACCACCTGCGTCAGAATTTGCGTCGGCTGTATCGCCGTCGGTAACCCCTGAATGGTGAAAGGCTTGATGTCGACTTTACGGTCGCGCCCTGCCACCTGCTGGAGACGGACCCCAACCAGCACGCGCTGATGGCGCGAGTTAACGACATCCAGCGTGGAGTAGCAGACGCCGGCGCGCAATTTACCGTGCAGACCTTTATCGCGCGAGCCGCTGGTGGCACCAGCTTCGGTGGTGTTCCTGAAGTGCAACAGCGTCAGGTCAGGGATCAGCGCCGTAATAAAGGCGGCCATCGTAGTGGATTTCCCGGCACCGTTACCGCCGGATAGCGTGGTAACCAGTTCATCCAGATCGAAGGTGCGGGCGAAAAAGCCGTTCCAGTTGACCAGCGTTAGTGAGCGAAATTTACCGCGTTCAATCATTCCTGTTCATCCTCAACACTTATTCATCCTCGCCCGTTTCTGGCGCGGTATCATCGGTGCGATCGTTATCGTCGCTGTCATCTTTCAGCGACAAACTACCTTCAACAGGCATCGCTTCACCATCGCGAATCATGCGTAGCTGTGCTTCGCGGGCATCATCGCCGCTACGCACATCAGCCCCGAAGCGGAACACCGATTCAGTAATTCTGAATTTGCTGCTGTCATTGCCCATAAAGTAGATCATACCTAACCGACGTAAGCGGTTAAGTGAGGTTCTGACTTTTTCCTGTAATTTTTGGCGATCCAGATCGGAACCGGTAGAACGCTGGTTAACCAGCTTCAGCAGCTTGCTTTCATCCGCCAGGCTCAGTAGCTCTTCATACAGTTCCTGCTGGCTGAAAATGCCTTCGTGCGCCAAACGCTCCGGACTCAGATAGAGATAGCAGAGAATTTTCCCTACCATCATATCCAGCTCAGACAATACCGAGCGCGGGATCAGCGTGGTAGAACGCGGACGCAGATAGAAGAATCCTTCCGGCGCGCGGATCAATTCCACGTTGTAACGGCTGTAGAACTCTTCCAGCACCTCCTGAAAATCCATCAAAAACACGTGGTTTTCCAGCTCTTCAATACCAATATGGCGCCCGGCGCGCAATTGGCTGTCCAGCGCAGGAAAGAGGTTATTCGACAGCGCGGTTGCCAGCTTCACTGGCATAAATTGTTCAATATTTGTCGATGACATGGGCCTGCACCTTGGCTCCGTAATCATTGATCGCCTGCCACAATGCAGGCAATCCGGTGAAATCTGTTTCGGCTACGCCCAGACGTACTGCCTGGTCGACCACGATTCGGGCAACATCAAAATGCCGCGAGCGAGGATGCTGCGCGAGGTACTCACGCATCACTTCACTCAAATCCAGCGGAATCTGTTGCGCTTTATATTTATGTAGCGCCTGCTCGACCAGCGCGATCAGCTGCTCGCGCATTTCACTAAACTCTTCGTATTCCAGCTCCGGCGGCAGTTCACCGGTCACTTCTTCACTACGCAGCGTCAGCTCTTCGTCACGCATATCCAGCAGACGATCCGCGTTGGCGAACGTCAGCGCCCAAGGGCTATCGAAATAGCTCTGCACCGACTGACGCAACCGTTGGGCAAAGACGCGGTTTTTATCCATATCAATCGCGGTACGGATAAACTTATGTACGTGGCGGTCATAACCAATCCACAGATCTATCGTCTGCTGTCCCCAGCTCACAATGCGATCGAGTTTGTTTTGCAGGTCAAACACCAGCTTGTCGACAAACTCCAGATTATGCGGATTATTCATAATCGCATCCTGAATGCTCAACAGGCTCGTCTGCAATTTGTCGCCTGCGGCTTCCAGCGTATCCTGCAACTCACGCAGCGTCGATGACGTTTCCGTCAGCAGTTGTTCACAGCTACTGATCGCTGCTCGCCAGTCCTGATTTAACAGCGCGGCGATATCGTCTTTAACGCCCTGCTGCTGCTCATCCATCACGCGCTGTGACAGATCGATACTGTCAAAAATTTCTGCAACGGAGTATTTCAGCGGCGCGAAGACGTTGCGGTGCCAGTGAAACTCATCACCGTCTTCCTCCGCCGCATCAGCTGCACGGTTGAGCTCTTGCGCCACGATAGAGAGCTGCATGGAAAGGCGCAGCGTCGAGAACTCACGCTGCCGGATGTAATAATCGGTAATGCCAATCCCCAGCGGCGTCAGACGATAAATCGCATTACCTTCGGCCTGCTCGCTGGTAAAGCGGTTAAGCAAGCGCTGGCGCACCAGATCGTTAATCGCGTTATTGGCGCGAAGGGTAATGGTTTCGTTCGTCTGATCAAATCCCTGACTCACATGACGGAAGGCATCAATCAGCTCACCTTCACTCATTTCACCATCCATGCGTTCGCCGTTAAGCGTGGCAATCGCCATCAAAAACGCCAGGCGTTCGGTGGGGAGGGAAATGGAGAAATCGTTTTTTCGTGCCCAGGCGACCAGTTCGGGTACAGTCTGGGAAAAATCACTCATAATGCATCCTTCAAATGGGGTTTATGCGCCATGACATGGATATAACGGCCCAAACTCACAAAAGGCTCTTGCCGACAATACCGCTGTTCAATTTCCAGAATGTCGTCAAATTTCTCAACTTGCTGCTGTTTATTTTTCAAGTAGTCATGAAACACGCGCACGCCGGTTTTCCCGCTAATGGTCAGCCCCATCTCATCAAGCCAGCCGTACACGTCTTGCGGGTTCAGCGGGTGATCCGGCGAGAGCGAGCGCCGTTTACCCTTAGGCATCCCGGCCTGAACATAATCAAAGTTACCCACCACCATGTTACGCATCAATAGCCCATGATGGTTATAGAACATCAGGGACAATGCGCCACCCGGCGACAGGCAATCGTACAGTATTTTGAGTACCTGCTGCGGTTGCGCGACCCACTCCAGCACCGCATGGAACAATATCAGATCGGCGGGGCTATCCATATATTGCGCGATATCCTGTGCGGCACACTGCACAAAACGCATATTATGGGTAACGCCCTGCGCCGCTGCCGCATTCTTGGCGCGCTGAATCATCTCACCGGAAACATCGCACAACAATACCTGATGTCCTAAAGCCGCCAGACGACAGGCCATCTGCCCTTCACCGCCCCCCGCATCAAGGATGCGCAAAGGCCGCGCCGGGAACTGGGTCAAAAGATCGCTAAGATCCTGCCACAATACCGCCAGCCGAAGTCTCCCCTTCGTCGTGCCATAGATATTCTGAGCAAATTTTTCGGCGATATCGTTAAAATTGCGATCCTGCATCAGTCATTGTTCCGCATCATATAAACGGGGATCTCGTGCAGGACATGTCTGCGCGATGCGATTTTTTCCAGCCTGCCATTTTGGCACAGGCTGGCTTAGAATAAATGGCCTTACCGCATGATATCTGCCCGGATGCGGTTTTTTCACTCAAAAGGAATGCAATTTTATGCTTTTCACACTCAAAAAGTTCGTCGGTGGCCTTATTCAGCCCCTGCCATTGCTATTGCTTCTTATGGGTGTTGGCCTGTTGCTGCTCTGGTTTACCCAGCGACAGCGCACGGGGAAAGCGATAATACTAGCAAGTTGGCTGATGCTTATTCTGCTCAGTTTGCAGCCTGTTGCCGACCGATTGTTATTACCACTGGAATCACACTACCCAACCTGGCGACAAACGCCGCAGGCGAGCAAAGCCGAGTATATTGTCGTGTTAGGCGGGGGATATACCTATAACGCGGAATGGGCACCCAGCTCTAATCTCATCAGCAACAGCCTCCCGCGCGTCACAGAGGGGGTTCGCCTTTACCATGCCAATCCCGGCGCAAAGTTGATTTTTACCGGTGGAGCCGCACAGGGTAACCCTGTCAGCAGCGCGAAAACCGCGGCGCTGGTTGCAGAAAGTTTGGGCATTCCCCAGCAGGATATTATCATTCTGGATACGCCAAGGGATACGGAAGAGGAAGCGGCGGCAACCGCTAAGATTGTTGGCGAACGCCCTTTCTTGCTGGTGACCTCGGCCAATCATTTGCCTCGCGCCATGCGATTTTTCCAGGCCCAAGGGCTAGCACCGATTCCCGCGCCAGCAAATCAGATGGCGATCACCTCCGCGCTCAACCCGTGGGAAAAAGTGTTCCCGTCCGCTTACTATTTATCGCACAGCGAGCGAGCTTGGTACGAAACGCTCGGTCGTCTCTGGCAGGCACTGAAGGGAACCACGGCAGCACCGCACGACGCGGAACAGCCGCAGGCTCACTCCAGCCAGGGAGAAAGCTCTCGGGAAGCGACATCAAATAGCTGACGGTCTAGCTGTCCCGTGTGGATATAGCGGGATACGGCTTCCCAAATGACATAAAGCCAGCGCCGGTAGACAAAGGATTCAGATACCGGTGCCTGTTTCAGATAGTGATAAAGCAGCTGCTCCGGCATGCCGGATTCACAAAGCCGGAAGAGTTCATACTCTCTGGGTGCCCATAACATCATTCCCGGATTGATCATTGCCAATAGTTGATCGCTACGCGCGTCCTTCAACATACTGCGCAGCGACAGGTTACCGTGTACCAACACACAGCCATCCTCAAAATCGTCAAACAGCATTTCTAAGCACTGGCGCGAACGATACAGCACGCTCCGATCCTGCTGCGTGAGCTGTGGCGCATTAACATTGAGCAACGTGGACCACAGGACTTCCAGACGCTGTTGATACCAACTGAACCAGTCATTATCCTGCGTGCTGTCCACGGAACCGACGCAGCCGTGACTATCAATTCGGTGCCAGGCCAATACGTTTTCAACAATTTGATCCATCAGCAGCGTCCAGCGCTGGCCGTTTCTTGGAGGTGCCTCCACCGACACACCGCGTAAACGCTCAATCAGCAGCAGTTCCCGATAGGGCTGCTGTTGCGTCAGTACCAGTCCGTAAACGGTTGGCAAACGCACGTCGCCCTCACGCGCCAGCATCGAAAGTTTGTAGGCTTCCTGCTGCGCCACGCCCTGACAAACATAACTTTTAGCCAACAAAGGAATGGCGTTGCCTTCTTTATCATACAAGGCATACAGATCCGCATACGGCTGCTCGCTTATGCGCTCAAGTCGGCTGAGGCTTTCCCCCAACACCGTACTGAGTTCTGATTTCAACTGTTCCATAAACGGCTTTACCTCAGTTGAGCTAAATAGCTCCACTCACCATGATGCGGCGAGCAGGCGACAAATACTTCAACGCAGATCAAATAAAAGGGGATCAATGGCGGCAGGGAGAACTCCTGCTGAGGTTGCCTCAGCGATATTCCCTACTCGTCAGCAGGGAATATCGGCGTGACAGGCTAGCGTGTTAACTCGCTGCCCTTATTCGCGTTCAAAGGCCCCCAGGTCTGGGGCTGATCCTTTGTAAGGCAGTTTGACATCCCCACCCTTGTTGATCAGCGCGCTACCTGAAGCAAGACGCAGACTTTTCAGTACTGGCAAGCTGCCGTCAGCCTGACGCGGTGCGTCCCATCCGGTCACGGAAACGCTCTCGAAATCAGAATCTGATACCGCAATTTTCAGATCCCACGAGTTATAGCGCATGTTCGCGCCATCGGAGAACGACAGGTCTTTACCACCGTGAGAAACGTTGTTGCGCAGCGTACCCAGTCCAATCGCTTTTCCGTTTGCATCGATGCCGCGGATATTAAAGTTCGGGTTATTTTTATAGCCAGTGTTGTTAAAGAAATCGTTCGCTACCGGATGGTGGTTGGCATAAAAACCCGCTGCTTTATTTAAAAACGCAACCGAGTTACGCACGGTATGTTTCACCGCATTCGCCACATAAACACCACCGTAGCCACCGATTTTAAAACCGTTACCGTTACCCGCAGCCAGTGACTGTGTCGTCCCCGGTAAATAACCGTGCGACCAGGCCCAGGAATTTTCAATCAGCACCGGAGAATAAGCATTAATTAAATCGAAGCCATCATCCGAATTTGACCACGCCCGGCAACCGCGGAAAATATTACCCGGTTGGTTAGCAGGGATATGCGCACCAAAACCATCACCACTTTGACCAGCACCATTAGAGGTCAGTGGATCGTAATTATGGTGAGAGTCACTATTCAATACCAGGTTATTTCCCCCACGCTGGATGAACAGCCCCGTCCCCATAATATGGTGAATATTCAACTGCTCGAAGATATTATTGCTGCCCCTTATCCATACGCCCCAGGATTCATGGTTAAGGTTATTACGCTGTGGGACACCGGTTATTTCCAGTCCTTTTACGGAAACCCAGTCTGCAACGACGTTGAACCCTTTGACCCGGCAATCATCCTGCATCTGGCTGAAATCAAAAATCGGCACTTCCCCACTCGATGCCCAATACTCAATGCGCTTACCTTCAGTACCGCTCTTACTCAGCGTGATCGCATTCACCACATCAGTACGCGTCGCACAGACGTTCAGCCCCTTGGTGAATACGTATTTACCACCGCGGATCCACAGGCGGTCGCCAGGATTTAATGTTTTCTGTGCGCGGTCGATTGTTTTCCAGGGAGAGTTTTTACTGCCGTTATTCGCGTCGTTGCCGTTGGGTGCCATGTAATAAACCGCCGCGCTGCTGCCCGCGGCAGCCCCCATTAACATACCGCCGAGAAAAATTTTTGCGATATAACGTTTAGCATTCATATCATTACCATCCTTAGTTGAAATAACAAAAACGCCATGCGAAAACATGGCGAATTGATAGTAGCATTTAAATATGAAAATAAAAGTTCCACTCGCGACAAATCAATTCAGAATGGGAATAAGCCATCGGCATAAATAACGCGGCACAGCGTAATTTGAGAGTTTTTAAGAATAGTTATCTAAATAAGTGCTAAATAATTTAAAAGATAATATGTCGCATAAAGAAAAAACGTCATGGAGAAAATCTATTCCGGTAAGAATAGATTCCCCCATGACGTATTCATCACAGCATAGCGTGATAGATCTTACTGATTCGCCATGACGTGCCGCACACGGGCCAGATCTTCTGGGGTATCCACGCCGACGCTAGGAATAGCTTTGGCGACCGCAACGTGAATCTTCTCGCCGTACCATAGCACGCGCAGTTGCTCCAGTAATTCGATTTGCTCCAGCTGGCTCGGTGCCCAACTGACATAACGACGCACAAAGCCCGCACGGTAAGCATAGATACCGATATGGCGCAGGAAGTGATCGCCAATAATCTCCTTAGACTGAGCAAAACGCTCTCTGTCCCAGGGAATAGTCGCACGGGAAAAATAGAGCGCGTACCCTTCAGCGTCGGTAACGACTTTTACCGCATTCGGGTTGAAAGCTTCTTCGCTGGTTTCAATCGGTACCGCCAGTGTCGCCATTCCGGCTTTACTGGCAGCGAGGTTTTCCGCCACCTGACGAATGATAACCGAAGGAATGAGTGGTTCATCGCCCTGAACGTTCACTATGATGTCATCATCGGTAAAACCGTAGCGTTCGATGACTTCAGCCAGGCGCTCTGTACCAGAATTATGATCGGCGCGGGTCAGGCACACTTCGCCACCAGCTTGCTGCACGGCCGCCTCGACGTCAGGATGATCGGTAGCGACAATAACGCGCTGCGCCCCCGATTCCTGCGCCCGCTCCATCACATGGACGACCATCGGTTTGCCGTTGATGTCCGCCAGCGGTTTACCCGGCAGTCGGCTTGACGCAAAACGCGCAGGAATGATCACAGTAAAGGTCATTGTGTTATCTCATCAGCCCCGAGTTTACGCGCTTCGTTTTCCAGCAGCACAGGGATACCATCACGAACCGGATAGGCCAACCCATCGACCTTGCATATCAGTTCCAGTTTCTCTTTATTAAAGTACAGCCGACCATTACAAACAGGACAGGCAACAATCTCAAGTAAACGGTGATCCATGCTTCCTCCATCTTTGGCCGATCGATGACCGGCTGAGGGTGCTGACAAAGTCCGCTAGACGATGATGATGGGTAGATCGTAAAGACGCTGTAAATACATCCATGTACGCTCGGATTGCGCGGATATGAATCTCATCCCTGAGATTCACCCTTTTAGGACCGTCGCTAGCGACGTTCAAAAACGTTCCTGACGTTTTTGTCCATGGCGCAAACGCTTTACTCTTCTATCCCATCATCACCGCTTTCATTCTGCGAAAGATTTGCCAACGTTATGGGCCGATCGATGACCGGCATGTTCTTTCTCGCTACAGCAGCGATCTAATAAGGTGATATCCACGAGGGATATCTGAAACCGTGGTAGCAGACCAATTTATGCTCTGCTGCCCGCATTCCGATTAAGCACATTTTCCAGTTTATCGAGCAATTGCGTGCCGTAGGGCTCAGCTAACACAGCATCGACGGGCAGATACCACCAGTTGTCCTGAGCAAATGTCTTACATTTTACGGCATCTTTTTCCGTCATCAGCAGCGGCTGTGTCGCATTCTGAGTCAGTGGGTTGAGCTGTTCTGGCTGGTACGATTGATGGTCAGCAAAGGCAACTTCACGTGCAATGCTAACACCAGCATCGCGCAACGTAGCAAAAAAACGCGGAGGATGTCCGATACCTGCCATCGCAACGACATCATGCAACTGGCTCAGCGGGCGCGACTCACCAGAAAGTAAGTTAACCGCCATACCCGCCGTCAATGTCATGCCTATCTCGTTTGCTCTCGGCGTCCCGCCGTTAACAATAACGGCATCCACCGACGCCAGACGGCTTTCTCTTTCCCGCATTGGGCCCGCCGGCAGCCACCATCCATTGCCAAAACGCCGCATCCCGTCAATCACAACCAGTTCGATATCTCTTTCCAACGCATAGTGCTGTAATCCATCGTCGGTGATCACCACATCCAGCGTGTACCGTGCCAATAATGCGCTCACGGCATCCCGACGACGCGGGGCAACCGCCACGGGCGCACCAGTACGTTGAAAAATCAGCACCGGTTCATCGCCAGCCTGCGCCGTCGTGACCGATTCATCCAGCAGCAGCGGATAACGTTCAGCTTTCCCACCGTAACCACGTGATACCACGCCGACACGATAGCCTCTGCGTTGCAGCTGTTCGACGAGCCAAATGACGACCGGTGTTTTCCCATTGCCACCCGCCGTCAAATTCCCCACAACCACGACAGGCACGGGAGATCGCCAACTTTTCTGCCACCCCAGCCGATAGCTCTGGCGAATCAGAAACGTGATGAGTCCGTATAGCCATGAAAGCGGCAGCAGCAGCCAATAGAGTGGCGACCGCCCAGACCAGATGCGCTCAATCATTCGCCAAACTGCATTCTATGCAACTGAGCATAGGCACCGTTCGCTGCCAGTAACGCAGTATGGTTACCACGCTCAATGATTCTGCCGTCTTCCACCACCAGAATCTCATCCGCCTTTTCAATCGTGGAAAGGCGATGTGCAATCACCAGCGCGGTACGATCTTTTTGCAGCTCGTCTAATGCAGCCTGAATGGCACGTTCAGATTCCGTGTCCAGCGCCGACGTAGCCTCATCCAATATCAGGATCGGGCTATTACGTAGTAGAGCACGGGCAATCGCGATACGCTGTCGCTGTCCGCCGGAAAGCATTACGCCATTTTCACCAATGATCGTATCCAGACCGTGTTCCATCTTATTGATGAAATCCATCGCATACGCCATTGTCGCCGCACGCTCAATATCCTCACGGCTATAGTGCTCATTGCGGGCATAGGCGATGTTGTTCGCTACCGTATCGTTGAACAAATGGACGTTTTGAGAAACCAGCGCGACCTGATTACGTAAGGAGGACAGGCGATACTCACGTAAATCGTGACCATCAAGCAAAATTTCGCCTGATTGAATGTCGTAAAAACGTGTGATCAAACTGGCAATCGTCGATTTACCGGAACCAGACCGGCCAACCAACGCGACTGTTTTACCCACGGGGATATGCAGATTGATATTCTTCAGCGCCAGATTTTCTCTTCCTGGATAAGCGAAATTTACCTGACGGAATTCGAGTTCACCTTTCGCACGTTCGATTTCGCGTTTGCCCGTGTCACGTTCCTGTTCCATGTCCAGAATTGCAAACAGCGTCTGGCACGCAGCCATACCCCGCTGGAACTGCGCGTTAACGTTGGTCAGTGATTTTAACGGGCGCATCAGTGCGATCATGGAAGAGAACACCACAGTGATCGTCCCCGCAGTTAGCGTTTCCATCACGCTGGGAAAGCTGGCAGCATACAGCACAAAGGCCAACGCCAGCGAAGCAATCAACTGAATAATAGGATCGGAAATCGACGACGCGGACACCATTTTCATGCCCTGCTGACGCATCCGGTTGCTGACCTGATCAAAACGCTTGGTTTCTACTTCCTGACCACCAAACATCAGCACTTCTTTGTGGCCTTTAAGCATTTGCTCCGTGCTGGTGGTGACGTGCCCCATCGTATCCTGCATATTTTTACTGATATTGCGGAAGCGTTTGGACACCATGCGCATAGCGATCGATACGATCGGCGCAATCACAATCAGAATGATGGACAACTGCCAGCTATAGTAGAACATCAGAATAAACAGGCCAATAATTGAGGCCCCTTCTCTGACAACCGTAATCAACGCACCAGATGACGACGCCGCGACCTGCTCCGAATCGTAGGTGATTCGGGATAACAACGTCCCAGTTGACTGCTGATCGAAGAACGACACCGGCATGCCCATAATATGGGAGAACAGGCGGCGACGCATATTCATCACCACTTTGCCGGAAACCCAAGAAACGCAGTAGCTGGAGACAAAGCCTGATGCCCCTCTTACTAGCATCAACCCAATGACGACCAGCGGCATCCAGAGCAATACGGAACGTTCCGCTTTGCCAAACCCTTCATCCAGCAAAGGCTTAAGCAGGGAGAGCATCAAGGTATCGCCAGCGGCGTTAATGATGAGTGCAATGGCAGCAGCAGCAAGCCCTGCCTTAAAAGGAGAGATCATCGGCCATAGGCGACGAAAGGTCTGCCAGGTGGAGAGATCTTTATCATTCAGCATGTAGTAAACCTGAATCGGGAAGAAATAGCCGACCATTTTACTCATTATACCGCTCTACGCCAAACCACTGATGATACCAACGAGGCGATATGTGATCCCTGAACCGCAGAATGTGCCATGAATCGCTGAAAAAACGTGCACTTAACTGCCCGAATGACGCGGTATCCAGCCATGAGTAGCCATATTGTCGATATCGTTCGACAATCTTTACTGAAGGCAACCGCCACGGGTTATAACGCGCCGCAGAAGCCATAGCAAACTCGGCATTAACCGCACGAATAAAGGAAGGCGATGACGATGTCTTACTGCCATGGTGAGGGATTTGTAACAAATTCGCACGCAGGGCACTGCGATCTAATCTAATCAATGCCTTTTCCGCATCTGACTCCAGATCGCCCGTCAGTAAGACGCTGTATTTTCCATCATCAACGCGAATAACGCAGGAGTCGTTATTTTCCGCTCGTTCTACGAGCGCTAACGGCCACAGCACCGTAAACGTAAGATCCTGCCAGCGCCAACGCTCGCCGCGTTGGCAAGAACGATGATGTATCGCATTGGTCGCGCTATATATCGTTGCTTCAGGGTAAGCCACCTGTAGCGTTTCCAGCCCTCCGATGTGATCCATATGGCTATGGCTCAGGATAATGTTTTCCACGTCAACACCCCGCCATCGCAGGTAGGGTAGAATTTCTCGCGTCGCCATATCGCCCCCTTCCCAGCGGTTTCCCGTGTCGTATAACACCGCTTTCCCACGCTGCTCGATCACAATCGCCAGACCGTGCCCGACATCCAACATGTCCACGCGCCAGTCCGGCTCATCAGTCTTTATGCGAAAAACCAGCAAAACCACAATCAGAGCACTGACACTCATCGGATAGACGCGCCACCAGCTAAAGCGCCATATCACAACCGCGCCCCAGCCCGCGACGCTCACGAGCAGCAGCGATGCATCAAGATATACCCACCCCGTCTGTAAATAGGTCAACGGGGCAAATACCACACGCAGCGAAATATCCGCCAGCCACCAGAGCATTTCACTCAGCGGTGCAAGTGCCATCGTGCTCAGTGCCAGCAAAATGAGCGGAGTAGTAACGAAGGACACCAAAGGCACAGCCCAAAGGTTTGCGGGCAGCGAGGTGATACTGAAACCGTGGAAAATATGAAGTTGCAAGGGCATCAACAGCAGCGTGATTCCCGTTTGCAGGTGGATCCAACGCAACCAGAACCAGCGCCGTCGAGTCTGTAACCGATGAGGAAGCGGTGCCCACTGAAACCAGAAAATCAGCGATGCGACAGCAAGGCAAGATAGCCAAAAACTGTCTGACAGTACGCTCAATGGATCGCTGACCAGAATCAACGCGACACACCATAGCCAGACCTGCCAGGCTGAGCCGTTAACGCTCCATACTTTTAGGCACACCCATACGCTAAGCGCGAGAGCAGATCGCACCGCAGGCGGATTTCCTCCTGCCAGCCAGACATATCCCCAGGCAACCACAGCGCTCGTCAGTAATGGGAAACGATAGCCAATCCACTGCACGGGAAAGCCATACTGTAACATCCGCGCTATTCCCCAACCCACCAGACCTGCAAGCACGATATGGAGGCCAGAAATCGCCATCAGGTGCATCGTCCCGGTATTCTGAAGTAGCGCCTTGAGTTCCGGGCTAACCGTTTTCATCTCACCAAACGTCAGCGCCAGTAAAATAGAACGCCACGCTAATCCGTGCACCTGCTTCTCCGCCAGTACAATCGTGCGCTGGCGAAAGTCACACTGGCTATCAACCACCTTTGCCGTTATCACACGACCCGACAACGGTTGCCGTTTGGCAATCGCCCAGCGTTGGCTATCAAAACCGCCTTCATTTAGTCGACTGTGAATAGGTCGTAAACTGGCGGTGATTGCCCAACGTTGACCACCACACCAGTTTTTCATAGCCGGTGATAAGGTCAGTTGGGCATATAACGGAGGGAAGATCCGGCGCTGATTGATCTCTTCCAGCCGAACCGTGATCCAATCATCATCCTGCTCATTGAATCGTATGCTGCTGATCGTCACGACAGCGTTAACCTGACCCTGCGTAACGCGCTCGATTTGTAATAGTAAAGTTTGAGCATTCAACGATGCCCAGCAAAAACTCATGACAACAAGCGCCACACAGCGTATCCACGCATGACGATATCCGACTAGCATCACGCAGGTGGATAGCCCAATGCCCCACCACAGCAGCATTTGCGCGGGAATCTGCGCTAAGAAAAGCAACGGCAGAATACCCAGCACGCTCGCCCAAGCCAGACTATTTACTGACATCGTCCCTTTTACTGACATCATCCTTTGCCATGACACATCCTTCCCTCTTCCCTGTGGTTCGTCCTGGCATGTTGCAGTAACTCAAACTGATGCAATAGGACGAAAACTTCAGGTAGGGAAACGCTTCGCAAGAAACCGGCTAAATTGCAAAAAATAACATTCGGCGTGCGAGCTGAATTCCAGTTTTTCAGGCGTTTGATACGGCCATAATTGACGTAAAAATTGATTGCAAAGAAGGGGGAATAATGAGGCGATTAAAAAGAAAAAGGACCGCAGAAGCGATCCTTTTACATTACAGGTGCTATTTACCGTAACGTTGTTTACCGTAAAAACGGTGCGTCAGGTTACTTAACTTCGCCCATCGCTTTCAGCTTTTTAGACAGCTCACGGCGCTCTTTCGACAGATCGGCGTTTTTGATGATGTAGTCATCAACGCGGTCTTCATAATCACCGCGCATGTTGGCGATGATATTCTGCACGTCCTCAATGGACATGCCAGGTTTAAGATATTCGCTCAGGTTATCCAGCAGCAGAACGCGCTTCTGGTTATCACGAATTTTCTTTTCGTTGTCGACGATTTCACGCTGAAGTTTGTTTTTACGACGAAACATGCGCACGAATTCCAGCACATCCTGGAAACACGGCTTAGTGTCCTTATCCATCTTTTACCCTTACCTTAAGTCATACATAAATTCTTTATGCATTCACCATACAGGTTATACCCAGCGTCTTTCAAGCAGTGCTTACGCCCTTTGCGCTAACACCCCGCTGAGCGGATAATCTGTCATCGATAATATACCGCGATACGCTGGTTATGAACCTGCTCGATGGCCACTTCCGTATCGAAAATATCTTCCAACACCTCGGATACCATGATGTCTTCCGGTTTTCCCGTGTAGATGATCTGCCCTTTGCGCATCGCAATAATGTAATCCGAATAGGCGGAAGCGAAGTTGATATCGTGGATAACCAGCACGATGGTTTTGCCTAGCTCATCGGCCGCACGGCGAATCTGTTTCATCATCGCCACCGCGTGTTTCATATCCAGATTATTCAGCGGTTCATCCAACAACACGTATTCCGTGTCCTGACACAGCACCATCGCGACATAGGCCCGCTGGCGCTGGCCACCGGAAAGCTCATCTAAAAAGCGATCTTTCAATTCGGTCAGATTGAGGAACGCCAGCGCGGCGCTGATGCGTTCACGATCGTCAGCATTCAGTCGCCCTTTGGTATACGGATAGCGACCAAACCCCACCAGCTCCGCTACCGTTAAACGGCTGGTGAACTGGTTTTCCTGCCGCAACACAGACAAACACGTCGCCAGCTTATCGCTTGGCGTGGTCATCACGTCCATGCCGTTGACCTTTACCTGTCCGCGATCCGCGTCCAGCAGGCGACTGATGATGGACAACAATGTCGACTTCCCTGCCCCATTCGGGCCGATAATCGACGTGACGCCACCACGAGGCACCGTCGCGGTGACATTATCTAATACCTTAACGTTGTTATACGCTTTGGTTACATTGCCGATCTCAATCACACGGAAACCTTTTTCAGTAGCAACACAATAAACAGCGATCCACCCACAAATTCGATCACGACCGACAGCGCACCAGACATATCCAGCAGATGCTCAAGCACCAGCTGTCCGCCAACCAGTGAAATAACACCTAGCAGGAAAGCGGCGGGCAGCAACAAACGATGCTGGCTGGAACCAATCACTAAATAGGCAAGGTTCGCGACCATAAAGCCCAAAAAGGTGAGCGGACCGACCAGCGCCGTTGAAATGGCAACCAGCACGGAAACCAGCAGCAGAATGATCGTGACGCTGCGTTTGTAGTCGATACCCAGGTTAATCGCGTTATTACGCCCCAGCGCCAGTACATCAAACCGAAAGCGCATACGCCAGATCACTGCCGCGACCACCAGCGTAATTCCAACCGACAGCGCCACCAGTTCAGGCACGGTACGGGTGAAGGTGGCAAACATCCGCCCCTGTAAGATGGCGAACTCGCCGGGCGTCAGCAGACGCTGCATTAAACCCGCCATGCTGCGAAACAGCGTGCCGCAGATAATCCCAACTAGTAAAACCAAATGCAGGTTATTGCGACTGCCAGTAAACAGCCAGCGGTACAGCAGCGCGGAGAAGAGAATCAGCAGCAACGTCTCAAGAACGAATTTGCCTTCAACGCCCAGTCCCGGAATGCCGCTAATGCCGAAAACAAATACCAGCGACGTCTGAATCAGGATAAACAGGGCTTCAAACCCCATAATAGACGGCGTCAGCACCCGGTTATTGGTCACCGTTTGAAACAGCACCGTCGACGCACTGGCGGCAAACGCCACCAGCAGCATCGTCGTCAGCATCAATCCGCGGTGCGTCAAAATGTAGCGCAGGTTGCTGCCTAGATTGATGGTCATAAACAGCACGATCACCACGGCAGCCGCAACAGCCAACCACGTCAACCGCTGCGTCGGCGATAATCCCGCACGTTTTTCGCTGACGGTTCCGGTCAGCACCGTATTACGTTCATTGACTGACATGGCGTTTCTGGCTTAGCAATAAGAGAAGGAAAACGGCAGCGCCAATGACGCCAAGAATCACGCTCACCGGAATCTCGAAAGGATAGCGAATCACGCGGCTGATAATATCGCAGCACAGCACCAGACCGCCGCCGAGCAGGCACACCCACGGGATCGTTTTGCGCACATTGTCGCCCATCATCATGCTGATCAGGTTCGGCACGATCAGCCCGATAAACGGCAAGCTACCGACTACCACGACCACTACGCCGCTGACGATGGCAATAATGCTCAGCCCCATCATCATCACCTGCCGATAGTTAAGACCGACATTGACGGAGAACTCGCGCCCCATGCCTGCGACCGTGAAGCGGTCAGCGATCCAGCAAGCCACCAGCGTTAACGCACCAACCAACCAGAGCAGTTCGTAACGCCCCTGCAAGACACCGGAGAAATCGCCCGATTCCCAACTGCCCAGCGCCTGTAGCAGATCAAAATACATCGCGCCAAACGTGGTGATTGAACTGATAACCGCACCCAGCATAATGCCAACCAGCGGCACCACCAGCGCGGATTTCAGCACAATTCGCTGTAGCAGCATCATGAACAGGAAAGTACCCGCTAAAGCGAACAGGCTCGCCACCACCATCTTGGTGAAAATCGTCGCACCGGGCACGGCGATCATCACCACTAGCAAACCTAAGCTAGCCGACTGTGTAGTCCCCGCCAGAGACGGTTCGACAAAACGGTTTTGCGTCAACAACTGCATGATGAGACCAGCCACACTCATGGCACTGCCGGCCAGCAGCAAAGCTAGCGTGCGAGGAACGCGGCTGATAAAGAAAATATCGCGCATTTCTGGGTCGTTCCACACAGCCTGCATATTCAGTTGCCCTGCCCCAACAAACAGGCTGACAACGATCATGCAGGCCAGAAAAACAAGACCCAGCGAGTAGTAAAAAGACTTCATTGATTCTGCCGTAACCTGCCGTTATTGCTTATCTAACGCGTCACTGACGGTACTCACGAGGTTTTTATAGCTTTGCAGCCCCCCAGCGATATACAGCGATGCAGAATCCAGATAGATCACGCGATTATTTTTCCAGGCGTTGGTTTTGTGAATCAGCGGGTTATCCAGCACCTGCTGGGCCGATTCTCCACCCGGGCGACCAATCGCACTGTCACGATCGAGAATGAACAGCCATTCCGGGTTCACGCTCAGTAAGAATTCTGAGGTCACCACGTTGCCATGACGCCCAGACTCAGGGAACTCGGTCGCCGGTTTAAAGCCCAATTCATCAAACACGAAGCCGAAACGCGATTTAGGACCGTAGGCAGACATTTTGCCACCGCTGACCATCAGAACCAGCGCATTGCCTGCATTTTCTGTTTTGGCGCGCGTTTGGGCGATCTGCTGTTTGAAATCATCAATCTGTTTCTTCGCATCATCTTCTTTACCGAAAATGGTGCCCAGTTGCTCGATGCGTTGGGTAAAGCTCGTCATAAACTGGTGCTCATCCACGTCCATCGAGATCGTCGGTGCAATACCGCTCAACTTGTCGTAGGCGTCGCGCGTACGTCCACCAGCAATAATCAGATCGGGCTTCGCGCTGCTGAGCGCTTCATAGGCAGGTTCAAACAGCGTCCCGGCGTTCAGGTAAGTATCGCTGTTATATTTTGATAAAAACGCGGGCAGCGGCGTGCTGCTTTTTGGTACACCGGCAATCCCTTCAACCTTCAACGCATCCAGCGTATCCAATGAGGCAGGATCAAACACAATCACTTTCTTCGGCGGCTGTGGAACCTGAGTGGTGCCCTGCGCATGCTCAATGCTGACCGTGTGGCTTCCTTCTGAAGACGATGACTGCTGATCGCAGCCGGCCAGAACAAACATAGATGCCAATAACGTCGCCTTCACTGCAAACGCTGCATTCAATCGCACCACATTTAACCGCATAAGTGTGTTCTCCATTTCGCTGTTTGTTGCCGAATGCCACCCCGCAGAGTGATCTACGGGACAATAAGGAATTTAATTATCATTCGCATTAGAACGAAAATTGTAACCGAACGGACACAGTCATGCCTAGCGATTCTGTCTACCCTCCTATTGATGTAAGTCAGGGAAGTGATGCAAATCAGGAAAGCGCCACAGAAAAGTTGATTCAATGGTATCCTTGCCGTTTTCCAGATTGTTTTGCCTGATTTCAGGCTCAGCGCGCACACGTAGCTAACTGCATATATGGCCGAGAAAACACAACCCACTTTTTTCATACATGACTACGAGACGTTCGGTAAACATCCAGCGCGCGATCGCCCTGCGCAGTTTGCGGGTGTCCGTACCGATATGGACTTCAATATTATCGGTGAGCCGCTAGTCATTTATTGTCGTCCGGCGGATGATTACCTGCCGGAACCGGAAGCGGTGATGATCACCGGAATTACGCCACAGGTCGCGCTGGCAAAAGGCGTCAATGAGGCGGAGTTCGCTCGTCAGATCCATGACGCATTCAGCGTGCCCGGCACCTGTATTATGGGCTACAACAATATTCGTTTTGATGATGAAGTCAGCCGCAATATTTTCTATCGCAACTTCTACGATCCTTACGCCTACAGCTGGCAAAACGGCAATTCCCGCTGGGATTTGCTGGATGCGTTACGCGCCTGCTATGCCTTGCGACCAGAAGGTATCGTGTGGCCGGAAAACGATGACGGACTGCCCAGTTTCCGCCTTGAGCATCTGACGAAAGCCAACGGTATTTCGCACGAACAGGCGCATGATGCGATGTCCGACGTTTATGCCACCATCGCTATGGCGAAGCTGTTCAAGCAGGCGCAGCCTAAACTGTTTGAATATCTGTTCCCGCTACGTAACAAAAACAAAATTTCCGCGCTGATTGATATCCCGCAAATGAAGCCGCTCGTTCACGTGTCTGGCATGTTTGGCGCGGCGAGAAGCAACACCAGTTGGGTTGTTCCACTCGCCTGGCATCCGGACAACCGTAATGCGGTCATCATGTGCGATCTGGCTGGCGATATGACGCCGCTGCTGGAGCTGGACAGCGCAGCCTTGCGCGAACGGTTATACACCCGCCGGGATGCGCTGGAGGCGGATCAGAGTGCCGTTCCACTCAAGCTGGTGCACATCAATAAATGTCCAGTCTTAGCACCGGCTAATACCTTACGGCCGGAAGATGCGGAAAGATTAGGCATCGATCGTCAACGCTGTCTGGACAATTTGGCGCTGCTGCGTAGCAACGCAAGCGTCAGGGAAAAAGTGGTGGAGCTGTTTGCTGAGGCCCCCGCATTTACCGCATCTGATGATGTCGATTTACGGCTTTATGATGGCTTCTTTGGCTATGCTGACCGCATGGCGATGAAGATTATTCAGGAGACCGCTCCGCAGAACCTGCCCGCGCTGGATCTCACGTTTGCCGATAATCGTCTGGAACCGCTGCTCTTCCGCTATCGCGCCCGCAATTTCCCCGGCACGCTGGACGATCGCGAACAGCAGCGTTGGTTGCAGCATCGGCGTGCGGTCTTTACGCCGGAGCGCTTGCAGGACTATCTGTCAGAACTCAGCAATCTGTATCAACAGCACGAAGACGATAAAGAGAAGATGGCACAGCTAAAAGCGCTGTACGCCTATGCGCAGGAGCTGGTGGGCTAAGATAGCTACTTAAAGCCATAAAAAAGCGGAGCACAGTGGCTCCGCTTTTTTCTTTTAGGCGTGTCGTCGGTTTATTTAAACCGGTTCTTCGCTACATTGCGGTACTGGCTGACGGAAACTACGCGTCACAAACGCCAGATAGAGCAATCCAATCGTTGCCCACACCAGACCCAGCGTCATCGAGCTGGCTTCCAGATTCACCCACAGCGCACCCACCGTCAACGCGCCCAGCACGGGCAGTACGAGGAAGTTAATGGTGTCTTTCACGGTACGGTTACGGCGCTCACGAATATAGAACTGTGAAATGACCGACAGGTTCACGAACGTAAACGCCACCAGCGCACCGAAGTTGATCAGCGCAGTGGCCGTCACCAGATCGAACGACACCGCAGACAGTGCAATCACACCCACCAGCAGAACGTTCAAAGACGGCGTACGCCATTTCGGGTGGATATAGCCGAAGAAGCGCTCTGGGAATACGCCATCACGCCCCATGACATACATCAGGCGAGACACGCCTGCATGTGCCGCCATACCGGATGCCAGTACAGTGACGCAGGAGAACACCAGAATAACGGACTGGAAGAATTTACCCGCAACATACAGCATGATTTCCGGCTGAGACGCATCAGGCTCTTTAAACCGCGAGATATCCGGGAAATACAGTTGCAGGAAGTACGCCACGGCAACAAAGATCACCCCGCCGATCAGCGCCGTCAGGAAGATGGCTTTTGGAATCACCCGACCTGCATCCTGCGTTTCTTCCGACAGCGAGCTGATGCCGTCAAAACCCAGGAACGAGAAACAGAGAATGGTTGCACCGGTAATCATCGGCACCACGTGGGCGTTCTCAGACCAGAATGGACGCGTACTGGTCAGCGTACCAGCCCCTTCGCCCAGATAAACACCGTGAATCACCAGACCGAGGAATACCGCCATGATCGCAACCTGCACCACCACGATAATGGAGTTCAGGTTAGCAACCAGACTGATGCCACGCAGGTTAAATAGCGTCATCAAGCCGACCAGCGCCGCCACAAAAATCCAGGACGGTACACCGGGGAAGATCGCTTCCAGATAGATTTTCGCCAGCAGGATATTGATCATCGGCATGAACAGATAGTCCAGCAGTGACGACCAGCCGACCATAAACCCGACGTGCGGGCTGATCGCTTTTTGTGCGTAAGTATAAGCAGAACCCGCAGATGGGAAACGTTTTACCAGTTTGCCATAGCTCAGCGCCGTGAACAGAATGGCGACCAGCGCAAACGCATAGGCCGTTGCCACATGGCCGTCGGTCAGGCCAGACACGATACCGAAGGTATCAAAAATGGTCATCGGCTGCATGTACGCCAGCCCCATCATAACGACAGGCCACAGCGTGAGCGTTCTTTTTAACTGAGCACGTTTTACGCCAGCATTAGGCAACTGAGAATCAAGCGACATGGTGCACACCTCCGTTCATCACGGCAGAAGCGGTGCTGTTGTTTGCGAATGCGCTAAAAATAAGGGAGTGGATACAGGACTTGCCTGAATCACGATGAGAAGAGGTGGCTGTGACAGCACCAGAGATAACTTGCGACTGCGTCGCGCCATAACCAATACCATTGCAGCACAAACCGGCGGGCACCGGTGCGAAACGTGTTAATTGCCCCATCTTTCCTTTCCTCACTGTGCTCACAGGCACACACAAAATTATCTATCCGGATCGTTGCCCGGCCTCTTTGGTTGAAGACCCTATACCCAGCAAACCTGAGCCACAGAGAAAAGGTAAGAAACCACACCAATACCCCTGTAACCTGAAAGGTTGACGAGCATAAATGTAAAAAAATAACCGACGCTATTAGACGTCGGTTATTTGCAAGGCGCGTATTCTGCACCACTCGATCTCATCTGACAAGGCTCTGAGAACGTTGGAAACAATTTATTTATCCCCACCCTTCTTCGAGAAGCCTGTACGTTGGCTTTTCGCATGACTTATGGGTAATAAGTAGGATAAATAAGCGAATACTCGTTATAAAAACGTTGCTGTTATGTGTGAAGCCCAAACAAAAAGTTGTGCTTAAAAATTACAACTCCTGGAATCGCTTTTTCTTTTCGTTTTGTAATCTTTCCAACTCAAAAATCACCTGCTGAAGATCCCGTTCCTGCGCCGCATTCAGTGAAGGGAACTTGAAGCTCAAACGCTGCGTCAGTTTCAATTCACCTTTGTTATCGACGATCTTCACCATTGCCTGACCGACGAACTGCAAATCAACACAGAAAAAACCGTGGTCAGCCAGATCCATCTCCACGCTCTTAATGATGTCGCCTTCGGTCAACAACCCTGTGGTATCACGGTCGGTATAGAGGCTCAATCCACCCAGAGAAAGATCTTTGATGGTGAACAGGAAAACGCTGTCATCCGGCAGTTCGCCACGGCACGTCAACGGCGGCCACAGCGGCGTATTGATGCGGAAATAGGTTCTACGCTGGATAAGATAAAGCAGTTCAGGAATCTGCGCGCTAAAGGCTGGCAGCCCGTCGTAAGTCACCGTTTTCGCAATTTCAGCATTGAATTCAACTTTTGCACCGGCAGGTTCTGCAACAAAAGACAGCGCCCCTGCATACAGCGCGCGGTTATTCTCACGCTCAATGCCGCCTAAATCGAAGACAAACAGGTTGTTATCGGGTACAACGTCAAGAATTTTACTGATGAACTGTCCGTGAGAATGATGAACCATCAAAGACGTATCATTCTTCTTTAACTCGCGCAGTGTTGCACAGATGGCCAGTTTGTTGCGCTTAACAAACTGCTCTTTCAAATTTTCATTCACCGCTTTCATCCCCACCATTGTTTACACAGAGTATGTGTCAATGGCTTATATTGATGCACGCCTCTTCGTTATCTTTCAAGTTCCATGTGTGCCAACACGATGCACTGCACTGGCTGCATATTGAAAACGATTCCTCGGAGTACCTGAAACAGCATGAAACCTACCCTAAATAACTCAAGTTACAGGGAGGCAAGCGAAGAACAAACTCGTGGAAAGGAATTTGAGCAGCCAGCACGTACGTAACTCGAAGTATGACGGGTAGAAGTTGGTGAAAACGATATCGGCAATTTTCTCAATAACTTTAGTGGAACAAGAGGAAAAGTGTTAAGGCGCGGTCAAATAATGAAACACATCGCTACCAGCGCCTTTTATCGCACCTGTTCGTGTGCTATTCGGCAGGATAGTGATACAGCAGCCAGGTTAAGGCCAGTAAATCGGCGCTACCGCCTGGGCTAAGGTTTCTGGTAATCAGCGCGTCGTCCATCTCTCTTAGCGCCTGACGATCCAACGGCCCCGTCAGCAATCTCCGCGCGTAATCTTGCACGAACGCTAATCCGCCCATACCGCCGCGTGAAACGACATTGGTGTCCGGATTGTTAGCCATCAACACCAGTAGCGTCCGTAACAGCGCGGTTTCGTCATCCACCCCGGCAGCCATCGCCTGCTGCAAGGCAGGCAGCGCATACTCGCATACGGTACTGAAACCGCTGGCGGCTTCTCCCCTTGCCCCCGTCAGGCCATGACGCTGATAGAGATGTTCACCCGCAGTCGCCGCTCCAGAACACGTCTCCAGCTCATTCCGCACCAAATCGTGACACATTGCCGCCACGCTATCGCACAGGCTACGCTGCGTTATACGCTCTCCCCGCCCTGCCAGCCAACCGGCAGCCGTACACAGCAGGCCAAACGCGAAAATCCCACCTTTATGGGTATTCACACCTTTCGTTGCTGACAGCATCGCCTGTTCACAGGCGATGCCGATAGGCCGAACCTGAGACAGCAACTGCGCTAGCGGTGTATTAGCGTGCTGATAACCCGCGTCGGTAAAATGCCGAAACCAAGGGGAGATCGCCTGAATGCTGGTCTGAAACAGCGCGACATCCATATCGCGGTGAGATCCGTTATTGGCGCGATCTACCAGTCCTGGCTTCGGTGTCAGCATCACTTCCATTGTCAGCGCGTGCGTTACCCGCCGGTCGATATCCGGTAACGCGCCGCGCTCCCAATCATCGCCGACTGCGGAACGGGATACCGCAGCCGACAGTACACCGTCAGGCTGGCGTAAAGTAGGCATTAACCTTTTCCTCAATATGCTCAAGCAACTCAGGCAGCGAATGACGACGCGAACGACTACAGGCGTGTGCCATCTGGTCGCACAATAGGCACGTTCGCCCGCTGTGCGCCAGCATCGACCGGCCAATCGAACCGTCTTCCGGGCTGAAAATGTCGAAATCCCATAGCCGCCCCAGTTCATGGCTATCTTCCAGCGCAATGGTCGCGGCTTTCACGGACAACGCATCTTTGGTGATCGCCCACAGCCCTTCCGCGCCCGTTGCCAGCCAGCATATCTGCTGCTCCAGCACCGTCCATCCCCGCGTCTGACACAGCAAGGCGAATGACTTGATGGCTTCGGCCATCACCTGCCGATAGCCTTCACTATCTTTTACCGGCCCCGGCGTGACCAGCGTCAGCGACACCAGCGTCGCACCGTGGCGAGCAAGCCATTCTTGTTGGCGAACTGCGCGGCGTTCCTTCGCCGCGAGTAAGGTTTCCAGCGAGATGGAAACAGCATTTGTCATCGTCGATTCCCTCATGCGTTTAGCGCTTATTCGTCGGTTTCTTTCACCTGACGAACGACGTCAATCACACTGCCATCGCGGTAGCGAATAACGCCGACGATGCGATCGTGAAACTCGATAGCGCGTGGTTCACCCACCAGCGCAATCGCACGCTGATACAGTGCCTCAATCGTCATCACCGTCAGCCCCGCCTGTTTCAGGCGTTCAGCAACTTCAGGCCGCGCGGGGTTGACGGCAATGCCGTGATCGGTCACCAGTACGTCAATACTTTCTCCCGGCGTAACGCGCGTCGTCACCTGACGCACCACGGTTGGGATGCGGCTACGAATCAGCGGCGCAACAACGATAGTCAGGTTCGCCGCCGTCGCGACGTCACAGTGTCCGCCGGACGCACCGCGCATCACACCGTCGGAACCGGTGATCACGTTGACATTAAAGTCGGTGTCAATTTCCAGCGCGCTGAGAATCACCATATCCAGCTGATCGCAGCAGGCCGCTTTAGAGCTGGGATTGGCGTAAACGTTAGTGGAGATCTCGACGTGATTTGGGTTCTTCGCTAGCGATGCGGCCGCATTGGCATCAAAACACTGGGTATCGATCAGTTTTTCAATCAGCCCTTTTTCGTGCAGATCGACGATACCGCCCGTGATACCACCTAGGGCGAAGCGCGCCACGATGTTCTGCTGACGCATTTTATCTTCGAGGAAACGCGTACAGGCCGTCGAGGCCGCGCCGGAACCAGTCTGGATCGAGAAACCATTTTTGAAATAACCGGCATGTTCAATCACGTCTGCCGCGGAACGGGCAATCAGCAGCTCACGCGGGTTGCTGGTGACGCGCGCCGCGCCTACGCTAATTTTGGCCGGATCGCCCACTTCATCGACCTGAACGATATAGTCCACCTGATCTTGAACGATACTGGCCGGCATGTTCGGGAACGGCACGAGCGCTTCGGTCAGCAACACCACTTTGCGGGCAAACTGCGCATCGACCATCGCATAGCCCAGCGAACCACAGCTGGATTTCCCAGCGGTGCCGTTGGCGTTACCAAATTCATCGCTGCACGGGACGCCCAGGAAAGCGACGTCGATATTCAGCTCACCACTTTGCAGCAGATGGACGCGACCGCCGTGAGAGTGAATCTGTACCGGTTCTTTCATTAACCCGTGAGAAATGGCGTCAGCCAATTTGCCGCGCATCCCCGAGGTGTAAATCCGGCTGACTACGCCCGCTTTAATGTGGTCGATCAGCGATGCGTTACAGCTCATCAGCGAGCTGGATGCCAACGTCAGATCGCGAAACCCCATCCTTGCCAGCGTGTCAACCACGCGATTAATGACTTTATCGCCTTCGCGGAAATGGTGGTGGAAAGAGATCGTCATCCCGTCTTTCAGTCCGCTGTGACGAATCGCCTCCTCCAGATCGGCACACAGCTTGCGTTCATGTTTTTGTGCGACATCATTCAGCCACGGCGTATGTTGATTCGCGTTGACGAAGGGTTGCAGATGGCGTTTTTCCGGGTACTGCTTTTGCAGTGCTTCAATAAAATGACTCATTGTCTAATCCTGTGATTCCTGAGAGCGGCAATTGCGGTGCAATCACGCAATGGCTATTTGCGAACGCCGGAGGCCTGAGCACGTTCCAGCACTCTTCTGGCGTGGTCGATAATCGGCCCGTCGATCATTTTCCCGTTCAGGGAAATAACGCCCAGACCAGCACGTTCGCCCTCTTCGGCGGCTTTGATCACCAGATGGGAATAGTCCACTTCATCCTGCGTAGGCGCATAGGCGTTGTGTAATAGCTCAATCTGGCGCGGGTTAATCAGGGATTTACCGTTGAAGCCCAGCTTACGGATCAGATCGACCTCTTTCAGGAAACCTGCATCGTCATTGACGTTGGGATAGACCACGTCGAAGGCGTCGATACCGGCAGCGCGAGCCGCGTGCAGCACCGCACAACGGGCATAAAACAGCTCCGTGCCGTCACCACGTTCCGTTTGCATATCCATCACGTAATCAAACGCCGCGAGCGCAATCCCGATCATGCGTTCGGAAGAACGCGCAATCGCGACCGCGTTAATGACGCCGACCGCAGACTCGATCGCGGCCATGATGCGCGTAGAACCCACTTCACGACCGCAGGCCTTTTCGATACGCACCAGATGGCGCTCCAGCTCATCCACATCGTCAGTGGAATCCGTTTTCGGCAGACGAATCACATCCGCACCGCCGCGCACGGCGGCTTCCAGATCCAGCAGGCCAAACGGCGTACTGAGCTGGTTGATGCGTACCACGGTTTCAATATCACGGTACATCGGGTGTTGGAGCGCGTGGAAAACCAGCAGGCGCGCGGTGTCTTTCTCGCGCAGGGAAACGGCATCTTCCAGATCGAACATAATGGAGTCAGGCTTGTAGATAAACGCATTAGACAGCATGGCGGCATTCGCACCCGGGAGGAACAACATACTGCGGCGAAGCTTATTCATTACAATTTCTCCCATTCAATCTGCTGTCCGTCTGCGGCGCGCAGTACCGCGCTTTGCACGCGAGCACGAATGACACAATCCAGTGCGCCTTTGTCATCCACAATGATCGTCCCTTCCTGTACGCCCAGTTCTTTCAGCGTATCATTCACGACCTGTTTGATTTGGTGACCGAACTGTTTCATGACTTCGCTGTTAATGACCACGGTGAGTTTCCCGTCAGCCGGTGCCACTTTGACCAGCAAATCGCTGGATTCAAAGGTGCCAGCAAGGGACTCCTTAACAATCTTCATAGACTTATCCTGATTAATTTTAATTACGCGTATTCGGGCTCGTAGTAGTGCTGTAAATGCGCAAAGGTTGAGGCTGGCACGATGTCCTGAATACGGCTGTACTGCCGAAGCTTGAGTAATTTCCTGACTTCCGAAGCGGAAATAGCCAGTCCTGAGGTTTGCCGTTTACGTTCAATTTCAACCACGCTTAGCGCCGGGGAAGACACCGTTTGGTCTTTCTCCAGCCAGTAGTGCATGTCCTGGTTGTACTGATACGTCACCGGGCAAAAGGGTTCGGTGCCGACGAAGCGCTGGGTAATACCGAGCGCCGGCGCGATATATTTCCTGAAAATGAGTAAATCCAGCGCCGCATGGGCACGGGTGATGAGTTTCTCTTCCTTCAGGAAATAGCCGGGAAAGGTCGCCTTAGAGATCATGTAGTTCGAACCGGCATGTACCGTCACATTGCGGATGTGTTCCACGCCGCGCTGCACCATCTCCAGACGCTCGCTGAACGGGAAAAAGGACACGTCTTCCCGCACCACGAAGACGTGCAGCCAGTCACACGACTGTGCCGCATGCTCCGCCAGATAGCGGTGGCCCAGCGTGAAAGGGTTCGCGTTCATCACAATCGCGCCGATCTTTTTATCTGTCCGCGTCGCGAGCGGTTCAGGGTACGCAAAGGCCGCCAAAGACTGGCAATACTGTTGGATGCCAATCGGCGTGTTTTCCATCAGCACCGCATTGTCCTGATAACACACCAGCGGGTAGAAGCCACATCCGCGAAAGATGTCGACATTTTCCGGTCGAGTATAGAGAAACAGGTGGAAGTGGCCGCGCTGCGCCGCCTGCTGCATCACTTCATTCACCACCTGCACGCCCAGATTGAGGTGTCTAAATTCAGGATCGACCGCAACGCACTTTATGGTATTGGCGGCCAGCCCTGCGCAGGCAATCAGCCGCCCGCCCCGTTTGCCAACCACAACGATGTCAATATCGTCATCCATGCCGAGCTGGCAGTGTGCGAGGAACTGGCGCACCGCGTTCCTCTCTTGCTCCCGAAGGCGCACATCCAGCGTGTCAAAAAAGACGGAATCATTGGCATACATCACGGTTCTTCCTGCAACTCGAATTATTTAGGCAATCTATTGCAGGCTGCCGGTTTAGCGCCGGCAGCCTGGTACTGACACGGCTATTCAGTGCGCAACGGCTTCAGCGGCTGCCGGAACCGATTTCACTGGCGCAGCGGCATCCACGATGGTGTTACGCAAATGGCCAATGTTTTCGATTTCAACTTCAATGCAGTCACCCGCGTTCATAAACAGCGGTGGATTGCGTTTTTTACCCACGCCACCCGGTGAACCGGTAATGATCACGTCGCCGGCACTCAGTTCGGTGAAGGTGCTGATGTATTCAATCAGTTCAGCGACTTTGTGGATCATGCTGCTGGTATTGTCGTCCTGCACCATGCGGCCATTCAGATAGGTGCGGATTGCCAGCACATGCGGATCGGGAATTTCATCCGTGGTGGTCAGATAGGGGCCGAACGCACCGGTTTTCTGCCAGTTCTTGCCTGCGGTAAACCAGCTGTGCTGCCAGTCACGCGCAGAACCATCCATGTAGCAGCTGTAGCCTGCAACATGTGAGAGCGCGACATCCTGAGAAATATTCTGTCCACCTTTACCGATAACGACCGCCAGCTCGCCTTCATAATCGAACTCGCTGGAGTAATGCGGTTTGATTACCGGCGTCGCATGTCCGGTTTGCGAATCCGCAAAGCGCACAAATAATGTTGGCGCGGGATTCTCTTCATTAAACTCCTGACGTTTAGCGGCGTAATTCATTCCCACGCACAGGATTTTCCCTGGTGCGGTAATAACCGGTAAGAACGTCACCTCCGCGACCGGAATATCCGGCGTACTCATACTGAATTCGTGTGCCACATGTAACGCATTCTGCGCCAGCAGTGTTTTCAGATCGGGGTAACGGTGGCCAATTTTACCGCCGAGATCGATTAATCCCGTTGGCGTATAAATGCCGTAACTGTCCTTACCGTTATAACGATAGCTTGCAAGTTTCATAATATTTCCTGTGCAAAATAAACCCACGCGCATTGGCGTTTTTTATTCCGTTAACTCAACTTATTTTTAATACAATCTTTCTTTAGCCCAGCGCCTTCTTATTTTCTGCATGGCATCAGACTAAAAAGTTGGCGAGCACCAACAGTGAAATCGACACGTTAATCGCACCGCCGATACGCGTAGCAATCTGCGCGAATGGCATCAACACCATACGATTACCTGCCGTCAGAATTGCGACGTCACCGGTACCGCCCTGTCCGCTCTGGCAACAGGAAATAATGGCAACATCAATCGGGTGCATACCGATTTTTCTACCCACAAAGAAACCGGTCGCAACCAGCGTCACCACGGTAGAAATAATCACCAGCAGGTTTTGAATCGTAAAAGCGTTCACCAGTTCCTGCCACGGCGTAATCGCCACGCCAACGGCAAACAGAATCGGATACGTCACAGAGGTCTGGAAGAATTTGTAAACGACCTGAGAACCTTCCAGCATTTTCGGTGAAACACCGTGAGCCAGCTTCACCAACACCGCCGCGAACAACATGCCAACGGGTGCAGGCAGACCAATGACTTTGTGACCAAGCATACCCACCATATACAGCAGGATTGCCAGCAGCGCGCCAGAAGCAATCGTCGTGACATCTGCTTTGCCGCTAAAGGCAGAAGCCGGTGCGCTGCTTGCGCCACCGCCCAGATTATTGTCTTTATTCGGCATCAGTTCGCCTTCACCGGTCAGGTGTGGATAGCGTTTACCCAACTGATTCAGAACACCGGCAAGGATGATGGCGGTCAGGCTACCCAGCATAACGATAGGCAAGACGCGCCCCAGCGCAACGCCCTGATCCATATGCAGAATCGTGGCATAGCCGATAGATAATGGGATAGCTCCTTCACCCACACCGCCCGCCATAATCGGCAGAATCAGGAAGAAGAAGATTTGGAACGGATCCAGGCCGAGCGCAATACCTACGCCCATGCCCACCAGCATGCCGGCGACTTCACCGCACAGCATAGGAAAGAAAATACGCAGAAAGCCCTGAATCAGCGTCTGCCGATTCATACTCATGATGCTGCCTACAATGATGCAGCAGATATAGAGATACAGGATGTTGGTGCTTTTATAGAACTTGGTCGTGGATTCAACGACAACGTCCGGCAGCAGGCCATAATGCACCATCGCCGAGGGGATAAAGGTCGCACAGATTGCCGCCGCCCCCATCTTGCCGATAATCGGCAGACGTTTACCAAATTCGCCGCAGGCAAACCCGAAGAACGCCAGTGTCGCCACCATCACGACGATGTCGCTTGGCAGCTTGCCACTCAGGCAGTCGATGCCGATTAATACCCCCGCCAGCAAAAAGAGTGGCACAGGGATAATACCTACTTTATAGGTATCCAGAACATGCCACCATTTTTGCTTTAATGAGGCCTTCCCAGCCGCCTCATTATTTACCACAATATATGAATCATCAGTCGTACTCATAACTCTGTCCCCGTTTTATTTTGTCCGCGAATGATAGGGGGCGGTTACTTATTATTATGTGATTCCCTTCAAATTAAAAAACGAGTTTTAAAGGCGTTTATGGTTTTTATGGTTTATATTCAAAAATCGTTTATTACGCAGGCATTTAGATGATTTTACGCTCAAAATAAATTTTACGGTTTTTATGGAGTTTATGGTTTTTATTTCCTAAAAATAACTATGTTGATAAAACGTAATTAAGTTGTTTATTAAACAAAACAGATGCGTTTAATTTTATCTATTTATTACCCTCATCATATTGGTAACAACATATTTAAACGTGTTATTGCTCACAAGTTTTTTCCTCTCAGCCCATTCTTATTACCATTCGTGATAAATTTATCAGCTATTTTTCGTTCATCAGCAGGTTACCGCACATCATGAGAGTGAGACTTTCCTTTCATATCAAATTATTTATCTATTTGATCGTCTTCTTCTCTTCGTTACTTCTGATGACGGGTATTTATTATTATCACGATATCGATAAGCAGCTGTATTCCGAGCTGGGTACGCGCGCGCAGGTACAGGCCAGAGAAATCGCCATCATCCCGTCCCTGATTGAGTCGGTTAAGCATAAAGACACCAGGCAGATCAGCACGCTCGTTCAGCAGTTGAAGCTGCGCAGCGACGCCAGCTATATCGTGATCGGGGATGATCAGGCACATCACCTGTTTCATTCTGAAGATGCCAGTCTTGTCGGCACGCAGATGGTGGGCGGTGATAATGTTGAGGTACTCGCCGGGAAAAGCACTATCACCGTGCGCCGGGGCGGCATTGGCATTTCTCTACGCAGCAAAGCACCGATCGTGGCTGATGCTCAGGTTGTTGGCATTGTCTCCGTCGGCTATCTGAAAACCCATATCGATAACCTGACGTTCAGTAAACTGGCGCATATCCTGCTGGCGATTCTGGCGATGTTTGTCGCGCTGTTTCTCTTTTCCTGGTGGTTCTCGCGTAATCTGAAGAAACAGATGTTTGGTCTCGAACCTCTTGAGATTCGTATGCTGGTCAGGCAGCAAAAGGCGCTGCTCGAATCGATCTACGAAGGCGTGATCGCCATCGATAAGCAGCACCGCATTGCTGCCATTAACCATGCCGCTAAAGAAATCCTCGGACTGAACGAACCGTCTTATCTGTTGCGCGGCAAGCCGATTGATACCGTCATTAAGCCTGTGCCCTTTTTCTCCGGCGAGGCCATGTGGAACAGCGACACCCACGATGAAATCTGTCGTTTTAACCACGCTACCGTGATTGCCAGCCGGGTGCGGATCATGCTGGAAGATGAGCTTCAGGGTTGGGTCATCAGCTTCCGCGGTAAAAACGATATTCATACGCTTAGCATGCAACTCAGTCAGGTGAAGCGTTACGCGAATAGTCTGCGCATTTTGCGCCATGAGCAGTTGAACTGGACAGCGACGCTGGCTGGGCTACTGCACCTAAAACGCTATGACGAAGCCATCAAATATATTGAAGCGCAGTCGGAAAGCGCGCAGGTGGTGCTGGATTTTGTTTCGCGCCGCTTCTGTTCACCCGCGCTGTGCGGTCTGCTGCTGGGCAAGTACGCGACAGCACGGGAAAAAGGCATTGAGATTGTTTTCGACCCACGCTGCCAGCTCACCCATATTCCACCCACTCTGAGCGAAACGGAACTGATGTCCATCATTGGTAATTTGCTGGATAACGCGATGGAAGCCACATTAGCCACCACCGCGCCACATTATCCTGTCGAGGTGTATATCTATAACAGCGAACAAGAGCTGGTTATTGAAGTCGCCGATCAGGGAACGGGTATCGATCCGGCCATTGCCGATAGCCTGTTTGAAATGGGCGTGACCAGCAAAACACAGGGCGATCACGGGCTGGGGCTGCATCTGGTAGCCAGCTACGTCAATCAGGCTCAGGGAATGATCGAAGTCTCGGCCAACCAGCCGAATGGCAGCATATTTTCCCTATTTATTCCGATGTCCCCCCAATAATTTAAGCGGCGCGTAGTGAATAACGCACAGGCCGCTTGAGGTACAGCGGACACACTATTTTATAATTCAGAGACTAACAGGGATTCACACCATGCAGCACACTGAACATTTCGATGTCTTAATCGTTGAAGATGAAAGTAAGCTGGCAACTATTCATGCTGAATTTATTGAGAAACATTTCAATCTGCGTGTCGTCGGGATTGCCGCTACGCTTTTTGAAGCCAAAAAGCTCCTTCAGCAACATAGGCCGCGCCTGATCCTGCTGGATAACTATTTGCCTGACGGTGAAGGGGTTTCGCTGATTGAAAGCCAACTTCTCAAAGGGATGGACTGTTCCGTCATCTTTATTACCGCCGCCAGCGATATGAATACCTGCGCTCAGGCGATTCGCTGCGGAGCCTTTGACTACATTATCAAACCGCTCTCCTACCCACGGCTACGCTCTTCGCTGGAGCGATTTATTCAATTCGTGAAAACGCAGCACACTTACAAAATTGTCGATCAGCAGAACGTCGATATTCTCTATCAGCTGCAATCATCCGGCACAGCCACCTCCTCGTCAGCAAAAGGCATTGAAGAGAACACACTAGGGCTGATCAAGCAGATTTTTGCCAACGATGACGGCGGGACACTCTATTCTGTCGATGATATCGTCGAAAAAACCGGGCTCAGCAAAACGACAGCGCGCCGCTATCTGGAGTTCTGCGTTGAAAACCAGTTCCTCGACATCGAAATGCGTTACGGCAAGATTGGTCACCCACGTCGGCTGTATCGCACAAAAAGCACCGGCTAGATCTCGCAATCCCAGGCCTATGGCGGTGAGGTTAGCCGTCATAGGACATGACGCACAGCCAGACGGCGGTGTACGATAAAAATTAAGATAAAGGCCAGATAAGGTAATAACGTCATTCACTAATCGGTATACTTCACCCGTATTAAGTCCAAACTTAACCATTCGTTATTTTTATCCTATTTATATTTCAATATATGTCTACATTAGCCATTTCCCTCTCTATTTTTTAAAAGTTAAAAAAACAATCACAATTTTCTGTGTTTATTCTTATAACGGTTAACATAACGCAGATTGGTAATTAAACCAGCGCCAGCTGTGCAGTTGTCCAACAATAAGAGAGAAGCCTCACAAATTATTATTAGTTTCTTCACTCACACTAAAAAAAACCACTACAAATCCGATAAGCATTACGGGTCATATCGTTATTAACACCCGACACCAGTAATTCATCCCGGAGAGACGTCATGTTCTTAGCCAAAAAAATCAGAAATCTTAAAATATCCCAAAAGCTGTATCTTGGGTTTGGGGTGATCCTGCTACTGGTCATCATTGCATCGCTACTGAGCGCAGGTCGCTTCAGAGAAATTCGTGATATTTATGAGAAAACCAACCTTATTTACAACATCAACATCGAAGTCTTTCAGGCCAAAATAAACCGCCTGAAGTATTTTTATTCGTATGAAGAGAAGTCGCGTGAGACTATGGCGGGCTTCGTTAAACATGCTTCAGAGTTAACCAGTGAAGCGAAAACACTCTCATGGAGTCCAGAAGGCGCGCCCCTCGTCAACGATCTCGGCCAGAACCTGACCGAATTCCAGAACGCGATCACCGAAATGGGGAAAGCCACGCAGCGCGTGGTAGAAAATCGCGACAAAATCAGCACCGCCAACGGGCAAAACATTACTACGGATTTTTACGCCAAACTGCGCCAGCAGCCTTCTGATAGCGCAACGCAATATCAGGCTGAAGATTTGGCAACGCAGGTTTCAGAACTCAAGCAGTTATCCTATGAATTGCAGCTTAAGCAAAATGCCGATGCGGCGAAAAAGCTCGATGAGGCTTTTGGTCGCTTTGACAGCAGCTACCAGGCCGCCACTGCGGCACTGACACCTGAACAACAGGCTGCCGCAGAGGGACTGCGAAGCTATGTCACCCGCTATAAAAAGCTCAACGCTGACTACTTCCAGAGCGTCAACGATCTGAAAAAAGCCGAAGACGGCGTGAAGGTCGGCGGGGATAAAAGCAGCGCCTCCATTAAAGCGCTTATCACTATCGTCAAAGAAAAGAATGACGCACTGGCATACGGTTCCGCTACCATCACGATGATCATTGGCCTCATCGCTGTCGTGATCGGCATTATCATCTCGCTGCTGATTACCCGCCAAATCACCCGCCCCGTGATTCACAACCTTTCTCTGGCGGAAAAAATCGCCGCAGGCGATCTGACGTCAACAATCGTGGCTGACCGCGATGATGAGCTGGGTCAGCTAACGGCTGCCATGGGAAGAATGAACGAGAAGCTGCGCCATATGATCAGCGATGTGCGTGACAGCGTGGACAGCGTATCCACCTCTGCGGCCAAGATTGCCGCGGGTAACAGCGATCTCTCCTCACGCACCGAGCAGCAGTCTGCCGCCGTCGTAGAAACCGCCGCCAGCATGGAAGAACTGACATCGACCGTGAAAAACAACGCCGAAAACGCCAAACAAGCGAGCCAAATCAGTACTGAAGCCTCGCAAAATGCACACAAAGGCGGCGAAGTGGTACGGAATGTGGTGGATACAATGTCAGGTATTTCAGACAGTTCACGGAAGATTGCCGACATCACCGCCGTTATCAACAGCATTGCTTTCCAGACCAATATTCTGGCGCTCAACGCCGCGGTAGAAGCCGCACGCGCCGGTGAGCAAGGTCGCGGGTTCGCCGTGGTGGCCAGCGAGGTGCGGACGCTTTCTCAACGCACCTCGCAAGCGGCAAAAGAAATCGCCAGCCTGATATCTGAATCGGTGTCGCGTATCAACGTGGGCACTCAGTTGGTAGCCAATGCGGGAACGGCGATGGATCAGATTGTCTCCTCTGTCTCACGCGTTAACGACATCATGGGGGAAATTGCCTCCGCCTCCGATGAACAAAGCCGCGGCATTGAGCAAATCTCCCGTGCCATCAGCGAACTGGACACCACCACACAGCAGAATGCCGCGCTGGTAATGGAATCCTCTATCTCCGCTAACTCGCTGGAAGAACAGTCTGCGATACTGGAAAGTATGGTAGCGAACTTCCGCCTATCCGATCACGAGGGGCGCAAACCCAAAGCGAATCTCTCCGGTTTGCCGCCACAGCAGAAACGCCTGCCGCCTGCATCAAAACAATCGCAGGATTCAGGCTGGACCACCTTCTAACGTTCGATCCTTCAGCCCTGATATGACGTCAGGGCTGAATTCAACGATAAATAAATCGTTAAATAATCAGTAAGCTACGTTGTTTTGGCCGTATTCCCATAAAACACTATGCATTTGCACAGCCCGCATTGATAGCCATCACAAAATGTTATTATCCCCTACTTCAGCACTAACATCGCGATAAGAAAGCCCGATAACTCATTGTAGTTAGAAATGAAATAGTAGTTAGAAATGAAACAGCAGTTAGAAATGAAATCGTGTTTAGAAAAACATTGTCGTTAACAGTGAAATAATAGTTAGCAATAAAACCGTAGTCATTATTACTAAAATCGTTATACATGGAGAGTTATAATGCAGCATCTTGCTAGTCGAATCCGTAACACAAAAATCGCACATAAACTGTATGCGGGATTTGGCATTATTTTATTACTCGTTATTGTTGCCTCATCGCTGAGTACAAAAAGATTTAAAGACATTAAAGATATCTATGAGAAAACCAATCTTATTTACAGCATCAATATTGAGGTATTTCAGGCAAAAATAAATCGTGTTAAATATTTCTACGCCCCCGATGAGAAGACAAAAGATATTCTGGCGAAATTCGTTAAAAGCGCGACAGACTTAACAGACAGTGCAAAAACGCTGGCCTGGAGCGCCGATGAGTTAGGCCACATCAACAGCTTAAAAGAAAACTTAGAAGGCTTTCAGACGTCGGTATCCGCTATGTCTGTTGCAACACAAAAAGCGGTTGCTATTCAGGGAAAAATGAATCAACTCCATGCACAAGCCACGCTGGAACCTGTTGCACAGACTATTCATAGCACCAGTTCATTCCCCGATAACGATGCTTATTACGCGATGAGCAGACTGGCATTCTTGTTAAGTGAAGTGCAAAAGCTGAGCTATGAACTGCAAATAACAAAAGATGAGAAAACAGTCACTGCTCTGAATAATCGTTATGCGGAAACGGAATCAGCCTATCAGGCCTTACCGATTTTACCTGCCGACCTGAAAAGTCAGGCTGACGCATTGCGCAATTACATCAAACAATATCAACAGATTAATGCAGACTATTACACCGCTTTCGACGACGTGAAAAAAGCAGAGTATTTGGTCATGAGAGCAGGAACGAAAAGCAGCGCAGACATCAACGCGCTGACGGCCATTATCAAAGCGAAAAACGATGAACTGGCCTATCACTCCGCCACTATTACCATGATTATCGGTCTCATCGCCGTGATCATCGATATCATCATTTCGATCTACATCACCCGGATTATCACCAGACCCATCATCCATAACCTGTCGCTGGCGGAACGTATTGCCAGTGGAGATCTCACCACCTCGATTCAGACCGATCGCCACGATGAACTGGGGCGGCTTACCCACGCAATGGGGACGATGAATGAACAACTGCGCCACGTTATCTCCGAAGTGCGGGACAGCGTCGGTAGCGTCAGCCAGTCGGCAAGCAAAATTGCCACAGGCAATAGCGATCTGTCATCACGCACCGAGCAGCAGTCGGCAGCCGTAGTTGAAACCGCGGCGAGCATGGAAGAATTGACGTCAACGGTGAAAAACAACGCCGACAACGCCAAGCATGCCAGTCAGATCGCTGCCGATGCGTCCAAGAATGCGCTGAAAGGCGGTGAGGTCGTGAAACAGGTGGTGACGACCATGGACAATATCGCAGCCAGCTCCAAAAAAATCGCCGATATCACTACCGTCATCAATAGCATTGCTTTCCAGACCAACATTCTGGCGCTGAACGCTGCGGTAGAAGCCGCCCGTGCTGGTGAACAAGGCCGTGGTTTTGCCGTGGTCGCAGGCGAAGTGCGCAGTTTATCGCAGCGCAGTTCTCAGGCAGCCAAAGACATCGAGTCCCTGATCGCAGAGTCCGTCGAGCGTACCAATGCGGGGAGTCATCTGGTGGCGGTTGCGGGAGAAACCATGGAGCAAATCGTCGATTCCGTTTCCCGCGTGAACGACATCATGGGGGAAATTTCCTCCGCCTCTGAGGAACAGAGCCGGGGAATTGGGCAAATCGCGCAGGCGATCAGTGAACTGGACACCACGACGCAGCAGAACGCCTCGCTGGTAATGGAATCCTCCATTTCCGCCAACTCGCTGGAAGAGCAAGCTGTGCTGCTGGAGAAACTGCTTGAGCACTTCCGCGTGTCTCAATCTGACAACCGCGCTGGCTCACGTACGTCATCCTCTACGCCACGACACGCGCTGCCAAAACGTGTGTCAACGGCAGACAAAAAAACCGCGTCGTCAGAAAGTGACTGGACGTCGTTTTAACGCCTCACGCCCGGATACTTCACACATATCCGGGCGTATCTGGAACCCTATAGCGGTATCAAAAAATGGCGACAAAAAAAGCCGCACGGATTGCGGTTAGCGCTACAAGCCTTCATTCAGTGGCATCGTTGAAGGGTTAGGATATTGATACTCAAACCCGAGTTCATGGCAGATACGCTGCCCATCAACAATCTTCCCCTGATCGCTGTCGGTTACAGGAGCAAACTGCGGCGGAGACAGGTGCAATCTGCGCGCCTGTTCAGGGTAAAAGTCCTGTCTGGCAGGATGTTCTGGCGCACACAGGTTATAGATATGCCCACCGTTCGGAAGCTTAAGCAGCAGCAGGATCGCCGCCAGCACATCTTCCTGATGCACCAGATTCACGCCATGATTGCCACGCGGCAGATTGGCTTTGCCAGCAAGGAAACGCCCAGGATGGCGTTCACCGCCGACCAGCCCCGCAAGACGCAAGATATCCACCGAAGTATCAGGTAGATGCTGCAACCACTGTTCGAGGGACACCAGCGTTTTCCCTGCGACCGTCGTCGGCTGTAGTGGCGAGTTTTCTCTTGCTGTGCCGCTGCTATCGCCATAAACCGAGGTTGAACTGGTGAAGATAATACGCGGGACATGGAACACGCGCGCCATATTCACCAGTTGCTGTACCGCTTGTGCATACCCTTCGCCCCCTTCCGCCGTTCGGCTGGCGGGCAATGTCACGATCAGCACGTCAGCCTGTAATAGCGCGCTAAGCTCATCAGCGTCACATTCCAATTCCGGCGTCAGAGCCAGTTGATAGCACTCAATCCCACTCATACGCGCAGCTTCCACGCCATCCTGAGTGGTTTTCGTCCCTGTCACGCGGTAACCGTGCCCATTCAGCGCCAGAGCCAGCGGCATACCCAGCCAGCCCAATCCAACAATCGATACTTTTTTCATCAGCCGTTCTCCCCTGCAAGGAGCCTGTTAATTAACATCACGCACCGCCTACAGAGTAAACGGCTTTCATGCCCATCGCTACAGAGCCTGTCCGATTTCAGCAGCGCTTTATGTCTATCCTGGGGCCAATATCTCGAGCAACTAGGCAGACGCATCACGCAACCAAAACGAACTTCCCACATCTGCTAAAAAAATGTTGCACAACAACCCGAACATGGTTTAGGTTATTCGACAGAAATCGTTATTCATTTAATAAATACTGACACAACAAAGAGACACTTTATGACACGCGTTCTGTTTAACCACCATCATCACCATCATCCTGATTAGTCTTTCGGGCAGTTGGTGCTGGAAGACGTTAAGATCTTCCAGTGGCGCAGAACACAAAGAGAGCCCTCGGAAGATCATCTTCCGAGGGTTTTTTTATGCGCGCTATCCTTGCGCGCACCTTGCAGGCCGTTGCTATGCAACGTTAAAAAACGTTCCCGACGTTTTTTTATGCTCGCTCTATTTCCAAAAATTTAAATTTGACAGGTTAATGAGGTTTCCATGCTGGATAAAACACGTTTACGGATAGCAATGCAGAAGTCAGGCCGCCTGAGCGACGATTCACGCGAACTGCTGGCGCGCTGCGGGATCAAAATCAACTTACAGCAACAGCGCCTGATCGCGTTCGCAGAAAATATGCCGATTGATATCCTGCGCGTACGCGATGACGATATCCCCGGCCTGGTCATGGATGGTGTGGTCGATCTGGGCATCATCGGCGAAAACGTGCTTGAAGAAGAGCTGTTAAACCGTCGTGCACAGGGCGAAGATCCGCGTTACTTCACGCTGCGCCGTCTGGATTTCGGCGGTTGCCGCCTGTCGCTGGCGATGCCGCTGGACGAAGCCTATACCGGTCCTGAATGCCTGCAAAACAAACGTATCGCCACTTCTTATCCTCACCTGCTCAAACAATATCTCGACAGACAATCTGTCAATTTCAAATCCTGTCTGCTCAACGGTTCCGTCGAAGTCGCACCGCGCGCCGGTCTGGCCGATGCCATCTGCGATCTGGTATCAACCGGTGCCACGCTCGAAGCCAACGGCCTGCGCGAAGTGGAAGTGATTTACCGTTCTAAAGCCTGCCTGATTCAGCGCGACGGCGAGATGCCAGAAGAGAAACAGCTGCTGATCGATAAACTGCTGACCCGTATGCAAGGCGTGATTCAGGCGCGTGAATCGAAATACATCATGCTGCACGCGCCTAGCGAACGTCTGGAAGAAGTCATCGCCCTGTTGCCTGGCGCCGAACGCCCCACCATTCTGCCGCTGGCTGGCGATCAAAGCCGCGTTGCCATGCACATGGTCAGTAGCGAAACGCTGTTCTGGGAAACGATGGAAAAGCTGAAATCTTTGGGTGCCAGCTCCATTCTGGTTCTGCCTATTGAAAAAATGATGGAGTGATGACGATGGCTGATAACACCAACAGCACTGGCAGCTTCAGCACGCTCGTTGACTGGCAGCGCTGTTCAGCAGAAGAGCAGCGTCAGCTACTCACTCGTCCGGCCATTTCTGCGTCAGATCGCATTACCGCCATCGTGGGCGATATTCTGGCAAACGTGAAAAGCCGTGGTGATAGCGCGTTGCGTGACTACAGCGCGCAGTTTGATAAGGTTCAGGTGAATGCGATTCGCGTCACCGAGGCTGAGATCGCCGCTGCCTCCGCTCGTCTGGGCGATGACGTCAAACAGGCGATGGCGATCGCCGTGCGTAATATCGAGACATTCCACAACGCGCAAAAACTGCCGGTTGTCGATATCGAAACGCAGCCGGGCGTACGTTGCCAGCAGCTCACTCGCCCTATCGCAACCGTCGGGCTGTATATTCCCGGGGCTCTGCCCCGCTGCCGTCAACCGTGCTGATGTTGGGAACACCTTCGCGCATCGCTGGCTGTGGTCGTGTCGTGCTGTGCTCACCGCCGCCGATTGCCGATGAAATTCTGTATGCCGCGCAGCTCTGTGGCATTAAAGAAGTCTTTCAGCTCGGTGGCGCGCAAGCGATTGCTGCGATGGCATTTGGCACCGAGAGCGTGCCGAAAGTGGATAAGATTTTTGGCCCCGGCAACGCCTATGTGACGGAAGCCAAGCGTCAGGTTAGCCAGCAGCTTGATGGCGCGGCTATTGATATGCCCGCTGGACCATCCGAAGTTCTGGTGATCGCAGACAGCGGCGCGACGCCTGCGTTTGTCGCCTCCGACCTGTTATCACAGGCAGAGCACGGCCCGGACTCACAGGTCATTCTGCTCACGCCAGACGCAGCAATGGCCAAAGCTGTAGCAGACGCCGTTGAAGAGCAGCTCACGCAGCTGTCCCGTGCAGACATCGCGCGTCAGGCGCTTGCCAGCAGCCGCGTCATCGTCGCGCGTGATTTAGCGCAGTGCGTTGAAATCAGCAATCAATATGGCCCAGAGCACCTGATCATCCAGACGCGCGACGCGGAGTCACTGGTTGATAGCATCACCAGCGCGGGTTCAGTCTTCCTTGGCGACTGGTCGCCGGAATCCGCTGGCGACTACGCCTCCGGTACTAATCACGTTCTGCCGACCTATGGCTATACCTCAACTTATTCAAGCCTGGGTCTGGCCGATTTCCAGAAACGAATGACCGTACAGCAGCTCACGCCGCAGGGGTTACTGCAACTGGCACCGACCATAGAAATATTGGCACAGGCCGAACAGCTGACCGCCCACAAGAACGCCGTTACCCTGCGTGTTGCAGCACTGAAGGAGCAAGCATGAGCAGCATTGAAGAACTGGCACGTGCCAACGTCCGTGCGTTGACCCCCTACCAATCTGCCCGTCGTCTGGGCGGTAACGGCGATGTCTGGTTGAATGCTAATGAATATCCTGAAGCACCAGCATTTCAGTTAACGCTGCAAACGCTGAACCGCTACCCAGAATGTCAGCCAGTCACAGTGATCAACCGTTACGCTGAATATGCTGGCGTAACGCCGGAGCAGGTTCTGGTCAGCCGCGGTGCCGACGAAGGTATCGAGCTGCTGATCCGCGCGTTCTGCGAACCGGGGAAAGATGCCATCCTGTTCTGTCCGCCAACCTACGGCATGTACGCCGTCAGCGCTGAGACGTTTGGCGTCGAACGTCGCACCGTAGCCAGTAAATCAGACTGGCAGTTGGATCTTGATGCGATTGAAGCACAGCTAGACGGCACCAAAGTCATTTACGTGTGCAGCCCGAACAACCCGACCGGCAACCTGATTGCACGGGAGGATTTACGTCAGTTGCTCACAATGGCACAGGGCAAAGCGTTGGTCGTTATCGATGAGGCCTACATCGAATTCTGTCCGCAGGCGTCCACCGCAGTCTGGCTGGCTGAGTTTCCTCATTTGGTGATTCTGCGTACTTTGTCCAAAGCCTTTTCACTCGCTGGACTGCGCTGTGGCTTCACGCTGGCAAACCCTGAGGTAATTCAGCTTCTGCTGAAGGTGATTGCCCCTTATCCGCTGTCCACTCCGGTGGCAGATATCGCCGCGCAGGCGCTGAGTCACGAAGGGATCGCCAAAATGAAGGCGAATGTTGAGGAAATTACCTCCGCTCGCCGCTGGCTGAGCGATGCCTTAAAAGACATTCCCTGCATTGAAGAAATCTTCCCCAGCGAGAGCAACTATTTGCTGGTGCGTTTTACCGCTTCTCCTTCTGTATTTAAAACGCTGTGGGATCAGGGCATTATTCTGCGTGACCAAAACAAGCAACCGAGCCTCGCAGGCTGTTTGCGCATTACTATCGGCAACCGCTACGAATGTGAACGCGTTGTTGCTGCATTACAATCATTGCCGGGCATCAACGCTTAATTTTAAGGAGCTCACGTGGGCCAGAAATACCTCTTTATCGACCGTGACGGAACATTGATTGCTGAACCGCCTGAGGATTTTCAGGTTGACCGTCTGGATAAACTGGCGCTGGAACCAGATGTCATCCCTTCGCTGCTGGCACTGCAAAAAGCGGGCTATACGCTGGTGATGATCACCAATCAGGATGGTTTGGGAACCGATAGTTTTCCGCAGGAAACCTTCGATCCACCGCATAACCTGATGATGCAGATTCTGACATCGCAGGGCATTCGGTTTGAGCAAGTGTTGATTTGCCCGCATCTGCCGGCGGATAACTGCACCTGTCGTAAGCCTAAAACCGAACTGGTGACCGCCTATTTGAATAATGGCCTGATGGATGTAGCAAATAGCTACGTCATCGGCGATCGCCAGACCGATATCCAACTGGCACAAAATATGGGCATAACCGGCCTGCTCTACCAACGCGGTGGACTGAACTGGCAAGCCATTACCAACCAACTGACCAAGCGCGACCGTCATGCACACGTCAATCGCGTCACGCGTGAAACCGCGATTGATGTGAACGTCTGGCTGGATCAGGAAGGCGGCAGCAAAATCAACACTGGCGTCGGCTTCTTCGATCACATGCTGGATCAAATCGCCACCCACGGCGGGTTCCGCATGAATATTGAAGTGAAAGGCGACCTGTACATTGACGATCATCACACGGTGGAAGATACCGGTCTGGCACTGGGCGAAGCCCTGAACAAAGCGCTGGGCGACAAACGCGGCATTGGCCGTTTTGGCTTCGTCCTACCGATGGATGAGTGTCTGGCACGCTGCGCGCTGGATATTTCAGGCCGTCCGCATCTGGAATACAAAGCGGAATTCAGCTACCAGCGCGTCGGCGATCTGAGTACGGAAATGGTCGAACACTTCTTCCGCTCACTGTCTTATTCCATGGCCTGTACGCTGCACCTGAAAACCAAAGGGCGCAACGATCATCACCGTGTGGAAAGCCTGTTCAAAGTCTTCGGACGCACGCTGCGTCAGGCCATTCGCGTCGAGGGTGACACGCTGCCGAGCTCGAAAGGAGTGCTCTGATGAAGGTCGTCATTCTTGATACTGGCTGCGCTAACCTCTCTTCGGTGACCTACGCCGTACAGCGGTTGGGATATACGCCCGTTGTGAGCCGTGAGGCCGAGATTGTCCTACAAGCGGACAAGCTGTTTCTGCCGGGTGTTGGCACCGCGCAAGCCGCGATGAATCAACTGGAAGAGCGCGACCTGATTGCGTTGATCAAGGCCTGTACCCAGCCCGTTCTCGGTATTTGCCTCGGCATGCAGTTGCTGGGCACAAACAGCGACGAAAACGGCGGTATCCCCACGCTGGGGATTGTCGATGCACCCGTGAAAAAGATGGTTGACCACGGCTTACCGCTGCCGCATATGGGCTGGAATCAGGTCATTCCGAAGGCCGGACATCGTTTGTTCCGCGATATCGATGACGGTGCCTATTTCTATTTCGTTCACAGCTATGCCATGCCAGTCTGCGAAAACACGATTGCACAAGCCAACTATGGCGAAGCCTTCACCGCTGCGCTGGAAAAAGATAACTTCTTTGGCGTGCAGTTCCACCCTGAGCGTTCGGGTGCTGCGGGCGCGCAGTTGCTGAAAAACTTTCTGGAGATGTAGAACGTCATGATTATTCCCGCTTTAGATCTGATTGATGGACAGGTTGTCCGTCTGCATCAGGGTGATTATGGCCAACAGCGCCAGTACGGCAGCGATCCGCTTCCCCGTTTACAGGATTATCAGCAGCAAGGGGCCGGCGTGCTGCATTTGGTGGATTTGACCGGTGCAAAAGATCCTTCTGCCCGCCAAATCCCCTTGTTAACCACGCTGTTGGCAGGCGTTAGCGTACCGGTTCAAATCGGCGGCGGTATCCGCACCGAACAGGACGTGGAAGCGTTATTAAAAGCCGGTGCCAGCCGTGTCGTCATCGGCTCCACCGCGGTTAAGCAGCCGGAACTCGTTCAGCAATGGTTCACCCGTTACGGTGCAGAAGCGCTGGTGCTGGCACTGGACGTGCGTATTGACGCCAACGGCACGAAGTTCGTCGCCATCAGCGGCTGGCAGGAAAATTCAGACGCCACGCTTGAACAGGTCGTCGAACAATATCTGCCGTTCGGTCTGAAGCATGTACTGTGCACCGACATTTCCCGTGACGGTACGCTGAGCGGTTCCAACGTCGAGCTCTATCGTGAAATCAGCCAGCGCTACCCGCAGATTGCCTTTCAGGCATCCGGCGGCATCGGTAATCTGACGGATATCGCCAATTTACGCGGCAGCGGTGTGCAGGGCGTGATCGTGGGTCGTGCGCTGCTGGAAGGTAAATTCAACGTCGCGGAGGCTATTTCATGCTGGCAAAACGGATAATTCCCTGTCTGGACGTGCGTAACGGCCAGGTCGTCAAAGGCGTACAGTTCCGCAACCACGAAATCATCGGCGACATCGTCCCGCTGGCGCAGCGCTACGCGCAGGAAGGGGCCGATGAGTTAGTCTTTTATGATATCACCGCCTCTTCCGATGGTCGTGTAGTCGATAAAAGCTGGGTATCGCGCGTCGCAGAAGTGATTGATATTCCTTTCTGCGTGGCGGGCGGTATTAAAAGCGTGGAAGAAGCAGGTCAAATCCTCTCTTTCGGCGCGGATAAAATCTCCATCAACTCACCGGCACTGGCCGACCCTGAGCTGATTACTCGCCTGGCCGATCGTTATGGTGTGCAGTGTATCGTCGTCGGGATTGATACCTGGCACGATGCTGCGACGGGCCGCTACCATGTCAATCAGTACACCGGCGATGAAGCGCGCACCAAAGTCACCACCTGGGAAACGCTGGATTGGGTGGAAGAGGTGCAAAAGCGCGGCGCGGGTGAGATTGTCCTGAACATGATGAATCAGGACGGCGTGCGCAACGGCTACGATTTACACCAGTTAAATCTGGTGCGTGATGTCTGTCATGTCCCGCTTATTGCTTCCGGCGGCGCAGGCACCATGGAACATTTTCTGGATGCATTCCAAACCGCCCACGTTGATGGCGCGCTGGCAGCATCGGTGTTTCACAAGCAAATTATTAATATTGGCGAACTGAAACAATATCTTAAGCAACAGGGTGTGGAGATTCGAGTGTGTTAAGCGAAGAGTTCTTTCTAAACGACGAACAACGAAATCAGCTCGATTGGGAAAAAACGGACGGTATGCTGCCAGTTGTCGTGCAACATGCCGTCTCCGGTGAAGTGTTGATGCTGGGCTACATGAATCAGGATGCCTTACAGGCCACAGAAAAGAGCGGCAAAGTTACGTTCTTCTCGCGTACCAAGCAGCGGTTGTGGACAAAAGGCGAATCTTCCGGCCATTTCCTCAATGTCGTCTCTATCACGCCAGACTGCGATAACGACACGCTGCTGATTCTGGTTAATCCTATCGGTCCAACCTGTCATCTGGGCACCAGCAGTTGTTTCTCACCTGCTACCAGCGACTGGACGTTCCTCTATCAGTTAGAGCAACTGCTGGCCGAGCGTAAACATGCTGACCCAGATAGCTCTTACACAGCGCGTCTGTATGCCAGCGGCACCAAGCGCATTGCGCAGAAAGTCGGTGAGGAAGGATTGGAAGCTGCATTAGCCGCTACGGTACACGATCGCGAAGAACTGACCAACGAAGCAGCAGATTTAATGTACCACCTGTTGGTGCTGTTGCAGGATCAGGATTTAGATCTGGCGACCATCATCAACCGCCTGAAAGCGCGTCACAATAAGTAAACCGTTCCCGCGTTCTCAGTCGTTGATAGCGCGGGATAATATATCAATATATCCGATGCCAGATAACCACGTCATAACGACGGAAGTGCGGAGAAGATGATGGTTATAAATGTAAAAAAGCACCCGAGGTGGGTGCTTTTATAAGGCTTGTATTTAAGACTAACGATTAGCCGTAAATATTAGCGCGGTCGCGGAGTTCCTTGCCCGGTTTAAAGTGAGGGACGTACTTACCTTCCAGCTCAACTTTGTCACCCGTTTTCGGATTACGACCTACACGCGGTGCACGGTAGTGAAGTGAAAAACTGCCAAACCCACGGATTTCAATACGGTCGCCTTCGGCTAGCGTAGAAGCCATTTGTTCGAGCATTTCTTTCACTGCATCCTCAACCACTTTGGCTGGGATATGAGATTGCTGTCCAGCAAGCCTTTCAATAAGTTCAGACTTGGTCATAGCTCCTCCAAGTGCGGTTATCAATAACCAGGATAACTGACTACCGTTACAAGAATGAGCAACTTACGTTGCTCATTCCACCGTAGTGATTACTCGCCTTTAGCTGCTTTAAACGCTTCTGCCATCGCGCTGGAGAAATTGTTTTCTTCCGGCTTGTTGTTAACAGTTGCGATTGCATCTTTCTCGTCAGCTTCGTCTTTCGCACGAACAGACAGGCTAACAACGCGGTTTTTACGATCAACACCGGTGTATTTCGCTTCAACGCTGTCGCCAACGCTCAGAACCAGAGTTGCATCTTCAACACGGTCACGTGAAGCGTCAGAAGCACGCAGATAGCCTTCAACACCGTCTGCTAATTCAACTGTAGCACCTTTAGCGTCAACTGCTGTAACTTTACCAGTAACAATAGCACCTTTCTTGTTAACAGACAGGTAGTTATTGAACGGGTCTTCAGCCAGTTGTTTCACGCCCAGGGAGATACGCTCGCGCTCTGCGTCAACCTGCAGAACAACAGCGGCGATTTCATCACCTTTCTTGAATTCGCGAACGGCTTCTTCGCCAGCCACGTTCCAGGAGATGTCGGACAGGTGCACCAGACCATCGATGCCGCCGTCCAGACCGATGAAGATACCAAAGTCAGTGATAGACTTGATTTTACCTTCAACGCGGTCGCCCTTGTTGTGGGTTTCTGCGAACAGCTGCCATGGGTTGGATTTACACTGTTTCAGGCCCAGAGAGATACGACGACGTTCTTCGTCGATGTCCAGAACCATCACTTCCACTACATCACCAACGTTAACAACTTTGGATGGGTGGATGTTTTTGTTGGTCCAGTCCATTTCAGAAACGTGTACCAGACCTTCAACGCCTTCTTCGATTTCAACGAAGCAGCCGTAGTCAGTCAGGTTGGTCACGCGGCCAGTCAGACGCGTGCTTTCTGGGTAACGCTTAGCGATAGCGACCCATGGATCTTCGCCCAGCTGTTTCAGACCCAGAGATACACGAGTACGCTCGCGGTCGAACTTCAGCACTTTAACAGTGATTTCGTCGCCCACATTGACGATTTCGCTTGGGTGTTTAACACGTTTCCAAGCCATATCAGTGATATGCAGCAGGCCATCAACGCCGCCCAGATCAACGAATGCACCGTAGTCAGTAAGGTTCTTAACGATACCTTTAACTTCCATGCCTTCCTGCAGGTTTTCCAGCAGTTGATCGCGCTCAGCGCTGTTTTCAGATTCGATAACTGCACGGCGGGAAACAACAACGTTGTTGCGTTTCTGATCCAGCTTGATAACTTTGAACTCAAGCTCTTTGCCTTCCAGATGCAGCGTATCGCGAACCGGACGAACGTCTACCAGAGAACCTGGCAGGAACGCACGAATGCCGTTCAGCTCAACAGTGAAACCACCTTTAACTTTACCGTTGATAATACCAGTAACAGTTGCAGCTTCTTCGTAGGCTTTTTCCAGCGTCAGCCATGCTTCATGACGTTTAGCTTTTTCGCGAGAAAGCAGCGTTTCACCGAAGCCATCTTCGATAGCGTCCAGAGCAACGTCAACTTCATCACCAACCTGAATTTCCAGTTCGCCCTGTGCGTTCTTGAATTGCTCTACCGGAATGGCAGATTCAGATTTCAGACCGGCGTCAACCAGTACGACATCTTTATCAATAGCAACAACAACACCACGTACGATGGAACCAGGACGGGTTTCGATTTCTTTCAGGGATTCTTCAAAGAGTTGAGCAAAAGATTCAGTCATGTTTGATAATCTTAAGGGTTTCAATTTAACGTCCATCTGGCATCCTGCTCGATGGGGTTGTTTAACATGCCCCGCTGTGCATCCTTACAGCGAGGTAAAAATTCAGTTTTCTGTGATTACGCTAAAATTTCGCGGGCATAAGCCAACGCGCGCGCTATCACTTCATCGATTGTCATTTCCGTTGAATCCAGCACCAACGCATCGGCAGCAGGCACTAACGGCGCAACGGGGCGGCTGCGATCGCGCTCATCCCGTTCTTTTATCTCAGACAAAAGACGTTCAAAGTTAACATTAAAGCCCTTCCCCTGCAACTGTAGCATGCGACGTTGTGCACGTTCTTCCGCACTGGCATCCAAAAAAATCTTCACTGGAGCATCAGGAAAGACGACCGTTCCCATATCTCGGCCATCAGCAATCAACCCCGGAGCCTCGCGAAATGCGCGCTGCCGACGTAATAATGCTTCACGAACGCGAGGGAAAGCTGCGGCCTGAGACGCCGTGTTGCCTACCGCTTCAGTACGAATTTCATGGCTAACGTCTTCACCTTCCAGGATGACTTTTAGTTGCCCGTCTTCTGCAACAAAGCGCACATCAAGATGAGAGGCTAGCGGAACCAGCGCGTCTTCCGAGCCGATATCCACATGGTGGTGTAATGCCGCCAGAGCCAAAACACGATAGATAGCTCCCGAGTCCAGCAGGTTCCATTGTAAAGCCTCAGCCAATGCCTTACACAAAGTACCTTTGCCTGCGCCGCTCGGTCCGTCAACCGTAATTACCGGTGCCATCACCGTCATTTCTCTCTCCTTTAATACTGGGAAGTTCCGCTTATGCCGTTTTATGGCATCACGGAACCTCATTATACGCATCAATACAAAGAAAGGTTACCCCAATGCCAGAATGGCGGGAAAAATAAGGCATTCTCTGAACGCGATGCGCAATTTCAGAAGAAAAACTGAGCGTAGCTTGGGGAAAATCGATAGTGGAAAAAGGCACGGAAGCCGTGCCTTAGAAAGGAATCAAGCCAGCTCGCTAAGACGTGCCAGCTGTTCAAAGTAGTCAGGGAAAGTTTTAGCCGTACATTTCGGATCCAGAATCGTAACTGGCGTATCCGATAGCGCGACCAGCGAGAAACACATCGCCATACGGTGATCGTTGTACGTGCCGATTTCTGCCACTTTCAGCTTGGTCGGCGGCGTAATGCGAATGTAGTCATTACCCTCTTCCACTTCCGCGCCAACTTTACGCAGTTCAATCGCCATTGCCGCCAGACGATCGGTTTCTTTCACGCGCCAGTTGTAGATATTACGCAGCGTAGTGGTACCACCTTGAGCAAAAAGCGCCGCCGTCGCGATAGTCATCGCAGCATCAGGAATGTGATTCATATCCATGTCGATCGCGTGCAGTTCACCGCGTTCGCATTCAATATAATCCTCACCCCAGCGCACGGTTGCACCCATTTTTTCCAGCACATCAGCAAAGCGAATGTCGCCCTGTACGCTTTTACGGCCTACGCCGGTCACACGTACTACACCACCTTTAATCGCCGCCGCGGCCAGGAAGTAAGAAGCCGATGACGCATCGCCTTCCACCAGATAATCACCCGGTGAACGATACTGCTGGCGACCCGTCACGAAAAATCGCTGATAATTCTCGTTACGCACCTCAATACCAAACGCTTTCATCATATGCAGCGTGATATCGATATACGGTTTGGAAACCAGATCGCCCTGAATGCTGATTTGCGTATCCTGCGCGGCCAGAGGCGCAGTCATCAACAGCGCCGTCAGGAACTGGCTTGATACGCTGCCATCTACACTGATTTCGCCGCCCTGAAAACCACCGTGCAGACGAAGCGGTGGGTAGTTTTCCTGCTCCAGATAGTCAATTTTCGCCCCGCCCTGACGCAGCGCATCGACCAGATGCCCGATTGGGCGCTCTTTCATCCGCGGTTCGCCTGTCAGCACAATATCGCCATCGGTCAGACACAGCGCGGCAGCCAGTGGACGCATCGCGGTGCCGGCGTTCCCTAAAAATAGTTCCAGCGGTTGCGATGCCGTAAACGCCCCACCCAGACCGGTAATCTCACACACCGTCCGGTCAGACGACAGGTGGTAGTCCACTCCCAATGCCGTTAGAGCGGTAAGCATATGGCGGACATCGTCACTGTCTAACAGGTTAGTCAGCCGGGTCTTTCCTTCAGCCAAGGCAGCCAGCAACAGCGCACGGTTAGAGACGCTTTTTGAGCCAGGAAGGTTAAGGGTACCGTTAATCAGTTTGATGGGTTGTAGCGTCAGGGATTCCTGCATGTAAAGCCTATTCTTTCAACGTGGACATAAAAACCCCGGAAGGACCGGGGCTGATCAAAATGTATCGAGGGGCGGTCTTAATCAACCGTGGCGACGAGCGAAGTCAGCCATAAATTCCGTCAGCGCTTTCACGCCTTCCAACGGCATCGCATTGTAGATAGAGGCACGCATGCCGCCTACTACGCGATGGCCTTTCAGCGCATGCAGACCCGCAGCGACTGATTCTTCCAGGAAGACTTTATCCAGCGCAGAATCCGCCAGCAGGAATGGCACATTCATGCGAGAACGGTTCGCTACCGCGACGTCATTACGATAGAAATCGTTACCGTCAATCGCGCTATACAATAGGTCGGCTTTCTCCTGGTTACGTTTTTCCATTTCAGCCAGACCGCCGTACTCTTTCAGCCATTTGAAAACCATACCGGAAAGGTACCAGGCAAACGTTGGCGGCGTGTTAAACATGGAGTCATTGTCCGCCAGAACCTGGTAATCCAGAATCGATGGCAGCTCACGGCGCGCCTTGCCCAGCAAATCTTCACGTACGATAACCAGCGTCAGGCCAGCAGGACCGATATTTTTCTGCGCACCGGCATAGATCACGCCGTAACGGCTGACATCAATACGGCGAGACAGGATGCTGGAAGAATAGTCGGCGACCACAATTTTATCGCCAAAGTCCGGCTCTTCTTCGATCGCAATACCGTCGATGGTTTCATTCGGGCAGTAATGCACAAACGCCGCGTCATCAGACAATTTCCATTCACGCATCGGCTTAACGCCGCGCAGTTCGCCCACGCGCGTTTTCACGTCAATCACGTTAGGCGTGCAGTATTTTTCTGCTTCATTGATTGCGCTGTGCGCCCAATATCCACCGTCGATGTAGTCGGCCGTTGAGCGTTCGCCCAGAAGATTTAACGGCACTGCGGCGAACTGCGCACGAGCACCGCCGTGGCAAAAGAGCACTTTGTAGTTAGAGGGGATTTTCAGCAAATCACGCAGATCCTGTTCGGATTCAGCGGCAACCTGCATAAACTCTTTACTGCGGTGGCTGATTTCCATAACCGATGTGCCCAGGCCATTCCAATTACACAATTCCTGTTCAGCACGACGCAGTACTTCAACCGGCAGCATTGCTGGACCGGCGCTAAAATTAAAAATCTGAGTCATTTCCCCTCACCACACCTGAAAAATAGCGGCTCTTTTTATCACCGTTGTTACAAATACCATTTTTATAAACCTGACGGTTATAAAAATACCGCTGTTACAAGATAGTAGTTATAACGGAACGACCGCCATAACCACACTACTTTTACCCTGCTATCGGTTTTATCACTCGTCCATCGCGGCTGCAACGCTTATTGCGCTTTCATTATGCAAAACGGCACGTTACGCAGTCTGTTCTTTTTCACTGTTGCCGATCGGTTATGAATAAATAGAGTCTGAACAGAAAAATCCGTATCATGCCGCTTCCGCTAATCTCGATAAGAGTGAACACCATGACTCAAACGTTTATCCCAGGCAAAGACGCCGCCCTGGAAGATTCCATCGCCCGTTTTCAACAACAGCTCCAGGACCTGGGGTTTAACATCGAAGAAGCGTCATGGCTGAACCCGGTGCCAAACGTCTGGTCTGTCCATATTCGAGACCGCGATTGCCCACTCTGCTTCACTAACGGTAAAGGTGCCAGTAAGAAAGCGGCGCTGGCCTCTGCGTTAGGCGAGTATTTCGAACGTCTGTCCACCAACTATTTCTTTGCTGACTTCTATCTCGGCAAAAGCATCGCTAACGGCGATTTCGTTCACTACCCGAATGAAAAATGGTTCCCTATTCCAGAAGATGATGCGTTGCCGGAAGGGATTCTGGATGCCCGTCTGCACCAGTTTTACGATCCTGAGCAGGAACTGAGCGCCAGCGATCTGATCGATCTGCAATCCGGCAATGCCGACAGAGGCATTTGCGCACTGCCATTTACGCGTCAGTCCGATCAGCAAACGGTCTATATTCCGATGAACATCATTGGTAACCTGTACGTTTCTAACGGGATGTCCGCAGGTAACACCGCCAACGAGGCCCGCGTTCAGGGACTGTCTGAAGTGTTTGAACGCAGCATCAAGAACCGCATCATTGCCGAATCCATCAGCCTGCCAGAAATTCCGCAAGAGGTGCTGAACCGCTACCCAGGCGTGGTCGAAGCGATTGCAACGCTGGAAAAAGAAGGTTTCCCGATTTTCTCTTACGATGCCTCACTGGGCGGGAAATATCCGGTCATCTGCGTGGTGCTGTTTAACCCGGCTAACGGCACCTGCTTTGCCTCCTTCGGCGCACACCCTGACTTCGGCGTGGCGCTGGAGCGTACCGTCACCGAACTGCTGCAAGGTCGTGGCCTGAAAGATTTGGACGTGTTCACCCCACCGACGTTCGATGATGAGGAAGTGGCCGAGCACGCCAATCTGGAAACCCACTTTATCGATTCCAGCGGTCTGATCTCCTGGGATACGTTCAAGAAAACAGCGGATTATGAATTTGCCGATTGGAGCTTTAAAGGGTCAACGGAAGAAGAATTCGCTACGTTGATGGCGATCTTCAAGCAGGAAGATAAAGAAGTCTACATTGCTGACTATGAGCATCTGGCCGTTTATGCCTGCCGCATCATTGTGCCGGGAATGTCCGACATCTACCCTGCCGACGATCTGTTATTGGCTAATAACAGCATGGGCGCTCACCTACGTGACACGCTGCTGGCGCTGCCTGACAGCAAATGGGAGCAAGAAGACTATCTGACTCTGTTGCAACAGTTGGACGACGAAGGGCTGGATGACTTCACCCGCGTACGCGAGCTGCTTGGTATTGCCACTGGCAAAGATAATGGCTGGCTCACTCTGCGCGTTGGCGAATTGAAAGCTATGCTGGCTCTGGCTGGCGGCGATCTGGATCAGGCTCTGACCTGGACAGAGTGGACGCAGGATTTCAATGACTCCGTCTTTACAGCACAGTGCAGCAACTACTACCGTTGCCTGCAAACGCTGCTGTTACTGGCGCAAGAGCCTGAGCGCGATCCGGCAGAATATTACGATGCCTTTACCAAAATGTACGGCAGTGAGACCGTCGATGCCGCTAGCGCTGCTGTTGCTGGCGAAGCGTGCTTCTATGGTCTGTTTGCTGTCGATGACACCTTTGCTTCTTTACCTGCACACCAGTCGCTGCTGGCAGCCTATGAAAAGCTGCAACAGGCGAAACGTCGTTATTGGCAAGCAAAATAATGCCAGAATGATGAAGCCAGCACGCGTCTTATATCGATGAGTGCAACGAGTGTAAATAGTCACCGACAAATAGCCCTTTATTTTAAAGGGCTATTTTATTATCCAAAGGGCAACATTTATTATTCGTCATGCACAATCAGAACATTGTTACTGAATAGTGAAATTTTAATTAAATCACATCGACAAGGTGGTACTGAAATTCTACAAAACGTGATCTTTATTAACGCTAAATCGGTAGGTTTAACGTATATCCTTCAACTCTTTTTATAAAATTTAAAATATTTTTTTATTATAAAATTCAATGCATTAACCACTAAATCACCGTATCCCACCCTGCTTGCTGACCTGTTAATTTCTTGCAATATGATCCACGTCAAATTTTACCGTATACTGCTTTGTTAGTATCTCAACGCTGATAATTTTTAAGAGAGAGTTAGTGTGAAAGCTGACAACCCCTTTACTCTATTACTCCCGGCCGCGATGGCAAAAGTTGCTGAAGACGCCGGAGTCTATAAAGCTACTAAACAACCGTGTACGACGTTTTATTTAGCGATCACAGCGGGTGTGTTTATTTCGATCGCTTTCGTCTTTTATATTACTGCCACCACTGGAACCGCGACGATACCTTTCGGTATCGCGAAATTGATCGGTGGTATCTGTTTCTCCCTTGGCCTTATGTTGGTGGTCGTCTGCGGTGCAGACTTGTTTACCTCAACCGTTCTCATCGTGATTGCCAAAGCCAGTGGACGTATTACCTGGAAGCAACTAGCCTGTAACTGGGCAAATGTCTATGTCGGCAACCTGATTGGCGCGCTTTTCTTCGTTGGACTTATCTGGTTCTCGGGAGAGCATATGGTCGCAAACGGTGCGTGGGGTCTTAACGTCCTGCAAACAGCTGAACACAAACTTGAACACACGTTTGTTGAAGCGCTGTGTCTGGGGATTCTGGCCAATCTGCTGGTTTGTCTGGCCGTGTGGATGAGCTATTCCGGTCGTACGCTTACAGACAAAATGTTTGCCATGATTCTGCCTGTCGCCATGTTCGTTTCCAGCGGCTTTGAGCACAGTATCGCCAACATGTTCATGATTCCTATGGGCATCGTTATCAAAAATTTTGCGGCCCCGGAATTCTGGAATGCCATTGGCATGGTGCCGTCTCAGTTTGAACATTTAACCGTTAGCCACTTCATTACCGATAACCTGATTCCCGTCACCCTAGGGAATATTATCGGCGGCGGCGTAATGGTCGGTTTGACATATTGGGTAATTTATTTGCGCGGTGGAGACAAGCACCACTAAGGTGCAATCGGCCGCAACGTCGGGTTTTAAGAAATCCATATCAAAGGTAGGTGTAAAATGACCGAGCTGAATGAAAAATTGGCCAATGCATGGCAAGGCTTTAGCAAAGGTGAATGGCAGGATAACGTCAACGTTCGCGACTTTATCCAGAAAAACTACACGCCGTATGAAGGTGATGAGTCTTTCCTGGCTGGCGCAACCAAAGCGACCTCAGCGCTGTGGGACAGCGTCATGGAAGGCATCAAACAGGAAAACCGTACTCACGCACCTGTTGATTTTGATACCAATGTTGCTGCAACTATCACGTCTCACGACGCGGGATACATCAACAAAGGTCTGGAAAAAATCGTTGGTCTGCAAACTGACGCTCCGCTGAAACGTGCGTTAATTCCGTTCGGCGGCATCAAAATGGTTGAAGGTTCATGCAAAGTTTACGGTCGTGAACTGGATCCTCAACTGAAAAAAATCTTCACCGAATACCGCAAAACGCACAACCAGGGCGTGTTCGATGTTTACACCCCAGACATCCTGCGTTGTCGTAAATCAGGCGTTCTGACTGGTCTGCCAGATGCCTATGGCCGTGGCCGTATCATCGGTGACTACCGTCGCGTTGCGCTGTACGGTATCGACTACCTGATGAAAGACAAGTTTGCTCAGTTCACTTCTCTGCAATCCAAATTGGAAAACGGCGAAGATCTGGAAGCAACCATCCGTCTGCGTGAAGAAATTGCCGATCAGCATCATGCACTGAGCCAAATTAAAGAAATGGCCGCCAAATATGGCTGTGACATTTCTGGCCCAGCTGCGACAGCTCAGGAAGCCGTGCAGTGGACTTACTTTGGCTACCTGGCTGCGGTGAAATCACAGAATGGTGCGGCAATGTCCTTCGGACGTGTCTCTACCTTCCTAGATATCTACCTTGAGCGCGATCTGGCTGCAGGCAAAATCACTGAGGAAGAAGCTCAGGAAATGATTGACCATCTGGTCATGAAACTGCGCATGGTACGTTTCCTGCGTACACCTGAGTACGATGAGCTGTTCTCTGGTGACCCAATCTGGGCAACAGAATCTCTGGCTGGTATGGGTCTGGATGGTCGTACACTGGTGAGCAAAACCAGCTTCCGCTTCCTGAACACCCTGTACACCATGGGGCCGTCTCCAGAGCCAAACATGACCATTCTGTGGTCTGAAAAACTGCCACAAAGCTTCAAAAACTATGCGGCTAAAGTCTCCATCGATACCTCTTCTCTGCAATATGAGAATGACGATCTGATGCGTCCGGACTTTAACAACGATGACTACGCGATTGCTTGCTGCGTAAGCCCAATGATCGTTGGCAAACAAATGCAGTTCTTCGGTGCTCGTGCAAACCTGGCGAAAACCATGCTGTACGCGATTAACGGCGGAGTGGACGAAAAACTGAAAATGCAGGTTGGTCCTAAATCAGAACCAATCAAAGGCGATGTTCTGGACTTCGACGAAGTGATGGATCGTATGGATCACTTCATGGATTGGTTGGCGAAACAATACGTCACCGCCCTGAACATCATCCACTACATGCATGACAAATATAGCTACGAAGCGTCGCTGATGGCACTGCATGATCGTGACGTGTTCCGTACCATGGCGTGTGGTATCGCAGGTCTGTCTGTTGCTGCTGACTCCCTGTCTGCCATCAAATACGCCAAAGTTAAACCGGTTCGTGATGAAGATGGTCTGGCTATCGACTTTGATATCGAAGGCGAATATCCGCAGTTCGGTAACAACGATGCTCGCGTAGATGAACTGGCTTGTGACCTGGTTGAACGTTTTATGAAGAAAATTCAGAAACTGAATACCTACCGTGGTGCAACACCAACACAGTCTGTTCTGACCATCACCTCTAACGTGGTATATGGTAAAAAAACGGGTAACACACCAGATGGTCGCCGTGCAGGTGCTCCATTCGGACCAGGTGCGAACCCAATGCACGGTCGTGACCAGAAAGGCGCAGTGGCTTCTCTGACTTCCGTTGCTAAACTGCCGTTTGCTTACGCGAAAGATGGTATTTCTTATACCTTCTCCATCGTACCTAACGCGTTAGGTAAAGATGACAACGTGCGTAAAGCTAACCTTGCCGGCCTGATGGATGGTTACTTCCACCACGAAGCCAGCATCGAAGGCGGTCAGCACCTGAACGTCAACGTCATGAACCGTGAAATGCTGCTTGATGCGATGGAAAATCCGGAGAAATATCCGCAGTTGACTATCCGTGTATCTGGCTACGCAGTGCGTTTCAACTCACTGACGAAAGAACAGCAACAAGACGTCATCACTCGTACTTTCACCCAGTCAATGTAATTTCCATGACTGTCTGAAAAGGCGTAAAATAAAGGCTCCACGTCAGTGGGGCCTTTTTCTCACTCTCGCTTGTCGTTCAGGTTGTTAGCCTGTTTTGCCAGCCCGCTATGTTGCCCTCATCATGTGGATGGCTCGCAAAACAGATTCGACGCAGCATCTGTCACACGGTGTTTTTCTGTCAGGAATTCTTGTCAGATCGATACTTGCTTTCTTATGACTGCGCTCATAAAGACCGCTATTGTTCGGTCAAATTTGGAGAAAACCTCGCAATGTCACTTATCGGTCGCATCCACTCCTTTGAATCCTGTGGCACTGTCGATGGCCCAGGCATCCGTTTCATCATCTTCTTTCAGGGCTGCCTGATGCGCTGCCTGTATTGCCATAACCGTGATACCTGGGATACGCACGGCGGTAAAGAAGTGACGGTTGAAGAACTCATGAAAGAAGTCGTGACCTACCGCCACTTTATGAATGCATCCGGCGGCGGCGTAACGGCATCCGGCGGCGAGGCTATTCTCCAGGCCGAATTTGTGCGCGACTGGTTCCGTGCCTGCAAGGCTGAAGGCATCAATACCTGTCTAGACACCAATGGGTTCGTACGTCGTTACGATCCCGTCATTGACGAACTATTGGACGTCAGCGATTTAGTGATGCTCGACCTGAAGCAAATGAATGACGACATACACCAGAATTTAGTTGGCGTATCCAATCACCGTACTCTGGATTTCGCTCGCTATCTGGCAAAGCGCAACCAGCGTACCTGGATACGTTATGTGGTCGTACCCGGCTGGTCTGACGATGATGCGTCCGCGCACAAGCTGGGCGAATTCACCAAAGATATGACGAACATCGAGAAAATTGAGCTTCTCCCCTACCATGAACTTGGGAAACACAAGTGGATTGCAATGGGTGAAGAGTACAAATTAGACGGCGTTAAACCACCGAAGGCCGATACGATGGATCGCGTTAAATCGATTCTTGAAAGCTACGGTCACAAGGTCATGTACTAACCCCTGACGTTTTCTGAAAAATAGCGCGCTCACGGCGCGCTATTTGCATTTTAGCGGGTAGATATCACAGCAGTGTTCATACGCTGCGCTAAACCAAACTCCCTGCCGCCTTGATTTTCACCTGTACCGCATTCCCCGGTAGATACGCCAACGGGATTTCCTGATAATCGATAATTTCAACGCTGCCAGGCCTAGCGCCCATCTCTTCAGCAAACAAAATGGTTTGCTGCTGCAATTCGTTTTTTACCTTTTCACGATCGTTATCTGGCATTTTAACCACACGTTCGATCTGTGCGCCCACAGCCCCTAACGCCACACCCACCGCATTGGCCGCATCAAAATTATGCGGACGCATGACCTGGCTAACACCGGATAAAACGTCAGGCAGCAAAATACTGCCGCCGCCTACAAGCACTGCGGGAATGGCCGCGCTTGACGACTTAATACGGTCGATAGCACTTTCCACTTTCTCAATCATCTGGCGATAAGCCTGCTGGCAAAATGCATTATCCAGTTCGGGCAGCGGATGAGGAAGAGCCGTCATCCATCGTTCACGATGAAGTTGCAGCATGATATCGCTGAGCGTTAGCGTCTCACCGCCAAAGCTGACGCCCTGTTCAAGCAGGCGATAACCGACACTATCCGGCCCAAGAGTAAGTTTTCCATCCTGAGACTGCCGCACGCAGGTTCCACCGCCAATGCCGATAGAAATAATGTCTGGCATTCTGAAATTCGTCCGCACATCGCCGACTTCAACGGCGATTGCCGATTCACGTGGGAAGCCATTCACCAGGACGCCAATATCGGTCGTCGTGCCGCCGACATCGATAATCAGCGCATTATCCAATCCCGAAAGGTGGCATGCTCCACGAATCGAGTTCGTTGGCCCACAGGCCATCGTCAGAATGGGATATTGCTTCACCATGCTCTCGGACATCAATGTGCCATCGTTTTGCCCGAAGAACGGCGTAGCTTTAATACCGTGCCGAACTAGCGCTTGCGTAAAGCCGTTAACAAAGCGGTTCGCGGTACTTTGCAACGATGCATTCAGGATGGTCGCGTTTTCCCTTTCCAGTAATCCCGTGCTGCCTATCCGGTGGGATAACGACAGGGTGACATCCGGTAATGCCGCATTCACCCACTGTGCAACCTGCAGTTCCTGCTCATTATTTACGGGAGAAAATACGCCACAGATAGCCACGCTATCGACATGCCCGCGCATCTTGTCACAAACCGCGAGCACTTCATCCCGCAGTACGGGATGAATCTCTCGACCATCAAATTCATAGCCACCATGAATCTGGTAGAAATGCTCGCCTAACGCCCTTTGCCACTCGTCATCCCAGCCACACAGCGGTGGGACGCTATCGCTACTTGGCAGGCTCAGGCGCAGTAACCCGACGCGATCCAGCCCTTTCCGCTCAACAATCGCATTGGTACATTGGGTTGTGCCCAACATCGCATAGCGAATATGCTGCGGAGCGATGCCAGACTGCGCCAATACCTCAGCAATCACCCGTTCGATGCCGCTGTAGATATCCAGGCTGGTAGGAAATTTGGCCGTCGCGACGCAGCGCAGGTTCGCATCTAAAATTGCCGCATCCGTGTTGGTGCCGCCGACATCAATCCCGAGTCGGTAATCATTTTTATGTAACATCGGGAAAGCCTCAGCGATTCGCAAGCAGTTCTATCGGTACATACTGCACCGGATAACCGAAATACTCCGGCCCCGCAACGTCAATCCCTTTTGGTGTTCGCCACTTGTCATTGCACGGATAGGCAATCACATCAACTCGCTGCCCATAACGTAAATGTTCCGTGATGATCGGACGTCCGGTTTCACTATCAACTATGGAGATTAAATCAGGCACAACGGCCAGCAGATTATCCTGCGTAGGTTCTGCCGTCTGTGAAGAACGATAAGCCAGCAGGAGCTCATTCTGGAAAAGCACCGTAAACGATTCGCCTTTGTCGCTCCCCATGCCATCCAGCACGACTTTGCCCCGAGCAAAACCGCCCGTTGTGCGCCGTGCTACATCAACAATTTTGCCAGATGCAACGATATGACCATTCAAAACCGTCAGTAGGGACTGTACCGGATGGCTGCCTGACTGGTGAGCCTGGCGCAGTGTTCTCCCGATATCCTGTGCCAGCGTCAGCGTCCCATTGATAGCGCTACGCTTAAGTTGGCTACCAAGTAAGGGGTAATCGCACATCGCGCAAGCGGCTCCCATTTGTTCCGAGATCATTCTGGCTAAACGTTCAGACCACATACCGTCAATAGGATTTAAGGTAACGGTGTTTCCCTTTTCATCGGCTAACGTATTTGGTGCAGAGGGTAAACCATCGAGAAAAAAGGTCACCATCTGCGCTTCGGGGAAGGCTCTCCCCATCGCATCACAGTCGATAACAGGTAAACCTTTTGCAGCCGCAACGACAAACGGCATTAGCGAATTGATACCGCCGACTTCGATGGGAAAGGTCGCCGTAATAGGTCGCTCAAGCGCCTTTTCCATCGCGTCAAATGCCCGCACGAATTGGCTCGCTGACATGATCTTTTCTACAACAACCGTTGTTGCACCAATCATGCTGCAAGGCACAAATATATCGTCATCTTTAATTTCATCTAAATCGAATATAGGTACCTTATCCGCATTTTTTAATGCGTGTTTTGCCATTAAAGAACCTACATACGGATCGCCGCCGCCCCCTGTACCGAGAACAGCGGCCCCTAGTGCTATATCATCAATTGTTTGTGCATTAATATAACGAGACATACCTTACCCAAGATCTCGTGTTATCTGTGTAACACGTTCAATCTGCCAATTGAGGAAAAATTTTATGTATGCCGATATACATCGCCATACTTACAATTACGCCATCCAGGGCAGAGATCGAGCTTATCGTAAATAAATCGAAAAAATCGGGTGAGGTCAACAGGCTCACAATACTACCGAGTGACCAAGATATAGCTGCCGCCACATTCAAGAATGATGCCTCTGATACATTTTTCTGCAAACGAGAGGATCTAATAAAATAATATTCGACGAGGTAGACACCTGCGATAGGAGAAATCAGTACACCGAGTAGTGACAAGAATTGAGTAAAGTTATTAATCATACCGTTGTAGGCTAACAGCAAACCGACAATAGCCATTAGCACAACTAATACTGGCCGAGATAACGTACGAATAACAACAGATAGCCCCAATGACGCAGAGACCAGGTTGGTACTATTGGTCGTCCATTGTGCAAAAATAAGTACAACAATGGCAGACATACCCAAACCGATACTGAAGAACACTTCAACGAGATCCTCTGTACCAACCAGATGAGTCAGAATGAGTGCAACTACTATCGTTGAGCTATTGCCTAAAAAGAATCCTAAACCAGCGCCGAGAAGCGCATCTTTGCGTGTTTTGGCATAGCGGGCAATATCCGGTGACATCACAGCAGAGACTATCCAGATAGAAACAACGTAAGAGATAGCACTTCCCATACTAATTGGCGTTTTAATTATCGGGATCGGTATTTCGGGATGACTACTTGCGGCTAAAACTAAACCTGTAATTATCAATATCAGCATTAATGGCACGCTGAATATACTCAGTTTGCCTAATGCCCTGACACCCCAAATAGCGGTAGAGGTCATCAGTACCATACCGAAGACCAAAATAGGGAAACGTCCGGGTTCTAATTCATAATGTAGCAATGCTTTTTGCAGCATTACGCCAAAAAAATCGAGTTGAAAAGCAAACCAGCCAATCAATGATACAGCAGAGAAAATGCCGATTATTTTTCCACCAAGACGTCCAAAAACGGAAATACTGAGCAGAGTTGTGGATAATCCGCATCCATAGCCGACATTAGCACATAATGCTGCCAACACACCTAAAAAGGCAGAGCCGATAAGCGTGGCACTAACTGCCTGAGAAAAAGGTAACCCGCCACTTAAGAAAGCGCCAAGAAATAGGCCCGAAATGTCAATTCCCATTGCCAGCCATATTAAAGCGATAACATACCAGCTTTTTCTAGCTTCAGCAGGAACACGTTCGTATTCGTAATCATAAATTTGCCGCCCCTGTTGTTCTTTTTCAGGTACAGCATTCCCTTGAGACATAACCCCTCCATTAAATAAGCAGCAAATAATTATTGTATCGTTGTGATATTTTATAGAGGTTGCCTGACGGCGTATAGAACAATGGTGCCGTCAGCAAGCTAACAACACCATTATGCTTTATGAGAGACCCTGATGTGACGCATAAAACCACGATTTTTTGTGGTGACCACATCAGTGATGTGGCGTGACAACAAGATAAATGGGTTTCATATCGATTAATACAGATATATTTTGATGTTAACATTCAGATATGTAATGTATGCGAAGGACATGCTATGCGTTTAGATAAACTGGAGATTCGCTGGTTAAAGCTTTTTTGTAAAATTGTTGAAAAACAAGGCATTACTAACGCACAAGCTTCAACAGGCTTAAGCCAGCCCGTGTTGAGTCACTATCTGTCTCGTCTGGAGGATACGCTCGGGTTAGTCTTGTGTGAACGAGGACGTGGAGGATTTGCTCTCACAACGGAAGGCGAAGTGGTCTATCAGGAAGCCAAATCAGTTATTGCTACGCTGGATGACTTTGCAAATCGATTAGCAAGGATCAAGCATCAGCTCATTGGTGAAGCTCGTATTGGCTGTTTGGATAACACTGTTACTCACCCTGCTAAAGTTATCTCTAACGCGATTGGAAAACTGTATGTCCAAAGCCCTGACGTTGCCGTTGAGCTGGAAATCGGTGATTACACTCCGCTGATGGAACGTTTAAAAAATGGACATATCGACATTATTCTGAGCGTCTTACCGGACGATGTCCCACCAGACATCTATTTTCAGCCTGTTTTTGTTGAAAAAAGCTATTTTTATTCCACATCCGAAAATGCGGCAAGAATAGAAAAAGAATGGCGTGACGGAACACTTAACCCGAACAGATTGCTCATTGGCGGTCATGCATTACACGAGATTAGTAAACAGTTAGGCCCGGTAGCAAAGAAAGGCTTGCAAAATACCGCCTGGAACGTAGAAGGCAGCTTACTGCTCTTACTGGCTGGCACACATATCGGTTTTCTTCCAGATCACTATGCCGCCAAATGGGTTGAGAATGGGCAGCTCACAGCAATTTCACCGGAAAAACTCATGCTAACCAGCATATTTTATCTGGTGCGAAACGCGAAGCAGCGCCTTAGCCCAGTGGCCGAAGCGCTGTGGAATAACATGGTAGAAGCTGGACAAAGTTCGCTGGCCAGCCTCGATGTCGTTAGCTCAAGCAGCAGCTAATGGCGTTGGGTGGTGATCGGCCTTTCTGAGCAACATCATCAGGTAGATCATGGCAACAATCGCGATCAGCACAAACAGCAATCGATCGGAGTAGCTCTGCATCAATACCGCAGCAACGCTTGGTCCGCACAGACTGCCAAGCGTATAGCTGAGGAGCAACGCCTGATTCATCGCGACCAGTTCGTCAGGGCGCACTTTTTCACATGCCCAAGACATGGCAACGGGATACAGCGTAAACCCTGCACATCCCAGTAGGAACAGCGATGGAGCCATGGCATAGTGGCTAATGCTTAACATAGCAATGCAGCCAATAATCACCACAAAGACTAATACCCGCAGAACCAGCAATCGGCCATAACGATCGGCCATCCGTCCAACAGGCCATTGCCCGATAATCCCGGAGCTGATCAGCAGCGCCATCCAGTATCCAACTTGCGCATCATTCATTCCCTGATGGGAGAGATACAGCGGCATCAGACCATACAGCGACCCTAAAATTGCGCCAGAAATAATACAGCCGTGTACGCCTAAACGGGCACTGCGGTACGTCAGCATTTTCCACATGTTGACATGCTTTTCTTGCTGCTCTGGCGGCATAGGGAGACGAGTAAACAGTAGCGGCAATACGGCCAAAATAACTAACGCGACCATCCACGGCAGCACGTTCAGCAATGCGCTCGGCAATATGCCAAGCAGGAGCTGTCCCACTACGCTACCGAGGTAATAGGCAATCATATAGGCAGCCAGCAGTTGCCCTCTCTGCGTCGAGGTTCCGCTACATAGTAAAGCGCTTTCAACCACGACCCAGATTAATGCACAGCCGATTCCGGCAAGGAAACGCCAGAACAACCAGCTACCGATATCCGCAGAAATACCGAGGCCAACGATCGCGATACCAAATAATAAAGCCGCGAAATAATAGCTACGGTTAAATCCATAAAGTTTGATTAACTTACCGGCTAATAACGTACCAACTAGATTGCCGCCGAAGTAGGATGACCCAACAAGGCCAACCTGCCAGACAGGAAGAGATTGATAACTCAGCCACAGTGGTACCAGGGTATTTAATACCGCAATACAAACCGTCAGCAGCAAAAGTCCGCAGAGCAATAACAGCACTGGGCGGGAATAAGCAGACATAGCGAAGTGGATAACCAAACAACCGGAGAAGAGTGAGCGCATCATGCCACTGCGTATATAAAAGTCAATCCGGGCAAAAAGAGCTAAAAGTCCTTTCCCAAATTATGGATTGAAAGAATTCATCAACGTCCGCAGGAAGGCAGTCACGCTTAAAAGCAGGGTACTGCTATTCCGCTGATTTCAAATCATTTTTAACTTAAAATTTAAATCGAGCGGGTTGTTTCAGATAGATAAGCTATTTTTACGATGAAAAAATATTACCGAACAGGAGGCGTAAAAAAAGCGCCTTTAAACAGGCGCTTTTTTTCAAGTCATCGGCGATTAGCCAATAAATTCCAGCCCGCCCATATACGGACGCAACACTTCTGGAACCTCAATACGGCCATCAGCCTGCTGGTAGTTTTCCAGAACAGCAACCAGTGTACGACCAACTGCCAGACCAGAACCGTTCAGCGTATGAACCAGTCGAGTCTTCTTATCGGACTTACTGCGGCAGCGAGCCTGCATACGACGCGCCTGGAAATCCCACATGTTTGAGCAAGAGGAGATTTCACGGTACGTATCCTGCGCCGGCAACCAAACTTCCAGATCGTAAGTTTTGGTGGAGCCAAAGCCCATATCACCCGTACACAGCAAGACTTTACGGTAAGGTAATTTCAGCAGTTGCAGCACGGTTTCAGCGTGAGTCGTCAATTCTTCCAGCGCCTGCATGGAATCTTCAGGGCGGACGATTTGTACCAGTTCAACCTTGTCAAACTGGTGCATACGAATCAACCCACGCGTATCGCGACCATACGAACCGGCTTCTGAACGGAAGCACGGCGTGTGTGCAGTCATTTTCAACGGTAAGGATTCTTCATCAAGAATCTCGTCACGCACCAGATTGGTCAACGGCACTTCAGCCGTCGGAATCAGCGCATAGCTGCTACTTTCCGCTTCTTCGCTCAGCGGAGTAGTATGGAACAGGTCCTCACCAAACTTAGGAAGTTGGCCTGTACCGTATAGCGTGGCGTGGTTGACCAGATAAGGGACATACGCTTCCTGATAGCCATGCTGCTGTGTATGCAAATCCAGCATGAACTGGGCAAGCGCACGATGCAGACGGGCAATCTGCCCTTTCATCACGACAAAACGCGCACCGGTTAATTTCACCGCAGCGGCAAAATCCAGCCCGGCAGCCATTTCTCCGAGTTCAACATGATCGCGTACGGGGAAATCGTACTTACGTGGCTCGCCCCAGCGAGTCACTTCCTGGTTCTGCGTGTCGTCCTTGCCAAGCGGCACAGAGTCATCCGGCAGATTCGGGATCGTTAACGCCAGATCGCGAATTTCATTCTGCAACTGATCCAGCTCGGCTTTCGCGGCATCCAGTTTTTCGCCTAATGTGTTAACTTCACGACGCAAAGGCTCGATATCTTCACCGCGTGCTTTCGCTGCACCAATCTCTTTCGATCGGGAGTTACGCTCTGCCTGCAGGTTTTCAGTTTCTACCTGCAATACTTTACGACGTTCTTCCTGCTTACGCAGGGTCTCAACATCCAGCTTAAAGCCTCTGCGAGCCAGTAACTTTTCGGCGACTGCGTCTAGCTCATTGCGCAGTAAATTGGGATCGAGCATGCTAATCCTGTGCTTATGATTATCAAATGAAATGGTGTCGTACACGGCGCGCTACGCGGCCGGTTTCAGAAAATACCGCAATAACCTTACCGCAACGCTTAGTTCAACGGTAGCGTTTTGTCGGGCTATTTTGATCCTGAGTGGCAAGCCAGGCGAGCTTTTCACCAATTTTGCCCTCAAGGCCGCGTGAGGTCGGCGCGTAATAGTGCGTATCGGCCATTTCCGGCGGAAAATAGCTCTCGCCAGCGGCATAGGCATTAGGTTCATTGTGTGCGTACCGATACTCGGCGCCAAGACCCATTTCTTTCATCAATCGGGTAGGCGCATTGCGCAAATGCTCGGGAACATCATAGTCTGGCTTCTCGCGCGCATCCTGCATCGCGGCTTTAAACGCGCTGTACACGGCGTTACTTTTCGGGGCACAGGCCAGATAAACAATCGCCTGAGCAATAGCGCGCTCCCCTTCTGCGGGGCCGACACGAGTGAAGCAATCCCAGGCAGAGATAGCCACCTGCATCGCACGTGGGTCGGCGTTGCCAACATCTTCCGATGCAATCGCCAACAGCCGTCGGGCAACATACAGCGGGTCGCCACCGGCGGTAATGATTCTGGCGTACCAATAAAGCGCCGCGTCCGGCGAGGAGCCTCTTACCGATTTATGCAACGCCGAAATCAGATCGTAATAGCGGTCGCCTTTGTTATCAAAGCGGGCACTACGCTCACCGGCGATTTCGTTGAGGAGTGCTGGCGTCAGAACACGCATGCCCTGCGCGTCGATTTCCGCCATGTCGGCCATCATTTCCAGACTATTCAGCGCACGTCTGGCATCGCCGTTGACCAATTCGGCCACCATTCGCGCGGTTTCGGCAGGCAGAACAATATTCTGTCCGCCATATCCTCGCTCGCTGTCGCTCATTGCCTGCTGCAAAACCTGCTCGATATCTTCTGCCGTCAGCGCTTTTAGCAAATAGACGCGGGCGCGAGATAACAACGCGGAATTGAGTTCGAAAGAGGGGTTTTCGGTTGTCGCACCAATGAAGGTGATCGTCCCATCTTCGATATGTGGCAGAAACGCATCCTGCTGACTTTTGTTGAAACGATGGACTTCATCGACAAATAGAATAGTACGACGCCCTGCATTGCGATTTTGTCGGGCACGCTCAATCGCTTCGCGAATTTCTTTGATGCCGGACGTCACGGCGGAAATACGCTCAACGTCAGCCTGCCCGTAATGCCCAATCAGTTCTGCCAGCGTGGTTTTTCCCGTTCCTGGCGGCCCCCAGAGAATCATTGAGTGCAGTTGCCCTGCCTCAATGGCTCGTGGCAGAGGCTTACCGGCCCCTAACAGGTGCTGTTGGCCGATATATTGTGCCAACGTCGCAGGCCGCATACGCGCGGCCAGCGGTTGGAATTCATTATGGGAAAAATCAAGGGACAGGTTGCTCACTCTGGCCTCACTGACGCTGGTCGTCCAGCGTGACGCCTTTCGGCGGTGTGAACGTAAATTGCGCGGCATCAACAGCGCCGTTTTGCTGGTTTTTCAGCACATAAGTGCTCCGCTGCCCGTCTTGTTCCGTCGCGGTAAACTGTTTGATTGTGCCGCTTGTCGTCACATTAATCGCAAACTGCTTCAGATTACCGCTCGCTGACTTCGGCGTAAGCTCAAAATCATCGCCTTTCTGGCGCACATCGTATTTATTCCAGTCGCTGGCATCGTTACGCGTAATTAGAATGAACGGCGTATTCCCTGTCGCATCTTTCAACCAGGTTGCTGTGACTTGCTCAACAAACGGATTGTAGAACCAAAGCGTTTTGCCGTCAGAAATCAGCGTACTTTCGTCAGGTGAGGTGGTTTTCCAGTTAAACAGGTTCGGACGTTTCAACCACAGCTCGCCTTCCCCTTCCTGGACCGCTGCGCCGTCAGCGCTGGTGACTTTCTGGCTAAAATTGGCGTGGAAACTGTTTACTTTATTGAGGCGACCCTGCAAATCTTTTGCCGCGTCCGCATAGACAGCGGTTGAGGTAACACCTGCAATCAGGCAACTGATAGCTAACCACTTTTTCATACACATAATCCTTTGAGTTTCTTAATATAACGAACCTACCTCTATCGAGGTCAGACGCGTTGAATAGCGTCTATGTTCTTTACAGCTCGGTATTATTCGTCGAGCTACGTTGTCTATAGATCTATGTTATCTGAACCCACTCGGACGGTGATAGGTGAATTATCTGCTTATTGCCGCTTTTACGCTTCTTTGCATAAGGGCTGCTCGCGCAGCCCTTATCGTGGAGTGACGTCAATCAGTACGGCGTGCTTATTCCATTGATGGCGGAGCCAATACTTCGCGGTTACCGTTGTGCCCTGGAGAGCTGACGATACCCTGCGCCTCCATTTGCTCAACAATTCGCGCGGCTCGGTTATAGCCGATTCGGAACTGACGCTGGACGCCCGAGATGGATGCACGACGCTTATCGACGACAAACTCTACCGCCTGATCGAACAGCGGATCGAGTTCTTCATCGCCATCAAGACCGAGGCTTCCGCCTTCAGCATCGTCGCCACCGCTGACAATATTATCGATATATTGAGGGCGACCGCGCGCTTTCCAGTCCTGAACGACGGCGTGAACTTCCTCATCACGCACAAAAGCGCCATGCACACGGACAGGTATCGAAGAGTTAGGTGCCATATACAGCATATCCCCCATCCCCAATAGCGACTCTGCGCCACCTTGATCGAGGATAGTCCGTGAGTCGATTTTGCTGGAAACGGTAAACGCGATACGCGTCGGAATGTTCGCCTTGATCAATCCGGTGATGACATCAACCGAAGGACGCTGCGTCGCCAGCACCAAGTGAATCCCCGCAGCACGCGCTTTTTGCGCCAGTCGGGCAATCAGTTCTTCAACTTTCTTACCCACCGCCATCATCAGGTCAGCAAATTCATCGACCATAACAACAATATACGGCAGTTTTTCCAGCACTGGCGGCGTCATATCCATGCTGTCACCCGGCTTCCAGAATGGATCGGGGATCGGACGCCCCATCGCATTTGCCGTCATCACCCGTTCGTTGTATCCCGCCAGATTACGCACGCCAAGCGCCGACATCAGCTTGTAGCGGCGTTCCATTTCACCGACACACCAGCGCAGCGCATTAGCCGCATCCTTCATGTCAGTCACGACTTCCGTCAACAAATGCGGAATGCCTTCGTACACCGAGAGTTCCAGCATTTTCGGGTCGATCATGATAAAGCGTACGTCTTCCGGCGTGGCTTTATACAACATACTGATAATCATGGCGTTGACGCCGACCGATTTACCCGACCCCGTCGTACCAGCAACCAGCAGGTGTGGCATTTTCGCTAAATCGGCAACGACAGGTTCGCCCGCAATATCTTTACCCAACACAATCGACAACGGCGATGGATTATCACGGAACTGATCGCAATCCAGCACTTCTCGCAGGTAAACCGTCTGGCGATGCGCATTAGGCAACTCCAGCCCGACGTAAGGTCGGCCGGGAATAACCTCAACAATACGCACCGCGACAACTGACAGTGAACGTGCCAAATCGCGCGACAGATTCGAGATACGTGCCGCTTTAACACCCGGTGCCAAATCCAATTCAAACCGTGTGATCACCGGTCCAGGAGAGTGATCGACCACATCGGCTTTTACCCGGAAATCAGCCAGACGCGCTTCAATCAAGCGCGCCGTCTGTTCCAGTGCAAAATTATCAACAGGCGCTTCGCTAGCTGGCGGTGGAGTCAACAAATCCAACGTTGGCAGCGGCGTAGTCGGCTTCTGCAGCGGTTGTTCATTACGCATCAGGAACGGGTGAATCAAGCCATCCATTGCCGGATGATGCGTTGGTGTTGCCACCGTTTCCTGTTTCGCGGCCTCAACAGGCGCTGACGTTGGTTGCGCTGGCTGACTAAACGTCAACGGGCTGTGCTCATCCTCGTCGTCCTCATGTTCACCAGCCTGCATAGGCGGAAGCTCGGGTTCAGAACGGTAGGACGGCTGCGAATAGGTGGATTCACTGAACGTATTCGGCTCAGGCTCGCGCTCACTCTCCGCGCTAAACGGCGAGAATGAAAAAGCGTTATGCGATGTGACAGGATTTGGCTGAACGGGCGCACTGACCGCAGGTGGTGCTATCGGAGCAGGGATTTCTTCATCGCGCTGCAATGTGCTGGCGTCATAACGTGACTGCTGCTGTGCCGCGAAATCTCTGGCTAGCTGTGCTTGCAGAAGCGCGTCTTCATCGTCTTCCTGTAACGGGTATTCCTCTCCGTAACGCTGACGCTGCTGATCCTGATACGCTTGCTGCAATGCGGCTTCCTGCTGGGCGATATCATCCGGTGTCTCTTCCTGATACACGTCATTCACCACTTCCGCGTCTTCGCTACCGCTCTGCACCTGCAGCCTTGCTTGCTCTTCAGCCAGCCGCTGCGACGGCAATTTGATTCCGTATGACGCCAACTCGCGGCGAGTAGGGATACGTACAGGATTAGGGCGCGGCAATTCAGGCCCTACGCCGCGTTTAATCTGCGGGTTATCATCTCCATCGGCACTGAACGCTGGCATAAAGGTGTTATTGGCGTCGAAATCCGTATCGCGTACCGGTTGTGGCGGTTCAGCAAACGGTTGAACCACAGGTGCCGTGACAATCGGTGGTACGGCACTCTCTCCGTAACTATTTCCGTAAGGTGCATACGCAGTACTATGGCGTTCAGGCGAGCTTGCGATCTCTGGCATTGTCGCTGGCGTTTCAGGGATTTCAAACGAATACAGCGGCGGATTTAGCGACGGCGTCGAATCAATCGCAGACGGAGTAACAGGCGGCACAATGCCAGCCGATGAAGCAGAGAATGCTGATCCTGGTAATGCTGAATCAGACGCTGCCGCATCGGACAATGTTGCCCCTGCCACCAGCGTTTCAGCAGAGAGAGCCGGCTGTGTCGCTGTCGGTGCGTTCTCGGCTAACGGTGATGACACGTCTACCTTATTGTCTGCCGCCGTGTCGTTTAACGCATCAGCCACGGAAGGCGCAGAAAACAGAACATCATCGTCATCACGCTGTTGTGTTACGGCCTCACCCGACGCCTCATCGTGACGCAGATTAAGCGCATCGCGCTCATCCTCTTCACGCTCGTATTCTTCACGGTAGTCCTCGTCGCGGCGTGAACGGTTTGACATAAACGTCAAACAACCCAAGACACCCGCGCCAATTTTTTCAGCGATCGTTAACCATGACCAGCCGGTAAACAGCGTTAACCCTGCCCCCCACACGCACAGCAGAATCAGCGTTGCCCCCATGCTGTTGAAACGCGGGATCATTGAGCTGCTCAACAGGCTTCCCAAAACACCACCGGAAGCAAAATAGTAGAGATCGTCAATATTCAACGCAGCCAAACCGCAAGAGGTCAGGATCAGCGCCAATGTCCCAATCAGGCGAAGTGAAAAGGTAAAGTAGTCGATAGTCTGGTTGTTATCACGCTGGCGGAAAGCCGCCCAGCACAGAGATAACATGATCGGCGGAATGGCGTAGGCCAGCACACCAAAAATGAAGAACAGCGTATCCGCCAGCCATGCACCTGCTACACCACCAAGGTTGTGAATAGGTTCATGCCATGCAGTCTGTGACCAACTGGGGTCGGAGGGGCTGAAACTGAGTAGTGCGACACTAAGATAAACCGCAAAAAGTGCCACAACGATTAAAATCGCTTCGAGCAAACGACGTGTTCCACTGAGCTTTTTCAGAGTAACGTCTTTATCTTCTGTATATTCCTGGCTCAAGAGTCTCTCCAGGGGCCTGTAAGGTTTATGACAAAGCGCCGAGAAAACCCGGCGCTGGGACTGTATAAATTCACAGGAGTGTAGCTGAATTTATCGGGTTTTGCACCCACACATTTATCGCGTCTTAATGACCAGACGGTTGCTTTGCTTCACTTCTTCCATCACCACGTAGGTGCGGGTGTCGTTTACGCCCGGCAAACGCAGCAGCGTTTCACCCAGGAGCTTACGATAAGCGGACATATCTGGCACACGCGTTTTCAACAGATAGTCAAAATCACCGGAAACCAGATGACACTCCTGAATTTCTTCCAGCTTCTGCACCGCAGCATTGAACTGTTCAAATACATCAGGCGCGCCGCGGTTTAGCGTTATTTCAACAAAAACCAGCAGTGACGCATCCAGATAATGCGGGTTTAGCAGCGCTGTGTAGCCGTTAATGAAGCCCTGTCTTTCCAGACGACGTACACGTTCCAGACAAGGCGTTGGCGACAGCCCAACACGTTTGGACAGCTCGACATTGGAAATACGCCCATCTTTTTGCAATTCGTTCAGGATGTTACGATCAATACGATCGAGATCTTTGCCTGGCCGTTTTTTAGTGTCTACCATTATTATTGTCTCTCTTCACTTTTCCCTGCACCCGCTTTACCCCGATAGACCTCATGTATCAGAGCTACCCTTAAAGAAGACACGCTGCCTATTTTGTATATCAACAGTCATTAACTTCTCGTTCTCGCCCCACGTATTGCTCACCCGCGAAAAGACCATCACGTCATATCCGTGGCCCAAAGGCCTACTACCTGCGCAAAAACGAATAAAAAGCCGAGCTTTTAACTGTTCACATACAAAAAATTTCCTCTTACCCAGATGTTTTCGCAAATGCACAGCCGATTGTCAAAGCAAAACAACGAAAATCAGAAGAAACTGCCAGATTGGATAAGCCAGAGCCATTCTCCGAGGTGACTTCAATCATTTTACTTATGAATGTGGCTGATTTTTCAGCGATTTGTCATCCTCATCGTCCTTAACGATTAAACAAATAGCCAGCAACTTTTCTGCATACTTTTTTTACTCTTGTAATTTCCTTACAATCGTTCGCATTGTCCGTGGTAGAGACTGTTCGTAGTAAGGAAGCGGGTTTGCTGTAGAGACCGTTCAATATGAACATGATCCGCCGTCATGAAATGAGGAAAGCATGGGTACTGTTAAACATCACAAGTTATTGATTCTGGGTTCAGGCCCGGCTGGCTACACTGCCGCTGTTTATGCTGCACGGGCGAACTTACAGCCAGTATTAATCACCGGTATGGAAAAAGGCGGTCAGCTGACGACCACGACCGAAGTAGAAAATTGGCCGGGTGATGCCGATGATTTAACTGGCCCGCTGTTAATGGAGCGTATGCATGCACACGCGACCAAATTCAATACCGAAGTGATCTTCGATCATATTGAACGTGTTGATTTACAGAACCGTCCCTTCCGTTTATTCGGCGATAGCGCCGAGTACACCTGTGACGCACTGATCATTGCCACGGGGGCATCGGCTCGTTATCTCGGTCTGCCGTCTGAAGACGCGTTTAAAGGCAAAGGAGTTTCTGCCTGCGCAACCTGTGACGGGTTCTTCTATCGTAATCAGAAAGTCGCCGTAGTTGGCGGCGGGAATACCGCAGTAGAAGAAGCTTTGTATTTGTCTAACATTGCGGCGGAAGTGCATTTGATCCACCGTCGCGAGACGTTCCGTTCAGAGAAAATTCTGATCGACCGCCTGATGGACAAAGTTAAAAACGGCAACATCATCCTGCATACCAACCGTACGCTGGACGAAGTGCTGGGCGATGACATGGGTGTAACCGGGGTCCGTATCCGCGATACGCAGAGCGATGCCGCAGAAGAACTGGAACTGGCTGGCGTGTTTATCGCTATCGGACACAGTCCGAACACGGCCGTATTTGGCGGTCAGTTGGAACTGGAAAACGGTTATATCAAAGTGCAGTCCGGTATTCATGGCAACGCGACACAAACCAGCATTCCTGGCGTCTTTGCCGCAGGTGACGTCATGGATCACATCTACCGTCAGGCCATTACCTCCGCGGGTACCGGCTGTATGGCGGCACTGGATGCTGAACGTTACCTCGACGGGCTGACCGTCAACAAGTAATACACTGCTGATAACGGAGCGGCGACAGCCGTTCCGTTTGCTTTACTTCTGGTTTGCCTTCCGCAACACAAAATTGATCGTCTCCCCCATTTCCCCTCTCCTTTTCGTTTGCAGCGCGTCCCTGTCGCGGTAACATGGCGTCATTCTGCGTGATAGAAGATAATTTTGTTAACTAACAGTTACATGAGAGTTATTTTCTGTTAAGTCCATTTCTGCAATATAACGAACTGGTGCCTGATGAAAAAAACCAGACAGCAAGAACTGACCGCCTGGCTGAAACAACAGAGTAAGCTGGCGCAACGTTGGCTACGAATTTCACTACTGCTTGGGTTCCTAAGCGGTGCGTTAATCGTGGCACAAGCCTGGCTGTTAGCTACGCTGCTTCATGCCTTGATCATCGAGCATGCCACGCGTGAATCTTTGCTCTCCCCTTTCCTGCTGCTGATTGCCACATTTATTCTGCGCGCACTCAACAGTGTGTTACGCGAGCGTGTTGGTTTTCTTTGCGGACAAGCCGTTCGACAGCAAATTCGTAAGCTGGTACTGGATCGATTGCAACAGCTTGGCCCTGCCTGGGTACAGGGCAAACCCGCCGGCAGTTGGGCAACGATGATTCTTGAGCAGATTGATGATATGCAAGATTATTATGCCCGCTACCTACCGCAGATGTATCTTGCCGCACTGATCCCGCTGCTTATCTTAATCACCATTTTCCCACTCAACTGGGCTGCTGGCCTGATTTTGTTTCTAACCGCTCCTCTTATCCCGCTTTTTATGGCGCTGGTTGGCATGGGCGCGGCGGATGCCAACCGACGTAACTTTCTGGCGCTGGCACGCCTGAGTGGACACTTCCTCGATCGCCTGCGCGGGATGGAAACGCTACGTCTGTACCATCGTGGTAAGGCTGAAACCGAACAAATCCGTCATGCTTCCGAAGATTTCCGTAGTCGCACGATGGAAGTGCTACGCATGGCGTTTCTCTCCTCGGGCGTACTGGAGTTTTTCGCCTCCATTTCGATCGCCGTTGTCGCCGTTTATTTCGGTTTCTCTTATCTCGGGGAGTTGGATTTTGGTCATTACGGCATGGGAGTGACGCTCTTCGCCGGCTTTCTCGTATTGATTCTGGCACCGGAATTCTTTCAGCCTTTACGCGATTTGGGCACCTTCTATCATGCCAAGGCTCAGGCTATCGGGGCAGCAGAATCGCTGGTGACTTTTTTGTCAGAAGAAGGCGAAACCGTCGGCTTTGGCACACATGAATTCAGCAGCAATACCGCCATTGCTATCCGAGCGGAAGATCTGGTTGTCCTCGCGCCGAATGGCACACCGCTGACCCAACCGTTGACGTTCGATATTCGCGCAGGTGAACGTATCGCGCTGGTCGGCCTTAGCGGGGCAGGAAAAAGTTCGCTGCTTAATGCGCTGCTGGGCTTCCTGCCCTATCGCGGTTCATTAACCGTCAACGGCCAGGCATTGAACACGCTGACGCCTGAATCATGGCGTAAGCAGTTAAGCTGGGTCGGACAAAATCCCCATTTGCCGGAACAGACGCTGCGCAGCAATATTCTGCTGGGTAATCCGCAGGCCAGCCCTTTGGAATTGCAGTATGCGATTGAACGCGCCTATGTGCAGGAATTTTTACCGCAACTCCCGCAGGGGCTGGAAACGACGATTGGTGACGGTGCAGCACGTTTATCCGTCGGCCAGGCACAGCGCGTTGCCGTTGCCCGTGCGCTTATTCACCCTTGTAACTTACTGCTGCTGGATGAACCGTCAGCCAGCCTGGATGCCCATAGCGAGGAGCTGGTTATGACAGCACTGAACGACGCGGCACGTTCGCAGACCACGCTGCTGGTCACGCATCAGCTCACCGAGATCGCCGAGTATGACACGATCTGGGTCATGGACGGCGGTCGGTTAGTTCAACAGGGCGACTACCAAACACTCCGAGCCGAAGCAGGTCCCTTCGCGACGCTGCTGGCACAACGACAGGAGGCGCTGTAATGGCTCAGATGAAAACGATGCAGGTATTAAAACCGTTTCTCGCGCTTTATCGTCAGCACTTCTGGTATTTGAGTCTGGGCGTGGTATTAGCCATTGCGACGCTGCTGGCCAGCATTGGTCTACTCGCGCTATCCGGCTGGTTTCTGGCTGGTTCCGCGCTGGCAGGGATCGTCGGGCTGCTCACCTTTAACTATATGCTGCCCGCCGCAGGCGTTCGGGGCGCAGCGATTGCACGTACGGCCGGACGCTACGGGGAAAGAGTCGTCAGCCACGACGCCACCTTCCGCGTTTTGCTGCGCCTGCGTGTTTTCACCTTTTCTCGCATCCTGCCGCTCTCGCCGGGGGGACTGGCGCAATTTCGTCAGGCTGAACTGCTAAACCGGCTCGTAGCGGACGTAGATACGCTCGACCACCTCTATCTCCGCGTGATTTCACCCATCGTCAGCGCTTTTGCCGTCATTCTTATCGTTTGCTATGGCCTGAGTTTCATTGATGCCTCACTGGCTCTGACGCTGGGAGCCATCATGCTGGTACTGCTGCTGTGCCTGCCGATTGTCTTTTATCGGGCGGGAAACGGCATCGGACAGGATTTGACCGCGCTGCGTGCTCAATACCGCCTTCAGTTAACCACCTGGCTGCAAGGTCAGGCGGAACTCACCGTCTTCGGTGCACTCAGTCGCGTTCGTCAACAGCTGGCTCTGGTGGAAATTAACTGGCTGCGCCGACAACGTCAGCAGGCCAACCTTACCGGTCTGGCTCAGGCGGTGATGATTTTATGCAGCGGGCTGACCGTTACCCTGATTCTGTGGCTGGCAGCGGATGGGGTTGGCGGTAATCCACAGCCCGGTGCGTTAATTGCGCTATTCGTGTTCGCCTCACTTGCTGCTTTTGAAGCACTGGCTCCCGTCACGGTGGCCTTCCAGCATATGGGGCAAGTGATTGCCTCCGCGGCTCGGGTCGATCAAATCATTCGCCAGCCCGTTGACGTCACGTTCCCAGAGCATGGGCCAGAAACCCCACGCGAGGCGTCACTTGATGTCTCACATGTCGGTTTCACGTATCCTGGCCAGCCGCAGCCCGTGTTGCAGAATATTACGCTTTCCATTCAACCAGGCGAGCATCTGGCGCTGCTGGGGCGTACCGGATGCGGGAAATCGACGCTATTGCAATTGCTGACCCGGGCATGGAATTGTGAATACGGAGAAATTACGCTGAATGGACATCCCCTTGCCGATTGGCAGGAAGACAACCTCCGCGCCATGATGAGCGTGGTGCCACAGCGCGTGCATATTTTCAGCGCAACACTACGTGATAACCTGCTACTAGCCGCACCAGCCGCACGAGATGAAAAACTGTCTGAGGTATTACAGCAGGTTGGCTTAGAAAAACTGCTGGAAAACGAAGGGCTGAATGCCTGGCTGGGCGAAGGCGGTCGACAGTTGTCCGGTGGCGAGCAACGCCGTATCGCGTTGGCACGCGCCTTATTGCACGACGCACCGCTCGTTCTATTGGATGAACCGACTGAAGGGTTGGATGCAGAAACCGAAAAGCGTATTCTGCAACTGCTCCGTCAGCACTGTGCCGATAAAACGCTGATCGTCATCACCCACCGGCTATACGGCTTAGAATCGATGGATCGCATCTGTATTCTGGATGATGGCAAAGTGATCGAACAGGGGAGCCATCAGGACTTAATGGCACAACAAGGTCGTTATTGGCAGTTCCGCCAACACGTTTAGGGCAAACTCTGTTGAAACATAACGTTTGAAAAACATGCGTCTATACCAACTTTCGCTTCAATCGCTTCAGTTCCCTGATCCGAATCATGCGCTAGATGACCCCAACGGCCTGCTGGCCGTTGGCGGCGATCTCTCCGTTGCCCGCCTAAAAGCCGCTTACCGACAGGGCATTTTCCCCTGGTTCTCTCCCGGTGAGCCGATCTTATGGTGGTCTCCAAATCCACGCGCGGTCCTGTTTCCCGGTGACTTGCATATCAGCCGCAGCATGAAAAAATTTCTGAAGCGCCATACGTTTCATGCCACGCTGAATCAGGCCTTTGATGATGTCATTCACGCCTGCGCGCATGAGCACCATGACGGCACCTGGATTACGCCGAGCATTATCTCGGCTTATCGCCAGCTTCATCAGGCAGGAAAAGCGCACTCTGTCGAAGTGTGGCAGAATGACGTGCTGGTTGGTGGACTATATGGTATTGAGCAAGGGCGGTTATTTTGCGGCGAGTCAATGTTCAGCCGCACGGATAATGCGTCAAAATACGCGCTGCTGGCATTTCAACAGCATTTTATTCGCCATGGTGGTGAGCTGATCGATTGTCAGGTGTTAAACGCCCATACGGCTTCTCTGGGCGTGAGTGAAATACCCCGCGATCGCTTCCTGCAACAGCTTTCTCAGTTTCAAGATCTTGATGTCGATGACAGCTGTTGGCGACCACAACCGCTCGCCGAACCGGCATTTTGACAGAGAAATCGGGTAAATAACGCCCCAAACGTGAACGCTTCTTTACATAATGTCGGTTTTTCGGCATTATCTTGCGGTTAAAAAATAAAGGTAGTTAGACCTAGAGGATTCGATGGCCAAAGAAGACAATATTGAAATGCAAGGCACCGTGCTTGATACGCTGCCCAACACCATGTTCCGCGTTGAATTGGAAAACGGGCACGTGGTTACCGCTCATATCTCCGGTAAAATGCGTAAAAACTATATCCGCATCCTGACGGGTGACAAAGTCACTGTAGAGTTAACCCCGTACGACCTGAGTAAAGGCCGCATTGTCTTCCGCAGCCGCTAACCGGTTCGCTCATCGCTGATCACAGCGATATATGAGGATGTGACTCCCTCCCCAGCCCTTCCCTTCATGGCAAGGGCTTTTGTTTTTTAAAAACAGTTTTTTGGGCCAACCGTTTTAAGGTCAACAGCCTGCTTGTCATGGATTCCCTATATGAAACCTGACTCTTCCCTCTTTTCCCCTCTTTCCTTTCAGGAGAGTACGCCGCTCTATCGCCAGCTTTACGAACGCGTGCGTCGGGCTATCAGCACAGGCCTATTGTCACCGGGTGACCGTCTGCCTTCCGCACGTATGCTAGCGAAAGAACTTGGCGTCGCACGCGGAACGATAGAACAGGCTTACTCGTTGCTGATTGCCGAAGGTTATTTGCAGGCACGTGGACAAGCAGGCACGCTGGTGAATCCCGATTTACCCTTAGCGCCAACTTCCGTTACCGATGCGACGGTATCCCCCTCAGCGCCAGACGACGAACAAAACATACTGTGGCGTCCATCGCAACTGCTGCCTTTTCAAATGGGAGTTCCCGCTTTTGACGCCTTCCCGCGCAAGCTATGGGCTCGACTGGGCGCACGTTATCTTCGCAGCATGCAGTTACCAGATTGGGATTACCCCGCACCTTATGGCTTACCAGCGCTAAGAAACGCCATCGCCTCTTATCTGCAAGTGGCACGTGGCATTGACTGTACCGCCAGTCAGGTATTCATCACATCAGGTTGGCGCACCAATTTACAACTCGCCGTTCTGGCCTTGCTGAAATCCGGGCAGCGCGTCTGGGTTGAAGATCCCGGCTATCCCCCGACTCGCCAGTTGCTATCACAGTCTGGATTATGTCCGGTTCCGGTCACCGTCGATCGTGAAGGGCTCAACGTGGAGCGCGGTATCGCGCTGGCGAATGATGCCAGTATGGCCGTTGTCACGCCCGCGCATCAAAGCCCCTTGTCGATGTCGTTGTCGCTTCCTCGGCGACAGGCACTATTGCAGTGGGCAACCGAGCAGAATGCCTGGATAGTAGAGGATGATTATGATGGGGAATATCGCTACGCCAGCCGCCCACTTCCCGCGCTCGCCAGTCTAGATCGCAATGGGCGGGTTCTGTATGCGGGCACCTTCAGCAAGGTGTTATTTCCGGGGATTCGGTTGGCTTATTTGGTTGTACCACAGGCGCAGATTGCCACCTTTGAACACATCAGCCGAATTTTCTTCGCTTCCGCATCGCCAACCATGACGCAGTCTATCGTTACCAGCTTCATCTCTGAAGGCCATTTTGCCCGGCACATTCAGCGCACACGACGACTTTATGCAGAACGTCGCGCCGCTACCATCGCTGTGCTACAAGGTATTTTAGGCGATCGCATACATATCGACACGCAGCCCGGCGGCATGCATTTAGTGTTACGCCTGCCGGATAACATAAGCGATCGACGACTTGCCGACCGCTTGCTGGCTCAAGGGATTGCCGTTCAGCCGCTATCACGTTGGGCTGTATCAGGAAACGGTGACAACGCACTGCTCGCCAGTTTCACCAACTGCGCCACGATGGCAGAACCAGAACGGCTTGCCACGTTGATTCTGGCCGAGCTTGAACAGCACGGGCGTTAATTAGCTCAGATTGGCTTTTTCCAGACCGTACAGCTTATCTGCAGAACCGGGAACAACCTGAAACGCGACGCCCAAACGATTCCAGCCATTAATCGCGATAATCATGAAAGATAAGTCAGCCAGATCTTCTTCTGACAGCTGTTCGCGAACGCGCGTAAACACCTCGTCCGGTACGCCGTGCGGCGGAAGATGAGTCAATACTTCTGTCCACTCAAGTGCAGCACGCTCACGCGGGGAGAAAAGCGGCGATTCACGCCAGACAGCCACATGATGCAGGCGTAGTTCGCGCTCCCCATTAATCTTGGCTTCTTTAACGTGCATATCAACGCAAAATGCACAGCCGTTAAGCTGAGAGGCACGCAGCGTAACCAGATGGCCTATTTCAGCCAGAAATGGTTTCTTGTGCAGAATGTTATTGAACTCCAGATACTTCTTGGCAGCCTCGGGAGACTTACTGTAGTAATCAAGACGTTGGCTCATCGTTCACTCCAAAATGAGAAAGGGTTAAGGCGAAGAGAGGCAGCCATATATCGAGTAATGCGTAACAGGGCTGGCAGCTGCTCGGTAGCCATGATTGTGCAAAATCTTGGCCTATCCGAAAAGATCCAAGAATCGTGTTTTTAACTGGGCCATAATGCAAAATAGCGCACCAAGATCAGTCTGCGACCCAATAAAAAAGGGATGCCTCAGCATCCCTCTTAGATAACACACGATATTGATTAATTAACGCTTTCTGCTTTTCGTTTCTGTGCGCTCTGGAAGCCGTACGTCAGCTGCTGCGTCTCTTTATCCAGTTCCACCGTAACAGAGCCACCGTCCACCAGCGAACCAAACAGCAGCTCGTTGGCCAGCGGTTTCTTAAGGCTTTCCTGCATCACGCGTGCCATTGGTCGGGCACCCATTGCTTTGTCGTAGCCTTTTTCGGCCAGCCAGTCGCGTGCTTCATCGCTCACTTCCAGCGAGACGCCTTTCGCATCCAGCTGCGCCTGAAGCTCTACGATAAACTTATCGACAACCTGCTGAATGACGTCAGTCGACAGATGGTTGAACCAGATAATGCCATCCAGACGGTTGCGGAACTCCGGCGTAAAGACCTTCTTGATCTCTTCCATCGCATCAGTGCTGTTGTCCTGATGGATGATACCAATGGATTTACGCTGTGTTTCCCGCACGCCTGCGTTGGTGGTCATGACGACAATGACATTACGGAAATCCGCTTTACGGCCATTGTTGTCCGTCAGCGTACCGTTATCCATCACCTGTAACAGCAGGTTAAAGACGTCAGGATGCGCTTTTTCGATCTCATCCAACAGCAGTACCGCATGAGGATGCTTAATCACGGCATCCGTTAGCAGACCGCCCTGATCGTAGCCCACATAGCCCGGAGGCGCGCCAATCAAACGGCTGACCGTATGGCGTTCCATGTATTCGGACATATCAAAGCGCAGCAGTTCGATATCCAGCGCTTTGGCCAGCTGTAACGTGACTTCCGTCTTACCCACACCGGTAGGACCGGCAAACAGGAAGGAACCAACCGGTTTACGCTCCTGGCCCAACCCTGCACGACTCATCTTGATAGATTCGGACAGCGCTTCGATTGCCTTGTCCTGCCCAAACACCAGCATTTTCAAGCGATCGCTGAGGTTCTTCAGCACATCACGATCGCTGGCGGAGACGGTTTTTTCTGGAATACGGGCGATGCGGGCGACAACCGATTCGATGTCACTCACGTTGACCGTTTTCTTACGTTTGCTGACCGGCACCAGACGGCTGCGCGCGCCCGCTTCGTCGATCACATCAATCGCTTTATCCGGCAGATGGCGATCGTTGATGTATTTCACCGCCAGCTCTACCGCGGCACGAACCGCTTTCGACGTATAGCGAACATCATGGTGAGCCTCATATTTAGGCTTCAGGCCATTAATGATTTGTATGGTTTCTTCCACGCTAGGTTCAGTGATATCGATTTTCTGGAAACGACGCGCCAGCGCCCGATCCTTTTCAAAGATATTGCTGAACTCCTGATAGGTGGTCGAGCCGATAACGCGAATCTTGCCGCTGGAAAGCAGCGGTTTAATCAGATTAGCCGCATCAACCTGACCGCCGGACGCTGCACCCGCGCCGATAATCGTGTGGATTTCATCAATGAACAGAATGCTATTTTTATCCTGTTCCAACTGTTTCAGCAGCGCCTTAAAGCGTTTTTCAAAGTCACCACGGTATTTGGTGCCTGCCAGCAGCGCGCCGATGTCCAGCGAGTACAGCGTGCACTCCGCCATCACTTCAGGCACATCGCCCTGCACAATACGCCAGGCCAGCCCCTCAGCAATCGCGGTTTTACCGACGCCAGATTCGCCGACCAGCAGCGGGTTATTTTTACGGCGGCGGCACAGTACCTGAATCGTGCGCTCCAGTTCCTTATCCCGGCCAATAAGCGGATCGATGCCGCCAACGCGAGCCAGTTGATTCAGATTGGTGGTGAAGTTTTCCATACGATCTTCCCCTCCTGCCTGTTCTTCATTGACGGGACTTTCAGGGTTCGGCGCCTGATCGGATTCTTCTTTGCGCGTGCCGTGGGAAATAAAGTTCACCACATCCAGACGACTGACGTCATGTTTGCGCAGCAGGTAGGCGGCCTGAGATTCCTGTTCGCTAAAAATGGCGACCAAGACGTTGGCTCCGGACACTTCGCTGCGGCCAGAGGACTGCACGTGGAAAACGGCGCGTTGGAGTACGCGCTGGAAGCTGAGCGTGGGCTGAGTTTCGCGCTCGTCGTCACTCTGCGGTAATGTTGGTGTGGTTTGCTCAATGAACGCTTCCAGTTCCTGACGCAGCGCGGCTAAATCTACCGTGCAGGCTTCCAATGCTTCACGGGCGGCTGGGTTACTGAGCAGAGCCAACAGCAGGTGCTCCACGGTCATAAACTCGTGTCGGTGCTCACGCGCTCTGGCGAAAGCCATGTTGAGACTGAGTTCCAGTTCTTGATTGAGCATAGGCACCTCTCCCAATAAATCGCCTGACTTCAGGCTTTTTCCAGCGTACAGAGCAGCGGGTGCTCATTTTCTCTGGCATAACGATTAACTTGTACGACCTTGGTCTCAGCCACTTCAGCGCTGAATACGCCACAAATCGCTTTACCCTGATAATGCACGGTTAACATAAGCTGTGTGGCACGTTCAATATCATAAGAAAAGAACTTTTGCAGAACGTCAATAACAAATTCCATCGGGGTGTAATCATCGTTATTCAACACCACGTTATACATGGAAGGCGGCTGCAATTTTTCTTTCTGTTTATCGGCGGTCAGGTTCTCAGATTGTGACCACGTACTGTTGTTTCCCATTCTCTATCCACATCATGTAACGAATATCGCGACTCACGACATTGGTCTGTTTATTCCTAATAGATCCGAGAAGCAGGAAGTAAGCGCCTGCGACTTGAAAGATGACGGGTATCTCTACATTTACAGTAGCACGTCTGCTTTTTATTTTACCACCTGAGGGATTAAATGGTTCCCGGAAAGCAAAATTCAAGGTCTGTAACCGATATCTTGATTACGCAACGCGATCGTGGGTTCATCAATAGCGTTATCTGCATCAAACTTTGACAAACTGCCCTCCTCACCACGCGGTGGATCGCTTGACGCCGGGATCGATTTCACTAAAGTGTACGGATGAATTGATGGGGTTTTAATCAATTCGTATTCGTAGTAACCAAATAACCACACCTTACTGAAAAGAATACTCTTGCGAAGGATGTCAATGCATGGAGACAGGTACTGTTAAATGGTTCAATAATGCCAAAGGGTTTGGTTTTATCTGTCCAGAAGGGGGCGGTGACGATATCTTCGCTCACTACTCAACCATTCAAATGGATGGCTACCGGACTCTGAAAGCCGGACAGGTTGTCAGGTTTGATGTTCATCAAGGGCCGAAAGGCAATCATGCCTGCCTGATCGTCCCGCAAGTCGCCGAGGCCGCATCCTGACCCCTGCTATACCCTACACGTCTACTCAGAACACGCTACGCTAAACCGTAAAATGACTATAATGCGACAAATGCCGTTCGTTATATCGAACGGCATTTTTTTATTTGTATCCCCTAATCCGCCCGCCCGCGAGCCAGCCACAGCACGCGGGAGAACATGCTGCGGATAAGCGGTGGGATTGCCTCGCTGCCCATCGCTGCGGCTTCCATCGCGACTTCAATCGCCAGGTCTGGCTTGGATGACCGATGAATAGCCTTGATGATGATTTTATGCATCGAGAGCGGCACTTTTTCCGGCAACTGCGCGATGCGGTGATAAACGTGGCTGAATCCCTCACGGTACATGTAGTGTTCCATGTCCGATGCGGGCAAGACGGTCAAATGATCGCGCTCGCTCTCGCCCTGTACGGTTAACATGCTTTTCGCCGTCGCGGCATATTTTTTCCCCGCATCGTCGCCATCGACCAGGACATGCCATTCAATCCCCATACGACGTGCGAACCTCAGCAATGGCCGGAGCCCGGACTGGGCAAATTCAATCACTTTCACCCCTTCCGCCTCAAAATGATGCCCACATTGGCGCGCCAGTTCATTTAGCATCCAAACTTCGGTTTCCCCTTCCACCAGCAGCCAGCAGCGGGCAAAGAGTGACGCGGGTCGATTCATACGAATGTGAAACGCAATGCGTCGGCTATCTTCAGCGCTCATACCCTGACGACCAATACGGTATGTCGCCACCCGCGAGGATTCCCGCACCAGGCGGCACACCTGCTCCATCGGCACCAGCGACAGCAGTTCGCCTGAATTCGTTGTTGTGACCTTTTGAAGCGGCAACTGCACCAAAAGCCCCCAGGCGACGGATAGCATAATCGGGTGCAACCGGGTTTCCGGGTCTTCAATCAGCAAGAGCGGACGCGCATGGGGATCCAACGCCACCGACCCTTTCGCCTGTAACAGCGTAGAAAACAATTCCAGCAGGATAATCCGGCGACTGCGGCTATTGGGGTCGGCAATCAGGCGATTGATGTTATCCAGCGATCGCCACGATTTACCGTTGTGCGTTCGCGCATGCCGATGATGGCGCCGGTCATTACCCGTGGCGTTCTGCTCGGAAAAATAGTGCTCCAATAGTTGTCGCATCGCCACCAGCCCCTGACGCAGCTCTTTATCCGTCAGCTTCTGAGGATTTTGCACCAGCTCACGCATCAGTTGCTCAAACTGCTGAGCCAACTTTTCATTGCTGTTATCTAACGTCGCAGCCAGCGTCCCAGAGCGCAAACGCCGCATAAAGCGCGCGTCACGCAGCCGCAACACCGGATGCAGGCGGATAATTTCTCTGGCCAGTTCATCAATATCATCCAGCGGTATCGGGTGCCCGTCAGCGTCCAGAAAGCTTCGCCAGGTGAAGACCGACTGGCTTTCGTCCACCTCACCTTCTAACCGATAAAAAACGCGATATAGCGACGCTTCGCCCTCCACCCACACGGGGCTAAGCGAACGGTAGCGAGGGGATAAATGATGGCCAGGTGCCGTCTCGCAAAACGTGAAAATAACCTGAAGATGCTTTTCCCGACTATTCTCATCTCCCGGCGTGAAGTGAAAATCCTGCATATCAAAATGGTAAAGAGGCAACGTCGGTGCCAGCAGCAGCGAGAGCGCATCCAGCAGGCTTGATTTCCCCCAGGCGTTCTCACCAATCAGTACGTTGTTCTCGTCCAGCGTCAGCGACAGACGATTGATTCCCCGAAATCCCAGGATTTCAATACTTTCCAGATGCATCTTTTTCTCCTGTAGCCGCTGCCTGCGAGTTTCTGCTGCAAAAATGCTCAATGTATAGAATATCCTGCCAGACAGCGCTTTACTCACTCCGATAATTTGTTTAATTTTAATAGATTATCGTTTTTCTTCCCGCCAAGTGTAGCCGATGAATCCTACGATGTTGTCAACGAACGCACGGTTTGTCTTTCCGCTGTGTCGATGCCTATCGGGATAGAACTGAAGAAGAAAAGCCTCATAGTTTAACGACGGCCCCCTGCCAATCCTAAAATACGGGTTAGCGCCGTTTTTCTCGCGTAAGGACATCAATTCTGTGATGTATTCAGGATTATTAATTATTTTATTACCGCTCATCATTGGCTATCTGGTACCGCTGCGCGGCAAAAAAGGATTACAGCGGGTTAACCAACTGCTGAGTTGGATGGTGTACGTTATTCTGTTTTTGATGGGCATAAGCCTGGCCTTTCTGGAAAATCTCAGCAGCAATTTGTTACTGATCTTCCGCTACACCGCCGTCTTCGCCTGCTGTATTGTCGCGGCAAACGGCATTGCCCTGTGGCTGTGGGAAAAACGCCGCGCGTGGCGTAGCAAGTACAAAGACGCGGCTCCGCCGTCCAGACTGCGAATGATCCTTGAATCGTTCAAACTCTGTGGCGTGGTATTCGGCGGTTTTTTGCTGGGCTTAACGCAATGGCCGGGATTCACCTACGCCAGTAAAGGCAGCGAATATGCTCTGATCTTCCTGCTCTTTCTGGTGGGCGTTCAACTGCGTAACAGCGGCATGACGTTGCGCCAAATCGTATTAAATCGTCGCGGTCTGGTCATCGCGCTCATCGTCGGTATCAGTGCGCTCGGTGGCGGCCTGCTGGCCGCGTGGATTTTGGGTCTGCCGCTAAAAACCGGTCTGGCGATGGCATCCGGCTATGGATGGTATTCGCTGTCAGGCATTCTGCTCACCGACTCCTTCGGGCCCGTCATCGGCAGCACCGCATTTTTCAACGATCTGACTCGTGAGCTACTGGCGATTATGCTGGTTCCCGTGCTAGCACAGCGTAATCGCTCCTGCGCCTTAGGACTTTGCGGGGCAACCTCGATGGATTTCACGCTGCCCGTCTTGCAGCGCAGCGCGGGTATCGATGTCGTGCCTGCTGCCATTGTCCATGGTTTCTTATTAAGCCTCGCGGCTCCCATATTAATGGCGTTATTTTCTTCATAAGCGCACACTGAACACCGTTTTCCCCCTCGTTTATGGGCTGTGATTGAGAGTGATTTTCATTGCCCATCACCAAACTTGCGCTAAATCAAATTTACCTAAAGTTGCAGTAAAAAAGCCTTTTTACCTGCCTCGGCTAACACTATGCTTTAAACAAGCATTTAAAATGCAACTTAAAAAAAGGAAGTCATTATGTTTTGTGTGCAATGTGAACAAACGATTCGTACCCCTGTTGGAAACGGCTGCTCTTACGCGCAGGGCATGTGTGGCAAAACCGCAGAAACCTCCGACCTGCAAGACCTGCTGGTCGCTGTGCTGCAAGGGCTTTCTGCCTGGGCGCTGAAAGCCCGCGAGTTGGATATCATCGATCACGATGTCGACAACTTTGCGCCACGCGCCTTCTTCTCTACGTTGACCAACGTTAACTTCGATTCTCAGCGTATTATTGGCTACGCACAGGAAGCCATTACACTGCGCGAATCTCTGGCTGTTCGCTGCCGTCTGCACGATGCCGCCGTGACCGTCGATCACCCAATGGCAGCCCTGCAACTGGCAGGTAACGATATTCCAACCTTACTGCAACAGGCGGCGGATTTTGCGCTGGATAGCGATAAAGCCAGCGTTGGTGACGACGTTCACGGCTTGCGCATGCTTAACCTTTACGGCCTGAAAGGTGCGGCAGCTTATATGGAGCACGCCCACGTTCTCGGTCAGTATGACAACGCGATCTATGCCGAATATCATGCCTTCATGGCATGGCTGGGCACACAGCCATCTGATGTTGACACCCTGCTAAACAACGCAATGGGCATCGGTAAAATGAACTTCAACGTTATGGCGATCCTTGACCATGGCGAGACCCATGCTTACGGCCATCCACAGCCGACCTCCGTTAACGTCCGCCCAATTGCGGGTAAGGCGATTCTGATTTCTGGTCATGACCTGAAAGATCTGCGCATGCTGCTGGAGCAAACCGAAGACACCGGCGTGAATATTTATACCCACGGCGAAATGCTGCCTGCACACGGGTACCCAGAGCTGAAAAAATTCAAGCATCTGGCGGGTAACTACGGCAGCGGTTGGCAGAACCAGCAGACTGAATTTGCCAAATTCCCTGGCGCAATCGTCATGACCTCCAACTGTATTATCGATCCAAACGTAGGCAACTACGGCGACCGCATCTGGACGCGTAGCATCGTAGGCTGGCCGGGCGTGAACCACCTGGAAGGCGACGATTTCAGCCCGGTTATCGAACAGGCACAGGGTCTGGCTGGTTTCCCATACAGCGAAATCGAGCACATGATCACCGTCGGGTTTGGTCGTGAAACGCTGTTGAGCGCCGCGGATACCGTCATCGATTTGGTTGCACAGAAAAAGCTGCGTCACGTCTTCCTGGTTGGCGGATGTGACGGTAGCCGTGAAGAACGTAGCTACTTCACGGACTTTACGCTGAACGTTCCGCAAGATTGCCTGATCATGACGCTGGCCTGTGGTAAATACCGTTTCAACAAACTGGACTTCGGTACGCTGGAAGGCCTGCCACGTCTGCTGGATGTCGGTCAATGTAATGATGCCTACGCGGCCATTATTCTGGCCGTTAAGCTGGCGGAGAAACTGGGCTGTGGCGTGAACGACCTGCCGCTGAGTCTGGTGCTGTCCTGGTTTGAACAGAAAGCGATTGTCATCCTGCTCACCCTGCTGTCCCTCGGCGTGAAAAATATCTACACCGGGCCAACAGCACCGGGCTTCCTGACGGACAACCTGCTTGCCATTCTGAACGACAAATTCGGTATGCGAGCGATTACCACCGTTGAACAGGATATGAACACCATTCTGGCCGCTTGATGAATCAATGCGGACGGAGGAGCGCGTTCCTCGTCACGCAGCGTGAGGTGTCGGCATTGATGCCTCACGCTGAGCCCACTGTCTTATGGGCCGCCATTTTACACGCTTCACCGTACCCGTTTGTTATGGAGATTGATTATGACCATGCCCGCACTACAGATTGGGCCGACACCGCTGTGTTCTAACCGCATGCAGGTACATTCGATTACTCAGGAAACGCCTGATGTCTGGACGATTTCACTGGTTAATCATGATTTTTATCCGTATCAGCCGGGTCAGTATGCATTAGTCAGCATTGCCAACAGCGCGGAGACGCTACGGGCTTATACGATTTCTTCTTCACCGGGCCTCAGCCGTTTTATTACCTTGACGGTCAGAAGGCTGGATGACGGTGTCGGTTCCCGCTGGCTGACCCAAGCGCTGAAAGTCGGTGACTATCTGTGGCTGTCCGATGCACAGGGCGAGTTTACCTGCGCCAACGCGATCAGCGATCGCTACCTGATGGCGGCGGCAGGCTGTGGCGTCACGCCGATTATGTCGATGTGCCGTTGGCTGCTGGCAAACAAACCGCAAACCGATATCCACGTTATTTTCAACGTGCGCAATCCGCTGCAGGTGATCTTCGCCAAAGAATGGCAGGATCTGGTGCAGCGCTATCCGCAGCAGTTGCATCTGACGCTGATGGCAGAGTTTGACGCTGCGCCCGGTTTCCTCTCTGGACGTATCAGCGGCGACCTGCTGGTCGAACACGTGCCGGATATCGCCAGCCGCACCGTGATGACCTGCGGCCCGGCACCGTACATGAACCAGATTGAAACATTGAGTCAGCAGCTTGGCGTTGCCTCAAATCGCATCTTCAAAGAACAGTTCCGCCCGGCAGATGAAGCACTGGATGAAGATGCCGATCAGCTCACGCTGACCATCAGTCGTCCGCTGAAAAACCTGCGCGTTCCGGTAGGCATCAGTCTGCTGGCCGCACTGGAAGCCAATAAGGTGCCAGTTGTCGCCGCCTGCCGCGCCGGTGTTTGCGGGAGCTGTAAAACCCGCGTGCTATCCGGTAACTACACCACCAGCAGTACCATGACGCTAACACCAGCCGAGATCGAACAGGGCTATGTTTTGGCCTGTAGTTGCCAGTTGCAAGGCGACACCGTTCTAGCCTGATATACCCGCGTTTTACCCCCTTCTGCCTGGTAGCCTCGGCTATCGGGCAGGTAGGTCATGTTAAATGACGCTGGGTTTCAGGCGAGTATTAACGCCATACTTTTCATCGCTTTTGCCCTTTCCCCATTCATCTTTTCCCGATTTGTCCTTTCCAGATTATAGTAAGCCATGGTTATATTTTGCTGTGGAGCCACTGGCACATGACATCCCCCTCAGCCCCGATCCTGATTCTGGGCGCAACTGGCTACATTGGCCGCCATTTAACCGAGCGCTTGAGCAAACAAGGCAACCGAGTTATCGCTGCCGGTCGGAATATCGAATCCCTCGCGTCACGGCATTGGCCGGGCGTCGACTGCCAACAGGTTGATCTCGCTAAGCCAGAAAGTTTGCCTGATGGCCTGTGGGGCGCGGAAACACTCTATTATCTGGTGCACAGCATGGGCGACGGCGCAAACTTCGTCGCAAGAGAACGGATGACCGCCATGAACCTGCTGCTGACACTGGCTTCCAGCAAGGTAAAACAGATTATTTATCTGGGGTCGCTTCAGGCAAAAAACGATACCTCACCGCACATGCAGGCACGCCAGATCACGGGAGATATTTTACGCAGCAGCGGTATTCCCGTCACAGAGCTGCGTGCGGGCATTATTATCGGGACCGGTTCGGCGGCGTTCGAAATCATGCGCGATATGGTCTATAACCTGCCGATACTGACGCCGCCGCGCTGGGTGCGCTCTAAATCATCCCCTATTGCACTGGAAAACCTGCTGGTGTATCTGATCGGCATCGCACAGCACCCCGCGACAGAAAACCGCATCATGGATGCCGCAGGCCCCGAATACATCAGCTACCAGACCATGTTCGAGCGTTTCATTCAGATCAGCGGCAAGCGCCGGTTGCTGATTCCCGTTCCCATGCCGACGCATCTGGTGTCTGTCTGGTTCTTGCATCTGGTGACCTCGGTTCCCCCCTCCATCGCCCGCGCCCTAATTCAGGGGCTAAAACACGACTTACAGGCCGATGGCCGCGAATTACAGGCATTAATCCCACAAACGCTGATGAGCTTTGATGACGCCGTGCGCCTCACGCTGCAAAGCGAAATGGAGAGCGTACAGCAGGCCGACTGGGGCGATGACACCGAGGTGCGCGCGCGCTGGAAGCCGAATTATGGCTTTTACCCTAAACAAGCGGGCCATACGATGGAAACGCCCGCGTCCAGTGAGGCGCTCTGGCAGGTCATCCAGCAGGTCGGCGGGAAGGAAGGCTATTTTTACGCGAATGCACTGTGGAACATCCGCGCCCGGCTGGATGATCTCTGCGGTAACGGCGTGACTTATGGACGCCCCGAGCGTCCAACGCTGGAAGTGGGCGACAAGATTGATGGCTGGAAGGTTATCTCGATCAAGCCACAACGTCAGTTGGTGCTACTATTCGGCATGAAAGCACCGGGGCTGGGGAAACTCAACTTTACTATCACGGATAAAGGCACTCACCGAACCGTGGACGTCCGCGCCCGCTGGCACCCTTCCGGGTTCAACGGGCTGGTCTACTGGTTCCTGATGATGCCTGCTCATCTTTTTATTTTCCGTGGTATGGCGGCGCGTATTGCGAAACTGGCAGAAAAGGAAACGGTTTAGCGGCTGCCATATTTCTCCAGCAGCGCGTCGACAATCGCTTCACTCTGCGCATCAGGCTGGCCTTGATAGTTCTCGGGGCGGAAATGCATTTGGAAAGCGGCGATCACCTGCCGCTTCTCACGCGCGCTCATGGTGTCCTGCACCGAGTAGCCATAGCGCCCCAACTTTTCCAGCAGAACCGCTTCATCCACTGGCTGCATCGGCAAACGTCCATTCAAATAGAACGCTACCCGCTGCGCATCCGGCCAGGCACCCACACCCGCTTGCGCAAGCGCTTTCCACGGGAAGAGCGGCCCAGGGTCTTGTTTGCGCTGTGGGGCGATATCGCTGTGCGCCACCACGTTCTGCGGCGCAATCTGATAGCGATCAACGATATCCCGGGCGATCGCGTTCACGAGCTGAATTTGCGAAGCGGTAAACGGTTCCCACGTATAGCCGGTTAGCGTGCGCTGATAGCCCGCGTTTTCGATCTCAATGCCAATCGACGAATTATTCAGTCGACTAAATCCACGCCAGCTACTGGCTCCCGCATGCCAGGCAGCCTGAGATTCCGGCACCAGTTGCCAGGCAAGTGGCTTACCGTGCTGCAAAGGTGGATGTGCTGGAACCAGATAATGCGCGCTGACGTGATCATCCGTCAGAATATTCAGCGAGGTGGCAAAGTCTTCTGCCGTATAATGAATCACTAAAAAGCGGATGCGAGACTCCTGCGCTCGCGACTGCAATGCGGTCTCCAGCACATAATTATTCTGTTCTTTCAACGAAGAGGCCGACTGGCAACCTGCTAACAGCCCCAGCGCTATGCAGACCATCCATTTCAACATCGTTGTTCCACCGCTTTTTCACACCGTCTCTGGCAACGTAAAGTATGACGAGTATAAGCCACTAGCGGCGAACCTTTACTGCGGTGCCGCTAACGGTCACCATCAGCATACTGCCGTCCTTCCCAACAGTTTCATAGTCAAGATCGATGCCTACCACGGCATTCGCCCCTAAATCTTCGGCTTGCTCCTGTAACTCTTTGAACGCAATCTGCCGCGCCTTACGCAGCTCTTTCTCATAGGCACCGGAACGGCCGCCGACGACATCGCGGATACTGGCAAAAAAGTCACGGAAGATGTTCGCCCCCAGGATGGCTTCGCCGGTCACGACGCCACAATATTCAGTAATGATGAAGCCTTCCAGATTCGGCGTAGTGGATAATTGCATGTCGTCTCCTTTCACTGCTATTGGCTATATAGGGCGCGGCTCTGCTGGCATCGCGATGAGGAAGCACGTGCTCAGCCGTAAGTCACTATTTTGTGCTATTATTTAACCAACAAATCGCTTATTGGCAAATTTTAACCCACGGTGATTGCATAACTATTCTGCCGACGTTAACATTCGCCGCATCAATGTCTATTCAATTCTTACGCATGAGTATTCAACTAAACGGCATTAACTGTTTCTACGGCACATACCAGGCGCTATTTGATATCACCCTCGATTGTCCTGCGGGTGAAACGCTGGTGCTTCTTGGTCCCAGCGGTGCGGGAAAGAGCTCGCTGATACGCGTTCTTAATCTGTTGGAAATGCCACGTTCTGGCAAGCTTTCTATCGCCGGTAATCAGTTTGATTTTCAGCGCACGCCATCCGACAGCGCGATCCGTGAATTGCGTCAGAATGTTGGGATGGTGTTCCAGCAATATAATTTGTGGCCGCATCTGACCGTAGTGCAGAACCTGATCGAAGCGCCTTGCCGCGTGCTGGGGCTGAGTAAGGAAGAGGCGAAAGCGCGAGCGGGCAAGCTGCTGACGCGCCTGCGCCTCAATGACTTTGCCGATCGCTTCCCTCTTCATCTTTCTGGCGGACAGCAACAGCGTGTCGCGATTGCTCGTGCACTGATGATGGAACCTCAGGTTCTACTGTTTGATGAACCGACAGCCGCGCTGGATCCAGAAATTACCGCTCAGGTCGTCAATATCATCCGTGAATTGGCAGAAACTGGCATTACGCAGGTGATTGTGACCCACGAAGTTGAATTTGCCCGTAAAACGGCCAGCCGTGTGGTGTATATGGAAAACGGCCGCATCGTTGAACAAGGGGATGCGACGCACTTTACCCAGCCGCAGACGCCTGAATTCGCTGGTTATTTGTCACATTGATTACTATCAGGAAAATGATAATGAAAAAATTGATTGTTGCAGCCTTATTCGCCGTTGGTGCCGCCTCTGCTAACGCCGCAGATACCATCCGTTTCGCAACCGAAGCCTCCTACCCTCCGTTCGAATTTGTCGATGCCAATAACCGGATACAGGGTTTTGATATCGATCTGGCCAATGCGCTGTGCAAAGAAATGCAGGCGACCTGCACGTTTAGCAATCAGGCCTTCGACAGCCTGATCCCTGGCCTGAAATTCCGCCGTTTCGAAGCCGTCATCGCGGGAATGGACATTACCCCTGAGCGTCAGCAGCAGGTGTCGTTCACCCAGCCTTACTATGACAACTCCGCTCAGTTTATTGCTCAGAAAGGGAAAGTTGCCGATATCGCCGCGCTGACAGGCAAACGCGTTGGTGTACAGAATGGCACCACCCATCAGAAATACCTGATGGAAAAGCATAGCGATATCAAAACCGTGCCATACGACAGCTACCAGAATGCCGTGCTGGACCTGAAAAATGGTCGTCTGGATGCCGTGTTCGGTGACACCGCTGTGGTTAACGAATGGCTGAAGCAGAACGATGCGCTGGCAACCGTGGGTCAGAAAGTGACGGATAAAGGTTACTTCGGTGTCGGTCTGGGCATCGCCGTGCGCCAGAACAACGATGAGCTGCTGAAAAAATTCGACACAGCGCTCAACAAAATCAAGCAGGATGGCACTTACGAGACCATCTACAAAAAATGGTTCCAGCAGTAATCTGACGCTCAATGATTGAATTTCAACCTCTTGCAAGCGCCGCCGGGATGACCGTCGGCCTTGCCGTTTGTGCACTGGTGCTCGGCCTCGTGCTGGCGATGCTGTTTGCCGTTTGGGAAACTGTCCGCTGGAAAGCCGTTAGCTGGACGGGAACCGCCGTCGTGACGCTGTTGCGCGGCCTGCCAGAAATTCTGGTCGTGCTGTTCATCTATTTCGGCTCTTCTCAGCTGCTGATGATGCTGGCAGACGGATTTACCCTGAATCTCTTCATCGTGCAGATTCCGGTAAAACTGGATATCGGCATGTTTGAAATCAGCCCCTTCCTGTGCGGCGTGATTGCGCTGGCGCTGCTGTATGCCGCCTACGCATCCCAAACGCTGCGCGGCGCGCTGAAAGCCGTCCCGCAAGGGCAATGGGAATCGGGTCAGGCGCTGGGACTCAGTAAAGCAGCGATCTTTTTCCGTCTGATCATGCCGCAGATGTGGCGTCACGCCCTGCCGGGATTAGGCAATCAGTGGCTGGTATTGCTGAAAGATACCGCGTTAGTATCGCTGATCAGCGTGAACGATTTGATGCTGCAAACCAAAAGCATTGCGACACGGACGCAGGAGCCATTCACCTGGTACGTTGTCGCGGCGGCGATCTATTTGATTATTACGCTGTTAAGTCAGTACGTGCTGAAACGCATTGAACTGCGCACCACGCGTTTTGAGCGGAGGCCTTCCTGATGCTCGCTTATTTACCTGAGCTAGTAAAAGGCCTGCATACCAGCCTGACCTTAACGGCGGTCTCCATCGTCGTGGCGCTGGTGTTATCGCTGCTGCTGACTGTAGTGCTGACGCTCAAAACGCCGGTCATATCGCTGTTGGCGAAAGGCTACATTACGCTGTTTACCGGTACGCCGCTGTTGGTGCAAATCTTTCTGATTTACTACGGGCCCGGGCAATTTACTTCTATCCAGCAAATCCCCTGGCTGTGGAACCTGCTTTCACAACCGTGGCTGTGTGCAATGGTGGCACTGGCGCTCAATAGCGCGGCTTATACTACGCAGCTGTTCTATGGTGCGGTAAAAGCGATTCCCGCCGGGCAGTGGCAATCCTGTGCCGCGTTGGGCATGGATCAGAAGCAGACATTACGTATTTTGCTGCCATTTGCGTTTAAACGTGCGCTGTCTTCTTATTCAAATGAAGTGGTGCTGGTGTTTAAGAGTACCTCACTGGCTTACACCATCACCCTGATGGAAGTGATGGGCTACAGCCAGCTGATGTACGGCCGGACGTATGATGTGATGGTGTTTGGTGCAGCAGGGATTATCTACCTGTGCGTCAACGGGTTACTGACACTACTGATGCGCTGGGTTGAACGGCGCTCGCTGGCATTCGAACGCCGCAATTAATGCTTATTGCATGTATCCACTTAGAAAGCAGGCTTTGATAGCCTGCTTTTTTTATGGCAAGCCATCCCTGACCGCCCTCCTTACGGGCCGTTGTTGACGTAAAAACATGCAATAAATCGACTTGTTAATCATTTTAATTGCATATAAATTCAATCAGTGGCATGGTAATCGCCATGACGTCGGAACCCTTCCGCACAGTTATCCTATAAGAAAAACAGACAGGAGTAGGTAATGAAAAAATTAGTGCTCGCCACGTTATTGGCAGGAATCGCCTTCAGCGCCACCGCCGCAGACACCATCCGTTTTGCATCATCAGCTACCTACCCGCCATTTGAGTCACTGGATGCCAGCAACGAAATCGTCGGTTTCGATATGGATCTGGCGAAAGCGCTGTGTAAGCAAATGCAGGCGACCTGTACATTCACCAATCAGGCGTTTGACAGCCTGATCCCTGCGCTGAAATTCCGTCGCTATGACGCCGTGATTTCCGGTATGGACATCACGCCAGAGCGCAGCAAGCAGGTCGCGTTCACGCAGCCTTACTATGCCAACTCCGCCGTGGTTATCGCGCAAAAAGGGAAATTCAGCGACTTTGCCGCGATGAAGGGCAAACGCATTGGTATGGAAAACGGCACGACGCACCAGAAGTACATGCATGATAAGCACCCGGAAGTGCAAACTGTTTCTTATGACAGCTACCAGAACGCGGTACTGGATCTGAAAAATGGCCGTATTGATGGTGTATTCGGTGATACCGCTGTCGTCAACGAGTGGATCAAGGCGAGCCCTGAACTGGCAACGGTTGGCGAGCATGTGACTGACGCGGAATACTTCGGCACTGGGCTGGGCATCGCCGTTCGCCCCGATGACAAAGCGCTGTTGGAGAAACTGAATAAAGCGCTGGACGCCATCAAAGCGGACGGCACTTATAAAACCATCAACGACAAGTGGTTCCCGCAATAAGGTTTGATCTGCGCGGTGTGAATGCACCGCGTTATCGAACGCTTCCATGTCAGATAGTTCAAAGATTTCGTGCGTATTGATTACCGCATTTCTATGTCATTTCATCACACGCCCGACAAGGCGCGCTCAAACGCCGCAGCGCCTTGACCACTGGCTTTGATGGCGTGAATTGCGCCGCTGCGCGTTACCTTCGGCGTTCGTATCCGCTGTTCGGACCGTCTGCGACGCGTTCCTTACGCGGCGCAGACTTTCGCGGCGTCCATGCCGCTCATCCGGCGGCCACGCCCACCTCAGCGCAATTTTTTACGCCAACTGTGGCAACACCGTAAATAGAGTATTCAGATGTCCTGACTTTGCCTTAGCCATCCTCACGCTTCAATAACGTCAGCACTTCGTAATGTGCCGTGTGCGGGAACATGTCGAATAGCTGCACGCGCAGCGCTCGGTAATTCGTCAGCTCTGTCATGTCTTTCGCCATGCTTTCAGCGTTACAGCTGGAATAGAGAATATAGTCCGGTGCCATGCGGCTCAGGTAGGCGCACAGTTCACTGCCGATACCACGGCGTGGTGGGTTGACTAATACCAGATCCGGAATTTCCGCTTTAGCGGTCGCGAACTGCGTGGAATCCAGCGCCTGAAACTCCACCTGCTTCAACCCTAACTGTTCCGCAGAGCGACGCGCGCAGGCTATCGCCTCGGCGCTGATTTCAATCCCCGTCAGACGCATCTCCGATGACGCACAGTGCAGGCCAAAACCCCCTACCCCGCAAAACAGATCCCACATACTGGTAATATTCAGCTCTGCTACCCAATCGCGAGCCGTCGCATACAGCGCGGCTGCCACCTGCGGGTTGGTCTGGAAAAAGCTTTGCGGACGGATATACAACGGCACCTGGTTGAACTGTTCAGCCAACGCGGCAGCGTCACTCAGGATAATCTCCGTTTTCCCTTCCATAATCGCCTGATGCACGGGCTGAATATTGACGGATATCACCTCAAGCTGTGGCAACTGCTGCTGTAGCCAGGGCAATGCGGCACGCAACTGCGGCAGCTTGGTTTCCGAGCGTAGGACAAAGCGCAGCATGAATGTGCCGTGCTGCGTACTTTCCGTCAGCAGCAGATATTTCAGCTCCCCACGGCGTCGAGCCACGTTATAAGGCGTCAGCCCCGCCCGAGCAATGAAGACTTTAAGCACGTCGAAAATCGGAGCGAAGGTGGACGGATAAAGTGGACAATCGCAAAGATCCACCGCCGTTCCATCACGATGTAGCATTCCCAGCAGCGGGCGTTCCACGCTGCCGCTCACCACCATCTTGGCTTTATTACGAAAGGCAGACTGGACAGAAGGCTGCACGGGCAACCAGCACTGCACGGCATGCGGTTGCAGCAACCCTTCAAGATGTTGCTGCTTATCAGACAATTGCTGCGGGTAGGCTTTTTCCAGCCATTGGCAGGAACGACAGGTTCCCGTGCTGTAGCGGGCACAATGCATAAAAATCTAACTATTAAAATAATACGGAATACGAGGATTATATCACCCTGACAGCGTCACCCCGCGACCTTTTGCCGATTTATGGGCGACGCCTGCAGCCAGAGTGGCTCATAAGAGAGAAATGTCTATTTCTGACGCATAAAAAAACGCTTACTGCGTCGTGGTAGAAACAGTAAAACAATCACCAGAAGATCTGGGATCTTTTGCAGCAGGATCTGATGCAGCACGGCAGCGTTGTTTTCTCCTGAGATATGGAATATCGCTGGCATAAATTCACTCAGCGACGCCAGCAACAGGTAACACACCACGACGGCCTGACAGGCAACATAACCCCATCGTCCCCAGTTCGCACCGGCCAAAACGGCAAAGCCACAGCGAATTTCAACGCCGACGACAACCAGCGACAGCAGTAGCACCAGTGTTGAATCCCAGGCTTCCGCATTGCTGCCAATCCAGCCGCTCAAATCGCTGAACCCGAGCTCCCATACAAGCAGCAAAATCCCCAAAATGCGGGTAGCAATAATCGCAATCCCCGCCACCATCACAGGCACCGGGGCATAAACTTTGCGTTGTGTCATTTCCTTCTTCATATACAGAATTTCAACGCTCTCCCTTCATGCGGTATTTACCCGCCAAAAATACAGCATCACTATAATGTCTGATGCCAATATAAAACTTGATAGTCATACAAAACTTGATTGCCATACAAAACAGCAACGCCCCCATACTCTGGCGGCGTTGCTGGTCATCTTCGCTAGGCTAACAAATTACGGTGAGAGATCGAATCAGCCGCGTCTCGCTTTTTGCATATCACGATAGCGCTGCTTTTCTGCTCTCGCCATAAACCACCAGGCGATAAACCCAATAATACCAACGACTAACAATATCAGGGAAGCCAATGCGTTAATTTGTGGATTAACGCCCATTCTGACGCTGGAGAACACCAGCATTGGCAGCGTTGTCGAGCCAGGCCCTGCCACGAAGCTGGCGATAACCAGATCGTCCAGCGACAGGGTAAACGCCAGCAGCCAGCCGGAAAGCAGCGCAGGAGCAATCATCGGCACCGTGATAATGAAGAACACCTTGAGCGGATTCGCGCCCAGATCCATCGCCGCTTCTTCAATCGAACGGTCCAGCTCACGCAGTCGCGCGCTGATCACCACGGTGACATACGCGGTACAGAACGTGACGTGAGCCAGCCAGATGGTGAGCATCCCTCTTTCCGCTGGCCAGCCAATGGCATGCCCCAATGCCACAAAGAGCAACAGCAGCGACAGGCCGGTAATTACATCTGGCATAACCAGCGGTGCTGTCAGCATAAAGGCAAAACCATTAGAACCACGGAAACGGCCAAAACGTACCATGACTACGGCAGCGATCGTCCCAAGAATCACAGCCATCGTAGCCGAGGCTGCGGCAATCGTCAGGCTCAGGAGCACCGCGCTGATCATCGCCGTATTGTGGAACAGCTCGACGTACCAACGTGCCGACCAGCCAGCCCATACGGTCACCAGCTTGGAGCTGTTGAACGAGTAGATCACCAACATCAGCATCGGCGCATAGAGGAACGTAAAGCACAGCACCAAAATCACAATACGCCACGGTGAGCGAACAACAGGTAAATTATTCACGCTTCACCCTCCGCCGTTTTGCTCTGATGTTTGTGGAACCAGATAATCGGCATAATCAACAGCAACAGCATGACGACGGCAACGGCAGATGCCACTGGCCAATCGCGGTTATTGAAGAATTCCTGCCACAGAATACGGCCAATCATGATGCTATCCGGCCCGCCGAGCAGTTCTGGAATCACGTATTCCCCCACCGCTGGGATAAAGACCAGCATCGAGCCCGCAATGATGCCACCTTTCGTTAAGGGGACGATCACGCTGAAGAAGGTTTTCAGCGGTCGCGCGCCGAGATCCAACGATGCTTCCACTAACGAATAGTCCAGACGCATCAGCGCGGTATAGATTGGCAACACCATAAACGGCAGATACGAATACACAACGCCGATATACACCGCCAAATTGGTATGCAGAATAACCAGCGGTTCATCGATCACACCTAGCCACAGCAGGAAATTATTCAGGATACCGTTATTTTTCAGAATCCCCATCCAGGCGTAGACGCGAATCAGGAATGACGTCCACGATGGCAGAATCACCAGCAACAACAGGATATTACGCGTTGACGGTTTACTGTGCGCCACTGCCCATGCCAGCGGGTAGCCGATAAGCAGGCAGCACAGCGTCGACACAGCAGCAACCTGAAGCGATTGCATATAGGCATCGAAATACAGCGGATCGTCCAACAAATGCAGGTAGTTCCCAAGGTTCAGGGAAATATCCAGCTTGCCGTCCAGCCACGAGACCAGATCGGTATAAGGCGGGATCGCCCGCGCCATCTCTGCAAGACTGATTTTGAACACGATCAGAAACGGCAGCATGAACAGCAGCAGCAGCCACAGATATGGCAGCGCGATGACCAGCTTACGTCCGTGTTTTTGACGCCAGCGCGCCATCAGTACACGGAGCCAGAGTCTGGCCTTGCCCGGTGGTTCCGCCGTGTTATGTTCGGGAAATAAAGTCATGACATTCTTCCTCGCTACACCGTCAGAACCACACAGCTATCGGCATCCCAACACAGCCGAACCTCATCTCCCCAGGTCGGCGTGCCTTTGCGATAGCGGTAGGCATTTTGTAACTGTGCGCTGATGATTTGCCCGCTGTTCAGCCTGACGTGGTAAATCGACAGGTCGCCCAGATAGGCGATATGCACCACTTCCCCTACCGCGAAGTTACAGCCATCAGCCGGCACCTCTTCGCACAGCATGATTTTCTCAGGACGCAACGCGATGTAGACCGGAACGCCATCGACCACCGAGACATCCGAATCCACCTTCAGCGGATGCACGAGTCCGGGGCTTTTGATGATCAGCGCATCGTCCTGACGTTCCTGCAAGATCCCTTCAAACATATTGACCGAGCCGATGAACTCCGCGCTGAAACGCGTGTTCGGGTGCTCATAAATCTCTTCCGGCTCGCCAATTTGTACGAACTTACCGCGATTCATAATGGCAATACGGCCAGCCATCGTCATAGCTTCTTCCTGATCGTGCGTTACCATCACGCAGGTCACGCCCACACGTTCCAGAATATCGACGACTTCAAGCTGCATGCGGTCGCGCAATTTTTTGTCCAGCGCGCCCATCGGTTCGTCAAGCAACAGCAGTTTAGGGCGCTTCGCCAGACTACGAGCCAGCGCAACACGCTGGCGTTGACCGCCAGAAAGCTGATGCGGTTTACGATTGGCGAACTCCTGCATGTGCACCAGCGACAACATCTCTTCCACACGAGCTTTGATTTCGGCACGCGGCAGTTTGTCCTGCTTCAGACCAAACGCGATATTCTTTTCCACCGTCATGTGTGGGAACAGCGCATAAGACTGGAACATCATATTGATGGGACGCTGGTAAGGCGGCACCAACGACAAATCCTGACCATCCAGAAAAATCTGCCCCTGCGTGGGAAGTTCAAAACCGGCCAGCATACGCAGCAGCGTGGATTTCCCACAGCCGGATGCCCCCAGCAGCGCAAAAATTTCGCCTTTATAAATAGTCAGACTGACATCATCGACGGCGGCCTGACCGTCGAACGACTTCGTCAGGTTACGCACTTCCAGCAGCGGTGTGGCTGCTTTTTGAGGTTTTGATTGAGGGCGGGGGATCGCGTCATTCACTTCGCATTGCTCTCCGGCAAAAGCAGAACAAGCCACACCGCAGATGCCGCCATTCGGCGTTATTTGCATTCAGCTGTGTGACACAATAAAGAGCGCGAACAGGCGGATTATCCGCCTGTTCTTTGCCACGTTTCATACCCATCCATTCTCAGGTTGCCGAAACCAGCAACCGTCAAGCGCGTGGGTAACGATTCAGATCCAAGAGGCTACTTGCCGCTTTTAACCTTAGTCCATGCACGCGTACGAGTACGGTCAATCTGAGGAGATTGCACCTTGAGCGTAAACAGTTTGGCACGCACATCCGCCGGCGGATAAACGCCCGGGTTATTACGAATCTCTGCGTTCACCAACGGCAAGGATGCCAGATTACCGCTCGCGTAATACACATGGTTACTGATTCCCGCCATCACTTCCGGCTTCATCAGGTAATCCAGAAACGCATAGGCTTCATCCAGATTTTTAGCATCTTTTGGAATAGCGAGGACATCAAAGAATGCCAACGCGCCTTCTTTCGGAATGCTGTACTGGATATTCACCCCGTTCTTCGCTTCCTTCGCACGGTTTCCAGCCTGCAGGATATCGCCCGCCCAACCTACTGCGACGCAGATATCGCCGTTTGCCAGGTCGTTGATGTACTGCGATGAATGGAAGTAGCGAATGCTCGGACGCAGTTTCAGCAGCAGGTCGGTCGCTGACGTGGTGTAATCACCCGGTTTCGTGCTGTTCGGATCTTTACCCTGATAGTTCAGCACGGTTGCAAAGATCTCTTCCGGTGCATCCAGGAAGGAGACGCCGCAGCTTTTCAGTTTTTCCAGGTTCTCCGGCTTCAGAACCAGATCCCAGCTGTCAACCGGTGCATCGGCACCCAGCGCGGCTTTCACTTTCTCAACGTTATAGCCGATGCCCGTGGTCGCCCACAGGTAAGGCAGGGCATATTTATTCTCTGGATCGTGCTGCGCAATCAGCTTCATCAGCTCAGGATCCAGATTTTTGTAATTCGGTAACTTGCTCTTGTCTAATGGCTGAAAAACTCCCGCAGAGAGCTGGCGTTCCAGGAAGCTGGCAGAAGGCACGACCAGATCAAAACCCGTGCTGCCCGCCATGAGCTTGCCTTCCAACACTTCGTTGGAGTCAAACACGTCATAGACGACCTTAATACCGGTTTCTTTCTGGAAATTAGCTAACGTGTCCGGTGCGATATAGTCGGACCAGTTATAAACATGCAGCGTTTTCTCTTCCGCAGATGCGGTGACGGACGCGGCCATCAGCAAGCCGGTAACAACACCCGATAGCCATTTTTTACGTTGGGTGAACATCCGTTCCTTCCTCCATACAAGGGGGTGATTCATGAAAGAGTATCTGTATCGTTCCGATACAAAATATGTCCTGTCGCGCTCGCCAACCGGTGAATGAGTATGCACCGATTTTTATTCGCCCAGACACACACATAGCCCTGATTTCGCTGTCTGTGTCTTACAGGAATAAAGCATAACCCCACAACATCGTGTGCACCATACTTGAACGTAAAAAATGGGTTTTAACGATTATTTATTCACATTTTATCGATGTGATGAAGGCGTTTAGCGGCAAACAAAGAGAAATATCTGGCAATAATGCGAAATAACCAGAATAAATGGCGGTGAAAGGAAAATAAGTAAAACCAATTGCTGCCGTTGGCAGCAACCGTATCAGTGCAGATGTGAGGTGTTGACTCTGGCAGCAGAGCCCTCTTCTTCCTCACCGATAAACAGCAGATTATTAGCACCAGCCTCAAGGATCACCATTGAGATTTGTTCTTCGGACTGTTGCATGAAATGTCTGAATTGTTCCAGCGTCATGCCAGCGGCCACGCTGAATGACTGGCAAACAATCAGTTTCGGCAGATTATCATCCTGAACATCGATAAATGCTTTAACGGTCAACGAGCTGGCATTAATTTGGCTCAGGTCGCCAACCAGAGGAATCAACGCGCTGGGCTTCACTTCGGCAAGGGCAGAAAACAGAATCACGTTATCTACCAGATCAACTTTCGCATCGAAGACGCCATCAAAATTTTGCATATGAGGAAGATGGAGCGCCTGACAGGAATCACATTCGAAATACAGAATGTTCAGTTGATCCAGCCACCGCCGTAGCATAGCCAAATCCGGGACGATGAGTGAATCCATCATGTTTGCCTCATACCTGCCGCCGTACAGACAGCGTTGTTGAAAAGAAAACACCGTTTACACAGAAGCGATGTTAAAACAGAAACAGCCTTAAAAACGGCACATAGCTTACGGAATATTGCGCGACGATGCCATGATAAAAGCGCCCCGCCGCCCGCTTTCCTCGTTCCACGGCATGATGACGCACCGGATAGCGGCGCGGTCCGGTGCTTACACGCCAAAATAAGGAACGCCGTATTTTACGGCGCGGCCTCTGTTTCAGAAAGCTAACTTTTGCTTATTGTTGCCGATAGTGCGAAGCGCCTCTGGGTATTTTGCTCAATAAACTCAATCATCATGTCAGCAATATCGAGTCCGGTCGTCGTTTCAATTCCTTCCAGCCCCGGCGAGGCATTGACCTCCATCACCAGCGGCCCCCGATCGGCACGCAATATATCAACGCCCGCGATATTCAGCCCCAGCGTTTTTGTCGCCTTGATAGCAATCGCACGCTCCTGCGCCGTAATTTTCACTTTATTTGCCGACCCACCGCGATGCAGGTTTGAACGGAACTCCCCCGCTTTCGCCTGTCGCTCAATCGCAGCCACAACGCGGTTGCCGATCACAAAACAGCGGATATCTTTACCCTGCGCTTCATGCACGTATTCCTGCACCAAAATGTGTGCATTCAGCCCGCGAAAGGCATCAATCACGCTTTCCGCGGCCTGTCGCGTCTCGGCCAATACCACCCCGATTCCCTGCGTGCCCTCCACCAGCTTTACAACCAGTGGCGCACCGCCCACCATCGCAATCAAATCACCAGTATCATCCGGCGAATGAGCAAATCCGGTAATCGGCAGGTCAATTCCCTCACGAGCCAACAGTTGCAATGAATGCAGTTTGTCGCGGGCGCGAATAATGGCGACTGAATTATTCAGCGGGTAGCTGCCCAGCATTTCAAACTGGCGCAATACCGCCGTACCATAAAATGTGATCTGTGAGCCGATACGCGGAATAACCGCATCAAATTTATCCAGCCGACGCCCGCGGTAATGCACCGACGGTGCCGCCGAATTGATATTCATGTAGCAGGAAAGCGGGTCGATAATCTCAACGCTGTGTTGGCGCGCCTCAGCCGCTTCACGCAGACGTTTGCAGGAATATAACGCCCCATCACGAGACAGAATGGCTATCTTCATAAATATCCTACGGATACTAACGTATCGCCCATCCTTGTTGATGCAAGTAGTCCAGCATGAATGGACGTAACTCTTTTTTCAGCGTCCGTTCCACGTGCTCACTCCAGCTTTCACGACGACTATCGGTACGTTGCAGATAATATTCCACCATCTGCTGGTCGTATTGCGCCAGCACATCGCGGTCGAGCGGCTGATAGACATTTTCATGCAGCATCATCGCGGTTGGCATGCGCGGTTTCAGCATGGGTTCCGCGTCTGGATGCCCCAGACACAGACCAAACAACGGCAGAACTAACGTTGGCAGTTGCAACAACTGCGTCACGTCAGCGATGCGGTTGCGGATCCCGCCGATAAATACCCCACCCAACCCCAGCGACTCGGCGGCAATCAGTGCATTCTGCGCCATGAGCGCGGTATCGACGCAGCCAATCAGCAATTGCTCAGCCAGCCCGGTTTCTGCCTGTGGGAAGATCGCCACATGCCGATGGAAATCGGCACAAAAGACCCAAAATTCTGCCGCCTGCGCCACATAACCTTGCTCGCCAGTATAGTGAACGAGCGTTTCACGCACCGCAGGGTCGGTGATACGGATAATTGAGCTGCATTGTAAAAAGCTGGAGCTGGACGCACTTTGTGCGGCGGTAATGATAGCGTGGCGTTGCTCATCCGTTATGGCCTGAGACGTAAACGCGCGAATAGAACGGTGGCGCTGTAGCAAATCAATCGTTGGTGTCACACTGGCATCCTTCAGTCGGTAAAGTACATCTCATAAGCAGCTTGAAGTATGACGAAATTATATCGTAGCTCGGGCGGAATCTGCATTACCCCACCACCTAATAGCTTCAGCAAATCGTTGTAACAGGTAATGACTACTTTTTTTCATCAATGAATACGGGCATAGTGTTGATAAATTTCGGTATAGTAGCGCAATTCGCAGTAACCTCATTAACCGTAACATTTTTAGCAGTGACCTTGTCTGTAATAGGCGTCACGCTATCCGTTTCAAGAATGAGAACATTTTTCTAATTTTACAAAGGAGTTTACATGTTCGCTGTAATTTTCGGGCGCCCCGCTTGCCCTTATTGTGTACGTGCGAAAGAACTGGCAGAGAAATTGGCCGAGCAACGTGATGACTTCAGCTTCCGCTATGTAGACATTCACGCAGAAGGCATTTCGAAAGAAGATTTGTCCAAGACGGTAGGAAAGCCGGTTGAAACCGTACCGCAGATTTTCCTGGATGAAAAACACATCGGCGGCTGCACCGATTTTGAAGCCTATGCTAAAGAGCATCTGGCTCTGTTCCAGTCATAATCATCACACTGACAGAACACCTAGATCATCGAACTGACAAAACAATAGCGCGGCGACAGTCCGCGCTTTTTTATGGGTTCGAAACCGCGTCCGTCAGCGAAGATAGCGCCGATAAAGGCTACGCAAACACAGCACGCCCATTGCACCCAGCACGCACCAAAAGACGGCACTCATTACGTAGGCCAGCTCCTGCCAGAAAGAGCGCATGGGCGTATTCCACAGGTGGAGCATCAGCAAACACACGGGCATTGCCGCGAGCGCGCCAAACAGCGGGTAACGCAAGCGACCGCGCGCGGAAAGAAAACAGGCCACCATACCGGGCAGCAGAAAAAGCAACATTCCTGGGCTACCGCGCAGCCCATCACCCACCGCAACCTCTGATACCTCAATCTTTTGACTCAGAAACACGACGGTGAACAATAAAAAACAGCAGGTCGCACCAACCCAGCCTTTATTTCTTGCCATAAATCGCCCTCACTCAATATGCCTCCCAACCTGCATCAACCAGATACCGAAAATATGCGGCATGGTAAAAATGATTGGTGTATCTATTCCCCGATATGAAAAACATGCGGTTTCGCTACGATTTATTCGACACGCAGGCTGTCCACAGAAAAAGATGACAACCCAACGCATTTCTTCAGCAGCGGCACCACAATCATTAAATTAAACAATAATTACACTGAACAATTTTTATCGGATAAATTATACTGAACGAGGCTGATTCCTTTCAGCTGACGCATATTGATACCGTCACGGGAATTCATGCATTTCATGGCTAAATCTAGCCGCTATAATGAATAACATCAAGAACTTACTGGTAAACAACAAGTTACATTCCATGAATATAAACGTCGCTGATTTGTTAAATGGGAATTACATTCTACTTTTATTCGTGGTTCTTTCATTAGGACTCTGCCTGGGGAAATTGCGCCTCGGGCCAGTACAACTCGGTAATTCTATTGGAGTTTTAGTTGTTTCTTTATTACTCGGCCAACAGCATTTTTCGATTAATACCGAAGCGCTGAGCCTCGGCTTTATGTTATTTATTTTTTGCGTGGGCGTGGAAGCTGGGCCAAATTTCTTTTCTATCTTCTTCCGCGACGGAAAGAATTATTTCATGCTGGCGCTGGTGATGGTCGGCAGTGCTATGTTACTGGCGTTAGGCTTAGGCAAATTCTTTGGTTGGGGAATTGGCCTGACGGCAGGGATGCTGGCCGGGTCCATGACTTCAACGCCGGTGCTGGTCGGTGCGGGCGACACGCTGCGTAACACTGCCAGCTTGGGTAATCAGCTCGGTATCGAGCAAGATCATCTGAGTTTGGGCTATGCGCTGACGTATCTGGTCGGGCTGGTCAGCCTCATTTTTGGCGCACGCTACCTGCCCAAACTCCAGCATCAGGATTTGCCTACCAGCGCTCAGCAGATTGCACGCGAGCGTGGATTAGACCCAGACAGCCAGAGAAAAGTGTACCTGCCAGTGATTCGCGCCTATCGCGTCGGGCCGGAATTGGTTGACTGGGCAGATGGCAAGAATCTGCGTGAGCTGGGGATTTATCGCCAGACTGGCTGTTACATCGAGCGCATCCGACGCAACGGGATTTTGGCTAACCCGGATGGTGACGCCGTCTTGCAAATCGGCGATGAGATCGCGCTGGTCGGCTATCCAGACGCCCATTCTCGCCTGAACTCCAATTTCCGCGATGGCAAGGAAGTTTTCGACCGCGATTTGCTGGATATGCGCATCGTAACGGAAGAGATTGTCGTCAAGAACCACAATGCCGTCGGCAAACGCCTGAGCCAATTGAAGCTGACCGATCACGGTTGTTTCCTCAACCGTATTGTCCGTAGCCAAATTGAAATGCCGATTGACGATAACGTCGTGCTGAATAAAGGCGATGTCTTGCAGGTCAGCGGTGACGCCCGCCGGGTAAAAAGCATTGCTGACAGAATCGGCTTCATTTCTATTCATAGCCAGGTCACAGACCTACTGGCCTTCTGCGCCTTTTTCGTCATCGGCGTGATGGTCGGGCTGATCACCATCCAATTCAGCAACTTCACCTTTGGCATCGGTAACGCGGCTGGATTATTGTTCGCCGGTATCATGCTGGGGTTCCTGCGCGCCAACCATCCGACCTTCGGCTATATTCCGCAAGGCGCGCTTAACATGGTCAAAGAATTCGGTCTGATGGTTTTTATGGCTGGCGTTGGCCTGAGTGCAGGTAGCACCATCAACAGCAGCCTGGGCGAGGTTGGTATTCAGATGCTGGTTTCAGGGCTGATCGTTAGCCTGCTGCCGGTGGTGATTTGCTTTCTGTTTGGTGCGTATGTGTTGAAAATGAACCGTGCGCTGCTGTTTGGTGCCATGATGGGGGCGCGAACCTGCGCCCCCGCGATGGAAATTATCAGCGATACAGCACGCAGTAACATCCCTGCGCTCGGCTATGCAGGTACCTATGCTATCGCTAACGTGCTACTCACCTTAGCAGGTTCACTGATCGTGGTTATCTGGCCTGAACTGCCTGGCTGAGAAAGTGTAAAAAATCGTCAATATTATTTTCTCAAAGCCAGAACTTTTTCTTTGCCCTACAGTCTGAATAAGTGCCACTGCTTTTCTTTGATTCCCCTTATTGAGGAGCCCATCGTTCCCGCCTTTCAGGTTCAAGAACGATGGGCGTTTTCTTTTCCGCTCTACGTTAGCCAAAACACCTCATCTTCTTACTCTTCATGCATCTGTTATCACATTCACTTCATTTTTTGTTATAAAAATAACATAAATTAATTTTTTTGTTATTTTTGTGACATTTCAATCATTGAGTGTCATAATCGCACCATCTGATTTTTTATCGATACCACCGAGGATTTACCATGACTGACTACGCACGCTATATCGACCACACACTGCTGGCCGCCAATGCCACCGAACAGCAAATCATCACGCTGTGTGATGAAGCGGTAGCACACCGTTTTTATGCCGTTTGTGTGAATTCAGGTTACGTTCCCTTAGTCGCCGAAAAGCTGAAAGGCACGGACGTGCAGGTATGCTCTGTTATCGGTTTTCCTCTCGGAGCAGGCCTGACTGCCAGTAAGGCTTTTGAAGCAAAAGCGGCAATTGATGCCGGTGCTCAGGAGATCGACATGGTGATTAATGTCGGCTGGTTGAAAAGCGGGAAAATTGCCGCCGTTCAGGCGGATATTCAGGCCGTGCGTGAGGTTTGCGCCGCTATACCGTTGAAGGTAATATTGGAAACCTGTCTGCTTGACGACGAACAGATTGTCCTGGTGTGTGAAATGTGTCGTCAGTTGGATGTCGCGTTCGTCAAAACGTCTACTGGTTTCAGCACCGGCGGCGCACGTGAAGAACACGTTCGACTGATGCGTAACACCGTCGGTAGCGAAATGGGTGTCAAAGCATCCGGCGCGGTTCGCGATCGCCAAACGGCACAACGCATGATTGAAGCAGGCGCCACGCGTATCGGCACCAGTTCAGGCGTCGCTATCGTTTCAGGTGAAGCTGCCGCAGCAGGAAACTACTAACAACAAAAATAGCTTACTAGCAGGGAATTTTATGGAAACGCGGCGCGACGAACGCATCGGCAGACTGGCTCAGGCATTAAAGAAAACCGATAAACTCCATCTTAAAGACGCCGCACAGCTACTCGGCGTGTCCGAGATGACCGTGCGCCGCGATCTGAATGCCGATCCCACCAGCGTCATGCTGCTCGGCGGCTACGTGGTTAGCGACCTGAAGAATAACGGTGTCACGAACTATTTTGTCTCCGACCAGCAGACCAAGCACGTAAGAGAGAAGCAGGCTATCGGTACTGCAGCTGCCTATCTGGTGGAAGAAAACGATACCGTTTTTTTCGACTGTGGCACCACAATTCCTTTCATCATTGATGCCATTTCTGATGAGTTGCCCTTTACCGCGATTTGTTATTCCCTGAACACCTTTTTAGCACTACAGGAAAAAAAGGCGTGCAGAGTGATTTTGTGCGGCGGGGAATACCATCCAGATAACGCGATTTTTACCCCGCTCAGCCAGCGAAGCGAGCTGGACAACGTCTGTCCGAACAAAGCCTTTATCTCTGCGGCGGGTATCGAACTGAGCGCGGGAGCCACCTGCTTTAACTTTGCCGAACTGGGCATGAAGCAACGCGCGATGGCAACCGCACAGCGAATCATTCTAGTGGCGGACAGCAGCAAGTTCGGTCAGATTAAACGCGCCTGCATTGGCCCGATGACGCTGTTTGACACCGTCATTTCCGACAGCGCCCCTAGCGACGCCTATTTACGCTATTTTTCCAATAACAGTATTCAGTTAATCCACCCTGGAAATTAGAGTCTGTCCGAGTAGGCGTTATTGGTGCAGCCAGTTTGGACACGGACAGCGCGCAAAAACCGGAGCGTACACGTAGTACGTGAGGATTTTGAGCACTGCCCAGGTTCAAAATGGCAAATAAAATAGCCCTAATGGGATAGACTCTTAGCTGAATAGCCCACCGAACCACTGCTGCACCTTCATCATCACCGTATCCCAGAGGCGGCTAAAGAAACCAGCCTCAGGGATATCATCCATCGCGACCAGTTCGCGTTGCCCGACGCTCTTACCGTCCAGTTGGAAGTCGATAGTGCCGACAACCTGATTTTTGGTCAGTGGTGCGGAAAGCTGCGGCTGATTTAGCGTAAAACTGGCCTTCAGGTTTTTCATTTGCCCTTTCGGAATGGTCAGTGCAGCATCCTGTGCGACGCCGAGTCGCGCCTCTTTCTCAGTACCAAACCAGACCCGCTGCGTAGTAAAAGGCGCATCCGTCTTGATAGGCGTTACCGTTTCAAAAAAGCGGAAGCCCCAGGTGAGCAGTTTCTCACTTTCACGGAAGCGAATGGCATCCGTTTGCGCGCCCAGCACCACGGAAATCAGGCGCATATTGCCTTCGGTGGCCGAGGCCACCAGATTGTGTCCTGCCCCGCTGGTGTGGCCGGTTTTCACACCGTCCACATTCAGGTTAGTGCTCCACAGCAGACGGTTGCGGTTAGGCTGGCGAATATTATTGAAGGTGAACTCTTTTTCCTTGTGCAACGCGTATTCTTCCGGCACATCGCGAATCAGCGCCTGCCCTAACAGCGCCATATCACGTGCGGTGCTGTACTGCCCTGGCGCATCGAGACCGTGCACGGTCCGAAAATTCGTATTGGTCAGGTTAAGTGCCTTCGCATAATTGTTCATCAGGCTAACGAACGCATCCTGACTACCCGCGACGTAATCCGCCAGCGCGATGCTGGCATCATTGCCGGACTGAATGACAATGCCTTTATTTAACTCAGAAACGGGGATACGGTCGCCCGGCTTAAGGAACATCAGCGACGAGCCACGCAACGCCGGATTACCGGTTGCCCAGGCATCTTTTCCGACGGTCACTTCATCCGTCGGACGAATTTTACCGGATTTGATCGCCTGCCCAATCACATAGCTCGCCATAATCTTTGTCAGGCTGGCAGGGTCAAGACGCTCATCAGCATTGCTTTCCGCCAGCACTTTACCGCTGTGGTGATCGATCAGGATATAGGCTTTAGCATCAATCTGCGGTACCGCTGGCAACTGTTCCGCATAGGTGAATGGCACTAAACCAACAAGCAATACCGTACCTACAGAGAAAGACGTGAGTCTGGTCAGAAAAGGAGTTGTTTTCATGAGTTCGCCGCGATATCCATCAGTCGTTAAAAATTCTTAATTTTCAATATGTTTTGAAAACTTTAGCAACATATAAAGGTAACGCGTCATCTCTGGGATGAAAACCGTTCATTCTGTAAAGATAGTCAAAGAAATGAAAGCTTCTAAAAAAACGCAGATAAAAAAAGGACTTAGGGGAATTAAGGAATGTCTGAAAATGCAGACAGCAGGACTACCAGAAAAATAACGGATAGCACGAGGGACGTGGCTGCGTAGCCTCCCCCGTGCCAGTGATGGACATCCCCTTAGCGGCGTTCGCGCTTATCAGCACGTTTTGACAGCCAGTCACCCAACGTCTGTACCACCTGTACCAGAATAACCAGCGCAATAACCGTAATCACCATCACCTCGGTTTCATAGCGGTAATAGCCGAAGCGGATCGCCAAATCCCCCACTCCACCGCCGCCGACAATACCCGCCATCGCCGAATAGCCAATAAGGCTCACTAGCGTGATCGTCAGGCCACGCAATAGTCCCGCTTTCGCCTCTGGCAGCAGCACCGTGCCAATAATACGCATCGGGCTGGCTCCAAATGCTTCGGCCGCTTCCACGATACCGGGGTCGATTTCACGCAGCGCGCTATCCACCAAACGCGCATAAAACGCGATCGCGGCGACCGACATCGGCACCGCGGCCGCTACAGGCCCAATCGTATTGCCTAAGAGAAGCTGCGTCAGCGGTAGCAGCAAGACCAACAGAATCACGAAAGGAATAGAACGGATAATATTCACCAGCACCGTGCCAAACAGATAAACGGCGCGGTTTTGCCAGAACAGGTTCCTGTCAGTGACGTAAATGAGCAGCCCCAGCGGTAAACCGCCAATCACGGCGAGCAGCGTGGAGATCCCCACCATCTGGAACGTTTCGCCAAACGCCGCAACCAGATCGATCCATAAATCAGCCATGTAGCACCTCCACGTTCGCTGTTCTTACCTGAATATGTTCTACGGCTTCAGTCACTTTTTCGGGGTCGGATGGATGAGCTAGTAGCGCGACGAGGATGCCTAGCGCACGATTACCAATGTATTCGATCTTGCCGTGCAGAATGTTAACGGACACGCCAAAACGCGTCGCCACGTCCGACAGCACGGGTTGCTCCGCCGATTCGCCAACGAACAGAATCTTCAGTAATGTGCCCTGTAAATCCACCAACAAGCGAGGCGGCAATGCAAGATCGAGCGTGTGGGATACCAGTTGACGCGTAAATGCGTGCTGTGGCGTCGCAAAGATATCGAAAACATCCCCCTCTTCTACAACCCGCCCACCCGTCATTACCGCCACGCGATCGCAGACGGCCTTAATCACGCTCATCTCATGAGAAATCAGCACGATAGTAATGCCCAGAGTCTCGTTAATCTCTTTCAACAGCGCCAGAATAGCGGCTGAGGTTTCCAGATCGAGCGCCGACGTTGGCTCATCGCACAGCAACACTTCGGGCTCGTTGGCAATGGCTCTGGCGATACCTACACGCTGTTTCTGACCGCCGCTGAGCTGCGTCGGATAAGACGACGCTTTATCCGCCAGCCCTACCACGTTCAGGATTTCCGGCACGCGCGCCGCGATAGCCGCGCTGGATTTCCCAGCGGCTTTCAGGCTGAACGCCACGTTTTCCGCCACGGTACGCGTCTGCATCAGGTTGAAATGCTGAAAGATCATGCCGATCTTCTGGCGCTGTTCTCGCAGCGGCTGCCCCGCTAATTCGCTGATGAGCACGCCATTGACGAGCACGCGACCCGCAGTCGGTCGCTGCAAGAGATTAATGGTCCTCAGCAGCGTGCTTTTCCCCGCGCCGCTAGTGCCGACAATCCCGTAGACCTCGCCCCGTTGGATGTGCAACGTCACGCTGTCTACCGCGCGGTTTTCTGGTTGCTTCCCTTGTGAGAAGTCAACGCTTACCCCTTCTAGCTGAATCATTATCCGCAAACTCCTGGCCTGAGCGGAAAAGAAGAAAGCCGGTCATAGACCGGCCAAAAGATATTCTATGTAGCCTAAAACTTACTGTGTGGGCGCTGGCGTTTTCGCCTGCATCCACTCTGGTTTCTGGAACTGGCTATACATCAACGCCGGATCGTTGATCACCGCAGCATACGCCGGTGATTCCACAATCGCTTTGGTATCTTTAACAAATGGCTTATCGAGATCGTCGGTACGCACAGCAATAATATTTTTCAGGTTCTCATCCAGCGTTTCCAGCTTGATAGCCGATGACAGTTTCATTCCGGACGCCAGCGCAAAATTACCGTTCACCAGCGATGCCGTCACGCTATCCAGCGTGCGGGGTAACTGCGCAGCTTCCATCGGTTTGAAGACCAAGCCGCGCGGGTTTTCAAGAATATCCTTCTCAGATGCTTTGGTCGGATCGATATCGGCTTTGATCGTAACCAACCCTATCGATTGCAGGAAACGCAGACCGCGCGCCAGATTAGTGGCATCGTTAGAGAGCGTGACCACGTCTCCTTTTTTCAGCTCATCCAGCGATTTGATTTTCTTCGAGTAGAAGCCCATGCTGGCTGTCGGTACGGTAATCAGTGGGGAAATTTTTAACCCTTTATCGGCGGCGAATTTTTCCAGATACAGCGTATGCTGGAAGAGGTTGGCATCAATGCTGCCGTTGGCCAGCGCCAGATTGGGCTGAACGTAATCGCTGAATTCACGCACGACGACCTTGTAGCCTTTTTTCACCAGCTCAGGTTTGATGGCCAGATTCACCATGTCGCCATACGGCCCGGGTGCTACGCCAAACGTGATCGTTTGTGGATCGCTGCTGGCCAGCGCCAGTTGCATACCGGCGGCAAGCAGTGTGATGCCCAGCGCGGCGCGAACAGAATGCGTCAATGTCATTGTGTAACTTTCCTGTCTGAATGTAACTTGCTGTCATTATTAAGAATGACGAGTTAAATCATAAAGACTAAAAAGGCATATCATTATTTCTCATCGACTGTCGCGGATAACCGGGGCAGGCTTCACGAAGAAAGGGGGCAACTATGATAACGATTTGGGGTCGTGATAACTCGACCAACGTAAAGAAAGTCCTGTGGTGTGCGGAAGAACTTGCGCTGCCTTATCAGCATATTGTGGCAGGCGGACAATTTGGTCTTAACCATGAAGCCGACTATCTGGCGATGAATCCTAATGGCCTCATCCCCTGTTTACGTGACGACGATCTGGTGCTGTGGGAATCGAATACCATCGTACGTTATCTGGCGGCACAGTACGGTCAGGATTCGCTGTATCTTGCCGATCCGGGCAAGCGCGCCAGTGCCGAAAAATGGATGGACTGGGCAACCTCTCTCGCCTTCTCCTTCGGGCCAGTGTTCATTAATATCGTGCGTACGCCACCGGAAAAACGCGATACCGCATTGGTACAGAAAGGCATCGCCGAATGCGAACGTTTGTTCGATATTGTGGATACCGTGCTGGCTAATCAGCCTTGGCTATCCGGCGATCAATTCGGCATTGGCGATATTCCGCTAGGCTGTATTGCTTACGGCTGGCTGAATATGCCGATTGAACAACAGTCGCATCCTCATCTGGAACGCTGGTATCAGCAACTCACCGAACGCCCGGCATATCAAAAGCACGTCATGATTCCGCTGTCTTAAGTCAAGCAGGCACCGTAAGGTGCCTGATTTATTACTCCAGCCCGACTTTCAGCAATTTGCCATTGTCGTGATCGGTCAGCAGATAGAGGTAGCCGTCTGGCCCCAGTCTTACGTCGCGGATACGTTCACCGCGGTCGCCCAGCAAGCGTTCTTGGGACGCGACTTTGTCGCCATCAAGCGTCAACCGAATCAGGTTCTTCTCTGCCAGCGCGCCGATAAAGACTGAGTTTTTCCACTGCGGGAAACGATCGCTGTTATAGAAGGCCATTCCGCTGATGCCCGGTGACTTCTCCCAATAGAAATCGGGATTCACCATACCGGCAATCTCTTTTCCTTTCGCTTCTGGAATCTTCAGCCCAGAATAGTTAATGCCATGCGTTGCAATCGGCCAGCCGTAATTTTCGCCCGCTTTGGGAATGTTAATTTCATCGCCGCCTTTCGGGCCATGTTCATTTTCCCACAGCACGCCAGACCACGGATTAATCGCCAATCCCTGCGGGTTGCGATGTCCGTAAGACCAGATTTCCGGCCGTGCGTTAGGTGTGTTCACAAACGGGTTATCGGACGGTACTTTACCCTCCGCGGTCAGACGAACAATTTTGCCCTGTAATTTATCCAGATCTTGTGCTGTCGGGCGTTCGTTGTTTTCGCCCAGTGCGATAAACAGATGCCCTTGTCGATCAAAGGCCAGCTTGCCGCCGAAGTGGTTACCCGTCGACAGCTTCGGTTCCTGACGGAAGAAGACCGTGAAATTCTCTAACCGCTTATTATCCTCGGAAAGTTTGCCATAGCCGACAGCGGTCCCCGCTTTACCCTCGCTCCCTTCTTCGGCAAAGCTCAGGTAGATGCGTCGATTCTGCGCAAAATCCGGTGATAGCGCGACTTCCAGCAATCCGCCCTGTGATTTAGCAAAGACCTTCGGTACGCCGGCTATCGGCGCAGACAGCGCGCTGCCCGCTTTCCATAAGCGCAAATTCCCGGCGCGTTCCGTAATCAGAATTCCCTGATCTTCCGGCAAAAACGCTAATGACCACGGGTGATCCAGCTTATCCTGCAATTCCGTCACTTTCGGTTCCGCCGCTAAGAGCTGGCTGGAAAACAGAAGCGTTGCGCTAAGCAGCAGCCAATGTGGCGCAGCAGAAAATCGTCGTAACAGGGTGTATGAAGCAGAATTGCGAGGCATCAGGCGATAAGGCATAGCGTTGTCTCCATCCAACAAAAGTCCTGTAAATTTAGGCGGCAGGCCGTGTTTGTGCAAAAAAACGTGGCAAGGTTTACATTTATTGAAGAAATCGCTCATTAAAAACGTCATCTTCACAGCGATAAAATGCTGAGTTTTACACCACTGACTATAAGGATAATCAACTATGGTGTAGAATCCTCCGGTTTTTATTTTCTGTTTATTTTGTGAGCGAATAATATGCAACAACCACGTATCGGCTTTGTTTCCCTCGGTTGCCCGAAAAACCTCGTCGACTCCGAGAGGATTCTGACCGAACTGCGTACTGAAGGTTATCAGGTCGTCCCACGTTATGACGACGCTGAGCTGGTGATCGTCAATACCTGTGGTTTTATTGACAGCGCCGTACAAGAGTCGCTGGAAGCTATCGGCGAAGCGCTGAATGAGAACGGTAAAGTTATCGTAACAGGCTGTTTGGGTGCCAAAGAAAATCAAATACGCGAAGTGCATCCCAAGGTTCTGGAAATTACCGGTCCGCACAGCTATGAGCAGGTGCTGTCGCACGTACATCAATACGTCCCTAAACCGACGCATAACCCGTTTACCAGTTTAGTTCCCGAGCAGGGAGTCAAACTCACGCCACGCCATTATGCCTATCTGAAAATTTCAGAAGGCTGTAACCACCGCTGTACGTTCTGCATCATCCCTTCTATGCGTGGCGATTTGGACAGCCGTCCAATCGGCTCGGTGTTGGATGAAGCAAAACGTCTGGTCGATGCCGGAGTAAAAGAGCTGCTGGTGATTTCTCAGGATACCTCAGCGTACGGCGCAGATGTGAAGCAACGTACTGGCTTTTGGAACGGGCAACCGGTCAAAACCAGCATGGTCAGCCTGTGTGAGCAACTGGCATCGCTCGGCGTGTGGGTGCGCCTGCACTATGTCTACCCGTATCCGCACGTAGACGATGTGATCCCATTAATGGCGGAAGGCAAAATCCTGCCTTATCTGGACATTCCGCTCCAGCACGCCAGCCCGAAAATTCTCAAGCTGATGAAACGCCCTGGCGCAGTAGAAAGAACGCTGGAGCGCATTAAGCGCTGGCGCGAAATCTGCCCGGATTTAACGCTGCGTTCTACCTTTATTGTCGGCTTCCCCGGCGAAACGGAAGAAGATTTCCAGATGCTGCTCGACTTCCTGACAGAAGCCAAGCTTGACCGCGTGGGCTGCTTTAAATTCAGCCCAGTCGAAGGCGCATCGGCAAATGCCTTGCCGGATCAGGTGCCGGAAGAGATCAAAGAAGAGCGTTTCCACCGCTTCATGCAGCTTCAGCAGGCGATTTCTACCCAGCGTTTGCAGGATAAAATTGGCCGTGAAGTGCTGGTGCTGATCGATGAAATCGACGAAGAAGGCGCGATTGGTCGCAGCATGGCCGATGCCCCTGAGATTGACGGCGCGGTTTACCTGAACGGCGAAACTGGCGTGAAAGTCGGTGACATCGTTAAAGTGAAAGTCGAACACGCAGACGAGTACGATCTGTGGGGTAGCCGAGTTTAATACTCTTGTCACGCCAGCTTTTCAGCTCGAAAGGCTGGCGTTTTATTTTTATGCCATCTCGTCCCGAACGCTGAAAATTCAATCAATAAACCGCCCGTTCCTCGCCTTCGTCTTGCGTCCCCCTGTCAGGTAAAGTAGCCTTGGGGCATGATTAGTCTACTCGCCTTACCTGAGGCATAAGCATGTGGAAACGCCTGACATTCGGTTTGTTAGCCCTCATTGGCGTGCTGCTGCTCTCTGCTTTTGCCCTCGATCGTTGGATCAGCTGGAAAACCGCGCCGTTTATTTACGATGAGCTGCAGACCTTGCCGAAACGTCAGGTCGGCGTCGTATTAGGTACCGCGAAATACTACCGTACCGGCGTAATCAATCAGTATTACCTGTTCCGCATGCAAGGGACGATTAACGCTTACAACAGCGGTAAAGTCAGCTATCTGCTATTAAGCGGTGATAACGCGCTACAAAGTTACAATGAACCGATGACGATGCGTCGCGATTTGATCGCCGCAGGCGTTCCACCTTCGGACATCGTGCTGGACTATGCGGGGTTCCGTACGCTGGACTCCATCGTCAGAACGCGCAAAGTGTTTGATACCAACGATTTCACCATCATAACCCAGCGTTTCCACTGTGAGCGTGCGCTATTCATCGCGCTGCACCTGGGTATTCAGGCACAGTGTTACGCCGTGCCCTCACCGAAAAACATGATGACCGTGCGGGTTCGTGAATTTGGTGCTCGTTTGGGCGCGCTGTTCGATCTGTATATCCTGAAACGTGAACCGCGTTTTTTAGGGCCGCAGGTGCCGATTCCCGCTGAACATACCATCCCAGAGGATGCCCCAGATTACCCTGCCGTCTTGCCGGAACAGGTGCTTCCTGCGCCAGCGCATCAGGTTAAACCGGAGCAACCGGCAAAAACCGAGCCTGAATCCGAACCTCACCACGAGCAGGCCGCGCCGTAGCGTCTTTCTCTACGCCGTTTTTCCTATCGCATTGGTGAGCGTACGCCATAACCATTCAAGCGGCCCCTGACGAAAATAGCGCAGCCAGTAGTGAGAGAACACCAGATTGACGATCCAAATAGCGGGAACCAGTGCCAGCAGTTGCAGACGGCTGAACGCCATAAACAGGCCAAGCTGATTAAACAACGCGACGCAAATTAGCGTTTGCAGCAAATAATTGGTTAACGCCATACGCCCGACATCTGTAATCCAGTAGGTTATGCGCGATTGACACAGTGTGGCCCAAAAGCCGTAACACAGCGCCAGATACCCTATCGCCTGCAAAGGTGAACTCAGCTCGCGCGGAATCTGCAATAACAGCCCACTCCAGCGATATTCCCAGTCCACTAGCCACTGCCCCACTACGCCAACGCTGTTAATCACCACACCCAGCGGAATCAGCCACAGTGCAACTTTACGATAGTGTGCCGTGCTGAATTCACCTTTCAGCCAGCCGCTGCGCATTAACCCAGCCCCCAATAGCATCGACCCCGCCAGCAGCCAGCCGTACTGCACGCCCAGCGACAACAGACTTTCCGTTAGCAGATCGACGCGATTTCCCCACGCTTCCGGCCCACCTAACGCCCGCCAGTAAGATTCATAGGCGACATCGGCCATACCCGGCAGCCAAAATCGTCCCGGTTGCAGGCTCAGAATCTGGCTCAACACAAAAAGTACGCCAATGCCCACCACATACAGAACCGCCCCCGTCCGCATTAGCAACCGGCTGCTTTCCGCATGACGAATCATGCCGTAACACACCAGTCCAATCAGCGCATAGTCGAGTAAAATATCGCCATCCCACAGGAAAATGGCATGAATCAGACCGATGATCATCAACCAGAACAGGCGTGCATGTACCCAGCGTTTTCCCCGCGACAGCAGCAGTTGTAATCCTGCGCCAAAAAGAAGAGAAAACAGCGTCAGAAATTTCGCCTGCGCAAGCAAATCCATCGCCGCCCAGGTTAAGACATCAGACAGCGTGGGTTCCCCTTGCCAGGCGGGATTCAGGTAGGCCGCATGCGGTAAACCAAACGCCGTAATATTCAGCAGTAAAATGCCTAAAATGGCGATGCCGCGGGCAAAATCCAGCGCAACGATCCGCGAGGGTGGCGAATGAGGTGACGGTATAGAGTGAGAAGGCATACAAATTACATTTTCAAATCATCGAAGTAGCGATTGTATGCAGATACAGAGAAAAAGCGAAGATGCTTACTGATTTGACGATGACAAAGCGCATTTTCTTCATCATCGTCAATAAGAAGGCTTAATTGTGGTGACGTACCGCGCGTAAGAATTCCTGACGCGTATTTTGGCTGGATTTAAACAGACCACCGAGCGATGTTGTGGTCGTGGCACTGGTCGCATCACGAATGCCGCGCGCCTTCACGCAGTAGTGCACCGCATCAATCGAGACCGCAACGTTGTTGGTTCCCAACAGCGTTTGTAGCGCAATCAGAATCTGCTGCGTTAATCGTTCCTGCACCTGAGGGCGCTGAGAGAAAAACTGGACGATTCGGTTGAGCTTCGACAAGCCAATGACGCCATCTTTCGGAATATACGCCACCGTCGCTTTCCCATCGATCGTCACGAAATGGTGTTCACAGGTGCTGGTCAGCGTGATATCCCGTACGGTAACCATCTCATCGACCTTCATTTTGTTTTCAATGATGGTGATTTTGGGGAAGTTGGCGTAGTCCAAACCGGAGAATATTTCATCAACGTACATTTTGGCGATACGCGTCGGTGTTTCAGCCAGGCTGTCATCGCTCAGATCGAGGCTCAGCAAATTCATAATTTCCGTCATATGTTCGGCAATACGTTGCTTACGCGTATCCCGATCCAACAACGCCCCACGCAGCGGCGTTTCCAGACCACGTGCCAGTAGCGCTTCGTGCACCATAACGGCTTCTTTACTTAGTGATGACATTATTATTCTCCTGCAGGTGTAACTATGCCTATCGCACGGCCCTGATCAGACCCTAGCGCCGTCAACACTCTAGTTGAGAGAGTCACGATTATCCAGCGATTGTATGTCATGATTGTTGAAATAGATTCAAGTTATCAAGCGTGGCGAATGTACCCATGTGCAGTAACAAGGTCGAATCATCTGCACAAAAAAACGCCTATTCCGTCGTAACTATTCAGTGATAAACAAAAAAGTCAGTGATAAACAAAAAAGCACCGGGAGGATATCCCAGTGCTTTTAACGATAAATCACCTGACTTTTGCGGCGGTCAGCGCCCTGACGCCGCGTGTTGTGGGGTTATCAGAAGGTTTCCCAGTTATCGTTAGCGTTACCTTTCTTACCACCAGCGGCGGCTAATAACATCGGTTTCTGCGCTGCTGGCGCTTCCGCCAAACGCTGCTGAGAACGCCGAGGGGCATCAGCGGCCGACAGCTGGAATACCGATACTGCCTCAGTTAACTGACGTGCCTGATCTTCCAGTGATGCCGCAGCGGCGGCTGATTCCTGTACCAGAGAGGCGTTCTGCTGTGTGACGCCATCCATCTCAGTAACAGCCTGACCAATCTGCGTAATACCACGGCTCTGCTCATCCGACGCCGAGGCAATTTCTCCCATCAGATCGTTCACACGGGTAATCGCGGAAATGATGGAATCCATCGCTTCACCGGTTTGTGTAACCTGATTCGAACCCACGTTGATACGTTCAACCGATTCCGTAATCAGGCTTTCAATTTCTTTCGCCGCCTGCGCACTGCGCTGCGCCAGATTGCGAACTTCACCCGCTACCACCGCAAAGCCGCGGCCTTGTTCACCAGCTCTGGCAGCTTCTACCGCCGCGTTCAACGCCAGAATATTGGTCTGGAAGGCAATACCGTTAATGACGCTGGTGATGTCGGCAATTTTCTTCGAACTTGTCGTAATACTTGCCATCGTCGCCATCACATCAGCCGTGACGTCCCCACCTTTCTTCGCCGCAACAGAAGCGTCCTGCGCCAGCTTGGTCGCCTGATGGACGTTGTCGGCATTCTGTTTCACCGTAGCGCTCAGCTCTTCCATACTGGCCGCGGTCTGCTCCAGTGCGGCAGCCTGCTGCTCGGTACGTGCGGACAGATCGTTGTTACCGCTTTTGATTTCGCTTGAGCCCTGATGAATCGATGCAGAACTGTCACGGATGATGGAAACGGTATTAACCAGACTACCCTGCATCTCTTTTAGATAAGGAATCAACTGTCCAGCACAGTTGCGGCCAAACTCTTCAAGTGGGTGACCAAGCTGCCCGGCGGCCAGCACCTGGAAATAGCTTTTAATCATATTCAATGGCTTGACCAGATAGTTCACCAGATAGCGGTCCGTCAACAGCAGGATGAGCAGCCCAATAACCGCCGCACCCAGCAGAATATGGTTACTCCAGCCAACCAGGTCGTAGACCTCGTTCATTGACCGCTCTGACGACGAAATAATCGCGCTCTGGTATTTATCCATATTCGCGCCAAACGCCACGCTCAGCGGCGGGTAGGTTTTACGGAAAAGCTGACGGAACTCCTCTTGACGATTCTCACGCGCGGCATTCAGCATCGGCGTCAACCCGTTATCCAATAGCTGGGTCCACGCGGCGATCATACTGTCTGCCGTTTCTTTATCGACGCCGACATGCCCAGCGGCTTTAAACGCAGCGAGTTGATCTGACGTGTTTTTAAACGCGGTAGTAGCTGCCGTAAATACTTTTTCTGCTTCCGCCGTTTCGCCCGTTTGCTGGAAATCCATGGAGCGTAAAAGGCGAGTAACCGTACGAAAATACTGGTCATTGCCTTTTACCAGCATCTCTACGTTTTTACGCTGAGTTTCGCTGGACTCCAATAGTTTGGTCATACTGCTTAATGAGGTGGTGGTAAAGAAAGATGCCCCTCCCCATACAATCAGAAACAGACCCAATATTGTTAAAAGCATTGCCCTGATGGTGATATTTTTTAAAAAATTCACAGAAGACTCCTATAAATTATCTGGCGATTTTCCTCTGCGCTTTCTGCAAGATAGCCGCACATTTTTAATTGGAAATACGCCGGGTGTTACGTCATTTAATGAAGAGCAGAGGCTCTCATTAGTTAGAGTTATTTTCCTTTAATGACAAAAAGACACACTTCCTTACAATAATGATAAAGCATTCCTATTATACATTAACTTTATCGGCACTGTAGGCGGGCACTTTACGCCTTTACATCAACAAATGCGATAAAAATGAAGAATTGCGATAGTTTCTGGCTATTGCTCTGATACAACAATTTATCTTCACATTTAACTGTTTATTTTAATTATCTATTTATTTTCGCGCTTCCGATATTGCGTCAGGATAAAATACGGTTTTATTTTTCTGTGATTATTCTTATTTTTTCATTCTGCCCTATTCATTAGAAAATATGCCCTATTCGGGGTAATAGTTGATTGGGTGCTATTAATTCCGGCCGCGATCATTTTATCGCTTTCTTCTCTTTGTCATCTCTCCACTATTAATCCTGATGATAATTACGTCCGTCATTTTTATCATTCAGAGCACATTTCACCACACTGGGTTTACGTTGCGTTCGCATCAGTGTGGCGTAAGCCAGTTGCGAAATGCACCACTTGCCGCTACACTTCACAAAAAATGAATAATCACTCACAAGTTCATTACGAAAAGAGAAAGATATGGATTTGACCCAGCTCCGCATGTTCTGTCTCGTCGCCGAAACGGGCTCCGTCGCGCGCGCGCCGCAGAGCAGCTTCATCGGGTACCCTCAAATCTGACCACGCGACTGCGCCAGTTGGAACAAGAGCTGGGCACCGATCTGTTTATCCGTGAGAAGCAGCGCCTGCGCCTGTCCCCTATTGGCCACAATTTCTTATGCTATGCACAGCGCATTCTGGCGCTTAGTGAGGAAGCGATCAGCATGACGCGCACGGGGGAACCTGCCGGTAATTTCGCGCTCGGTTCGATGGAAAGTACCGCGGCAACCCGTTTGCCTCCGCTATTAGCGGCTTATCATCAGCGTTACCCCAATGTTTCGCTGTCCCTGAATACCGGTACATCGGGGGAAATCATTGAGCGCGTGCGCGCGGGAACATTAGCGGCAGCGTTAGTCGATGGCCCCGTCGTCTACGATGAGCTGAATGGGTGTTCGTGTTTTACGGAACGGTTAGTGCTGATATCTGACCCTGCGCACGCGCCGATCACCCATGCGCGGGATGCCTGCAACGATACGCTGTTTGCCTTCCGTCCCAGCTGTTCCTATAGAAAACGCCTTGAGAGCTGGTTCCAGCAGGATGGCGTAGTACCTGGCACGATCATGGAAATCCACTCATACCATGCCATGCTTGCCTGTGTCGCCAGCGGTGCCGGACTCGCCATGCTCCCGTATGCCGTTCTTGAATCGCTGCCCGCAGGCACACGCGTTCAGGTGCATGAATTACCGTCCGACATCGCCGCCGCGTCTACCTGGCTTGTCTGGCGACGCGACGCCTTCGGCCCGAATGTCGAGGCGCTTAAAAAACTCATTATTGAACAGGGCAGCATCATTGAACCACCCGCTCAGTCGGAATGAACCCATTAATTTCCCTGAGCAGCCATTTTCAAGACAGGACGATACCGTGAGCAATGCTACGTCCTGTCATTCAATTTACCACCCATAACGGAATGCCATTAGGAGCCTCCACCATGCAAATGATTAAAACCCGTGCCGCTATCGCCTGGGGTCCCAACCAGCCCCTGTCGGTTGAAGAAGTGGATCTGATGCCACCGCAGAAAGGTGAAGTATTGGTGCGCATCGTCGCAACCGGCGTATGCCACACGGATGCCTACACGCTGTCCGGCAAAGATCCTGAAGGCGTGTTCCCGGCGATTCTTGGCCATGAAGGCGGCGGGATTGTCGAAGCCATCGGGGAAGGCGTGACCAGCGTTGCCGTTGGCGATCACGTTATTCCGCTTTACACCCCAGAATGTGGCGAATGTAAATTCTGCCGCTCCGGTAAAACCAACCTGTGTCAGGCTATTCGTTCCACGCAGGGTAAAGGCCTGATGCCGGACGGCACAACCCGTTTCTCCAAAAACGGCCAGCCGATTTTCCATTACATGGGCACTTCAACCTTCGCAGAGCACACCGTTGTGCCTGAAATTTCGCTGGCGAAAGTGAATAAAGAAGCACCACTGGAAGAAGTTTGCCTGCTGGGCTGTGGCGTCACTACAGGTATGGGTGCCGTGCTGAATACCGCAAAAGTGAAAGCGGGCGATACCGTTGCGATTTTCGGCCTCGGCGGCATTGGTCTGTCGGCGATTATCGGTGCGCAAATGGCAGGTGCCGGACGCATCATCGGTGTCGATCTCAACACCAGCAAATTCGATCTGGCACGTAAACTGGGTGCTACCGATCTGATCAACCCGAAAGATTACGATAAACCGATTCAGGACGTCATCGTTGAATTGACCGATGGCGGCGTGGACTTCTCCTTCGAGTGTATCGGTAACGTCAATGTCATGCGTTCCGCACTAGAGTGCTGTCATAAAGGCTGGGGTGAATCCATCATCATCGGCGTGGCCGGTGCAGGTGAAGAAATCGCCACTCGTCCGTTCCAACTGGTGACCGGTCGCGTATGGCGCGGTTCTGCTTTCGGTGGCGTGAAAGGCCGTAGCGAGCTGCCAGGCATTGTCGATCGTTACCTGAAAGGTGAATTCCCGCTGAATGATTTCATCACCCACACCATGGGGCTGGACGAGATCAACACGGCATTCGATTTAATGCACGAAGGTAAATCGATTCGCTCTGTGATTCATTTCGGTTAATTACGATACTGTCAGGAACAGAATAAAGGAGGCTGTACAGCGATGATCTCATCACTGGAACTGCTGGAAGAACACCGTATGTTTGGCGGTTGGCAACAGCGCTACCGCCATGTGTCAGAAACGCTGAACACCGCAATGACGTTCAGCATTTATCTGCCACCGACACAGGATGACACACCGCCGCCCGTGCTTTACTGGCTGTCTGGGTTAACCTGCAACGACGAAAACTTTACGACAAAAGCCGGTGCGCAGCGCGTTGCCTCCGAGCTGGGTCTGGTGCTGGTTATGCCGGACACCAGCCCGCGAGGCGATGGCGTAGCAGACGACGCGGGATACGATCTGGGTCAGGGGGCGGGATTCTACGTGAATGCCACGCAGGCTCCCTGGGCGGCACACTATCGGATGTATGACTACATCAGCAGTGAATTGCCGGCGTTAGTCCAGCAACATTTTAATGTGAATCGCCGTCAGTCCATCAGTGGGCATTCGATGGGCGGCCACGGCGCGCTGATGCTGGCGCTACGCAACCCGGACCAATTCCAGTCTGCGTCGGCGTTCGCCCCGATCGTTAACCCAAGTCAGGTCCCCTGGGGACGCAAGGCGCTGACCGCCTACCTCGGCGAGGATGAAACGCAGTGGTTGCAGTATGACAGCTGCCATTTGCTGGCAAATAGCCAGAAGAAGCTTCCCATGCTGGTCGATCAGGGCGATTGCGATCAGTTCCTTCCCGATCAGCTGCAACCGGCGAAACTGGAAGAACTGGCAAGCCAGTATGACTGGCCGCTGACGCTGCGGACACAGTCTGGCTATGACCACAGTTATTTCTTCATCGCCAGTTTCATCGAAGATCATCTGCGCTTCCACGCCCGCTATTTATTGGAAGAATAGTTATTGGAAGAATAGCGCTTCGACTAATGGTGCTATGCTTACCTTGTTGAGCGCCGCGCTCAGGAATCTCCTGAGCGCGTTTTCTCTCCCTGTAATGAGTCCATCGTCATAACCCCTGAAAGACATGAGCGCACCTGCCGCGTGCAACATGACGGATAAAAAAAGAAAAAAAGGAAACCTTGATGATACACGTTCATCACCTCGAAAAATCCCGTTCGACCCGCGTAACCTGGCTGTTGGAAGAGCTGGGCGTTGACTATGAAATCATTCGCTACGCGCGTGACCCAAAAACGTTTAGTGCCCCAGCATCACTTAAACAAATTCACCCGTTGGGGAAATCACCGGTGATTACCGATGGCGAACTCACGATTGCCGAATCCGGCGCCATTGTAGAATACCTGATTGAGACTTACGGCAACGGAAGGCTGCGCCCACAGAGCGGACAAGCACTGCTGGATTACCGCTTCTGGCTGCATTTTGCGGAAGGCTCACTCATGCCGCTGCTAGTAATGCGTTTAGTCTTGGCGAAAACAGAATCCGCACCAATGCCATTTTTCATCCGCCCCATTGCACGCAAAATTGTGCAAAGCATCGAGCAGGCCTTTATTGTGCCGCGGCTGACGACACAGCTTCAGTTCATCGAACAGCATTTGAGTAAACAAGAGTGGTTTGCGGGAGCGTCGCTCAGCGGTGCCGATATACAAATGGCCGTCCCACTGGTGTTGGCGAAAACGCGTTTGGATTTCAGCCACTACCCGCATATCAAACAATACATTGATCGGATAGAAAGCCAGCCAGCTTTTCAGCGGGCTCTCGCTCAGGATTAACAATCCAATCGGGATATCCCCTCAGCGACAGCGACAAACAAAGCTGGCCAATGGACGACAGAGCAAGCATTCTGTGAGCGTTTACTGATTATTCATGCACTGATAACGATATGCTGCTGTTTACCCCCGATATATTTCGAGCTATAACACGCTATAGCTAAAAGGTGGTATACCGTCAGGATGCGGCATTGATACGTTGGGAGTGATTAATTTTGCAGAGAAAACGAGTTTCATCAACAGAGTTATTTTCAGTTGGATATGATGCAGAAAAAAGCCAATTGGAAGTCGAATTACTAAATGGGAGCATCTATCTCTACAGCGGCGTAGCACGCATGATTTATGAAGAGCTGATGGCAAGCAAGACGAAGTACCGTTACTACGCCAGCTTTATCAAAAATTCATTCCCCTACGAGAAAACGCAGTAGTTTTTGAAGATAAAGAGCCTTGATTTTTAAAGATAAAGACCCCTAGTTTTTAAAGATAAATAATAGTCCTTAGGGCGGAGAATACTCTCCGCCCTTCTCTTTCTACCCGATTATTCCCCAATAGACTCAACGGTGTTAAACGCCGCCAGCAGGACGTCTTCATTGAGCGTCAACGGCAGATAATGAATGGATTCCCCTACCTGCAAGGTGCGGGCAATAACCGCCTGAAGCGCGGCGCGATCGTGAATATCCACGTCCAGTGCGGCAAGTGTGGTCGGCAAACCGAACGCCTTAAACGCTACCTTCAACTGGCGCAGTGTGTCGCTATCGCCCAGTAAAGCGCTTTGCACCAGAATGCCATAAGCCACCTTGGTGCCATGCAGGAAGCGTTCAGTTTGTGGCAACACCGTTAAACCGTTATGCACCGCATGTGCCGCCGCCACGCGGGTATAGCGTTCGCCCAACCCGCCAACCATGCCGCCACCGGCAATGATCGCATCCACAACATCCAGAAAATCCTGCGTCAGTTCACCACGCTCGACGGCTTCCAGCGCTGCAGCACTTTGTTGCAGCAACACATTGCGGATATCCAGCGCGGCCTGTAAGCCTAGCCGAACAGAAAGCGGCAGCGTTTCCGGCTGAGGACTGAGAACGACGGCTTCATACCACTTCGCCAGCGTATCACCGACGCCAGCCAGTAAGTATTCCACCGGTGCCGCCAGCATAATCCGCGGTTCCACCAGCACCAGATGGTTAGCATCAGTGAAAATCTCGAAGCGCAGCGCCTGTCCGGCATCGTTGTACCACACGGACAACGGCGTCCAGGCCGCACAGGTCGCAGCAATGGTCGGGATAGCCACCAGCGGCACACCGATATGACGCGCGGCGACCTTCGCGGTATCCAGCACCGCCCCGCCGCCGACGCCAATAACGACCTGACATTCATCGCCCGCCTGCGCCACCAGTTTTGCGACTTCCCCTTCGCTACAATGCGCACCAAATTGCACGCGGCGGGCTGATGGCGCATCGAATTCAGCCGGTAAATACGGTCGGGCCGCAGCAATCGCCCGCTCGCCGTAGATCCACAGCGCGTTTTCCAGCACGTCCGGTGGATAAAATTCCAGCAGCTTATCGATAGCGCCAGAGAAAGAGAAATAGTTAGCAGGGCCAACCTGTACGCGGACTGTCGTTGTGTGCATGTTTGAATCTTCCTCGCCGCGCCCTCTCTTGAACACGGTCTATATTATGTTTGTCTGATAGATGAATCTGCTGCGCTACCTTATTGATAAACCCATCTTATTCACTTGCTTGCGCCAGCTTAAGAACTTTTTTATTTAATTTATGCCTTTTCGTTCATAGCCAATAACTCTCAAACACTTGAAGCTGTATTAAATTCTCTGAGATATGTGCTACCTTTCTTTTCCGTTATTTCATGACCTTGACCGCCAAGAGCGTTACCGACCATGATTCCTACCTCCCAAAGCCGACTGGAAATGCACAACATTTCCATCTCCTTTTCTGGTTTCCACGCCCTCAAGCAGGTTAATTTCACACTGGAAGGTGGTTCGATTCATGCCCTGACTGGCGCAAACGGCGCGGGTAAATCCACGCTAATGACGATCTTATCGGGCGCTTACGATCACTATCAGGGCGACATTCTGATTAATGGCAAGCAGGTCGATGTCCATTCCCCGCGTGATGCCAAGCGATACGGCATTCATCTGGTGCAGCAGGAAGTCGATGTCGCGCTGGTCCCCACGCTGTCCGTGGCGGAAAACATTATGCTGGATACGCTGGCGCAGGACGGACATCTGCTGAGTTGGCCACAGATCTATCGTCAGGCACAGACGCTACTCGATCAGCTTGGCGTTCACCTCAATGTTCGCCAACGGCTGGATACCTGCTCGCTCGCTGAGAAACAGCAAATTCTGCTCGCTCGCGCGTTATCTCACGAATGTCGCTTTCTGATTCTGGATGAACCCACCGCCCCGCTGGATCAGGCCGAAAGCGCGCGCCTCTTCGAGGTGGTACGCCGTTTACAGGCCGATGGCATCGGGATCGTGTTTATTTCCCACCGTATTCATGAGCTGAGCGAAATCTGCGATACGTTGACCGTTCTGCGTGACGGCGAGTTTGTCAGCAGCGGTGCGATGCAGGGACTCAGCGGTGAAGCTATCGTAGAGAGAATGCTGGGGCATCGGCTTGACGATATCTTCCCACCGCGCCGAATGACACCTGCCGCAGAGACGCTGCTTCAGGTCACCGGCTTGCACGACGAAACGCTGTTGCACAATATTTCTCTCACGCTGCGCAAAGGGGAAATTCTGGGCATTGCCGGGCTGGCTGGTGCGGGGAAAACCGAGCTATGCAAAGCGCTGTTCGGCGCGGAACCCAGCCAGATCGCGCAGGGAGAATATCGTGGTAAACCCTGGCGACCGCATTCGCCACACCGGTCCGTCGAACAGGGTCTGGCGCTGGTTCCTGAAGAGCGGCGCAAAGAAGGCATTTTTATTGATGAATCCGTCACCATGAATCTCAGCATCACCGCCACCGATAGCTTTTCCCGCTGGGGACTGTTCAGCCGTCGCAAGGCGTTGAACTGGGCAAAACAGATCGTTGAGCGGCTGGCGGTTCGCACCACCGGTCCGGCGCAAAAGCTGGCGCGTCTGTCGGGTGGGAATCAGCAGAAAGTGGCTATAGGCAAGTGGCTGCGCAGTGAAGCACAGGTTTTGATTTTTGACGAACCCACCAAAGGCGTAGATATCAAGGCCAAACAGGACTTGTTCACCCTGATTGACGGCCTCGCCCGTCAGGGTAAAGGCATTATTTATGCGTCGGGCGAGTTCTCCGAACTTGTCGGACTCTGCGATCGCATCTGCGTGTTATGGGATGGCCGCATTGTCGCAGAGCTAAATGCCGCTGAGATTGACGAAGAAACCCTACTTTTATATTCAACTGGAGGAACTCCCGCGTGAGTCACCCACTTTCATCTAACGGGGCGCTCCCCTTCCGTCACCACGTTTTCGAGTTTCTCTATAAGTGGGGCATGCTGATCACGGTTGTTGCGCTGATTGCCCTCTTCGGGCTGGCATCGGAGAACTTTCTCGACCCGTATAACATCATCAATATTCTGCGTTCTATCGCCATTGTCACGGTGATAGCCATTGGCGTCTCCATTTCGCTGTCCGTTGGCGGGTTTGACCTTTCCGTAGGGTCAACGGCCTCGCTGGCTAATGCGCTGGTTATCTCACTTTTCGTCTGGCATGGATTCGGCACCACCGGGGCGATTGTCCTGACGCTGCTGCTGTGTACGCTGGTCGGGCTATTCAACGCCTTCCTCATCGTCGTGCTGAAGATTCCCGATATGCTGGCAACGCTCGCCAGTCTGTTCGTCATTCAGGGCGTGGCGATGACCTACAGCTATGGCGGTTCCATCACGCAAAACATGGTGCTGCCTAGCGGCGAAATGGCGGAAGGCGTCATTCCTGAATTCTTTGCCACGCTAGGTCAGGTACCGGTCATTGTTGTCATCATGCTGGTGGTAACGGTACTGGTACAGCTTTATCTGTCCCTTACCAAGCACGGTCGCCGGATGTATGCCATCGGCGGTAACCCAGAAGCCGCGCGACTGGCGGGTATTCGCACAGCGCGTTATCGGGTACAGGCGTATGTGTTTTCTTCACTACTCGCGGCACTGGGCGGCATCTTGCTGGCATCGCGCATAGGCTCTTCGCAGGTCAATGCCGGGGGCGGCTATTTAATGGATGCCGTTGCCGCGGCTTACATCGGCTTCTCGCTGGCGGGATCCGGCAAGCCGAACGCACTGGGTACGCTGCTCGGTGCCGTTATTCTTGGCGTCTTGCAGAATGGACTGGTGATGCTCTCCGTGCCTTATTACGCGATGGATATCATCAAAGGTCTGGTTCTGGCGCTCGCGCTCGCCATGACGTATATCCAGAAGCGCTAATCTCTCTCGCGTTCAGTAACGTCTCATTTCAGTACCTTCTCGCTTCCGCCCCATTCATCCGAATTCGGGGCGGATTCATAATACAGCTCACCAATGCCTTCCCTCATTAAGCGGCGTTTTACCGCCGACACCTAACGCTGCACTCGCGCTATTATTTCCTTCCGTTATTATTAAGAAATAAATATTCGCTCATACAATCAAGAGTAGTTCAGAATAATCACAAATAATAACGTTCTCACTTTAGGTCCGACGTACGCTGTTTTCATTCCCTGTCGATATAGCGAGAACGACAGAGATAATCGACAGGGAAAATTCAATTCGATGAAACGTTCAATTTTGATAATCAATTAAAATTGATGAATATCATCATTCCTCTGCCGGGTAATATTCCTTCATACCCGGCGAAATCAAACTACACGTTATTTATATCCATTCTGCTGAGCATACTCATCAATATTTTCAATCGTCTTTTCCATCAGTAATTGCAGCGATGAGGCGGATGTCCAGGAGATATGCGGAGTAATCAGAAGATTAGGCAAGGTTTTCGCCGCGACCATCAATGGATTGTCTTTTGCTGGCGGTTCCTGCGTCAGGCAGTCTAGCGCAGCACCGGCAATGACGCGCTGCTGCAAGGCCTCTGCCAGCGCGTGCTCATCAATCAGCCCGCCTCTGGCGGTGTTAATAATAAACGCGGTAGGCTTACACAGTGCGAGCGTCTCCGCATTAATCAGATGCTGCGTGCTCTCATTGAGCGGGCAGTTGAGTGAAATCACATTCGCCAACCGCAGAACGTCTTCAAACGGCAGATACCCAGCGCGACAAGATGAAGCTCCCCGGTGCTCGGCAAAAATCACCTTCATCCCCAGCGCCTGCGCCAGACGTGCGACTTCCCGCCCAATCGTACCCGCACCGATGATGCCCAGCGTAGCACCAGCGATGTCCTTGACCGGATGATCAAAATAAGCAAATTGCGACTGGCTGGCCCAGCGATCGCCCAGTTGATCGCGATACCACGCCATCAGGCTGTGCTTTAGCGCAAAAATCATGGCAATCACGTGCTCGGATACAGCTTGCGTCGAGTAGCCCGGTACATTTTTGACTGTGATACCCAGTTCTTTGGCAGCAACAAGATCGATATTGTCGGTACCCGTTGCCGTTACGGCAATCAGCTTCAACGCGGGTAACGCGGCCAAGGTGTCTCGCGTTAATAGGGCTTTATTCGTGATGATAACGTGGGTGTCTTTTGCTCGGGCGATAACGTGATCGGGCGAGGTATAGTTATATTCAATCCATTCATGGCGGCACTGTGGACGCCTAAAACTCGTCTTTTTCAGGAAAATGGTTTCAGGCAGTGAGCCTTTATCCAAAAAGGTAATTTTTAACATCATCGTGCCCTGGTTGCTATTCATACACTGATTTCCGTTTGCAGATATCAAGGGCTCCGCAGTCGGCAATCACGACAGGTATTCTCATACAAAAATAATGAATTAAATTCTCTGTATGACACAAGACAACGAACGTATTAATGACGTTACACTTCCTGCCTCATCGGAAATCCATCACTCCGTAACGTGAAGCGTAGTCAGCATTAAAGCAATTAACAATACCTAATATAATGAATTTCATTCATCGACATTGTTCTCGTCGATATTCAGAAATATCACAAAAAATATAACAGCAAGCCATAATCAAAATAGAAAGGATAAATGTGCGGTGAGAAATGGGCAGAATTTGCGTAAACGACGTGAATCGGAAAGGTAGATGAAAGAATCTGTGAGCGTAACAGGTTAGCTCCCCAAAACGGATTGAAACCCGTTTTGGGGAAGAAGGGTTATCAGAAATTAATGTTTACTGACATCCAGTAGTTACGACCCGGCAGTACGGAGCCAGACGTCACCTGGCTTGACGTAAAGTAATCGCCAGCCGTCGTGGTACCCGTCCCAACCGGGAAAACATAGGTTTTAGTAAAGTCTTTATCTAACAGGTTATTAACTGACCCGTTCAATGTTACATCTTTAGAGATCTTATACGATCCGCCCAGATTCACGACGGTAAACGATTTGAAATCCGAGCCAAGATTGTCATGAACGACCTTGTTTGCAGAGCTGAGCTGATCGTAATTTTCGGTGAAACGTGCTGTTTTACCCCGATATTCAGCCTTAAGCCAGGTGCTCAATTGCTCGTTCACATTCCAGTTTAAACGGGCATTTGCCATGTGCTTAGGCGTATTGGTCAAGCGAGCACCGGGATTTTCTCCGCCTTTCTGCTCGCTGTCAGTAAAGGTGTAATTTACATTCAGCGTCCAGTTATCCGACCATAGCGGGATCGTCGACCCCAGTTCCAAACCTTGTGTGTTAGCTTTACCGATATTGCGATAGCTAGATGTTACTGTATCAATTTCGTAATCATCGATCTTATTACGGAAGCGGTTATGAAACAGCGTAGCGTTAGTAGAGAAACCGCTAAAATGCTCATAGTACGCACCCAGTTCCGTATTCACGCTTTCTTCTGGCTTCAGATTTGGGTTGCCAATCGTATTGCGCGTACCTTGCCCCGTTACGCCACTTATCCCGTTATGTAACCGCGCCAATGACGGTGTCTTGTAGCCTGTACTTACCCCACCTTTGATCGTTAATTCATCCAGCGCATTCCACACTAAATAGGCACGCGGGCTCACATGACCACCAAATGCTTCATGATGTTCATAACGAGCACCTGTCGTTAGCGCGAGTGAATCAACGATACGCCATTCATCTTCAGCAAAAAGTGACCACGAATTCTGTTCGAATTTTTCGCCCGTATTCGCCAGCACAATCCCGTCTTTCATGACGGCATTCCAGTATTGCCCACCCAACGTCAGTAAATGACTCTCTCCTAGCGGGCTCACCAGTTTCGTATCAAGGATGTAGTTAGTGTTTTTAAGCTCGCGCTTTTGCCCTGCTGTTGCTGAGCCCGCAGGTACCGTAGAGCGAGGGATCAAACGTCCTTTATTTTCAGTCTGGTTGAAGGACAAGCTTGAATTCCATGTACCAAAATCGAGTTGATTATCGCTACCCAGCGTAATCTTGCGACGCTCATAACGCAGTGTATCTTCATAACCGCCGCCCCGAGTTGCGGCACCCGCTCCCAGCGCACCGAGTTGTTCTTGTTTGTTATCATATTTCTGATTGGATACTTCACCATCGAGCCACAATGTATTGCGGCTATCCAACAGCCAGGATAGTTTGCCACCGAGGAGGTAATTATCTGACTTCACTGGATTCGGGCCGCGCGTACTGAGTTCCTGTCCAGTCGAGGATGAACTTACCTCTGACGCATCACGGCGTAAAATATTACCGCGCAGGGCGAGTCCCAGTTTGTCTTCGATCAGCGCACCGCTGGAATAAATCGAGAACTTGGAAGCGTCACCATAGTCTCTGTCTTCCTGGAAGGTATGATCCAGCGTGATATTCCCAACCCACTCTTTCGACGCTTTTTTGGTGATGATATTGACCACACCGCCCATCGCATCAGAGCCATATAGCGTTGACATCGGCCCGCGGATAACTTCAATACGTTCGATCGCTGCCAACGGGGGAATAAAGCTGGTGTTCATCGTACCAAACCCGTTCGGGGTGACATCCGATGAACCATTCTGGCGAATACCATCAACCAGAATCAGCGTGTAGTCACTTGGCATACCGCGAATGCTGATGTCCAGACCGCCCGTTTTCCCCGTTGAACTACGCACATCCACGCCTTCCACGTCGCTGAGCGCTTCGCCAAGGTCGTTATATTTACGCTTCGTCAGTTCATCCTGACTGACAACGGAAATACTCGCTGCCGCCTCAGTGATTTTTTGTTCATAGCCAGAAGCCGTTACAACCAGCGTATCGTCCTGTGCGGCGATAACGGGTGTAGATACGGTTGTAGCAAGTGCCAGTGCCACCGATTTTCTTATATTTATTGCCATGCGTCTGTGTCCTCAGAGCGAATAATTTACAGTGAGTTTTTTTGTCGAACACATTGTAATGATCGGGAAATAATTGTAAATGAAAATTAAAATCATTTGCATAAGCAATAAAAATAAATCGAAATTAATATAAATCCATTAATAAACAATAAATTAATCGTCACTTTCTATCATTAAATCGAGTTAATGTAAAATACCCCTAAAAAATCAATGTGAATAAATTTGATTTAAATCAACATGCGAGAGTAAAGAAAGACGTGGGGCGTAATGGCAGGACAGAAAAAACCAATAAAAAAGGCGACACCCGTCAGGGAGTCGCCCGTTAACTGCGTTCTTACGATTTAGTCTTTATGATCGGGGTATTTCATATCCTGATACTTGATGAAGTGCGTGCCACGATACAGCTTATAGCCGAACCAAATCAGCAAGAACAGCGGAATACCGATGTACGTTGCCGTCACGCCATACCAGTCGATTTTATCTTCCAGAAACGCCTGATAGTTCTGCCCCAGCGTAATGATCAGACAGAGCACAAACGCGAAGATCGGTCCGAGCGGGAAGAAACTTGATAAATAAGGTAAGCGATTCAGATCGTGACCTTGCATAACATAGCCACGACGGAAACGGTAATGGCTGATCGCGATGCCCAGCCAGGCAATAAAGCCTGTCATACCGGAGGTATTCAGCAGCCACAGGTAAACCGTTTGGTTACCATATAAAGAAGACAGGAAACACAGCGCCGCCACCACGGTGGTAGCGTACAGCGCATTACGCGGCACGCCGCCTTTTGACAGTCTGGCGAAAATGCGCGGTGCTTTACCTTCCGATGCCAGCGTAAACAGCATACGCGTAGAAGCGTACATCCCGGAGTTACCCGCCGACAGCACTGCCGTCAGGATAACCGCGTTCATGACCGCCGCCGCAGACAGCAGGCCTGCGTTCTCAAACACCAACGTGAACGGGCTCACCGTAATGTCTTTGACATCATTACGCAGCAGGTTCGGATCGGTATACGGAATGATTAAGCTGATAATCAGAATTGCGAAGATGTAGAACAACAGAATGCGCCAGAAAACCTGACGGATGGCACGCGGAATGTTTTTGCTTGGTTCCTGAGATTCCCCCGCCGCCACGCCGATCAATTCCGTTCCCTGAAAAGAGAAGCCGACGATCATCGCCACACCGATCATGGCAGAGAAACCACCAGCAAACGGCGCATCACCAATTTCCCAGTTATGGAATCCGGCATTTTCCGCGCCGCTCATGATGCCCGTAATCATCATCACGCCAACAGCAATGAAAACGACGACCGTGACCACTTTAATCAGTGAGAACCAGTATTCCGCCTCGCCAAATCCTTTCACGGAAATGTAGTTAAGCAGGAACATCAGCGCAAGGAACAACGCGCTCCAGATCCAGCCGGAGACATCGGGGAACCAATATCCCATCACCAACTGCGCCGCCACCAGATCGACCGCGATGGTCACCGCCCAGTTGTACCAGTAGTTCCAGCCCAGCGCGAAGCCGAACCCTTCTTCTACATAGCGGGAACCGTAGCTGGAGAACGAACCGGAAACCGGCATGAACGCCGCCAGTTCGCCCAGGCTGGTCATCAGGAAGTAAACCATCAGCCCAATCAGAGCATAAGACAGAAGTGCGCCGCCCGGACCGGCTTGTGAAACCGTCGCACCAGACGCGACAAATAACCCGGTGCCAATCGATCCACCAATGGCGATCATCGTTAAATGCCGTGCTTTCAGTTCACGGCGCAGGGTCGGTGTGCCCTGTGTTGTTTGTTGAATATCGTGCTGAGCCATTGTTATCCTGCATGCTCGTGCTAAAAATCGAGGCGGGATTGTAGCAAATAGCGTTGTGCTGAATAGTTAAGATCGTCGAGTTATAAGAGAGGTTAATAACTCGCGCCCGATTATTAGCAGCAGAAAATATTTTCGCTATGGCGTTTCGCAGCAATAACTCAGGAAACGCTGCAGCACATTTGAAAGATGTTTCTGTCGGTGATGAACCAGGTACAGCGTCCGCGTGAGTTTAGGTAGCGGCACCTTCAGCTCCACCAGCGAGCCTGATGCCAGTTGCTCGGCAATGACATGCCGCGACAGGCAACTGATGCCGATCCCGTGGCGAACCGCATGTTTGATCGCCTCAGAATTCCCTAATTCCATCACCAGATGAAAATGCGACAGGTGCGTTAACAGCAGGTGATCCAGCACTTCACGCGTGCCAGATCCACGTTCACGCAGGATCCAGTGCGCATCCGCCAGCGCGGTTAATGAGACAGCGCCTCGGCTGAGCGGATGTTCGGGAGAGCAAAACACCACCAACTCATCTTCCAGCCAGGGCTGCGTAATCAAATCAGGGTGATGGCAAGGCCCTTCGATCAAACCCAAATCGACACTGAATTCAGATACACGTGTGATCACATCTTTGGTATTGCCTACATGCAGTTCCAGCGGAATATCGGGGTAATCATGACGATAGCGGGCAATCATCGCAGGCAATAAATAGTTGCCAATGGTGCTGCTGGCATACACACGCAGCGCGCCATTATCACGCCGGAACAGTTGCTCAATTTCCATCGACTGTTCAAGCAGTGCAAGTGCCTTGGGATACAGCAGGCGACCATGCTCATTCACCACCAGACGTTTACCCACGCGGTCGAAAAGCTGAACACCCAACTGCCCTTCTAAATCCGCCAGAGCCGCGCTGACAGCCGATTGAGACAGGGCAAGCACAACGGAGGCCTGTGTCGTTGAACCACTTTTCAGGACTTCGGCAAAGACTTCCAGTTGACGTAACGTGATATGCATAGTGCGCTCTTTATCTGAAATACTTATAGGTTATAAATATATAATCAATTTCTCTTTTAATCTCGTGGATTATAAGCTGGCTTCTCAATTTTCGGTACGGTCAGAATAGGCAACCAACCATGGCTCTTCCTGCGACATTACACACGATAACCCGCCTGATGGAGCAAAAGCGCGATTGCCCGGCCTGTTGTTAGTAAGTTTAATGACTTTTTTGCTCCTCTGGCTGGCAAATATTCCGAAAATCGCCCACTGGGGACCGGGTTCGCTCACATTGGCGATCCTGATTGGGATCGTGCTCGGGAATAGCGTTTATCCGCGTCTTCATCCGCTGTGTGATCCGGGCGTGCAGTGGGCCAAACAGCATTTACTCCGCTGGGGCATCATACTTTATGGTTTTCGCCTCAGCTTTCAGCAGGTTGCTGCCGTTGGCTTTACCGGTGTCGCGGTCGATCTTACCGTCGTCACGCTGACGTTTTTACTCGCCTGCTGGATAGGCAAGCGCTGGCTGAAACTCGACAATCAAACCATGATGCTCATCGGTGCTGGCAGCAGCATCTGCGGTGCGGCGGCGATCATGGCAACCGCACCGGTTGTCAAAGCGTCCAGTAATGCGATTGCCGTCTCCGTTTCCACCGTGGTGATTTTCGGTACGACGGCGATGTTTTTGTATCCGTGGCTCTATCAGCTCAATCTCGAACATCACTGGATTGACGTCACGCCACAGATCGTCGGTCTGTACTTCGGCTCAACGATACACGAAGTCGCTCAGGTCGTTGCCGCCGGACATGCCGTTGATGGTGCGACGGAAAACATCGCCGTCATCAGCAAGATGCTGCGCGTGATGATGCTGGCCCCTTTCCTTCTCATTCTTGGGTTTTACCTGCAAAAAACGACGCAAAAAAGTGACGCGGAAGACGCGATTCCACTGATGTTCCCGTGGTTTGCTCTGGGATTTATCGCCGTCGCGGCCTTCAATTCCTTCCAGCTACTTTCACCTGCGCTCGTCACGCAGTTGGTACAACTCGATAATGTGCTGTTGACCATGGCGATGGTTGCGCTGGGGCTCACAACCCGATTCAGCGCCATCCGTCAGGCCGGCGCAAAACCGCTGCTTCTGGCACTCGTTCTGTTTCTCTGGCTGGTCGTTGGCGGTGCGGGAATCAATCTGTTCTTCGAGCATTTATTCAGCTAACGATAAATTATTTACCTGTTAACGTCCGATTAACGTGCCCGACGGAGCCGTGACAATGCCATAATGTCTCCGTTACCAAAGGAGACCAACATGAAATACATCGGGGCGCACGTTAGCGCATCTGGCGGGGTCGATCAGGCTGTGATTCGCGCGCATGAGATAAAGGCGACGGCTTTCGCATTATTTACTAAGAACCAGCGCCAATGGCAGGCTGCACCGCTCAGCGCCGAGGTCATCGACCGTTTTAAAGCCGCCTGTGAGCAATACGCGTATACGTCAGCACAGATTCTGCCCCACGATAGCTATTTGATTAATCTGGGTCACCCGGACGCCGAGGCGCTGGAGAAGTCACGCATCGCGTTTATTGATGAAATGTCCCGTTGCCAACAGCTTGGGCTAAGCCTCCTGAATTTTCATCCCGGCAGCCATCTAAAGCAGATCGAGGAAGCTGACTGTCTGGCACGTATCGCCGAGTCCATCAACATCGCGCTGGCGGAAACGGACGGCGTCACCGCGGTGATTGAAAACACCGCCGGGCAAGGCAGTAATTTGGGTTTCCGCTTTGAGCATCTGGCGGCCATCATCGATGGCGTAGAAGATAAAAGCCGCGTCGGCGTCTGTATTGATACCTGTCACGCCTTCGCTGGCGGCTACGATCTGCGGACAGAAGCCGATTGTGAAGCCACTTTCGCTGAATTCGATCGCATCGTTGGATTTCACTATCTGCGCGGTATGCATTTGAATGATGCCAAAAGCACGTTCGCCAGCCGCGTTGACCGACACCATAGTCTGGGAGAAGGCAATATCGGCAAAACCGCTTTCAGCTATATCATGAAAGATGCCCGCTTTGACGGCATTCCGATGATTCTGGAAACGATCAACCCCGATATCTGGGCCGACGAAATCGCCTGGCTCAAGTCTGAAGCACAGCGCTAATTAGTTTTTATCCCATAAAAAAGCGCCAGTTGGCGAATACCAACTGGCGCTATCTCATCCACATCCTTGTGCTATGGCATTACTTTTTATTCACGACGATGATCAAATTTAGGCAACTTTCGCCAGCTGTTCATCAGAGCGTTTCAGCAGTGCGTACAGCACGCCAGCGACGACGGTTCCCGCAATGATCGCTAACAGGTAGCCGATAACCGGGGTAATCGCGCCAGGAATCAACAGCACGAACAGACCGCCGTGTGGTGCCATCAACTTAGCGCCCACCGCCATTGAAAGCGCACCAGTCAGTGCTCCACCGATGATGCAGCAAGGCAGAACGCGCATCGGGTCACGCGCCGCGTAAGGAATCGCCCCTTCGGAGATAAAGCACAGGCCGAGTACAAACGCCGCTTTGCCCCCTTCACGCTCGCTCGGGTTGAATTTTTTGCTTGCCAGTACGGTTGCCAGACCCATTGCCAACGGTGGCACCATACCGGCTGCCATGACGGCGGCCATCGGCGCGTAAATCTGGCTACTGAGCAAGGTAGTACCGAAGACGTAAGCGACCTTGTTAACTGGTCCCCCCATATCCGTACACATCATCGCACCCAGGATCGCGCCCAGAATCACCGCATTCGCCGTGCCCATGGATTGCAGCCAGCCGGTCAGGCCAGTCAGGATTTTCGCCACTGGCGTGCCAACGACGTAAATCATGATAAGGCCGGTGATCAACGTAGCGAACAGCGGAATGATCAGGATCGGTTTTAGCGCAGTCAAACTTTGCGGCAGAATCAGTTTATTGTTGATCGCTCTGGCAATATAACCCGCCAAGAAACCGGCAATGATCCCACCGAGGAAGCCTGCTCCTGTACTCACTGCCAACATCCCGCCAACCAGACCTGGCGTTAAGCCCGGACGATCCGCAATGGAGAACGCGATATAGCCCGCCAATACTGGCACCATCAGCGCAAAGGCAGAACCGCCGCCGATCTTCATCAGCGCTGCTGCCAGCGTACCTTCCTGTTTAAAGGCTTCAATACCAAAGACAAACGACAGTGCGATACACAAACCGCCTGCCACAACCATCGGCAGCATGTAAGACACGCCGGTCAACAGGTGACGATACGGGCCTGCTCCGCCCTTCTGACCAGACTCGCTCGCGCTTGCCGCGCTGGCCTGCCCGGACGGCTGGTACACTTTCGCTTCAGCCTGCGCTTTATCTAACTCCTGCGCCGTCTTCTTCAGTGCCAGCCCGGTCGACGTGCGATACATCTTCTTACCAGCGAATTTCGCCAGATCGACTTCAATGTCCGCAGCCACGATCACCAGATCGGCCTGTTCAACTTCTTCAGGAGTAATCGCGTTGCCCGCGCCAACAGAGCCGCGTGTTTCCACTTTGACCCACCAGCCGCGTTTTTTCGCTTCGCTTTCAATCGCTTCTGCCGCCATAAACGTGTGCGCGACGCCCGTCGGGCACGCCGTTATCGCCACAATACGCTTGGCAGCAGCGGGCTGCTGAACAGGCGCTGACGCTGCGGCCTGATAGACCGTGGCTTCAGCCTGCGCTTTCGCTAAAAAGGCTTCCGGCCGCGAAACTGCCAGTTCGATGTCACCGACATAAACTCGCTTGCCATTCAGTGCGCTGTCCGCCGCAGCGGATGCACCCAGAACGATCGCCAGTTCAGCGTCGTTAACCTGTTCTGTAAACGTCACCCCTGCTTTCGCAGCGGCAGCGCCGAGTAGGTTCTTCACCAGTTGGCTTCTCGCCAGGCCCAGTGATTTATCCAAAATCAGCAGCGTTTTCATTGTTTATCTCCTGCTGTATCAGTTAAAGGGTTTGAGGTCGACACGCGCCATCATTGCGGCCAACTGAGGACGATCGGTAATACCAACATTGCTTTGGCTGACAGCCAGCGCTGAAACCGCCGTAGCCAAACGCAGAGTGTGCTCACTGGACTCACGCATTAATAAGCCATAAATCAACCCCCCAACCATGGAGTCGCCCGCACCTACCGTACTTACCACATCACAAGCCGGTGGTTTTGCCAGCCATGCACCCGATGCATTCACCCACAGTGCGCCTTCCGCACCCAGTGAGATCACAACATGCGCGATACCCTGCTCACGCAGCGCGTGGGCAGCATCCACCACATCAGCCAGCGTAGGTAATTTACGCCCAGCCCATATCTCCAGCTCCCGGCGGTTTGGTTTCACCAACCAAGGAGAGGCTTTCAGTCCCGCCACCAGCGCTTCACGGCTGCTGTCGAAAATAATGCAAGGACACTGCGTACGCAGACGTGACATCCAGTCGGTAAAGGCATCAGGATCGACGCCAGCAGGCAGACTGCCGCTCACCGCGACCATGTCGAACTGCCCCAGCCAGCTCAGCGAGTCATTGACGAAACGCTGCCAGTCCTGCTGGGTCACTTCAAAACCGGAAAAGTTGAAGTCGGTTACGTCGCCATCTTTTTCGGTTAATTTGACGTTAATACGCGTACGTCCTGGCACAACCTGGAAACGGTTGGCAATGCCCAGTTCGCTGAACAATTGCTGAAAACCATCCTGATTGTCTTTACCCAGAAAGCCACCTACCGTGACATCAATCCCGAGATCTTTCAGCACCTTGGCAACGTTAATACCTTTGCCTGCGGCGTGCAGACCTGCTGTCTGAACCAGATTGACTTCGCCTTTCTCAACTTCCGGGCAATAGCCAACCAGGTCATAAGCTGGATTCAGGGTGATTGTGGCTACTCTCCTGCTCATGCTGCCCCCTCGCCCAAACCAGACGTAATCGCGTCGCCAATAGCGGCAAGTGCTTGTTCTGCATCACTACCGCTCGCGGTGAAACGCAGTTTGTGACCTTTCTTCACGCCCAGCGCGACAACCTTCATCAGGCTGCGGCCATTTGCCGGTTTGCCTGTGCCATCCAGATTGGTGACGGTAATGTCACTGCTGAATTGCTTGATTACGTTCACCAGCATCGTTCCCGGACGCGCATGCAAACCGTGTTCGTTGCGAATGGTGAATTCTGCCGTCAGCACTTCGCTTTCTTCCGGTACGTCGCTGGTCAAGAGTGCCAGCAGCGTCGGTGCGTCAGCCGTCAGCAGACGTTCCGCTTTTTGCGCAATCAGCAGGTTGCTCAGATAATCGATCGGGGCAAAAGCCTGATCGTCAGCCGCGGCTACCGTCACCAGTAAAGCCACGTTTTCGCCGTCCACGCTGAAAGGCGTAGCCGGACGTGCCACCGCAGCCGCGCTGCTGAGGTTACCGACAGCGCTATCGCTGAACCACACACCTTGCCCCAGATTCAGAGGCTTGCTGCTGACTGCGGTGCTGACGAAACTGGCGTCTGCTGCACCGATCTGCTGAAGACGACCGGCGTTCAGCGCCTGAAGCGTCAATAGATTATCGGTCGCCACATCCAGCGCAATCAGCGAGGTATCAAAGCGGAACTCTGCCAGTTGCTGCTCGCCCATCAGCAGGCTACGCAGTTCTTCTGCTGACGTTGTGCTTGCCAAACGTGCCGCCACGCGGTCGTCGCTCAGAACGTGGGTCAGCTGACGCAGCAACGCAAGGTGTTCATCAGAACGGGCTGCAATCCCCAATACCACGTAGGCGGTTTGATCTTCACCCCAGGAAATACCCTGAGGAAATTGAAATACTTGAACCCCGGTCTTCAATACCAGATCGCGGGTATCGGTGGTGCCGTGAGGGATAGCAATGCCGCTTCCCAAATAGGTGGATGTTTGCTGTTCGCGCTGTAGCATGCCGTCGACATACCCTGCGTTAACGCACCCGGCATCGGTCAGTGCTGAAGCAACAAGCTGGATAGCTTCCTGCTTATTACTGGCCGCTGCGCCCAAATGAATATCTTGCTGTGACAACTGGAACATGGCTCTCCTCTCTTGCTGAAAGTTGAATCGTTTCAGCTTTTATGAGAAAAAAATGTGTCGATTGTTAGGGCGTTTCAAAAAAAATTCCGCTGAAACGTTTCAAAAGTCTCATTCTATTACGCCATTTATGCAAGCTTTCTACGCTGCTGACGTAACAGAATTTTGACATCACGCACATTTTAACGTGGATGACGCGCAGCCCGCCAACAAAAATCACCCAATGGCTGAAGCTGTGCTGACGAAAAATAATGAAACAAGATTTCTGTTTCATTATAAACCCGAGTACTATGTCGCGCTCGACAGCCTCTGCCTATTTTCCAAGCGCTATCAATTTATGTTCACTCCTGCAAACACAACGCGACGTCCGCTCGACCTGACATCGTCAGCATTTCTAGTTATTGCCTTCCTGACCGGAACGGCCGGTGCCCTGCAACTTCCTACGCTTAGCCTCTTTCTTTCCAGCGAAGTACAAGCTCGTCCTTTCCTGGTGGGGATGTTTTATACCGGTAGCGCAGTTATCGGGATTGTCGTCAGCCAAATGCTGGCCACGCGCTCGGATCGTCAGGGCGATCGCAAATCGCTGATCTTCGTCTGCTGCTTACTGGGCGCACTCGCCTGCATGCTGTTTGCATGGAACCGTAACTACTTTATTCTGCTCTTTATCGGCGTGTTGCTGAGCAGCTTTGGCTCGACCGCGAACCCACAGCTTTTTGCGCTGGCGCGGGAGCATGCGGATAAAACCGGGCGTGAAGCGGCGATGTTCAGCTCCATCCTCCGCGCACAAATTTCTCTCGCCTGGGTTGTCGGCCCGCCTATCGCCTTTGCGTTAGCACTGGGATTCGGCTTCACGACGATGTACCTGACCGCTGCGGTCGTCTTTATCTTGTGCGGCATTCTGGTCAAACTCTTTCTGCCTTCCATGCCCAAAGCCGTGGAAAAGACCACTTCCACACTGGAATCACCGCGCCGCAACCGCCGGGACACGCTCTTGCTATTCATAGCCTGTACCTTGATGTGGACCTGCAACGGCATTTACCTGATTAATATGCCGCTGTATCTGGTGCATGAGCTGCATCTGCCGGAAAAGCTGGCCGGTATCATGATGGGCGTTGCCGCCGGGCTGGAAATTCCGGTGATGCTGATTGCTGGCTATGTTGCCAAACGCTTCGGTAAACGCTTCCTGATGCGGCTTGCGGTTGCTTCCGGTTTGCTGTTCTTCGGCGGCTTGCTGGTTCTTGATGGCGAAATAGCACTGCTGGCGTTACAAGCATTGAACGCTATTTTCATCGGTATTCTGGCAGGGATCGGCATGCTTTACTTTCAGGACTTGATGCCCGGACAGGCAGGAGCGGCAACCACGCTATTTACCAATACCACGCGCGTTGGCTGGATCATTTCTGGTTCACTGGCAGGGATTGTTGCTGAAATCTGGAACTATCACGCCGTCTTCTTCTTCGCGCTGCTGATGATCGCTGGCTCTATCTATTGTATGTGGCGCATCAAAGACGCCTGATCGCTGCACATTAAGGAGCGGTGTCGGCCTCCAGTTTCAGCAGGTAAATCATCGCCTCATCACGATGGCTGAAACACATATCCGCGCGCGGCTTTAGCCCCGCGCAAACCTCAGGCCGCAGTGGAGAATGGAACAGCCCGCAGCGCATCGCCTCATCGAGATGGATACAGGGTGTGTTTGCAGGCTTGCCATGCGGCAGACCCGGCATCGGCGTTGAAATCGATGGTGCGGTACAACAGGCACCGCAATGGGGGCGACAGTCCATCAGCAAGCTCTCCGGTGGGCTGACAAGAAGTAGAGAGCACCACGATAGCAGTCCCGTCGTAAAAAACCAATATCAGCCCTTTCATCTTATACTTGCCTGAACTCTTCGGCGCGAGTAACGTGTCGCCACAAAAATCACACTCCTTATAGCAGGTAATTTTTATGGCAAGAGCGAACGAAATTAAACGCGGAATGGTCGTTAACTATAACGACAAGTTATTGCTGGTAAAGGACATCGACGTCCAGAGTCCCAGCGCCCGCGGTGCCAGCACGCTGTACAAAATGCGTTTTTCTGATGTCCGCACGGGTTTGAAAGTGGAAGAGCGTTTTAAAGGCGATGACATTATCGATACCATAACGCTGACGCGCCGCACGGTGACTTTCTCCTATATTGACGGCGACGAGTACGTCTTCATGGATGATGAGGACTACACCCCTTACCTCTTCAAAAAAGATCAAATAGAAGAAGAGCTGCTGTTTATCCCTGAAGGCGGTATGCCGGGGATTCAGGTATTGAGCTGGGACGGGCAAATCATCGCGCTGGAGCTGCCACAAACGGTCGATCTGGAAATTGTTGAGACGGCACCGGGCATTAAAGGTGCCTCCGCCAGTTCACGCAACAAACCTGCGACCATGAGCACCGGTCTGGTTATCCCCGTTCCAGAATATCTGAGCGCGGGTGAAAAGATCCGTATTCATATTCCAGAACGTCGCTACATGGGTCGCGCAGACTAACATTCTACCTTGTGCTTCCCGCACAATACTTGTCGCCGGATGATCTATCCGGCACACGTCAACTCTTCCCCGCATAGGAGCCTGCCATGCTAACGAAAGTCAATTTGATCACAGGGTTTCTCGGTAGTGGAAAAACCACCACGATTCGTCATCTTCTTTCGCAAAAGCCTGAAGACGAAGTCTGGGCGGTACTGGTCAATGAATTCGGCGAAGTGGGTATTGACGGTGCGCTACTGGCGGACAGCGGTGCGGTGTTGAAAGAGATTCCCGGCGGCTGCATGTGCTGCGTAAACGGCTTGCCGATGCAGGTTGGCCTGAATATGCTGCTGCAACAGAAGAAGCCCCATCGGCTGCTCATCGAACCTACGGGGCTCGGCCACCCGAAACAAATTCTCTCCTTGCTGACAAGTGATATCTATCAGCCCTGGCTGACATTACAGGCGACGCTATGTCTGCTGGATGCTCGCCAGTTAAGTGAAACGCGTTACACGGAAAATGAGAACTTCCGCGATCAGCTTGCCGCCGCGGATATGATTATCGCTAACAAGCGTGATACTTATACCGCCGACGATCTCGCGGCCTTGCAGCAGTGGCAGCAGGCAAGCGGCGATGGTCGACAAATTATCGAGGCTAGTCAGGGAAATGTTGACTGGCAGTTGCTCGACCAACCGCGTCCCCCTTCATCGCAAGAACGTATACGCGAACTTCCAGATGGTGCACATCACCATGCGCATCAGCCAAAAAATGGCCTGGCCGCGCTGCAATTACCGGGTGGGCAACCCTGGCGACGCTCTCTCAATCAGGGACAGGGCTACCACGCCTGTGGCTGGATATTCGCACCTGAAACCGCTTTTGATACCGCTGCCCTGCTGGACTGGGTCCGCCTTTCTCCCGTGAGTCGGGTTAAAGGGGTGATGCGTATAAAGGAAGGGACGCTCGTCGTGAACCGTCAGGGACACGATCTGCATATAGAAACCCGCTCGGCGGCACCGATTGATAGCCGTATCGAAGTCATTAATGAAACACCCGCAGAATGGAATACGTTACAAGCCTCGTTGTTAAAGGCTCGTTTAGCTAACGTAGACTAAACTGGAATTTTTTCGTCTTTGCTTGGATAGTTTGCCTTATGTCATTTGCCCGTTTTTCTTCTATTTTAGTGCTCAATGTGTTGGGCATCGGTCTGTTTTTATCCTGGTATCTACCGGAAAATCATGGTTTTTGGCTCACGATCGACAGCCATATCTTTTTCTATTTCAATCGTCTCTTGGTTGATAGCCCGACGTTTTTACATCTGGTTGCCATTACCAATAACCGCGCTTTTGACGGCTGTGCGCTCGTTGCGATGGGATTGCTGTATCTGTCGTTTTATCTAAAAGCGACGTCCACAGAGCGTCGCCGTTTGTTGATCCTCGGTTTTATCATGCTGTTAACTGCCGTCGTGCTGAACCAGGCAGGACATTTATTACCGGTGCAACACGCCAGCCCAACGCTCTATTTTAGTGACGTCAACCGCGTTTCCGACTTAACCGGTATTCCGACCAAAGATGCTTCATCGGACAGCTTCCCCGGCGACCACGGCATGATGTTGATGATCTTTGCTGCTTTTATGCTGCGCTATTTTACCCGTACCGCTTTCGCTATCGGTCTGGCCATCATGGTGATTTTCTCATTGCCTCGCATCATGATTGGTGCACATTGGTTTACCGATATTGCAGTCGGTTCTCTGTCGGTTGTTCTGGTCGGACTAAGCTGGTGGTTATTAACGCCAGCAAGCGATGCTGCTATTGCCCTGTTAAATCGGCTATTGCCTAAAAAATCGACAGTATAATCCCTATGATTTCATATTTTTTACATCGACATTTTTTAGCTGAACACATCATTAAATCTTATAAATAAAATGGTTAAAACTTCTCGCAATCCTGCTGCTGTTGCGGTAGTCTCGTTCAGGTTTGCTTTTTAGCGCATACTGAACTACCGGCGACAATAGAAATAATGTGCATTCCGGCACACTTTCGTCGATGAGTGTTTGGCTAAGAAGGAACTCTGATTTAGTCTGAGTCTCGTTTTCGTTTGGCATTTATACCCCACTGAAATGGGGATACTACATAGCGATATTTATCGTTAAGGACAGCAAGGGAACATAACAATAATGGTCAAGTCTCAACCGATTCTGAGATATATCTGGCGGGCAGTGCCTGCCGTTGCGGTAGCAATGATGCTCTCCGCATGTGGAAGTAATAGTGCATACAACAGTAAAGCTCAAACTGATATGCATGCAGTTAATGACAAAGATGGTCTTTTACTGCAAGCCTCTCAGGATGAATTTGAAGCACTGGTTCGTAACGTGGACATCAAGTCTAAGTTGCTTAACCAATATGCCAGTTGGAAAGGTGTTCGTTACCGTTTAGGCGGTGATAGTCGCCGTGGCATTGACTGCTCAGCTTTCGTTCAGCGCACGTTCCGCGAACAGTTTGGTATGGATTTACCGCGTTCAACCTATGAACAGCAAGAGATGGGCCAGCAAATTCAGCGTAGTAAACTGCGCGTTGGCGATCTTGTTCTGTTCCGTGCAGGTTCGACCGGTCGCCACGTTGGCATTTATCTCGGCAACGATCAGTTCGTCCACGCGTCAACCAGCAGTGGTGTCATTATTTCTAAAATGACAGAAGACTACTGGAATAAGCGTTATCAGGAAGGACGCCGTGTCCTGAGCAAAGGAAAAACCAGCTAAACCATATCGCTCCCTTGCTGTGATATTGTTTTTTAGTAAAAGAACTTTGCTGTTAGCCAACGAAACCAGACGACATCAACGCTGCTTATCACTATAAGCAGCGTTTTTTTATGATGGACATCCTTGTCCATCACCCTACGGGCCGTTGCTACGCAACGTTGAAAAACGTTCCCTACGTTTTTTTATGCCTGCTTTTCCCCCGAATATCACCGAGTTCCTCCCCTTCTGCGGCACACTGCGCAAAATATGACGTGTTCAACAACCTGAAACATTAACAGGCCGTGATTAAGGTAGGTTTATCACCTGATTTCATGATAAAAAGAAAACACGCAGCTTCCCGATGGGAATGTTAATTATTTCAAGAACTTTATGCCGAGGAAATCGGCATTGTTGACGTAACAGTATGGTATGTCTGCATCAGACGATGCCTAGCCAGATAACGTCCACTCGCAGGAGATTACCGTCAGATGTTAAAGCGCGTTATCGCTGCCGTATTGCTTTGCACGGCCCATTTTGGGGCACATGCCGAGACGATTGAAAACAGCACCAGTTTTGCACTTTTGGGGGAGCCCAAATATGCCGAAAACTTCAGCCATTTTGATTACGTTAACCCAGATGCCCCGAAAGGCGGCAGTATCACCCTCAGCTCACTGGGTACTTTTGACAATTTCAATCGTTATGCGCTACGCGGCGTAGCGGCGGCACGTACCGAACGCCTGTACGATTCGCTCTTCACGACGTCTGATGACGAGTCCGGCAGTTATTATCCGCTGGTCGCCCTGACGACGCGCCATTCGGCGGATTTTCGCTGGATTGAAATCGAGATGAATCCCAAAGCCCGCTTTCATGACGGTTCACCGATCACCGCCGCTGACGTCGCGTTCACCTACAATATGTTTATGACACAGGGCGTACCGCAGTTCCGCATCTATTTTAAAGATGTCACCGCCAAGGCCGTTGCCCCGCTGACTGTGCGTTTCGATTTTCCCGTATCCGATAAAAACCGCATGTTCAGCTTGCTTACGCTGCCAATAATGCCGGAGAAGTTCTGGAAGAATCATAAATTCAATGAACCGTTAGCGTATCCGCCCCCAGCCAGTGGGCCTTACCGCATCACCGCCTATCGTACCGGACAATATGTCACCTATTCTCGCGTGAAAGACTACTGGGGTGCCGATCTGCCGGTCAATAAAGGCCAGTACAATTTCGATAAAATTCGCTACGACTACTATCTGGACGACAGCGTCGCACTGGAAGCCTTTAAAGCTGGCGCTTTCGACCTGCGCGAGGAAGGATCGCCAAAAAACTGGGCAGCCCAATATCAAGGCGGCAACTTTGCACGTGGCTATATCATCAAACAGGATCAGGTCAATCAATCCGCACAGGATACGCGCTGGCTGGCATTCAATATTCAACGACCGCTGTTTCAGGATCGTCGTGTACGCCAGGCGTTAGCACTGGCCTTTGACTTCAACTGGATGAATAAGGCGCTGTATTACAACGCTTATCAACGTACTGACAGTTATTTCCAAAACACCGAGTATGCCGCCAAAGGTGAACCTGACGCAGAGGAATTGGTCTGGCTCACGCCGCTCAAGGACAAAGTACCAACCGAGGTCTTTGGCCCCAGCTACCAACCGCCCTCTTCCGATGGCAGCGGGTATGATCGACAAAACTGGCTTAAGGCCCTCAAACTGCTGGAAGACGCGGGTTGGGAATTAAAAAATCAGAAGCTGGTTAATCGCAAAACCGGGCAGCCGTTTACGTTTGAACTATTGCTGCCAAGCGCCGGCAACTCGCAATATGTCCTGCCTTTTCAGCAGAGCCTGAAAAAACTGGGCATCACCATGAACGTACGTAACATCGACAGTACGCAGTTCAACAATCGTATCCGTAAACGGGATTTCGATATGACGGCCACAGTTTACAGAGCATTTCTCTACCCCAGTGATGATTTACCCATTTATTGGAGTACCCAGTATATCGACTCGACCTATAACAGACCGGGCGTCAGCGATCCCGCCATTGATTCGCTTATCGAGGAAATCGTTAAGCACCAAGGACAAAAAGCGCCGCTACAGTCACTCGGGCGCGCACTCGACAGGGTGCTGACCTGGAATCAGTTTATGATTCCGATGTGGTATTCCAATCATGACCGTTTCGCCTATTGGAACAAATTTGCCATGCCCGCTAAACGTCCAGCCTATTCGCTTGGTTTCGATAGCTGGTGGTTCGATACCCAACAGGCAGCCACGCTGCCGGCAGAGCGACGTTAAGGAATCGAAATGGGAACATATCTGTTACGCCGCCTCCTGCTGATCATCCCAACCTTATGGGCGATTATTACGATTAATTTCTTCATTGTACAAATTGCTCCCGGCGGCCCAGTCGATCAAGCTATCGCAGCAATCGAAATGGGTCACGGCAGCGGTTATACCGCCAATAGCGGAATGGATGCAGGCATGGCGCGCACGGGCACCAGCGGCGCACCGAATATCGAGAACGCTTATCGCGGTTCACGTGGCCTCGACCCGGAAGTCATCGAAGAAATCACCAAACGTTATGGCTTCGATAAGCCGATCCATGAACGTTATTTTAAACTGCTGTGGGATTACGTACGCTTTGACTTCGGCGACAGCCTGTTCCGTGGTTCTTCGGTGATGCAACTCATTAAGGAGAGCATGCCGGTTTCGATTACTCTGGGGCTGTGGAGTACGCTGATCGTCTACCTAATTTCCATTCCTCTTGGCATCAAAAAAGCCGTGAAGAACGGCACACCGTTCGATACCTGGAGTAGCACGTTAATCATTATCGGCTATGCCATTCCGGCGTTTTTGTTTGCGATCATTTTGATTGTATTGTTCGCGGGCGGCAGTTACCTGGACTGGTTCCCGCTTCGAGGGCTGGTCTCCAGCAATTTTGATACCCTGCCGTGGTACAGCAAGATTACCGACTACTTGTGGCATATCGCCCTACCGGTTCTGGCTTCCGTCATTGGCGGTTTCGCTACGCTAACGATGCTCACCAAGAACTCCTTTATGGATGAGATTCGTAAGCAGTACGTTGTTACCGCGCGCGCTAAAGGGCTGGATGAAAAGAGCATTCTCTACCGCCACGTATTCCGTAATGCCATGTTGCTGGTGATTGCCGGCTTCCCCGCCACGTTTATCAGTATGTTTTTCACCGGTTCGCTACTGATTGAGGTGATGTTCTCGCTCAACGGACTGGGCCTGCTGGGCTATGACGCCACGCTGCAACGTGACTACCCCGTCATGTTCGGTACGCTGTATATCTTCACGCTGATCGGCTTATTGCTGAATATCGTCAGTGACATAACCTATACGCTGGTGGATCCGCGTATCGATTTTGAGGGACGCCAATGAGCCGCTTAAGCCCGATTAATCAGGCGCGCTGGGCACGCTTTAAAAGTAATCGTCGCGGTTACTGGTCGCTGTGGATTTTCATGGTGCTGTTTATTGTCAGCCTGTTTTCCGAATTGATCGCCAACGACAAACCGCTGTTGGTGAAATATGACGGCCAGCTCTATACGCCGGTACTCATTGACCACAGCGAGAGGACGTTCGGCGGCCAGTTGGATACCACCGCTGATTTCCGCGATCCTTATATCGCCGAACGTATCAACAGCCACGGTTGGGCCATCTGGCCGCTGATTCACTACAGTTACGACACGATAAACTACGCCACTACAGCGTCCTTCCCCTCTGCACCAAATTGGCAGAACTGGCTGGGCACGGATAGCCAGGGGAAAGATGTGGTCGCGCAGGTGCTGTATGGCTTCCGTATCTCACTGCTGTTCGGTCTGGCGCTCACGATCCTGTCCAGCGTGATTGGTATCGCCGTCGGTGCGACACAAGGCTATTACGGTGGGCGTCTCGATCTGTGGGGGCAACGCTTTATCGAAGTCTGGTCCGGCATGCCCACGCTGTTTCTGATTATCTTGCTGTCCAGCGTGATTCAGCCGGATTTCTGGTGGCTATTAGGCATTACCGTCCTTTTCGGCTGGATGAGTCTGGTTGGCGTGGTGCGGGCGGAATTTCTGCGTACCCGCAACTTTGACTATATTCGTGCCGCGCAGGCGATGGGGGTCAGTGACCGCGCCATTATGTTCCGCTGCATGCTGCCAAACGCGATGGTCGCTACGCTGACCTACCTGCCCTTTATTCTTTGCGGCTCGATTACCACGCTGACATCGCTGGATTTTCTCGGCTTTGGTCTGCCGATGGGCTCGCCATCATTAGGCACTTTATTGCTGGAAGGGAAAAATAACCTTCAGGCACCGTGGCTGGGCATTACCGTGTTTATGGTACTTTCCATCGTGCTTTCCTTACTCATTTTTATCGGCGAAGCGGTGCGCGACGCCTTTGACCCCAGCAAGGCGCATTAATATGTCCAGTTCACCTTTATTGCAGATAGATAATCTCAGCATTGCCTTCCGCAAAGGCGATCAGGAGCAGCGCGTTGTCGATCAGCTTTCACTGGCGGTGAACGCGGGTGAAACGCTGGCGCTGGTCGGTGAATCAGGCTCGGGAAAAAGCGTCACCGCACTGTCGGTTTTACGTTTGCTCCCCTCCCCGCCCGTGGTTTATCCGCAAGGGGATATCCGCTTCGCAGGGCAATCGCTGCTGCATGCTGATGAAAAAACACTGCGTCAGATACGCGGCAATCGGATCGCGATGATCTTTCAGGAACCGATGGTGTCGCTTAACCCCCTGCAAAGCATTGAGAAACAGCTGATTGAAGTGCTTTCGCTCCACCGTGGCATGCGTACCGAAGCAGCCCGCAGCGAAGTCATCACCTGTCTGGATCGCGTGGGCATTCGGCAGGCTAAGAGTCGATTGAATGATTTCCCGCACCAGCTTTCCGGAGGGGAACGCCAGCGCGTCATGATTGCGATGGCGCTGCTGACACAGCCGGATTTACTGATTGCCGATGAACCCACAACGGCATTGGACGTGACCGTTCAGGCACAAATATTGAAATTGCTGAACGAGCTGAAGCAGGAACTGGGGATGAGCTTACTGTTCATCACCCATAACCTGAATATTGTCCGCCAGTTGGCAGATAACGTGTCGGTCATGAAAGCCGGTCAGGCCGTGGAACATAATAGCTGTCAGCAGCTTTTCAGCGCACCGCAGCATCCCTACACGCGCCAATTACTGGATGCCGAGCCGTCGGGCGAGCCGCTTCCGGTAACAGATGATGGCGAACCTCTTTTACGGGTGGAAAAACTGCACGTTTCGTTTCCCATCAAACGCGGCCTTTTGCGCCGTACCGTTGACGAAAAGCAGGTAGTGAACAATATCAACTTCACCTTACGACGCGGCGAAAGTCTGGGTCTGGTGGGGGAATCCGGTTCAGGAAAAAGCACGACCGGACTCGCGCTGCTGCGCCTGATTCAATCACGCGGCGATATCTGGTTTGACGGCCAGCCTCTGCAAGGGCTAACCCGTAAGCAAATGCTGCCTTTCCGCCACCGGATTCAGGTTGTCTTTCAGGATCCGAACTCCGCACTGAACCCGCGACTGAATGTAGAGCAAATTATTGCTGAGGGGTTGACCGTCCATCATAAGTTGAGCAAAGAGGCACTCGACCAGCGTGTGGTTGAGGCGATGCAGGAAGTTGGGCTGGATCCGACGACCCGCTACCGCTATCCCTCCGAGTTTTCCGGCGGTCAGCGCCAGCGTATCGCTATCGCTCGCGCCCTGATACTGCAACCGGAGCTGCTGATCCTTGATGAACCCACATCATCGCTGGACAGAACGGTGCAGGCGCAAATTCTCGCGCTACTGAAATCATTACAGGAAAAGCACAAAATCGCCTACCTGTTCATCAGCCATGATTTACAGGTTATCCGTTCGCTGTGCCATCAGGTTATTGTGTTGCGACAAGGCGAAGTGGTCGAACAAGGCGAATGCAAACAGGTATTCGCGCACCCTGCCGAACATTACACACGCGAACTGCTACAGTTTTCATCCTATACGGCGGAAACGCAGTCAGCATAAATGAGGGAATACCGCAGCGTCAGTCTGCTGACGCTGCGGTTTAAAAGGGGTATTGTGCTGATACGGACTCAGCGATAGCGACACCAACATTCTTCAGACGGCACATTGCCGTGCTTTCATCATTGCGATGCAAAAACAGGCACGGTTCGCCTTCCCATTCCAGAACGGCGCATTCAACCTGAATTTCAGACAGAGACTGATGCAACTGGTGCATGATTTTCCATGCAATATCGCCGTCATGGCTCAACAGCTTGAGGCCAATCAGGTTATTCTCTTCTTCTCTGCCGCTCAGCGGAATCGGTTCAACATTGATACCTGTAAAACCCGATAACCAGCGATAACTTTGCGGCAAACGATGAACTACCGAAAGTTGGAAACTGTCCACTACTGTTTTCCTCAGATAATAATTCACAAAATAGTAACATATTTATCATAGTAGCGTGTTCACACCATTTTTTGCCACTTTTAGTGAACAAAAAAACAACAAACACACTTTTTTCATATCGCGGTAGTGGCTAACAGATCTGATTGCAAGGACTATTAATGCCAAATTGATCACGAATCTTTCTTCTTTTCCGGCTATATGTAACCTTTTCCATTTAATATCTCAACCCTTTTTAGCCCATTTGTTCACTTTTGGGTCAAATATTTTACATTAACAAAACAAAAAGCTATGCCTGGGTATCGCCTTAAGAAGGAAAAGGAAGAATCAGAGAGAACAGACTCAGATGCAGAAACATCTTTCCTGCATCTGAGAAGAAGGGAAAATCAGGACGCGGGGGAACGGGTTGCGTACAGATACAGCAGAAAGGCACCAATCGAACAAAGTGCCATTGATAACACCATCGGCCAGGCGCTGTTGAATGAGGCCAGCGATAGGATAACGCCCACAATCGCACCCAGACCGAAGCGCAACGTGCCCGCTAGCGACGAGGCCGTCCCTGCCATATGCGGGAAATCATCGAGAATCACCGCCATCGCATTCGACGCCACCATCGCAATGCAGCCGACAAACAGTGCCACGCCAAACACCAGCGGTAAGAATCCGAGATCGAACAGGCAGACGACCACCAGCCATATTCCCATCACAAACTGAATGACCAGCCCCGTGCGGAACATCGCCATCGCGCCCAGCCGTCGCACATTGCGGCTGTTAAACAACGTGACCACAAAGAGAAAGACGACGTTCAGAGCAAAGTAGTAACCAAAATTCTGAGGAGAAACGCCATACAGATTGATATACACAAACGGCCCGGCGCTCAGGAAGGAGAACATGCCGCAAAACGAAAGCCCGCTTGCCACCATATAGCTGAATACCCGCTTGTGGCGGAACAGGATGGCAAAATTCCCGATGGTGGTGCGCAGATGAAATTTCTGCCGCTTAGCGGGCGGTAAGGTTTCTTTGATAAAAAAGAAAATCAGCGCTGACGCCAGAAAAGCCGCACCAGAGATCGTCCAGAAAATGGAATGCCAGCTAAACCACATCAGCAGCCAGCCACCGGCAATAGGGGCAATGAGCGGCGCGACGGTCATTACCAATACGACAAACGACATCATGCGAGAAAAATCATCCCGCGAGAACATATCGCGCATCAGGGCATTAATCACCACCGCAGCAGCCGCAGCGGAGACACCGTGCAGAAAACGCATGTAGATCAGCTGCTCTACCGTTTGTGCCAGCGCACAGGCCACGCCTGCAAACGCAAAAACCAGCGTACCGCCGAGAATCACTGGCTTACGTCCCAAACTGTCCGCCATTGGCCCATAGAACATCTGGCCAATCGCAAAGCCCAGCACATAGGTACTGAGCGTCATTTGGACATGCCCATCCCCCACGCCAAACTCGTTAGCAATGGTCGGCAACGCAGGTAAATACATATCGATAGCTAACGGCATTAGCATCGAAATCAGGCCGAGAATAAAAATCAGCCCGAAATGAGAAGAGCGGCGTAATTGCACTAATAACTCCAGATTAGAAAAAAGGTCATGCTATGCGGCATTATTTTACGCTGGCGATCTCCTCAGCACTTAACTCCCGGTATTCACCCGGTTCCAGTTCGCTATCCAGATAGATGCCACCGATACGTTCGCGATGCAGCTCAACGACCCGATTCCCCACTGCCGCAAACATCCTTTTGACCTGATGATAGCGGCCTTCGCTAATCGTCAGTCGAACGACATAATCCGTTATCTTCTCAAGCGTAGCGGGTTTGGTGAGGTTCTTCTCGTTATGTAGTTGCACACCTGCCGTAAATTGTGCGGCGGTGTCCTCGGCCAGCGGTTGTTCCAGCGTCACCAGATAGGTTTTTTCACACTGGTGCTTAGGCGAGGTAATGCGATGCGACCATTGTCCATCGTCAGTTAACAGCACCAGTCCGGTGGTATCGATATCCAGACGCCCCGCCGCGTGCAGTTTGTACGCCACCGGGACATCCATGAAATACAAAATGGTGGGATGATCGGGATCGTCCGTTGAACAGACGTAGCCCTGAGGCTTATTCAACATGAAATAACGTGGACCGTTCTGCTGTTTCAACGGATTACCATCAAATTCAACGTTATGCTCGGGGGATAACTTGAACGCACCGCTTTTTACCACTTCACCATCAACGGTAACACGCTGTGCGTGGAGCTCGCGCGCCACCAGTGAACGACTAATTTCCAACTGCTGGGATAAAAATTTGTCCAATCGCATTAAAGCTCACTACCTATCTCAAATAACTGCCTGTCTCACATCATGAGACCCTAAATTGTGAAGGGGTAGTATAACGGGGGTTTGTTCACTCGTCCTGCAATTCACGGCCCATAAGTTGCTCTTTTTAGCCGACCTTGAATTTGAACGCCTCTTGCTTATCCCTCGCGCCAGGTATTATCAACAGGCATAATAAGGGCAATTTTTTACATTTTAAGGACAGCCCCATGTCATCTATTCACGGTCATGAAGTGTTGCAAATGATGCTCGCATCCGGTGAGTCATTTACCACCGAACAGCTGATTAGCACGATAGAAGCCCGCTTCGGCAACGAGGCGCGTTTTCATACCTGTTCCGCCGAAAATATGACGGCCTCAATGCTGGTACAGTTTCTGTCTGAACGCGGGAAATTTATCCCTCACGATGCAGGCTTTACCACCAGCGCCAGTAAAATCTGCCAGCATTAGTTATGTCGTTCACACTACGGCCTTACCAGCGTGAGGCTGTTTCCGCCACACTCGACTATTTTCGCCGTCACACCCAACCGGCCGTCATCGTTTTGCCTACCGGTGCGGGGAAAAGTCTGGTTATCGCTGAACTGGCGCGGCTTGCTCGTGGCCGCGTGCTGGTGCTTGCGCACGTTAAGGAACTGGTCGCACAAAACCATGCCAAATACCGTGCCTTGGATTTGGAAGCGGATATCTTCGCGGCAGGGCTACAGCAGCGAGAGAGTCAGGGAAAGGTGGTCTTTGGCAGCGTGCAGTCCGTCGCGCGTAATCTCGACCAGTTCGATGGTGCCTTCTCGCTGCTGATCATTGATGAATGCCACCGCATTAGCGACGACGATAATAGCCAATATCAACAAATCATCCAACATCTGCAAAAGACTAACTCACAGCTGCGGCTGCTCGGCTTAACGGCGACGCCCTATCGGCTTGGTAAAGGCTGGATATATCAGTATCACTATCACGGCATGATCCGTGGCGACGAGCGCAGTTTGTTCCGCGACTGCATCTATGAGCTACCGCTGCGTTATATGATCAAGCATGGCTTTCTGGTACCGCCTGACCGACTGGATATGCCAGTGGTGCAATATGATTTCAGTAAGCTCGTCGCCCGCAGCAACGGGTTATTCAGCGAAGCCGACCTGAACCTCGAACTCAAACGTCAGCAGCGAATTACGCCGCACATCATCAGTCAGGTCATCGATTATGCGCAAACGCGGCGCGGCGTGATGATTTTTGCGTCTACCGTCGAACATGCCAAAGAAATTACGGCCTTGCTACCGGCCGGACAGGCTGCACTGGTTAGCGCCGATACCCCAGCGGCCGAGCGTGATGCGCTGATTGACGCTTTTAAACATCAGTCGCTGCGGTATCTGGTCAACGTGGCGGTGCTAACGACCGGGTTTGACGCCCCGCATGTCGACCTTATTGCTATCCTTCGGCCAACAGAATCAGTCAGCCTGTATCAGCAAATCGTCGGGCGTGGTTTACGTTTGTATCCGGGGAAAACGGACTGCCTGATTCTGGATTATGCGGGCAACCCACACGATCTCTATACGCCAGAAGTCGGCAACAGCAAGCCGCATGCTGGCAGCCAGCCGGTACAGATCTTCTGCCCCGAATGTGGCTTTGCCAATCTATTCTGGGGGAAAACAACCCCGGACGGCGACATCATCGAACACTATGGCCGCCGCTGTCAGGGCTGGGAAATAGCAGAAAGTGGCCAACGCCAGCAGTGTGATTTCCGGTTTCGGTTTAAAGTCTGTCCGCACTGCGGCGCGGAAAATGATATCGCGGCGCGGCGCTGCCACCAGTGTGACGAGGTATTGGTCGATCCTGACGATATGCTGAAAGCGGCGTTGAAACTGAAAGATGCGCTGGTTTTACGCTGTAGCGGCATGAGTTTCGAGCAGGGGCAGGACGCAAAAGGTGAATGGTTAAAAATTACCTACCACGATGAAGACGATGCCGAAGTGAGTGAGCTTTTTCGCCTGCACACTACCGCTCAGCGCCACGTTTTCCTGCAACAGTTCTTACGTGTTCACCAACGCGCGCCGGGAACACCGTTTAACTGGCAAAATGCCACCGACGTCATCGCACAGCAGCTATTATTACGCGCACCTGATTTTGTCGTCGCCCGTAAACACGGAAAATTCTGGCAAATACGCGAAAAGCTCTTTGATTATCAGGGACGCTTTCGTCGCGCCAACGAGCTCCGCGGCTAATGTATACTCTAAATAATTCGAGTTTCAGGCAGGCGGCAAGTGAGGGAATCCCGATGAGCTTACTCAGGTAAGTGATTCGGGTGACAGAACGCTGCCAACGCACATGAAACTTGAAGTATGACGAGTAATTTTGGGATTCATTTGCCCGCGGAGCCATATTCCGCTAGAATTCAGCCCGCTTTTGTTCGCAAAAGCTGAATAACCCAACCTGCTGCTGGGTCGCCTGTAGCAGGATTACTTTATATAAGTAGAGAAGAAAATGATTACTATCAAAGCAGAAGCACGTCAAGGTCAGGGTAAGGGTGCGAGCCGCCGCCTGCGTTCAGCTGGTAAATTCCCAGCCATCGTTTACGGTGGTTCAGAAGCACCAGTATCTATCGAACTGGATCACGACTCAGTAAAAAACCAAGAAGTGAAAGAAGGCTTCTACGGTGAAACAGTTATCCTGTCTATCGATGGCAAAGAAGTTAAAGTTAAAGTTCAGGCTGTACAACGTCACGTTTACAAGCCAAAACTGACTCACATCGACTTCGTTCGCGTTTAGTTTGCGCTGAAGTTGTTTTCCGGGACGCCGGAAAAGAAGAACGCCGCTTATGCGGCGTTTTTTTTATAAAAATTTGCTCATTCACAAAGGAATGTGAACATGTCTCGTGATATCTCACAGCGACTTATCGCTATCGATGCCCTGCGCGGTCTGGTTATGGTACTTATGCTACTGGATCATGTGCGGGAAACCTTTTATCTACACCTGCAACTCGCCGATCCGATTGATGTAACCAGTACCGATCCCATGCTATTCATCAACCGCACGCTGGCGCACCTGTGTGCTCCCGTGTTTGTCTTTTTAACCGGGCTTTCTGCCGCGCTGTACCATCAAAAAGTGCAAGATCGCCGACAAACCGCTCTCTTCCTGTTCCAGCGCGGCTTAATTCTTATTCTCCTTGAGCTCACGCTAATCAACTTCGCGTGGACGTTCCAGTTCCCGCCGCAGGTCATCTATCTACAGGTCATCTGGGCCATCGGTATGAGTATGCTTGCCCTCAGCGCGCTGATCTGGCTCCCTGCCGGGCTGGTTTTCATTCTGGGCATCGTTATCGTGGGCGGACATAACCTGCTGGATTCTCTACAGGCTTCCGCAGGCTCCATCTGGTCTATTCCCTGGGCAATTTTGCACGATCGCGGTTGGATAGACATCGGCGACACATTCCGTATGCGTACTTCATACCCGGTATTGCCATGGATTGGCGTCATTTCACTTGGCTACGTCGCTGGGGCACTATATCGAAAAGAGGTATTTCCGCTTCAGCGCCAGAAAGTCCTGCTCACGCTGGCTGGGATCACGCTAGCGCTGTTCTTCGTTCTGCGTAGCATCAATCTGTATGGTGAAAAACCCTGGCAGCAGGGTGATACCATCACGCAAACGCTCATGAGTTATTTCAACATCACGAAATACCCGCCATCGCTGCTGTTTCTCTGCCTGACGCTTAGCATCGGGCTTTGCCTGCTTGCCGTATTCGAGCGTCAGCAACAAAAGCGCTGGCTCGTTATACTGGCGAGCTTCGGTGCCGCACCGATGTTTTTCTACCTACTGCATCTGTATGTTTTAAAAGGTATGTATTTAACCGCTGTCGCGATCTGGGGGAAAAATCAGGGAGAATGGTTCGGCTTTTCCGCCGTCTGGCAATTGTGGGTGTGCACTCTGGTGCTGATGGCCGTGTTATTTTCGCCAGTTCGCGCGTTTGCCCGCTTAAAAGCCCGCCGCAGAGACATCCGCTGGCTTAAATATTTCTAATCTCTATCGTTTCAACCCGCTATCAGCCGTTGCCCTTTTTCCTAAAGTAGGAAAAAGGGCAACGTATTCTGGTGCGATGTCTACGACTTACCGCTGCTTGTCCGACGCTGTAACTGATCGCGCAGGTTCGGTGGCGTACCTTTAATCGTCAACGTATCCGTCGCCGGATCCCAGAAAATTCGCTCGCCGAGCAATAGCGCATCAAAATTCAGACTGATACCGCCGCCGCTGCCCGCAAATTTGGTCAACTGACGCAGTGTTCCACGATCGGCTGGGAAGCTCTCTTCCAGCTCATAGCCTTGCTCGGTTGAAAACTGCTGAAAGGTTTTCTCGCCCAGCGGTGGCAGCTCCTGCGACAGCGACTCCAGCTCGATTTCCTCACCGGACTGCAACTGTTCATTGCAGTAGCTATACACCTGCTGGCGATAATTCTGGCGCTCGTTTTTATCCAATTGCGCTTCTTCACAATACTCATCAACGGCTTTCAGCAGGCCACGATTTTGTGCTTTGGTATCCAGCCCTTCTGACGCGGCCAGAAAATCCATGAAGAAGTCAGAGACTTTGCGCCCAACGCGGCCTTTAAGGAACGTCAGATAACGTGTCGATTCTGGATTGGTTTCCCATTCCGTCAAATCAATACGCGCGACGATATCGGCATGGTTGATATCCAGATAGTGCGTGGTGCTGATATCCAGCTGTTCATTAACTCGCATGCTGTTGCAGCTATTAAGCACGGATATCAATAAATACTCGACCGCCAGATAACGATACTGGCAGAACAACACGATACCGCCTTCGGCAAACGGGTACTTCGCCAGCTCATCACGCAGACGCCCTGTCGCGGCGCGTGAGAAACTCAGAAAGTCCTCATCCCCTTTGCGACAAGCTCGCAGCGCATCCGCCAGCTCGCTTTGCTCATTAAACAGCCCATAGGCTTTACTCTTGGCGCTGTAGACGCGATGCAGTTCAGCCATCATCTCTTCTACTGCCGCATTGGTCGACAGCAGGGAATCACGCAACACCATTTCCAGCGTTTGTTCGTCACGTTTAATTAGCTGATGCAGGGCAATCTGGGCGATATCCAGACTCATGATAAACTCTCCTTTTGGCAAGGCGCGTATTCAAACACTGATACGAACGGCCCGCAACACATTAAAGCTGGCACTCTGCATCTGTACGCGCGCTAAGCGTCTACACTACTTATTGATAAAAGCATGCCAGTGATAAAAGTACGTTAATGATAAAAGTGCAGAAAAGCATAAGCCTATACGGTAAGATAAGCGACTTTACCAGCTTGAGATACGCCATTTTATGCCACAATCATCCCGTTATAGTGACGAACACGTTGAACAACTGCTTTCTGAGATGGTCAATGTTCTGGAAAAGCACCACGCCCCAACCGATCTTGCTTTGATGGTGCTCGGTAACATGGTGACGAACCTGATTAACACCAGCATCGCGCCTGCACAACGTCAGGTTCTGGCGCGTTCTTTCGCTGAAGCCCTGCAGGCTTCAATTAAAAAAGCCGATAAAGCTCACTAAGTTTTGACCAACGTATGGTAACCAACCGTCAGCGCTACCGCGAAAAAGTCTCCCAGATGATCAGTTGGGGACACTGGTTCGCCTTATTCAACATTTTGCTCACTTTGGGGCTGGGTAGCCGCTACCTGTTTGTTGCCGATTGGCCGACGTCCCTGTTCGGTCGACTTTACGCGCTGGTTAGCTGGCTTGGACATTTTAGCTTTATCGTCTTCGCCGCCTATCTGCTGGTCATCTTCCCGCTCACGTTTATTGTGATGTCGCAGCGCCTGCTGCGGTTCCTGTCTGCGGCGCTGGCAACGGCCGGGCTGACGATACTGCTAGTGGATGTTGAGGTCTTTACACGCTTTCACCTGCACCTCAACAGTACCGTTTGGGAACTCGTCGTCAACCCCGGACAGGGTGAGATTGCCCGCGACTGGCAGTGGATGTTTATCGGCATTCCATTGATTTTCATGGCGGAAATGCTGTTCGGCACCTGGTGCTGGCAAAAACTCCGCAGCCTGAACCGCCGCCATTTTGGCAAACCGCTGGCGGGCGTTTTCATCTCCGCGTTCTTCGCGTCGCATCTGATGTACATCTGGGCCGATGCGAATTTCTATCGCCCGATTACCATGCAGCGTGCCAATCTGCCGCTGTCTTATCCGATGACGGCACGTCGTTTTCTGGAAAAACATGGTCTGCTGGATGCACAGGAATATCAGCGTCGGCTGACACAGCAGGGTAATCCCGAAGCCATGACGGTGGAGTATCCGCTCAGTAACATCACCTTCCGCGATAGCGGCAGCGGCTACAACCTGCTGATGGTGATGATCGACGATACGCAGCCCGATGCCATACAAAATCGGATGCCGAACCTGTCGCGCTTCGCCGCAGAAAACGTGCGCTTCAGCGATCATTACGATTCAGGCTCCCAGCCAGACGCCGCCTTGTTTAACCTGTTTTACGGCCTCTCGACGACCTATATGGACGGCATTCTGAGCGCGCGCAAACCTTCTGCCTTGATCACTGCATTAAGCCAGCAGGGTTATCAGTTCGGACTATTTTCGGCGAACGGCTTCAACAGCCCACTTTATCGTCAGGCGCTGCTTGCTGATTTTTCCTTACCTGCACCGCAGCAGCAAAGCGGCGATGCCATCATCACGCAATGGCAGGAATGGCTCAGCCGCGATAATAATCCAGCCCCCTGGTTCTCTTACGTTGAACTGAGCAGCGCACCGAAAACCGCAGATGGCAAAGGAGCTGAGCCTAACGGCCGCATGAATATTCAGGACGTTGATCGCCAGATTGGGCAAATCATTCGGACCTTGCAGGAAAAGAACATTCTGGATAACACCGTCGTCATCGTGACAACGGCGCAAAACCAGAATGCGAATGCCAGCAACGCGGCACGTTTTGCCCGTACCCAGTGGCAAACACCACTCATTGTTCACTGGCCGAACACGCCTGCGCAGACCATTACGAAAATGACGGACAACAAAGACGTCATGACCACGCTGATGCAGCGCCTGCTCCACGTTAAAAACAGCACGGATGATTATTCGCAGGGTGAAGACCTGTTCTCAGCCCAGCGGCGCTACCCGTGGTTGATTAACGGCAACGGCGGCACGCTGCTCATCACAACGCAGGAGCAGCTCATCGTCTTGGAAAGCAACGGTAACTACCGGGCTTACGACATGGCGGGAAATCGGTTGAATGATGAAAAACCGCAGCTTGCCCTACTCTTGCAGGTACTAACGAACGAAAGGCGCTTTATTGCCAACTAACTGCCTAAATCTAAAGCAGTCGTTCCATCCGGCTATTGCAATAAGGTCAGGAAAAGGTAGTATAAATGCCCATAGCATCGGCACGTAGCGCAGCCTGGTAGCGCACCGTCATGGGGTGTCGGGGGTCGGAGGTTCAAATCCTCTCGTGCCGACCAAATACATATTCGGTTAGTATCGTTTACTACCGGAAACCCCACAGAAACCCGCATTCTCACTGAGTTTGCGGGTTTTTTGTTGCTTGTTATCTACCGGCATCCCCCGTTTACAGCCGGAAAGTTTAGTTATACGCTTAGTTATACCGTCCCATATAACTACAAAAGCGTATAACTACGATGGCTCGTATAACTACCCCACTCACCAATACCGAGATCAAAGCCGCCAAACCTGCCGAGAAGGAATACACGCTACAGGACGGAGATGGGTTGTATCTTCTGGTGAAACCGAGCGGTTCTAAAATCTGGCGTTTTAACTATTACCGCCCCGATACAAAGAAACGTGCATTAATCAGCTTTGGTTCATTCCCTGCGGTTTCTTTGGCAGAAGCCCGACAACGGCGTGAAGTGGCAAAGGCGCTGATAAGCAAAGGCATCGATCCACAATTCCACCAGCAACAGCAGCGCGAACAAGAGCAAGCCATCAACCTAAACACGTTCGCGAAAGTCTCCGCTGACTGGTACGAATTAAAAAAGTCTCAACCGTTAGCCGAGAACACCATTAAAGATATCTGGCGCTCGCTGGAAAAATACATGTTCCCGTTCATCGGAACCCTACCGATCACCCAGCTTACCGCTCGTCACTTCATCACCGCGCTGGAACCGATACAGGCCAGCGGCAAGCTGGAAACCGTCAAGCGGGTAATCCAGCGAATTAATGAGGTAATGGATTATGCGGTTAACTCCGGGCTGATTCCTGCAAACCCCGCCGCCAAGATCCGCAAAGCATTTCAGACGCCGGTGAAAACTCATATGCCGACCATTCGGCCAGAGGCATTACCTGGCTTGATGAAAACGCTATCGGTCGCCAGCATCGAGCTACAAACTCGTTTATTGATTGAATGGCAGCTACTGACCGTTACCCGCCCTGCCGAAGCCGCTGAAACCCGCTGGAGTGAAATAAATCTTGCGGATAACACCTGGACAATCCCCGCTGGCCGTATGAAGATGCGCCGTGATCACATTATTCCCCTGTCCCCTCAGGCATTAGCCATTCTGGACGCCATGAAGCCCATCAGCGGACACCGAGAATATCTGTTTCCATCCAGTAAAGATCCGAAGCAGCCTATGAACAGCCAAACCGCTAACGCCGCATTGCGCCGTATGGGTTACAAAGGCGTACTGGTATCCCACGGCCTACGCGCCATATTCAGTACCGCCGCCAATGAAGAAGGGTTCCCGCCAGATGTGATCGAAGCCGCCCTCGCCCACGTAGACACCAACGAGGTACGCCGCGCCTATAACCGCTCTACCTACCTGGAACAACGCAAGATATTGATGTGCTGGTGGGGCGAATTTGTAGAAACAGCCGCAACAGGAAAAGTGATGGCATCGGAAGGAGCCAGAGGATTACGCATCGCCAATAGTTAATACTGTATTTATATACAGTTATTTATTGATTCCTGTTAGTTGCCCTCCTAAAATGCACTTATCCGGTGTAAACCGAAAGAAACCCACACCGTTAACCAGCCCCTTTACATCGGGGCTGTGCTATTTGATATACCAGCCGAGGGACTATGCTGAAAATACCTAAACACATGAGGGGAATGATCGAGGTCACTGCACATCAGGTGGCAAGCGTTATGGCTGGTGACAGCGGCGATAATACTTCTATTACTTATTGTACCGATGACTACCTGCCTGACTCCGTTCCCCATTACCAAGAATCTGAAATAGAAAGTTATCTGCAAACCATCTTTCAAGCAGTAAGATTCGGTATCATTAAACCTATCCGAGCGTCTTATACCAGCGCGTGGGGGGACACGACCAATGTCTGGACAACGCAGATTGATGTAGACACTATCGATCGCAATACACAGATCCACGATGCCACATTTCTTGCCGCTGATATCTGGCCGTGGGCTAATCAATTACTTTCCGATGATTCACCCTGGTATGGCTTTTCCGATCCCAAAAAAGACACGCCATTACCAGAAAATTGGGGCGAATTCGCTAACCGTGATACCGCGTTGCTTCTTATCGCTGGTTTATCGAAGGCGCTTGAAGGTAAAAGCGGCGGTGTTTATAAATGGGGTAACAAACTAAACCAGAAAAAACTCGCAGAAGATGCAGCGCTGGCAGTGGGTACGGTGCTTGGTGAGAACACGCCGGATAAAACAGAGTCTTTCCGTAAGTTAATTGCGGAAGCACTGGCGACTATCCCCGTTAGCTAACGCCCTTATTTGCATCAGTGACAGAATAACGGCCATGTTAGACGGTGGCCGTTACCAAACTCGCATAATGCTTTACCTCATTTGATTTTCTCTCTTACCAACTCTCTTTATTGCCTACCACCCTTTAGCCCACAAAACCGTTTAACTATCTGCACTGACCGGGCAACGCCGGTTTCATTGGAGATAAGCACGTATGAACCTGTTAGACAGAAAAATCCTGTTAAAGAAAGAAGTGAAAGCCATTCTGCGCGTTAGCTCGGACAGCAGCTTTCAGGAAATGATCAATGCCGGAGAATTTCCCAAAGGGTTTCGGGTTGGCTTACGGCGCGTAGGCTGGTTCGAGGATGAAGTTAGCGACTGGTTAAGGCAACGTATTGCCGAGCGTGACCAGCAAACCGAAACCGCATAAGCCGACACATCCATTTTTATTGCCGCGATAGCGGCATATCGGAATCAAAAAATATGATGTTCCAAAAATCTGGCGCTGGCTGGAACGGGCATTGTTACGCCCAAAATCAGGGAATAGCCCTTTTTATACACAATAGCGAGTCTATTTCTACCACTCTGGAAAATGCGCAACGCTTAGCAAAACCAAGACAAAACGTATTGACGCTGGCGGGGCATCTGGCTTATCGTTTCACCGTTGCCGCAAAATCGGCGACCAGGTTTAGCAGCCTGAATGTACAAGCGGACGACCGCTTTAGTTTCATGCGGTTTTTTTACGTCCGTAAACCATGTTATGCCCAAATTATGGTGGGGCGTAATGGGGGAGCCTTCGGGCTCGCCGGTTTCTTGTACGCCGGTCTGCTAACCCTGTTACGTCCCACCACCCTGTTTAGCAGCGGAGTGGTGGGGTTTTCAAACCCGTACAAGAGGCCACCGCTATGGTTGCTACCCCTACCCCGTTTCACCCTCATTTCACCTTTCTCTTTCTGGCGGTCTACCGCACAGCGCCGCACGAAAAACCGCACCGTAAAGCCATTGTTGCCCCAAATGAGCGATCCGCTCGTCAGTATTTTGAGCCTGATTTTATTCTGTTCTTTGCTGGTCGCCTTCCCGTCCAGGAGGTGCGTCATGTTTGATAACACACCGCTGGAACAGGAAGAACTGATCGACCAGTGCCGTGCGTTGGCTTATGCCATCGTGGAATTAAGGGAGCCGCAGGCAAAAGAGATCCTGATGTTCATTCTTGCCGAACGGCTTGATGCGCTGCATCGTGCGCAGGAGGATGAAGCCGCATGAGCAACACGTTTATTCAAGACGTGCGGGCAAAAGCCAACGGCCATTGGGAAGGGATTTTGCAGCGATTAGGCATCTCGACCAATCGGCAGGAAAGTGAATGCCCCAACTGTGGCGGGAATACCCGCTACCGTTTTGACGATAAAGAAGGTCGTGGAACCTATTTTTGTTCTCACTGCGGTGCAGGAACCGGGCTAGATCTGGTGATGAAAGTGAATAAGTGTGGCGCGAGACAAGCAGCGGAACAGGTCGCCAAGGTGCTGGCGCTTCCGTTGCCCGTCATTACCCCTGCCAGTGAAAAGCCGGATCATCGTATAATAACCGAACGAGTAAATTCGCTGGTGGCAAAGGCGGTATCCGGTCAATCTGACTATCTACTGAATAAGGGGCTGCAACGCCCCTCACTACTCTTAAATGATGGTTCCCTGTTGCTGGTGCTGCAAAACATGGACGGAACCGCCACTGGCGCACAGCTAATCAAGCCTAATGGCGAGAAAAAGCTGATTGCCGGTAGCCGCAAGAAAGGCGCATTCATTCCCGTTAGTACCCTACCCGAACACGCGGACACGGTGATCATTGCCGAAGGTTACGCTACAGCGATTACGGCATCGTTACTGATGCAAGGTGTCGCTATCAGCGCATTAGATAGTGGGAATCTGATCCACGTTGCGCGGTCTTGTCGTGCTGTCTGGCCGAACGCCAAAATCATCCTTGCTGCGGACAATGACAACAAACCTGATGGTAGTAATACCGGAAAAATCGCTGCTGAAAAAGCGGCACTGGCGGTAAACGGTTGGGTGGCACTCCCGCCGATAACTGAAAAAGCAGACTGGAATGATTACTACCAGCAACATGGCGCGGCGGAATCGATATCGGCTTTTGCCGCTTCACTTTATCAGCCTGGACAAAAACAGCAGCCGTCTTCCGCTTCCCCCTTAAAACCTTACGCAGATATTCGTCATGGTGGGCTGTATTGGGTAGAGCCGAAGACTGACCATGACAGCGGCGACATTATCGAGCGTGAGAGCTGGCTGTCTGACCCTATTACGGTAGCGGGTATCGGATCGGATGAGTCAGAACGTTATCTGGTTTTAAGCTGGACGCCAAGCGGTGAGAACCAACCCCGCACCGAAGCCATTCCAATGCGAGATATTGGCGAACGTGAAGGCTGGGCGCGATTACGTGCGGGTGGGCTGGCAGTCACGGCCAAAGGCGGGTTACGGGCAATACTGGCCGATCACTTGTGTCGCAGTCATTCGGGTTGTCGCTGGGCAATCGCCATCGCCACCGGCTGGCAGTATGGCGCTTACCTGATGCCGGACGGTTCCGTTATCGGTACGCCGAGCATTCCCGTCTTGTTCAACGGTAAATCGGGCGCGGCCAAAGGTTATGCCACCAGCGGAACAGCGCAAAGCTGGCGCGAAAACGTCGCAGCATTGGCACAGGGTAATCCCTCCATGATGCTGGGGATCGCCTGCGCCTTTGCCGCACCGCTTATCGGGCTAGTAAACGCGGACGGGTTCGGCGTCCACCTGTTTGGCGGTTCCTCTGCGGGCAAAACCACCACTAGCAATATCGCCTCTTCCGTCTATGGCGATCCTAATGCGCTTAAACTCACGTGGTACTCCACCGCGCTGGGGCTGGTGAACGAAGCCGCCGCTCACAATGACGGTTTTATGCCACTGGATGAAATCGGGCAAGGCAGCAATCGTAAAGCCGTGGCCGATGCCGCCTATACGCTGTTTAACGGCGTGGGTAAGATTCAGGGAGCCAGAGAAGGCGGCAACCGAGAGCTAAAACGCTGGCGGGCAATGGCGTTCAGTACCGGCGAGATCGACCTGGAAAGCTATATTCGCGCTGATGGCGGGCGAGTGAATGCCGGTCAGTTGGTGCGCTTGCTGAACGTCCCGATCACCAAAGCGACGGTATTTCATGGCTATCAGGACGGCAAAGCCCATGCCGACGCGATCCGCGATGCCAGCAACGCCCATTATGGCGCGGTCGGTCGGGCATGGATCGCCCACCTTGCCAGCCAGAAAGAAAATGCGCTGGCAACCTATCGTGAAACAGAGCGGCGCTGGTTGTCACTCTTGCCCGATGATGCAAGCGAACAAGTGCGACGCGTGGCGTCACGTTTTGCCGTACTGGAAGCGTCTTTGTTGCTCTCAGCCTCTTTTACCGGCTGGACAGCGCAAGAATGCCACGATGCGCTACAACACAGCTTCTATGCTTGGGTAAATGAATTTGGCATGGGCAACCGTGAAGCCAAAGCCTGGGTAGAACAGGCTGACGCCTTTTTGCACCAGTTTGGCTACAGCCGCTATTTACCTCACCCCAACCCTGATCCACGCGATTTACCCATTAAAGATCTGGCAGGTTATCGGGTGAAAAAGCCAGGAGCCGATACGCTGGTATTTCACACCTTCCCCGCTGTGTTCAATAACGAAATTGCCGCTGGTGCCAATGCCACAGCGTTTGCGCAGGTGCTGGCCGATGCTGGAATGCTGGACAAACCCGCCAAAGGCATCACACGTAAATCACTGCGGATTGACGGCAAGCAGCCGCGCTTTGTAGTGCTCATGACGCTCGACGACGAGGAAGAGTAAATCACACGTAAGGTAAAATAGGGTCGGTTCGGTAGGTTCAGTCGGTTCATTATTTTAATGCTTTGATTTATCATTATTTTTATTTGAATAGTGAACCGACCCTGAACCGACTTTAGCCATTTTGAACCGACCTAATCAAACGCCCCTTTTCTGGCTGGCTTGATGAACCGACTTACACACCGCGTGAACCTACCCATAGGTCGGTTCAATTCTGAAAATAATTACCCTATCTATCAATCAGTTGATTACGTGAACCGACTGAACCTACCGAACCGACCCACTTTTGCTTATCTATAAGAATTTGCGCACACAAAAATCATGATGGGTTAAACCATCGCCAGCAAGAAAGTGCGCAAAACGACACTGAGCGGGTGCGGAAAAATGCGCAATATGGTACGCAGTTGTGCGCATTGCTGTGCGAACTTTGTACCTCGCTGAAACCCGCGCCACGCCTCATTTTATTCAATTTGAAATCAATTTTTTGGTCGGTACGCATGTATAGAAATGCTAAGGTTTTTTGCGCAGTCGGCACGGCGGGATATGGTATGGGGAATGTGCTTAAAATGGTAGATTGGGGACGGTTTCGATCTATGACCGAGTCAAACACTACTAGAGATCGGCTAAACTCGACGGCCTGCTATGTGCCAAAAGCGGAAGCTGGAGTGCCAAAGATTCTCTAATAGTGGATGGGTAGTTTTGCAGCAGGGTTTAAATAGTGCTTCGCTTGCTGCCTTTTACTTAGGTTCTGACGAATACTTTTTCATATGTAGTTCATTGGTAATATAAGGAATATTCTCTTTTTTTTGTTTCTCACCTTCATGTCTAACCACAAAGGCAAATGAAAATATTGCTGAACGGGTAATCTGAATCAACTGACCGAAATGATGAATAAACTCATCCTCTTTGATAAAAAGAATATCTTTAATCAATTCATAAGACTGGTAAAGATCTTCTGCTTTATCACTTTTGTGTACCACCAAAAATTTATGCTCTAGACCATTGCGCCACTCTTTATAAAAAGCCAATTCGCCACCTTTATTTTTATTCAGGTCAGTAGCAATGCTGTATAATGCTAAAAGTCCAGGTGACTTTATATCTTCAAACCGTTGTCTTCTGTTATCAACGTCTAACTGCCAGAAGCTTTGAAAATAGATATTTTTCTGTAACCCACCCTTCTTTGCAGGTGGATAAACTTTGTAAAGTTCACAGATACATACCGCAATCTTATCGAGAATACCAAAACACAGACGAAATGCCGTTCTGATCTTCTCAATATCAATGCCTAAGATCTCGTCATTATGTAACTCCAGAAAATGGCATTCTTCTTTAATTTCATCCGTATCCTGAGGGTAAAGGTATTCAAAATAGAGATGGCGGGCAAGTGAAAATTCCGATTTAAAGCGGTTTAACGCCATCTCCATTGGAATAATAAAATCACCGGTTACACCAGAAGAAGAGATGACAAGATTATCGGTGGCACTCCCCACACAGGGGCAATAAAGACCGTGCTCGGACAGCGTCAGATGATTTATTAGGCAGAATTGCCTGTATGCACTCAATGCGTCAAACTCCTGTTGCGTGAGCATGTCATCATGCTCGTCCGTTTCGCCGTCTGCTGATATACATTTTTCTATTTTATCGTTTGTTTGTGCTATGCGTCCAAGATAGAATGATTTCCATTGTGGAGGGATTTTTTTGGAAACAGATGCATTAATATAACCTTTTCGTATCTCCTTCAATTGCTTAATGGAGTATGAAGATGAAACAAGGTTTAGCTCAATGAGCGCGGCAGAACGATTGACCCAAGACTGTGGTATATCTAATCCCTTGTGATTAGTGAGATCATAATATCTCAGTGCCTCACTCAGCCTAAATTGGCTTCTTAGCGAATTGGCCAGATTAACGGACAGTTCCGCCTGAAACTCTTCGCTCTCTTGTGAGGAGAATCTAAAGGCTCGCCAGTAGATGTTTTTTAACGAAACAAGTTCTTCTATTGACTGGAATGTGTGGTCGTGAGGATTATCGACACTTATCTTATTAGATAAGGCATTACCATAATTATAATAAAAATGGCTCTCTCCTTGTACATGTGCTAATGCTTCCTTGTTATCATCCATCAGCTTAAAACCAAGCTCTGCTGCATTTTTATGGTTGCTCATTTGCCCAATATCAACAAGACCGCCAGCCACATTCCCCAGCACTATAAAATAATTTTCACCCTTGACCGTTATTTTTCCCAGTTTTTCCAGGAATACAACGGATTGCTGGTATGCCAGGTCAAAATCACCACAGTCAACCAGTCGGTGAATATTGAGACTTTCATCTACAAGTTCTTTTGTAATCATGATTCACTTTCCTTACTTAGATGATTTTTGCGTTTCAACAGTCGAATTAGCCTCACCTGATACGTCAATTACTATCGCAGACAGGCGGTCTCGCTTAACCATTGGCACAGCTTCATTAAGAATGTCCTCCATTGTAGTGGCGTTTACTGGGGGTGGCGTGTCTTTCGCCGGGCGAGGGATAGCGTTTGGTCGAGAAGCACCAAACCAGAAGACCAGATAGATGCCGTAGCCTGCGGCATCGGGATTGGTAGTATAAAGTTGGTCCAGCTGCTCGTTAAGCGCGCTCCAGACGTCCCGGTGATAATCACGCTTTATCTCAATGGGGATCTTTATTCCTGGAAGTGAAATGATGATATCAGCCCTTTTACCCGAAACCATGTGGCCTTCTGGCTCACAGGTTATTTGTAACGGATGGAGTCGTGCTCTAAGCAGCTCCAGAAAAAAATTCCGACAGCTCTCTTCAGGCTTAGGCACTAAAATTTGACCATTGCCATTCTCATTCCAGAACTGTTTATAAATATCGGTATTTTCATAAGTAATTCGGTTAGCGATATCCCGCAAATGATCTAACAATAACGCATAGAGATCCATTACATTAGCTGGGGTCTGATTTTTCAGCGTATTCAACGCTTGCTTCCAGTTAGTGTGTTGAAACTGTGATTCCCGATACCGCACCTTCTGGTTACTTTGAGCGTGCAAGAGATAATTCCGATAACTTGTACATTCTGGCAGTAATAATAAACGTTCAAATACTTCACCGGCATCGTATGAGGAAAAAGAAGAAACGTCATCAATCAATCTTTTGATAAAATCAGCATACTCCCAATTGTTTGCTGAGTTAGAGTCGTTACTTGCAACTCGATCTGCATTAGGAAAATGAGTAGCAGAGACAGTGATGATAGCTTCCAATTGTGTTAGTGATAAACGCTGCTCACTACTCCCACGGCCTCTTTTCGCCTTACCAGATAGTTGACGAATAAGCGCTATCATTTCCGCCGTGGATTTTGATTCAGATAAAAATCGATCCTGACACTTGTCTGGAGCGAATAAATAAGCACATACCAGCCAAATTTGATAAGTTGGCTTTTTAAGTTTTGAGGGTTGCGCTATCATCAACTCAGATAACTGCAACAACTCTGCATGACTCTCAGGATGCGCTAACAACCACCCCATCAGGTTTTGTAAATGAAGAACATCATCAGGGTGCTCTTTAGCTAGTCTCATAACTAAAGGAACGGCATAGTCGATTGGAATGTAGGTATCATTTAACAGATAGTTAAGTGCACGGATATCTTGCAACTGATTATTAATACAGAAATTGATAATGTGGTAATAGGTTTTGATGAAAAATGCTGTTTTGTTAAGTATCACATCCCTTTTCCACGGTAATGAATAATCACTTACAACATTATTGTCTTTGGTGGAAAGTGCTAATATCACATCCAGCGCCAATAGCGATGTTAACAAATCTTCGTTCCATTGTTTAACATCAGGATGTTTTTTAAATAACTCATCGCTTCCTGCCAGTACCGCATACCACCATTTGTAATACTCCCTCTTCAACAAAGCACAATTCACCTCGTCAATTGTGGGCAGATCTGAACGATTTAAAATCGCTAAAAGACCGGATATCGCATCAGTGACGTTTTCGGCACCTAATATGTCTGCACAGCGCTGCACTGGCGTCAATTTGTCATCAACATCGCTGTATTTTGAATAGTAAATATAGGAAATATGTTTGAGCCACTCCAAATGTTGGCCCGACACAATTTCTTGACGACATAACTCAAAATTGAGTCTATCTTCACAACGAACCTCTTCCTGTTTTTTCTTATTTTCTATTCGGCTGAGGTTCTGCTTTATTCGCCAATCGTCAATTTCGCAGATGATGGAAGTGTCAAACACAGTAAGTAACTGCTCATTTGAATGGCAATACGCAGAAAGAAAATCAAACGTATCTTGGGGGGGCGTGTCACAACGATAAAGAGTTGCAAATGCCAGTCGATAAATACATTCGATTTTTTCTGAATCACTTTGGGCATGGGATAAATAGTGGATAAAACGAGCCAGCAAAAGCTCATCAGGGACAAGATGGAAGGTGCTTTCAGAAAATTCATGTAAGAACAAGTATCGAGTATCATAGCGTGTAAATGAGATAATGGCGGCGTCTATAATATCTTCATATTGCCAGCTACGATTTTTTATCTCCTGAACGATAGATTTCTGCACATTGTCATAACTGCGATAGTGGTGATTATGGGAGTAGCTATAGAACACTTTTAGGCACAACCATATCTGAGATGCGCTGTAACCACTCTTCTCGCTTAGTATCTGCAATAATCCAGCTTCCAGAAAATGCACAATCTCAGAGTGATTTTTAGCTGAAGAATACCAGTCATTACTGTGAGCGGTGTGGTACCGATCGAGATGCTCAAAGATAGCGAGCAGATCAGCTGTCGGTACAATATCATTCAGTCGCCATAATGATCCTATCGGTAATCGTTCGTTGGTTATATTTAATGTATCAACCAGCAATTGTGCTATATCCTGCGGTACAAAGTAATCTTGATAGAGCAACTGAATAATATGGTTACGCAACCGGATGCTATCGTGATTTTTGTCTTTTAATTCCGCAAAAAAACGTACCGAAAATTTCTGACCAGACACTCCAAAATGGATTAATGCCGTTATTGCTTCCTCTTTTTCCGCATACGAGGAATCCTTCGATTTTGCAATATTAATTAAGTCATCACTCAGTGCGACTATCGGTGTTGTTACCGATAAGGATTCCAAAACGATCATCCGCAGAGAAAATGACGAATGAGGATCGCGGAATATCTGTCGCAACAGTGTTTCCATTTCTACTGTCACGAAGCCATTCAGATATGAATTGAGACCGTGATTTCTAAACCAGGGATCACGTTCTGAAAGTTTTGACAACGCCACCAGTAAATTTTGTTTTTCCACTGTCGGTAATGAAGCAGCATCGCCATAGGTCAGAACGCCGTAAGGATCAGCTTCAATGAAGACTTGGGCGTATTGCGGTAAAAAGACCGCTAGCCATGCGTGTAAACCTCTCAATTCTGAAGACGGATATCCCTCAAATCCCAGCATACTTCTCAAACGTCCCATGGGTAGCCCTTTGTCAACGATCCCGGCTAACCATTTTGCCGCTAAATACTCAGCAATTGTCCTGTGGCTGTACCCAACAGTCTCAAGCTCATCTCCGGCAGAAAAAACCCGCCTCGATAACGCCGCTCTAATTATTTCATGTGAGAAGAACGAGATGGTTCTGTAACTGGGGTATTCTGGTCGGATATCGTTCGGAAGCAGAGAAACCCCGGAAACATCACTCAATATGCACAACGCGCAAATTGATCCAGCAGGATACTTTAATTCGTCGCAGGTATAAATTCCTGAAGTTAGCCGCGTATGCTCTTGGCTATGTTCAGTTAAAAGGAACTGTGTCGCAGAGTGGAAAAGTTCAGACCTTGTACGGGGCCAATTTCCTTCTTTAACTGCTTCAGCCAGCATTAGCAGATTTTGTGGGTTGTAAAGAAATTCGCTGGCGGCATGTTTTTCTGCTTCAGCCAGAAACGCTTTAGGGTGTTCTACACCATTAGCTTGTAGAATCACAGTCTGCTCTTCTTTTGAGAGCGACTGCAAATGTAAAACAACATAGCCTCCCGTCTGCTCAAAATAGGGTAAAAATGCTGACAAGTCTGATTCGCCTAACCAATCCTGAGAGCGACAAGAAATTCTGACATTTTGTGGCGTTTGGGAAAAAAGCCTACGGACGATGTCATCTACAACATCACTACTGTTACTGGCACTCCTCTTCTCATCTAATGCATCGATGAATAACGTTTTCTGATTATCAATCGGTACGCCACTTAAGAAATGACGTACTGTCAGATATTTTGCCTCTTGTAATGTCGCAAACTGTTTGAAGAGGTGCGTTTTTCCAGCACCAGGATCACCAAGCAGAACAATGTTCGGAAAGTGAGAATAATCACTAAATACCACCGTTTGGGTATCTTTATCCTGTTGAGGATAGATTTGCCTGACTTGCCTGTTTAGCATTCTATAGGCTCCTGAGTATCTATTTTTGTTCTACCAAATCTGTATGGCAGGTTTTACTCCAAATTTACCATAGACTTTCTGACCTGCACCCCATTGGGTAAGACAACTCAATGTTAGTCCTGTAGTTGTTGGAGTTGCTAACTTCCGATCCTCGTTCTTAACAGACGATCAGCGATTAATTCACACTGGCGCAGAGAACGACATTCCGGCTACCACTGAGTAGCCACTTGCCTCTCTCTTCCCAGCTCACTACAATGTATACAAAACACACAACGTAGTGAGGTGAGAATATGGGCGTCATGTCCGTTCGCTTAAATGATGAAACAACCGCGCAACTTGATGCACTGGCTAAAGCTACAGGGCGTACCCGCTCTTTTCTGGCTGGACAAGCCATTGAAGATTATCTTGCGCGGGAAGCCTGGCAGATAGCAGAGATTGAGCAGGCCATTAAAGAAGCCGATGCAGGCGATTTTGTCTCATCAGATGAGATGAACAATCTATTTAAAAAGCTAGGAACGGCAAGACATGGAAATTAAATGGCTGCGTAAAGCTGCGGCCAATTTGGAAGCCGAATACCTCTATATCGCGCAAGACGATCCACAGGCTGCCAGCCAGTTCGTAGATGAAGTCCGAAGATTAACGGAATTACTACCGCAACAGCCAGCAATGGGAAGGCCAGGCCGTGTGCCAGGAACGCGTGAGCTGGTATTAACGCACTATCCCTACATCATCCCCTACCGCGTGAAAGATAATATGATCCAGATTCTGCGCGTCTTTCATACGCACAGACGTTTACCGTCAAAATGGTGACAACCTTTAACGAACGTACATCCACAGACTAACCGCCATGCAACCATGAAAAACGACAAAAAACACACCCAACAATCAAGATCGTCTGGCTGGGGCGGGAAACGTATCGGCGCGGGCGCTCCAATTGGTAACACCAATGCAGTGAAACATGGGGAACGCAGCCGCCAGGCATTCTTTCCATTGGCTGGTGATAATGGGCAATTCACGCCGTTGCAATTGCTACGTGTAAGAAACCTACTCCTTGCTGAACGTGTTGGCGAGTTGATGCACAGATCGCTTTCTTTGGGTACAGCCGAGTGGCGTGAGTTTATGTTGCTAGATGGGATTTTATGGCAACACACCCGAAAAATGATGGTGTTGGAGCGTCGTAAAGCAAAATTAAATTTACAGCACAGATAGCGCTAAAAATCAGAGTATCAAACGAAACTCTACAGTCATGCGCAGGCTATTTCTCATGATGACTTTTCGTTTTAGTTATACGTTTAGTTATATGATAAAAAATAGAATCACAATCAAATCAATATAAACAATCAGTTAACCTATAAATTCAACTTCTCTCGTGCCCCACAGAAACCCGCATTCTCACTGAGTTTGCGGGTTTTTTGTTGCCTGTTATCTATCGGGATACCCCGTTTACAGCCGGAAATTTTAGTTATACCGCCCCATATAACTACAAAAGCGTATAACTACGATGGCTCGTATAACTACCCCACTCACCAATACCGAGATCAAAGCCGCCAAACCTGCCGAGAAGGAATACACGCTACAGGACGGAGATGGGTTGTATCTGCTGGTGAAATCAAGCGGCTCTAAAATCTGGCACTTTAATTATTACCGCCCTGATACGAAGAAACGTGCCTTAATCAGCTTTGGTTCATTCCCTGCGGTTTCTTTGGTAGAAGCCCGACAACGGCGTGAAGCGGAAAAGGCGCTGATAAGTAAAGGCATCGACCCTCAATTCCACCAGCAACAGCAGCGCGAACAAGAGCAAGCCATCAACCTAAACATATGGGGGGAATGATCGAGGTCACTACACATCAGGTGGCAAGCGTCATGGCCGATAACAGCGATGATAATACCTCTATCACCTATTGTACCGATGACTTTCCCCTATTACCAGAATCTGAAATAGAAAGCTATCTGCAAACCATCTTTCAGGCGGTAAAGTTCGGTATCATCAAACCGAACAGGGCGTCCAACACCAGCGCGTGAGGCGATACGTCCAATACTTGGACAACACAGATTGATGTAGACACTATTCGAGCGCAATACACAGATCTACGATGCCACATTTCTTGCCGCTGATATCTGGCCGTGGGCTAATCAATTACTTTCCGATGATTCGCCCTAGTATGGCTTTTCCGATCCCAAAAAAGACACTCCATTACCAGAAAATTGGGGCGAATTTGCTAACCGTGATACCGCATTGCTTCTTATCGCTGGTTTATCGAAGCCGCTTGAAGGTAAAAGCGGCGGTGTTTATAAATGGGGTAACAAACTAAACCAGAAAAAACTCGCAGAACATGCAGTGCTGGCGGTAGGTTCGGTGCTCGGTGAAAACACGCCGGATAAAACAGAGTCTTTTCGTAAACTGCTCAAAGCGGCACTAGGTTTTATCACTGTCTATGAATGAAAATATAACTAATTAATATCAGGCTAATATTATTGATAGTTTTATTCTCTTTTAACTATTGACATAGAAGATAAAACAGTTAAATTACGTATGATAACATTCATATTTTATCATCATATATTATAAATACCGTGTTTTCCCATAAATACTCTATTAGACTCTTATCTAAGGATTTTCATGTCTATTCATTTTGACGTCATTATAAACTCTCAAGATCTATCTATCGACATGAAATCAGGATTAGATACTCTCCAAGGAGTATCAGATTCCACCCGTTTTATAGCGGAAACAGTTCTTGAAGAAGAGGTACCTAAAAAACTTCTTCATAAAGACAATGTTAGGACAAATTTAAAGAAAAATTTCAAAGGTTCCTACGGACAGATATTTAGCATTGATTTTTATGATGATGTATTAAAGAAAAGATTTAACAGGATAGGAAAATCTACTTTTGCAGAAATCATATCTTACTTTATAAATGAGTCTCTATATCTTGAGTCAGAAGATTTATCAAACAAGGCACAAAAAATAGTCGATGGACTTGGTGAAAAAGCAGATGAATTGGTAAGACAACTACGAGTTTCATCATTAGAAAATGCACACGAAATTGCAATTAAATTCGACCATAGTATAAAAATAAGATATAGAAAAAGCTCAACCGAGCAAATAGAACTAGCTCAACTTAATAAAAATACTGCACTTACATTTAAAGCACAAGAAAGTAAATCTCAAGAAGACATCATCGCTGGCATAAGTCGTCTAAACATTAACACAGGAAATGGAAGGTTATTGATAAAAGGTTCATCTGAAACTATCGCCTTTGGTTTTCTAGTAAAATATAAAGAAGTAAAACTTGAAGCTAAAAAAATATTCTCTAAGAATCTAGATAAAAATAATGGGTTATCAAGTGATTCATGGGTTTATCTTAAACTGAAAGCTCAGCCAGTTAAGCTTCAAGATGGAAAAATAATAAAATACATGATAACTGGCATATACAATGATGCGTAAGTACATCTTAATAGCTGCAATCGCCTCAGCAACCGTCGCTGGGGCTTACTTTACTAATTTTTACTTAATTTTGGAACATACTATTTCTAATGATACTGCTGTTTGGGGACAGCTAGGTGACTATGTCGGTGGGTTATTGAACCCAATATTAAGCTTCCTATCTTTCATTATAGTTATTAGATCATTGAATACTCAGATAGATTCAAATAAAATATTAAAAGATGAATTAGAAAAAACAAAAAAAATAGAAAAAATAAAGTCATTTGAATCTCATTTTTTCAACATGATTAATTCACAAAGTCTTTCTTTTTCATTATTCCAAATTGAGATGATAGAAAACGATGAAGTTATCAAAAAGAAAGGTACTGATGCAGTCATTACTATTGAAGATGAAATAGAAAAATACAGATCTCTTAATATCAATAGTGAAATGATGATAAAAAAATTCCTAGAGAACCTTGATGAAAAAGATCAAATATTTAACATAAGCAGAAGTTTTTATATAATTGTAAAGCTTGTATCTGAAAAATTAAGTGATGATAATGGATTTAACTCAACGGATAGACACTCTCATTTTATGACATTAATAAACTTTACAGAGTTTTCTTTGCTGCGATTGATAATGATATGTACTCAATTCATGGACTATCATTCATCAAATTATTTAAAATCAAACTCTGAATTTAAGAAAGCATTAGAAGAGGTAGAGCTAAACTATCAATTATATTAACAATACGTAGGGTAGTATAAAAACGCACCGAGCATTCATACATAATTAACCATTTTTATTTCAACATTACCACATTTTTCTCCGCAAACCCGCTTAACTATCTGCTCTGACCGGGCAATTCCAGTTCTATTGGAGGCAAGTACGCAAGTACGAATGAACCTGCTCGATAGAAAAAATCCTATTAAAGAAAGAGGTGAAAGCTACTCGCTACGTTAGTTCGGACTGTAAGCACGCCCGCTTTAGTTCCACACACTTTTTAAGATTCCCATTTTTTGACTAGGTCTGCCTGTCGGTTATTGCCAAAACAGATTTTACATACATGACGAAGCATTAATAAATAAGAGCTGGCCATAGCAGCGCATTCGTTTCCATTTCACATAGGCCGTAAATCTTAGTAACGCATCTGGCACCGTCCAGTCATTTAGCTTCGGCACCGTCTGACGCTATGCTTTTGATTCATTGTCAATCGCGAGGTTGATCATGCAGCATGATGTCAGATTTGGTCGTATAGCAACCGTGTTACCCGTCAAAAACATCTTGGTTTCTCAAGAGTTTTATATCAATGGACTGAATTTTAAGAAGGTTTTTGAAAACGGGGAGCCAGTTGGCTTTATGATATTAAAGCGTGAAGAGGCTGAATTACATTTGACGCTTCAACCACAGCATAAAGCGGCCTCTTATCCTATCGCACATCTTCTTGTGGATGATGCTAATGCCTTATTTACCCTTTGTCAGGAAATTGGTGCCAAGATCGTTAAAGGCATCCAAGATAAAGATTATGGCATTCGAGCATTTGTTTTCGCTGATCCGGATGGAAATCGTATCGATGTCGGACAGATCCTGAAGAAGTAATCAAGCCAAGTGTTATATGTGAACCGGTCGCCTATAAATGGCGACCGTACTACGGTGAAGCAGAGAGATGTAGCCCCCTGGCATTAATCGACAACAAACAGCTTAGCGCCGATCTCAGTGTAGGAACGATGGGCTTCAGCGTTATCCGCAACCTGGTAGCTCATTCCCGGTTTGAGGACAAAAACACGACCATCATCTAATTCCGTATGAAGTTCACCTTCAAGGCACAGCAGAATATGCCCTTTTGAGCACCAATGATCGGCCAGATAGCCTGGCGTGTACTCAACAATACGAACCCGAATATTATCAAAGCGCTGTGTTCGCCAGTAGGCGATCCCTGTCTCACCCTGATGTTCGGTGGGCTCTATTTGCGACCAGTCAGTCGTACCAAACGGAATGCTTTTCATGTCCATATTACTGCCCCTATTTTTTAACGTTATCGGTTAACACTCCGCTTACTCTTCCGGCAAGCCATCCCGCCGGCACATCAGCGTTTGGCGCCACGGTTCCAGGGCATTTTCATCAACAGTCTTGCCATGCCACAAAAACCCGTGATCCCTGCAAACAGCAACCCTGCTCCGACAAAACCAGAAAGCAGGAAGAAAGCGCTGTTTACGCTGTAACCCAGTAATACACCTCCCAGAATAAGGACGCCAGCGGCGATTTGAACCTGCCGCATGAGTTCAATCGGTTGCTTACGATTCACTTCCGTCGGAAATCCTGCCTTTTTCCATGCGGTCATTCCCCCTTCCAGAAGAAATACCGTTGCGGGTGAAACCGCCTGCGCCAGCAAGTCGGCATTCTGTTCCGAGCGCATGCCAGACAAACAATGGAAAATCACAACCTGTCCTTCTTTGCCATCATCAGGAAGGACATACCCGGCAGAGGAGTTCAGTGGGTGCAACCTTGCCTGTGCGATATGCTCGCGGGCATATTCTTCCGGCTGGCGAATATCAATGAGCACCGCACCTTCATCTAACAATTTACGAGCCTGAGCGGGTGAGATAGCAAGTGGCGTTGGCATGATCGTAATCCTCTTTTTGAGCCGCTGAAACCCGTCATCATGCATCGTTCAACGAGGTATTCAGTCAGCAAGGAAGGTGATATCGCTGACTGTTTGCGTGTCACCACTAGTTTAGATGAAACTAATTAAGTAAAATCTAAATTAAATACTGGGCACGTGCAACAACTTTCCACGCGGAGAAAGCAATCCAGACTGGACATCGATTTAGTGGCTGATACTCTGTAAACAGAAACGCTATTTTAAAAAACAGCCATGCTGCCGCGATCGCACAAAATGGATCAGTAACGGTATGGATAAGTCACTGTATGCATAAGTACTGTGCAAAAATAATGCTATTTGCAAGCCACCTTGTGGCTCTATTTACCGTGCCGACTGGGAAACTTGAGATACCGCCAAGATCGTTTCATGAAAAAATTAAAAGATACCGACTGGTATAAAAAGCGTTACTCCAACCGCGTTCTCTTCTGGAGAGAAATCTCACCGCTCGCCTTCCCGATCTTTATTGAAGGCCTTTGCGTCGTGTTGATGGGGGTTTTCAGCACCTTCCTGGTCAGTTGGCTAGGGAAAGAGGCCATGGCAGCCGTCGGCCTGGCTGATAGCTTCAATATGGTCATCATCGCGTTCTTTACCGCCGTCGCATTAGGGACCGCCGTTGTTGTCGCGTTCAGTCTGGGACAGCGCAACAGAAAGCAGGCACGATCGGCCGCTCGTCAGTCAATGTCATTACTGGTTCTGTCATCGTTCCTGTTGGTCGCACTGGTTGAATTCGCCGGCTCAGCGATTATCGATCTGATCGCAGGACAGGCCGACGTACAGGTTAAAGCACTTGCCCTCACGTTCCTTCGCTGGACGGTATGGGGATATCCTGCTGTCGCTATCGCGTTGGTAGGCTGCGGCGCGTTGCGGGGCGCGGGCAATACCAAGTTGCCTATGGTCATCAACATTGGGATGAACATTCTCAATATTGGCATCAGTAGCCTGCTGATTTACGGGGCATTTTCCTGGGATGGTCTTGGCTTTGTTGGCGCGGGCATTGGTATTACCATTTCGCGCTATATCGGCGCGGTATTCGTGATTCTTACGCTGATGCACGGTTTTAACGGTGCGCTGCGTATTCCCTTCAAGTCTTACTTTGCGCCTTTTACCCTGTCTATCCTCTATGAAGTACTCAGTATCGGTATTCCCGCCAGCATTGAATCCGTGATGTTTAACATCGGCAAGCTGATTACCCAGCGTTTTGTGGCAGATATGGGAACCGAGGTCATCGCCGGAAACTTTATTGCTTTCTCCATCTCAACGCTGATCAACCTTCCCGGTAATTCACTCGGTGCGGCTGCCACCATTATCGTTGGTACACGGCTAGGGAAAGGCCAAATCATGCAGTCCACTCGCCAGTTGAAGCACATCTTCTGGCTGTCCAATATCGGGCTGTGCGTCCTTGCCGTCCTGTCGGTGCCCAGTGCCAGCTTTTTGGCGTCGTTTTACACCAATGAGCCGGAAGTTATCGAAGTGGCAAAACATCTCCTGTGGCTCAACGCACTATTTATGCCGATCTGGGCGGCGTCCTGGGTGCTTCCTGCTGGTCTAAAAGGCGCGAAAGACGCCAGCTACACCATGTGGGTAGCAATGGCAGGCATGTGGGGATGTCGGGTCATCGCGGGATATATCCTTGGCGTGATGCTCGGTTTTGGCGTGATCGGCGTGTGGATGGGGATGTTCTTTGACTGGATTGTACGCGGGTTCTTCTATTACCGCCGCCTGATGAGCGGACGCTGGCTATGGCGCTATCGCTCTCCAACAAATTGATGATAGCGAGCGGGTTTCCGCTCGCTGACAACACAACAAACCGCTTAGCGACTCGGGCTCTTCACCGGAGCAAAACGGGTCGCCATGATAATCAACACGACCACACCAACAGTCATGATCATCCAGGCCTGTTCCAGACCCGCCGTATGCTGACGAATGAAACCGGCCAGCAAAGGCATCAGGCTGGCGAGGATGTAGCCACCGCCCTGCACAAAGCCCATCAGTGAACCGGTTTTATGTGATTCGGTCACCTGATCCAACGCCACAATCAGCGATAGCGGGAACAGCGCACCAATGCCAACGCCCAACATGATAATGATGGGATACGTAAACGTCAGCGGTGCCACAATCAACCCAATCATTCCCACCAGCATCACGGTCAGGATAGGAAGCAGCAGCTTGCGTCGATCGGGAAAACGATTGATGAACGTTGATACCAGCAGGCCGGAAATTACTTCCGTCAACGTTAATCCGCCCAGCATCAGACCACTTTGCGTCGCATCTAACCCCAATTGAATGTAATACGGCGGCAGCCATGCCAGTACCAGCGTATACGCACCCGTACCAATGCCGAAGAACACCATCAGCAGCCAATCCATTCCGCTTCGGCGCGTTGCTACGACGGCCACCGCATCCTGCTTCGCGGTATACGCTTTAGGGATACACCGCCAGGCCACCGCAGCCACCAGCGCCACAATTCCCCAGCAGGCCAGCGCACTTTGCCAGCCCCACGTATTTGCCAGCGGAGAAACCGATGAAGCCGCAAACGCCGCACCGGTCATAATCGCCGTCGTGTAAAAACCCATGAGGAGACTGCTATGGCGACCAAAATGGAGCTTGATAAACGATGGCACCAGCGCCTGAATCAAGGCAATGCCGATTCCAGCAAGCGCAGCGCTAACCAGCAGCGCAATACCGCTATTCAGCCACCAGCGGGCACTACACGCCAAGGCAATGACCACAATGCCCAGCGTGATTCCCCGATATTCACCAAGACGCGCCTGCAACTGGCCGCCATATAACGCACACCACCCCATAGCGAACACCGGGAGCGTAGTTAACATTCCCGCCATACTGTCATCCAGGCCCGTTGCAGCCTGAATCTGATTCAGCAATGGGCCAATCCCCGCCAGAACAGGACGTAAATTCAACCCCAACAGGATAATTGTGAAGAACAGAAAAGCCCGCGTGCGGGCCGTTGATGTCACTGCCATGTATAACCTCAATAGCTTGAGTAAATCACTACGACTTGATGAACATTATCTTCACATAAAGAATCTTAACGTCAAGATAAAATCTTATGGCAGACCAATACCGCATGAATTTGATCAATGCCGATAAGCGCATTCGGATATCAACCGACTGGAAAGTGACTGATGAAACTCGACACAGGTTTGACAAACAGCCATAAAAAAATCCGCCCTAAAAAGAGCGGATTCTTTCGACACAGCTAACACCAACGCTGAGGGTAAAAACCCTACAGGGTTAGATTAGAAGCGGTAACCTACGCCAACAGCCCAGACACCAACGTCAACACTGCGGATACGGCTTTGTTCGTAACCCACATCCAGAGCAACGTCTTGGATTGGGTTGAACTGAACACCTGCACCGTAAGTGAAGCCGTAATCGTCGTTGCTTGCGTTATCCTGGCCATTGATGTTGTTGCTTGTTACTTTACCATGGCTGAAACCAACAACGCCGTACAGGCTTGCCCAGTCATTCAGACGGTAAGCAGGACCCGCAGTGAAGCCCATGTACTGGCCTTTGTTGTAGAAACCGTCATCACTACCATTTTTTTCCAGGTAGGTGAACGAGCTAATAACGCCCAGTGGGTTATTATCTTGCTCATAACGATATTTCAGGTTAAAACCTTTAACTTTATTTTGTACGCCCTGAGCATCACCCTGAGCATAGCCTGCAGTTACAGTGCTTTGACCAGCAAATGCAGAACCTGCGCCAACGGCTAATACACAAGCCAGAGCGGAAAGACACGCGATTTTTTTCATATTTACAGCCTCGAATTTATTTTATGAAAGACTAACTAACGGAGTAAATATAACAAAGAAGTTCGGGACTTGCCGCCCTATAAATATTTATCAATTAGACTTTAGATGTAACAAATATTGTCAGACTCGACATATCATACTAATTATATTGGGTTTTTTATTGTGACAGTTAGATTAAAAATAAATTCACCACACAGCAGTAAAACAGATAATTCTGAATTTCCCGCTCAGTTTGTATGCTCATTGTATCGCACAAAAACGTACCAATTAAATGATGCGTAAATAAAGGTCAATAAAAGTCAATTCATACCAGACAAATTGTTTACAATTGGATATAATAGCAACGGAACGTTGTACCTGTTTTAAGGCCAAAAGAATGACCTTATTTTCCCATCGCTCGCCATCATTTTTACCTGTGTTGCTCATCATTATCTCAATGCTTTCTATCCAAAGCGGTGCAGCTCTGGCCAAAAGCCTGTTTCCACTCATTGGAGCCACTGGCGTAACGGCATTGCGTCTGGGAATTGGTACGATCATTCTGTGCCTCATATTCAAACCGTGGCGTATGCGTTTTAGCAGTAACCGCCTGCCACTGCTGGTGTATGGCATGACACTGGGCGGGATGAACTTTCTGTTCTACCTCTCATTACAAACGGTGCCACTCGGCATTGCTGTCGCACTGGAATTCACCGGCCCGCTTGCCGTTGCTATGTTAGCCTCACGCAGACCGATTGATTTTCTGTGGGTCTTTCTGGCCGTTGCCGGGCTGTGGTTCTTGTTGCCGCTGGGCCACAATATCGGTAATGTTGACTTAACGGGTGCAGCTTGCGCCGTGGGTGCAGGTGCCTGTTGGGCGCTTTATATTCTGTTTGGGCAAAAAGCGGGAGCAAATCACGGGCCGGGAACTGTCGCTATCGGCTCCTGCATTGCCGCGCTGATCTTCTGCCCTATTGGTGCGTATTACGCCGAGAGCACGCTGTTTTCGCTCTCTATACTCCCGCTCGGTATTGCCGTCGCCATTCTGTCCACCGCGCTTCCTTATTCTCTGGAAATGGTGGCATTAACCCGTCTTCCCGCCAGAACGTTCAGCACGCTGATGAGTATGGAACCCGCTATTGCCGCCCTCTCCGGGATTCTTTTTCTCGGCGAACATTTATCGTTCATACAGTGGATGGCGCTGATCTTTATTATCATCGCGTCAATCGGCGCAACGCTGACAATAAAGCCTGCAGGTGGAGCCAAAGTAACGACTCAAGCCGAATGAATGTGTATTTCCTTAGGGAAATGTTGCAGAAAAATTTCACATTCCCGAGGAGAACGCAAAGTAATAAAACGGATATGATGATAGTGAGGATCGGCTAAATCCGCCAAATATCGTTTCCGGTTTCTTGAATAGGTTTTTATTGTCCAGAGGATAATTGAATCCCGACTAAGGAAACTGCGGAGAAAAGACTCTTGATTACCCGTGCCGCTCCAGAGCTCCTCTTTACTCCATGCCCGAAAAGCGGCACGCCGTACTGCCTGAAAAAGCGTACGGCTAAAGCTGTAATCGACCCAAATCACGACATCAACATCGCGCCATTTGATATCACGCGTTCGATTATAGTTGCCATCCAGCACCCAGCTTTCAGGCTCCAGAGCGTTCTCAAGCCGTTGAAAAAAATCGGCATCTGCCCGTTCTTGCCAGTCCTTCAACCAAAATAATGCATCCATTTCAACGTACGGAATAGCCAGCTTTTCAGATAAGCGACGAGCAAGCGTAGATTTGCCACTTCCACTGGTGCCAATAATATTCACTCTCATTCACCACGACTCCTTTTACTCGTACACACGATATTTTAAGAAGAAAATGACACTGCCATTCTATTTAAGAAATAGCGGAGAATAATAACTATTTTCATCTAACCAGTGATGATATTTATCAATATATGACATTATGTTTCAGTAGTAATTAAAATATTACCCTGACATCATCACAGCCAAAGTATTGATATCAGATAAATCCTGACTACAAATACCCACACCATCGTTATGCTATAGCTATCCATTTGATAGGTAATTCTTTTCAATATTAATTTTTATCACTGCTATAATTAACCACATTGAACAGCAAGACTATCAATAATTAAAGAGAGGATACTATTATGCCTACCGCTAAACTCGTGAAATCAGTACCGTCCGAACTGCTTTACACTCGTAATGATTTGGACGATAGCGTTAAGACCTCGACAATCACGCTGTTAAACCAACTGGTTGTTGATTTCATCGACCTGTCATTGATTACCAAACAGGCGCACTGGAACATGCGCGGCGCAAACTTTATCGCCGTTCATGAAATGCTGGATGGCTTCCGCACCTCGATTATTGACCACCAGGATACCATCGCCGAGCGCGTGGTGCAGATAGGCGGTGTCGCGCTGGGTACTGTACAAATCGTGGGTAAACAAACCTCACTGAAAAGCTACCCAACCACTATCCATAGCGTTCAGGATCATCTGAAAGCACTGGCCGAACGCTATGCGATTGTTGCCAACAACGTACGCAAAGCCATTGGTAAAACGGAAGATGAGGCCTCTGCGGACATTCTAACCGCCGCTTCACGCGATCTGGATCAGTTCCTGTGGTTCATCGAATCAAACATCGAATAATCGGCGTTATCATCCCGCGTACGCGTTCAAGGCTGCTTAGGCAGCCTTTTTTCTGCCAGTCTCCCGACTCAAACCGCCCTCTTTTCTGGCATCACCCGCATAAACCATGCATTTTATCCGTTAAGACGCTCAAAAAATTAGCTTTTGCCTGTATTAATTGGCCATAACGCTAATCAACGGTTGTTTCCCTTCTGTAAATCAGTTAATCATAGCAGCGCCTTGCCTGAGCGAATCGGAGGTGAAAATTTCACCGCTGGCAGGGCAATATATAAAGCAACAGGTTAAGCACAACGCAGGGTAACTGGCTCAGGTTTCACTTTCGTACGATGTACTATGCTTAAAACGCCTGTAAAACAAAAAGCTCCCACAACTGCTAATAGGAAGGGTTTGATGAAATCACTACTTAAGGCCTCTTTGGCTGCAATGACGCTGATGATGAGCGTATCTAGCTATGCTGCTGAGAAAGAACTGATTGTCGCTACAGACACCGCTTTCGTCCCTTTTGAATTCAAACAAGGCGACAAGTACGTCGGTTTTGACATCGACCTCTGGGATGCTATCGCTAAACAGCTCAACCTGAAGTACACCCTGAAGCCAATGGACTTCGGCGGCATTATTCCCGCACTGCAAACGCGTAACATCGATCTGGCGCTGGCAGGCATTACGATTACTGAAGAGCGTAAAAAAGCAATCGATTTCTCTGATGGCTACTACAACAGCGGCCTGCTGGTGATGGTCAAAGCGGACAACAACGACATCAAAGGCGAGCAGGATTTAGCGGGTAAAGTCGTTGCGGTGAAGAGCGGCACGGGCTCCGTTGATTACGCGAAAGCCAATATCAAAACCAAAGATCTGCGCCAGTTCCCGAACATCGACAACGCCTACATGGAACTGGGCACCAACCGTGCTGACGCCGTGCTGCACGATACGCCAAATATTCTCTACTTCATCAAAACCGCAGGCAACGGCCAGTTTAAAGCGGTAGGTGATTCCATTAAAGCCCAGCAATACGGCATCGCGTTCCCGAAAGGCAGCAACGAGCTGCGTGAAAAAGTGAATGGCGCCCTGAAAACACTGCGTGAAAACGGCACTTATGCTGAGATCTACAAGAAGTGGTTTGGCGTAGAACCTAAGTAATTGCCGATTTAATCTGGAGATATTCCATGCAGTTTGACTGGAGCGCCATTTGGCCTTCTCTGCCCCTCCTGATGGAAGGGGCAAAAATGACGTTGTTGATTTCTGTTCTGGGTCTGCTTGGCGGCCTGGTGATTGGCGTGGTCGCGGGTTTTGCCCGCGCCTACGGCGGCTGGTTTTCCAGCCGCATTTCGCTCGTTTTTATTGAAATTATTCGCGGCACCCCGATTGTTGTGCAGGTGATGTTTATTTACTTCGCCTTGCCGATGATTTTCACATCTGTACGAATCGACCCTTTTGCCGCTGCCGTCGTCACCATTATGATTAACTCTGGTGCTTACATCGCGGAAATCACTCGTGGCTCGGTATTGTCGATTCATAACGGCTTCCGTGAAGCGGGTCTGGCGCTTGGGCTGTCTCGCAGCGCGACGTTACGCCATGTGATTGCCCCACTCGCCCTGCGCCGCATGCTCCCGCCGCTGGGCAACCAGTGGATTATCAGCATCAAAGATACGTCACTGTTTATTGTCATCGGCGTGGCTGAACTCACGCGTTCAGGTCAGGAAATCATCGCGGGCAACTTCCGTGCGCTGGAAATCTGGACTGCGGTTGCCATTATTTACCTGTGCATCACGCTGGTACTCAGCTTTATTCTGCGTCGTCTGGAAAGAAGACTTAAGATTATATGATTGAATTTAAAAACGTATCCAAACACTTTGGCAAGACACAGGTCTTACACAATATTGATCTCACCATCGGTCAGGGTGAAGTTGTGGTCATCATCGGGCCTTCAGGTTCGGGTAAGTCCACGCTGCTGCGCTGCATCAACAAGCTGGAAGACATTACCAGCGGTGAGTTGGTTGTTGATGGCCTTAAAGTAAACGATCCGCGCGTTGACGAGCGTTTAATCCGTCAGGAAGCCGGGATGGTATTCCAGCAGTTTTATCTGTTCCCGCATCTTACCGCGTTGGAAAACGTCGCGTTCGGCCCTATTCGGGTTCGCGACGCAAGTAAAGCCGATGCCGAGAAGCTGGCACTGGAATTGCTGGCGAAAGTGGGTCTGTCAGAACGCGCGCATCACTACCCTTCCGAGCTTTCCGGTGGTCAGCAGCAGCGTGTAGCCATCGCCCGCGCGTTAGCGGTTAAACCGAAGCTAATGCTGTTTGATGAGCCGACCTCTGCACTCGATCCGGAACTGCGTCATGAAGTGCTGACCGTCATGAAAGATCTGGCCGAAGAAGGCATGACGATGGTCATCGTCACTCACGAAGTGGGCTTTGCTCATAAAGTGGCTTCGCGTCTGATCTTTATTGATAAAGGCCGCATCGCAGAAGATGGCGACCCGGAAACGCTGATTACGAATCCACCCAGCGACCGTCTGCGTGAATTCCTGCAACACGTATCTTGATCAACAAGGGGGCTTTCGCCCCCTTTTTCTTACTCGCGATGTCAGCGAACGTTATGCCTGCGAACGCGGATATTCTCGTTCAATAAACGCCGCAAAATCTTGGCACATCTTCTCGTCGCTCTGTTCATTATCCGCCAGCACGCGACTACCATCGACCACGCGAATACGCGCAGACAGATCGAAATCCGCAGCAGGCTGAGGACGACCCGCCGCCTTCGCCATCATCCCTTCCGCCTGTTGCCAGGCTTCATCAACCGTCAGATTACAGGCCTGCGCCAGATAAGCGGGGTTGAAGCCTTCACCGGTTAGGCTACGCAGCGTATCGTCATGACTTACGCTATTGCCCGGATGCCAATAGTGTTGTGCCAAATCAGGGCCGATAGCCGGGTTATCCGTCAGGTAACCGTCACGTTGCAGGAAATAGCTGCGCGTCTGCTCCACCGCCATCAATGCCAGCAGGTATCCCTGATAAGAACACGCCGACTCCATAGACAGCAGATGAGGGATCGCCAGCGTCGGGCGCGGGCTACCACTAATGCCCAAAATACGCTGTTCGGTGTCGCGCGCCAGTTTCGTCATCGCTTCTGGCGTACGCGCTTCGTCGTCCCACGAATAGAGTTGCCACTCAAAATACGGCACCAGCAAGATGTGTCGCTCACTAAAGGCTCGCATTGGCTGCTGCGTGCTGATATCCGCACGGATTAACTCATCAGGAATCGTCTCTCCCTGCGCATTCTTTGCATAGCGTTTTAACCAGTCGGCATCACCCAACAGGCTGTCGCAGAACATGGACTGCGTTTCTGCATACGCCATTGAGGTTGGCGGGAACTCCTGCGAAAAGCAGGGGGCGTTCTGCCGAATATTGGCAAAATGCGCGGCGTGCCCACCTTCATGAAACAGCGTATTAATGCCACTGGCACCGCTGCCAATTTGATCCGGCTTTGCCAGACTGGTGAAATTAATCCGTGCCGGAACCCAATTTCCTTCCTGCACAAACGGCGGCACCGGGCCATGCATAAAGCCGTTCTCGTATTTCCCTTTGCGCACCAGCAAATCGAGCTGCATTTCTGCACCGTTAAACCCAATACGCAGACGCTTAAAGCTGTTGATCCAACGCTCCAGCGACGCAGAGAAAGGAAAATAGGGATCGAGTTGACGCGTCACATCGCCCGCGCTGGCATAGCGAATATTCCACGGCTGCAGAGCCTCCTCGCCCTTTTCATCCGCCAGATTTTTCAGGCTGCGAGTATTCGCTTCACGCGTCTGTTCTTCAAAAGGATCGAGGATGGCAAAAAGCTGCTCCGGCGTCATCCGCTCCGTCTTGTTGACCTTATAGTCAAAATAGTTGCGGTAGCCCATCTGACGGGCAAAGCGGTTACGCAGTGAAATCAGCTCAGGGAAGCCATTCTGCAACAGCCACTGTTCGAGATCGCGCAGCGCCTGCTGGGAACTTTGACGATAGGCTTCGGTATCATTGGTCGTCTGGTTGGTCAGCAGTTCTCCTAGCGAGGCGGAAACACGCTCACCTTTGGCATCCAGATGCGTCATTTCATAGGATTTACGCTTGGCGTATAGCGCACTTTCGGCGGTGATAATCTCATCCATCAGCGCCTGAGCCTGCGGATCTTCTATCACATTGCAATCGAAAAACCGATACCAGCCTTGCAAACCATGCGACAGTGCCTGCTGTTGCTCATCACGCGGGCTGTTTTCCAGTGTCGCAAGATGGGTTCTTAGCTCAGCCAGACGTTGCGGCTGCGAAATAAAACGCTTATACGCACTTTCTGCGGCAGAGAAACGCTCGGACACGTCATCGTTGCCCGTTCCCATATACAGTTGCCAAAACAGTTCTTCTTTCGCCTGATGAACCGCAAGATAGTCGCGATTCAAGGCGTTAAAATAGTCCGCTACCTGTTGCATACTATTCCTTCTCTCTTCAAATGGCAGCCGCCTGGCTGCGTGAAGTGGCGCGGTAAACCGCGTCCGAATCCGCTCCGGCAAACCAATCAGCCAAGGCGTTTCTTAATCGTGGCGACAGCCTGTTCCATTGTCGCCGCTTCGCCGGCAGCAACCAGACAGCACGCCAGTTGCAGACGGATCGCTTGCGGGATGGCAATTTCACCCGTCAAGCACTGTACCGTCCAGCGCGCCGTGGTTGCAGCATCTTTCGCAATCGGCAATGCATCGGGTGCGACGCTGATCTCCTGCCGAAGCTGCAGTACTTTGGTATTTTGCTGATGGATAAAATGAATTTCTGGGCAGCGCTGCGGGTTGGCATAAACCTCCCCTTCCGTGCCGTGCATCAGAAGTGCGCGCCCGTTGATGTCATTAAAAAACGTCCCCACGCGGGAAACATATTCAGGATGGGAAACGCTGGCAACGCGCAGCGCGCCGCTTTCACCAAACGGTGTCGCCACCTTAGCCAGCGTGTGGCTACTATTACGCACCCCCATCCGCCAGCGCAGTTGTAACTGGCGATCGATGGCCGGGCACAGCGTCGAGACAGGGATAAAAACCGGGCTGCCGTTATCAAGCTCCTGCTGCGCCTGCTCGGCATTCTCCGCAATCGTCACGCCAAGATTACGCAAAATTTCGGCACTGGTAACGCGGGTCGGATCGTCGCTTACGCCGTGAACCACAACCGGAAAACCCAATTTTGCCAACAGCAGCGCCAACAGTGGCGTCAGGTTTGCCTGCTTCCGCGCCCCGTTATAACTGGGAAGCACGATGGGCATAGGAAAGCCCGCAGGCGGGGTCAGGCGCAACACATGCTCATTCATCGCCTGATAAAAACCCAGCATCTCGGCTTCGGATTCACCTTTGATACGAAATGCAATCAACAACCCACCGAGCTCCAGCTCCGGCACGTCACCGCGCAACATCGCGCTATAAAGTTCATAAGCCGTTGCCTGATCGACATCACGCGCATGATTTTTCCCGCGCCCCACTTCTTTAATAATTTTGGTGTAATCCATGCTGGCCTCTCATTTTCGGCGACACAGTAAAGAACTTATCAATGAAAATAACATGTTTGGTGGGGTTCTGGTGATTCTGACGCAAAGGAAATTGCTATCGCGATGTACGTGAGTCGGTGACAGGAACACCGTTCCTCTTACTCGTGGGAAAGTATTTATAGATGGTTTTCTCTGATACATCGACGACATTCGCCACCTGAAGGCGCGTGGCCCCTGTCGCTAACATCGCTGGCACGGTGTAGATGGTATGACTTTCGCCAACTGTGATAAAGCGGGTGATTATGTTGTTGCGATAAATGATCCCAATACAGTTTCTGACATGCCTGTTTATAAAGGGCAGAAATTATACGGATATGGTGTGCTTCATGTCTTTCAGCACGGTAATTTCGTAGGGCAAGAATATATCAATCATAACGGAGATTGCGCCTGGAGGCAGAAGTGGGATGATGGTATTAATGCGCCTTGGATTTAGGCATTGAAAATGAGGAGGAGAAAAAGTCATTAAATGCATGGAAAAAATATCGGGTGCTGCTGATGCGTCTTGATACATCAAAAGCCCCCGACGTTGAATGGCCTGAAGAACCTGTTAGTTAAATTATGCTAAGGACGGCATATCAGGAAAAATATCTTCTGGAGAGTTAACATCAACTCGACTGAGCTGTAAGCGGTAAGTTTTCCACGCTTTCAGCTCATTTTTTTCTTCTTCCGTTGCCAGGTTTAGCTCAACGGCATCGCTGAGTACCTGAATGCGCTCACTTGCTTGAGATAATCTGGTATTAAGTTCCACTTTTTTATTTGCGACTAATACTTGGCGTTGAGCTTCCAGATCGGTTATCCATTGTCCATCCACCCATTTATCAAATTCAGAGGCCGGCACCAATAAAGTCTGATTGGCTTGCAATTCGCCCATATCCGTAACCTTATGAGGTTGACGGGTTTCCGTATTATAAACAGTCTGACCGCGATAGTCAGATACATGCTCCCACTGCTTTCCATCCGCGCTACGCCTCAAAGCCAAACCGTCCTGAGGAAGTTCTGGAACGTCAATATAACTACCAGCAGGCACACCTACTCCAATAGGCAAATATTCATAATTAGCGCCAATATATTCTCGGCTTACTGGATGAACCTGATAAATAGTAATCCAACCTGTCTGAACACTAAGACCTGATTCATTCATTTTTGCTGAATTAACTTCAATAGAATAATTTTTCATTATGCTGCTCTCACGATGTAGTTAAATGCGATATTACGGGGGCGAGTTTCAGTGCCTGCGTTCTCGTTTTCACGAGTTTCGGAGAAGACCCTATCGCCCCCTGCCTGCATACCGACAGATGTATACAGCAGAGTACCACTGCCTCGATTATACGACCCTGACGGATGGGTGTGCCCCTGTACTGTAAAGCCCTGAGGCGAAAGTAGTTGGCGGCCGAGATCAATACTGCGGCCATCATCATAACCGCGAATAAACTCACCGCGGAGATCGGGTAATATCCCAGACGGATACGTTTGCCCTAAAAGTGGGTAAATATTTTTATCAAATGTTTGTCCGTTACACTTTAGCCAACCAGAAGGTGCTGTTGCCTGTGGCCACGGCATAGGGATACCAACAAGTTCATTGATAGATAATGCCCCAATCTCAGCAGCCGTAGGTTTATCCTGATCGGTATAAATACGCGCCCACGGTTTTTCAAAACCACTATTGTCACGAGAGCTTCGATATTTTATTCCGCCATTAGCAAAGTCAAAATAAAACTGGGCTGCTGATACAGAGCCGGTATTTAAACCCATATGCCAAATTAGGGATGAATGTGTACCATTATCTTTTAAATACGCACCAGTAGGGCTATCCCATGCAAGATCACTGTCCTGATAGATAACACCTGATGACCCCTGATGAACATAATGATTATCAGCATCTGTTTTTGTTATAGCCCCCATATCAGCAGCTGTCGGCATGCGTGACGAACTGAGTGCAATAACCCAAGGCGCATTAATACCATCATCCCACTTCTGCCTCCAGGCGCAATCTCCGTTATGATTGATATATTCTTGCCCTACGAAATTACCGTGCTGAAAGACATGAAGCACACCATATCCGTATAATTTCTGCCCTTTATAAACAGGCATGTCAGAAACTGTATTGGGATCATTTATCGCAACAACATAATCACCCGCTTTATCACAGTTGGCGAACGTCATACCATCTACTAATGTGCCACGTAGTGTCACGTTGTTGTAAAATGCCACTTTGTCTGGAATATCCGTGCCATTCTTGGCTTTTTCCAACGCCCCAGCAGCAAGATTAACAGTTTCAGTTAAACCGAGGTTTGCGTGAGTCAGTGCAATATTGGCCGAGCCATCAAACGGGACGCCGTTGATGGTACGGGGCGTTGCGAGTTTTGCCGCTGCCTGAGCCACTGCATTCACCGGTAACGCGCCAACATCAGCCGCCGTCGGTTTATTCTTCGTATTGTAATCACGTCTCCAACCTGGAGAATAATCAATACCGTTATAGACATAGGTGAATTGTGCATTCGCTGAGTCACTAAGCCCAGTTGGCGTTGTTGAAGGCGTTGTTATCCTGATTGTCGTGGCATCGTTTTGCCCCATGACCTCAACAACAGAACCAGCCAGTGGTATTTGGCCACACTCAGTGTCAGAGATGATTTTATTGTGGACGTATGACCACGAACCACGACATACCCAATAGGCGTGAACAAAGGCACCCTTACTTTCTAACCAGCCAATAAACTCAGCGGTTGTCCATAAACCGGCGCTTCCTCCAATGGAGATAGAAGAACTGTATGCACGCGATGAACCCAGATTGCGGTTAAACAGTTCTCTATCCTGAATATCTGCCCCGTTTTGATCTTTAGCCAATTTCGTCGCACCGACCGAACGCACAAATGCCGTCGTCGCGATCTGCTGACTATTGCTGTCGGTTGCAGGCGTTGGCGCTTTCGGTGTACCGATAAAGGTGGGATTCTCCTTCGGTGCATATTGCGTATGCGGATCGGCGGCGGCGGTGTGCTTCGCCAGATCGCTGCCCGTTTTTTCCTGCTCTTTTTTCAAATAGCTGGTACGACTAGCTAACTCTTTAGCCTGCCGGTTTGAAACACCGTCCGGTCCACCCACGACCGGATCTGACGTTTCGATTTGGTAAATGCCGTCAACCCATTGTGGGTTCTCTGACAAATTCGCCATGTTCAAGCGCTCCCATGATTGTAGTTACTGTCGTATATTGCCGTCCGGTTGTAGCGGATAGGCACTTCCCAATATTCGATACTGGCCAGGTGGCACCTTGCCGGGGCAAACATCCCAATGGCATTGCGCAGCATTCTGACCTGATCGTTGGTAATCGGTTGTTTTAGCAGTACGCGATAAACCGCCCACGCCGCTTTATCACCGTGCACATAAAGGTTGTTGTAGGTGGCTTCGCCGTCGTAGCTCAGGTGGCCAATGTTCTCGATCAGCGTACTGTCACCGAAGCCGAAGCGGCGGATGATCTCTTTAATGCTCCAAGGCGTACCCTTACTGCGATGCAGATCGATAGCGGCCTTGATCAGCGCACGTTTGGAGTCATCCGACTCCGCTAATTCCCAGCCGTCGCCAAACAACGAGAACTGCTCTGCCAACCAGGGCAAGGCGCTGCCTTCAGTGATATCGATCAGATAAACCAGCAAAGCATTCAGATCGATGTCATCAAAGCGGTCGGCCAGCTCCGCCAGCGAACGAAAGCTGGCGTCAGCCGCCAATGGCGGTGGCAACAGTTGTAGTGAATCAGCCATTCGACACCCCGACGACGCTGACATTGATTCCCGTACAGTTCGCCCATTCACTGTCATCAAGCACCATCAATGACGGCGAAACGAGCTCCACCTGATACACACCGGGGATGGATAACGTGGCGATAATCTGGCTTGGGACAATGTCGCGCCCCAACGTGGCGGTACGGGTTTCAACCCAGGCCTGAACCGCTTTTTCTGCGGCGGCCTGAACGACGCCAGCCTGTTCGCCGTTAAACAGCGTCAATTTGGCGCTGATGGCGTAATCCACCTGCGTGGGTGATTTGGCGGAAACAAAATCCGTCAGTGGACGCACCTGTTCGTCGGAGCAAAAACTTTCCACCAGCGAGAGCAAGCTGCTGTCCGGCAACCCCGTGCTGAGCAACGGATACAGCACCACTTCACCCGGTTCGGGCGACATCACCGCCACATCGACAATGTTTTGGTGTGCCCGCATCGCATGGAAGCGATACGCCAGCTTCGATCCCGCCGTACTGAACGATTCCGGTGCCAGCTGAACACGTTCACGCAGGCGATCGTCATCTTCCTCGGCGGAACCGCCGCTGCTTTTGGTGATATTGATGACGCTTAAATCGCTGTCGCCAATCTCATCCAACAGCGTACTGATCTGGGCAGGCAGCCAGTCATTACCCACATCGCCACTTTCGGTACAGGTCGCCAACACGGTGACGCCGCTACCGTTCATTCTCAGCAGTGCATCGCTGTCGGTGGTGAAAATCACGCTGTCTGACGCGCTAACGCGGGTGCCCGCAGGAATCAGCAGATCGCTGACTAACGGTGTTTCAGGAGTAAAGCGAAGCTCTGCACGTGCCGGCTGCGCCGCCAAACGGTAGACGCCGACCAGTTCTGCCAGGTAATCCAGCATCGGTGCACGAGCAAACGCAACCAGGTTCTGCTTGGCGGCTTCCTGGACCGCACTACGCAATAAAGTTTCCCGGTAGGCAAAGAGGTTAATCAGCAGGCGTTCGGCCTGCGCCGGATAGAGTGTTTTCCCCGAATCAGTTTCATATTTCGCGATCATTTCGGCGGTAATCTTCGCCGCATCGCGTTCAATAAAATTGGGTTCTGTCAGCGCCATAACAACTCCGTGGTCTGTGTCGCGCCGTTAGCAGTTTTCCAGCTAACATGCAGCGTCAGGTGAGCCCCATTCACAGAAGGTTTAACCGCCAGTAGCTGGCAGCGAGGTTCCCATCGTTTGATCGCGTCTACCGATTCCCTGACGACATGCGGGATCGCACGATCGATCGGATAATCGAGATACAGATGTAGATTGCTACCAAAGTCAGGTCGATGTGGGTCGCTGCCGCAGGGTGTCCGCAGGATGATGTGAATCGCCTGCATGATATCTGCCGTTCCTTCGACGATGTCGCCAGAACGTTGCAGTGCCGGTTGCCAAAAAACAGATTGAGTTTTCATAGGGGGCTATTGTCGCCCCCGGTGGGAGGAAGAAATATTAAAGCGGTTTAGAGAACGTGCTAGTGCGAGTGGTGATTGGAGTTGCCGCCAGCATCCATGACGCTGCCACTGGCGCTGACGTTGCCGGAGATACTGACATCACCGCTGAGGCTGGCACCGCCGGAACCGGACATCCCGCTCTCGTAGGTGAGTTGCCCTTGCACCAGTAGCTTGCCCGTCACCGTCGTTTCTGGCGCATTAATAGTGACGCGCTGAGCGTTAACCACCACGTCAGCACCGCAGCTAATCGCAATATGCTGCACACCGCCGTTGATCGTTAACGTATGCGTTTGGCGATCGTATTCAATATGCGCGCCGTCAGCGAACGTTACCGCCCTTTTGTACTTATCTGCCAGCGTTGGCACATCGGCGGCAGAGTAAATCGCCCCCAGCACCAGGCCATCCTCGCCATTTCCGTCCAGCAGAACTTCGACCTGTTCGCCAATATCCGGCAACCAATAATCCTTATTATTCTGCGTATTGCGCTGTAATACCGGCAGCCAGGCCGTACGCAGATTGTCGCACTCTGGTAGACGAACGCGCACCATCACGCGAGCCTCATCCACCGCGCTTATCGTGCCAATTCGACGAGATAAACTCATAAGCCTATATCCTTTTTGCTCTTAACCTTCTGCGTTGTCTGGCTGCCATCCGGGTGGTAAGTCACCAGTGTTTTTCCACCATCCGATTTCCGCTTGCCCACCGTAATCGGCCCGCGAATCAACCCAATCTCCGTGGTATAACCACTGCCACGTTCCAGAGCATGGCGAGCCGATTCGATCAACCAATGGCCAGAAAGTTGGCCGAACGACACCAGTTCCACTTTATTCCCCGCCGCCAACTGCGGGCTGCCCATCAGCGTCATCGACCCCTTTTGTTGCTTTTCGTTGTGCGCATCCAATGCGGCATCCGTTTTCATCCTCGCTCCAGAAGCATCCGCCGCGCGCACGTTAACTTTCAACGTATCCGCACTGGTCTCAGCACCGGCAGACTTCATTTCGTTGTTCGCGCCACCGTTGGCTTCATAAACCATCAGTTTCTTTTCACTTCCTTTCTGATATTTCGTCTTAGCGTTTTTATAGACGTGGCTGATCGTATCGCTCAGTGAAAAACGCGCGACGTCCGTTGGCTTAATTTGCCGAACAGACGCCTGATTGCGCAGCGTTGCCAGATGGGAAAAAATCAGCTGGTCGCTGACCACTTTCACGACATAGCCATATTCACTGGCGAGCCGCTTTAGAAAAGCGACATCGGTTTCAGCATATTGCGTAACACGATCGATCTTGATGATTTGAATCTTCCCTACCAGCATCAACTGATGTTTTTTCGCTATGCGCGTCGCAATGGCGGCTAACGTCGTATCTTCAAAACCGCGGTTTGATTTGGTTCGCAACGCACGATTGACCGATGTCGCAACGCCGCGAATCATCACTTCGCTCGGCGGTGAGTTCACCTCAATTTCATCAATCGAGAAAGTGCCGCAGTCAAACAGCATTTCACCGAGATAGCCGAGCTTGAGCGATAATGTATCGCCCGTACCGGGATACCATTTATCCATCCAGCGGCCATCGGTATCATCGAGCCTGACCTCAATCGAATCAGACTCATTCTTGATGCTATCGGTATACGTCACGCTGGTAACATACGGCGCGATATCATTGGTGATGTCTTTTTGCTGATACCACAGGGTGAACGCCGGTTGCAGTACTTCCGACATCGCAGGAGCGAGCAGAGTTAGTTCTTCCGTTAACGCAGCCATGGTGGGGTATCCTCCGCTTTACTGGCCTCAGCCTGTTCAATAATCGGAATCAGCACCACCAAACCCGATGGCAACAGCGGCACGATGGGGATATGCGGGTTAGCCGCAATAATCCGCGGATAGCCGAGCGGATCGCCGTAATACCGATAGGACAAGGTATCCCAGCGTTCGCCCTGTGTAGTGATATGTTCAAGGTGCATATGCTTCAACCCTCTTCACGATTTCCGCCGTCAGTTTGCTCAGCGCAGGTTCAGCGCCTTTAAATGTGTCGCTCGCGGCCTCCACATGTTTACTGATGGCTTCCAGCTTCTCGATAACGTTTTTGCTGTCGACGCCCTGCAACAAGGTGGCAACTTGCTTGACCTGCTTCAGCATTTCATTCGCCGCTTTATTAACCGCTGTAATTTCAGGCATCATCTTCTCTGCCTGAACCGCTGCATCAGAAATAGCCTCTGCCGCTTTTTTAAACGCCGGTTCCACCTCACTTAACGGCGTCAATACATTCCCGACTTGCGTTAGTAGCCCGGGAATTTGCAACAGCGCGGTTTCGGGATTGTTCTTCATCCGTTTTACAATCTGAACGGTGGTTTTCACCGCCTTAACGGCTGATTGAGCCTTCTTGGCATACGTGACAGCCGTGCGTAGTGAAGCTGAAAAATTGCTCACTTTCTGGACCGCCTGGGTGATGGCGCTAACATTAGGAACGGGCGTCTGTATCGCCGGCGGCTTGAGCGGATTTTTCGGATCGCCAATGTATTCTCGCAGCGTTAGCGAGGCATTCATGGCTAATACGTTGCCCTTCGCGTCGGTATGTTCACTTGTCGACGTCAGTGCCGTAATCACAAACCAGCCGCGATAATCCCCATTGCCGAAGACTAACGCCATCGCCTGATGCGCCCGCATCGCCTCAGTCAACCGCTTCAATTCCACATCCGGCGTGCAGTACTGCTTGTGAAACACCAGACTAATAGTAATCTCGTCCAGCTTCGCACCGATGAATTGCAGACCGGGTTTACCTTCAATGCGGCCATGCTCGGCATAATCTGCACCGAATGACGTATTAAAGCCGTCCCAGTAGGCGGTCACTTTAAATTCAATATTTCCTAATACCGCAAACATCAGGCGTACCCCCTGCGCTCACGCTGAGTGAGCAGCTTGTTCAACATATTTTCCAGTTCATTCATGCTAAGCGTCAGCGTCTTCGTCATTTCAGGCGTTGGCGCTGCCTTCTGGCCGTTGAGATAAATGGTGGGAGAAAAAGCAACCTGAACACGCTCAGAAGGGGCAGCGCTGACTAACTTACCTTTTGCTCCACCGACAGTTGGTGTCAGTGCGACACGCTGTTGCGGGGTTGACGCAGTGTTCTCAGCCTTAGGTGATTCAATAGACGGTGTTGGTTCTAGCGACAACGCAGATACCGACGTAGGTTGCAGAACTGGCGGGGTCATAACACCGGCAGCCACAGATTGGCTGTTAGCTTCGATAGACGCGGTTTTCGAACCAATACCCAGAAAGTCTTTAACGCTATCAGGGATAAATTCGTCGATCGTTTTCAGGACATTTTTTAACTCGGGGAAAGCGCTAGTCAGTCCCTTAACCAATGCATCAATAATCACGCCACCGAGTTCACTTAAACTACCGGGAAGTTGAATACCCAATTCGCTAACGGTATCAGCGAAGATGGAATACAGCACGCCAAATGGTGACCAGTCGAGCAGTAACGCTGTAATACCCACTACACCACCGGATACCGCATTATTGAGTGCTTCCCATCCCGCATTAAAAGCCTGACTGACTTGCGACCAGAGGTTTTTAAAGAATGCACTAATCGGTTCCCAATATCGGTAAATCAGGTAAACAGCCCCCACAATTGCCGTTACTGCCAAGCCAATCGGATTCATCAGCAGCATACGTCCGAATGCTCCAACTCCACCAACCAGCCGGCTCAAAATCCCCCCAATACCTTGCAACACTCCGGTCGTTCTTAATCCCGCATTGAACAACTGCCAGCCACGCTGAACCTGCAAAATACCTTCCCAAACGCTCAGTAAAGGCGATAGCAGTGTGGTAATCCCCAGCTTCGCCCCGCTCAATGCCATTCTGAACGCGAAGAAACCGGCGACGGCCATCACGATCCCACGAACCAGTTCAGGGTTCGCCGCCGTCCAGGTCACCAGTTGATCCAGAATAGGAATCAGTATGTCACTCAAGGAAATCAATACTGGCACCAGCGCTTCCCCCACATTGAGTGCAATATTCATCACTGACGTTGTCATTCGGTTCCAGCGTGCGGTCAATGTGTCATTCTGCCGGGCGAAGTCGAGATCCAGCGTTTGCGTGGCTGCTGGGCTGTTCATCCGCTGTTGGTTCGCTTGATAGCTCTGCCAGTTCTGCTTCATCGACATCGCATGATTGACAGCTTCTGGCGTACGGAACACCTCCTGCAATCCGTAGCGCTGCATTAAACTTTGCTGTGCGTCTACGTTGCCCGCTTTACTGGCCTTATCCCATAGCTGCTGGAATTGACTACCTTTGCTGTCGATGAATCGGTTACTAATCTGAACCGCAGCGTCGTACTGTGAATACCCACCTTTCATGTAGCTTTTTAATGACGCGTTATAATCTACGCCCGCGTTGTAGTAGCTATCGGCAATGTCGGTTCGTCCCACCGAATTCATGAAACTTCCCAACCGGGCAGCCGTGTTCGCCTCCGTATCCGCGCCTTTTGTCGCGCTCAGGCTGGAAACCAACTGACTCAACGCCTGATTGCCCGTCGCCCCCATCGCCGTAAACCCTGGAGCTAGCGCAGTCGCGTATTGCGTCATCGACGCCATGGAGAAACCCTGTTTCGTGCCCGCCAGCATGCGGGAGAAGGATTCCTCCAGCGCCTTAGCACCTTTCAGGTTAAACACGTCATCTAATGTGGCCGAAAGTGCAGTAAGATCGGACAGCGCCGCGCCAGAGGCCGTTGACGTTTTCCCTAAAACTGCCGCAACATCCGTTGCCTGATCCGGTGACATACCGTAAGCAAGCAGTTGCCCGGCACTACCGAGCAATGCATCTGGCGTTTGGTTCACCTGTTGAGAAGATTGACGCAGTTTCTGCCCCATCAACTTTTCTTGCTCACTCGATATCCCATGAGCAACGCTGATGTCACGCAACTGCGCCTCAAATGAAGCATAGCGTGTGACCGACGCCACAATCGGCTTCATGACAGAATCAAACTGTGCACGCTTAGTCTGAAAATCCTCGGCGAGTTCACCCCGACGGCTACGTAGCGTTTCCTGACGTGACTGGATACTCTCCAGCCGTTCCTGATTGGTTACCAATTTACTTAGTGACTGGCTCAGTCGGGATGTCACCTGTGTGCTGCGCAAACTGACATTGCCAAAGCGCTCCAGCGACTGATTAAACAGACGCTGCCACTCCTCAGCTTGTTTGAGTTTATCGCTAAGTGGCTGCAGCGATTTTTTTGTGTCATCCAGCGTGGCGCCAAACGCCCTGCCCAGCATGACACCGTTTAAAAGCATATCCACGGTTCACTCTCATTCAGAAAAACCCCTTGCGGGGCGGATCGGAGACGGCGGCTTGCGCCGCTCCAGTTAGGTTTCCCCATCACAAACCGGGGATAAAGCGAGGAAAAGTACGGGTGATAAGCGGGAGAAGAAGACAGGTGGTGAGGGAGGAAAACGGCCAGCGTCCTGTCGCTGACCGAGTTGGGTGGATGGTGGCCTAATTAATCCTGTCAGTAATCAGTCTTCCTCACCGTTCTCACGTTTTATCTGTTCGCTGGCTTCATCCAGCCAGCGTTCAAAGTCGTCCAGTTCCAGCGCATCAATCTCACTCGGCTGAAAGTGAAACCACCTCGCCAGCAGGGCCTGCGCTTTCCACAGCAGCGCCGGCTGCGTTATCCAACCCAAGTAGCTGCTGAAATCGTTTTTGCAGCGCCATGTAGTCCTGCGCGTCCATCTCATCGATGTCTTCCGGCACCAGACCGGTCATACGCGACAGCAGCGCGTCGTCCCAGTTGCTTGGGTCATCGCTGATTTTTTTCACCGCTTTGATGTCTTTGACTTTCAGACGCTTGAGCGAAATGGACTCCACGCGTTGACCGGCGGAAGTGGTGTAAGGGAATTGCAGAGAATAGGTTTCAGTGTGCATAACGGCTCCTTAGTAAATGTCGGGAGCAGTATCGCGTGCGGCAAGGAATAACGATTTTAAAGTGAATTAGAAAACGAAAGCGGCAGGCATAAGAAAGGGGCCGAAGCCCCTTTCATTACGATAACGCGAACATTGATAATTAATGATGCAGCTCATCTTCCGCAAAGAAGCGAACAACGCAATTGCTTAGCGGGTAAGAGGTATCCGTCAGAAAGAAGCCGGCCGCTTTCTGGTTGTCATCTAAATAGGAACCATCACTTTGATCGACTTGGCCAGAAATCAAACGTGCTACCGATGATGGGTCTGCGCCAGCACGGCTCGAATACGGTAAATCAAAACCCGCTTCTTCCGCAGCATCCAAAATGTAGACATCTTCGCGGCATTGAAAATGAATATTATTTTCCAAGTCGATAATATCAAATACTTTTGCTGACATAGTCACCTCATTGATTGATAGAAACGCCCGCCTCACTCACGGGCCTGGAAGATAAATTAACCGCCGATATTGGCGCGGTAGCTGTTCAATTGATCCACACCGCCAACCATGAAGATGTTGGACAGGTAATCCAGTTCCAGCAGGTCTTCACCGTTCATCACCTGCTTGATGTAGGTGCAACTGAACGCGCTGCTAAAATCCGGGTTTTCGTGCTGCTTGAACGTGCCCAGCGGATTCTTTTTGAACATGATGGTCATGTGCGTCACCAGCGGCACTTCTTCGATACGGCCTTGAGAGCCATAACGTTCCACACTGGAACGACACTGTAGCGCCAGTGACTGGTAAGGGTTCGCCGCCGCCAGCATCGCTTCGCGGTAGAAGGAGTTCCACTTGATCTCGCCTTCCAGCTTGTCGAAGCCCGCAGGCAGTTCGATCTTGCCGACCATACCCAGCGCCTTGTGCTCCTGCATGATCATGGAGATATCCGGCAGTTTGATTTCCTGCGCACGCCCCAGCAGGTTGGTACCGTTGATGTAAATGTTGGCGTTGGTAATACGGTTTACTTCAATTTTCCCGGCCATCAGTTAGTGCCCTCCAGCGTTACCAGGTATTCCGAGGTGATCTCCGTCTCAAAGGTCAGACGCTCAAGCGGCGGCGGCGGAGTGAATTTGTAGTTAAGCAACAGGTGTCCTGCCGCCAGCTCGGTTTGCTCGTTACGCGCAGCATCGAACCAGCATTTGAAGCCCAGCAGCGCGCCGTCACCGATCAGTTTGCGACCGTAGGCGTTGACGGATTCCACCAGCGCATCGATCAGCGCCTGATTGATCGGCATGTCGATGTACTGCTGGCTGAAATAGCGGATGGATTCGTTAATCACATCGCCAGTACGACGCACGTTTTCAAAGTTCTTCATGTGCGTCACGGTTGGCCAGGCCGCGGTGCGATTGCCCCACAGGCGCAGGCCGGAGCCGTAGCTGTTGAAAATGGTGCTGATGCCCTGCTCGTTCAGCAGGTTCACTTCACTCTGCGGATCGTCAATCATCGCGGACAGCTGGCGCTCTACGCCGGTGATCCCTTTGATTTCCTGATTGGATGATGACCACCAGAAACCTTTATCCAGATCGACTTTGGCACGCAGACCTGCGGCACGCGCCGACAGCGGCTCCAGACGTTCGCTGTTGGTTTCCGCGTCGTACACTTTTACATGCGGATAGCACAGACGAGCGCGTTCAGAGCTGGTATTGAAGTTGATCGTGCCTTCCGGGCCACGGCCGCTCAGCGCCTGCGCAAAGGTGGTACCGATTGGCGCATCGATATAGGCAATCGCGCCCAGTTTATCGGCCAGCGCGATCAGCTCGGTCGTTACGCTATTTTGCGTACAGAACACCGGCGAAATCAGAATCTTGGCAAAGAAGCCGTACAGGTTGTAGGTATCATTCAGCAGCTTCATACCGGTGCGTTTGCCCGCGGCGTTGATGCTGCCGATGATGTCAGCGGCAGTCACTTTCGTCACATCAGCAAAGTCGTAAGACGCGCTGACCACAGCGGTCACATCGATGTTTTTACCCAGATTTTTCAGTACGCCGGTTTGTGCATCCAGCGTATAGTCCTGACCTTCGACAAACGGCTGACCGCCTTCCGCCGCCGTCAGCACCACTTTGGCAACCACGCGGTTCGCCAGTTGTGCCGTACCGGTCGCTTTGTCAAAGGTGACTTTTTCTGCGCTCACAGACGATTTGTGTTTCGCCGGATCCAGCACGTTGATAACCAGAACCGTACCCGCGCCATGATCGTAAATCGCATCCAGCGCCTGCGGGATGGTGTAGCCGCCGAACTGGCTGCCAAACTGTGCCGCGTCTTTTTCGGACAGGCACAGCGTAACGTCATTTACCGCACCCTGCGGCGCCGTACCAATCAGCCCAATCACCGCAGATTTGACGGTTTTCACCGGACGAGCACCGGTTTCAACTTCAATTGTTTCTACACCATGTAAATAATTAGCGGCCAAGGGTCACCTCCGTTGCGCTATCAGCCAGAACCTGATCCGCGACAGGCAGCAAATAGCCCAGCGCGATCAGCGTTTTCACGTACTCATGATCTGCCGGCAGTTCAGTCACCTGAGCGGGCCAAAGCAGAATTTCCTGACCATCTGCCAGCGTGACGCCGCTGGCGGGGCCGGTGTAGCGGTATTTCATGCGTCTTTCTCCTCATAATTAACCGTGGTAAGCAGCGGACCATCCGTCTGCTCGCGGTCTTCGATAAAAAGGGTTTCTGTGGTGCAATCGATGGCGTAATGCCAGCGTCCTTCGGTGTAACCAACGTAGCGATCGCGTACTAGCCGAATACCGCGATGACAGTCAGGCAGTCGATATCCTCCCAGCGCCTGACGGACGATATCGAGCGTGGCCAGCACGCCGTCTTCGCCATCCAGCGCCGGCAGCAGCACGGCAACCATCAGCTGTGGTCGCTGCGTCTGAACCGGAGAATCCGCATCTTCCGGTGCAGAAAATTCGGAACCGCGATACCCCACCAGTACATCGCCAGGTGTCAGGAGATCGGGGCCGAGCAGAATGTTTTCTGGGCAGGACGCAATCCGCCGTGCAGGTAAGTGCTGCTGGAGGCGGGCTATCACCGCATCGATAATTGGTCTGGTATTCATATCCGTTCACCCGCTGTATTAATGGCGCACTGTTTTGGTGGCACATCGTGTTGATGGCGCTAGTATCCGGATAATGGTTGGCTGCGGCTTTTAATCTGTTTTAGAAAAAACAGCGAAGTGATTTATTTGAAAAAAGACGGCTAATACGCTGAAAAATAAAAATTCTTTCGATAAAAAAACGCCAGCACAATCGTGCTGGCGCAAAGACAGAAGAGAACCCAATGCAATGGGATTACCGATCCCAATATTTTTCTGGCCGGGCGATGCCAACCATACCGTCAACCGCATATTCCACGACATCCACACCAAGGCGAGTAAGATTCGCCAGCCAGACGCCGCCCACCGCTTTGGTCAATACCGCCATCTTGCGATCGGCCAGATAATCCAGTGCATGACGCAGCTCCGGCTCTGAGGCATCGGCATACAGCCGCTGCATCAGCGCTAGCAGGAACATTTCATTCGCGGTGTAAGGCCGCGTTTTGTTTAATGCGATAAGCAAATGCCAACGCATTGATTCCTGTCGGATACGCTGCGTATCAGCCATGATTGCCTCCCGAATACCGCTGCTGCACCAATTCCAGCTTGTTATAAAGCGCATCCAGCTTGGCTTCGATGACCGTCTGACCACGGATGTAATCCTCACGTCGCACGTAGATCAGCGGTAAGTCAGCACGAAATTCCAGAAACTCGCGCTCCAGTCGCGTCCAGCCTTGCTCGCTCTTCTGGCGTGCATTTTCCAGGGCGGCAAAACGCTCATTCAATCGCTTTTCAATCTGCGTGAGCAGAATCCGTCCGGCGGCAAACAGGAAACTCATAAACGACAACAACAGGCCGACCAGCGACCAGAATTCCACTTCAATCTTCACGTGTTACCTCCCCTGCCCGTTGTAGCGCGTCGATGTAATCCAGCAGCGCGTTAACCTGCGCACTCAGCGCTTGATAGCGCTCTCCGTTGTCGCTGATGTTGGCGAGAATATCGCGCTGGAAGACGCCTGAAGGCTGTAATTCGGCGTCAGCGGTTGCGCCGAAAGCGGACGCTGCGCCAGTGCGGCCGGCAGCGGTGGTAATGTCTGAGGCACCATTGGCGGACAGACCGAAAGCGGCGTTGTAGTGCTGCACGAAGCCACGAGTAAACACGCACTGCACAGGCTGAACTTTGCCTTTTTCGTCAATGTATTGCTGAGTAACATGGTCGATTTTCCGTTGCAGAGCGGCGTTATCCGCCGCCAGTTTTTGACGCGCTGCGACATAGCGCTGTTCGAGTTGATTCCCACGCTCTACCTGCTGCTGGTATTGCTCCGCCGCCGCACGTAGTAGCTGGTTCTGGGTTTCGGCCTGCTGCTGCTGTAGCAAGTTGAATGCCGCCTGCTGTTTCGCCAGCTCGGTATCCCCCAGTGCCTGCGCCAGTTGATAACCCTGATGACGACCTGTCAGATAGACCGCGAGTAGCAGCACCACGACAAGCAGGACGGAGACCACCCGTGGGGAAAGAAAGGATTTCAGGCTATTGAGAAACAGACTATTCCACACAGCTCGCCCTCCCCCAGCTCAAATACCGCGGTGCCAACTGATGCAAAATGCGGTCGGGATAATGGCGATTTTCACGCCAGTTGGCGGCACTGCGTCCGGCATTGACGGTTTCCACATGATCGAACCAGCGAAGTATGTCCTTCTCAGCGATCTTCGCGCGTTGCTTATCACGCTGTAACCAACCAAGCCCGCCGTTGTAGGACGATAAGGTCATTGCCATGCGTTCGCAGTCGTTGCTGGCGCTGATTCGCGTCCACAGCCAGCGGTCGTAGCCCGTTAGAGCACGGATCGCCCAGGCGGGATTAAACGGTTGATTAGCACGAAGTTCAGGAACGATGCCGCTAAACCAGTCGGCGGTGGTCGGCATAAACTGCGCCAGCCCCTGCGCACCGACGGGTGAAACGGCCCGAGGATTCCAGCCGCTTTCCTGATGCAACTGCGCCGCAAAGTCAGCAATCGGGGCATTCATGCCCCAATCCAGCCGTGCACTGCGGATCACATCACTGCGGTACGCCTGCGCGGCACGAGGGATCGTGTCGGCGCAGACCATCGCGCTAAAAAGCATCGGGCTAACAAGCAGCGTGATGAGAAGGTGTCGCATATCACAACCCCATCGCTACGCCGATGCAAACGGCTGACACAATCAGCGCTCGTCGTAACATCGCAGCGGCAAATACGGTGTGGTGACCGTCCCGAACCGGGAAACGCCCACGCGGGACAGGTTCATCACCTTGTTCGAGGAACAGACCGGGGCGCGCTTTAGGAAACAGCGAGCGATCCAGCCAATAACCCAATACCGCAGCGAGTGAGATAAGCGAGAGCTTATAGACGGTGACGGGAAGCTGCTGCGGTGAAATCAGCCCGATAACAGCAAAGAGAAAAGCGGATGTCACAATCCAGCCGGTAAGACGCGGTTTTTTGATTTTTTTCACGATAAAGCCTCCTGATAAGAATGGAGGCCATTATCTAAAATGAGAGGGTTTTATGATTTTAAAGGAGTTTAAGTATTACTGAGGCGCGATATCACACAAAATCGCACCATTTCTACTCGTCCCCCCCTTTCTACTCTTCATACTTCACGTTACACGTGAGTAGACTTCTCTGCTGATAAAAATCATAGCCGATTATCCGTATATGACTTTTATCATCTGTTTTAGTGTCTGCTGGTCTTGTTATTGGCTAATGGCCCTGTTGTTGGCAAATGACGATGTTGCAGGCTGAAACCAGGCCGCCAGTTCCAGAATATCTTTCTCGTTTAGCGTACCCGCGGTATAGCGCAGTAATAGCCATGCCTGAAGCCAGCTGTATTTCGCTTCTGCCAGCTCTCGTCGAGCGTTATACCAATCCTGTTCGGCCAGCAAAATATCCAGATTGATACGTTCTCCGCCTGCAACACTCAACCGCGTGGCGTTGACCGCTTCTTGCGCCGACGAGGCCGTCATTTGCCAGGCCTTAATTTTCGCCGACCCGTTGTTATACAGGTTGTAGTACTTTTTCAATTCCGCCAGCGTTTTCTTGGTTTGATCGTCCAGCTCAGCCTGACTTTGCTGATATTCCGCTGCCGCCTGTCGCATAGATGCGGAGACAGAACCACCCGCGTAAAGCGGGACATTCAGTTGCAAACCGACGCTCTGCGTGTCGTATTTCTGATTGTAGTTGTATTCACTTTCCGAACGGCTATTGCGCGACGATGCTACCAGCGACAGCGTAGGTAAATGCCCGGCGCGGCTGCGTTCGATTTCATAGCGGCTGACCGCCAACCCCTCACGCTGAGTCGCCAGTTTGGCATTGTGCTGCACGGCAAGATCGCGCCACTGTGCCAGTGTCTGCTTGCCTGATTCCGCAGACGGCAGTTGAGTAAGCGCCAGAGGAGACAGCGTCGTGATATCCAGCGCCGTCCCCGTCATATTTTCCAGATCGGTGATCGCGGCATCCAGATTGTCCTGCTGCTCAATGCGCTGTGCCTCAATCAGCGTAAAACGCGCCTCCGTTTCCCGCACATCCGTTAGCGTACCTTCGCCCGCCAGCAGCAGGCGTTTATTCAGCGTCAGCTGTTCCTGATACGCCCGCTGCTGCGCATCCAGCAATTGCAGCTTTTCCTGCGCCAGCAGCGCGCTGCTCCAGGCTTGATATAACCGCACCATCAAATCCTGACTGCGATCGCGAAAACGCTGATCGGCCATCAGCGTGCGGGCAACACCCTGCTGATAACGCGCCCAGGCCGCATAGTCCAGCAGCGGCTGGCGCAGCGATAGCGTTGACGTATAGCTGTCATAATTACGTTTTAGCGTGTTACCCGTGAAACTATCCGTTTGGGTGACTTTGGAATGGCTGCGGTTCGCGTTATAGCCATACTGGAGATTGGGAAGCAGATTGGCACGCCCAATCGTCTCCTCTTCCTGACCTGCCGCATGCTCAAACCCCGCCGCACGAAACTGAGCGTCGTTACGCAGCGCCAATTCCCAGGCATCAAGGAGCCCTAATGCGTTGGCACCCGAAGAAAGCAGCCCAAACAGCACGATTATCGCGATCCTTTGCATGATTATTCTTCCGTTAATGCCAGATGCAGGCGATCCATTAAAGGCTTAAAGAGATAATTGACGAACGACCGCTCTCCGGTACGAACAAACCCTTGAACCGGCATACCGGGCTTGACTTCCAGCCCTTCCAGCGCACGTTTCCCAGCCTCATCCACCTGAACGCGCAGGCTGTAATAAGGGGAACCGTCTCGCTCATCCAGCAAGCGGTCGGCGGACAGCAGCTCGACCGTTCCCGCCACGCGCGGTGTCGTGCTCTGGTTAAACGCGACGAACTGAAGCTCAACGGGTAGCCCCGGCCACACCTTATCCACCAGTTCAACGGGCAGACGTGCATCCACAAAAACAGGTTGATCGTCCGGCACAATCTCCAGAAGCGTCTGACCCGGCGCGATCACACCGCCTTCCGTAAACACTTTCAGCCCGACCACCGTGCCGGAAACGGGCGCGCGCATCTGAATATTCGCCAGATTGAAATCGGCCTTTTCCTTCTTGCTACCCACATCACTCAGCAGCGCCCGCACGTCCGCCAGCTCGCTGTTCACTTCCTTGTCGTATTCCTGCTGGCGCTGGGCGATCAGCAGCGTTTGTTGTTCAATATCACGACGAGTACGATTAATATCCCCCGCCAACTGGGCGATATCGCCGTTAAGCTGCGCCAGCAGACGTTCGTTCTCCAGCATTTTGTTGCGCGGGACATAGTTTTCCGCCGCCAGTGAGCGCAGCCCTTGCAGCTGCTGTTCCAGCGTCTCCCGCTGTTTCTGCTTACTGGACATCACCTGACGCTGAGCGCTGAGCGATGCCTCCATCCCCGCAATGCTGGTTCGCATTCCTTCCGCTTCAAGCTTGAGTGATTGCTGACGGCTGCGCAGTAAATCACGCTGCAATGCCGTAATTACGTGCATCTCCGGCTTTTCCGCTAGCGGTTGCAGGCGAGGCGTCATCACCATGTCACTCAGGCGCTGCTGCTCGGCAAGCAGCCGACCTTCACGCGCCACCAGCTGTAAGTACTGACCATCCAGCCCTTCACTCGCCGAGCGCGCATCGACCTCATTCAGCGTTAGCAGAATCTGACCGGCCTCGACCCTGTCGCCGTCTTTCACCTGGATTTTATCGACGATGCCGCCCTGATTGTGCTGCACAACCTTGCGGTTGCCGGAAATCACGACGCTGCCATTTACCATGACGCCTTTGTCCAGCGGTGCAAACAGTGCCCACAGGAGAAAGCCACCGAACCCGGCGAGCACCAGCAACCACCCCAAACGCACGGCACGTTTTTCATCGCGCCGCGCCGTCTGGTTCATACTCTCTTCACTTATTTCTGATGCGGACATATCTTTCCCTGTATTCGTCATTCCCTGTTACGGCCGGACAGCGGCGGCAGGTGTCATTTGTGCTTGATTGGCGGCACGACGCGGCTGCAATTCGTTCAGAATGTCGCGCGCTGGCCCAAAGCGCTGTTGCTTACCCTGATTGAGCACCAGAATTTTATGCGCCAGCGTGGTTAATGCGGGACGATGCGTAATCAGTATCACCGTCGCTCCCCGCTTCTGAAGATGTGAGATCGCCTGCGCCAGCGCCATTTCGCCTTCGTTATCGAGGCTGGAATTCGGCTCATCGAGTACCAGTAGGCAGGGATCGCCATACACCGCACGCGCCAGAGCGATACGCTGCCGTTGCCCGCCCGACAGCCCGTTGCCATCAGCGCCAAGAGGCGTGTCATATCCCTGCGGTTGGCTAAGAATCATTTCGTGGACGCCAGCCAGCTTCGCCGCTGCGACAATCTTTTCCGCGTCATGCTCGCCAAAGCGGGAAATATTCTCCGCCAGCGTGCCTTTAAAGAGCTGCACATCCTGTGGCAGATAGCCCATTGCCGGGCCAAACGCCGTTTTATCTACCTGACTGAGATCGGCACCGTCCAGTCGAACCTTGCCACGCGTCGGTGTTTGCGTCGCAACCAGCAGACGTGCCAGCGTAGATTTACCTGAACCCGATGCGCCCAGAATCGCCAGCGTTTCGCCTGCCTGAAGCGAGAAATGGATATCCTGCAATCTCGATGCCCCTTGCGGCGTCTGCAATAACACATTCTCGACGCTAAGCTGGCCAACCGGAGCAGGCAGCGCCATCGCCTTCGCTTTGGGCGGATAAGCCGTCATGATACGGCTGAGTCGATACCAGGCCTGCCGCGCGCTGCTCAGCGGCTTCCAAATACCGATAAACTGATCGATAGGGCTCAACACGCGCCCGACAAGAATTGACCCCGCAATCATCATCCCCGGTGTGATTTCGCCCTTAATCGCTAACATGGCCCCCACGCCGAGCATCAGCGATTGCAGAAAAATACGCGCATGTTTTGATGCGGCCCCAACAACCGCGGCTCGCTCACTTGCCAGATTTTGCAGCGTAATAAAACGGTAGTGTTGCCCCAGCCAACGGCGGCGCAAATTAGGCAGCATCCCCATCGATTCAATGACTTCGGCATTACGCAGTTGCGTATCCGCAAGATGGGTCGCCTGTAGCGCTTCATGGTTTGCCTCTTCTAAAGGCGACGTGGTGAGATACTGATTCAGCCATGCCAGCAGCACCAGCACCACCGTTCCTCCCAGCGCCAGAAAGCCGAGAACCGGATGGATCAGGAACAGCACCAGTAAAAAGAAGGGAAACCAGGGAATATCGAAGAAGGCAAACAGCGAGTTGCCCGTAATAAACTGCCGCAGTAGCGTGAGATCGTTCAGCGCCTGACCGGCTTTGGCCTCGCCGGCCTCCAGATTGCGCTCAAATGCGGCATTGAAGACCTGCTGATTCAGTTGTAAATCGATACGGGTACCGAGCCTTACGACCACCAGACTTCGCACCCATTCGAGTGCCGCCATGAATATCCCCAGACCGGCAATCAGCAGGGTGAGCATCAGCAACGTGGTGCCATTCCCCGAAGCCAGTACGCGATCGTAAACCTGAAGCATATAAATCGAAGGCGACAGCATCAGTAGATTAACGATGGCGCTGAAAATCCCAATGCTCCAAAAGCTGCGCCGGAAAGGACGCAGTATACTCAACAACGAACGTTCCTTATTTGCTAGTTGACTCACTGCGTTTGCCTCTCCTGTCAGGGCTGTTTATGCAACGTACGTGCACTGCCATCAGGCAATATCAGCGTATAGCCCTCTTTTTCCTTGCTAAAGAACGCCACGGACTGGCCCTGTTCTTTCGTCAGCGTGATACCGTCCGGCGTCGGCCGCCATCCAGCAGGCACATCCGGCAGCAGCGCTTTTAAACACGGTGCATCACCCTCAAAGCGCCAGGTGTTATCCACTAACGGCGTATTGTGCAGCACGACCTCGCACTGCTGTTCCCCGCCACGCAATTGCCATACACCGCTGAGCTCACTTGCTGAAGGCAACTTCAAACTACTCGCCATACATCCTCCGCTTATTGCACTTAACAACGCCGCGATGATTAACTTTTTCATAGTGGCTCCAAGTCGATAACAGAAAAGGACGGGGTTTACCCCGTCCTTGCTACATCACACGATAAAATCGGTTGCCGCAGAAGGCTGACCAACAATGTGTACAACAAAGTCTGGCGTGGTCTGACCCGCAAAATTCAGCCACAGATCGGTGGTATTGCTCTCTGCATCCCAGTTAAGCAACGCTTCATTACCGAGTCCGGTGAAAGTGTTGACGAACTGCAAATCACCTTTTTGATTCAACGCTGACAGATCGATTTTGTCGATGCCGCGTTGGAAATCCGTGATGGTGTCATAGCCGTTCTTATAGGAAGAGTCGCTCGCGCTGGCATAGACAAAAATATCTTTGCCCGCACCGCCCGTCAGCGTATCTGCACCGCCGCCGCCGTAAATAACGTCATCGCCTGCACCACCGTTCAGAATATTATTTGCGTCGTTGCCGATAATAATATCGTTACCGGAGCCGCCAATCGCATTTTCGATCGTGACGCCGTGGGCGATAGAGACGTTACCTTTCAGGCCGCCAACATCAGAGAACCCGCCTTCATTCAGGTTGATACGCTGATCGTTCCTGTAACCAGAGAAATCAAACGTATCGTTACCACCTGCATCCCAAACGGAGAAAATCAGTTTTTGGCTATTGCTGGTGGTGGTATAGAAATCACGACCCGTATTGGAGTTGAAGCCGTATACCGTATCACCCGTACGCGTGTTCATGTTTGCACCGTACAGATATTGGATCGCCGTGATGTCATCGATCAGCGGACCCGCAGCATAATGCCCCTGGAAATCGCCCCCGGTGTTTTGCTCACTCCAGTAGCTCATCAAACTGAACTGGCGCGTATCTTCCGCGTAGGTCACATCGCGGTAGGTCGGGTTACCTTCACCCGCATTATAATCACCAGGGTGATTCAGGCCCAGCGCATGGCCGATTTCATGCGTCAGCGTCTGTTTGCCGTATTCCGTTGCCGGATTACGCACCGTGTCGGAGTTGTAGTTAAACCAGGCGCTGCCCGCTGCCGAGTGGTTACCCGGCATATAAGCGTAAGCCTGAGTATCGTAGTCCATCCGACCACTTGAATCACGGGTGTAGTTACCGAACGTGATAGTGGCTTTTTGGGTAGGGCTAACCTGAGTAAACGTGATATTAGCGACATCTGACCACGATTGCAGAGACAGTTTGGCTTGTTGTTCCTGGGCTGCGCTGAATTTCACAAAGCCCTGATCGCCAGAAGGGATAGACCGCACGTTCTGTAAGAACGAATAGGTCAGATTAGCGGATTTACCGAATACGTTCGTGCCATTCCAGGTCAGGCCGTCGCGGACAATTTCCTTGGCTGCCAGATCGCTTGTGAACGAGGGTTTGCCATTAAGCTGTCCATCGCCACGTGAATGGTAATTATACAGATCGTACACATCGCTATACCCCGTTCCCGCTGCATGCAATGCCGATTCTGCGGTATCCTTATCTTGAGCTCGTAAAGCCATCTTTTCTTCTCCATAAGTCTGATCGGGATGATCAGAATCCTAAATCCCTTCATGCAATCGAGGCATTGCATGTACCGCGCATAGCCGCGGTCTAATCGTCTCCTGGGTAAATAAAGCTCACTAAAAATATTTATATCCAAAAAACGCATATAAATAAAAATTATCTCTATAAGGAAATAATTAAGAAAGAACGCGAATTATTTTCGTTATTATCAAATGATAAATAATAAGGTCACGGTGACTAGTTTTTATTATTGGTATTGATGTGGACAGCAAGAGGAACGCATGCCAAGCGGCATTCGTTTTTAAACAGGAAGGAAGTTTTATTCACTGCGTTAATTTTCATCATGACACCTGTCCCTGGTTGATAAAAACCGCGCTACGTAATCACATACTTTGTCACACGTATTAACGGCATCCTTGCTGTTCCGAAACAAATCTAACAAATAAGAATAAAAAAATATAGCGCTAAATAGGGACTAATTACCCCCTTATTCGGGGGACGGATAGAGAGGAATTTGTTATGGCATGTCCCGTTGTTCAATCGGGAAGACGGGCAGCGCGGCCAGCAGCTGTGCGCCATATCCTTTGGTCAACAGGCGCCGATCGTAAATAACGATTTCACCAAAGCAGTCATGGCTACGAATAAGGCGTCCAACCTGCTGGATGAGATTAAACGAGGCGCTGGGCAAACTTTGTACGATGAACGGATGCCGTTTGAGGCTTTTTAACCATTCGCCTTCCGTCAGAATCACCGGACTGTCGATAGGCGGAAACGCGATTTTATGGATATGCACCTGAGAAAGGAGCTCCCCTTTCAGATCCAATCCTTCCGCAAACGACTGCAAACCAATCAGCACGCTAGTCTGGCCTTCCTGTACCCGCTGACGATGCAGTTCGACCAACCTGTAGCGCGGCTTGTCTCCCTGAACCAGCAGCATCAGGCGCAAATCGGTAACCTGCGTGAGAAAGAGTTGCATGGCACGCTGGCTGGCAAACAGCATCAGCATCCCTTTATGCTTATCCTGTTTTAGTTCCGCTCGGAAAAATTGCGCCATTTCAGCAATATGCTGCGCTTCAGATTCCATCAGCGGTTCATAACGCATCTTAGGTATTACCAAACGCCCCTGCTCGCGGTGGTTAAACGGAGAATCCAGCGCGATGAAGGTGTCCCCTTCCTGCTCGCTCAGGCCAGAAAGTTCCTGTATCCGTGCAAAACTGTTCAGCGAGCGTAGCGTTGCCGAGGTCATCACAACGTGCGAGACCTTCCCCCACAGTAGCCTTTCAAGCTGATCGCAGACGCGAATGCCCGCGCAGTGCAGGTGAAGATGCGGCTGGTTATCACGCATTTCTCGCGTGATCCATTTGGAAACCGGCGCGTTTGACGACTTCTCCATCGCCGCCAGCCGCCACAGTTTACTCATAGACTCAAGGTAGCCCTGCTGGCGGCTCATTTTCAGCAGTGCCTGATAGACCCTTACCACGTCATGCTTGCCGGTTTTCTCGCTGAGATCGTTAAGCATATACTCCGCCAGCGCCCGCAGCGTGTCGGTCAATTTGAACAATCGCACGCAGAGTTCACGCATTTCATCCGGCATTTTTCCCATCGCAAAGCGGTACTCGGTTTCCTGCCCGTCATGCGGAAGGAACAGCCCGCACATTTGCGAGAAAGACAGCACGCACTCGCGGATCTCTTCACAATGGCTGGTTAACCGCTCGCTGTTAGCTAGCCGTGGCGGTGATTTAGGCGCAAACTGCGCCATACATTGCCCGATAAGCTGTACCAGCTGTTCCAGTTGCGCCATCATATACGCAGGATGAATATCACCAGACATCTCCAGCGTATCGCGGGCAACGTCGGGAATGTGGTGTCCTTCGTCGAGCACCAGCAGGAGATTTTTAGGAGGAGGCAGCACCGATTCGCTTTCCATCGCCGCCATCACCAGCGCATGGTTGGTGACGACAACATCGGCCTGTTCGATCTCACGCCGTGCGGTGAAGAACGGGCACTCGCGGTAGTAATGACAGTTATGCGCGAGACAGTTCGCTTTATCCGTACTCAGCTTCTGCCACAGGCTATCGTCAATTGAATCCTGATAATGATCGCGCAGCCCATCCCAGGCATGGCCTTGAAGCGCTTTCTCAAGCCGTACACAGGTACGTTTTTCCTCCTTGCTGGCGGACATCAGCTCATCATCCAGAAAGAGCGGTAAATCCCCCTGCGCATCGGGATCGGTTGCCAGCATCGCCAGATTACGTGGGCAAATATAACGACGACGGCCAAATGCAGCGGTAAATGTCAGTTCGGGAATAAACTTCTGCAACAGCGGCAAATCTTTGCTGTAAATCTGATCCTGCAACGCCACATTCGCGGTGCTGACCACCAGCGTTTTGTCCTCCGCACGCCCTACCGCAATACCCGGAATCAGGTAAGAAAGCGTTTTCCCGACGCCAGTTGGCGCTTCAATAGCCAAATGGCGCGGGTAATCACCCGCCAGCGTTTTCGCCACTTCGGCAATCATCTGTCGCTGGGGAACGCGGGAAATAAAATCCGGGATTTGCTCTTGCAGAGCCTTATACCATTGGCCAATCTGCAATTTTATTGCGGGGGACAGCGTCATGCATACTCTGTATCTGTGTAATCTGGCTGCCATTGTCCCACAGACGCCCGGCGACGTCAGCCGATATCACGTTCGCGACAATTCTGACCTCGACAATCGTCTGCTCAGCGATTAGGGTAAACCATTATTTTTATCAAACACGTATTTTTATCAAACACGGTCTTTATCGCGAGCGGTACATTATGTCTTCAGTCCACGCCATTAACCAATCGTACTGGTTTTCGCCACGACTCCCGCATGTTGAAAGCCGCAGCACGCGCAACAGCAGCCACGCCTATAAAACACACAGCCATGCACAGTTCTCGATTGGCGCGATAGAACACGGCGAAACGCTTTGCCATTACCGCAACGACGTGCATCACTTGCAGGTTGGCGATCTGATCTTCATCGATCCTCAACAACCGCACAGCTGTAACCCGCTTCCCGGAAAAACGCGCAGTTATCACATGCTTTATCTGGATATCGAATGGTGTCTCGATCAGATCGCGGCTCACTGTGGTTATCAGGCGGAGACCTTGCATTGCAACCGTGTTGTTCTGCGCGATCCCGCACTCTTTATACGTTATCAGCACGTGGTTGATCTGCTGTATCGGGGAGACATTACATCGGCAGATAACCAGCTCAAAGCAATGCTGGAGCCCATTTGGCGACAATATTGCCAGCCTGTGCCGTCCTGTTTGCCCACCTTACCCCATCACGCTTCGCAAACTACGACGCGACACGTACGCGAGCGTCTGTTAAATAATTTGCAAGAATCACCCTCGCTGGAAACGCTGGCGGAGGAGTTAAACCTGCGACGTGAAACCATCGTGCGACAGTTTCGTCACGATACCGGCATTACACCGATGGCCTTCCTGAATAATGCCCGTATTGAGTATGCTAAATCACTGCTGAAACAGGGCACGCCGCTGGTTGATGCCAGCTATCAAAGCGGCTTCTGCGATCAAAGCCATTTCCACAAAACGTTTGTGCAATACACTGCTGCGACGCCGGGTCAGTACGCGCGATCAATATTTGACAATAAATAGCCGAACACCTTGTCTAGACTGACCTCGATTATTTATCGAGGTCAGAAATATCATGTTTATCAATCCCCTTTTTTCCGCCGATTCGCTCTTCCCCACCCACTTTCCTGCTCTGGCGCTGGCGCATTTTGTGGCGCTACTGAGCCCCGGCCCGGACTTCTTTCTGCTGACAGCCTATGCCATTCGCTATCGACTACGCGGCAGTGCGGGAATTTGTCTGGGCATTGCGCTGGGCAACGGCATTTACATTCTGCTGGCGGCGATCGGCTGGGCAGGCATTCAACATTCACCCACGCTGTTTAGACTCATCGAATTAGCCGGGGCGGCTTATCTGCTCTGGGTGGGCTATCAGTTAGTGAAAAGCCGTTCTGTGCTATCGCTACAGGCGGAACAACAGTCCGATCGCTGCCCGACGCTCCGTAAACAAATCCTGCTAGGGCTCGGCTCGGCGCTGTTGAACCCCAAAAACATGCTGTTCTACATCAGCCTGATGACCAGTATTCTTGGGCAACATGTGACACCGACGCAGCAAGTCGTCAGCGGTAGCTGGATGTTTTCTGTCGTGCTGGTGTGGGATTTGTTGATCGCCGCGCTGATCGCTCGCCCGCTGATTCAGCAGCATTTAACCCGCTGGCTGAACCCGATTGAGCGCGGAGCCGGCGTCATTCTGATGTTTTTTGGTGTGCTGCTTTTATTTCGCTAATGCGGTGTATTTAAAAAGCGCGGAGCGTTTCGGCCTTGTTTCATGGGCGGAAGGCATTATAATTCGAGGCAATTAACAAAAGGATAACCTGATGACTCTTCAAAAAATCGGCATTATCAGTCTCTTTGCCTTTCTCGCCTTAGGTGGCATGTCCGGCATGATGCTCGTGGGCTACATTATTATCGAGCACGCGGGCTGAGGCTTTCGACCCATAGCGCCCGCCGACTGCACGAACGGTGCCGCACGGAAACGCGGCAATCAGCATCGCTTTACTTAATTTGGTTGTTCAGACTGAAACGTCTGCCAGTACTTAGGAATACGTGCGAAGGTCAGTTGGAACCAGGCCGTAAACTGTTCGGGCGTCGTCGCCATCTGCTGGGCAACCTCGTCTATTGACTGGTAGGCGTAGCTCGACACTTCATCAGGATTCATCTGCGGGACGTCGTCCGTCACGCCAAAATACACATGCCCCAGCTCATGCTCAATCAGCCCGTTATCCAACAGCAAACGATAGGTCAGCGTGAACATCGGCGTCAGCGCACAGCGTAACCCCATTTCTTCATACAAGCGGCGATGTGCTGCCTGCAACGTCTCTTCACCGGGCGCAGGATGGCTACAGCAGGTATTACTCCATAAACCGCCGCTGTGGTATTTCTCCTCTGCACGCTGCTGCAACAACAACTGCTGGCGAGAGTTGAAAACATAGACGGTAATCGCACGATGTAATGCTCCTTTTACATGCGCTTCCTGCTTTTCCATTACGCCCGTTGGCCTGTCATTTTCATCAACCAGCACCACTTCAGTCAACGGCATACCCTTCTCCTGCAAGACCTGATTCTCCGACAATGATTCTGTATTACGGTCATCACAATCCGTCTCGCCGCCGGAGTTTTCGGCGGCGAGCTGAACATCATTATAGCAGGGTGAAGCTGTCGCTCTTCACACGCTGTGAATCCAGACCAATCATCACGTCGAATTTGCCGGGTTCCACCACCTGCTGCATGCGGGCATTGTAGAACTTCAGCGCGTCCTGATCGAGCGTGAAGGTGACCGTGCGGGATTCTCCCGGCTGTAGCATCACTTTCTCAAAGCCACGCAGCTCTTTCAGCGGACGGCTGATAGAAGCCACTACATCATGAAGATACAGCTGTACTACCGTTTCCCCTGCGCGACTGCCGGTGTTTTTCACCGTTACGCTGGCGTTGATCGTCCCGTTACGCTTCATGGTCTGGCTGGACAAACGTACGTCTGACACGCTGAAGGTGGTGTAGCTCAGGCCGTAACCGAACGGATAGAGCGGCCCGTTGGCCTCATCGTAGTAGTGAGACGTATATTTGCCTGGATTTTCCGGCGTGTAAGGACGGCCTGACGGCAGGTGATTGTAATAAATCGGGATCTGGCCGACGGAACGTGGGAAGGACATCGGCAGCTTGCCGGACGGGTTATAGTCACCAAACAGCACATCGGCGATCGCATTGCCCCCTTCCGTACCGCTGAACCAGGTTTCCAGTAACGCATCGGCCTGCTGATCTTCACGCACCAGAGCCAGAGGGCGTCCGTTCATCAGCACCAGAACCAGCGGCTTACCCGTGGCTTTCAGCGCGGCAATCAGGTCGCGCTGACCTTGCGGCAGTTCGATGTTCGAACGGCTGGACGCTTCATGCGCCATCCCGGCTGCTTCGCCGACTACTGCAACCACGACATCCGCCTTCTTCGCTGCCGCTACAGCTTCATCGATCATCACCTGCGGCGGACGTTTATCCACCTGAACGGCATCTTCATACTGATTCAGGAAGTCGATAATGCCTTTGTGATTACTGACGTTGGCACCTTTGGCATAGAGAATGGTGGCTTTATCGCCGACGGCATTCTTCAGCCCTTGATAAACGGTAATCGTCTGTTTCGTGACGCCCGCGGCAGACCAGCTTCCCATCGTATCGCGCTGGCTGTCAGCCAATGGCCCCACAACGGCAATCGTGCCTTCTTTCTTCAACGGCAGCGTTTGCAGGCGGTTTTTCAACAGCACCAGACTCTTACGCGCCACGTCACGCGCATCCAGACGGTGTAAGCGACTTTCCGCATTCGTATCTACCGGATCGGAACCGACTGGCCCCAAGTGACGATACGGATCTTCAAACAGCCCCATATCATATTTCACGTTCAGCACCTGGCGGCAGGCATCGTCAATCTCCTGCACGCTCACCGCGCCGCTTTTCACCAGCTCAGGCAGATAGCGTACGAAATACTCGTCGCTCATGCTCATGCCGATACCGGATTTAACCGCCAGACGCGATGCATCACGCGGATCGCTGGCCACACCGTGCTTAATCAGCTCTTTAATCGCGCCGTGATCGGTAATGGTGATGCCTTTGAAATTCCACTGATCGCGTAGAACGTCTTTCAGCAACCAGCTGTTAGAGGTCGCGGGAGTACCGTTGATTGAGTTCAGCGCGACCATCACGCCGCTGCTGCCCGCATCAATCGCCGCTTTGTAAGGCGGCATATAGTCCTGGAACATGCGCTGAGGGCTCATGTCCACGGTGTTATAGTCACGTCCGCCTTCCACCGCACCGTAGAGTGCGTAATGTTTTACGCTGGTCATCAGCGAGTGGCGAGCGGTTACATCATCGCCCTGAAAGGATTTGACTACCACACCGGCAATTTTGCTGGTCAACCAGGTATCTTCACCGAAGCCTTCCGACACACGACCCCAGCGCGGATCGCGGGTAATATCCACCATCGGCGCCCAGGTCATGTTCAGGCCGTCTTCCGTAGCTTCATACGCCGCTACACGCGCACTTTTCGCAATCGCGTCCATATCCCAACTGGAGGCCAATCCCAGTGCGATAGGGAAAATGGTGCGCTGGCCGTGTACCACGTCATAGGCAAAAAACAGGGGAATCTTCAGGCGGCTGAGTTGCATCACCTGATCTTGCATCGCACGGATGTCCGGGCGGGTCACCGTATTAAAAATCGCGCCAACCTGGCCGTTTCGGATCATTTCCCGAATGGCTTCTTTGGGGTTATCCGTCCCAACGCTGATTAATCGGAGCTGGCCGATCTTCTCTTCCAGCGTCATTTTTTTCAGCAGATCCGTGACAAACGCATCACGTTGCTGATGTGAAGGCGATAGTGAGGTCAGCGCAGACGTCAGCTCCTGCGCAAACGCCGGATTACAGGCAAGTCCAATTGCTATAGTCAGTGAAGTAAGCCATTTCATTCGTTATAAAGACCCAGTCAATCCAGGCGTCAGAGCAGAACAGAATAAGGCGCTGAAGCACAAGACAGGTTGAAGATTCCGACGGTCACATCCCTTCTCTGACAAGGCGAAAAACACCTTCTCCTGCCTTAAGCGAATAAGGCTTCCCGATAGTGGTTGCCGCACCGACGCACTCAAATGCACAGCGCGTAATATAGTGCATTTATTGAGGTTTCATTTAATAAAAACTGCAAGAATAATGCTAAACGATACGCATAATTCACATTCCTCATCTTCCGTTTGCATCATCATCCCGCCAGCAGCGTTGGCTACAGGACGCATTAGCGAAAACCTGGCGTGAAGCTGCACATGATGATGAAGTGAAAAAAGCGGGTGAAGTGATAGAAGATTTTCGCGCTCAAGCGTGACAGCCCGTCGCAGGCGGTGGCTCGCTCGGCAACCGTAAAGATATCCCCTTCCAAACCATTAGGAAGGGGAGTACTGATTATTCGGTTTCGATACTCGCCATGCTCTGCGGTTGGCGGGAAGCCAGCGATTTTTGTTTCTTATAGCTCAACGCGGCGGCAGGCACCTCGCTGACCTTACCGGTTTCAATCCACTTACGCAGGCGGTTAGCATCCGCAAAGTGCGTATATTTGCCGAAGGCATCCAACACCACCAGCGCAACAGGCCGCTGATTAATAACCGTACGCATCACCAGACAGTGTCCTGCCTGATTCGTGAAGCCGGTTTTGGTGAGCTGAATGCTCCAATCCGCTTTATAGACCAGATGGTTCGTGTTCCTGAACGGCTGGCTGTACGCTGGGTGGGAGAACGTCGCGGTTTTCTCTTGTGTGGTACTAAGCTGTCCCAGCAGCGGATATTGCTTGCTGGCAATCAAGAGCTTGGTGAGATCGCGGGCAGTCGAGACATTATTGATGGACAGCCCGGTCGGCTCCACATAGCGCGTGTGGGCCATCCCCAACGCACGGGCTTTGGCATTCATCGCGCGGATAAACGCCTGATAGCCGCCCGGATAGTGGTGCGCCAGACTGGCCGCCGCGCGGTTTTCTGATGACATCAGCGCCAGTAGCAGCATGTCGCGGCGGCTGATCTCACTGTTCAGACGAACGCGTGAGTAGACCCCTTTCATTTCTTTCGTCTGACTGATATCGACAGAGATAATTTCATCCAGCGGTTGATTGGCATCCAGCACCACCAGCGCCGTCATCAGTTTCGTCACCGAAGCAATCGGCACCACCACATCAGGATTGCTGGAATAAAGGATGTGGTTATCACGCAGATCCACCACCATGGCGCTACCGGAAGCAATTTCCTGATGCGCAGTGCCAGCGGAGTACGTCGGCGCTTTCGCCACAGCCTGAGGCAACATCACAGCATGGGTTGATAGCACCAACAGGCCAAAAAGAGAAAGCTTAAAATTTTTAGTCATTCTTCAATAACTTAAACAGTATTCTGTTAAATGAAAGGGATGGGCAGCGGCATTATAATTTACCGCCCTTCCCTGCGCACTCATGCAGCAGAAAAGCTTTGTGACAAATGTTGACAGACGGTTTGAGCAACCTACTGTTTTTTATCGTGTTACGTCAGAGACGGTCTTATTTTGCGCATGTGGTTGAACAAACGCAAGCTGACGCCGCTGAATATCCCCGCGGTAATCCCACTCGTCGCGCCGGACAGCAGGCAGAACGCCGGGTCATGTGCCAACGCCGGAAACCGAGCCAGTTGGACGGAAAAATAGAAGCGAGAACAAAACGTCAGCAGCATTAAGGCCAACGGCCACCACGAACCGGTGCGTTGAAAATGGCGCGACTCCGGCAAGTAAATGCCCGATGTCTTCCCCCACGCCCAGCCGATGCCCAGCCCAATCATTAATGCCAGTAGAAATCCGCCCGCGGCCGCAAGCGGGAGCTGCAGCGTATGGAAAATCGCGCTGATGCCCCACGCGATGAAAATCATCGGCACAACTAGCATCCGTACCAGCGATTGCTGCCGCGGCTGGCTGGCTTTTACGCCGGCATAAATCAGATAACCCAAAACGATCCACACCCAATAAGGCGTGTGACGCAGAATAATCAGCAGGTTTTCCACGGCAGTACGATTCCTTAATCACTCAGGCCGTCATCAACGGTGATAACCAAAAACCGGTGTGACTACGGCGTGACTTTGGCCTGTTCCAGCGCCTGTTTCACCGCATTAATCACGCCCTGGCTCGATAACGTTGCCCCCGTTACCGCATCCACTTTGTTAATGTCCTGCTTCTCAATGAGCTCCGGCACAATCTGATCCGTCGCGCTCAGCATCATCGCTTCGGTATCGCCATGCTTCAGCACTTCCGCATTAGCGATCTTCCCGTCTTTAATGCTGACCGTGACCTCAACTTCTGCCGCTTTCCCCTGCGCTTTACCGATGTAGGCACCGTCTTTATAGTGCCCCACATCGCTACCATGAACGGACAGCGAGAACGCCATCACTAACGTAGCCAGCGCCGCCGAAATAGATTTCGTCATCATTTCCCCGTGTGCAAATAGAACAATAAAAACAACAATTCAATAACCAGAAAAGAACAATTAATTAAAACCCAGTAATTGATAATAAGATTTCGTTTCAATATTATCCAATGGCAATTGAAGCCGTAACGCACACTCTATACACCGTTCTCTGAGTGCTTTCAACTGGGTCTCATCATCGGTCATCACTGATATTTCCACGAAATAACCCAGTGATTCAATATAATCGAGCGTAATATGGAAGGCGTTTAAAAAGTAGATGCTGCGGATTTTATGAATTTCAAAAAGAGGTCGATACCCCAACGTCTGTAACATGCTGTCAGTTTTTTCAAAGCCTTCAACGTTAACCGCTTCACAGCGATCGATGCCCGGCCCTTTCACAATCCAAAGTTTAATGCCCGATGGCTCCATGCGGCGCACCAGCATTTTGATATTTTGCTGTTGCAGGCGCTTCTCTGCATCATCGTAATAAACATCATGTTCTTTATTTTCAAAGACGAAAGCCTCGGGATGAAGGCTAAAAAGCGTATTCCTGAAAACGGCTATATCGTCGATGCGAAATTTAAGTTCAACTTCATATTTCCCTGTGAAATGTTCAACCATGTTCTTTCCCCTCACTGGATTCCCTGAAATAACATTGACTCCCCGCCATATCGAAACAGCGTTTTATTACGCTGCCATACGGAAATTCAAGATAATAAATATTCGGTCATCCGCAAAATAGATCATACAGGTAACATAATATGGCCCAAGGGCCGTCCTCTCATCCTCCTTGATTAACACCCACATCCTGTCACATCCTGGTACCGCGAAAGCATGACCTTGATAATCATGCCGCGTTATTACCTTACAACGTCAGATATCCCGATCGCAATTTCCTGACGACGAATATCTGTAGATGAATGCTATTTGCGATTTCCCAGAAAAAAATGCGGTCAGAATCCTTGCTGGACGCTGACCGCCGTTAATAGTAGCTGAGAAGGGAAAAACCGCTAGTTCTTCAGGCAGCAACTGCAGGTAATAGCAAAATCAGTGCAGAATCGAAGCCGTGATGGTGCATAAATTCACGCAAAATCAGCAATCGGGCGGAGAAAGCGTTCTCTAGCGGAATCCCCTCCCAGGTTGCCGGGCTCCCCTGCATGACGCGCTCCAGACGTTTAAATGTCCGTTCCATGTCATCTTGCGGCAACCGCCAGCCTGCTTCCTCTTCTTCTACTCCCGAAATCTGTGCAATAGTGACCAAGGCAGGGTCGAAAGAAAACAGAACGGAATCCGCGGGAATATCGTGGCGAATGCGCGTCACTTCATCCTCTACCGCCATGATCGCCCACTCCATCTCGTCTGGCGTTGGGGGAAGATGCTTGAAAAACGCCGCCGCCGTTTTGTCAAAACCGATGGTCAATTGCAGGGTTACCGACGGTTGTGATGACGTCCCGCAGACGATGGTCGTCTGCTGTTCGCCAATGTACAGCACCGTTACCGGGACTTCCGGCGCTACGCGTTGTCTGGCAAGCGAGTACGCCTGTTGCAGACCCACATCATTTTCCATCACGGCATCCTCTTATTTAGTGCTGACCCTCATGCTGACAGCAGCGTGCAATACCAGCGATATCCGCGGGCGTGGTGCGGCAACAGCCGCCAATCAGGCGTGCGCCTGCTGCCTGCCACTCGGGCAAATACGCGGTCAACGAGCAGGCGTCATCGTGAGCGCTGCTCCAGGTTTTCGTTACCGCATCATACTGCTCGCCGGAATTGGGATAAACCACCAACGGCAAATCCGTCAGCGAGGACAGATGCTTCAGCGCTGGCGTCACGTTTTCCAGCGCGATGCAGTTGATACCCACAGCGACCACCTGCGAACAGGCGTTGACCCGCGCCAGCACCGTACGCAATGACGTGCCGTCGCTGAGGTGCTCGCTGTCACGCAAGGTGAAAGAGAACCAGGCCTGCGCCTGAGGGAACTCGGCCAGTAACGCAATCAAAGCCTCTATTTCAGCAAAAGACGGCAGCGTCTCGCAGGCCAGCAGATCGGCACCTGCCTCATGCAGCGCCGCTATACGCGGCCGATGAAACGCCATCATCTCGGCCTGCGGCAATTGGTAATCACCGCGATACTCCGAACCATCTGCCAGATAGGCACCGTACGGCCCCACCGATCCCGCCACCAGTAGCGTCCCAGCCTGCGGATTATCGCGACGGTAATCATCCCGCGCCTGCGCCGCCAGCTGTACGCTCTTGGCAATCAGCGCCAGTGATTCCGTTTCGCTATACCCGCGCGCCTTAAACCCTTGCGGCGTCGCCTGATAACTGGCGGTAATCGCACACTGTGCCCCGGCTTTAAAATAATCGAGATGCACCTGATAAATCAGCGCCGGGTTTTCAACCAGCACTTTCGCCGACCACAGCGGATCCGTTAAATCACAGCCGCGCGCTTCCAGTTCGGTCGCCAACGCGCCGTCCAACACAATCGTTGAGGCCGTCGCCAGCATTTCGGTAACCGTATTTTTACGCAATGTCTTCCGCTCCCGTTAACCTACGTTTCTTCATTGACTGCGTGAAATAATAAGCACCATAGCACAGCGCGACAAACGGAATTCCACACCACAGTGCAATCCGCTGGCTTGGGTCAAACGCCAGCCCAACGCAGGCCAGCAGGCACAATAAGAAGCCAAGAATCGGCGTGATGGGGAACCAAGGGGCGCGATATTGCAGATCGGAAAGCGTTTTTCCCGAGCGGACATGGTGACGGCGGAACATATAGTGCGAGGCACAGATGCTCAGCCACACCGCCACTACGGCAAAACCAGAAATCGCGGACAGCGCCACATAAACGGTGTCCGGCGCGACCACGCTGGAAAACAGCGCCAACAGCCCGCCTAGCATACTGACGGAAATAGCAAAAAGCGGAATGCCACGACGCGTCAGACGAGAAAAACGGCGCGGCAGCGTGCCTTCGTTGGACAGCGACCACAGCATACGCCCCGAGGCATACAGCCCCGAGTTAGCGGCAGACAGGATCGCCGTCAAAATCACGAAATTAAAAATGTCGGCGGCGTAAGGAATACCAATCTTTTCAAACACCAGCACAAACGGGCTTTTCGCGATACCGGCCTCTTCCATCGGAATGATCGCTGCCAGTACCAGCACCGTGCCCAGAAAGAAGATCACCAGTCGCGCAACGGTAGTACGAATCGCCATCGGCACGACCTTCTGCGGATTCTCGGTTTCTCCCGCCGCGATGCCGATCAGTTCCGTACCGGAGAAGGCGAAGTTTACCGCCACCATTGTCATCAGGATCGGCAGGCCGCCGTGTGGGAACCAGCCAGACGCGGTAATGTTCTGGAAGAACGGCGCAGGTGAACCGTCCTGCATCGGAATAAAGCCAAACATCGCGCCAGCGCCGAGCACGATAAAAGCGAGAATCGTGACGACTTTAACGATAGAGAACCAGAATTCCCCTTCGGCAAAGAAACGGGACGACACGATATTCAGCAGATAGATCAGCACACAAAACAGCAAACACCAGGTCCAGACTGGCACCTGCGGGAACCAATACTGCATGCAAAAACCGGCAGCGGTCAGGCTGGAGCCCAGTGCAACCGTCCACGTCAGCCAATACAGCCACGCCACGGTATAGCCCGTTGCCGGGCTGAGATAGCGGGACGCATACACATGAAACGCCCCGGTTTCCGGCATCGCGACGGACAGCTCACCCAGACTCAGCATCACCAGATACACCACCAGCGCGCCGATCAGATACGCCAATAGCGTCCCGGCCGCTCCTGTCGTGGAAATAATGTAGCCCGTATTAAAAAACAGACCGGTGCCGATGACGCCACCGAGCGAAAGCATCACCAAATGGCGAGCTTTCATGGTGCGCTTAAACTGCCCTTCGGTGCCTGATGCGTGTTGTTCCATGATGACCTTTCATTATAGACGTCTAAACTTCCAGATAGATGGAGTGTTATACCGCCAACCGATTCGTAAAGTAAAGTACAGGCCAGCAGGAGAGTGATGAGGTGCGTTAAATCTGAACAGCTATTGTCAGAAAATAGAGAGAGGAAAAAGAAGAGAGGGAAATAACGCGTAAGGAAGCGGTGAGCACTTATGGCTCACCAATCACACGGGCAATATCTGCTGAGGTCTTCAACGTGCGGATCTCGCTGAATAACTCGGTGGCGTCGTCGTACTCTTTACGCAAATAGCCGAGCCACTGTTTGATCCGCGCGACGTGATACAGTCCCGTGTCGCCCTGCTTTTCCAACTGCACATACTTTTGTAGCAGCAGCATGACCTCCGGCCACGGCATACGCGGTTCGTTATACTTAATCACGCGGCTCAGGTTCGGCACATTCAGCGCGCCCCGCCCAATCATCATCGCGTCGCAGCCCGTCGTCGCCATACAGTCCTGTGCGCTCTGCCAGTCCCAGATTTCGCCATTGGCAATCACCGGGATCCGCAATCGCTGGCGGATTTCCCCTATTGCCAGCCAGTTAATGCACTCGGCTTTATAACCATCTTCCTTCGTGCGGCCATGCACGGCCAGTTCAGTCGCTCCTGCCTGCTGCACCGCGTCAGCAATCTCAAACTGGCGAGCGCCGGAATCCCAGCCCAGTCGGATTTTCACCGTGACCGGCAAATGCGCAGGCACCGCCTCACGCATCGCTTTTGCGCCCTGATAAATCAGCTCGGGATCTTTCAACAGCGTCGCCCCGCCCCCGCTGCCGTTCACCAGCTTCGACGGGCAACCGCAGTTGAGATCGACACCATATGAGCCCAGTTCTACCGCCCGCGCCGCATTTTCCGCCAGCCACTGCGGATATTGTCCCAGCAGCTGTACGCGCACCAGCGTACCAGACGGCGTGCGGCTGGCATGGTGTAACTCCGGGCAAAGGCGATAAAAGGATTTAACCGGCAGACACTGATCCACCACGCGTAAAAATTCGGTGATGCACAGGTCGTAATCATTTACTTCAGTCAGCAGTTCTCGCACTAATGAGTCGAGAACCCCTTCCATCGGGGCAAGCAGAACACGCATAACGCTACTCGGTAACCATTTGATCGTTAATCACAGCCATTCAGGCCAAAAAAAGCAGGCAATCTTAGGGGGTATTGTACGGGGAACGCAACGGGAAAGATAACGCTGGGCAGTCCATGAGGTTGCCTCTTGTGAACATATCATCAATAATTCGTGACGAATTTGTACCGACACCGTCCTTACGGACTACAACGAAGTGGCTACTTTTTATGTCGAATGTCAAAACCGCAGAATTTAAACGCCCGCAGCTTTCACTGCCCAACAGCGCAGACAAACTGCTGCTGCATTCCTGCTGCGCGCCCTGCTCAGGTGAAGTCATGGAAGCCATCACCGCTTCTGGCATTGATTACACCATTTTCTTTTATAACCCCAATATCCACCCCCAGCGTGAATACCTGATCCGCAAAGAGGAAAATATCCGTTTCGCCGAACAGCATAACGTGCCTTTCATCGATGCGGATTACGATACGGATAACTGGTTCGAGCGCGCTAAAGGCATGGAATGGGAACCGGAACGCGGCATTCGCTGCACCATGTGTTTTGATATGCGCTTCGAGCGCACAGCGCTGTACGCCGCAGAAAACGGCTTTAGCGTTATTTCCAGTTCACTGGGGATTTCACGCTGGAAAAACATGCAACAGATTACCGAATGCGGACAGAACGCTGCGCAGAAATATCCCGGCATCACCTACTGGGATTACAACTGGCGCAAGGGCGGCGGCTCGTCGCGCATGATCGAAATCAGCAAACGCGAACGTTTCTATCAGCAGGAGTATTGCGGCTGCATTTATTCCCTGCGCGATTCCAATAAGCATCGCAAATCACAGGGGCGCGATATTATCCGCATCGGTAAGCTGTATTACGGTGATGAAACCGAATAACGCTACGCCAGAGTCAGGCACGCCGTGCGGCGTGCCATTTTTACTGCATCTTACTTCTTCACGTCTACCTGATAGAAAATATGCTTACCGAACGGGTCGACCTCATACCCGGTCACTTCCTTACGCACGGGTTCAAATATGGTGGAATGCACAATCATGACGGCCGGAGCCTGATCGTGCATCATCTGCTGCGCCTGCTTGTACAAAGCAATACGCTGCTCGTGATCCTGTGAAGCGCGCGCTTCGATAATGATTTTATCAAACGGCGCATAACACCATTTCGCCGAGTTGGAGCCACCGTTAGCCGCCGTACAGGTAAAGAGCGGCCCGAAGAAGTTATCAGGATCGCCCGTTGCCGTTGTCCAACCCATCAATGCCGCCTGATGCTCACCGCCTTTCACCCTTTTCAGGTATTCGCCCCACTCGAAGGTGACAATTTTGGCCTGCACACCGACTTTCGCCCAGTCCGCCTGAATCATCTCCGACATGCGGCGAGCATTCGGATTGTACGGACGCTGTACCGGCATCGCCCACAGTTCGATAGTGGTGCCTTCCGCCAAGCCGGCTTCTTTCAGTAACGCCTTCGCCTTTTCAGGATCGTAGTCATAGTCTTTCAGGTCACTGTCGGCGCTCCAGACGCCCGGCGGCAGCAGGTTTTTCGCCGCCGTTCCGGTTCCCTGGAAAACGGCTTCGATAATCGCCGGCTTGTTAATCGCCATCGTTAACGCCTGCCGCACTTTCACATTGTCCGTCGGTGCTTTCTGGGTATTGAACGACAGGAAGCCGGTGTTCAGTCCGGCCTTTTGCATCAGCACGATGTCCTTGTTTTCTTTCATACGCGGTAGGTCGGCGGGATTAGGGAACGGCATCACCTGACACTCATTCTTCTCCAGTTTGGCGTACCGCACGGAGGCATCCGGTGTGATGGTGAAAATCAGCCGATCCAGCTTGGCCTTGCCTTCCCAATAGGCTGGAAATGCCTTAAACAGAATGCGGGAATCTTTCTGATACTGCGCTAATTCAAAAGGCCCGGTGCCAATCGGCTCCATGTCCACGCGCTCCGGCGTCCCGGCTTTAAGCATCGCATCGGCATATTCCGCAGAGAGAATAGACGCGAAATACCAGGCTAAATCGGCCAGAAACGGGGCTTCCGCATGAGAGAGCGTAAAGCGTACCGTGTGGTCATCCACTTTCTCAATGCTCTGAATCAACGAGCCAAAGGACAAGCTTTCAAAATTGGCATAAGTTCCTTTCGAGACGCTGTGGTAAGGGTGCTGCGGATCTTTTTGCCGCATGAAGGAGAAAATAACGTCGTCGGCGGTAAAATCACGCGAAGGTTTGAAGTATTTATTGCTCTGGAATTTCACACCCTTGCGCAAATGGAAGGTATAGACTCGCCCATCGGCGCTGATGTCCCAGCGCTCTGCCAGACTCGGCACCAGCTCCGTGGTGCCCACTTTGAAATCCACCAGACGGTTATAAATCGGCACGGCGCTGGCATCCACGCTGGTGCCGGAGGTGTAAAGCTGTGGGTTAAAGTTTTCCGGCGATCCTTCAGAGCAGTACACCAGCGTATTCGCCGAGGCCGCGGAAGCGACCGCCAGCGTCAACGCTGCCAGAGTCAATTTTATTCCTGCTTTTTTCATTCCAGTCCTCGCTTGTTATTTGTGTTCCACCACACCGTTATAAAAATCATGACGATAAAATGACAAATAAAACCCTCAAATGAAATAATTTCTACGTTAGGATAACAATCATAGCTATTACTGAATAAAAAGGATTCGTTATGACAGACAGTCTGGCTCACCAGCTCAGCACGCGTTTTTACCGTTACCTCGCCGTCACCAGCCAAAGCGATGCCAGTTCGACAACGCTGCCCAGCACACCGGAACAGCATGAGATAGCGCGATTGCTGGCGGATGAGCTGAGAGCGCTGGGCCTACAGGATGTGGTGATTGATGAGCACGCCACCGTGACGGCCGTGAAACCGGGTAACTGTCCGTCCGCACCGCGCATCGGTTTTATTACGCATATCGATACGGTTGACGTCGGCCTGTCGCCGCATATTCACCCGCAAACGCTGCGTTTTACCGGTGAAGATCTGTGTCTGAATGCCGAACAGAACATCTGGCTACGCACGGCGGAACACCCGGAAATTCTGCCGTATGTTGGGCAGGACATTATTTTTAGCGACGGCACCAGCGTACTCGGCGCGGACAACAAGGCCGCCGTTACCGTGGTGATGACGCTGATGGAAAATCTGACCGACGCGACGCCGCACGGCGATATCGTGGTAGCCTTCGTGCCGGATGAAGAAATTGGGCTGCGTGGGGCGAAAGCGCTCGATCTCAAACGCTTCGATGTTGATTTTGCCTACACCATCGACTGCTGCGAGCTGGGTGAAGTGGTGTATGAGAACTTCAATGCGGCTTCCGCAGAAATTCGCTTTACCGGTGTGCCCGCGCACCCGATGTCGGCGAAAGGCGTGCTGGTTAATCCGTTGCTCATGGCACATGACTTTATCAGCCAGTTCGATCGCCAGCAGACGCCAGAGCACACAGAGGGACGCGAGGGCTATGTCTGGTTTAACGACCTGACGGCGAACGCCAATGAAGCGAAGCTCAAAGCGTCTATCCGCGATTTTGATTTAGCCACGTTTGAACAGCGGAAGCAGCAGATTGCCACAATCGCAGAGAAGATAGCCGCGCAGTACCCGACTGGCAGCGTGACCTATACCCTCACCGATATCTACAGCAATATCAGCAACGCCATCACCGACGATCGCCGCGCGATCGACCTGCTGTTTGCCGCACTGGACACGCTGGGCATTGAACCCAAAGTAACGCCAATGCGCGGCGGCACGGACGGCGCGGCGCTATCCGCCAAAGGATTGCTGACGCCGAACTTCTTTACCGGTGCGCACAATTTCCATTCGCGCTTTGAGTTTTTACCCGTGCCGTCATTTGTGAAATCGTATGAAGTGGCGCTAAATTTATGCCTGCTGGCGGCGAAATAATCGCGTCCAGAAAAGCGTGAGGCGGACATTCGTCCGCATCCATAACGCCTCACTGACTGTTTACCCGCCTACTTTTTCCGGCCTATTTCTGCGCCAGCCTCAGCGCCGACGGTGTCAAACCATATTCTTTTTTGAATTGGTGGCTTAGGTGGCTGGCGGAACTGAACCCGCAGGCCAGCGCAATGTCCGTGATCGGCTGCGTACCGTGGCGCACAAGCGCTTCCGCACGGGCCAGCCGCTGTTTCAGCACATACTGATGCGGTGCCATTCCCACACTCTGGCGAAACATGCGTGCAAAGTGAAACTCGCTAAGCCCCGCTTCCGCCGCCAGCGTCTGTAGCGTCAGCGGCTGATCGAGATGTGCCTCAATTTGCATCTTGCTGCGCTGCAGTACCGAGGGCGCCAGTCCGCCGCGCACCGTCGGCAGTTCCCACTGCAACTGGGTGTAGCCACGCAGCACTTGAATCATCAACAGCGTTGCGGCGCTACTCAGCACAAGCTGGTTCGCCGAGTCGTCCCAGCGATTGCTGAGCAGAAATTGCCGATACAGCGAGGTAATCAACGGATCGCTACCAAATATCCGCTCTTCCGTGCAGATTGATGCCGGACTGCGATCCCAGGTTTGCTCGGCCAGTTGCCGCAAGTGCGTATCGTCAAAATACAGGTGCACAAAATCGAGGTCGCCACGAATGTCCCAGGTCGACGAGCTTTGTTTCGGCATCAGGCAGAAACGATCCGGCCCACCGCCGTTATGCCAGCCATCCGCTGTTTTATGATAGCTCTCATAGCCACCGGCGGTATAAAGGCTGAGCGTATGGTGTTCAGTGTTTTCCATCGTGACGCGATCGTGGCGGTTAAACCATGCGGCCAGCCGCACGCCGGAGGTCAGCTCGACGGTGTCGCGCAGCTCGGTTTTATGATGCAGCATGGTATCGAACGCTTTATAACGATGCATTACTGCCTCCGTTTTTCACTTAACCGCAAGATTCTGTTATTCACCGCAAGGTGCTGAAAGCCCGCGACAAACGCACGCGCCATACTGCCGCTATGCACTCATGCGGAATCACTCAATGAATACCTTACTCTATTTTTCTGTCGTCCTGATTTGGGGCACGACCTGGATCGCGATTAGCCTGCAACACGGCGAGGTCGCTGCCGAAATCTCCGTTTTCTGGCGCTTTGCGCTGGCATCGGCCATCTTGCTAACGTTTCTGGCCCTGACGCGCCGTCTGCGTCCACTTTCGTCACGCGCTCACTTGCTGTGTATGGTACAAGGGCTATGCGTATTCGGCGTCAACTTTCTCTGTTTTTACCACGCCATCGCCTGGATTTCGAGCGGATTGGAATCCATCATTTTTTCGATGGCGGTACTGTTTAACGCCTTTAATAGCCGTATTTTCTTCGGCCAGCCGTTAACACGTAACGTGGCGATCGCCACACCGCTCGGGCTGATCGGCATCGTCGCGCTGTTCTGGCATGACCTGATGCAAATCGACGCGCAGCCCTATTTGCTGTGGGGCGTGGGATTGAGCATTCTGGGCACCTACTGCTTCTCGCTCGGCAATATGATTAGCGCCCAGCACCAGCGACAAGGCCGTGACATACTGACGACCAACGGCTGGGGCATGGGATATGGTGCGCTGTGGATGGGGTTGTTCAGCCTGATTCAGGGGTATAGCTTCGCACCGGAGTACAGCGCCAGCTATCTGGGTTCCCTGTTCTATCTGGCTATCTTTGGTTCAGTCATCGGCTTCGGTGCCTACTTCAGCCTGATCGGTCGCATCGGTGCCAGTCAGGCGGCGTATACCACGCTGCTCTTTCCGCTGGTGGCACTGTCGATTTCGACACTATTTGAAGACTACCAGTGGCGGCCCAACGCGCTTATCGGCCTGCTGCTGATTCTGGCGGGCAACGCGGTGATGTTCTATCGTCCACGCCATCCGACCGCGCAGCCTGCCACGGCGAAATAACGCGATAAAAAAAGGGAGCCGCTGGGCTCCCTCTCTATTTTACTTGTCCGCTGGCTTACTGCGGTTTTGCGGACGCGGCGCGCGGCGTTGGCCTTCGCCACTACTCTTGCCGCCATTCCCTTTTCCGCCAGAACCCCACGGACTATCGCTATTACCGCCCGCTTTACGCGGCTGACGATTGCCGTCGGCCGGACGGCGTTCGCCCTGACCGCGTGGTGCACCAGACTGTGCGCGAGGAGAGGCGTTACGCGCACCGCCGCCGCCACGGTTGCCCTGACGACCATTCACAATCGGTTCGGCCTTGATGGACGGATCCGGCTCGTAGCCTTCGATAGCGATACGTGGAATCTCACGCTTCAACAGACGCTCGATGTCGCGCAGCAGTTTGTGCTCATCCACACAGACCAGCGACAGCGCTTCGCCCGTCGCTTCCGCACGACCGGTACGACCGATACGGTGAACGTAATCTTCCGGCACGTTTGGCAGCTCATAGTTCACCACGTGCGGCAGTTGGTCGATATCCAGACCACGCGCGGCGATATCCGTCGCCACCAGCACGCGAATGCTGCCGTCTTTAAAGTTTGCCAGTGCACGCGTACGCGCCCCCTGACTTTTATTACCGTGGATAGCGGCGGCGGTAATGCCGTCTTTTTCCAGCAGTTCAGCCAGATGGTTAGCGCCGTGCTTGGTGCGGGTAAAGACCAGCACCTGCTGCCAGTTATTTTCACCAATCAGCTGCGACAACAGTTCACGCTTGCGGCGCTTATCAACAAAATGCACGTGCTGTGTAACCAGTTCAGACGGCGTATTACGACGCACGACTTCAACCGAGGCGGGATTAGTCAGCAGCTTGTTCGCCAGCGCTTTGATCTCATCAGAGAAGGTCGCGGAGAACAGCAGGTTTTGACGTTTAGCAGGCAGCTTCGCCAGCACTCGGCGAATGTCGTGAATGAAGCCCATATCCAGCATACGGTCCGCTTCATCCAGCACCAGAATTTCAACCTGTGACAGGTCAACGGCACGCTGATGTTCCAGATCGAGCAGACGCCCCGGCGTTGCCACCAGAATATCTACGCCACCACGCAGTTTCATCATCTGTGGGTTAATGCTCACCCCACCAAATACGACCAGTGAACGCAGGCTCAGATACTTGCTATACGCCTTCACATTTTCATCAATCTGCGCAGCCAACTCACGGGTTGGCGTCAGGATCAGCGCACGTACCGGACGGCGGCCTTTCCCTTTGTGCTGAGCTTCACGGCTGGTCAGCAATTGTAATAACGGCAGCGTAAAGCCCGCTGTTTTACCCGTACCAGTTTGTGCGCTGGCCATTAAATCGCGCCCTTCCAGCACGACAGGAATCGCCTGACGCTGAACAGGAGTAGGATCGCGATAACCCTGCTCGTCAATCGCGCGCAGAATATCGGCACTCAGGCCGAGAGAATCAAATGACATAAAAAGAACAACTCCAGATCCGCTCTGACCGGACAGCAGCCGGTGTAGTTTTCAGAGGGTCAGTAAGACGGGTTTGCTGGGCCACTATTTACGTAACAACTTACGTAACACTTCACGTAACAACGACATACGCAACAACCACGGTGAACGAGCACAACTACGGTGCATGACTGCCGACGATTGTAGCAGAGATTCTATCCCCGTCATACTTCAAGCTGCATGTGCGTTGGCTTCTCTTACTCACCCCAGTCACTTACTGGTGTAAGCTCCTGGGGATTCGTGCGCTTGCCGCCTGCCTGCAACTCGAATTATTTAGGGCATAACTACGAGAGGATTTTTATCTGTGTCAGCCCGTTTTTTTATGGCGAGCTTCCTGCTCGCCCCCCTACGGGCCGTCGCAAGCGACGTTGAAAAACGTTCCCTACGTTTTTTTAGCGGGGCGCAGTAATGGACAATTTTGGCAGTATTCCTGCGGCTGCGATGCCTTGTAATAAAAACAGCAGGTGCGGCGAAAGCGCACGTCACGAAAGCTCACCGAACGCCCCGCGACGGGAACCCGCGTTTTCGCACGAAAGAACGGTTTCAGCGGATTACCATCACAGCCGAAACGTTCGCCGGGCGCAGCCAGCAAAGCATCAAAGTCCTGCTGCACCTGCTGTGCCAGCGTCATTCCCGGCGAGCACTCCGCCGCCGGATCGTCCCACTCAATGCGCTGTTCGTATAATGAAAATACCCGTACCGCGACGTTTTCCCACAGAATGCGCAGCGGCGCGCCCGACACCGTCGATAGCGTATGCAGGATCGGCGACAGGTGTTGAGCAAACAGCGTGTCGAACAGGCTATCGCGCCACACGTCTCGTTGTCCCAATTCCGGATGGGAGACGGTGAGATCGTAAAGCGGCATGGTCGATGTCCACAGACGAGCGTGTCCGAATTCCAGCACGCTGTTATCCAGCGTCATGTTCAGCCCTTTGTTATACACCGACATGGCGTACAGGCTGGCGGCCGTGGTTAAGAAACCAATCCGCTTCGCCAGCAGCGAAGCGGTAATCTTGATTGATGGCGACAGCAGCGGCGGCGTCAGCGTTTCCAGAAGCCAGCGGCAATACTCAGGATCCAACACCCTACGGCTCGGGCAACTCTCCTGCCCTGCTCGCTGTGCAGCATCCGTTAATTGCAGCGTGCCGGAGAGCATCGCCCACTGCGGTGCCGTCAGGCGATTAGCCGACATCGGCCGCAGTCTCCGCCGCTCCACGTCCAAACGGAATACACAGCGGCGTACCGAAGAACGGATCGTCAATGATGCGACAGTTCAGGTTAAACACCCTCTTTACCGTGGCTTCCGTGAGAATGTCACGCGGGTTGCCCTGCGCAAATACCGTCCGGTTGTGTACGGCCACCATGTGATGGGCATAGCGACACGCCAGATTCAGATCATGCAGCACCATCACGATGGTTTTGTGCTGCTGCGTGTTCAGTTCCCGCAGCAAATCCAGCACCTCCATCTGATGCGCCAGATCGAGATAGGTCGTCGGTTCATCCAGCAGGACGATATCGGTATCCTGTGCCAGCGTCATCGCGATCCAGACGCGTTGGCGCTGCCCGCCGGACAGCGAATCCACTGCGCGATCCTTTAACGCCAGTACGCCGGTGCTGCGCAACGCCTGAAGCACTTTTTCTTCATCCGTGGCCGACCACTGCTTCAACCATGACTGATGCGGATAGCGCCCCATCTTCACCAGTTGATAGACCGTCAGGCCTTCCGGCGCGGTCGGCGTTTGCGGAAGAATCGCCAGTGACTTCGCCACCTCAACGGTGGATTGCCGATGAATATCCTCCCCGTTAACAATAATCGTCCCGCTCGTGGGTTTCAGCAGGCGGGCAAACGACTTCAGTAACGTGCTCTTGCCACAGCCGTTACTGCCCACCAGCACCGAAATTTTCTGAGCTGGCAGCGTGATATCCAGCGCATCAATCACGACCTGTTTTTCGTAACTCAGCGTCAGCGACTGGCTGGCAATCGCCTCGCGGTCAGGTGGGGGGACGTGTGTTGGCTGCACATTCTCTGGCATAATCTTGCAATCTCAATAACGTTGCCGAAGCAATAAATAGATAAAGAAAGGCGTCCCGAGCACGGAGATAAAAATACCGGCAGGCAGATCCAGCGGTAAGAACGCCGTGCGGCCAATCAAATCGGCCACCATCACCAATAAGCCGCCCGTCAGTGCCGACACCAGCGCCAATCCGGGGAATGACCGGCTCGCCAACTTTTTCGCGATATGCGGGGCCAGCAGGCCGACAAAGGCCATCGCACCTGCATAGGCAATGGCAGCCCCAGCCAGCGCGACGCTCAGCGTCAGCAGCGCGAGTCGGATACGTCCAACAGATTGCCCAACGCCGCAGGCCAGCGCATCATCCAACTCATGCACGTTAACGTGTCTCGCCAGCCCCACCAGAAACGGTGCACCAAGCAGCAACCAGCCCGCCAGCTCAGACACATGCTGCCACTGCGCGCCATAAATACTGCCCGTCAGCCACACATAAGCCGTCAGCGTGGTGCCTATCGGACTAAACACCAGCATCATCGTGACCGCCGCGCCCATAATGGCGGACAGCCCAACGCCAACCAGTACCAGCCGCAGCGGCGATGCGCCCTGCTTCCAGGCCAGCAGATAAATGGCGATCGCCGTCACCCACGCCCCGCCCATTGCCGCCAGCGGCAACCAACGCTGGCTTATCGCCGTCGCCAGAAACGAGAGGAAGAATACCGCCGCCGCTGAGGCGCCACTGGTAATCCCAAGAATATCCGGCGAGGCCAGCGGATTGCGCACAATGCTTTGCAGGATCAGGCCGGATATCGCCAGCGCGCCGCCCACCAACAGCGCCAGCAGCGCGCGCGGTAAACGCAGGTCATTGACGATAAAATGCACACCGCTGTCTGCTTTTCCCAACAGCGCCAACATCACCTGCGCGGGAGATAGCACTACCTCACCCAGCGACAGCGACAGGAACACGACGGCTAACAGTATCAGCAGGAGCGACAGCGCCACTGCTGACGTGCGGCGATCAATCTGGCGCGAGACCATTCCTACGCGCACGGTATACACCTTACCCATGCCGCATCCCCCTTCTCGCCAGATAAATGAAGAAAGGCGCGCCCAGCAGCGCGGTCATCGCACCAACCGGCACTTCCTGCGGCACAATCAGCAGACGCGAGGCGACATCAGCCAACAGCAGCAGCGTGGCGCCGAAAATCGCACAGCCGGGCAACAGCCAGCGGTGATCGGCAGACAGCACGCGACGCACAATATGCGGTACGATCAGCCCGACAAAACCGATATTTCCGGCGATTGCCACCGCGCCACCCGCCAGCCCGATGACACATAGCCCGGACAACGCACGCACCAGCGCCGTTCGCTGCCCCAGCCCTTTGGCGATCTCGTCACCCGCTACCAGAATATTCAGGTGACGCGCCAGCAGCAGCGCGAGGAATAGCGCGATAGCAAAGTACGGCAGGAGCGGTAACAGCATCGACAGGCTGCGGCCAGACACCGAACCGGCCAGCCAGAACAGCATGCTGTCCAGCCCATCTTGATTGATTACTAGCAGCGCCTGCGTAAACGAAATAAACAGCGCGCTAATCGCGGCACCGGCCAGCACAATGCGTAAGTGGCTGGAACGGGCGTTACCCAGCGTTCCCAGCACATACACCATGACGCCAGCCACAGCAGCACCCAGATAGGCCGTCCATGCCAGCGCGATCTGCGAGGAAAAGGTAAACACCGAAGACAGCAGCACGATGGCAAACATGGCTCCCGCGTTAATACCGAATATCCCCGGCGAGGCCAGCGGGTTACGCGTCAGCGCCTGCATTAAGGCTCCTGCAACGGCAAGGCTGGCACCGACGACGATGGCAATCACCGTCCGCGACAGGCGTGTCGTTAGCACCAGTATGTGATCGATCTGCTGCGGATCGTAATGGAACAGTGAATTGAACACGGCTCCCAACGAAATGGTGGTTTGCCCCAGCATCAGGCTGGCGACGATACTCAGCAGCAGCAATACGACACCCGCTGCTGTCACGATGCCTTGTCTCATCGCGTATGACTCTCCTCTGCGATATCGCTTTTTTTATCAGCAGACTCTGTCTTGCCAGCAAACTGTTGTTCGATATCGTCCAGCATCTGATTCGCACCCAAAATACCGCCGGACAGGCTCCAGGCCACGTTATCCACCGGATACACCTGTTGCTGCTGAGGCGCATGCAGTCGCTGCCAGAGCGGGTGAACCTGCCAGTCGCGATAGTTCTTTGCCACCGCCGGTTTGTCTGAACGCAGCAAAACAAAGAACAGATCGGCATCCACCACCGGAATACTCTCTTTGCTAGTGAGCTTTTGCATCACGCCTGACGTATAGCTTTCCGGTCGCGACCAGACAAAACCGATTTCCGACAGTACCGATCCGGCAAAGCTGGCAGGCAGATAGCTGCGCATATGATCTTCACGGAATTCGAGAATAGAGACGCTGAGCGGCCAGCGTGTGCCAAATCGGGCTTTCAGACGGTCACGCAGCGCATCCACGCGCTGGTTCCAGTGAGATAAAATCTCGTTCGCCTTATCTTCCCTGTTCAGCGCTATGCCCATCATTTGAACGGTCTCTTTAAACTCAGACACCTTATCCAGCGCAATCGTCGGTGCGATCTGCGACAGCAGGCCGTAGATTTTCTCATGCCGAAACGTAGACGCTACGATGAGATCGGGCTTGAGTAGCGCGATGGTTTCCAGACTGGGCTGCGTTTCCAGTCCGACCAGCGTTACGCCCTGCAAGGCGGGGCGGAGGTAGCGATAAATCGGCTTCTCCGTCCACGACTCCACCACACCAACCGGCTTGATTCCCAGCGCCACGGCGGAATCCGTCGCACCCTGAAACAGCGTCACGATACGCAGCGGCGTCCCGTCCACGGTGGTCACGCCCAGCGCATGCCGAATCTGACGCGGTGATTCTGCCGCCTGCACTAACGTCACCAGCAGAAAAGACAACAACACGGCCAGCGTAAAACGCTGCCGTGTTGCTGAATTGAGGACGAAATTAAATCGGTTAAGCTTAGAAATCAACCGAATAACCCAGTGTTACCGTACGTCCGCGCCCGGAGAAATAGCGCGTATCATTAACAAGCCCCGCCTGCGAATAGTAGGTGATGTACTGTTTATCCAGCAGGTTCGCCACCGCCACATTGAGGCGACCATACGGCAGCTTGTACCCCACGGCAGCATCCATCAACAGGTAACCATCAAACGCCATACCCGCATCGTCAAAACTGCGGCCAAAGGCGTAATTCGCCTGCACGAACGAACTCCATTTATCGTTCCAATTCGCCGACCAACTGGTGATCAGACGATCAGGTGCAATATTCAGGCCGTTGAATTTTTTATCCACTTTGCCATCTTTATTACTGTCAAACTTTCCTTCGCTGTGCGCATAGGAAGCATTCACTTTGTGCTGCTCGTTGATCTGATAGCCCGCGATCACTTCAACACCGCGAATCTGAGTGCGCTGGCGTTCGGACAAAAATACGCCACCGCTCTCCGTCACGTTTTCGCCCAGTTTCGATTTGGACTCATAATAGCTGGCTTCAAAATCAAACTTATCCCGCTTAAAACGGAACCCCGTCTCTACGTTATTTGTCACAATCGGCTTAAAGCCGTCAAAGTTTTTCAGACTAACACCTGAACGCCTGATGGAACGCAGCGCACGCCCCACATCCGGCATACCAAACCCTTCTGAGTAGTTGGCAAACAAACTCAGCGAATCCGTTGCCGCATAGACGATACCCGCGTTATACAACGTTTCATTAAATTTAGGGCTACCGCCTTGTACCATCACGCTATTGTTGGACGCCAGCGTTTGATAGTCACCGACCTGAAGCTTGGCGATTTCATGGCGTACGCCCGCATGCAGCGTGACACGATCCAACAGTTGATATTCAGCCTGAATAAACGGTGAATAGTTGGTGTATTCCATCTCAGGCACATAGGTACGTTTGGTCAGGTAGAGATCCTGTTTGCCCTTATCGTACAGCGTATCGAAACCCACCGTAACTTTCAGCGTGTCATCCAGCAAGTCGTCTTTAGTCAGCGCCAATTTAGTGCCATATTTGTTAGCAACGGATCGAGATTGCTCATACAGCGTCCCTCTGGGCGCTATCGCAGGGTCTTGAAACGTATTCGAGTTCGTTGCGCCGAATAGCGCCTCATAGCGCTGATTAAATACCAGCGCGGACAGTTTCATTCCTGCAAGATCATGGTTTTCGTAAGTAAAGCCGGTCGTCCATATGCTGTTATGGGGTGCTTCACCCCGTGGTGTACCCCGTACTGACGTCGTCGGGATCCCCTGGCTACGGATACCATCCACGCTCAGATAGTTATTCTCATTTTTAATGTTATAGCGGTTCACGCTCAGTTGAATACGCTGATAGTCATCCAGCCAGTAGCCGACTTTTGCTAATAAGTCGTAAGCGCGGGAATCCATGGTATCGCCCTGGGTATTATCTACACCGACAGGCCGATTGTTGCCGTCCAGATACAGCCCCTGATTCTCATAGCCAATCGCGAACAGGTAGTCGAGATAGTCTTCACGCCCATCGACCCGATAGGTGGTTTTATAGCTGGCGGTCTCACCGCGAATCTTTTCCGTCGGGATCGTGGTTTGCACGTTGACGTGCTGATTAAATGAGCCATTTTCCGGTCGACGAGTAATGATATTAATCACTCCCCCCGTCGCACCCATGCCGTTGGTGGCATTCGCGCCGTGGATGACTTCGATGCGCTCGACCATCGAGTAGTCTATCGTGTGCATCTCACGCCCGGTCGGACGTAACGGGTTGGACTGAGGAATGCCGTCGATCATCACCAGAGCGGCACGACCGCGGAAGGTTTCACCACTGCCGCTCATTTTTTGACGGCTGGGGGAGAACGAAGGCAGCAAGTTGCTTAGAATTTGTGACGAGTCAGAAGTGACCTGCATCTGCTGCTCGATTTGCTCTTTGGTAATCACCGTGACCACCTGCGGCGCTTTCTGCTGCTGGATATTCGAGCGTGAGGCGGTAATCACCATCTCATCACCGCTCGCCTCATCCTTTTTAGTCGTGTCATCCTGTGCATACGCCGGAGCAATCAGCACGCATGGCATCAATGCGAGTAAAGTGCGCATCTGGTTCACTGTCCTTCCCCTTTGGTTATGTATCCAACCGTCAATAAAAGTTACCGCCTGTGACGAGGCTCTCATCCGAAACCCCATCCCCCCGACGCAGACAAAAAAACGCCAAAATGCTTCGTCTCACGCGAAACATCTTGGCGGGTTATGATCGGTTCAGGCATAGAACGCAGAGTATTTCATTCTGTACGCCGCGATCGGTGCTGTCAGATCACTATGTCAGTACCAATACATATGTAATTGCTAATAACAATTATTATCATTCAATAGAATAAATTACAATTCTTTCGAGTTCTTGCCATTTCTTTAACAAAATAAAAAGGTTAGGCCAGATATAAGCAGAATTAGGCGAAAATATCGACCAAATGCAATGCATTTTTGTGAACTAGATCACTCTACATCACCATAAATACCTCTAACCCGTCATATGATTAATAGCTTCCAGAAATAAGAGATGAGGCATCCTCTGAACGGCATGCGGGATCGCTACCGCTGATAAACAAGGAACTATGTGTGATGAACAAGAGAAAACTGGCGTTCGCGGCCCTCGTTCTTATCCTGCTCGGTGCCGGTTATGGTTTTTATCACCACCAACAACAGCAGGAAAAACCGCTAACGCTCTACGGCAATGTCGATATCCGCACTGTCAATTTGGCCTTCCGCGTCGGCGGCAGAGTGGCCGAGCTGAACGTTGATGAGGGCGATGCCGTGCAGGCAGGTCAACCGCTGGCAACGCTCGACGCCGCACCTTATCTGAACGCACAACATCAGGCACAGGCGAACCTCGCCAGCGCGCAGGCACAGCTTCAACTGGCGCAAGAAGGCTACCGACAGGAAGAGATCGCGCAGGTGCGATCTCAGGTTGTCCAGAGTCAGGCGGCCTATGATTACGCCAACAGCTTCTACCAGCGTCAGCAGGGGCTGTGGGACAAACGCGCCATTTCCGCCAACATGCTCGACGATGCCAGAACGTCACGTAATCAGGCGCTTGCAACACTACAGGCAGCGAAAGACAAACTGAGTCAGTTCGAAAACGGTAACCGACCGCAGGAAATTGCCGCCGCGCAGGCGGCGGTGGCACAGGCCGAAGCCGGACTGGCTCAGGCGGAACTGAATAAACAGGATGCCGAACTGCTGGCACCGTCTCCCGGCGTGATCCTCACTCGCGCCGCCGAAAAAGGCAGTATGCTGGCATCGGGCAGTACCGTTTTCACCCTTTCACTCACTCGCCCGGTTTGGGTACGCGCCTACGTAAGCGAGAAAGATCTTGGCCGCGTCGTGCCCGGTAGCCAGATGCTGATTTACACCGACGGTCGCCCCAATCAGCCCTATCGTGGCAAAGTCGGTTTTGTCTCACCGAGTGCCGAATTCACACCGAAAAGCGTCGAAACGGAAGATCTCCGCACCGATTTAGTTTACCGCCTGCGCATTGTCGTTAACGATCCCGATGACGGATTACGGCAAGGGATGCCGGTCACGCTGCGTTTTGACGATGCTCGCACTGAGGATGCCAGTCGCGCTCACGAGCCCGTTCGCCATGATTAACTCTCCCGCGCAGATCGCGTTGGACGGGCTGGAAAAACGCTTTCCTGGTCAGGAGAAACCCGCGCTCGCCAGCCTCACCGCCGAGATACACAGTGGTGCGGTTACCGGGCTGGTTGGCCCCGACGGCGCGGGTAAAACCACCCTGCTGCGTATGCTGGCCGGATTATTAACGCCCAGTCACGGAACACTGCGCGTGGCGAATCTGGATCCCATCCAGGAAGATCGTCAACTGCATGCCATTTTGGGCTACATGCCGCAAAAATTCGGCCTGTATGAAGATCTGACGGTGATGGAAAACCTGACGCTGTATGCCGACCTGCGAGGTATCACTGGCGAAGTGCGCAGAGAAACGTTCGAGCGCCTGCTGTCATTTACCGATTTGACCCGCTTTACCGACAGGCTGGCGGGTAAACTGTCCGGTGGCATGAAACAGAAGCTGGGGTTGGCCTGTACATTGCTGGGGCAACCTAAGGTGCTCCTGCTGGATGAACCGGGCGTGGGCGTCGACCCGATCTCTCGCCGTGAACTGTGGCACATGGTGCACGAATTGGCCGACGACGGCATGTTGATCCTGTGGAGTACGTCTTATCTTGATGAGGCGGAACAGTGTCGGGATGTGTTGCTGCTGAACGAAGGCGAACTGCTGTATCGCGGCGCGCCGCGCGATTTGACCGCACGCATGGCCGGACGCTGCATCCTGATTGATACGGGCGATCGCCGACATCGGGACGTATTACAGGAAGCGTTGCGTCTGCCACAGGTCAGCGATGGGGTGATTCAGGGGCAATACGTTCGGTTGATGCTAAAACCCGATGCGGATCGGGCATCGTTGCTCTCTGCCTTACATCTGGAAGCGGATTGTCTGCACGACACCGATCCGCGCTTTGAAGATGCCTTTATCGACCTGCTGGGTGGTGGCCCGGCCAGTGATTCGTCGCTGGCAAGCATCATGCCGCAGATTGACGTGAGCGGTGGCGAAACAGTGATTGAAGCCCGAGGGCTGACGAAAAAATTTGGTGATTTCTCGGCAACCGATCACGTTAGCTTTCAGGTGAAGCGAGGAGAAATCTTCGGCCTGCTCGGCCCAAACGGCGCGGGAAAATCGACCACGTTCAAGATGATGTGCGGCCTACTGGTACCGACTGACGGCAAAGCGCTGGTGCTCGACATGGATCTGAAAACCAGCTCCGGCAAAGCTCGCCAGCATTTGGGTTACATGGCACAAAAGTTCTCGCTCTACGGTAACCTGACCGTCGAACAGAACCTGCGATTTTTCTCCGGCGTCTATGGACTCAAGGGCAAGGCGCAGCGCGATAAAATGGCCGGAATGACCGACGCCTTCAATTTCCACCCCATTTATCGCCAAACGCCGGACGCCCTGCCCTTGGGGTTCAAACAACGGCTGGCGCTGGCCTGTGCACTGATGCATGAACCCGACATTCTGTTTCTCGACGAACCGACCTCCGGCGTCGATCCGCTAACCCGGCGCGAGTTCTGGATACATATCAACGGTATGGTCAACCGCGGCGTCACGGTGATGGTCACCACACACTTCATGGACGAAGCCGAATATTGCGATCGCATCGGGCTGGTGTATCGCGGCAAGCTGATCGCCAGCGGCACGCCGGACGAACTGAAGCAGCAGGCGGCCAGTGCACAGGCGCCATCACCGACGATGGAGGAGGCGTTTATTGCGCTGATTCAGGCGTACGACGGGGAGGCGGAACATGGTTGAACAGAATAGGCCAGAGCAGGATAAAACGAGCCAGCACGGCAGCACGCATTTCTCTACGCGTCGCCTGCGGGCGCTGTGCCTGAAAGAAACCCGCCAAATTCTGCGCGACCCTAGTAGCGGGCTGATTGCGTTCGTCATTCCGCTGCTGTTGCTGTTTATCTTCGGCTACGGCATCAATCTGGATTCCAGCCGCCTGCACGTCGGTATCCTGATGGAGCAGCAGAGCGAAGACGCGCGCGATCTGGCGAATACCTTCGCGGCGTCGCCGTTTATCGAACCGACCATCAGCAATAATCGTCAGTACCTGATCCAACAGATGCAGGCCGGCAGCATTCGCGGCCTGATCGTCATCCCCACCGACTTTGCTGAACGGCTGGCGCGGCCGGGCGATCGCGCACCGATCCAGGTAATCACCGACGGCAGCGAACCCAACACGGCGAATTTTGTGCAGGGATACGCAGAAGGCATCTGGCTGCTGTGGCAACAGCAGCGGGCGGAAGATCGCGGCGAGACGTTCGAGCAGCTTATCGAGGTGCAATCGCGCTACTGGTTTAATCCCGCCGCCATCAGTCAGCATTTCATCATTCCCGGCGCGATAACCATCATCATGACGGTGATTGGCGCGATCCTCACCTCGCTGGTGATTGCCCGTGAGTGGGAGCGCGGGACGATGGAGGCGCTGCTTTCTACGCAGGTCACCCGTGCCGAGCTGCTGCTGTCCAAACTCATCCCTTATTACTTTCTTGGGATGATCGCCATGACGCTGTGTATTCTGGTCTCAACATTCATCATGCAGGTGCCCTATCGCGGCTCGCTGATTTTGCTGTTTGTTATTAGCAGCCTGTTTCTTGCCAGCACGCTGGGCATGGGGCTACTGATCTCTACCCTCACCCGCAACCAGTTCAACGCCGCGATGGTGGCGCTGAATGCAGCATTTCTGCCTGCCATCATGCTGTCCGGCTTTATTTTTGAAATCGACAGCATGCCGGAATTTGTCCGCGGCGTGTCGTACATCATCCCGGCGCGCTATTTTGTCAGCACGCTGCAAACGCTGTTTCTCGCGGGGAATATCGGTACGGTACTGATGACTAACCTGCTGTTTCTCATTCTCTCCGCGCTGGTCTTTATTGGCCTGACGGCCTGGCAAACCCGGCGCAGGCTGGATTAGGGGGCGACTATGCTGCATCGTCTGTGGACGTTGATTATTAAGGAGCTGCAATCGCTGCTGCGCGATCCGCAAACGCGCTCCATTCTGGTGCTGCCCGTTATCCTTCAGGTTTCCCTGTTTCCTTTCGCCGCGACGCTCGACGTAACCAACGCGACCATTGCGATTTACAGCGAAGACAACGGCCCCCATGCGATAGAACTGACGCAGCGCTTTGCCAAAGCGAAATCCTTTTCTCACGAGCTAATGCTGCATAGCCCGCAGGACGTCGCGTCGACGCTGGATAATCAGCACGCGCTTCTCATTCTGCGCTTCCCGCCGCAGTTCTCGCGTGATATCGCCAGCGGGAACAGCACGTCGCTCCAGCTTATTCTCGACGGCAGACGCTCAAATAGCGCACAGATTGCCGCCAACGATGTACAGCACATCGTACGGGATTATCAGTTGGAGTTGCTGGCGGCCAGGCCGGTTCAAAGCGGCGCGAATCAGAGCTCTTCCAATCCAAACAACAGCGAGCTGGTGGTACGTCACTGGTATAACCCGAATCTGGACTACAAATGGTTTGTCGTGCCGTCGTTGATTGCCATGATCGCCACTATCGGTGTGCTGATTGTTACGGCGCTCTCCGTGGCCCGCGAACGGGAACAGGGTACGCTGGAACAGCTGCTGGTTTCGCCGCTGTCCACCAGCCAGATATTTATTGGCAAAGCCGTGCCCGCGCTGATTGTCGCCACGTTTCAGGCCACGATCGTGCTGCTGGCAGGCATACTGATTTTCCATATTCCTTTCGCCGGATCGCTGCTGCTGTTTTACACCACGATGCTCATCTACGGCCTGTCGCTGGTGGGCTTCGGTCTGCTGATTTCCTCACTCTGCTCAACGCAGCAGCAGGCGTTTATCGGCGTGTTCGTCTTCCTGATGCCCGCGATTCTGCTTTCCGGCTATGTGTCGCCGGTTGAGAACATGCCGATCTGGTTGCAGCACCTCACCTGGGTTAACCCGATTCGTCACTTCACCGACATCACCAAACAGATTTACCTTAAGGATGCGGATTTCAGCATTATCTGGGGCAGTTTATGGCCGCTGTTTATCATCACGCTGACCACCGGCTCGGCAGCCTACGCGATTTTCAGGCGGAATATTGCGTAATAGCAGATAAGGGGAAAAGATAGGCAGGAAGCTATCTGGCGCGGAAAAGCGCGCCAGATAAATGAGCAAGAATTAACGACGATTACCAAAAATACGCAGCAACATCAGGAACAGGTTGATGAAGTCGAGGTACAGGGTCAACGCACCCACGATGGAGTATTTACGGAAGCTATCTTTGTCATCAACGGACAACTGCTCGCCGATATTCTTCAGCTTCTGGGTGTCATACGCGGTCAGACCGACAAACACCACCACGCCGATATAGGTCACGGCCCACATCAGCGCTTCGCTTTTCAGCCACAGGTTCACCAGCGAGGCCAGCACAATCCCGATCAGCGCCATAAACAGCATGCTGCCAAAGCCGCTCAAATCACGCTTCGTGGTGTAGCCGTACAGGCTCATCGCCCCGAACATCCCCGCCGTAATGACAAAGGTGCTGGCGATGGATTCACCGGAGTACATAATGAAAATGCTAGAGAGCGTCAGACCTGTGAGTGCCGAATAGAGCATAAACAGCGACGTGGCGACCGCACCGCTCAGGCGCTGTACCATACCGGAAATCACAAAGACCAGCCCCAGTTGGGCGATGATCAGGCCGAAGAAGGTGATCTGGCTGGAGAAAACAAAATTCAGTACGGCGGGCGTATTCGCCGCGTACCAGGAAACAAATGCCGTCAGCAGCAGGCCACAGGTCATCCAGCCATAAACCTGTGCCATATAGGCCTGAAGACCAGACTGCGAGCGTTCAACGATTGAACCCGAGCGTGGATATCTGTCCATGATGTTACCTTTGCATAAAAGTTATCTGATTAACGCGGCGCAAACCGCCCGTTTGAGGAAGCGACACGAAAGACGCCTTCCCCGCATCCTTTTATCCTAACACAGAAATGGACTACCAGCGCTGCGCGGCCTGCTTATCACTGTCGCGTGATTCCACCCAGCGTTCGCCTTCCGGCGTCGCTTCTCGCTTCCAGAATGGCGCGCGGGTTTTCAGGTAATCCATAATAAATTGGGCGGCATCAAACGCCGCACTGCGGTGAGCGGCACTGACGCCAACGAATACAATTTCATCGCCCGGATAGAGTGCGCCCACCCGATGAATCACGCTTACACGCGGCAGTTCCCAGCGCTCGCGAGCCAGTTCGACAATCTCCGCCAGCGCCTTTTCCGTCATGCCGGGATAGTGTTCCAGCGTCAACGCGCTGACGTCTTTCGCCAGATTGTGGTTACGCACCTTACCGGTGAACGTCACGACCGCGCCGTCTTCATCACACTGTGCCAGCCACTGATATTCATCACCTACATTGAAGTTCTCTTCACCGACCCGAATACGCGTCTCTGCCACGATCAACCTCCCGTTACCGGTGGGAAAAACGCCACTTCATCGCCATCCTGTAGCGGGTGCGTAAGCTCAACCAGCGACTGATTCACCGCAGCCAGCAATTTGCCAGACTCCAGCGCCAGCGCCCAGCGTGCGCCGCGTTGGCATAGCGCCTGCCGGACGTCTTCTACGGTGGCATACTCGGCAGGCAGCGACAGGCTGTCTGTCTCGATCAGTTCACGGACTTGTGCAAAAAACAGAATCTTGATCATGCTCCCTCCGCCGTAAAGTCGCCCGATTTGCCGCCGCTTTTCGCTAGCAGACGCACCGGACCAATCACCATGTCTTTCTGCACGGCCTTGCACATGTCATAGATGGTCAGCGCAGCGACGGAGGCCGCCGTCAGTGCTTCCATCTCTACGCCGGTTTTCCCCGTCAGACGACACACGGACTCAATGCGAACCCGATTGTGCTCCGGCTGCGCTTCCAGCTCGACAGCAACTTTGCTCAGCAGCAGCGGATGACAAAGCGGAATCAGTTCCCAGGTGCGTTTCGCCGCCTGAATCCCAGCGATGCGTGCGGTGGCGAACACATCGCCCTTGTGGTGGCTGCCGGCAATAATCATTGCCAGCGTCTGCGGTGCCATTTCAACGAAGGCTTCCGCGCGGGCTTCGCGCACGGTTTCAACTTTGGCGGACACATCCACCATCGCGGCTTCACCAGCGGCGTTAATGTGGGTCAATTGTGGCTTAGATGATGACATAATGAATAAGGCTTACCGTTAAGAGGATTTTTTCACGTGCGGGTAAAAATTGCACGGCTTCTGGCGCGCATCCAGCTGTTCCTGAATGATGCGTTCCCATGCGGTACGACAGGCGCGAGTTGAGCCCGGCATGGCGAAAATCACCGTCTGGTTAGCCAGACCGGCAAGCGCACGGGATTGCAGCGTCGCCGTACCAATATCTTCGTACGACACCATGCGAAACAGCTCGCCGAAACCTTCAATTTCCCGATCGAACAAGACGGCAATGGCTTCCGGTACCACATCCCCTGCGGTAAAGCCCGTCCCGCCATTAATCAAAATACCCTGCACCTCGTCGCTGGCAATCCACGCCGAGACCCGTGCCCGAATCTGGTACAGGTTCTCTTTCACGATGGCGCTGTCGACGATGCGGTGCCCCGCAGACTGCGCCGCTTCGCGCAGATAGTCGCCGGAAGTGTCATCTTCCGCCGTACGGCGTTCGGAAACGGTCAGAACCGCAAGATTGAGAGAAACAAATTCGCTGCTGACTTTGCTCATGTCAGGCTCCTTTAAGAATCAGTGATGTCGGGGATTAACCGCCGATAAATGACAGGTTTTGCGTGATGCCGCTATTCCCTTCATGCAGGAAATGGGTCTGCTTCTTCGTCGATAATCCACCCGAGATACGCATTTTCAAATCATCGAGGTGACGATCGTCGGCCAGTAAATCGCGCAATGGGATACCCTGTTCGCCAAAGAGACACAGGTGAAGATTGCCTATGGCCGAGACTCGAAGACGGTTACAGCTCAGACAGAAATCTTTCTCATACGGCATAATCAGCCCGATTTCGCCCTGATAGTCAGGATGGCTGAACACCTGCGCGGGGCCGTCGCTGCGTGCACGTTGTTGTTGTTGCCAGCCTTGTTGCAGTAGTTGCTGGCGGATCACCTCGCCGGAAACGTGGTGGCGGCGAAACAGATCGCCTCCTTCTCCGGTTTCCATCAGCTCAATAAAGCGTAGTTGAATCGGGCGGTGTTTAATCCAGTCGAGAAAGGTTTGCAGGCTGCCCGCGTTCACATCACGCATCAGCACCGTGTTAACTTTGACTTTGGCAAAACCGCAGTCAAAGGCGGCGTCGATGCCGTCCATTACCTGGCGGAATTTGTCTTGCCCGGTAATCGCATGAAACTGGCGTGCATCCAGACTGTCCACGCTCACGTTCAGCGCTGTTAGCCCCGCGTCACGCCACTGTGCGGCATCCCGCGCAAGGCGATAGCCGTTAGTCGTGACCGCCAGCGTACGAATCGCGGGGTTTTCACGAATGGCGGCGATGATATCGACAAAGTCACGGCGCAAAGACGGTTCGCCACCGGTGAGGCGGACTTTTTCCGTCCCTAATTCGGCAAAGGCGCGGCTGACGCGACGAATTTCATCGAGTGATAAAAAGCGATGTGGATTAGTGCCATTGGCCTGATAACCATCTGGCAGACAGTAGGTACAGCGAAAATTGCAGACGTCTGTGATAGACAGACGCAAATAGTAGAACTTGCGCGCAAACGCATCAGTCAGTTGACTCACCATAAACACCTTTCCAAATTCGGGAGATGCAGGCATTTCTGCCTCGCACCCTGGTGACCGCGAAGGCCACGGCCAGGGCACCGTATCACGCGCACTACGCGCATCACTTAGGCACCAAGGCTAGGAGTTTGATTCCACTCAGTTATCCGTTAAACAGCAGCGAGATAACCGGTCAGGAATCGTGATTTCATTAAGCAGTCTACTGCGAAAAAGCCCAGTCAACCACTCTCAAAATCGGTATATAATTAAATATATAGCGAATTTTCAATATCTTATGGTGTACAGCATACGGAAAAATACGCGGCAGAAATTGTCTCAGGTCATGCCTGCGTGAGGATTTTTCGCGTTTTAAGGTGAAATCAGCTACCTTAGCGGCGATTGTCACACGTTTTTCATATTCCTCTGGCTTATTCATAAGGTTTTCTATGCGCAATCGCACGTTGGCCGACCTCGACAGGGTTGTCGCACTCGGAGGTGGACACGGTTTAGGTCGTGTGATGTCTTCGCTCTCTTCCCTGGGTTCACGGCTAACCGGCATTGTCACGACGACAGATAACGGCGGCTCGACTGGCCGCATCCGTCGCTCTGAAGGCGGCATTGCCTGGGGCGATACCCGCAACTGCCTGAATCAACTCATTACGACGCCCAGCGTGGCATCTGCGATGTTTGAGTATCGATTTAACGGTAACGGGGAACTTGCCGGACACAACCTGGGTAACCTGATGCTAAAAGCGCTCGACCACCTGAGCGTGCGACCGCTGGAAGCCATTAACCTGATTCGCAACCTGCTCAAAGTGGACGCTTTTTTAATTCCGATGTCCGAGCATCCTGTCGATTTAATGGCAATTGATGAACAGGGCAACCCCGTTTATGGTGAAGTCGAGATCGATCAGTTGGCAGCCTTGCCACAAGATTTGATGCTGTACCCGACGGTGCAGGCCACACGCGAGGCGATTGATGCCATCGCAAAGGCTGACCTGATTTTGATTGGCCCCGGCAGCTTTCTGACCAGCCTGATGCCGCTGTTGCTGCTGGATGATCTGACACAGGCGCTCCGCCGCACGCCCGCCCCCATGGTGTACATCGGTAATCTGGGCAATGAGCAGAGTAACCCCGCGGCCCGCCTGACGCTGGTGGAGAAGCTATCTTGGATTGAGCACAAGGTAGGGAAACCCGTGGTTGATGCTGCGATTGTCGGTCCAAAAGTCGATATCAGCCAGATTGGCGACCGACTGGTCGTGCAGCAGGCGCTGGCCGCAGAAGATGTTCCTCACCATCACGACCGTGAGTTACTGCGCCAGGCCATCGATCGTGCGCTACAGCTGTTGGGCTAACGACCTAACGTGGCAGTCGGACTTTGGCAGCGTTCTATACTTCCCAACGTTGGGGTATTCATACTGATGAAAGGACGGTATTCTTCGTATATCTTTGCAGCCTGAGCACGACTGCCAATCTCATTGAGAATAGCTTTAGCCTGAAAATGACGCTTCAACATATCGGCGTCATTGCAAGGCGGGAGATATGAGAGATTCACACCCAAATCGGAAAATTTACTCATCAATGCGGAAAGCTCATCACGCACTTTGTTGATTCTCAGTTCAGGCTCCAGTGATTTGGCCGAAAGTTCGATACCTTGCGCGCGTTGGTCGAGCAGTCCTTCACGCTCGGTGAGCTGTTGAATTTGCTGGTTTACTCCAGCTTCGCGTGCGGCCAACTGCTGTTCGCGAAAGTCCACAACCGACGTTTGTTTCACAAGTACCAGCTCTCTTTCACGAATCTGATTCAGTTGTTCATTGCGATAATCTTCAAACTGTAATTTTTGCTGATAGTTGTACAGCGTCCAACCGGACAGCGCTACCACCACAATAATGAATGTCTTAGCGTTATTTTTGATGAATTCCCGATCAATCATCCGACAAAAAGACCTCGTTCTGCTGCAAAAACCAGCGGTTCACAAATTTCATTCGCAACCGTCGTGTTTTCCCCAACACATTTTCTCGTAGAGCAAAAGGTGACGTTACACATCCCGTCAATCCCGTAGCCACGGCGTATAAGTCACGCCAATCAGAATGCCTTCGGGACTCAGGAAACGCGTGACCTGCTGTCCCCAAGGCTCAAGACGGTTTTCCACCAACAACACATATCCTTGCGCTTTCAGCGTGCTGGTCGCTTCCACCATGTCAGCCACTTCGAACTCCAGCCAGCTTTGCGGTTCAGGAAGATCCGTAGGCCAACTTTCGTGTCCGAAACAGGACTCGCTAGCCTGTGACAGCGGCCAGAGCGCGAAATGCTTCACGCCCTCCATCTCATCGCTCACCAGATAGTCACTCCCTTCCGCAACGGGCTTCAGCGGCAACTTCAGCGTATCAACATAGAGCGCATGGCTGGCAGAAAGGGATTTCACGATCGGTCCGAAACCCGCTACAAACAGCACTTCTACACCCGGTATAGTCTGATCCATCATTGATCCTCAGTGAGTGTTTGCATCGTTAAGATACCGCGATAAATTGTGCGCGCAGTGCTTGTACTTCATCACGTAGCGCGGCTGCCTCTTCAAATTCAAGGTTCTGCGCGTGCGTCAACATCTTGCTTTCCAACTCGCGGATTTTCAGTTCCAGCGCCTTCGGCGTCATAAGTTCATAGCGTGCTGCTGGCTCTGCGGCTTTACGATTGCCACGCCCTTTGCCTTTGTTCGTCGGCTGCCCCAACTGCAGGATATCGGAAATCTTCTTATTGATTCCCTGCGGCACAATGCCGTGCTCGGTGTTGTAGGCTTCCTGCTTCTCGCGGCGACGCTCCGTTTCACCAATCGCTTTCGCCATTGATGCCGTAATCTTGTCGCCGTAGAGAATAGCTTTGCCGCGCAGGTTACGTGCCGCACGGCCAATCGTCTGGATCAGGGAACGTTCAGAGCGCAGGAAGCCCTCTTTATCGGCATCCAGAATCGCCACCAGCGACACTTCAGGCATATCCAGACCTTCACGCAGCAGGTTGATGCCCACCAGCACGTCGAACTCGCCAAGGCGTAAATCGCGGATGATTTCCACACGCTCGACAGTATCGATATCCGAGTGCAGGTAACGTACCCGCTCGCCGTGTTCTTCCAGATACTCCGTCAGGTCTTCCGCCATTCGCTTGGTCAGCGTGGTGACCAATACCCGTTCGTTAATCGCGGCTCGCAGACGAATTTCGGAAAGCAAATCGTCAACCTGTGTTGCGACAGGCCGCACTTCGATGATGGGATCGAGCAATCCGGTGGGACGCACCACCTGATCGATCACTTCACCACCCGATTTTTCCAATTCATAGTTACCCGGCGTCGCAGACACGTAGATCGTCTGTGGAGCCAGCGCTTCAAATTCTTCAAATTTCATCGGTCGGTTATCCAGCGCCGAAGGCAGCCGGAAACCGTATTCGACCAGCGTCTCTTTACGCGCGCGGTCGCCGCGATACATCCCGCCGATCTGAGGAACGGTGACGTGGGATTCATCGATGACCAGCAGCCCGTCCGCAGGCAGATAGTCAAACAGCGTCGGTGGCGGCTCACCGGGACCGCGACCGGAAAGGTAGCGCGAGTAGTTTTCGATACCGGAGCAGTAACCCAGTTCGTTCATCATCTCCAGATCAAACTGCGTGCGCTGACTCAGCCGCTGCTCTTCCACCAGTTTGTCATTGGCCAGCAGCACCTTTTTACGGTCGGCCAGTTCAACCTTGATGTCTTCCATCGCCTGCAAAATACGCTCACGTGGCGTGACGTAGTGCGTTTTCGGATAGATGGTATAGCGCGGCACCGTCTGGAGGACGTGACCCGTCAGCGGGTCAAACAGCGACAGCCGCTCGACTTCCTCATCGAACAGTTCAACCCGCAGCGCGATTTCGTCAGATTCTGCAGGGAAGATATCGATCACCTCACCACGCACGCGGAACGTACCGCGCTGAAACGCCTGATCGTTGCGGGCATACTGTAATTCCGCCAGACGTCGCAAAATAGCGCGCTGGTCAATCAGCATCCCCTGCGTCAGATGCAGCATCATTTTCAGATAGAGATCGGGATCGCCCAGGCCGTAGATCGCGGATACCGAGGCCACGACGATCACATCGCGCCGCTCCAGCAGCGCTTTTGTCGCGGAAAGACGCATCTGTTCGATATGTTCGTTAACCGACGCGTCTTTTTCGATGAAGGTATCCGAGCTTGGAACGTAGGCTTCAGGCTGATAATAGTCGTAGTACGAAACGAAGTACTCGACGGCATTATCAGGAAAGAATTCTTTCATTTCGCCATACAGCTGAGCTGCCAGCGTTTTATTCGGTGCCAACATCATCGTCGGCCGATTGAGGTCGGCAATCACGTTGGCGATCGTGAACGTCTTACCTGAACCTGTTACCCCGAGCAGCGTTTGGTGCGCTAACCCGTCTTCCAGGCCCTCTTTTAAACGACGAATGGCCTCAGGCTGATCGCCTGCCGGTTTAAAGTCGGAATTCAGTGTAAATACTTTACTCATCGTTAAGCACGCTACTTATCGTTATTACCCATCGCGCAATGCGACGTTCGTGGATGGATGCTCGGAGGCAGGTAAAAGGCACAGACTGACGATTTCAGGCACGGCAGCGAGGTGTCATCGTCATCCCTCATCGTACCGTTATCACCCTGACAGCGACGACACAGACAGGTATGACACGCGATGCTTTATTTTGAATGCCAATGACGAAATTCGCCACCGCAATGATACTGGATATAAAAACAGCATCAAGGGAATTATCGCTGGATTGGATGATTAATCAACAAATGAATTTGCTAGCACATTCACATTCAATCTACCAGATAAAATCATCATCATTTATCCCCAGATTTGGTAGAAATGTAACATGCAGGGATGCCCGATGACGTTAATTTATGCAACTACGCCTCATTGATGTTCAAGACGCTTGATTTTACTTAAGCATATGATAATAAATAGATTAGAAAAACCGTGGAGAATAGCGCCAACCTGGCGACAACCCGCGCCAGCTCTCGGTTGGGACACGTTGTCTATCCATAATACACATAGTTATCCACAGAAATGGTGGATAACTCCCACAACCCCGCATCAGCACTGAGTTAGAGAAATACCCGCTTCATTCGCGATTCCTCCTGATATGGATTTTCTTCACACTCTTTCTGTGATTTATCGCATAAGTATTAGACGGAAAAAGACTAAAAACAGCAGAGGGCTAAATCGCAGCAATTCAGGCATGGCGGGGAGTCAGGGGAAAACTCAAGAAGGTTTTAGCTATTAATCGGCATGAAAATGTAGGTTTTATACTCATAAAACAGATGTCAGTAAAAACAACAAAAATCGATGCATGATTAAACGCAGGCGAAGGTTAGCAAAAATGATTACTCCGCTAATAACCCAATATCAATGTACTGCCCCAAATCATGCCGCTGAAGATCCGATACATAAGGAATTTCGCCCAGCATCGGCGCGGGCAGGCACTGTTGCAACGTTTGCAGATACGGCTGGTGCCATTTTCCGGGTGGCGTGATGTCATTAGCAATCCAGCCGCCAAGTCGCAGGCCCGCATGTTGAATGGCGTGAGCCGTTAACATCGCGTGGTTGATACAACCTAGCTTAATGCCGACCACCAAAATCACGGGAAGCTGTTCCTGTACCACCCAGTCAGCAAACGTATCCTGCGACGACAGCGGTGTAAACCACCCGCCAGCGCCTTCGACAAGCAGCCAGTCCGCCTGTGTTTCTAATGCCCGCAGCCCTGCGGACAACGCAGGGAGATGGATAGGCCGCTGCTCCACCGCGCTGATAATGTGCGGTGACGTCGGTTCCATAAACGCCAGCGGGTTCACCGCCTGATACTCCAGTCGAACGCTGCTATTGGCCTGAAGCGCCAGCGCATCGCTGTTGCGAATGCCATCGGCCGTCATTTCACAGCCGGACGCCACGGGTTTATAGCCTGCGGTGCGGTATCCAGCCTGATTCGCTGCCTGAAGTAGCGCCGTACTCGCGACCGTTTTCCCAACTTCGGTATCCGTGCCCGTCACAAACCAGCGCTCAATCACGATAAATCACTCCATAAACCAGTTGATAGCTGAGCGGGTAGCCGCCCTGTTCTTGCGGATAATGGGCAGACAATGCCGCCAAACGTGCCCGGCTCAATAGCCCCGGCGTACGCCCTTCGTGCAGCCAGGTCGCACCAATCCCCTTCAGCGATTTCATCAACGTCAATACATCGGGAAAAAAGCAGACTTCACGTTCTTGAACTAAATGATGCCGGTAAGGCTGACAGGCCGCGTCGATAGCGGAGAGCGGCAGAAAGCGATTCGTCCGCTGCGTGCCGTCCAATCGCTGCCACGCCTGTGACAGTTCGCTTAAGGAGCCGTCCGCCAGCGTCGCAAACGCAATCACGCCCCCCGGCCGCGTAACCCGATACAGCTCGGCCAGCGCACGCGGTAACGAGTCGCACCACTGCACAGCCAGATTGCTATAGCTGATATCCACACAGCCATCCGCCAGCGGCAGGTTTTCAATATCCCCTTCCTGATAGCAGTCTGCTGCGTCCAGTTCACGGGCATACGCCAGCATGTCTACCGATAAATCCAGCGCGGTCACATAGTGACCAGCCTGACGCCAGTGGCGGCTAAAATGCCCGGTTCCGCACCCTGCATCCAGCACCTGTAGGCCACTGTGCGGCGGCATCAATGCCAACAGACGTTCTCCGCTGGTACGTTGCAGCTCGGCAAAGCGATCGTAACACCCCGCCGCACGTCCAAACGCCTGCGCAATCGCCTGCTTGTTATAGTTTTCTGTCAGCATGGTGCAATACCGTAAGCAAGCGACTGATATCTTCCGGCTGATGTTCCGCCGTTAGCGTAATGCGCAGACGCGCGCTGCCGACGGGCACTGTCGGCGGACGCATCGCACTGACCCACACGCCCTGTTCACGCAAATGACTCATCAGGGCCATTGCCCGCGCGTTCTCACCGACAATTAGCGGCTGAATCGCACTCTGTGAATCCATCAGTTGATAGGTGGAGTTAGAAAAACCCGCGCGAAACTGGGCGATATTACGTCGTAGCGCATCACGCCGCGCGTCGCCCTGTTGGACACACTTAACTGCCGTACTCAGCGCACAGGCCTGTGCGGCAGGCATCGAGGTGCTGTAAATCAAATGACGAGCGAATTGCAGGAAATACTCGGCCAGCGGTTCCGCGCACAGTACCGCCGCGCCGCTCACCCCGAACGCCTTGCCAAACGTGACAATCAGCAGTTCGGGTTTAACGCCCTGCTGCCAACAGCTGCCGCGACCTTCATCTCCCAGCACGCCAATCCCGTGTGCATCGTCTACCATCAGCCAGGCATCGTGCGCTCGACACTGAGCTTGCAACTCCGGCAGCGGTGCGGTATCGCCATCCATGCTGAAAACGCCTTCGGTCACCACCAGCGTCTGGCCGTCCGTCGGTTTTTCCAGCAGCGCTTGCAGGCTATCGACCTGATTGTGTTTAAAACGACGCAGCGTCGCGGGTGACTGTGCAGCCGCTTCCAGCAGTGAAGCATGGCTGAGTTTATCGGCAAAAATACGGTCTTCCGCCTGTGCCAGCGCAGCCACCACCGCCTGATTCGCGGCATAGCCAGAAATAAACAGCAGCGCACGCGGGTAGCCCAGCCAGTCGGCAAGCTGATTTTCCAGCGCGGCATGGGCATCGGTATATCCCGTCACATGCCCGGAACCGCCGCTGCCAATACCGTATTGCTCAGCGCCCTGCTGCCAGGCGCGCACGATCTCCGCGTGGTGACTCAGCCCCAGATAGTCGTTGCTGGAAAAATTCAGGTAGCAGCGGTCGCCCTGCATCAGCCAGCGCCCGCTACCGCCTTGATTCACCCGCCGCACACGGTAGGCATCATCGCGCTGGCGTTGTACCAGCGCGGCGTCAATACGTTGCTGCCAGCTCATGATGCAATACGCCTTGCCCGACGGTTTGCAGGCTGGAGGTTATACCGCAGCATTATAAAATTGCTCGCTATCGGCGTTAATCAGCTGTTCCGCCAACCGCTGTTGCTGTTGGTTATCCCCGTATTCAGTCCCCGTCTGCTGCGGATTCAGACCTAATTTGAGGAACAGCGCCAGATCTTTGTCTTCTTTCGGGTTTGGCGTGGTAAGCAGTTTGCAGCCGTAGAAAATAGAGTTCGCCCCCGCCATAAAACACATTGCCTGCGTTTGCTCACTCATCTGCTCGCGTCCGGCGGACAGGCGCACATAGGAGGCTGGCATCATGATGCGCGCGACGGCAATAGTCCGAATAAAATCAAACGGATCGACATCATCGTTATCCGCCAGCGGCGTACCTTTCACTTTCACCAGCATGTTGATCGGCACGCTTTCCGGCGGCGTCGGCAGGTTAGCAAGTTGCACCAGCAACCCGGCGCGGTCGCGCACGGTTTCCCCCAACCCAACGATGCCACCCGAGCAGACTTTAATGCCCGCGCCACGCACTTTATCCAGCGTATCCAGACGCTCCTGATAGGTGCGGGTCGTGATGATGCTGCCGTAAAATTCTGGTGAGGTATCGAGGTTATGGTTATAGAAATCCAATCCGGCAGAGGCCAGACGCTCGGCCTGATCGTTGTGCAGCGTCCCCAGCGTCATGCAGGTTTCCATTCCCATCGCTTTCACGCCTTGCACCATCTGTTCCAGATACGGCATGTCACGCTCGTGCGGGTTTTTCCACGCCGCTCCCATACAAAAGCGCGTCGATCCTGCGGCTTTTGCCTGACGGGCCGACTCCAGCACCTGTTCAACCTGCATCAGGCGTTCAGTATCAATCCCGGTACGGTAGCGGGAGCTTTGCGGACAATACTTACAGTCCTCAGGACAGGAACCGGTTTTGATCGACAGTAATGTACTCACCTGCACCTGACGGGGATCAAAATGCTGACGGTGGATCTGCTGCGCTTCAAACATCAGTTCCAGAAAGGGTTTATTAAATAAGTCTTGCGCTTGCTCAAGCGTCCAGTACATGCGGTCAGCCATGTCGGCATCTCCAAACTAAAAACGTTTCGCCAGTGTAAATTAACCCGATATACTGTCAACCAAATAGAATCCATTTTGGTTTACGAAAGATCATCATGAGCCCGGAAGACATTGCTTTTGACCAGCGCCACATTTGGCATCCCTACACCTCAATGACCGAACCGCTGCCCTGCTATCCGGTCGTATCAGCCAGCGGCGTCGAACTTCAGTTGGATGACGGACGTCGCCTGATTGATGGTATGTCATCGTGGTGGGCAGCGATTCACGGTTACAACCATCCGACGATCAATCAGGCCGTGCAGACTCAGCTTAGCCAGATGTCGCACGTGATGTTTGGCGGGATCACCCATCCGGCGGCGGTAGCGCTGTGCCGCCAACTGGTGGACATTACGCCGAATGAGCTGGAATGCGTGTTTCTGGCGGATTCCGGCTCAGTGGCCGTTGAAGTGGCGATGAAAATGGCGCTGCAATATTGGCAAGCACGCGGTGAAACCCGTCAGCGCTTTCTCACCCTGCGTCATGGCTATCACGGCGACACTTTCGGTGCGATGTCCGTGTGCGATCCGCAAAATTCGATGCACAGTCTGTATCAGGGCTATCTGCCGACTCACCTGTTTATCGATGCGCCGTCATGCGCCGCGATCAACGAAGGCGGTTTTACCGACGACTGGCAGGAAGCGGATATCGCGCCGCTCCAGTCGATGCTGTCAGCGCACGCCCATGAGATCGCAGCCGTGATTCTGGAACCCATCGTGCAAGGCGCGGGCGGCATGCGCTTTTATCATCCGGCCTATCTGCGTCGGGTTCGGGAACTGTGCAATCAATGGGGGATCTTGCTGATTGCCGATGAGATCGCGACCGGATTTGGCCGCACCGGCAAACTGTTTGCCTGCGAACATGCGGGGATTTCACCCGATATTATGTGTCTGGGGAAAGCGCTTACCGGCGGTTATATGACGCTCTCCGCCACGCTGACCACTCGGACAGTTGCGGAAACCATCAGCAACGGCGCGGCGGGCTGCTTTATGCACGGCCCCACATTTATGGGCAATCCGCTCGCCTGCGCGGCAGCTAATGCCAGTTTATCGCTGCTAGCGGAGAACCGCTGGCAGGAGCAGGTCAAACAGATTGAACGACAGCTGCGAGAAGCGCTGCAACCTTGTGCGGATTCGCCGCTGGTGGCGAATGTTCGCGTACTGGGCGCTATCGGCGTGGTAGAAACACAGCGCCCGGTTAATATGGCGCGGCTACAGCGTTTCTTCGTCGAGTGCGGCGTGTGGATTCGCCCCTTTGGCCGACTTATTTATCTGATGCCGCCGTTTATCATTCAGCCTGATGAACTGCGTAAGCTGACCGACGCCGTCTGCGCCGCTATTCGTGACGAACAGCTATTTAAATAATCGGCAACCTAAGGCGCACGATCCTGTGTGCCTCAAAACCACGGCTCTTGATTTTACTTCGTATTATCACTATTCATTACCGTTCTTATAATTATTCCATGAATAAGATTTTCATTTTATCCATGAGTGATGAATTGAATTATGCTGATGGCACATAAAAAACAATAACTGTTAAGTACACCACGATTTATATTTAATTAGATATGTACACTGACTGAGCACATGCTAGATTTCAGAGTGAAATACCCCAAGCATATAGTAAAAGGAGCTTTATTATGCTTATTACGAATACCCAATCACAGCGAACTTTCCGCACATTGCTACCCGTACTCTTATCTGCCTTATTACTCTCACCATTAACAGTTTCTGCTGCCAGCTCTTCAAAGGATGCTGACAAACTCTATTTTGAAAATAATAAATATTATGTATTCAATAACGTCTGGGGAAAAGATGAAGTAAAAGGATGGCGGCAAACTGTTTTCTATAATAGCCCAACCAGCATGGGATGGAACTGGCACTGGCCAAGCACTAGCCACAGCGTTAAAGCCTATCCATCACTGGTGAGCGGCTGGCACTGGACGGCGGGTTATACGGAAAATAGTGGATTGCCGATAAAATTATCCAGTAATAAAGGCATTACCAGCAACGTCACTTATTCCATCAAATCTACCGGCACGTATAATGCCGCTTATGACATATGGTTCCACACCACCGATAAAGCCAATTGGGATTCTACGCCTACCGATGAATTAATGATCTGGCTAAATAATACCAATGCAGGCCCAGCCGGTGATTATATTGAAACCGTTTTCCTTGGAGGCAGTAGCTGGAATGTATTCAAAGGTTGGATCAATGCGGGTAATGGCAAAGGGTGGAACGTCTTTTCCTTTGTCCGTACCTCTAATACCAACAGCGCATCACTCAATATTCGCCATTTCACCAACTATCTAGTGGGAACCAAGAAATGGATGAGTAATACAAAATATATCAGCAGCGTTCAGTTCGGTACCGAGATCTTTGGCGGTGATGGACAGATTGACATCACCAAGTGGGGCGTAGACATAAAATAACGCGTCTATATCCTTCTGGTTCCCCCCCCCAATCCATACACGCGGGGGGTTGAACCAAATTTATCTTATCCGCTTCTCGTTTCATGTTCAGCCTGAACTCGCGCCACTCATTCTTAAGACCTACTCGCCCTGCCTGGCGTAATTCGTGATCTGTGGCACGTAAATTCCATTAGCGTTATGATAGCACCCTCAGCTAATCAGGAATGTCCCATGCGTAATACGTTCATCGTGTGCTGGCAGTATTTACGCGCTTTCGCATTGATCTATCTCTGCCTGCTGGCAGGCAATGCGGTATCCGCGTTACTTCCGTTCACTATCCCCGGCAGTATCATCGGTATGCTGGTCTTGTTCATCCTTCTCGCCTCGCAAATTCTGCCCGCGCAGTGGGTAAAACCGGGTTGCCACCTGCTTATTCGTCACATGGCGCTGCTGTTCGTCCCAATCGGCGTCGGCGTGATGAGTTATTACGATCTGGTCAGCCAACAGTTTGGCCCTATCGTAGTTTCCTGCCTGATCAGTACCTTTATTGTGATGTTGGTTGTGGGTTTCAGTACCCAGATAATGCAGCGTGAACGAGCCGTGGCTGGCGATCGTACGCCGCCGAAGGATAATAAATAATGTTCAGCTATTTGTGGTGGTCGCTGCCCCTCACTCTGATTGTCTTTTTCGCCGCGCGTAAACTGGCCGTGCTGACCCGGATTTCCTTGTTGAACCCGCTGCTGGTGTCGATGGCGATTATTATTCCGCTGCTGCTGGTATTGAAGATTCCCTACGAGCACTATTTTCAGGGCAGTAAAGTCCTTAACGATCTGCTTCAACCGGCTGTGGTCGCGCTGGCGTTTCCGCTTTATGAACAGTTGCACCAAATTCGCGCGCGCTGGAAGTCGATCATCAGCGTGTGCTTCATCGGTAGCCTGACTGCCATTATCTCCGGCACGCTGGTAGCGCTGTGGATGGGGGCATCGCCAGAAATCGCCGCCTCGGTGCTGCCTAAATCCGTCACCACCCCAATTGCGATGGCCGTCGCCAGCTCGATTGGCGGGATTCCGGCTATCAGCGCCGTCTGCGTGATTTTTGTCGGTATTCTCGGCGCAGTCTTAGGCCACAGTGTGTTCAACCGCATCGGTATCAAAACCAAAGCCGCGCGCGGGCTGTCGATGGGCACCGCCTCACACGCACTCGGTACGGCGCGCTGTGCGGAAGTTGATTATCAGGAAGGCGCATTCAGTTCGCTGGCGCTGGTCATCTGCGGGATCATCACGTCGCTAATTGCGCCGCTCATCTTCCCTCTACTCTTGCACGTCGCTGGCTGAATCTAGCGGGGGATGGTGCGTGCCTCGCACCGCCCCGCCATAAAATTGAGATACATCTCGCATTTAACAGTTAATTTGCATTCCTTTCATTCAACAAAGAGATTTTGATCACAATTTATTGTTACTCTGCTACCTAACATGACGTCATTGACGGGTAAAAAGAGTACGCCGATATGCATCCACGATTTGAAAACGCCTTCCAGCAATTACCTGCCAGCCTGCAAGCCGCGATCGGTCCCTTGATCGATAAACCCGATTTCGCCGCCATGCTCACCGCAGACGACGTGAATGCCGTCTGCGAAGCCAGCCAGCTAGACGCCGACGCGTTGGCCTTTGCGCTATTGCCACTGGCAGCAGCCTGCGCACAAGCGCCGATCTCGAATTTTCAGGTTGGCGCAATTGCGCAAGGACTCAGTGGCAATTTCTATTTTGGTGCCAACATGGAGTTCAGCGCGGTTCAGTTGCAGCAAACGGTGCATGCAGAACAAAGCGCTGTCAGCCACGCCTGGATGCGCAATGAACGTGGGTTGCGGGCCGTGACCGTGAACTACACGCCATGCGGCCACTGTCGTCAGTTTATGAATGAATTGCGTAATGCCGCGTCGCTACGCATTCAACTGCCGGGTCGCCAACCTGCCATGCTCAGCCACTATCTGCCAGATTCCTTTGGCCCCGTCGATCTGCACATCGATACCTTGCTGATGGATGACGTCAACCACGGCGCCACCTTACACAATGTGGGCGTGCTTGCACGTCTGGCTCTGGATGCCGCCAACCGTAGCCATGCCCCCTACAGTAATGCTATCAGCGGTATTGCACTGGAAACATCAAATGGCAACATCTATACCGGACGCTATGCAGAGAATGCGGCGTTCAACCCAAGCCTGCCACCTTTGCAAACCGCGTTAAACCTGGTGAATCTCGCAGGCGAAGACCTGTGCACAATTAAACGTGGTGCTATCGTTGAGCGTCGCGATGCCGTTGTGAGCCATTGGGCTATTTCGCAAATTATGCTGGCTGAGTTGGGTTGCACAGACGTTGAACATCATTTTCTTGAGGGGTAGCGGTGCGGATAAGCGCAGAATTTCAGCAAAGGGAAGTGTGAGAAACGAGAGGTGAATCGATAAAGCCTGCATTTTGACTAAGATGCAAGCCATCTGTAACTATTTAAATTAACAATTCCTGTACATATTTTCTGGGTAATTTAAGATCCTCAACAGTTTTTATCGACAACACCTGAGTTTTTTCTGTTATCCGAGAGTAAAAAGTCATGGAATTAGAATACGAAAGCAAACGTCCTCTCCATATTCCCTACGCTGGCCCAATCTTGCTTGAATTTCCCCTGCTGAATAAAGGCAGCGCGTTTACCGAAGAAGAACGCGCTAACTTTAACCTGCATGGTCTGCTGCCTGAAGCCGTCGAAACTATCGAAGAACAGGCAGAACGCGCCTGGCGTCAGTATCAGGAATTCAAACACGATATTGAAAAACACGTGTACCTGCGCAACATTCAGGACACCAACGAGACGCTGTTCTACCGCCTGCTGGACGGTCACCTCAGTGAGATGATGCCGATCATCTACACCCCGACCGTTGGCGAAGCCTGTGAACACTTCTCCGATATCTATCGTCGCGCACGCGGCCTGTTTATCTCCTACCCTAACCGCGCGCATATCGACGATATGCTGCAAAACGCCACCAAGCAGAATGTAAAAGTCATCGTTGTGACCGACGGTGAACGTATTCTGGGTCTGGGCGACCAGGGTATCGGCGGCATGGGGATTCCAATCGGTAAGCTGTCGCTGTACACCGCGTGTGGCGGTATCAGCCCAGCCTACACTCTGCCTGTCGTTCTAGATGTCGGCACCAACAACCCGCAGCGCCTGAACGATCCGCTGTACATGGGCTGGCGCCACCCGCGTATCACCGACGACGAATACTATGAATTTGTTGACGAATTCATTCAGGCCGTTAAACGCCGCTGGCCTAACGTGCTGCTGCAGTTTGAAGACTTCGCGCAGAAAAATGCGACACCGCTGCTGAACCGCTATCGTGATGAGATCTGTAGCTTTAACGATGACATTCAGGGCACCGCCGCCGTTGCGATTGGCAGCCTGATTGCCGCCAGCCGTGCGGCAGGTACTCAGCTACGCGATCAGACCGTGACCTTCCTGGGTGCGGGCTCCGCAGGCTGTGGTATTGCTGAGCAAATCGTCGCGCAGATGAAGTCTGAAGGGCTGAGTGAAGAAGAAGCACGCTCACGCGTCTTCATGGTTGACCGCTTCGGTCTGCTGACGGACAAACTGCCGAACCTGCTCGATTTCCAGAGCAAGCTGGTGCAGAAAAGTGAACTGCTGGCTGATTGGGATTGCAACAGCGATGCAATTTCACTGCTGGAAGTGGTACGCAATGCCAAGCCGACCATCCTGATCGGTGTATCCGGCCAGCCGGGTCTGTTCACGGAAGAAATCATCCGTGAAATGCACAAGCACTGCGCGCGTCCTATCGTGATGCCACTGTCTAACCCGACATCCCGCGTTGAAGCCCGTCCAGAAGATATCATTCGCTGGACAGAAGGCTCAGCGCTGGTCGCAACCGGTAGCCCGTTTGCTCCGGTTAACTATCAGGGCAAAATCTTCCCTATCGCCCAGTGCAACAACTCCTACATTTTCCCGGGTATCGGGTTAGGTGTACTGGCGTCGGGTGCCAAACGTATCACTGACGGTATGTTGATGGCCGCTAGCCGTGCGCTGGCTGACTGCTCGCCGCTGGCAAATAACGGTGAAGGCGCGCTGCTGCCGGATCTGTCCGATATCCAGCAGGTGTCCAAGCGTATTGCACTGGATGTGGGTAAAGCCGCACAGTTGCAGGGCGCAGCCGTGGTGACCTCAGCCGATGCGTTGCAGAAGGCGATTGACCATAACTTCTGGCAACCGCAGTACCGCAGCTACAAACGTACCTCGTTCTAACTGTCTGACTGCTAAAAAGCGCGGCATTTGCCGCGCTTTTTTTATCACTGCTTTTTATTCAGCTTTTCAATTTCGGGTCGAGCGCATCGCGCAAACCGTCACCCAGTAAATTAAACGCCAGAACTGTCAGAAAGATCGCCAGACTAGGGAAGATCGCGACGTGCGGGGCAATCACCATATCCGACCGCGCTTCGTTCAGCATCGCTCCCCACTCCGGCATCGGCGGCTGCGCGCCCAGCCCTAAAAATGACAGGCTGGCTGCCGTGATGATCGACATCCCAATGCGCATCGAGAAAAACACCACGATAGAAGACACCGAACCGGGCAAAATATGCCGAAAGAGGATCGTCCGGTCGCTGGCTCCGATACTGCGGGCCGATTCAATGTAGGTAAGCTGCTTTAGCACGAGCGTATTGCCGCGCACCAGACGGGCGAAAGCCGGAATGCTGAAAATCGCGACGGCGACAATCACATTCGCCATCCCACTGCCCATAATCGCCACAACGGCAATCGCCAGCAGGATACCAGGGAAGGCAAACAGCACATCGCATAGGCGCATGATGATCCTGTCCGCCCACCCTTCGTAGTAGCCCGCCACCAGACCGAGTGTCGTGCCGATAATCATCCCAACCAGCACCGAGAGAATGCCCGCCGCCAGCGAGATACGCGTCCCCATCAGGATCCGACTGAAAATATCACGTCCTAATGAATCCACCCCCAGCCAGTGTGCCGCCGATGGGCCTTCATTCAGGCGCTCATAATCGAAATAGTTCTCGGCATCATAGGGCATCAGGTACGGTGCCAGAAACGCGATCGCAATCAGCAGTAGCACAAACACGCCTGCAATGACAGCGACATGCTGCCGAAGAAAGCGCCGCCAGAATTCACGCCACGGCGTACGAACCGATTTATCCCTAATGACAGGGAGCGTCGCCAGCATAGCGTTACGTCGCCAGTGTCTCATTCCCTTTCCTTATTTATAACGAATGGCTGGGTTAATCGCGGCATACAGCATATCCACCAGCAGATTGATCAGAATAAACTCCAGCGAGAACAGCAATACCTCGGCCTGAATCACCGGATAGTCGCGCATCTCCACCGCATCCACCAGCAGCCGTCCTAGCCCCGGCCAGTTGAAGACCTTCTCGACGACGATTGAACCGCCGAGCAAGAAACCAAATTGCAGCCCCATCATCGTAACCACCGGAATCAGCGCATTGCGCAGCCCGTGTTTCACCACCACCAGCGATTCGCGCACGCCCTTTGCCCGCGCCGTACGCATATAATCTTCTTGCAAGACATCAACAAACGACGCTCGGGTAAACCGCGCCATCACTGCTGCGACCGCTGCACCCAGCGTCAACGAGGGCAAAATATAGTGCAGCCAGGTGTCTGCCCCCACCGTTGGCAGCCACCCCAGTTCAACAGAAAAGACCTGCATTAACAGCATGCCGAGCGCAAACGCAGGGAAAGAGAGACCGGAGACGGCCAGCGTCATCCCGATTCTATCCGGCCAGCCGTTGCGCCACACGGCGGACACGATACCAATCGCCATGCCAAAAATTACGGCCCACACCATGCTGCACACCGTCAGCCAAAACGTCGGCATAAAGCGCATGGCAATCTCTTCGGTAACTGGGCGTTTCGAGACGATCGACGTACCAAAATCCCCTTGCAGGATATTGGTAAAGAAGTGCCAGAACTGGTGCGGCAGCGGTTTATCCAACCCCAAATCCTGCCGGACCATCTCAATAACGGCAGCATCCGCTTCCCGTCCGGCAGCTAAACGCGCCGGATCGCCGGGTAACAGATGAACGAACAGGAACACCAGCACCATCACAATCAGGAGCGTGGGAATCAGTCCCAGTAGTCGTTTAATAAAATAATTCAGCATGAACAGTGTTCCACAGACATGCGCCGGACTCCCTATCAGTGAACGTGTGTTGACCACTGCGGGCAGCCTTACGGCCACCCGACTCCCTGGTCATTCTTTTGCGGCGGATTACTCCGCGAGATCGGCATCCTCAAAACTGAATAAGGTATCCGGCATCACGTAGAACCCGGTCAGTTTTTTGCTGTTCGCCGACACCAGACGCTCTGTCGCCAGGAAAATCCACGGCGCATCTGCCCAGATTTTGTCCTGTGCATCTTTGTACAGCTTCTGCTTTTCCGTCCGATCCGTCGTTTTCAGCGCATTCGCCAGATCCGCATCGACTTGCGGATTGCTGTAAAACGCCGTGTTGAACTGCGCGGGTGGCCAGGAAGCCGTGGCAAACAGCGGCGACAGTGCCCAGTCGGCTTCACCCGTTGAGGCCGACCAGCCGGTGTAGAACAGGCGAACGCCCGTTTCCTTCACGCCCTTGCCTTCCACTTCCGCCGCGCGCTGTCCTGCATCCATTGCAGTCACCTGCACTTTCACGCCGACCTGTGCCAGCTGCTGCTGCGTGAACTGCAAGACTTTCTGCGCCGTACTGTGGTTATGCGATGACCAGAGCGTAGTGGTGAAGCCGTTCGGGTAGCCCGCTTCTTTTAGCAGCTCGCGCGCTTTGGCCGGATCGTAAGGCCACGGGTGATATTTTACTGAATAATCAATGCTGCTCGGCAGTGGCCCTTCGGCTGGCGTCGCATAGCCGGAAAACGCCACTTTAATTAGCGCCTCTTTGTTGATCGCGTAATTCAACGCCTCGCGCACTTTCGGGTTATCGAACGGCTTCTGCGTGACATTCATACTGATGTAGCGGTGCAGAATCGACGGCGACGCCACCAGCGCCAGCTTGTCATTTTTCTCCAGCACCTTGGCCTGCTCGAACGGTATCGGATAAGCGAACTGCGCTTCACCAGTTTGCAGCAGCGCCGCACGCGTATTGTTATCCACCACCGGACGCCAGGTAATGCTGTCCAGCTTCGGCAGCCCGGCCTTCCAGTAGCCGTTGAATTTCTCGACTTTGACAAAATCGGTCTGATTCCAGGTCACAAAACGGTACGGGCCAGTGCCGACTGGATGGAAACCAATGTCCTTGCCGTACTGCTTTAACGCTGCCGGCGAGATCATCACCGCCGCAGGATGCGCCAGATTGTTAACGAACGCCGAGAACGGCGTCTTCAGTGTAATTTTCACCGTTAGATCGTCAACCGCCTCGGTTTTTTCGATCATCTTGAACAGGTTATATCGCTTCAGGCGATTGTCGGGGTTACTGGCGCGATCCAGATTCACTTTCACGGCGGCGGCGTTGAACGCCGTTCCATCGTGAAATTTGACCCCCGGATGCAGCTTGACGGTATACGTCAGACCATCGGGGCTCACGTCATAGCTGTCCGCCAAGACGTTCACCAGCTTCATCTCTTTATCGAAGCCAAAGAGCCCCTGATAGAAGGACTTCGCCACCGTCTGCGACAGCGAATCGTTGGCATCATACGGGTCCAGGCTGGTAAACGTGGAACCCACGGCGATAACCGCATCTTTGGCTGCCCAGACGGGTGAAGCTGCCATAGCAGCGGTTACGCCTGCGGCCACTAACCAGCGCCGCTTTATCGTCATTACGCTCATGCTACGTTCTCCTTGTGAATCCCTGTCAATACGCGCCGGCTATTGGATGGTTCGCAACAAAGTGCCGCTCACCGACCTGAACCAGAGGCGCTGTGATCGGCTCGTCGCCAAGCGCCCGAATCGGGCTAGGTATTTCATCAACCAGCAGCACCTGCTCACGCTGGCGGCGTGAGGGATCGGCAACCGGTACTGCCGACATCAGCTTGCGGGTATAAGGGTGCCGAGGCCGCTCGAAGACATCTTGCCGCGAGCCAATCTCGACAATCTGCCCCATGTACATCACCGCCACGCGATGGCTAATACGCTCAACCACCGCCATATCATGTGAAATAAACAAAAACGCGATGCCGAATTCACGTTGCAGTTCCAGCATCAGGTTGATGATTTGTGCCTGAATCGACACGTCCAACGCGGATACCGCTTCATCCGCAATGACCACTTTCGGGTTCAGCGCCAGCGCTCTGGCAATGCAAATACGCTGACGCTGGCCGCCGGAAAATTCATGCGGATAGCGGCGGGCGTATTCTGGCTCCAGCCCTACGCGCGACAACAGCCACTCAACGCGCTTTTCCGCTTCCTGCCGACGGCAAATGTTGTGCACCAGCAGCGGTTCCATAATCGAGAAACCGACCGTCAAGCGAGGATCCAGCGACGCATAGGGATCCTGAAAAATTAGCTGAATATCACGCCGCAGGTGCTGTAACGCAGCCCCTTTCAACTGATGGATTCGTTGACCGTTAAAGGTAATTTCGCCCTTCTGGCTTTCAACTAGCTGGAGCAACGCACGGCTGGTGGTGGATTTGCCGCACCCCGATTCGCCAACCAGCGAGAGCGTTTCCCCCGGCCAGAGATCGAAGCTGACGTTTTCCACCGCATGCACTTGTCGGGTTACGCGGTTCAATAAACCACTTCGAATGGGAAAACGCGTCACCAGATTGCTAACCTGTAAGATCGGTTCTGACTGCGCGGGAACGGTATCCTGCGATACGTTGTCCGCAATACGCCCCGAGAGTTGATCCAGCAGCGGAAATTTTTCCGGGAACGGTTGACCGCGCATAGACCCTAACGCCGGTACCGCCGCCAACAGCCCCTGAGTATACAGATGCTGCGGTGCAGTAAAGATCTGCCCAACGCTCCCCGCTTCGACGCTTTCCCCACGGTGCATAACCAGTACGCGCTCAGCCATTTCCGCCACCACACCCATGTCATGGGTGATGAAAATCACGGCCATTTCCATTTCACGCTGTAGCACACGAATAAGCTGCAGAATTTGCGCCTGAATGGTGACATCCAGCGCGGTCGTCGGTTCATCGGCAATCAGCAGCGACGGCTTGCAGGAGAGCGCCATCGCAATCATCACCCGCTGGCGCATGCCGCCAGACAGTTGGTGGGGATAGCGATCCAGCACGTTGCGCGCTTCCGGTATTCTGACCAGATCCAGCATACGCAAGGTTTCTGCTCGCGCGGCGCGTCTGTCCATCCCCTGATGTAAACGAATCGACTCGGCAATCTGTTCGCCGACGGGAAAAACCGGATTCAGCGACGTCATCGGCTCCTGGAAAATCATCGCCAGATCCGCCCCACGCAATGCGCGCATCGCACGCTGACGGGCACCGCGGAGATCCAGCACCTGCCCATCGCGACGGCGAAATAGCATATCGCCCTGATGAATCACGCCGCCCGCATGTTCAACCAGCCGCATCAGCGCCAGCGACGTTACCGACTTACCCGATCCCGATTCTCCGACGATAGCCAGCGTCTCGCCCCGATCGACAGAGAACGTCAAATTACGCACCGCATCTGTCCGCTGTCCCTGCTGCTCAAAATAGACGCTCAGGTTGCGCACCTCCACCACCCGTTTTTCAGGCAAAATCAGCCCCGGAACCGGGGAAGACAGCGAGGCATAATGATCCTGTGTGGGCGACATGAACGGCGAATCTCCATATAAATGCGGCTGGAATCAGCGCAACGCGGTCAGGGACAAATTATCAGCGATTTTCGACTATATTTAGCACAAGGTATGATGTAAAGCGGAAACTGAAATCGGCACAGTGAAAAATTTCTTTTTATAACATTAAGTTAATTGTCATAAAGAAACGCCATCAGGGGCAATATGTCCTGCAAACCCGCCCACTTTTGCCCGAAATGGTTCGACTTGTGGGAAAAAGTGACGCTTTCGCCCCCGTCCTTGCCGTTTGATGCCTGACGAGTCACACGCTATACCCTAAATAATTCGAGTTTCAGGCAGGCGGCAAGAGAAGGCATCCCGATGAGCTTACTCAGGTAAGTGATTCGGGTGACAAATCTGCCGGGAGCAGATTTGAACGCTGCTTGCAGCGGCCCTTCAGGGCGAGGCCCACGACGGGCCGAGTATTTGAGTGCAGCCAACGCACATGCAACTTGAAGTATGACGGGTATAAAAGCCCTATTCCTTGACCTGCGTACATTCACCCAAGTTACGAACTCTGACATAATTAATACTGGCATAGGAAACGGGTTTTCGCCTATGAATGGCGCGTTGCCGGAACACAATTCTTACTGATGAAATAAATCATATTAATGAAATCAGTCGTATTGATAAAACAAGCTGTGGAGTGAAGATGGAAAGCGTTAACGCAGGTTTACTGACTCTTGAACAAGCTCTGGAAAACATGTTTTCTCAGGCCCCTTCCCTTACCGAGACAGAGTGCGTATCCCTGTTCGACGCCGCAGGACGGATTACCGCCCATGCCATCGCCTCCCCGATTAACGTCCCACCTTTCGCCAATTCTGCGATGGATGGCTATGCCGTACGCTGCGCCGATTTGTCCGCTTCAACAATGCTGCCGCTGGCCGGCAAAGCCTTTGCGGGGGCGCCCTTCAGCGGCGAATGGCCTGCTGGAACCTGCATTCGCATCATGACTGGCGCGCCGATTCCTGCAGGAGCCGACGCCGTCATCATGCAGGAACAAACTGAAGTCAGCGAGGACGGCATCCGCTTTCCGCATGAGGTAAAGCCCGGCCAAAATATTCGTCTGGCGGGAGAAGATATTCAGGCTGGAGCCAGCGTGTTACCTGCAGGCTGCAAGCTAGGCGCCGCGGAGCTGCCGCTGCTGGCGTCATTGGGGATTGCGCAAATTGACGTGGTGCGCCGCCTGAAAGTCGCGGTGTTTTCAACCGGTGATGAGCTGCAACCCGTTGGCGAACCGCTGGCAGACGGTCAGATTTACGACACCAACCGTTTCGCCGTCCGTTTGATGCTGGAACAGATCGGTTGCGAGGTTCATGACCTGGGAATTATCCGCGACGATCCGGCAGCGCTGCGCGCCGCGTTCCATGAGGCTGACCAGCTTGCCGATCTGGTGATTAGCAGCGGCGGCGTTTCCGTTGGCGAAGCGGATTACACCAAACAAATGCTGGATGAGCTGGGCGATATCCATTTCTGGAAGCTGGCGATCAAACCCGGTAAGCCCTTCGCTTTTGGCAAATTGCAACACGCCTGGTTCTGCGGCCTGCCGGGGAATCCGGTTTCTGCTGCGCTAACGTTCTATCAACTGGTTCAGCCACTGCTGGCTCGCCTGTCTGGCTATACGCAATGGCGCTTACCGCCACGGGTTCGTGTCAAAACCACCAGCGCACTGAAAAAGACGCCGGGGCGCACCGATTTTCAGCGCGGTACTTTCAGCCGCAACGCCCAGGGCGAGCTGGAGGTCAGAACCACCGGGCATCAGGGGTCACACGTTTTCAGCTCGTTCAGCCTCGGTAACTGCTTCATCGTACTGGAGCAAGATCGCGGTCGCGTCGCCGCTGGCGAATGGGTTGAAATCGAGCCCTTCAACGCACTGCTGGGGCACTGAGCATGTTGCCGGAACTGAGCGATGAAGAGATGCTGCGCTACAACCGACAGATTGTGCTGCGCGGCTTTGATTTCGACGGACAGGAAAAGCTGAAGGCATCACGCCTGCTGATTGTCGGACTGGGTGGGCTAGGCTGTGCCGCCGCGCAGTATCTGGCCGCGGCAGGCGTTGGCCATTTAACGCTGCTGGATTTTGACACCGTCTCTCTGTCTAACCTACAGCGTCAAATTCTGCACCGTGATGCCCGTATCGGGATGGCGAAGGTCGAATCCGCGCGTCTGACGTTATCCGATATGAATCCCCATCTTTCGCTCGATACGGTTGATGGCGATCTCGATGACGAGGTGTTGAGCGAACTGGTCAGCAAACACGATGCCGTGCTGGACTGTACCGACAATGTCGCCATTCGCAACCGCCTAAACCGCATTGGCTTTCAGCTCAAGAAGCCGCTGATCTCCGGGGCGGCAATTCGAATGGAAGGCCAAATCAGCGTCTTTACCTATCAACCCGATGAACCTTGCTATCATTGTCTCAGCCGTCTGTTCGGTGCTAATGCGCTGACCTGCGTCGAGGCCGGCGTGATGTCGCCGCTGGTGGGCACCATCGGCAGTTTGCAGGCGATAGAAGCCATTAAGCTGCTGACCGGTTACGGCAGGCTAGCGACAGGTCGACTGCTGATGTTCGATGCGATGACGCTGCAATTTCGCGAAATGATGCTGCCAAAAAACCCGCACTGCGACGTCTGCGGCGGAGCGGGCTGACAAAGGAAAGATTGGCATCCGGCACGATAAGCCATTGAATACGGCGAAAATCAGTGACACATTATCAAGGCGAATCATCACGTAAACTGAGGAACACACCATGAGTAATGCTTTTTTGCAGTCAATCAAGGCCCGTCGTTCAATCTATGCCATCGGCAATACATTACCGATATCAGAAGATCAGGTTACCGCCCTCATTACCGAAGCCGTTAATGAAAGCCCCTCCTCTTTTAATTCACAAAGCTCACGCGTTGTGATTCTGTTCGGCGAGCAGCATCACAAACTGTGGGATATTGTTAAGCAGCAGTTGAAAAAAATTGTACCAGCGGACGCTTTTGCCCCGACAGAAAATAAACTGGCTTCCTTTGCCGCTGGCGCAGGTACCGTCCTGTTCTTTGAAGACACCGCCGTGATTGAAGCGCTACAGGAAAAATTCGCGCTTTATGCCGATAACTTCCCGGTCTGGTCTGAACATTCAACCGGTATTGCTCAGTTTGCCGTGTGGTCTACGCTGGCGCAGGAAAAAATTGGTGCCTCCCTCCAGCACTATAATCCGCTGATCGATGATGATGTTAAAGCACAGTGGAATCTGCCAGCCAGTTGGAAACTGCGTGCTCAAATGCCATTTGGCTCAATCGAGCAGCCAGCCGGTGAGAAAACCTATATTTCCTTTGAAGAGCGTTTCCGCGTATTTAAGTAATCCGCTGAGTCATTCTAAACCAACAGGGACACCGCATAGTGTCCCTGTTGGTTTTCGACCCTATTTACGGCATCAACGCGGTGGCGCGAAAACCTGAATCGCCTTTTCTCTGATCCCGAATACCGCTGGCGTTTTACCAATCAGCTCGCCATCGGCATTGATGTCGTGCGGCTTCGAAGTATGTAACGTCAGTTGTCTGGCGGAAAAGGCGCGGACTTTGCGCCAGCGACCGTGCGTTCCCTTGCGGATAAAGGGAATCAGCGCCACCATTTCCCACCAGTGGGACACCTCCAGGCTATACACATCCAGCCGACCATCATCAGGCGCGGCACTGTCTGCCACCGCCATGCCGCCGCCGTAGAAACGCCCGTTTCCCACCGACACCTGTACGGTTCTCACCCGCTCTTTGATGCCGTCATGCTCAATCTCGACACGGAAAGGACGGCTTTGCTTCAAAAGCTTGAAGGCCGCCAGCGCATAGCCTAACGTTCCCCAACGCTTTTTGGATTTCGCCGACAGCCCGCGCGCCAATGCCGCAGAAAACCCAATACTGGAAACGTTGAAGAACAGATGCCCGTTGACCTCACCCAAATCAACGGCGCGCCGCTGCCCGCTAGCGATAACCTGCACGGCCTGCCGAATCTCTCGGGGGATCCCCACCGTACGGGCAAAGTCATTCGCCGTCCCTAATGGCAGCACGCCCAGCGGCAAGCCAGTATCCACCAGGCCGGGTGCGGCAGAATTCAGCGTGCCATCGCCACCGCCGATAATGACAAAATCCACCCGACCCGCATACGCACGTATAATATCGCTGCATGAACCCGTCTCTTTTTCATCCGGTTCGACGATGCTGATCTGGCTTTGCTGTAACAATTCTTTCACATAGCGTGCTGAGGAATCGCCATTCCGCGCATGTTTATTAATCAATAAAAGCGCTGTTGGGCCTGATTCCTTCGCTGCTGAATAATGGCTCATGGTCATCCACACAACGTTATCGTTTGATTAAATCTAACCATAGGGATAATCAAACCAACAAGAGAGCTTTAACAAGCCCACAATTAAATACAAAACATTACGTTCCAGCAATCTGCCGCTAATACTTCCGCACAGGAACCACTATACTGAATCCAATAAGTCAGCGATTCCTTTACCCGCTGTGCCATACCGTCATTCCAGTAAAACGTTGCAGCACTATTTTTACGTAAAAACAGAAGCTTATTCACCTATCTCGGCAATAACTCTCTGGGGATATTATTTTGCAGACTGGATTCATCAATAACGCCCGCTGGCTAGACAAAACACGCGCAATCATAATACTCGGCTCCATGCTGCTCACCGCCTTTCTGGTTATCAGCTGGACCAGCTATGAAGTGGCTAGAGAATCACTGGAAGAAGAAATCGAAGAAAATACCCTGCCGCTGACCAGTGATAACGTTTATTCGGAAATCCAGCAGGACTTGTTAAAACCGATCTTTATTTCGTCGCTAATGGCGCACGATACCTTTTTACGCGACTGGGTACTAAAAGACGAAAGCGATCCGCAGGCCCTGTTCCGCTATCTGAAAGAGATCGATCGCCGCTTCAACACCGTATTTTCTTTTTTCATTTCTGATAAAACCGGGCTCTATTACGATCAGCAGCGCATCCTGAAAACCGTCTCGGAATCGTCCCCTGACGATCAATGGTATTTCCAGCACAAAGCGCTATCGGATGACATGCCTTACGTTGTCGATCTCCGCGTCGATCCTGAAGAGCGCACGCGTCTGGACATCTTCATCAACCATAAGGTCATGGATTATGAAAACAATTTCATTGGTATTACCGGCGTAGGCATACCCGTTGATCGCGTTAAACACCTGATTGAAAAATACGAACAACGCTATAATCGGACAATCTATTTCATTGATAAAGAAGGCAACATTACGCTACATGGAGAAAGTTACGCGCGCTCGCTAAAAATTCAAGAACAGGAAGGACTGAACCGGATCGCGACCACGATTTTAACCTCCCCCGGCGGCGCTTACGCATATCAGTCAAACGGAGAACATATTTTCCTCAACACCCGTTTAATCCCTGAATTCGGCTGGTATTTGATGGTTGAGCAAACCAGTCACCCCAGTGAAAAACGGCTGTTCACCACATTGCTAAAAAATCTGGGCATCAGCACGTTTGTCAGCGTCCTTTTTCTGTTTCTGCTGTGGTTGACGATTGGCGGATATCAACGCCGTCTGGAACAGATGGCGACGACCGATAAATTAACGGGCCTCATGAACCGTCAGGCGTTTGATTATTTATTTCGCCGTCTTGGGACGAAAAATGCCTTACAGCACAAGTCGCTCTCCATTATTCTGATTGATATTGACCACTTTAAGAAAATTAATGACAAGTACGGCCACAACGTCGGCGATCTGGTTTTAAAAGAGATTTCCGCCATCCTATCGGCCAATACCCGTTCCAGCGATCAATCCTGCCGTTGGGGAGGAGAAGAGTTCGTCATTTTGCTCGACGATTGCGATATCAACGCCGCACAGCAGCGCGCAGAGGCCCTACGTCAGAGTATTGAGATCACGCATATTCCCTACCGTGAAGGAATAATTCAGGTAACAGCCAGCTGCGGCGTCGCTGAATATAGGGCGGGCGAAACGCTAAATACGCTGATTAACCGCGCCGATATCGCGCTCTATCAGGCAAAACAGCAAGGGCGTAATCAGGTAGTGAGCGCCGCGTAATAGCGCGCCATCAATAGAAAGGTAACGGGGAGCACTATGTCTCCCCCGTTATTTCATCCTACATCGTCAAACAGGCTTTTCAGCCACTAAATGCCATCATCTTTCGTCTGCACCCAAAACGCATGCACCAACCCAGGAAAATAACCTAACAGCGTCAGAATAATATTCAGAATAAATGCCCCACCGATGCCTTTCCCCAGTAACACGCCCAACGGTGGCAGGAGAATAGTCAGTACAATACGCCAAAATCCCATATCAACCTCCGTAACGTGATGATTCCTTATGAAAGTAGTTCAGCACATGGGATTTGTCAGTACGGGACGAGATGATTGAGAGTAATCTTTGCAGAGCCGTTCCCCCATCACATGTGCACCTGAATGCAGAGTGCCAACTTACAAAGGATCAATCATGAAAAAGCGAGCCATTGCTCTTTTTGCGCTACTGCCTATCACTCAAGCCACTGCCGCAGATTGTGGCAACGCCAACACACAGTTGGAGATGAGCCAGTGTGCGGCTAATGAATATAAAAAAGTGGATGGTGAACTTAATCGGCTGTATCAGGATGTCGTAAAACGCCTGGTGATTGAAGAACACAAGGCGTTGCTCAAGTCAGCACAGAGAAAATGGATCGCGTACCGCGACGCTGACTGTGAGTTTCAGACCTTCCCAACAACCGGAGGATCGGTGCATGGCATGGTGTATTCCCAGTGCCTGACGCAGAAAACCGCCGAGCGCGTGGAAGAATTTAAAAGCATGCTACGTTGTGAAGAAGGGGATTTGAGCTGTCCGCTTTAAGCCACTGCCAAGTGTGGAAAGCGTCACAGACTCAATGCGAGGTAAGTGTTTGAATAGCGGTGGAGAGACGGGGGATTTACACCCCGGTAGCGTTGCCCGACTCCAGTTTTCGAGACTGGCCCGTTCAGCCGCTCCAACGTCTCTCCGTTTAGCAGTTGCCATGATGCCTACTTTTACGGCATGTTAACAGCACCCGCCCTCGCCTTTAAATTCAAGTGACGACTGAACGAGCAATAACAATGATTAAATGGCCGTGGAAAAACACTCAACCTCAGGTGCAGACGCTTGAACACTGGCACGCTGCGATGTCCATCCCGCTTCTCGCGCCGTTGAGCGACGAAGAGCGCCAGCAGTTGGTCGCCCTTGCCGATCAGTTTCTGAAGCAAAAGCGTCTGATTCCGTTGCAGGAGCTGGTGTTGACGGACATTATGCAGCAGCGCATCGCCCTGCTGTTTTCCCTGCCGGTGCTGTCGCTGGGAATGGATGCGCTGGATGGCTTCCATGAAGTTCTGATTTACCCCGGCCCGTTTATTGTTGAGGAAGAGTGGCAGGATGACATCGGGCTCGTGCATAAGGGGAAAATGGTGCAATCCGGCCAAAGCTGGGATCAGGGGCCGATTGTCCTCAACTGGCAGGAAGTGCAGGATTCCTTCGACCTCTCCGGTTTCAACCTCATCATTCATGAAGTCGCGCACAAACTGGACATCCGCAGCAGCGGCGAAGCGACGGGCGTTCCCCTTATCCCTCTGCGTGAGATTGCTGCGTGGGAACAGCATCTGCACGGCGCGATGGATGCCATGCAGGAAGAAATCGATTTGGTGGGCGAAGATGCCGCCAGCATGGATCCCTACGCCGTCCACGATCCGGCAGAATGCTTTGCGGTGCTGTCGGAATACTTCTTCAGCGCCCCCGAACTTCTCGACGCGCGTTTCCCCGATCTGTACCGCTGCTTCCAAAAGTTCTATCGGCAGGATCCGCTCACCCGTCTAAAAAACTGGCAAAGCAGTACCCATTACCGCGCGCCATCCATTTACTAACCCATAAAAAAACAGCGAATTGTACACAGCCTAAACAGTCAGACGATAAAGCTGATTTTGCCGTTGACAGTACCGCGGGTGGCGGATATCATGCGCCCCGTTCACACGATTCCTCTGTAGTTCAGTCGGTAGAACGGCGGACTGTTAATCCGTATGTCACTGGTTCGAGTCCAGTCAGAGGAGCCAAATTCTTGTTTTCATGCCTCTTTGCGAATCCTTATACGATTTAGATTCAATAGGTTAGCGTGAAAAGTCTTCCCGATGTATTTTCAGTTTACCCTCCGCATCGGGAGAATTTGGTGGTCAGATTTGGGGTCTTTCCGGTTCGATAATGGAGTGACCCGCATATGTCCCTTAACGACTCAAAAATCCGCAACTTAAAACCACCTGTTACCCCCATAAAACTATCCGATTCACACGGCCTATATCTTCACGTTAAACCTACTGGTTCGCGTCTCTGGTACTTCAGATACTATTTTTTTGGCAAAGAGACCCGCATAGCGTTGGGCGCTTATCCGTTAATCAGTCTGTCAGAAGCACGCCAGAAGCGTGATGAACTCCGTAAACTACTGGCGCAAAATATCAACCCAGCTCAGCAACGTGCCGCTGAAAAAGCAGCTCGTTCTCCTGCAAAGAGTTTCAAGACCGTGGCATTGAGCTGGCATAAAAGCAACCGAACATGGTCAGAAAATCATGCCATCCGTCTGCTTGCTAGCATGAACAACCATATCTTCCCGATAATTGGACACTTGCCAGTCACAGAACTGAAAACTCGCCACTTCATCAACCTGCTGAAAGGGATTGAGAAAAAAGGTTTGCTGGAAGTGGCGGCACGAACCCGACAGCATATGTGCAACATCATGCGTCATGCCGTGCATCAGGAGTTGATAGAGCACAACCCGGCGGCAAATCTGGACGGGATAATCGCCCCTCCCGTTAAACGCCACTACCCTGCCCTTCCATTGGAACGACTGCCAGAGCTGTTGACTAGCATTGAGGACTACAAGCAAGGGAGAGAATTAACCCGTTTGGCAGTCTCACTCACCCTGCACCTGTTCATCCGTTCCAGCGAATTGCGCTTTGCCCGTTGGTCTGAGATCGATTTCAGAAACAAAATCTGGACCATTCCAGCCACCCGCGAAGCCATCCCCGGTGTCCGCTACTCTGGGCGTGGGGCGAAAATGCGCACGCCGCATATCGTTCCCCTCTCCCGTCAGTCCATCGCTATTCTGAAACAGATACGGGAAATATCCGGGCATCAGGAGCTGATATTCCCCGGTGACCATAATCCGTATAAACCAATGTGCGAAAACACGGTCAACAAGGCGCTGCGCTTGATGGGTTATGACACAAAAGATGAAATCTGTGGCCACGGATTCAGAGCTATGGCCTGTAGTGCGCTAATGGAGTCTGGCCTATGGTCGCAGGATGCCGTTGAACGTCAAATGAGCCATCAGGAACGCAATAGCGTTCGAGCGGCTTACATCCATAAAGCTGAATATCTCGATGCCCGTAAAGCAATGATGCAATGGTGGTCGGATTATCTGGATACCAATCGAGAAGGATATGTTGCGCCATACATTTATGCTCAAAAACATAAGACAGCTGGAGCTGCCTGATCGATAACACCCTTAAGAGCAGATCCTGATCAAAGGATCTGCTTTTCGGACTGCGAGAAGTTTTTTCCCTCAGCATTTCACAAAAAATCTAGAAACGTCAGGAAATTACTCAGGCCGGATACAGGAATGAAGGGTCTATTGCGGGGTAATCAACAACGTAGAATTAGGGTTACTTTTCTTATAACGATGGTACTGCAAGATTAGCGTTGCGAGATCTTCATCGACAGCATAAAAATAGGCTTCCGGCACATCCAGCACCGCCGCAAAACGGCAAACCAGACCAAAATCCGGCGAACTGACTTCCCTTTCATATTGGCTTACGCGGGAACTCGACGTCTCTTCATCCAGCCCAGCGAGACAACCGAGCTCGACCTGTTTTAATCCTGCATTCACTCGCGCCAGTCTTAATCGTTTACCAATCACGGCATTACCTGCTTCGCAGATTAACATAAGCCGATTATCGCCGTTCCCGCTATGCCTCTCTTAAAGTGGTTCTTCACCTAGTAAATTTAAAATTTATTTTTGGTTATTTTAAACCCAAAAATAAAGATTTAATTCATTGAGAGTAGGAATAATTAAATTTAGAAGGGTAAATGCACAGGAATTGAACACCAGATGCATTAGGGCACCAACCTTACTGAGGTGTGATGAGCAGCGTGGAGTTTGGGTTGGCTTTCTTGAAACGGTGATACTGTAAGATCAAGGTGGCGAGATCGTCATCGACAGCATAGAAATACGCTTCAGGAACATCCAGCACTGTAGCAAACCGAGAAACCAACCCAAAATCTGGCGCACTGATTTCTCTTTCATATTGGCTCACACGAGAGCTTGCTGTTTCCTCATCCAGACCAGCTAGACAGCCGAGCTCTGTCTGCTTTAATCCCTTATTCACTCGGGCTAGTCTTAATCGCTTACCAATCACGGTGTTATCCACGGTACTGATCAACATAGACTGATTATCGCTTCTCTCGGTAAGCCCTTCTTAAAGCATTTCTTTCCTAAATAAATTTTATCTTTATTTTTGATTGTTTTTTACACCATAATAAAGATATAGTTTACTGGAAGAAGTAAAGTTTCAATCCAAGAGGAGGAAGTATGAACATTGAACAACAGAAACAACGAATGGACTGGCATCCTGCCGATATCATTGCAGCCCTGCGCAAACGAAAGACGACGTTAGCAGCCGTATCACGTGAGGCGGGTCTTAGTTCATCAACGCTTGCAAATGCACTAAACCGACCCTGGCCGAAAGGTGAACGACTGATCGCCGACGCACTGGGCATTCCAGCGAGTGAAATCTGGCCGAATCGTTATTTCGATTCACAAGGGCAACGCATTGCGCGAGAAATTCGTCATAAAAACAATTAGATCACTTGCTGGGCTTAATCGCCAACAATCAGGGAATAACATTCTGGTCTCCACTCGATTCAATCATTCCGCATCATCAATTGGTTCGTTAGTTACTTCGAACCAATTGATATGCCCTGAATCAGGATATTTTCATTCCTTTTTGATGCGGAGCTTTGGCCGTATTGCTCTGAATAAAACCAGCAACACACAGAAAAAAAATCGACATGAGGAAGTTGACCCGTCTGCTGATAGCGTCCCAGTTGGAACATTTTTGTGACCACCAGCGAAAAGCGATTAATAACATCATCGTTATAATAACAACCTCTCATTAATCCTATTCCTCATTTTTAGAATCCTATCTATACGTCATGGCTGCATAAGGGAATGTTAGACACCTATGCATATATCATTTTCATATAAAGGAGATGAATCATGATAATGAAAAATAGGATGTTCAATACCAAAAGTGATGCATTTAACTGGATTACGATACCAGAAGCTATTGCGATAGCGACTCAGATAAGAAACTCACCGTTAACAGAAGCTGATATTTATCGCCATGCCTTATATGGTGACATCAACCTTTCGATCTACTTCCAATCTCCAGTCATCTTACGAAGAATCAAAACATCAAATGCTAAGGAAAAACTTAAGCCTATAGGCAATCATTTGATTAACCAGCTATGCATTCTCGAAAAAAACTGTTTTATCAATAACAGAAACTTAATCGTCACCACCGAGGGGAAATATACTTACCCCACTCAACAAGTGATTGATACAACGCTTATCGGCTATGAATATGTACTGGTTCAACGTTTGTTAGCGGGATCTCTGGGTATTCCACTACCTGTAATCGGAGAAAATCACGTTAACTATGGTCTTACTGTCAATATCGGCGACGATCACTTTCAAATATTTGAGAAAATCAGGTATCGAGAAAGGATAAAACAGCAAATCATGAGACTTCCTAAAAATATCGCATCACATATTACTGAAAAAATCCCATACCAGAAAACAAAGCAGTATAGCCATAGAGAATATTTTCCGATTCATGATTTGCCAAAGGATGCCTGTTTTGTCATCAAACATGCCGAACTTGAGAAATTAATTAATATGCCCGCCAAAAACGATACCTCTCCCCCCTCCTCGACACGTATATCCACTCCATTATCCAGACTGTTCTGGCTTGCCTGTAAAAACAATGAAGCTATCAGCCCATTAATTAGGCAACCTTATAAGCTTCTGTCCATCTTTGAACAATGGGCATCAGACGAAGGCATGACCGACCGATTCAGCGGCGATACGTTAAAGACGGCGCTTGAACGTGGTTCACCGACGTCCGTTTAGGCCCCTAATTAAAATGACATTACACGCTTCAATCTAAAACCCGTATTAAGGATTGTGGTGTCCGTAATACGGGCTCTTCAACTTTCACTCCTTTCCTCACTGTGTTTTTTTGTCATCTCCGGGCATATCCCATTTCTGCACTGGAGGTATTTATGACATCGCATCAGTTATTACGTCTGAAACAAGTGGAAGTAAAAACCGGCCTGAAACGCTCGCAAATCTACCTGTACATGAAAGAAGGAGCCTTTCCCTCTTCAATAAAGATTGGACCTGCCAGTGTGGCTTGGCTTGAATCTGAAATTGACGAATGGATTAACTTCAAATTAGCTAACCGCTTAACGCGCTGAAGGGAGATATAGCATTATGTTCCCCTCACTGAATTACGCGGTATTAACAAACGCCCTTGCCGCACTCAAGGAAGGTAATTTTCGTTATTGTGAAACGTTAGGATTCACATTCGACGAATTGAATGCCCTCAATCAGCTATCCCTCGACGAACTGTTTATCGTCAGCCGGGCATCCGCACAGTTTATGTCGATCACTGTCCGTCACGACGTTCTACAACAGATCCTGATGCTGTCCCACCAGGAAGCGCAACGCCAGCAGCAGATAAATCGCGCCGTCAGATTGGGAGGATCTATTGCACTCCTTAATCATTTTTTTGGCCTCACCTCGAATGAAGTCTGCGCTCGTCGCCGGTTGCTGGGTGTCACCATCCCTTATGGCCGAACACCTATCCCAGATGAAGCCATTGATGCAGAAATTTGGCTGTCATGGCAAAAGAAACGCACTGAAAACCTTGATACACCTGACGCACTGGAAGCAATCATGCAGGTTACTGAATCATTGTCTTCCCGCGAGAAAGGGCTTTCCCTGACCGCCGTCTGGAACCGTATCACCCTTTGTGAGAAAGAAGCACTGAACAGGAGGACATCGCATGCCAGATGAGATCGATCGCGATCAAGAATTTAATGAGCAACGTCTGGAAGAGATGATTGAACAGAACCGTTTCAAGCCAGCAACTACACCCTCATTACATTACTGTCGTTTGTGTGGTGAACCTATTCCCGAGAAGCGGAGAGAAACTCTGCCGGGCGTGACAACCTGTACGGAATGCCAGACTATTCTTGAGCGCCGTCAGCTATGATAACAAAATGACATTCGCGCAGAGAAGTTATCTTCTCTGCGCGTTTTTTTATTATCCGAATAAGTCACTATTCGTATTTTAAGCGGCAAAAGACTAACTTGAAAACTACTGCCATTATTACTTATAATTGCTGGCTAAATATAGTTCAAAACGCCGGAAGCCTCGACAGATCATTAAACTAAAACGAGAGCACCTACATTCATGCTCTCAATGTCTACATATCATATATGATCATGAATAATACATTTAATCATATCTCTTATTTTTTTATCTAATCGACAAAGCGGAGACCTTATATCATTCAAAATCCATTCCATGGGATATTCGCCCAATGAGCATAATTCACCTTCAATTGTTAATGATTCTGAATTACCCTCACTAAAATAAGGAATATCTATATACAGATCATCACAGTTTTTTCCATTTAGAGAAAAACACACTTTATACATTACCACATCAGAATGTGACATTTCGAAAAAACCCGATTTTGATTTTAATTCATATGCTTTTAATGGATCAAGCATTCTAACCCCATTAAATTCAAGACGTTGTTTACAATAAGGTCGGCTAAAATGAATGAAACAACTTTCGACGTATTTAACGATATTTTCAGAGTTCAAATCATCCTCACTGAATACAGGGCAATTATGAAATATGTATTCTGTACGATGTATTTTTTTAATGATTTTTTCGACAGTCTTAAATGATGCTATTGCATAGAAATCATTGCCAGACTTTCCGTCAGTATCATAAAAATAAATTTCAATTTTGTCTTTCAAATCCGGTTCATTAAGTTTGTGATCTGGTATTCTTAACTTAAAATTATGATGGCTGATAGAGTTTCGAAGACGTGTTATTATCCTGCTTACTGATGGATTTCCGTCCCCTTCATCTATAATTATGTCAAACTCGTCAACAAACCAAGCAGACTTTATTTTAGATGAACGTTTATTAGGAATTTTATCAGCTACTATTTCTTTGGCGACACCTAAGTTTAAACACATATAGGCAGCTATGGCTCCAAGCCCAAGCGGATATTTTATATTTCTTATGGCTTGTTGTTCATTAGGGTTATCTTTCCTGCCAGTTAGTACCTTGGGTAAATCATCTACAGTATTGATCAATCCAAGTGAAAAAAGATATTCGATATAAACGTCCTTAACGGATAACGTCTGTTTTTCTTTATTAAAGATAGCATCTTGAAAATGTTCAAGAAATTGCATAGTACATGAATAACTGGTCAATAAATCCAATGCTTCAAGTTTCGGATCAAAATCATCGACGTCAAATTTTTCTTTTAATGTCATCACTAGTTCCTTATTTATATTATGACATAATAAAATTTAAAGTAATTTAAGCCATTAGAACCAAAAATTAATAATTAAATCCCCATTGTAAAAGGGAAAAAACTGAATAAAAAAACTCAAAAAACATAGCCTTACCATCGTAACCTCTCAATTTTACCATTATTAAAAGTGGCATATGCATTTATCTTGTTGGTGATTTCCGTCTGAGCTGATTCTCATCGACAAAAACGCCGATGAAAACCAGCTCAACAGTAAATTTGTACAGAATACAGAACAAAGTTAACAACCTCCAATTTTGACACGAAGCTGTCGTCCGCTGTGGGCGAGTAGCGGACGTTACGCTCTTTATTGAAAACGAGTTCAGATCATATTAATTCCATACTTTCAAATTCTAAATAATGACATTTTCATAGCTTGATTCTAAAATAGCTTTTGGATTCTGGCTGTGATTGAGCTGTTCGCTCACATATTCAGAGACATGTTTCGATAAATAGTCTCGTAATAATTTATCAGTAATGAATGTGCAGTTATTTATCTTTTTAACTTCCTCTGATAAAGCTTTAATTAAATGGTATGTCCAGACCCCATGTTCTAATTTATCACAAGAAAATGAGCGTTCTCCAGTTTGGCAAGAAAGGAAAATACTATAACTAGGGAATTCACTTGCTATTAACATGAACTCTTCATCATCCATATTAAAAACAGTGTTTCTGTGACTGTCTCTTTGTAGGTGTTCTGCACAAGAATCAATAAATATCAGGGCATTTTTACAGTATGTGTCCTTCAGAGGGTCTAATAAAACCTCACGTAAAGATACCGTTGTGTCCAATAAGTTTGATGGATAAGTATCATAGGTAGTTAAGTAATTTGTAATACCATTATGAAATCCATGCCCTGCATAATAAAAAACCAAACGATCATTTTCTGTTAGTTGGAAAAATATTCCTTTCAAGCCATTCTTTAAATCAGCGCCCAAGGCCTGACTATCGTTGAATGAATAAATATCCTCCTCCTTCACATTCATATTGTTAATTAATAACTCTTTGAACGCTAGCGCATCATTATTTGCATATTTCACTGGTGAAATTGTTTTTTCACCTCTTTGGGCATAATTCTCGATAGATATTATGATGGCAAAAGTTCTTAAAATATTAGGGTGATTTAGGGTTATTTTATTAGTATCGCCTTTTTCTAAAATAGACGCACTCCCAGCTCTAATGTACTTCATATCATTCAATAGAACATTATGATTTTTTTGTTTTTCCACTTCAATTAAAAATATATTTTTACCTTCGGAATGCACCCACTCATAGTTAATCCTTGGGATATGTGACAACATTGAAATGGCTTTCTGAACCATTCCTACCACATCAATTCTTATATTTACCCCCACTATTTCCACTGAATCTGTTGTGATTTCTTTAATTCCAAATATGATTTTCCCTCCATCGGTATTTGCAAAAGATGCGATTACCCGTGCCATTTTTGCTGGAACAAATGGAATTACATCAAAATCTAAAACTTGAGACTTAGCTTTCAATGATGCTGTCAAATCGTTTGTAGAGACATTTACCTTTCTGATAGGTATTCTATTTATATCTAGTTGTGTAATTAATTGTCCTATACGTATTTGTCTAGGTGGAGTCTCGCCATCTTCATGCCAAAACTCCGCATCAGCATGTGATAACACATCAAACTCTGATCCATCATAAAGTATGACTTGATTGTTATCTGATGGTCTAGCAACTATTGCAATTTCATGCCCATTTTTTTTAATACCGCCAATGATACTATCAGTAATTTCATAATGGTTGGTACAATCATAATCGTTATGAGCACTAAGATACCTAAGAATACTTGCCATAGATCGAGAAATAATAGATTTTGTATATCTAAATTTTTCTAAATCAGCTTTACTCATATGGAGATATTCTGAAGATACTTTTTCATGTATTGCTAGTGATGATTTGGTTCCTGATATACTGGTAATTGTTTGATTTATTAAGTTTTTATTTTTATGCGCATGTTGACTTAAAATTTCTTCAGGGATAGTGATATCTTCTTGTGAAAAATATTTTTGTATCTCCTCAATTTTAGACCTAAGTAAAAAATCCAATTTTTTATCATGCCCTTGCAAACCTAAAAATCGACATAATTGAGTAGGTAATGTTAATAAAACACTATTTGAATACCAAGGATTTGTTACATACACCTCTTCTCCATCAAAATGAACATTTGTATCTTTTGTAAAATTTATCTCTGAATATTGTATTTTTAGTTCTGTGGCATGATTGATACTTAATTTATAGATATTTCGCCGTAAGTCTTCTAGCGCCCTTAATGTCTCAATATTATTATTTACACCATGCTCAATCCAAATTCTAAAATAAGGAAAAATGTTTGTTAAATGTTCTTCTAATTCAATACATTTAGATTCATCTATTGGAATTAGCTCAAAATCACTTTGTCTTAAGAATTGTATACCTAAGTAGTTCAATAGTTTTTCCAAATGAGGATGCTGCTGATTTTCAGCGTCAAGATTGATAAAACTAAACTGCTCTTGAAAGATTGATTCATTACCATCTATAAAATATTTTAAAGAATAACATTCGGTAAATTTATTGTGGGTATTTAATAATTTATTTGACTCACTCCATATTTTTACTATTTTAATCTCACTTCCTCCCCAATTTAGACATTGATTCAGGATATTCTTATAAATAAGATTAACTCTTTGGATGTTTACTTTTTTTACTACTCCCTCACTTTCTGTATCTTGCGAAATTTTAGTTAAAACAGTTAAGTAGTCTTTTAATTCCAGCTTAATATTAAATTCAAAAAAAGCACACCATTCAGGGGTAAGCTCTATACCATGAAATATCGGTAAGTAATTAGCACCTATATCTATAATTTCTTGAGTATTTAAAAAAATATGGGGGGATGAATAGCAATGACCATCAGTTGCTGGAATGCAAGCAATATTTTTCACATACCATGGAATATAGTTAACAACTGGGCTTCCGCTTATTTGTCCTGGCATTCCATAAAGCCCCCAAAATGCAGTAGCATGATTACTAATTATAGATGGCTCATTATTTGATATAAAATCTCGCCAAAATAAAAATGAAAATTTTATATTGCCTTGTATAGCCTCAAGGTAGCTTATAGTTATAAAATTCTTGAATGCATCAGAGCTAAAAATACGTTGGAATGGTTTGAACTTTTTATCATCAGCATAAAAATATGCTGAGTGATATCCTGCATTAATGAAATCATTTTTATTTATTTTTTGTGGGTAAAATATAATTTCCGTGTCATCTTTTACCCCCATCATTTTAAAAAAATGTTTCCAGCCACTTCGATTACCTTCATCCACACAATATGAATTATTCACAAAAACATCTAAATCTAAAATTTCTTCCATTGCGAATCTAGGGTCATAAAAATTAGATAAATGACATTCACTTGCTGGTTTTAAATTACCACTTTTTGTTAACAATCTAATTATTGACAATCGTTCAATTAGATCTCTTTTAAGTTCTCCTTTCTCATATAGACGAAACAAATCTTGTATAGCTGAAATGGCATTTTCACTCGTAATATATGTGTCAATATTAGGAATAATGATTTGCTCAATATAAGTTGTATCTGTTTTTTCGGTTACTCCTAAATTTTCTAGCCAGTTTTTTATATCTGGTTTATTACGAAGCCATATTTGTACATCTTCATGTACAAACGATAGAGTAGTTGTTTTGTCATTCCATTTCTTATCATCGGTTGATGGAAAGGATATTTGTTGAGGGACACACAATTCCTTTTTATGATCGAGAATAAAAGATATATTTTTCATATCTTCTGTCTTCAAATCAGTGAACTTTTCAAGATGAGTTAAATAGTGGAAATGATTTATTAACTCAATATTCTTCTTAGAGGAATGATTACTTTGAAAAAAAAATGAAGAAAGTAAGTCTGGCACATTTTTCCATTCAAAAGTTGTTGCTCCTAACTCCTTAAGTTTTTTTCCAAACCCTGTATTTGTAGTGAAATGTTTATCTTCTGCCGTTAATAATTTTTGGATTGGCTCTTCACCAACGAAATCCTTATCAGATAAAAACGTGAAATCTACGATAGCGTTTTTTACTTTTACTAACTTTCCATTTTTGACAGTTACAAAAGAAATTGTTTGCAAAGCTATATCCATAGCTTTGTTGAATTGTTCACCTAAAGTATCGCTAATAATTTTATTTGGAAGTAAGTTATACGCTTGAAATTGATATTCTGATTGAACCAATTCGGCTATCCACTCAAATAGTTTAGTGCCAATTTGTGTAAACAACCATTGGTTCCATACTGAACTGGCATGAAGAGACTCTCTATTTGCGGTAGTCAAAAAACTTGTATTCACTAAAACTGGGAAGTCATATTTTGTTTCATCTGTTGGCAAATAAGAATATAATAGTTTGTCTGTACGATGTAGTTTAACAATAGAGCCATCTTTTACTTGTGCAGATAACGTAAGATCTACTTTTTCAATATACTTAAATTTATCAGGAATATTTTGGTCATAAGATAGAGAATTTTTAATATCTTCAGGAAGAGAAATTTCAAAGGTTTTTGATAACCAAGTAGATTGACAATTATTATTACACCCTAAGTGAACTTTACCATTAGCATTCCTTTCTATCGAAACATTCACACTTCGTTCTGTGTCAAAAATAATATTAGAAATGTTTTTAAGAAAAAGATACATATTTGTTTTTTGAGAAAGTTCTTGAAGAGAATCTATGATGTCTTTATCATTTTTTAACTCAATAACTGTTGCAACGGTAGCTTTAATAGACCGAAGATACTCATGTATGTTTGTCTCTATCTCGTTTGACTGAAGATAAATTGGAATAATCTGCCAAGGATATTGAAATTTTCTATCATTTTCTTTTTCCCATTTATCCTGTGAGGATTCTTCCCACTGCCAGTTGTGTTTATAATTGACATCAAATTTAAAATACTCATTATTAGTAAAGACAATTACTTTCTGTGACTGCCCAAAAACAGATTTAAAGCCTATTCCTTTATAACCAGTTTTTGTAATATCAGATTTTTTTGTACCATTATTAATATTACAAATACCTTGGATATCTCTTTCATCAAACGGTTTTCCAGAATGCGCAACAATTAAATTATTTTCTATAATTTTTATCCATACATTAACGGATTTGCCATCAACAGCGGAGTCATCAGCATTTTGTAATAGTTCATAAATGAAACGTTTGGAGTCAGCATATAGGTCCTTTGATAAAGCATCCAGAGAATCTGCTTGATTCACGGCTTGATTAGGATTTGAATAATTAATATTATCTTGAAATGTTTTTACAACCTTTGCTTTTAAATTGATAATATTCTCTTGAGGTTTAGATGACATTCAATATATCCTTTTGTAATTCGATACTGCCAAATTATTCTAGCGTGTTGTTATTTAGCATAATATGCAGCACCTTTCTAAGATCCTATCTAAATAACGATTTAATATCTTTTCCAGCACAAGATTTTCTGTCAGATTAGGTATAATCATAAACTATAATAGTATCAAAGCAAATCCAACAAAACTCATTCATTATAAATAATTAGCACGCGAAATATTTTCTCTCTCATTCCCTTTTTGATTTTCTCATTCTCATCCTAACGCTGATATCGCACGCTAATCGCGTCACCTTCTACTGGTGAGCTTTATGGACGTTTATTCGTCCGGGCCGAGTATTGCTCTTTCAAAATATGAGTCGGGCTGTCACGCAACCACAATTCAGGGTGCCGCTGAATGTTCTCGCTGACCCGTTGAAACCGGAATGCAGAATCGGGATGTGATCAATTGAGTTAATTCACCATGACTTTTTATTAAAGGAAATAGAATGAGAAAACCTACCTATCACGTATTTGTCACGCAGGAAAACCAGCCCAATTCTAACGGAGAGAAAAACACGTACTGGACAAAGGTCGGCGTAGCGTTCGCTCATAACGGCAAACCTGGATTGAACATCGTACTGACACCCGGTATTGCTGTCTCCGGTAAGTTGGTGCTCCTGGAACCGAGAGACGATAGCGACATACCGCAAGCCCCCCAGCAAGATTAACACTCAATCTTCACGCACCTTTCCCCTGCCACCGACAGTCTGATGGCTACATGTGGCTAGACTTGTTACCGAGGCAACCATGCTTTCACCCACTGCTTTTATGGCGGCGGTCATGCAGTGTGCCGCTACTATTCACCCCTCCACCGCGTCTGATATGGCAAAAGTAGAATCCAGCTTTAATCCTTATGCCGTCGCTGAGATTGTGCCAAAGAAAGAGAGAACACCCGGCAGCGTAGGTGTCATTTCTCATCAGCCCACCAGCAAGCAAGCTGCCGTCAACATCATCAACCGGGTAAAGGAAAAAGGTCGCCGCTATTCGGTTGGGCTGATGCAAATCACCAGTACCAATTTCCGCCATTACGGCGTGACCGCCCATGACTTGTTAGACCCCTGCACCAATCTATCCATTTTTGAGCGCATCCTCACCGACTGCTACCAACGCGGTGGTACGCTGAGAAGAGCACTCAGTTGTTACTATTCCGGTAATTTCGATGCGGGTCAGCAGCCAGAATCTGCCTTTAACCAAACCAGCTATATCCAACGTATTGGCTATGTGGTCCCGTCAACGCGGGAAGATCTCCAGCACAGTACCACCAGCCAATCCAATTCAGAGATTCATTATCCAATCACCGTCCTACGCGGTGAGCTTACCGATAAAACCACACCGATTTTGACCTCCTTGCACTATCCCAACGCCATCCTTCGCGGCGATGTGTCCCTACCTGTAATTAATGAGGAGAAATGACGATGCAAAAACGTAAATACCGGCCTGCGTTTTCTTCCCTGTTGATATCGACCCAAACGCTGGCAGCCGGGAGCGGATTTAATAAAGCCAACGATACGCTGAATAATACCTCCACCGGTTTGCTCGGGCTGGCCGCCGTCACGATCACGCTGGCAACCATGTGGGTGGGCTACAAGGTGCTGTTTGACGGTAAAAGTTTGCATGACATGCGCAACGTCATTATCGGAGCCATCCTGATCGTCGGTGCATCGGGCTTTGGTGCCTATTGGGCATCCTAGGGGGAACCGATGACCACCCTGAACAAAGCGCTGACCCGCCCTGCCGCCATTATGGGTATCCCTCTCGTCCCGTTCGTGATCGTCAGCGGGGCTATCGTCCTGCTGTCGGTTTACACCAGCTATTACCTTGCCTTGTTATTAATCCCTGCCTGGCTGGAAATGAAGGCAAAAGCCCGAACGGATATTCATTATTTCGGACTGCTGTGGCTGGCCTTTAAAACCCGTGGGCGATTTGCCACCAATCGCCATTTCGGTGCCAGTGCCATGTTGGCAAGCCACTATGACGCCGTCGATGTTTCGGAGTTTACCGCTAAGATGAAATTAAACAAGCGCATCACGCTGGATAAATACATTCCTTACTCTTCGCACATTCACCCTCACATCATAAGAAATCGCGCCGGTGATTTAGTCGCTAGCTGGGAATTGGGCGGTACTGTGTTTGAATGTGAGGATGAACATCATCTGACACTGCTGACAAGCCACCTTAACAACCTGATCCGCTCGTATGAAGGGCTACCGATCACCTTCTATATTCACCGCATACGGGAGCAATATCAGGATGGCTTTGAGGCCAGTTCGGTCATCCCCTTTTCGGATGAAGTTACTGAACACTATTACCAGCCACTAAAAGAGAAACCGCTTTGGCGACACCGACTATTTTTTACCGTCTGTTATGTCCCATTCTCCACACTGGAGAAAAAAATCATGAAGACGCAGCCCGCCGGAAAAAGGAAAGCGGCGCTGGATGATGCTCTGAAAGGGATGCTGGAGCACCATGAAGCTATCCACACCGCCCTGTCGCGTTATGTGGCAATGCCATTGGGCCTCTATGAGGAGAAAGGTCGGGTTTACTCTTCGCAATTGGCTTTCTACCATCGCCTGATGACGGGAAAATGGCAGAATGTAGCGGTAACGCATACACCGTTTTATCACACACTCAGCACGCCGGATGTATTCTTCACTACCGATACCGCCGAATGTCAAATGGTCGGCGGTTCCCGCTTCTTCCGCAGTCTGGAAATTAAAGACTATTCACCGGAAACCTATACCGGCCTGCTGGATGCGCTGCTGTATGCCGAAAGCGAGTATGTACTGACGCAGTCTTTTACCTGTATGGCACGGGATGAAGCGCAAAATCATATCCGACTGGCGGAAAAACGGCTGAACGCAACCGACGATGACGCCATTTCACAGCGTGAAGAATTAATCGTCTTACGCGATCTGCTCCAGTCCGGGCATGTGTCTTGTGGCAAGTATCACTTCTCCCTTCTGGTCTCGTCCGCCAGCGCCGATCAGGTGGTAAAGGAGACCAATGCGCTGGCCCAGCCTTTTAACGACCTCGGCATCATGACATCCCTGTCCACGCTGTCGTTACCTGCCGCCTATCTGGCTCAACTCCCCGGCGTCTACTCGCTGCGACCGCGTCTGGTGGTGGTCAGTAGCCAGAACTACGCAGATATGGGGAGTCTGCATAACTTTCATCCTCACAAGCGTAATGGCAATCCGTGGGGTGAGGCTATCGCCATCCTGAAATCTCCCGGTGGTGGCGGTTATTATCTGAACGTGCATGACAGTCAGGCAGGACGGAATGACTTCAATGAGAAAACGCCGGGGAATACTGCCATCATCGGTAAAACCGGTTCAGGAAAGACCCTGCTGATGACGATGATGAAACAGTTGACGCAGAAGTACCGCAATCCGGCAACATTTTCCGCCTCTGCCACCATCAAACGGCTGACCACCGTTTACTTTGATAAAGACAGAGCGGCAGAGATGTCGATCCGCCAGATGGGAGGTCGTTACTTCCGAATCCGGACCGGTATCCCTACCGGATTTAACCCGTTCTCACTTCCGCCTACCCGGCGGAATATCAGCTTTATCAAGCGGCTGATCCGGATGCTGTGCCGTCGTGACAGTAAGCCACTCGATCCCCGCGATGAAGAGCGTATCAGCACTGCGGTGGACACCATCATGCTGGACTATCCGCCGGAATATCGCCGCTATGGTATTACCCGATTGCTGGAAGTGTTGCCCGAACCACCGACCAAAGAGGCACGAACTAACGGCCTGCGTATACGACTAAAACAGTGGGCGCAGGGTGGTGAATTCGGCTGGGTGTTCGATAACGAGGAGGACACGTTCAACATCAGCAATATTGATAATTTTGGTATCGACGGCACGGAATTCCTGGATGATGACGACATTCGCGGGCCGATCACCTTTTACCTGCTGTACCGCGTTACCAGCTTGTTGGATGGTCGCCGACTGGTGATGTTCATGGATGAGTTCTGGAAATGGCTGGCGGATGTCGAGTTTTCTAAATTCTCCCTCAATATGCTCAAGGTGATCCGCAAACTGAACGGCATTTTTATCCCCGCCACCCAGTCACCCGATGAAATCGTCAGGTATCCCATCGCTCCGGCGATCATTGAGCAGTGCAGCACGCAAATCTTTCTCGCTAACCCCAAAGCCAACCATGTGGATTACGTGGAGAAAATGAAAGTCCCTGAAAGCGTTTACGACATGGTTCGCAGCCTTGATCCCGGCGAGCATTATATGGTTGTCCTGAAAACACCACTACGTGCTGGTGAAACGCGCCCGTTTGTCGCCATGGCAAGGATGGATTTATCGGGCCTCGGGAACATCACCAAAATCCTGAGCGGCAGTGAAGACAACCTGAAAATATTTGATGCTATTTATCAGGAAGGCATGTCCCCTCAAGACTGGAAAGAAACGTTCCTTAACAACGCTATCTGATATTCACCTTGGAGGTCATCACCATGCAAACCAGAAAGATGTGTCTGGCGTTATCGCTATTGATGTCTACACCAGCGATAAGCGCCGGTATCCCGGTATTTGATGCCGCCAGTAATACCGAGTCGATTAACCAATGGGTACAGAAACTCCAGCAATGGCAGGACACAGTCACCCATTATAAAAGCGAGCTTGATGCCTATAAGCAGCAATTAGCGACCGCAACAGGTATACGAAATATTCAGGGATTTCTCATCGATGCTAAAAACCTAAAAAACGATATCGAACATCTCCGTAAAAATAGTATTTCACTGGATGACCTGCTGACCAACTCAAACGGTTATTATTCTTCTGACCTTCAGCGCCTATATAACAAATATCACTCGTTTGATATTTGTAATCAGTCCAGTTCATCGCAACGTTATCTTGAAAGTTGCAAACAACTTGTCCTCAATCAGGCAGTCTCAATTGAGAATACCAGCGATGTCCAAAACAAGATTAATAGCACATTAAACGATATATCAGACTTATCCGACCGCATAGCCAACGCCAAAGACTCGAAAGAGTCACAGGACTTGGCTAACGCGGTGGCAGCCAAAAGCGTACAATTGAATGCATTAACCAGCCAATGGGAAATGTCAGTCAAGCAGGCTGAACAGCGTGCCGCGATGTTGACTCTACAGCGGCAAAAAGCATTCAATGAACAACAACTCGCCGCTCCGATTCCTGACTTTAATTATTGAGAGGGTAAGAATGAAAACGTCACTTTGCATTTTTCCGATTATTTTAAGCTCATTATTTCTGGCGGGGTGTGACAACCCAAAATCAACGCAGTGGTACAAAGAACATCCGGATGAAATGAACCAGCGATATAAAGCGTGTGAATCATCCGGTGATGACTCCCAAGATTGCAAAAATGCACGAGAAGCGCGATTTGAACTCCGTCAGGAAATGCCAAGGTTCCCGATTTGAATTAAAGGGGTCATCTATGTCAGGTGGTATGTTTGTTGGAATGAACAACACGATCACTGACGGTTTACATGCCGTACTACGGGGACAAACCTCCGTGTACGGCGATATGGTAAGCGTTATCGCCGTCAGTTCCTTCACGTTATTTGTCACGTATCGGGGTTATCAAACCCTGGCTGGAAAACTCCAAACGCCTGTAGAAGATGTCATATGGGATGTCGGGCGAATGTTATTAATCATGACATTCGTTTTAAATCTCGATGGCTGGCTGGATTTAGCCATTTCTTCCATTAACGGATTAACTGACGGCGTCAGCGGTGATGACAATGTCTGGGTGTTACTGGATACCGTCTGGGCGAAAGCGCAAACGATAGGACAAAAGCTTTATCAACAGGATGATTCCACCTATGTAAAACTCAACGGCGGTATTGCCCAACTGCTGGTCTGGGGAGGTGCAATCGTCACTCTGCTATTTGGTTCGGCAGTTAACCTGTTAGCCGGAATTATCATTGTATTAATGACCACCACTGCACCGTTATTTATTTTCTGCCTGCTGTATGGATTCCTTATTCCAATGTTTAACAACTGGCTGAAAATTATCTTCACGGTGATCCTGACGATTATGTTTTCCGCGTTATCCATCAGGATTGTCATTAATTATCTCAATGGCTTATTAGATAAAGCGGTTAACTTTGCAGATAGCGCCAATATCATCACACTGGGTGTTCAGTGCTGCGTTGCGGGTGTTATTTCCGGCGTCATTATCTGGTTTTCAGCCAAAATCGCGAATGCATTAGGTGGCGTTGCCGTTCAAGCAGCACTACAGGGTGCCGCTATGGGCGGCCTACGTGGGCTGGCGAAACCATCTTCTGACGTAGCGAAACCGGTCATGAAAGCCGGTGCGACAGGTGCGCGACTTGCGACAAAAGCGGGCGTCAGCGCCGCTACTGCAACAGGTTCACTTATCGCCGCAGGCACCAGCAAAGCCCTATCCGCATGGCAAAAACGTGCGGCGTCTATCGATAGCATGAAGCGTTTCAACCAACAGCGTAACCGCTAATCTCCTCCTAACGCAGTCTCTCCACCGCGTGCCGTGGCAACCGCCGCCGGTACGGCATTTCTGTCTTCGACAAACACAGGAATCAATATGAAATCCAGCCTCATCTTTCTGATGCTATGCGTCCTCATGGGCTGCGCACAGCGTCAGCACGATCTCCCGCCAGTATCTGGCGATCCCCAACCGGTTAATTCTCCCGCGATTATTCAGGAGCTGACAAAGCATGTCTGAAACAGAAAGCATCATTGCGTCATCCCGCGCCTTTGAATCTGTCCTGCTGGAAAAGGATGAACGGGAAAAAAAGATGGCGTGGCGAATAGCGGCCATAGGGTTTGCTCTGGCCGCAATGGCGATCACCGCACTGATTATTCTGCTACCGCTGAAAACCACCGAAATCGAATTATGGTCGGTGGATAAACAGACCGGACGTTATGAATATATGACCCGGATTAAAGAGCAGAGTATTTCCGCAGAGAAAGCACTGGCTCAGGCGTTAGCGGGCGCATTATGTCAGGCTCCGCGAGGGCTATAACTATTTTGCTCTCCAGCGCGATTACGACGATGTGCAGTTATTCAATAGCGACAGCGTGAACCGGGATTATCTCGACGGTTTTAACAGCAATCAGGCACCCGATATCATTTTCAATAAAGCGGAATATGTCGTGTCTATTGACATTATTTCCAACGTTCACCGCGACTGCTACAGCACCTGACCATCTGGCGACTCTACGCATTAAACGGACTATCCGCCGCATTGTCGATAACTCGGTTAAAACAGATGTCTGGAATATCCGACTGACTTATCGCTATCTCCCCCGCAAACAACTCACAGACAGCCAGCGAGAAGTGAACCCGCTGGGTTCATCGTGACCAGCTATCAACGCGATAAAGAACTAAGGGCGAATAATGCTGAAAACAACCGTGATCTTGTGTCTCCTTCTGATGTCATCCACAGCCTGGAGCGCGGCGATACCGCGCAGCAGCACGTATGACAGCCGAATGCAGAATGTCACCTATAACAGCCAAAATGCGACTATCGTCAACACCCGCCCGGCTACCTCACCACACTCCTGTTTGATGACGATGAAGAAGTCATCGACGCGCAGGCGGGGTTTCCTAAGGGCTGGGAAGTCACAAAAGCGATAACCGGGTCGGTATCAGCCCAAACCCTATCACCAGCGGTAACCGATGATAACGGCAACAACGTCAATAAAGTGTTTCTGCCAACGGCGAGCGAGTGGAGAACCAATCTCTTTGTCGTGACATCGAAGCCGCGATTACAGTCTGGAACTGAACGTACTGGAGAATGACTCGCCTTCACAGGCCTTTATTATTCGTTTTCGCTATCCGGATGTCGAGCGCAGGCGATCAGAGGCAGCCAGCGCAGCGCGTCTGAAACTCCTGCGTGAAACACAGGAAAAGCAGCAGATAGAAACGGCATTTGAGCAGTCAACCACGCCGCGTAACTGGCTCTATACCAAGCGAGTCGCAGCCGGTTCAACGTCCATTGCACCGGATTTCGCTTACGATGATGGCCGCTTTATCTATCTCGGTTTTTCTCCCGTCAAAATCCTTCCATCGATCTTCCGGATCATTAACGGGCAGGAACCAGACCGTAACACCCCGCATAGCCAAACATGGAAACTACACAGTCGTCGTTCGTG